>CBDCWP010000013.1:0-267260 GCA_965223505.1 Planctomycetota bacterium
CGATCACCTCGACGCCGGTCGCCTCGAACACCTCGATGTAGCCGGACGCGCGGGCGTAGTCGCGCACGTCCTCCGAGCCGAACTGGATGTAGAAGCGCACGCCGTCGGCGACGCGGAGCCCCGCCTCCATCGCTTCGCGCATCACGGCCGCGTACATGTCGAGATCGTCGCGCTTGCCGGCGGTGCACGACCCGCCGTAGGCGATGTCGATGCGCACCTCGCCGAGCTCCGCGATGAGCTCGCCGTTCGTCGGGTCGGACGGCACACCGCGATCGGGATCGCCAGGATGCGCGACCATGGGCTCGATCGCGCCGAGGTCGATTTCGTGCACGCCGCCGTCGTAGTGCGCGTCCGCATCCGCAGTGACGAACCGCGCTCGCAGCGCGTCGACGTCCGCATCGGGGCGACGCGCCTTCAGCCACTCGAGCGTCTTGTCGTCGGACTCGCAGATGCCCGTGCGCGCCGTGCACTCCGTCGCCATGTTGGCCAACGTCGCGCGCTCGTCCATCGAGAGCGAGGCCAGACCCGGACCGCCGAACTCCATGATGCGGTTGAGCGTCTTCTGGGGCTTGGCGAAGTGCAGGAGGATGTGGAGCATCACGTCCTTGGCGGCGACGCCCGGGCGCAGCGCACCGGTGAGCTCGAAGCGGATGCTCTCGGGCACCTCGACGAGCGTGAAGCCGGAGTGGATCAGGGCCGCATACTCAGTCGTGCCGACACCGTAGGCCAGGGCGTTGTTGCCGCCGCCCATGCAGGTGTGGCTGTCCGTCGCCTGGATGAAGTCGCCGGGATCGATGAAGTGCTCGCGGGCCACCTGGTGGCAGATGCCGGGGCTCACGCCGTCCTTCGCGCTGTAGTCGCGAACGCCGGTGTGCCGCTGGAACGTCTTCTGGAAGTCGCGCAGGGTCTGGATTTGCTCGCCGTACGGCGCCATGGCCGGCACGCCGTCGGCATAGATGAGGTGATCCTCGAACACGGCGAACTTCGACGGGTTCTGAACCTGGTAGTCCTCGCCGAACTCGTCTTCCAGGAACACGTGCACCTGGGCGCTGGTGAACTCGTGGCTGTAGCCGCCGTCCACGCGCGCAACGACCGCGTCGCCGGGCTTGACGTAGCGGATGTCGTCGTTGACGAGGTGCGAGGCGATGATCTTCTCGCCCATGGTCATGGGACGCTCGGTCGTGTCCGGCAACGGAACGCTCGCGCGGCCCTCGCGCACGGCCTCGTTGAACGCGAAGAGGCCGCCGGAACGGATGATCTCCTGCGTGATCGGGTCGTGGCCTTTGAGGAATTCGTCGAGCGCGATGGCCTCGCCGTTCTGCAGTCGGCGCACCATGTCGTAGGTGCCGAGCATGACGCCTTGGTTGATGTTGTTGCGCTCGTGGATCGGCGCGAAGGAGGCGGCCACCGTCATGCGGATGCCGGACCACTTCTCGGCCTGCACGGCGGTCTCGCGCGACGAACCGACACCCTTGCGCAGGCCCGCGACGATGACCTCGAAGTTGCCGTCCTTGAGGGCGTCGGTCGGCACGACGCGCTCGCCGTCGACGATCAGCCCGGCGTAGGCGTCGCGGGCAAGGTCCTCGGGACGGTGGCGGAAGCAGACCCAGGCCGGCGTCATGACGTCGGTGTTGATGTCGTCGAGCAGATCGGCGGGATCGACGTCCTCCATGCGCAGGTCGAGCTCGCCGGCGAGCTGGCGGCGGATCGGGTCGGGGTCCTTGGTCAGGAAGAGGATCCGCTTGCCGGGTGTGAGGCCGAAAGCGGTCGCGGTCGCGGGTTCAGTCATGGGCCCTAGTATTCCCCCGATGCGCCCGTGAATCAGCCTGGGGAAGGGGTGTTCGCCGATGCCCGCCTCCCGTCTCCCTTCTCCAAGATCCCGTTTCCCGCCTCCTCTCCGGACATCCCTGGCAGGACTCCCCCCGTCCCTGTATCCCGGCGGGCCCTACCCGGAGACAACCCGACATGCGCTTCGAGAACGCCTATCTCCCCGCCGGTGGCTACTGGTCCTCGCCCTTCGTCAAGTGGCAAGGCAGCTTCGCGAACCTGCACACCGTCAAGTTCGCGGCCGACGTGACCAACAAAGCGCTCGACGCCAAGGGCATCGACCGCGGCGCGCTCGACTCCCTGGTCTTCGGCTGGACGGTGCCGGCCAAGCGGATCTTCTACGGCGCGCCGTGGATCGCGGGCCTCATCGGCGCGCCGGACATCACCGGCGCGATGATCAGCCAGGCCTGTGCGACGGGCGCCGCGGCGCTTGCCCACGCCGGCGCGCAGGTCGACGCCGGCGGCGCGCACGCAACGGTCGTCATCACGGCGGACAAGTGCAGCAACGGTCCGCACCTCTACCACCCGAACCCCTCGGGCCCCGGCGGCAAGGGCGACGGCGAAGACTGGGTGTGGGACAACTTCAGCTTCGACCCGTGGGCGAAGAACTCGATGATCCAGACCGCGGAGAACGTGGCCGCGGAGGCGGGCATCACGCGCGAGGAGCAGGACGCGCTCACGCAGCGCCGGTACGAGCAGTACAAGGAAGGCGTCGACAGCGGGTTCCAGGCGCGCTACATGATCTCGCCCTACGAGATCAACCCGTCGGGCCGCAAGGTCATCGGCGTCGTCGAGGGCGACGAGGGCGTGTTCCCGACGACGACGGAGGGTCTCGCGAAGCTGCGGCCGATGATGCCCGAAGGCACGATCACGTTCGGTTCGCAGACGCACCCGGCCGACGGCACGGCGGGCATGATCGTCGCGGACAAGGAGCGCGCGCAAGCGATGGGCGGCGGCGAAGAGCCGGTGCGGCTGGTCTCGTACGGCGTCGCGCGCGTCGAGAAGGGCTACATGGCGAAGGCCGTGGTGCCGGCGGCCTTGAAGGCGCTCGACGCGGCCGGGATCGCGGTGGGCGACTGCAAGGTCATCAAGACGCACAACCCGTTCGCGGTGAACGACATCTACATGGCGCGCGAGCTGGGGATCGAAGCCGAGGGCTTCAACAACAACGGCTGTTCGCTGACCTACGGCCATCCGCAGGGCCCGACGGGCACGCGGTTGATCGCCGAGGCGATCGAGGAAGCGCGCATGAACGGCGGCGGGCACGTGCTGTTCGCGGGCTGCGCGGCGGGTGACACGGCGGCGGCCGTGGTGCTGGAGGTGGCCTCGTAGGTGTCATTGCTGAGCAGGTTGTAGACATCCCGGGAATCCCGGAACTTGGGGGTTGCGAAACCCAACCCAAGTCACCGGGAGGCTCCCAGGATGAACCTGCACTCTAACGCTCGAACGACGCCGCGAACTCGACTGCTGCTTGTGCAGCGGGTTTTGGAGGAAGGATGGCGCGTTTCGGACGCTGCCGAGGCGATGGGAATCAGCCGAGGCACGGCCTACAAGTGGCTTGGGCGCTACGAGGCAGAGGGCGAAGGGGGTCTGTCGGATCGCAGTTCGGCGCCGAGTCGAGTGTGGAACCGAACGCCGGCGCGATTGGTACGGCGAATCGAGCAGCTACGCCGCAGGAAGCTGATCGGCTGGGCGATCGCAACGCGGCTGCGGATGGCGCTTTCCACCGTGGGTGGCATCTTGCGGCGGCTGGGACTAGGGCGGCTGAGCGCACTGGAGCCCAAGGAGCCTGTGGTGCGCTATGAGCGCGAGCGTCCGGGCGAGCTGATCCACCTGGACGTGAAGAAACTGGGGCGCTTCAAGCATCCGGGCAGGCGTGTGGACCCGGATCCGCGTTGCCGCAACCGAGGCCTGGGCTGGGAGTACCTGCACGTTTGCGTGGACGATCACACGCGCCTGGCATACGCAGAGATCTTGCCCAACGAGCGCGCGGAGTCGGCGGTGGGTTTCCTACAGCGAGTTGCGCACTGGCTACACGTTCACGGCGTGCGCGTGGAGCGCGTCATGACGGACAACGCCGCGTCGTACCGCGGCTTCGCCTTCCAGGCCGCGCTCAAGGAGCTGGGAGCTCGCCACGTACGCACACGGCCGTATCGGCCCCAGACGAATGGCAAGGCCGAGCGGTTCATCCAAACGACGCTGCGCAAGTGGGCCCACGTGAAGCCCTACCGCAGCAGCCGCGCTCGAGCCAAGGCCCTCGGGCCTTGGCTCGAGCACTACAACCGACGCAAGCCTCACGCTAGCCTTGGAGGCAAGACCCCCTTCGAGCGGCTTCAGGCTGCGGTGTAAACAACGTGCTCAGCACTGAGACGTAGGGGCAGCCGCGGACGCCATTGGGCGACCACGAGGGTCGCCCCTACCGGCCCTTGTAGTCGGGCTTGCGCTTCTCCAGGAAGGCGTTCAAGCCCTCACGCATGTCGTCGGTCGACGAGATGATGCCGAAGAGGTCGCACTCGATGCGCAATCCCTCTTCCTGGGACGTCTCGGTGCCGCGCAAGACGGACTCCGTCGCCATCGCCAATGCCAGCGGCCCGTTCCCCAACATCGCGCCCGCGAGCTTCTCCGTTTCCGCGCGCAGCTCGGCCGCAGGTGCGACGCGGTTCACGAGGCCGAACTTCTCCGCGGTCTCGGCGTCGATCGGCTTGCCCGTCAGGATCATCTCCAACGCGCGACCGCGACCGATGATGCGCGGCAACCGCTGCGTGCCGCCGTAGCCGGGAATGATCGACAAACCGACCTCCGGCAACCCGATGCGCGTCTCGGCAGCGAGGGTGCGCAGGTGGCACGCGAGTGCGAGCTCGAGGCCGCCACCGAAGGCGAAGCCGTTGATCATCGCGATCACCGGCTTGCCGAGACTCTCGATGCGCGCCAACACGCGCTGACCGCGAAGCGACTTCGCCTTGCCGCCGCGCACCGTCTGCGTCGCCAGCTCCCCGATGTCGGCGCCGGCCACGAACGCCTTCTCGCCGGCGCCCGTGAGAATGACCACGCCGCAGCTCTCGTCGTCGCCGGCGCGAATGAAGGCGGCGTCGATCTCCGCCATCACCTCGTCGTTGAGCGCGTTGAGCTTGTCCGGGCGGTTGACCGTGATGGTCGCGATCCGGTCGGCGACCTCGTAGGTGACGTACTTCCAGTCCACGAGGACCTCCTTGGGCGTCTTGCTAGCTGTAGTCATAGAAGCCGCGGCCCGACTTGCGGCCGTTGCGGCCGGCGGCGACCAGGCGACGCAGCATGGGCGGCGCCGAGTAACGGAACTCCTTGAACTCGTGGAACATGATGTCCGCGATGTACATCGTGGTGTCCAGGCCGACGAAGTCGAGCAGCTCGAGCGGGCCCATCGGGTGGCCGCAGCCGAGCTTCATGCCCGCGTCGATGTCCTCCTTGGTCGCCACGCCGCTCTCCAGCGCCCGAATGGCGTCGAGCAGGTACGGCACGAGGAGCAGGTTCACGACGAACCCCGGGGAGTCCTTCGCCCGCACGACCGTCTTGCCGACCTTCTCGCCGAAGGCACAGGCCGCGTCGAACACCTCGTCAGTGGTGTCGAGCGTGCGCACGACCTCGACCAGGCGCATGAGCGGGACGGGGTTGAAGAAGTGCAGGCCGACGAAGTTGCCGGGCCGATTCGTCGCGACGGCCATGTCGCCGACCGCGAGCGACGACGTGTTCGAGGAGAAGATCGCGTGCTCGGGGCAGATGCCGTCGAGCTCAGCGAAAAGTTCCTTCTTGATGTCGAGGTTCTCGATGATGGCCTCGACGACCAGGTCGCAGCTGCCGAAGTCGGAGAGGCTCGTCGTCCAGGTGATCTTCGCGAGCACGGCGTTCATGTCGTCCTCGGACATCTTGCCCTTCGCCACCGCCTTGCCGAGGAAGCCCTCGACACGGCCCGTGCCCTTGGCAAGCGCGTCGTCATCGACCTCGCGAACCACAACGTCATAGCCGGCCTGCGCGGCGATCTGCGCAATGCCGGATCCCATCAGTCCGCAACCGACGACTCCGACCGTCTTGAGCTCCATTCGTTTCCTCTCCCTTGCCCGGGAAGATGTGCTTGGTGCGGCCAAGAGTGGTTGTTGGCCGCGTTTTCACCCGGGCCGCGCATGGTAGAGCCCCGCGCGGGCGGCCCCAAGCCGAGGACACAGCGCAAGCGCGGCGGCGTCCGTAATCGGCGCGGAATCGAGGTTCCCGGGGCCCCGGGGCCGCCGGTGCTAGTCCATCGAGTCCTTGACGAGGTCCTCGAACTCGTTGCCGTCGAGGTCCTTGTAGCGCTTGCCCTTGCGCTTGAGCTTTTCGTTCATGCGGATGACGAGATCCTGCATGCGCTCGTGCGTCTCCTCGCTTCCACCGACGAGCAGGAAGTCGCTCCCGCTGGTCACACGCTTGTGGCCGTCACGGTTGTCGAGACCGACACCGAGCAGTCCGCCCTCGCCCTTGCTCTGCTTCTTGAGCTCGAGGGCTTCGGCGGGAAGACGAGTGGGTTTCTGCGTCGACATGGGCGCACAGGATAGCGATCTGACTAGCGGGATGCACCCGGACGCAAGGCGAACAATGCAGACTTTTTCGAGGCGTTAGCCGGTCGTTCGGAAGCCTTCCGTAACGCGTGACGATCACCTTTCACCATCGATCGTTTCGTCGAATTCGATCCTTCATGCGGCGTCACACCGCAACAGGCAGGTGCATGTCACGGCGTTTTTCCACAATCGGGAAGGAAGCTTCCCATTCCATGACAATTCGCGGGCGCTCGGCGCGCTGCGCCTCGCCCTGGGCTAGTGCGCGTCACTCCAATTCGCGCCGGTGCCCATGTCCACGACGACCGGAACGTCCAGCGGCAGCGCACCGCTCATCTCCTCCGTGACCATCGTCTTCAGGCGTTCCATCTCGTCGTCGGGCGCCTCGAACAGCAGCTCGTCGTGAATCTGGATCAGCATGCGCGCCCGGAACCCGTCGCCCCGCAAGCGCCGGTCGATGCGGATCATCGCCAGCTTGATCATGTCGGCCGCCGTGCCCTGCAGCGGCGTGTTCACGGCGACGTTCTCGGCCTGTGCGCGCGTGCGCGGATCGTCGCCGGTGAGCTCGGGCAAGTAGCGGCGACGCCCCATAAGCGTCGTGACGTAACCGTTCTCGCGCGCGCCCGCGATCGTGTCGTCGAGGTACTTGCGTACGCCCGGGAGCGACTCGAAGTAGCTCTGAATGAACCCGCGCGCCTCGGCCAGCGTCACCTTCGTCTCGCGCGCGAGGCGTTGCGGGCCCATGCCGTAGATCACGCCGAAGTTCACGGCCTTCGCGCGACTGCGAAGCTCGGGCGTGACGTCGTCCGGTTCGACCTTGAATACGCGCGCCGCCGTGGCGCGGTGAATGTCCTCTCCGGCTTCGAACGCAGCCCGCAGGTGCTCGTCGCCGGACATGTGCGCCATCAGGCGCAGCTCGATCTGACTGTAGTCGGCCGAGAGGAACTGCCAGCCGTCCTCCGGGACGAAGGCACGCCGGATGGTGCGGCCTTCCTCCGAGCGAATCGGGATGTTCTGCAGGTTCGGGTCGCTCGACGAGAGCCGGCCGGTCGCCGCCCCGGTCTGATGGAAACACGTGTGCACGCGTTTCGTCGTCGGATGGACGTACTGCGGAAGCGAGTCGACATACGTGCTCTTGAGCTTCGAGAGATGGCGGTATTCGAGGACGAGGCCCGGCAGCTCGTGGAACGACTCGAGGTCGCGCAGCGTCTGCTCGTCGGTCGCCCAGCCGCCGCCTTTGGAGGTCTTCTTCGGTTGCCGGCGTCCGGCCAGCTTGTGCAGCTCGAGATCGTCGAACAGGATCTTCGCGAGCGACGCCGTCGAGCGGATGTTGAACGGTTCGCCCGCGAGCGCGTGGATGCGGTCCTCGAGGTCGGCGATGCGCGTCTCGAGGTCCTTGCTGATCACGGCGAGCTTCTGCGTATCCAGGCGAATGCCGTTCTGCTCCATGCGCACCAGCACCGGCAGCAGTGGCATCTCGACCTCGTCGAAGACGCGCTGCACCTCCTTCTCGGGCAGCTCGGCGGCGAAGAGATCGCGCAGCCGCAGCGTGACGTCGGCGTCCTCGCAGGCGTAGTCGGACACCTTGTCGACGGGCACGTCGCGCATCGTGATCTCGGACTTGCCCTTTCCGATCAGGTCGGACGTGGGGATCTTCTTGATGCCGAGCCGGCCGAGGGCCAACCCGTCGAGGTTGTGGATCCGGCTGCCCGGATCGAGACAGAAGCTGGCGACCATCGTGTCGAAGAACGGCCCGGCGACGCGCAGCCCGTGGTGCGCGAGCACGTGAAGGTCGTACTTCATGTTCTGTCCGCACTTCAAGATCGACGGGTCTTCGAGCGGTCCGCGAAGCGCGTCGATCACGGGTTCGATGTCGGCGCTCGGCCCCGACTCGGCGAAGAGCGTGCCCTCGAGCTCGCGCGATCCGGTCGTGCCGCCGTACATCGACGGCTCCTTGTTGCAGGGCACGTACCACGCCAGCCCTTCGATCCAGGAGAACGACAGGCCGACCAGCTCCGCGCGGTGCGGATCGATGCCGGTGGTCTCGGTATCGAAGACGAAGCCGCCGGCGTACTTGGTGTTCGAGAGCGTCCGCGCCAACTCGTCGACCTTTTCCGGCGTGTCGACGAGGATATAGTTCACCTCGTCCTTGGACGCCGTGCCCTGGATCTCGTCGAGCTTCTGCAAGTGCACGTGGAAGTCGAGCTCGACGTACAAGTCGCGCAGCGCTTCGGTGTCGATCTCGCCGCGCTCGAGATCCGGGATCTCCAGCGGGACGTCGGTGTCGATCGTGACGAGCTTGCGGCTCAGCCGCGCCTGGTCGGCGAATTCGACGAGCCGCTCGGACAGCTTCTTCTGCTTGACGTCGGTCGCGTGTGCGAGGACGTCGTCCATCGAGCCCCATTCCTTGACCAGCTTCAGCGCGGTCTTGGGGCCCACGCCGGGCACGCCGGGCACGTTGTCGGACGAGTCCCCCATCAGTCCCATGACGTCGACGACGAGCTCCGGCCGGACGCCGAACTTCTCTTCCGTCTCGTCGGGGCCGACGAGCGCGACGGCGCTCTGGCCGGGCTTCATGATGTTGTAGAGACGGATCTTCTCCGTCACGAGCTGCATCATGTCCTTGTCGCCGGAGACGATCCACACGTCCTTGCCGGCTTCGGCTTCCTTCTTGGCCAGGGTGCCGATGACGTCGTCGGCTTCGTAGCCTTCGATGCTGACGAAGGGAATGCCGAGGCCTTCGATCGCGCGGCGGATCCACGTGAGCTGCGGGATCATCTCCTCGGGCATCTTCTCGCGGGTGGCCTTGTAGTCCGGGAACATCTCGTGCCGGAACGTGTCGCCGGGGGCGTCGAAGACGACCGCGATCTCGTCCGGTCGTTCCTGCTCGATGATGCGGTCGAGCGCGGTCAGGAAGCCGTAGACCGCGCTGGTGAGCACACCTTGGGCGTTGGTCAAGGGGCTGCGAATGAAGGCGAAGTGCGAGCGGTAGGCCAGAGCCATGCCGTCGAGGAGGAAGACGCGCTTCGACGTCGACTTTGTGAGGGGCTCCGGCATGGCGGGATTGTGCCAAGGGCGACTCCCACTGCACTATCGGTACCATCCCGACGTGGACGAGCCCACGCCCGAACCGGAGCTCTTCGTCGCACGCGACCGCGCGCGGCAGTTCCACCGTCGCATCAGCGAGGTGCTCAAGGAGCGTCGCCTGGCCTACCGCGGCGCCGACATCGGCATGGAGACGGTGTCGGACAAGGCGCATGAGCAGTTGAGGGAGATCGCTGCCGACATCGTGAAGTCGGTCAAGGAGATCGAACAGGGGCGCGTTCGGGACCGCGAGCGCGGTTTCATGGAGACGCCGCTGGTCATCGCCTTGTGGACGACGCTCTGGCACGCGGCCGGCGCGGCGGACATCGAGCACGCCCGCAAGACACGCATGGTCCCGGAAGAGATCGCGCGTACGTCGGTCGTCGAGCTTCTCGAGGCGGCGCTGCGTCGCCTCGACGCCTTCACCGCGGCCTACGACAGCAAGCAGCCTGTCGGACCGTCCTCGATGGTCGATCTGGAGCACGTACTCGAGCACGTGGAGCGGCTGCATCGCGCCCGCAGTCTCGGCAGCCACGCGATCGACGAGGACGCCGCCTTCGATCGGCCCCCGCCGCCGCTTCGAACGGACGGCGTTCTGCTCGCCGACCTGCTTCTCGAAGCGCGCACGTGGGCGCCGCGCGACGCCGGGCCGTGGCGCGTGGAGGCCGCAGCGCCAGGACGGCCGCTCCGACTCGTGATCGGCGCGATCCAGGAAGGTGGCGAGAATCGGCACGTCCACGATGAGATGAACCGCATTCGCGGTCTCCTGACGAAGCTGCATCCGGTCGAGATCCGCTGCAACGGACGTCCGAAGCGCAAGATCGACGCCGGGCTACTCTCGGAACCAGAGGAAGACGACACCTCGACGGGGATCGACTGCATCGAGATCCTGCTGGCCGACGACGCGGCGGCGGGTCTCGAGACGGTGCTCGAGGCGTGCGCGGGGCGGGACGCGAAGCTCGGTCCGGGGGCGGAGAAAGCGGTGCGCGCGCTGATGGCCGCGCCGAACCTGCCGGACGACGGACCGCCGCCGCCCGATCGCGTCGTGGCGTTGATGGGACTGTTGAAAGCCGTGGACGTCGAGCTCGAGCGCGTCCTGCCGTCACGCGCGACGACCGCGCACTGCCGGGTGACGGCGAGCCAGGTGCCGCGGGAGGACACGCGCAAGGCGCCGGTGAAGCGCGACTTCGCGCAGCGGTTGGCGACCGCGTTCGAGGACTTTCCGGTGCAGCGCTTGAGCGACGTGGCGGCGGCGGCGGCGAACGGCAAGCTGACGCACAAGCACTGGGCGCCGTTCGACGCGGCGGTGCTGCTCGCCGTCTTGGGGCGGCCGTGGCGGCACGGCGGCCGGGACGTGGATCGATCGATGGAGCTCGATCCGTTGTCCGACGCGGATGTGAAGGAGCTGATTGCCGACTTGTGCGCGTTTCAGTCCGTGCGTGCGCGGCTGGAGACCGGCGCGGCGGTGGATCCGGCGGACGTTACGCGCATGGAGCGCGCGGGGATCGGCGTCTTGGGACGGCTCGGGCGGTTGCCGTAGGTAAGGGCAGCCCTCGTGGCTGCCCAAGGAGACCGCATGGGGCGCCCCTACGGCAGTTCGCTCTCGTTCGTGATCACCTTCGAGAGCAACCCGTAGTCCACCGCCTCCTGCGCGCTCATCCAGAAGTCGCGATGCATGTCCTCTTCGATCTTCGCGAGATCCTGTCCCGTCTCGCGTACGAAGAGCTCGTTCGCCTTCTTGCGCAGTCGGATGATCTCCTTGGCGCTGATCGCGATGTCCGACGCCGTCCCCTGCACGCCGACGCTCGGCTGGTGCAGCATCACGCGACTGTGGGCCAGCGTGAACCGGCTCTCCTTCGGCGTGCCGACCATCACGATCGTCGCCGCGCTGGCCGCGAGGCCCGTGATGATCGTCTGTACCGGCGCCTCGATGTAGCGCATCACGTCGTAGATCGCGAACCCGTCGTCCGCGACGCCGCCCGGACTGTTGATGTACATGCGGATCGGCTTCTCGTTGTCCATCTGGTTCAGGACGAGAAGCTGTGTGATCACGCTCTTCGTCAACTTCGGCTCGATCGCACCGAACAACATCACCGACCGGCCCTTGATCAGGTGCCGGGTGAGGGGGCTGCCGCCGCGCTTGGACGAGCTGGAAAGCGTCATCGTCGGTCTCCGTTGCGAGTGCGGCGAAGCTACACGCCGAGCGGCGGATCGGCAGGATTTGCCCCTAGCGCTTCTCGTCGGGCAGCGGCGGCACGTCGCGCGCCACTCGGAATCCCACCCAGGGGATCCGCGAGCCGGCACTGGCGCCGGATCGCGTTCTGCCACGCCAGGTCAACCCCGGATCCGGCACGTCCCGGTACGACCCGCCGAGATACAGGGTTTGGAACGAACGTCGAGCCGTCCCGCCGGGACCGGTCGTCGCGGACCACTCCGCGACGTTGCCGACGAGGTCGAGCACGCCGAACGGACTGGCGCCCTTCGGATAGGACCCGACCGCGACCCGACCCTCGGGCCCGAAGCCCTGCAGGTTCGCGCGGCCCGCGGGGGTCATCTCGCCCCACGGATACGTGCGCAACCCCGACCCGCGCAGCGCGCGATCGAACTCCTCCGCGCGCGGCAACCGTCCCTTGCGGTAGCGACGCGCGAAGTCGCCCGCCTCGTTCCACGACACGCGGCAGACCGGCAGTGCCCCGTCGTCCGTATCCGGCGGTTCGTAGATCCGCCGCACGGCGCGTGCCCCGCCTTCCTCACGAAGATGCCGCCGCCACGCGCGCCACTGCGCGACCGACACCTCGAGCTTGTCGATGTAGAACGCGTCGACCCAGCGTCGCTTGCGCCGCGGACCCCACGGGCGGGAGGTGCGCGGTTCCTCGGCGTAGCCCGCCGGAATGTAGAGCATCCCGCTCGGCACGTGCGCCTTGTGCCAGTCTTCGCGGATCGCACCGAGGATGCGCTCGAGAACACGATCGTGGTTGGCGGCCGCGTCGCGGCGTGCCTTGCGGATCGCCGGGACGGCATGGGTGCCACGCCGTCGAAGCTCCGCTTCGAGGGACGCACGTTGGGCGGCGCCTGCGGACTCCAGCCGTCGCAGCAGTTCGTCGACCTTGCAGGTCGTCAGATCCGCTTGCGGCTCGTCGTCCGCACGCGCAGGCGGCGCCCACGCGAGTACGCCTGCGAGGGCCACGCACGCGAGGGTCCGGCGCGCGCTCACGACGCGTCGCTCTTCTTCGGCGGGAACGTCGCACCGAGCTCGCGGGCGAGTGCGGTGTGCGCGCGATTGAGCCGACTCTTGACGGTGCCGATGGAGCAGTCGAGCACTTCGGCCAGCTCGTCGTACGACAGTCCCTCGACGTAGCGCAGGACCGCCACCGCACGCAGCTTCGGTGACAGGCGCGCGAGCGCCTGCCGCACCTGTTCCGCGTGCTCGTCGCGGCGCACGCCGCTGTCGGGGGCGACGGTGCCTTCGCGCCCCGTGGGCAGCGACAGCTCCAGCCCGGCGGTCGTGTCGGGCAGCCGTGACACCGGACGGCGCGCGTCCTTACGGCGACTGTCGATGGCGCGGTTCACCGTGATGCGATAGATCCACGACTTGAAGGACGCGTCGCCGCGAAAGGAGCGCACACTGCGGCTCAGGTTGAGGAACACCTCCTGGGCGACGTCTTCCGCGCGCGCCCAGTCGCCGAGGACCCGGTAGGCGACCGTCATGACGCGCCGTTGGTGGCGGTCGTACAGGTCGGTCAGCGCGCGCTGGCGAACCTCGGGATCGCCTTCGGCGAGGGCCCGAACCAGCTCGAGATCCGGGTCCAGGTCCATCGGGTTGCCAGCATCCTCTCCCAGGGCAGTCGGCAGATGCTACACCGATCGAGGCGCCGGACCGGTTCGGCCGCGGCGATGCGGATACCCTCGTGGCCCCATGGAACACGTCACTCCCGGCCCCTTGCGCATCCTCTTCGCGGCGGGACCGGACGTTCCGGAGGCCTTCGCGTGGGTGCAGCGGATCGCGGCGGCGCTGCGGACGGGTCGTGTGATCCGGGTCCTGCTCACGCACAAGGGGTTGGAATGGGCCTCCAACGAGGGGCTGCGCACGCTTGCCGAGGACCCGGCGCTGCACGTGGCGGTGTGCAGCCGTAATGCCGGTGATCGCGGATGGTCCGCGGAGCGGACACCGAACTGGATTGGCTGGTCGTCGGTGACGACCTGGTTCATGGACATGCGGCCGGGCGATTCGCTGTGGGTGGTGTTGCCGTGAGCGCTTCGCTGGTCTTGATCACGGGGCCGTACCTGGCCTCGCCTGACGGCGAGGAGCTTCTGCGCATCGTGACGGGCATGGCGGCTTGCGGGGACGACATCGCGTTGTGCGAGATCGGCGCGGGGATCGGCGCCATGGCGAGCGAGGACCTGAGCGACGAGGCGGAGCGCTACGTGGAGGGTCTGGCTTCGCTGGGTATCGAGGCCCGGCCGATCACGGGGGGCGACTTGCATGCGGCCATCGCGGCGGCGGACCGGGTGTTGGTCCTGGGATCACCGAGCCGGCCGCGCCGTCCGGCGTTGTTGGTTCTGGACGACGCGTACCTGCGGCAGGTGACGTCGGCGGCGCTCCTCGATGCGATCACGAACGCGGGCGGCGTGATCCGAGGCTAGCCGGCCTCCCATTATCCGAACGCACCTCTTCTTCCGCATGCCGACCGCGGCCCGCCTTCTCTCTCCCTCTCTCTGTCTCTCTCTTTCTCTCTCTTTCTTTCTCTCTCTCCTCTTCCGCATGCCGGACGCGCCGCGGACACCAACCGACATCTTGCGCATTCCGGACGCGCCGAAGGCGCCACGGGGGTGGATAGGGCGAGCGGAGCGAGCCCGCAAGGAGGGCCATGCCCTCCTTGAGGAGGATTTTTCAGGTCGGACGCGCGAAGCGCGTCTCCTGAGGGCGGTAGCCCGAGGGCCGAGCGGAGCGAGGGACTGTTCGCGGCCGTTCGCTCGCGGCCCGGCGGGCCGCACGAGCGAAGGGCCGCGAGAAAAAATGACCCCGGTAGGTTAGGGACCTACCGGGGCCGGAGTCCAAGCCGAGGGGACTTGTGAGATTAGGGATGTGGTGGAAGGTTTCGGTTGCAGGGCAAAACCCCGACCTGGACAACCGCCGGACGGCGAACCGACCGACGGTGCCAGCATCCACCGGCAGGGAAGCCGACTTCCGCTGACGCGTGAACTATCGACGGTCGCCCGGGCGCCTGAGAGGCAAAGGCGCTTTCCACCGCGTCCATTTGAGGCAACATCGCGCGTCGCGGTTTCGCCCCAGAAAATGGGGCCTGGCTCAGGATGACGGCCCGGCGGCGGGATCGACGAGACCCGCCTCCGCAAATCCGCGGGCCCGCAAACGGCACGCGTCACAGCGGCCACAGTGGCCCCAATTCGTGACTTGTTCGACCGGGTCGTAGCACGAGAGCGTGTGCTCGAACGGCACGCCCAAGGCCACACCGCGGCGCACGATGTCCGCTTTGCTGAACGACACCAACGGAGCACGAACTTCGACGCTGCGTCCCTCCACGCCCCGTTTCGTGCCCAGCCGCGCGACCTCCGCAAAGGCTTCGATGTACGCCGGCCGGCAATCCGGATAGCCGGAGTAGTCGAGCGCGTTGACGCCGATCACGACGGCGTCGGCATCCAACGTCTCCGCGCACGCCAGCGCGAGCGAGAGGAACACCGTGTTGCGCGCCGGCACGTACGACGCCGGGATGCCCTCGCTGATCTCGTCGTCGGCGCGGTCCTTCGGGACCTCGATGTCGGCGGTCAAGGCGCTCCCACCGAGCGAGCGCAGATCGACGCGAACGACCCGGAAGGAGATGAGCCCCAGCGCCTGCGCCAACCGGGCCGCGCACTCGAGCTCCGGCAGCGCTCGCTGACCGTAGTCGATCGCCAACGCATGGACCTCGTACCCCTCGGCCTGCGTGATCGCGGCAGCGGTGACGGAGTCCATGCCGCCGGACAGCAGGGCAACGGCCCGTTTCATGTCCTACTCGGCGTCGTCCTTGATCTTGACCGGATCCTTGATGGCGATCGCGACGCACACCGCGAAGCCGCCCCAGAGCAACGACGCGCCGAAGAAGCCCATGATCCACCCCGACCACGGCAACGTGCTTCGGCGGACGGCGTCCGCAACGCGGCCCTGCAGGGGCTCGTACAGGGCCATGCCGGCCTCCAGCTCGGCCGCCGCCCGCGCGGCGAGCGCTTCGTCGTTCGCCTTCTTGTCCTCGCCGAGCATGTCGCGGCGAGCCATGAAGGCGCGATAGGCCTTCCAGTGGTCCTTCCACTTCGCATCGTCGTCGTCGAGGGTCGCGTTCAGCTCGGCGACCAGGTCGGAGAGGGTCTTTTCCTCGCCGCCGAAGGCGGGAGCCGGGAACGCCATGGTCAGCGTCGCGATCAGGCAAAGAACGGCTGCAAATCTACTCATCGGCGGCCCCCTTCCACTTCATCCGCTGCATGACCCACGATCCGATCAGGCAGAGCCCGGCAGGAATCGCACCCCACAGAATCAGATGCTTGCCTTCGTAGCCCTCGTAGCCGCGGCTGAAGAGCTTCATGGCGGCCATGACGAAGACGACGCCGAGCACGGCGGGGGTCAGGTACTTGAGACAGAACCGCCAGAAGCCGCCGATGCGCAATTCGGACCGCTCGTTGATGTCGGCCTGCATCGCGTCGAAGTCCTTCTTCGGGATGATCCACGCGATGAACACGCACTGCACCAAGGCAGCGAGCGTGAGCCCCCAGTCACTCAAGAACTTGTCGAAGATGTCGAGCAGGTAGAGCCCCCAACCGAAGCAGAACAGCAAGCCGGCCAGGAACCCGAGCACGCAGAGCGAGACGACGACGACCTGGCGTGGCGTACCGAACTTGTCCCGCAGCGCCGTTGCGACCGCTTCCACGATGGAGAACGCCGAGTCGACGCCCAGTGTGAGCAGCATCAGGAAGAAGGCGAGCGCCGTCAGCGTCTGCCCGACGGGCCCCCAGTCGAGCATCTCGACCGCGGTCGGATACGACGTGAATGCCAGACCGAAGCTCGACGTCTTGATGTCGCCGATCGGCGCGTTCATGGCGACACCGAGGTAGCCCATGGTCGAGAACACCGCGAAGCCCGCCAGGAAGCTGAAGCCACAGTTGGCGAACGACGTCATGTAGGCGTTGTTCACCACGTCCGATCCCTTTGGTCGGAATGACGCGTAGGCGATGAGGATGCCCCAACCCACCGAGAGCGAGAAGAACACCTGTCCGTACGCCGCGACCCAGGTTTGTGGGTTCGTCAGCGCGTCCCATTCCGGGGCCAGGTAGTAGGCCAGACCGTCGATCGCGCCGTCGAGGGTAAGTCCGCGCAGCGCGAGGAGCACCAGCAGGACCAACGGCAACGGTACGGTGATCATCACCACCTTGCCCACGCGATGCGCCCCGCCCGCGATACTCAAGTAGATGCAGACCCACGTGAGCGCCAACCCGATGACGGCGCTCAGGTTGAAGCCTCCGATTTCGCCCGCGCCGGACGAGAGCTCCGCCACCTCCGTCGCGAAGTAGTCGCCGGCCTTGCCCTCCTCCCACGGAAGGCCGTCGCCGAAGAGGCCGCTGACACACTCCCAGCAGTACTCCCAGCTCCAGGCCAGGATCACGCAGTAGTAGAAGCTGATGAACAGGCCGATGAGGACGGTCCACCAACCGATCCACTCGTACTTCTTGTTCAGCTTGCTGTACGCCTTCGGCGCCGAGCCCTGGAAGCGCGAGCCGATGCCGTACTCGACGATCATCAGCGGAATGCCCGCCGTGAGGAGCGCGATGAAGTACGGGATGAAGAACGCGCCGCCGCCGTTGTTGAACGCCGTGCCGGGGAAACGCCATACGTTGCCCAGCCCGATGGCGCTGCCGACCGCAGCCATGATGAATGCAGGCCTGCTGGCCCATCGCTCTCTCGCCATGCGGTCCCTCCCGATGGAAGCGGGCAGTCTACTCATCGCCCCCCCTGCGTGAAACCCCACAGAAACGCCCGCACAAGCGGTCACGGGACGGATGGCGCGGCCTATACTCCCGCCCGTACTTCGCGGAGACCTTCGATGCGTCACGTCCCGCTCGCGCTCGTTCTGGCATTGGGCCTGGCGGCCTGCGACTCGGGCCATCGCGACGACCCGGCGGGCGACAACCGCTGGATGGGTCCCGACCTCGCGGTGCAGCTGCCCGGCCCGGACACGACCGTGAAGGCGGTCGAGGTCGAGATCGACGACAAGACGCTCGAGCGCGGCATCCCGCAGATCGTCTTCCACCTGCGCAATCCGAAGCCGGCAGCGGGCGACGTCGTGCGTTACGCGATCGACGGGAAGTGGACCGGCAGTCCGGTCACGAACGCGCGCGGACCGGTCCCGTTCGACGCGACGAACGCGGAACCGCTGACGATCGGGACGCATGTCCTCACTGCTGTGGTCACGACGGCCGACGGCACTCCGTACACGAACGAGGGCGCGTCTTTGGCGATCCCGTTCCACGTGCGCGAGCGCTCCGGCGAGTTCGGCTACCGCGACAAGGACGGCAACCGGCACGAGTTCCACCGCGACGATCCGTGCCTCATCGTCATCGGACCCGAGCCGGACGCGGCGGGATCACGGGTGATCGTCACGGCGGCGAACTGCGCGCTCGGCGAAGGTCACCGAATCCGGCTGGTGCACGACGGCGCAGTGACCATCCTGAAGAGCGCCGCGGTCCACCACGCGCAAGCGTGGAAGACGCTCGAGATCGAGCTGCAGCACGATGTCGGAGGGGAAGACGAGCCCAAGTGGGAGACCGTGCCGGGCGTGATGAATCGCTGGACACGGACGAACGAGGCGGGTTCGTAGGGACGGGGTCGGCGCCGGACGTAGAGAGCTACGCCGGCTTCTCCAGGACCACCTCCATCACCTCCCATCCCATCGACTCCCAGAACCTCACGGAGTCCGGGTTCTTCGCCGCCGTCTGCAGCTGCACCGCGTCGATGTCCTTCTCGTTCAGCGTGTCCAGCAACCGACCGATCAGCCGCCGCGCGATGCCGAGCCGCCGGCGCGGCGGCGCGACGAAGCAGTCCGTGATCTCCGCGATCCGGCTCGGCACGTGCCACTCGCCCGCTTCCTTGATCGCCGCCGCCGCGTACCCCACGACCATGCGACCGCCCTCTTCGGCCACGACGACGAACCGCTCCCGATCCTGAAGCCACGACGCGAACTGCGCGGCCATGTGCTCCCGCGCCCGGGGATGCAGCTCGAGCCGCGGGTCCTTCGCGACGTTCTCTCGCATCAGCGCTTCCCAGAGCATCATCAGGCTGGGAATGTCGCCCCGGCGGGCGTTACGGATCGGTACACCTTCCATCGAACCGGTTCAGCTCCCTCTACAGTGCGTCCAGACTGCGCTTCATCACCAGTTGCAGTGGCTCGAAGCCCTCGTTCTCGAGTCGCGCGAGCGCGTTCTCGTTCGCTGCCGGAATCGCGGCGCGCAGCACGTCCGCGTCCCGTCCTGCCAGGATCTCCGCGAGCTTGTGAACAAGCGCCTTGGCCTGGCCGCGTCCGCGCTCGCCCGGCGCGACGTAGCACTCGACGATCTCGCCGACGTGCTGGTGCTTCAGCACGGGCGGCCAGACGGTCAGCAGGCCGATCACGTAGCCGACGAGTCCGCCGCCCGCGCCCTCGGCCACCAGAATGAAACGCTCGTCCTGTCCGAGCCAGACGGGCAGGGCCTGCTCGCAGCGTTGGCGGGCGTCCGCGGACAGACGTACGCGCGGATCCGTGTTCGCAAGCTCGCCGAGATAGCGAACACGCAGCTCGACCAGGTCGGGGACGTCACCGCGTCGCGCGGCCCGAACGTTGGTAGTGGGAGCCGAATCCATCGCGCCCCCCCCGCCGCAGGCGTCGAAGGGCACGGAGCGAAGCTAGGGGCTTCGTCGCGTACCGATCACCCGGCGGACGTGGTGCCCGTGATGACTTGCACCATAGTGCCGGTGCACCCTGAAACCAAAGCCCCCGTGGGAAATCCCGACATGAAAGCCCCCGCGGTGACCGTGACCGTGATGGTGTCCCAGATGCCCGAAGCCCAGATGCCCAAAGCCGACGCGACCAACGAACGCGCCGGGGTAGTAGAGCCCGTTGTGGAGCAGGGACCGCCGGTAGGTGGAGAAGGGGTAGTCGTACAGGTCGGTCTCATGGAGGTACGGCGCGCGCAGATCTTCTTCGATCGCACGGGCCAGCTCGACCGCGCGCTCGTTGTCGGGGTCGAGGATGTTCACGGCCCGCAGCCGCGAGCGGGCTTGCGTGTACGCGCCCGATGCGCGATACAGCTCGGCGACGTCGAGATAGGTGGTGACGAGCAGGTCCCGAACTCGATCCGCACGCTCGACCACCTTTGACGGCGCCGGCGACTCGACCTTGATCAACAGCTTGCGCGCCCGTTGCAGCGACACGGCCGCGGCGTTCAGGTGCCGGCGCGCCTTCGACGCGGACAGGTCCGGATCGGCTGCGGCCTCACGTGCATGCAGGGCCTTCGTCTCGTACGCCGTTACACGCTCGAGCACGGCCGCGGTCTTCGCATCGAGGGGCGGGGCGGGAACCGGCGCTGCGACCGGCGGCGCGCCGACCGGCACGCCCGCTTTCTTCAACATCGCGTCCGCGACGTTGGCCAGCATCTCGACACGCAGGACCTGCGCCGTCGTCAACGACCCCGCGAGCTCGCTCTTCGACAAGAGCTCCACGTCCATGAGCATCTCGGCCGGTCGCCGCTCGCGCAGCATGCTTTCGAGCCTCGTGAGCGCGGCTTCGACTTGCAGCCCGCGCACGGTCGCAACGCCCTGTTCGCTTTCCGTCGCGAGCGTCTTGTCCAACGTCGCCGCGCGCTCGAAGCGTTCGATCGCTTCGTCGTGCAACCCGGCGCTCATCGCCATGCGCGCGATGCGCAGCTGCGACGCGCCGTCGTCCTCCGGAAGGTGCCGGCCCATGAGCGCGACGAGCGCTTCGGGGTCGAGCCGCGCGAACGGCAGCGTGACGATCGCCGTGCCGCCCTCCTTGCGCATCGTGGCGCGCACGGCCCCGTCCTCGAGCTCGACGCGCGCGGCCTTGAGCTTCGTGCCCGACTTGAGCACCACGGTTTCGGCGGTTGCGGTGGCCGCGAAGATCACGAGGGCGCACGCGAGGAGCACGACGCTCATCAGCGGGCGGGATCCGTGGTTCAGCATGTTCGACACCTATCCTCCCCGTCGGCGCGGGGACGGACTGCAGCCGGCTCGCTGCTCCCATCCTACGCGCAACGGCGTCGCGCGCGGCCCACTCCGACCCACCTGTCAGGAAGACGGTCCGCACCGGCAGGTGGTTTCGCGCGGGGCGGCGTATTCTCCGGGTTCTGGAGGTGCCATGGCTTTTGCCCCGCTGCCCGAGATCTTCGAGGACCTGCGCAAGGGACGCATGGTCATCCTGGTCGACGACCCCGATCGCGAGAACGAGGGCGACCTGGTGATGGCCGCGGACCTGGTCACGCCCGAAGACATCGCTTTCATGATCCGCCACGGCAGTGGAATCATCTGCGTCACCATGCCCCAGGAGAAAGCGAACGCACTCGAGCTCCCGCTTCAGGTCAGCCCGCAGAGCAACTCGTCGAAGTTCGGCACCCAGTTCACGGTGAGCATCGAGGCGCGCGAAGGCGTGACGACGGGCGTCAGCGCCGCCGACCGGGCCCATACGATTCGCACCGTCGCGCGGCCGGACTGCACCGCCGACGAGCTCAGCCGTCCAGGGCACGTCTATCCGATTCGCGGCGCCGAAGAAGGCGTCTTGCGGCGCAGCGGACAGACCGAGGGTTCGATCGACCTCTGCCGGCTCGCGGGTTTGCAGCCGCTGGGGACGATCACGGAACTGATGAAGACCGACGGCACGATGATGCGGCTGCCGGACCTGGAGATCTTCGCCGCCGAGCACGATCTGAAGATCTGCTCGGTGCACGACGTCATCCAGTGGCGTCGGCGCAAGGAGCGGCTCATCCAGCTCGAGACGACCGCGAAGCTGCCGACCGTGATGGGCGACTTCGAGATTCACGCTTACTCCGCGAAGGCCGATCCCGAACCGCACCTCGCCCTGACGATGGGCATCGACACGCCCGGTCCCGACGCGCCGAACGAGCCGATCGACGAGCCCGTCCTGGTGCGCGCGCACAGCGAATGTCTGACGGGAGACCTGTTCCACTCGAAGCGCTGTGACTGCGGCGAGCAGCTCCACGCCGCGCAAGAGCAGATCGCCGCGGAAGGACGCGGCGTGATTCTCTACATGCGCCAGGAAGGGCGCGGCATCGGCTTGGTCAACAAGATCAAAGCCTACGCGCTGCAAGACGAGGGGCTGGACACGGTCGAGGCCAACGTGCGTCTCGGCTTCAAACCCGACCACCGCGACTACGGCGTGGGCGCGCAGATCCTCTACGACCTGGGCGTGCGCCAGATGCGCCTCCTCACGAACAACCCGGTCAAGTTCCGGGCGCTTCGAGGCTACGGGTTGGACATCGTCGAGCGCGTGCCGCTCGAGACGACGCCGACCGAGGCGAACGAGGAATACCTGCGCACGAAGGCCGACAAGCTGGGACACCTGCTCACGTTCCCGCGGGGCGTCGAGCCGGATGCCGGAGCCGGAGGCTCGTAGAGCGCCCGTAGGGACTGCCCGCGCACCGGCGGGCTCGGCCGTTTCTAGAAGTCCAGATACGTGTAGTCGCTCAATGCGTCGCCGTACTCGCGCAGGATGCGGTCGCCTTCCGCGCGACGGAGCGTGCGCGCACCGACGGCGGCGTCCACCTGCGCGGTCACCGCGGCTCTCATCTCGTTCGTGTCGTAGCCGAAGTGCTGCAGGACGTCGTCGGACTCGTCGCCCGCGCGGGTGCGAATGATGCGCGGCGCGCCCTTCCTGTTCACGATGACGTGCGCCTCGTCCACACGGCCGAACAGGTTGTGATAGTCGCCGAGCACGTCTTGATAGGCGCCGATGAGCATGATGCCGATGTAGTACGGTTTGTCGTTCAGCGCGTGCAGCGGCAGGCTGTCCTTCACGTCGCGCAGGTCGACGAAGCGATGGATCTCGCCGAACGAGTCGCACGTCACGTCGCAGAGCGTCGCCTTGACGGTCGGCCGCTCGTTCAGCCGTTGCAACGGCACGATGGGGAACAGCTGATCGAGCGCCCACGAGTCCGGCGTCGACTGGAACACGCTGAAGTTGGCGATGTACTTGGTCACCAGCCGCTTCTCGAGCGCCTCGAACTCGTCGGGCACGTAGCGATCTTCCTTGGCGTAGGCCAGCGCCTGGCGGCCGATCAGCGTCATCAGACGTTCGGCCAACGCTCGATCGCGCAACGGCAGGAAACCGAGATCGAAGTGCCCGCTCAGCTCCTCTCGCATCTCCTCGGCGTCGTGCAGGTACTCGCGGTGGTTCTTGCGCGTCATGCCCTGCCAGATCTCGTACAGCTCCTGTAGCGACTCGTGCGCGTCGGCGGGGACGATCACGTCTTCGCCGTTCTCGGAGACGTTCTGCCCCCCGACCTGGCACACCAGCATCGAGTGGTAGGCGACCAACGCGCGCCCCGACTCGGAGACGAGCGTCGGCACGGGGACGTTCTCCGCGTCGCAGATCTCCTGCACGCCGTAGACGACGCCGTTGGCGTACTCGACGATGTCGTAGTTGGTGCTCGCCTCGTACGACGTGTTGCTCCCGTCGTAGTCCACGCCGAGACCGCCGCCGACGTCGAGGTACTTCAAGCGGCACCCCTCGGACTGCAATTTCGCGTAGACGCGGGCGCCTTCCTTGACCGCGTTCTTGATGCGCTTGATCTCCGTGATCTGGCTGCCGGCATGGAAGTGAAGCATCTGGAACGCGTCGAGCAGGTCGTTGCGCTTGAGCGTCTCGACCGCGTCGAGCAGCTCCTGCGTCGTGAGCCCGAACTTCGCGCCCAAACCGCTGGACTGTTCCCACTTGCCGGAGCTGCGCGCCGCGAGGCGGATACGCATGCCGATCAACGGCGTGATGCGCAGCTTCTTCGCGACCTTGACGATCATGTCGATCTCCGCCGGTTTCTCGACGATCAAGATCACGTTCCGGCCGAGCGTACGCCCGCGAAGGGCAAGGCGCACGTACGCCTCGTCCTTGTAGCCGTTGCATACGATGAGCGCGTCGGCACTCAGGTCGTGCGAGAGGGCGACGGCGAGCTCGGTCTTGCTGCCCGCCTCCAGCCCCATGTCGTGCTCGCGGCCGGCCTGGAGAAGATCGGTGACGACGTCTTCGATCTGGTTGACCTTGATCGGGAAGACGCCGCGGTACTCGCCCGGGTAGTTGAACTCGCGGATCGCACCGTTGAATGCGTCGAAGATCTGACGGACGCGCGAGTGCAGGATCTGCGGGAACCGCAGCAGCAACGGGAACCGGAGCTTGCGCCGCTTCAGGCGCGGGACCAGGTTGTAGACGTCGATGCCGGCGAAGTTGCGCCGCGGACGCACGACGAGGTGTCCGAGGCTGTTGACGCCGAAGTAGCCGTTGCCCCACGCGTCGATGCCGTACAGACGGATCGCGTCGCGGGTGCTGAAGCTCATGAAACCGGCCTCCACACGGGGGGCCGGACGATACCCGAAACCGGTGCTCGTGCTTACTTCCGGCCGGCTAACGCGGCGGCGTGTCCGTCGGCTCGGGCGCGGGCTCCCCCGCGACGGTGATGGGGTGGTACGTCCCTCCCTCGGTCAACCGCACCGGCGCGACGGTCTCGATGCGGTCGCCCGCGATCAGCCGGTCGACGACGTCCATGCCCTCGACGACACGGCCGAACACGGTGTAGGTGTCGGCCAGGTGCACCGCCGTGCCCGTCGCGACGAAGAACTGCGATCCCTCCGTATCGCGGCCGCTGTTCGCCATGACGAGCGCGCCGCGGAACGGCCTGCGGCCACCGGGCTCCGTGCGGATCGCGTAGCCGGGGCCGCCGCCGCCAACGAGCTTGGCGTTCTTCGCGTCGCGCGACATCGGGTCGCCGGACTGGACCAAGAAGAACGGCATGTTGTGGTGGAACGCAAGGCCGTCGTAAAACTTCGCCCGCGCCAGATAGACGAAGTTGTTGACCGTGTTGGGCGCCGTGCTCGGAAACAGCTCGACGACGAACTCGCCCTTGTTGGTCTTGATCGCAACGCGTGGCAGCGAGGCCTCCGCGTCCTTCTTGCGCTGCTGCCGCTCGCGTGCCCAGTCAGGCAGCGCGTCGCGGCACTCCTCGTAGTGCGTGACCGCGAGTCGCAAATGAGGATGAACCGCGGCGATGCGCTCGAGCAGCGGACGCGCTTTGACGAGCTCGCCCTGCTTGTACGTCAGAAGCGCCCGTGCGAGCGCGACGGCGTGCTCCGCGAACGGCTCGCCCTCCGCCTCCTCGGCACGCTTGTCGATGCGGACATGCGCCGCGGCGTAGTCCGACGGCGTGCTCGCGTCGCCTTCGGTGAGCTGCGCGACGCCCGCGACCATGTGCAGCCCGAACCAGCCTTCGCGGTGCCCCGGCGCGTAGTCGACGGCCTTCTGATACGCGGCAGTCGCGAGATCGAGGTCGCCGAGCTGTCGGTGTACGTCGCCGCGCAGGTATTCGATCGTCGGGGTGAGATCGGGACGGGCCGCGATGACGGCGTCGAGCGGCTCGAACAGGTGCTCCTGGACCAGCACGCGCAGGACGGTCTCCTCGCGCGGCGCTCCGGCGGTGAACAGCTCGTGGACGGCGCCGGTGTACTGGATCCACGCCCGACGGCGGGCCAGGTCGCGTTCGTCCTCCTGCTGCAGCCGCTCGACGTCGATCTCCGCCGCGAGGTCCCACCCTGCGGCCGGCGCGGTGAGCACGTGCCACGCGCCGGGACCCGAGAACAGAGCGCCCTCCGGACTGACGGCGGAAACATTGGGCGTTCGGGAGAACACCAGCGCGGCGACACGCAGCGTCGCCCGCGTGTCCTCGTCGACCAGATCGGCGAGCGGGATGCCGAGCTCGAGCGACCACGAGCCGCGCGCGCGGCACGCGGCGCCGCCTTCGACTCGATACGCGCGCCGATCGGCGCCGCGCGGACCGCGAGCGACGTAGCGCGGCGCGCGCACGCTCTGTGGGCGGTAGCCGATCTCGACGGCGTCCCCGGCCGACTTCGCATCGTCCGCCGCGTTCGTGATCTTGAGGACGAGGCCGATGTTGCTCCCGGGATCCTCCGCACACGAAAGACCGAAGCAGAGCCGTCCGCCGGACGCGAGCACACGCAGGTCGGGTTGGATCTCGACGACCGCCTTGGTCTCGTCTTCGGCGAGAGACGGAATCACGGGCGCGGCGAACGTGGGCGTCGAGAGCTTGCGCGCGCCGGCCCAGGCATCCTCGTTCATGACACCGTCGAGGACCACCGCCTCGGCCTCGGGAACGACGAGCTCGTCGGCGCGGACAGCTGCGGGCCCTAGACACAGGACGGCGGCGATGGGCGCGATCCAACGCAGGCGAAGAGACGGTGCGGCTGCCATTCGGGTTCCTAACGTGTCCTCGCTACATCATCTTCCGAATCAAGGCGAGGGCC
This sequence comes from Planctomycetota bacterium, assembly GCA_965223505.1. Classification (GTDB taxonomy): domain Bacteria; phylum Planctomycetota; class PLA2; order PLA2; family JAEUHO01; genus CBDCWP01. The sequence goes on from CBDCWP010000013.1 coordinate 26,047, forward strand.
CCCCCTGCCGCAGCCGCAGCGGGCAGATTGTCATCGGGCGGCAGGGGTACGAGATCGATCAGTGCCGCGGCGAGCGCGGCCGCGAAGCACGCGGCCACGGCGGGCGACGGACCCGTGTCGACCCAGCCGAAGCCGCTGCCGAGCGCGACGACGCCGGCCGACAAGCCCCAGGCGGCGAGCCCGCCGATGCCGACGTAGGCGGCGGAACCGCTCCAGGTCGCTTTCGCGTGGCCGAACACGCTCGGCGCCCGGACGCGCGTGCCGACCAGGGCCGCCGCGGCGTCGCCGAACGCGAGCACGCCCCACGCCGCTGCCGCTTCGGCACGCGGCAGCAGCGCCACCAACGCGAAGACGGCGACCGGGTAGGTGCGCAGCCCGCCGAGGAACGGCTCGCCGGGACGGCGCAGCTTCGCCTCCAGCCCGGTGATCGGGAACACGACCCAACCCGCGACGATGCCCAGCGCCGCCGCCGCCAGGTGCCAGGGATCGGGCAACACGCCGAGGGCCGGCGCGAAGAGTCCCGTCGCCATGTGCAGCCACGGGCGAAGCGACGGGTCGTGGCCGTGCCCGGTCACGACGCCTCGATCTCGAATCGCGCGTCGCCCGGCACACGGCGAACGAGCGCCCCGTCTGCGGAAAGCACTCTTCGCGCTTCGGCCGACACGGCCCCCGGATCGCGCCAGGGACCGAGGCCGTCGCCGTCGTGCAACACGACCAGGTCCATCGCGTCGTCGGCGAGCGGTAGATGGTCGGGATCCGCGACGGCGAAGTCCGCAGGCGTGCGCTCGAGCGCGGAGAGGTCGAGCAGGATCTCGCGCACGCCGACGTCGCGGCCCGGCAAGAAGAAGTCCTCGCGCGTGACGGCGATGTTGCGCGCCCGACGAACACGGGCGGCGCTGCGATCCACACCGATCACGAACGCCTCGACGTGGCGCGCGACCACGAAGGTGTCACGTCCCACCCCGCAGCCGATGACGAGCGCGGTCCGCGGCGCGGCGCGGTCCGCGAACCAGGCCTCGAGCGCCGCCGCCAGCGCGGTGTCGTCCGGATGCGGACGCGTGTCGTAGCCGTCGGGCGGCGCGGCGGCGAGATCGCGATAGTGCGACACGACGTCGTCGAACGGCACGGCGTCGAAGCCGGACCCCGCACTGCCCTGTACGAAGCGGACCATGCGCGGGTCGTGCGCCGGCGTTCGTTCGTACACCGTCCCCTGCGCGCGCAAGTGTGCCGGCAGATCGAGCGGCAACACCGCGATGCCGGCGAGCAGCGGCCGCACGTCGCGTCGGTCGCGTGAGACGAGGAACGCCTCGACGACCTCGTCGGCGGCGACGCGAATCGGATCGAGCTCGTACGGCGCGCGCGTGCCGGGACACGCGAGCGTTGCGATCACGGCGCGCTTCACTGCATTCCCGGTTCGACGTCGGGTTCGACGAAGTGAAACGCGACCTCGGGGTACGCCGCCAGCACGGCCCGGTCGCCCCGGTCGAGCCGGCGCACCAACGTCGCCGAGCTGATGGTGTGATCGCGCGCGCGCACCTCGCCCACGACGAGCATCTGGTCCGGACCGCACCAGAGCACGGAGAGGTGCACGACGTCGAAGCCGTGCTCGTCCCAGATCGACTCCATGCCCTCGCGAATCTCAGGGCCGGCGGCGAACCCGACGATCAGGCGCCGCACCTGCGCGACGATGAACACCGCCACGACCAACAACAACACGCCCAGCACACACGAGCCGAGGGCGTCGAACAGCGGGTTGCCGGTCAGCATGCTGAGCAGCACGGCGACGAGCGCGATCACGAGACCGGCCATCGCGGCCAGGTCTTCGAATACGACCACGAGCAGATTGACGTTCCCGGTCGACCGCGCCCAGCGAAGCAGGGGCCGGCCCTGGCGGCGCACGCGGGCCTCGATCCAGGCGGCGCGCAGGCTGTAGCCTTCGAGCACGCACCCGAACAACAGCACGCCGACGGCCCAGATCGGGTCATGGAGCTCGTGCGGATCCGCGATCTTGCGGATCCCCTCGTAGAGCGAGTAGAGACCGCCCAACGCGAACAGCACGACGCCGACCAGCAGCGCCCAGAAGTACGACTCGCGACCGTAGCCGAGGGGATGCCGTTGATCGGCAGGTCGTTTCGAGCGCGCCATCCCGATCAGCAGCAGTCCCTGGTTGCCCGCGTCGGCGAAGCTGTGGATCGCCTCGGCGAGCATCGCGCCCGAGTGCGTGAAGAGCGCCGCGACGAGCTTGGCGAGGGCGATGCCGAGGTTCGCCAAGAGTGCGAGGACGACCACACGCGTGGAACCACCCGCCGCCATTCGTCTCCCTCCGCTCGCCTCGGGCCGCCGTACCTCACGGCCGCGAAAGACCGCCGACCGCCGTGGACGCGAGCCGTAGAAGGATGGCCGCAGACGCGGGGGTTTTCATCCCTTTCCCAGCCCGCGTGTCCCTGAGCGTGACGCTCCGCGCGCCCGTAGGGCGCTTTGGGAGTACGATCCGGTGAAGATGGACACGCTTCGGGGCCAGCTGCTGATCGCGCCGCCGCACTTGACCGACCCCAATTTCTCTCAAGCGGTCGTTCTCATGATCCAGCACGACGAGCACGGCGCGTTCGGACTGGTGTTGAACCGGCCGAGCAACCGTTCCATCTCCGAGATCTGGTCCCAGGTGAGCGGCGAAGCGTGCGCGTCGCGCGCGCCGCTCCACGTCGGCGGCCCGGTCGCGGGGCCGCTCGTCGTCCTGCATCAGCGCGAGAGCCTCGCGGACGTCGAGGTGGTGAGCGGCGTGTACTGCAGCACGCGGCCGGAGATGCTCGACGAGATCGTGCAGCACGAGGAGCCGCATACGCGTTTCTTCGCCGGCTATGCCGGGTGGGCCGGCGGCCAGCTCGAGGGAGAGCTGCAGACCGGCTCGTGGTTGACGGTGCCCGCATCGGCGCAGCACGTGTTCTTCGAGACATCGCGGTCGCTGTGGAAGAACGTCTTCAAGGGGATCGTCGACGACACGTCGTTCCCCGGGTCGGGCGGACCCGAGACGCAGGACCCGTCCGTGAACTGATCGCCGAGGCGCTACGAACCGCGAATTGATAGACTCCCCACCTGTTGATCGTTGGGGAATCGAATGCCGGGGAACAACTTCGCCGAAGTTCTGGGCGAGGAGCTGCGCGCGATCCAGGACTCACGCCGGGACCGCCGCGTCGCCATCGGGCCCGACGTGGAGGCCGACGTCGAGGCGCCGCTCAACGAGGTGCGACAGCGGGCCGCGCGGCTCGAGCTCCTCGGTCTGGCGTTCTCGGGCGGCGGCATCCGCAGCGCGACCTTCAACCTCGGCGTCGCGCAGGCCTTGGCCGAAAGGCGTCTGTTGCGGCGGGTCGACTACCTCTCGACGGTCTCGGGCGGGGGCTACATCGGCTCGTGGTTGCACGCGTTCGCGCATCGCGAAGGCGCTGACGGGATTCGCGCCGTCGAGCGCAAGATCGCGCGCACGAGCGAGAGCAAGCGCGCGGAGAACGCGGCGAGAGGCAGCGAGGCCTACGAGATCCGCTTTCTGCGACGGTTCAGCAACTACCTGACCCCGCGCCTCGGCCTCTTCGGCGCGGACACCTGGACGCTGATCTCCCGCTACGTCGGCAACTTGATCGTCACGCAGGTCGTGTTGTCGGCGGCCATCGTCGCGGTCATGGCGACGGTCCTCGTGATCGCGTCGACGTTCCGAGGGCCGCTCGGCATGGGCATGACGATCGGGTTCTTCGTCGCGTCGAACCTCGTCCTCGCGATCGGCTTCGTCTCCGGGATCCGCCGGTGGCCCCGAGTGCGTGCGCAGGCGGGAGCGGCGGAGAACATCCAAACCCATCTGGTGCTCCCCATCTTCGGGGCGGCGTTCTTCGCGGCACTGGCGCTCGCCGGTCTGCCGCTGGACCTCTGGAAGCCGCTCGATGACCCCTTCCTCCTGTTGCCGGTGCTGCTCGCGGTGATGTCTTCGATCATGTGGCAGTTCGTCATGCAGGCCGAGGGCGCGGAGGCCGGCCGTGGTCCCATCATCCGTGCGAACCTCGGACAGCGATTGCGCGCCGTTCCGAGCACGGTGTTCAGCGGCGTGCTCGGCGGCGTTCTGCTCGCGCTCGTCGTCCTGCTGTATGAGAGCTTCCCCGACGCCCGCGCAGACCGGCTCATCGTGTGCGTCGGGCCGCCGCTCGTGTGCCTGATCTTCTGGCTCACCGTCACGCTTCAGATGGCGATGTCGGGCGCCTTGTTCTCGGACTCGAACATGGAGTGGTGGAGCCGGGTCGGCGCGTGGCTGCTGATCTACTGCGTCGGTTGGCTCGTGTTCTTGTCGCTCACCTTCTTCGGTCCCGACGTCATCGAGTGGGTCGCGGCGCGGATCTCCGCGGCGGGCGGACTCGGCGCGTGGCTGGTGCCCACGGTCACGGGGCTGCTCGCCGCGAACAACCCATCGACGGGCGGACGCGGTGCAAGTCGCCTCCTCGAGGTCGTGGCGAAGATCGGTCCGTACGTGTTCTTTTTCGGACTGCTGTGCTCGCTGTCGTGGCTGTTGCACGCCGCGGCCATCCGCAACCCGGGGCTCGACCAGCTCGTCGGCATCGCGGTCGCGACGTGCATGTTGTTCGTTCTGGTCGTCCAGTACGACGTCAACAAGTACTCGATGCACTCGTTCTATCGGAACCGGCTGATCCGGTGCTATCTCGGCGCGTCGACGCGCGACCGTGACTCCGACATGTTCACCGGATTCGCGGACGACGACCTGCCCATCGCCCGGCTGCGAGCGTCGAAGGGCGCGCCGTTCGCGATCGTCAACACGACGCTGAACCTCTGCAAAGCGACGGATCTGGCATGGCAGGAGCGCAAAGGCGCCTCGTTCACGTTCACCCCGCTGGCGACCGGGTTTTCGTTCCCGGCGACCGCGCCGCAGCCGAGCGAAGCGGCACGAGCGCCTGACGAGCCGATGCGCGCGTACCGCGATTCGGCGGCGTTCGGCGCCGAAGGCTCCGACACCGAGGATGGTGTCTCTCTCGGGACGTGCATGGCGATCTCGGGCGCCGCCGCGAGTCCCAACATGGGCTACCACTCGAGTCCGGTGCTGGCGCTGTTGCTCACATGGTTCAACGTCCGCCTCGGCGCCTGGGTCGGCAATCCGCTGCACGGGCCGTGGAAGTGGCACGGGCCGCGCTACGGACGCGGCATCACGCACCTCGTCAAGGAGCTCTTCGGCTTGACGGACGAGAAGTCGGACTTCCTGTATCTCTCCGACGGCGGCCACTTCGACAACCTCGGCGTCTACGAACTCGTCCGGCGGCGCTGCCGGCACATCCTGGCCATCGACGCGGGTGCCGATCCCGAGCTGCGGTTCGATGATCTCGGCAACCTCATCCGCAAGTGCAGGACCGACCTCGGCGTGCACATCGCGATCGACGTCGAGCAGCTTCGCCGCGACGCGCAATCCGGACGAAGCACGCGCCACTGCACGGTCGGCCGCATCTACTACCCGCGAGACGGCGACGACCCGGCTCCGAAAGGGACGATCGTTTACATCAAGCCTTCGCTCACGGGCGACGAGCCGGCCGACGTGCGTAACTACGCGGCGCGCAACGCGTCGTTCCCGCACCAGAGCACCGGCGATCAGTTCTTCGACGAGAGTCAGTTCGAGAGCTACCGCAAGCTCGGCCGGCACATCGCCGGCGAGGTGATCGGCTGCGTCTTGCCGCGCGACGAGAACATCGGGGCCGCGCCGAGTACGAAGGATCTCTTCGAGATGTTGCGGCAGCGTTGGTTCCCGCAGAGCTCGGCGGTGGCGCAGCACTTCAGCCGGCACGGGGAGTTGCTCGAGGAGCTGTTCGAGCAGGCACGCGAGGACGAACACCTGCACTTCCTCGACTGGCAGTTCTATCCGGAGTGGCACGAGGTCGTCGCGTCGAAGGTCTCGCCGACCCTGCCGGTGGACCCGATGCAGAACTCGCAGTGGCTGCCGGAGACGTACGAACAGCGCCGCGCCGGGTTCTACTTCTGCAACTCGCTCATTCAGCTGATGCAGAACGTCTACCTGGATCTCAACTTCGAGCGCGAGTGGAACCACCCCGACAACCGGGGGTGGGTCAACCTCTTCAAGCACTGGTCGTGGTCCGGGATGTTCCGCATCACCTGGGCCGTCAGCGCCAGCACCTACGGGTTCCGCTTCGTGGCGTTCTGCGAGCGCTATCTGGATCTGAAGGTCGGCCGCGACGAGATCGAGGTCGTCGGATCGGGCACGGGCGCGACGCCGAGCAAGCAGTTGATCGACGCTGCGCAGCGCGCGGAGGAGGCGGATCGTCTCAACTTCTTCGAGCTCTACCAGATCAAGAAGTTCGTCGAGCAGCACCGGGAGGCGCTCGACGGCGAGAAGCAGGTGGAGCTGCGGCTGCTGCGCCTGCATGTCGACGACCCGCGCAAGCTGGCCGTGGACATCCGCTCGAGCGGATTCGCGTTCACGTTCGGGTTCGCGATCGTGACCGGCGACGGGCCGGAATCAGACCGGCAAACCGCGTACGTCCGCATCCAGGACCACCTGCGCAACCAACGCCTCGAAGAACGCGTGCGCAGCAGGCTGCCGGAGGACGCGCGCCGCTTCGACCCGCCTGAAGAGGTCGCGCCTCGCTGAGCGGAGGTTTCGCAAGCCTCGGCTTTTCAAAACCTTGATTTCGGCCCTAAACTGGCGCGGTCATGGCGGTGTCCAACTCCCGCGGCCGCATCCTGAACCTGTTGAAGACGGGCGGTCCGCAGACTGCCGCCGAGCTGGCCACGGGCCTGGGCGTCACGCCGATGGCGGTGCGGCAGCACTTGCAGAAGCTGCACGGCAACGGCCTGGTCGGCTACCGGGACGAGGCGGGGCGCGTCGGTCGGCCGCGGCGCAAGTGGCTGCTGACACCGCTAGCCCAGGAGCGGTTTCCGGACAACCACGCGGAGCTGGCCGTCGAGATCATCGACGCCACGCGCGCCACCTTCGGACGGGAGGGACTCGCGGCGCTCATCGAGACGCGAACGGCGCGGCAGCGGCTGGAGTACGCGCGGCTGATGCCCGCGGAGTCCGCCCCGCTCGCCGACCGGATCGCGGCCCTGGCCGCGATCCGAACGCGCGAGGGCTACATGGCCGAGTGGACGCAGGAAAGCGACGGCAGCTTCACGCTGGCGGAGAACAACTGCCCCGTGTGCGCGGCGGCGCAGTCCTGCATGGGTCTGTGCACCGCGGAGCTGGAGCTGTTCGAGTCGTTGCTGCCGGACGTGTCGATCGAGCGCACCGAGTACATCCTCGACGGCGACCGGCGTTGCGTCTACCGCATCACGTAGTCAGCGCCACTCGATCCTGGAGAACTCCGCGCTCGAGCTGTCGACCGCGAGGCCGAACCCCGTCTCGGCCACGTCGAACGGCCCGTAGCTCTCGTCGCCGATCCGTAGATGCACGCCGTCGTCGAGTCGCTCGACCGTGATCTTCGTCGTTCCGTCCGATCCGATCGGCACGCCGCGTACGCGCAGCAGGCGCCGCCATCGACCGCCGATGCGGCGGTCGACGCGCAGCGACCCCCAGCCGGTGATGAGCGCAACAGAATAGTCGTCGTTGTCGGTGTGGTGCAACGTGACGCCCGCGCGCCACCAGCGGCGATCCGGATGGTGGAGCGTCGCGATGAGCCGCTGCGACGGCTCCTTGAGCCGGCACAGGCTGACAACGTCGGCCCGGCCGCGCATGCGGCCCGGCCCGATCGACTCCCACTCGTTGAACACCTGGATCCAAGGCTGCTGCCGCGCCTGCAGCCACGCGACCAGGCGTTGCTGGAGCTTCGGGATGCTGCCGAAGCTATGGCGAAACGCCTTGGCCCCGCTTGCCCCCTTGTCCATCTTCGAGCGGAACGAGTCGAAGTTGGGCACCGGCTTGCCCTCGGCGCCCGTCGCCAGGAATCGAAACAAGGCCCACGTCAACGCGCGTCCGGCGGCAACGCGGCCGTCGATGACGAACCGCAGATCGAAGGACGGCTTCAACACCACGGCGAGCGCCGCCGCCGCGTAGTCCTTCAGCGAGATCGGGGGACGCACGCCCAACCGAAGCGTCGTTCCGTCCCACTGATGCCAGGACAGGTATTCCGCCACCCCCTCCGTGTACCAGGGCGTGGACGGCGACTTGTTGCGGGTGCGCGCGAGAAAGTGGAACTGGTGGATCGCCTCGTGGATCAGCAGCACGCGCGTGTAGTACGTGGTCGGCTGCCGATACAGGAACGCCGTTCGCGCAGGCGGCCAGTAGTACCCGCCGCCCGAGCGAGGCGGCGGCGTGCCGATTGATCGAAGGGCGGACTTGAAGCGATCCGCCGTGCGCAAGAAGCGCACCTCGAGCTTCTCGTCCTCACGCAGCTTCGGCGCCGCGCCGAAGAAGGCCTCGAGCTTCGGCCAAGCGGCCTCGAGGACGCGAGCCGCCTCGTCGGCCTGCGCCTGCGTGCCGTCCGCCACGACCCGATAGTGCTCGGTCTCGGCCGTGTGGATGGTCTCCGCGGCGGCGAACGGCGCAACGAGAACGAGGACGGCGACCAGCGCCGCTGCGCGACTCATGCGCGCGGCGCCGACGCGTCGGCGTCCGTGTAGTGGTCGTGCAGACGCTCGAGCACCTGCTCGATCTTCTCGGGCGACAAGCGGTCGAGCGATCGCCGCATCGACGCGAGCACCTCGCGCGCCTCGCGCGCCTGCTCCTCCGCGCTCCCGCCGTGATGGACACGACGCACGTGGTGGATGCCCGTCAGCCCCTCGGAGAACAGGAACAGAGCGGCGGTGAGCGGCGTGACCTCGCTCAGCGTGAACAGGAGCGCGCGCAGCGCGGTTCGCGCCGCCGCGCCACGCCCCGTGTGCCGGGCCGCCTGCACCGCTTGGCGAACCGGGCCGGGGTCGGTGCGGTCTTCCACGCGCATCATCTTCAGACGGCCCGCCGCCAGCGCGCGATGACGGCGCACGGCGCGGGGTGTGTGTACGGACGGGTCGTAAACGCGCAGGTGCGAGAGGTGTTCACCGAGTTCGTACTTGGCGGGGTCGTCCCCGAGGCCCGTGTAGCGCTCGACGCGCAGCGCCTTGCGATGATCGAGCTCGTAGAGACCGCCGATCAGTTCCGTGTCCAAGCCGGTCCGGTTGAGCGTCACGCCGTGCAGCACCAGATACAGGGTCGGTGTCTTGGCGTCGTGCTCCTGGAGGTCTTGCACGACGTGACGCGCTTGAAGTCGCGCGTTCGCCACGGCGCCGAACAGCGCACGTGCCTCCGGTTGCACGACGTTCTCGTCGCGCAGGGCCGCCAGCCGGTCGAGCCCCTCCGAGCGCAACGAAGCGTCGAGATCGTGCACGAAGGGAAGGTCGGCTCCGTCGATCGCGGCGTGGATGGCGCCGCAGTACGTCGACTCGGCGCCGTAGCGGTCCATGCGTCCGAAGTGCAACCCCTCGGGGCCCGAACGCGTCACCGCGACGTGGCTGTTGATCTTGACGACGACGACCTTGAAGCCGTGCTCGGACGCGGGGATCGCGAAGTGGTCTTCCGCGATCCCGGCGGCCCCCCACTCGTACCGCCCACCGGGGTTGGCGATGCGCATCGGCACGTGGCTGCCGTACTTCAGGCGCGGCAGCATCTCCTGGGCGAAGCTGCGTTGAAACGCCTCGGCGCACTCGTGCTCGCTCTCGTCCACACAGGTGATCTGCAAGGCGCCCACCGCGGAAGGCGCGAGAGTGCGGACCGCGCTGCGAAGCTCGGCGCAGACATGGGCGAACGCATGCTCCGCCCCCAGCAGCTCGAGGAGCTGTTTCATGGGCGAGATGGTACGGGGCGGCGCGGCCAATGCGCGCCGCGACGTCAGCGACGCTTGGGCACGGAGCCCTCCGGCGGACGAAGGAAGTCCGCCTCGCCGCGGCGGGCGCCCAGCGTCCCGAAGCGCTGATAGGCCCTGCGCTGGGATCGGTCGAGACGGCGCAGCTCCGCGGACGGAACCGCCAACCCGGCCGTCCCGTGCCCGAGCACGCCCAGGTCCATCACGTACTGCAGCGCCTCGCGCTTGCGATGCTCGTCATCGCCGGCCCAGGCGGTCACCTGCGCGGCGAGCCGCCCCAGGTGATACGCGCGCACCGCGTCCTCGAGCGCGGGGCCGCGACGCACGCGGTCGAGCTCCGTCGCCTCGGTGGACTTGTGAATCAAGCGCGACCCGTTCCAGACCTCCACGACGTACCGGAGTCGGTCCCGCCGGGTCGTCATCCGCGCCGTCACGGGCTTCGCGTCGCCGAGCGCCTCGAACGACGAGGGCACGAGACTGCGTGCGTCGTTGGCGACAGGCACGAGGCGCAGCGAGAGCGCACGCGTCGGTTGGATGTCGTGCGACGCCAGGTACCGCGCGGGATCGAATCGCCACAGGGCGACGCGCGCGCCGTAGGCGCCCATGTTGACGGCGAGGTTCGTGTCGTCCTTCGATCCGGGAACGCGCCACGCGCCCGACGGCACGTCACGCGCAAGGCCGACCGGCCGCGGCGCCAGGACGTCCGTTCGCGGATCGGTCGTCCACTGCGCGATCGGCGCGAAGCGGGCGGCGGGCACGACGCTCTGTGTCACCGTCGCCGTGCGCTCCTTGCGAACCCGCACGACGTCGTGATACAGCTTCTTGCCGTCCGCGACGTGAAGCTCGCTCGTGAAGCTCAGCTTGACGCGCACGATCTCGCCGGGCGCGAGCGGCCAAACGGCGATCGTGAGACGGTTCCGCTGGTTGCGCTCGACGAGCAGTGGATCGCGTCGCTCGCGCCAGTCACGGATGCTCGTGTACGAACGGCGCGCCTGTTCCGCCGGCAGCACCTTCGCGACAGTGCCGGGGCCCTTCGCGCGAAGGAGCTCGGCGGAGATGATCTCGGCCGACTTGTCGATGACGAACGTGCGCTCCCACTCGCTCACGACCTTTCCGAGGTTGCGGATCGAGAGCGTCAGATCGGCGCGGGCCAGATCGCCGATGAAGCGCACGCGATCGTGATGCAAGACGGCGAGCGTGCCGTCGCGCTGGATGACGACATCGGGCTTGGCCGGGGTGTCCGGCGTCGGCCGCGGCGCCGACGGTGAGGCGCTCGGGTCCTCGGGCAGTCGATGCCGGTCGAGGTTACCGCCGCGCGGTCGGAGCTCTCCGCCCAGGCGCGCCCCGTCCAAGTCGATGCCGGCCCGCCGCGCGGCGGCTGCGGCGGCTTCCGTCAGGCGGTCGTTGGCGGCGGCGTCCCCTGCGCCGATCCACGTCACGGCACATACGACCATCAAGATTCTCGATACGACCCTTGCGCTCATCGTCCACCTCCGTGATTGCGCCGTGAGACCTCGCGATTCCCGTTCCGGACCGTGCCGAAGCGGGGCGCATTCGCGCCCTCGACCGGAAGAGGAGGCGAATCATGCGGGTGCGCCGAAGGTAGGACGGCCGTGGGATGCGATCGGTCCAATGACGTCTGCGTTTCGCGGACGTAACGCGCGGTTTCGCGGAATCGAAGGCTGGTGGGTCACGTTGACGAAGGGGCGGATCGGCGGCGGCAAGTGCCGTCACAGGGGCCGCCCGGTCGTGGTTCCCTTGGCGGGGCGAAGGCGCGGCAACGCCGATGAGGACGCCGCGTAGGTCCACGCAAGGACGAGAGCGGGTCGGTCGGCGAAGCGCCGTCGAGCATCCGGCAAGCCGCATGCCCGCGCAGATCTGCAGACTTGCCCACGACCGAATCGCACGCTCGATCAGGCGGATTGCAGAGCCGAGGGGGCGTGGGCTCCCAAAGGAACGCCTGGACCGCGCCCAGGCTGATCCTCGTCCGGCAACGCGGGCGGCGGGAGATGCAGGACCGGTTCGTCGATCGGCTCCGTGGGTGGCTCGGCATGACGAGGTGCGTCATCCGGGCCGTCCGTGAGCACACAGAGGTTCCCGCCGCCTTCCGGTCCTTCGAGCTCGATGATCACACGTCGCGCTCGGCCGTTCTCGCGGATGACGTTCACAACGTGCGGCGCGTCCCGGCCGCTCACCGGTGCGACGAACACGTCGCCGACCGCCGTCTCGGCCGTGCGCGTTCGGAAGGGGCGTCCGTCGGATGTCGTTTTCTCGGCGGCCCTTTGCAGGCGCGCCTGGAGTGCGGTGAGATCGGAGGGCGTCGCCGCGAGCAGCATTCCCGCGTCCAACATGACGACGCCGCCACTGGGATAGGTCATTGGGTGCGACTCGAGCTTGGGTCGATCGCCTTCTCTTGGATCGTGCATGGAACCTCCGTGCTGATGGGTCGCAAATGCCCTGCCGGTTCGATCGCGCCCCTGGCAAGGATGATTGGCGCGGGACCGGAACCCAGAGCACCGATGGCGCGCAGCCGCGGCTCCGATGCGCCCCGGTCGGCTCGAGACGGCCGTGTCGAGCGCGGCCCCGATCGGCGGTACGCGGATTGCGGACCGTGCGGCATGGTTGATCAACACGAAGCACAGCAGGCGAAGCGCACACTGACAGACCGGCGTTCGGAGCTCGATCTCGAGCTTGCCGACGTACGAAAGCGGCGCGACGAGCTCGAGTCGCGCATCGACGCGCTCGACCGGGAAGTGGCGCGCCTGCGCAAACGTCTCTTGGACGTACACCGTGAGGAAGGCACGCTGCGCGTCAAGATCGGCGACGTCGATCGTGCCGTGCGTGCGACCGACGAACTGACCTCATGAAACGCGACGTCGTCGCGGGGAAACGGATGCTGGTGAGACACATCATGACGCGCGGCGTTCGTTGCGTCCACGACGACGACTCGATCAGTAGCGCCGCGCGGGCGATGCAGGCAGCCGGGGTGGGTTTCCTTCCCGTGCGAAGCGAGGGACGGGTCGTGGGCGTGGTGACGGATCGCGACCTGGCGCTGCGTCCGGCGACACGCGCGCTGCCGCCGTCGACGACGCGTGTACGTGAGATCATGACGCCGCACGCTCACGCCGTCGAAGAAGGCGCGTCGATCGCTACGGCGGCGCGGGCCATGGTGCAGAAGCAGGTCCGGCATCTCCTCGTGCTGGACCGACGCAATCGTCTCTGCGGTGTCGTCACGCTCGGGGATCTCGGGCGTCGCGCGAACGATCCCTCGTACGCCGCCGCCGTGCTTCGCCGGGCCGTTCCGCGCGACGAATCGCCGACACTCGTCCCCTCACGCTGACGGAGGTCGGTCCGACCGCCTTCGGGCTCTTAGAATCGGGACATGAGCGCCGACCACGAGAGCGACCTTCCCCGTGTGCTGATCGCGCTGCCGGAAGGTCCGACGCGCGACCGACTCATCGCATTGCTCCGCGAGCGTGACGTCGAGATCGAGGCCACTCCCGACGACCCGCGTGAGGGGCTTGGCGCCTCCAGCGCCGACTTGGTGGTCGTCCGGAGAGAGGACCTGACCGCGGACGATCATCGCCGGCTCGACGTCCTGGCCCGCGACGAGAGCGCGCCGGACGTCGTCGTGGTTGGTGGCGACATGGACGACAGCGCGAAGGTGGACTTGGTGGCGGCTGGCGCAACGGACGTCTTCGACGCCACCGAACTGGACGTACGAGCGGCCGACAGTCTCGAGGTCATGGCCGGTGGTTCCGGTGGCCACGCGACGCCGGAAGGCGCACAGCCGTCGTTGAGCGACTTCGCTTCGCGCAGCAAGTCGATGCATGCGCTCATCGAGCTCGTACAACGCGTCGCGCCGACGGATTCGACCCTGCTGATCGGGGGGGAAACGGGTGTCGGGAAGGAGCATCTCGCGCGCGCGATTCACACCGAGAGTCTGCGCCGTCGCGGACCCTTCGTCGCCGTGAACTGCGGCGCGCTGCCGGAGCAGCTTTTGGAGAGTGAGCTCTTCGGTCACGCGACCGGCGCCTTCACGGGGGCGAGTGGGCCTCGCAAGGGGCTGTTTCAAGCAGCCGACAAGGGTACGTTGCTCCTCGACGAGATCGGGGAGATGGCGCTTCATCTACAGATCAAGCTGTTGCGCGTGCTGCAGCGCGGAGAGATTCGCGCCGTCGGGTCGGACGAGAGCGCACGCGTGGACGTGCGTGTGATCGCGGCGACGAACCGCGATTTGCGCCGGCAGGTCGAGAAAGGCACGTTCCGAGAGGACCTGTTCTTCCGGCTCAATGTGGTCGAGCTCGTCGTTCCGCCCTTGCGTGACCGAACGGAGGACCTGCCCGCACTGATCGGATCGCTCATTCGTCACTGCCGATCGCAGACCGGACGAACGGAGATCGAGAGCATCGACGATGAGGCGCTGGGCGCACTCGTTCAGTACGCGTGGCCAGGCAATGTGCGTGAGCTGATCCACGTTCTGGAGCGCGCGATGCTCGTCTGCCGGGGCGATGTCATCACCGTCGCGGACTTGCCGGCGCAGGTGCTCGACGACGAGGGGCGATCCGTCGGCGGGTCGCTCGGAACGTTGCCGGACGAACTGCTCGAGCTCGAATGGCGCGAAGTGCGTCGCCGCGTCCTCGAAGCGGCAGAGCGCACGTACCTCGAAGCCGCTCTACGCCGTTGCCAAGGTGTCATCGGCGCAACCGCGAATCACGCGGGCCTCTCTTCGCGCAGTCTCTACGACAAGATGAAGGCGCACGGCTTGCGGAAAGAGGACTTCGCGTAGCCGTCTCGGACCTACTCCGACGGGTCCATCGGTGTAAGCGACCGATCGCGCCTGGCCGCGACGAGCAACGACACCAGCGCGAGACCACCCATGGACATCAGCGCCAGCCCCCAGGAAGCGCCGGCAACGACCAGCAGCACGAGCAGCGCCACGTAGGTGATGAACAAAAAGGCGAGCTTCCAAAGCTGCGGCGGACGCGCGTCGAGGACCGGGTCTTGATCGTCGAGGGCGCGCTCGACCTCGCGACGGGCCGTCGCGATCTCGCGCAAGTGGCTTCGGGGGCGACGGCCGGGCACAGTGCGGCGCAGCGCCATCCGCGCCCGTGCCGAATATTCCCAGTCACGCAGCAAAGTCATGCGCTCGGGCAACGACAGCTGCGGATCGGTCGCCAGTTCACGCGGCGAATCGTACAGCCACCTTGCCGCCGAAGAACGCCGCCGCGGGGCGGTTCGGCTGTTGCGGGTGTCCTCGCGCTAACCGGCCTCCGTGGCGTCCTGGAACGTGCTCCAAGGCGCATCGTCGGGGTCATCGTGCTCGCGATACCAGTCAGCGAATGCCTTCATTGTCTCGAGTGCTTCTCCCTGCGCGTTCTTCGGTTGCCCGCTCAGGTGTTGCATCAATCGGATCACATCGGACCCGACTGCTTCCCAGAATCGTCGAGCCGCAAGTGCGCTCACGTCCGTGGTGCTGATGTTCGCCAACGACTCCATCGCGACGTAGCGCTTCAGCATCTCATCGACGAGGGCGTGTCGCTGCGTCCCTGTTAGATTGCGAAATGCACCGAGCGCGTGCAACGCGACCCGCAGCCGCGCGATGTCCGCGGGCTGTTGCTTTGCCCGAACGTACGTCTCGCGGATCCACTCCACGCTTCGAGGTTCCCCGAGCTCCGCGAGGGCCAGGAACGCCGCACCGTAAACGTCGGCGTCGACTTCGTGACGCATGCGCTCGAAGCGACGGATCTTGTGAATGATCCGACGAGACAGGCGCCGGCGGCCCGCGTCGTCCAGGAACGACACGGTGCGTCTCAGGAGGCGGCCGGCACGCAGGTTCACGGGCTCGCGGCGGTTGTTTCCTTCGCGGTCGAGCGCGACCTCGTCGATAGCATCGAGCAACACGTCGAGAACGTCCTGTCGGTAGCGCTCGAGCGATTGGGCGTACGCCAATTGGGCCTCGTCCGCATCGCCCTTCGCTGAAAAGTCGAGCGCCACGGCCGCGTCCACAACGGCGTCCAGTGTCGTCACGATGAGTTCGTTGGAAGTGCCGTCGTGACCGAGCAGGTCTTCGACGACCTCGAGGTCGTTCCACGCTTTCGCGAGCTTCTCTTCGCGGGTGATCTCGCCGACGGCGGACCCGGACGCGAACGCCAGGATCGTGACGGTCGCAGCCACGCGTAGGCTGAAACTGCCCTCAGGATCGCTCCGCGGCGAGGGCCGACTCGACGGGCTGGCCCGCTTCGGCCCACGCCTGCAAGCCGCCTTCATAGCGGTACACGGCGCGCAGGCCGGCCATGTGCAGCTGCTGGGCGGCCCGCTTGGACAGGTCGCACGTGACATCGGAACAGTAGACGACGACGGGCGCTCCCTTGCTGTCCACCGCGGCCGTCACCCGTTCGGCGAAGTTACCGGACTCCAGAGGAATGTTGATCGCCCCAGGAATGTGGGCTTTGGCGTGCACGTCCTCCGGCAACACATCGATAAGGGTGAATGCGCTGCCCTCGAGGGCCTTGGCGAGATGGGGGGTGCTGATGGTGTACATCGGTCGATGTCCTTTCGTTCGTCGAGCCACTCGGTCGCGAATGACGTGCCGAGTTCGCTCCTCGACTCGCGCCCTGCACGGGGCGTCATCGAGGTCGGATCGGAGCCTGGGCCTCGGTGAAGCGGAAGTCTCGGCTCCGACGCGAGGTGGGTCCACTGCCGATAGAAGACACAGCGGCATCCGGAGGGCCGAACGGATCTTCGGCACGCAGTTCGCGCACAGGCGACGGAGATGATCACGAAGCACCTCCATCCAGAATCGCCCGCCCCCGAACTCGAGAGGTCGCCGCGCGACCTCGCGCTCGATGCGTCCCTGAGCCGGAAGGAACGACGTCGTCGGCTTCGCCGATGGAAGCACGCCGCCCGGCAAGAGGATGTCGCGACGGATGAAGGCATGCCCGGCGGCGCGCCGACGCGGCTCAAGGAAATCAACGACGCGCTCGACGCGCTCGGGGATCGTGAAGACGTGAAGCAAGGGCGCCACTCTCCGCCCATGAAGGACCGGCGAACGCTGGCTCCCTTCACGCCGCTCTTCTGGTCGGCGTTCTCGATCTTCGCACTCTCCGCACTGGCGGGTTATCTCGTCATGCGCAGCGAGTGGGATCCTGTGCTGCAGGTGACGGTCCTCGTGCTCGTCGCCTTCCCGGGTCTGATCGCCGCGGGTGTCGTTGCGCTCATGCTGACCGGGGGCAGGCGGCCATGACGCGCGACGAGGATCGCAAGCCCGAAACGGTGCAACAGCACGACGTTCGCAAGATCGTGCAGCCGCCCGCGCTGAATCCGCGCAACCGTTGCAGGGAGTGTGGTGGAGGGATGACCGTCGAAGTACCGGCGCCTGAAGGCGGCACCCTTCAAATCCCGTGTCCGCGCTGCGCGCCGAACGACGCGCCCGGCGGCTAGGGACTAGCGCTCGTCGCAGCAGTGTCCCAGTCCCGCATCGCGCCACGCTTCGAGGCCGTCCGGGTACTCGGCGACGGCTTGAAAACCCGCCGACTCGAGCCGGTCGGCAGCTCGCCGCGCCGCATCGCAGTCTGCCCCGGCGCAGTAGATCACAATGGGTGTGCGCTTGTCTCCGCAGAGCTCATTGACCCGGTCGACGAAGTCCCTGCGCGACAGCGCGACGTTGATGGAACCGGGGATGTGACTTCGCGCGTGCTCGGACTCGGGGAGCACGCTGAGCAGCACAGGCCCACGGCCGTGCGCGATTGAGACGGCAAGCGCGCGTGTATCGACGATCATGACGACCTCCGCCTGCGTCGCCGCGAACGGCGTGCCGGACGCGTCGCTCGCCCCGAACGCCCATCCGGCCCGCGAGTCCGGATCGATCGGAATCCCTCTCCTCTGTCGCCGGAGGCTCTGGTTCCGGACTCGGAAGCGGAGATCGAGCGGTCGTCTGCCATAATTGGAGCGCAACGAGAGGGGGCAGGCGTGATCGCGAACTTGATTCAGCTCGGGTTGGCGTACGTGCTGGCGCTGCCGATGGCGATCGAGCGCGAAAAGCACACCCGCTCCGCGGGCCTTCGTACGTTTCCCCTCGTGAGCATCGCGTGCTGCGGCTTCGTGCTGACCGGCCGCTCGGCGTTCGGCGACGGCGACGCGATATCGCGCGTGCTCTACGGCCTCATGACGGGCATCGGCTTCATCGGCGGTGGCGCGATCCTCAAGCATGACGGAGGCAACGTGCGCGGCATGGCCACGGCCGCGTCCATCTGGGCGACCGGCGGCATCGGCGCTGCCGTCGGGTTCGAGAGCTACGACGTCGCGATTGCGCTCAGCGCGGTCACGGCGGCGACGCTGTTCTTCACGCCGGCGATGAAGGAGAAGCTCGAGGAGTAGGTCAGCCGTCCATCTCGACGCCGAGCAGATCGACGTCGACGGCATTGAAGAGCTCCGTCTGCTCCGGACGCAGGTAGTCCGCCGTCTTCTTGCGGAACGCCGTCGTCATCTCGACCAGGCGCTGGAGATAGGTCTGCTCCGTGCCGGGCACCTTCAGCGTGAACAGCTCGATGAACACCTTCGCGCGGCGCGGATCGCCTTCGGCGTACTCCTCGGCCTCGGCGATGCGCTCGAGCGGCACGATGCCGTCGTCGCGTTCCTCCGAGATGATCGCGAGGAAGTCCTCCTTCAGCGCCTGCAGGTCCTTCCGGAACTCGTCCTCCTGCGTCGCGTCGAGCTTCAAGGCCTCGGCGAGCTGCGAGAAGCCGGGCTTCTTCGGTAGGTTGGGGGAACCGCGCAACCCGAGCTTCGTCCGGAACCGAACGTCGCCCGCCATGTCGAGCACGATGTCGCGCACGGCCTCGTCGAACGCCGGCGACTGCGCGTCCCCGGCGACAACGCCGTCGGCCGGCTGCTTCGCCGCCGCGGCGATGCGCGCATCGGTGTCCTTCAGACGGTCGGTGAGCTGCGTCACGTCCGTGCGCAACGCCTCGATCTCGCGCTTCGCGTCGCTCGCGCCCAGACCGGGCACGGCCTCGCCGTCTGCGCCCTGTTCCACGGCGCCCGTGAGCTGCCGGAGCTCGTCGAGCCGGTCCTCGAGGGACCGGTTCTTGGCGTAGAGCCCGACCGTCGCGATGCCGAGCCCCAAGACGGCGACGGCCCCCAACACGGTTTGCATCGACATGGCGAACCTCCAGTTCGCCCGACCATACCGAACGAAACCGTGCCGGTTTCGCGGCCCGCTACGAAAGGCCTTCGATCTGGATCAAGGGCGAAGCGGGTTTCTCCATGGCGTGCAGCTTCTCGACCTGGGCCGAGAGCGCCGCGCCGACGGCCGTGAACGCCTCGCGCACCGCATCGGGGGTGCGCTCGTCCGTGAGCGCGGGCTTGCCTTCGTCGCCGCCGATCGCGACCGAAGCGTGGATCGGAATCCCGCCGAGGAAGTCGATGTTCTGCGCTCCGGCCCACGCCTGCGCGCCGTCGTGACCGAAGATGTCGTCGCGCTGACCGCACGAAGGGCACTCGTAGTACGACATGTTCTCGACGAGGCCGAGCACGGGCACCTTGAGCTTGCGGAACATGGAGACGGCCTTGTAGACGTCGATCAGCGCGACGTCCTGCGGCGTCGAGACGACGACCGCCCCGGTGATCGGCACGCTCTGCGCCAGGCTGAGCGCCACGTCGCCGGTGCCGGGCGGGAGGTCGATGATGAGGTAGTCGAGCTCGCCCCATTGCACGTCGGAGAGGAACTGCCTGACGACCGAGTGCACGATCGGGCCGCGCACGATCATGGGGTTGTCGGGATCGAGCAGAAGTCCCATCGACATGAGCTTCAACCCGTACGCCTCGTTCGGCGAGATCGCGTTGGGCGCCGTGCCGCTCGGACGCGCGTCGTTGCCGAGCATCTTCGGAATCGACGGGCCGTAGACGTCCCCGTCCATGATGCCGACCTCGGCGCCGCGTTCCTTGAGCGCCAACGCGAGGTTCACGGCGATCGTGGACTTGCCGACGCCGCCCTTGCCCGCGCCGACGGCGATGACGTTCTTGACGCCGGGAATGGGGCTGCCCATGTCCATGGGGTTGCTGGGCGCGGTGCCCGGATTGGGTGCGTCGGCCATCGGGAACTCCGAAATCGGTGGAATTCCCAAGATGGTAGCCGCGTCGGGCGCGGCCCCCGTACGGATGACGCAGCGTGACCCTTCCGTTCGACTACGAAACGGCGGCCGGCTCGACCATCTCCAGCACCTCGGCGACGCAGCGCTCGATGCCCGCCGCGACGTCCTTGATGCCGGGCCCGAGCATGTAGGCCGGCGTCGAGACGATGCGGTTCTCCGTGTCCACGACGAAGTCGTCCACGGGACAGTCCTGGTGCTTCGCGCCGCAGCCCTCGATGGCCGCGGCCGTGCCGGCGTCGTTGCCGATCGTGAGCGTCGGCCCCTTGTCGCCGAGCGCCGCCGCGATGACGCCGGGCGCGATGCAGATGGCGCCGATGGGCTTCTTCGCGGCGTACATCGCCTGCACGAGCGCGGCGACGTGGTAGTTCACCTTCGCGTCCGCGCCCTTCGTCGCGAAGTCGGACAGGTTCATCGCCGCGCCGAAGCCGCCGGGCAGAATGAGCGCGTCCAGCTTGTCCACGCTGGCGTTCTGGATGTCGCTGATCTCGCCGCGCGCAATGCGGGCCGACTCGACCAGCACGTTGCGCTTCTCGTCGGTCTGCTCACCGGTGTGATGGTTGACCACGACCGTCTGATCGATGTCGGGGGCGAAACAGACTGCTTCGGCGCCGCCGCGATCGATCGCCAACAGCGTCAGCACACTCTCGTGAATCTCCGAACCGTCCTTGAAGCCGCATCCGCTCAGGATCACGCCGATCTTCGCACCCATCGTTCGACCTCCGTGTTGGTTGAGATGGGTAGGGTACCCGCTTGCGCGGCGCGTGTGCAGGGGACGGCTAGGCGAGCTCGTTCGGCTTGGGGTGCGGGGCCATGAACACGAGCAGCCGCAGGTCGGCGGCCGCGTCGGCGGCGTTGGAGACGCCGTGGTCCTCGCCCGCGGGGCAGAACACGATCTGTCCGGGACCGACGGCGTAGCGCCCGTCGCCCGAGGCGACTTCGCCCTCGCCGGACAGCACGAAGTAGCACTTGTCCTCACCGGCGTGCGTGTGTACGGCCTGGCTTTGGCCGGGACGCAGCACGTAGACGTCGGCGAAGAAACGCGGCGTCTCGAAGAGGTTGATCTTGGTCATCTTCTCCGCACGGCCCTCGGTGAGGACGGATGTGTCGCGGAACCGTTCCATGTGCTTCTCCGGTGCTGTGCGGCCTCTCGTACACTGGACCCGTGTCCAGCCTCAAGACAGAGCCTGTCGTGATCCTTCTCGCCGCCGGATCGGGCGACCGTCTCGGCGAAGACAAGATGTTCGCCGACCTGGGCGGCAAGCCCCTGATCGAACGTACGCTGCGGCCCTATCGCAAGGCGGCGCAGGTGGGCGACATCATCATCGTGGTGCCGCCGGGCGCCTCCGAGCGGTTCGATCACCTGCGGAGCCCGGAGCGCCACCTGGTCGAGAACCCGGATCCGAGCCGCGGCATGATCTCGTCGATACGCGCGGGCCTGGAGTCGGGCTGGGCGGCGGAGCGCAACTTCATGATCGCGCCCGCGGACGTGCCGTTCGTGAAGGTTGCGACGATCGACCGGCTCGTGAAGACGTTCATGACGCGCGACTGCAAGATCGTGATTCCCGCCTACAAGGGGCTCGGCGGGCACCCGGCCGTGTTCGACCAGTCGCTGTACGGCGATTTCTTCGCGCACGGCGACAGCAGCGGCACGCGCGAGATCCTGATGCGCTATCAGACCGATACGGTCCGGCTGAACATCCAGGATCCGGACATCTGCTACGACATCGACACCCCCAAGGACCTCGAGCTCGGCATGGACGAGGGCGTGCGCTGGGCCCGGGTCGAGCTCGAAGCCGACGAGAAGAAGCGGGCGCGCCTGCGGTAGGCAAGTCGCCCGGAGCGGAAGCCTGGACGGCGCGGGCCGTTGGTCGGACGTGACGAACGCACCGAAAGGTACGCAATCGACGAGCGACGCGACGGCGCCCCCGCGCCGAAGCCGCGCAGAGGTGGTACGCTCCCGCGCCATGGCGCACGCACTGCTCGTCGCCCTCGCGGCGGCACTCACCGGCGCGACGGCCCTCGCCGCGGAACTGCTTTGGATCCGCGGTGTCGGGCGCGCCGTCGGCGCGGCGCCCACGGCACTCGCGTCCGTCGTCGCGTTCTTCCTGGCCGGGCTCGGCGCGGGCGCCTGGCTCGGCGGGCGAGCGGCCGCGAAGAGCGAGCGCCCCGCCAAGACCGCCGCCATCCTGCTGCTGGCGGCCGGCATCTGGGTCGCCGTGAGCCCGCTGCTCGTCGGCGCGCTGCCCGACATGCACGCCGCGCTGCGCAGCCTCTTCGGCATCGAGCTCGGCGCGGCGCGCTGGACCGCGCCGTTCCTCTCGTTGTTCGTCGTGTTGGTCCCGGCCTTGCTCCTCGGCGCCGTGTTTCCGTTCCTGGTTCGTTTTCGGGTGCACGACCTGCGCGTCGCCGCGCGCCGCACCGGGATGTTGTACGCGTCGCAAACCGTCGGATCCGCCGTCGGCGTGCTGGCCGTCGTACTGGCGCTTCCAGCGTTCGGCGAAGCATTCAGCCTGCGCATCGCCGGCACCTGCGCGCTCGGCGCGGCGCTGATCCTGCTCGTCCTCGACCGGCCGCTCCCCCACGGCTCCGGCCCGCCCGGCGAGGCGGTCCCCGGACGTCAGGCGCAGGGGAAGGGTCCGGTCCTGGTCCTCTTCGTCGGCGGCGCCATCGCTCTGGGCGTCGAGATGGCGTGGTTCCGGATCCTGCTTCCGCTCACCGGCAGTCACACCCTGGGCAGCGCGCTGCTCCTCGGCATCGCCCTGCTGGGCTTCGGGCTGGGTTCGCTCGCCGCCGGTTGGTTCGCGCCGCGCCTGCGCCGCTGCGATCTCTGGGCGGCGACCGCGCTCGCCGCGGCAGGCTGCCTCTCGTTCGTCTCGCTGCCGCTCATGGGCGACATCCCGGCACGCGTCGTCTCGGCGCATCCCTCGACCGGCATGGCGCGCTTCAACACGGTTCTGCTGCATGCGGCGTGGGCGATGATGCCGGCGGCGCTGTGCTTCGGCGCCATCTTCCCCCTGGCGTTCCGCGTTCGCGCCGACTGGACCGGGCAGGCGTCCCGGCCCGCCGGACGTTTGTTCGCGTGGAACGCCGCGGGCAACGTGGTCGGCAGCTTGCTCGCCGCGACGCTGCTGCTGCCGCTGCTGGGCGCGGAACGAACGCTCCTCATCCTCGGCATCTGTGCCGTGGCGACGGCCGCGTACCTGCGACTGCGCGCGACGAACACCGCCCGCGCACTGCCGGCACTGCTCACGGCCGGCCCGTTGCTGATCCTGCTCGTACCCGGCCTGCTCGCCGACGTGATGCAGTCCGGTCCGACGCTCGCGGAGATCGTCGCGGTGCACAAGCCGCTGCCCAAGGGGATGCAGCTCGACGACCGCGACGACCTGGACCTGTACGCGGAGATGTTCTGCGGTCGCCCCGCCCGCGATCGCGCGTCCGGTGAGGCCTACCCCGTCTACCAGGGCGTCGCGAGCGCGATCGAGCTGTTCGAGGAACCCGGCGGCACCGTCGGCCTGCGTCGCGGCGTGCTGCGCGAGGCCCGGTTCGACGCGGACGATCCGGATCTTCCGTCGACGACGGAGACGGCGCTGGGACTGTTGCCGGCGCTCTTGCACGAGGATCCGAAGCGAGCGCTCGTCGTCGGACACGGCGCGGGCTGGACGGCGGAGGCCGTGCTCGCCGTCGGCGTCCCGCACGTCGCCGTCGTCGAGATCGATCCCGCGCTGTTCGACGCCGTCGAGGCCTATCGCGGTCATCCGCCGGCGGCGCGCCGACATCGTGCGGCGCACATCGTCGCGGCAGACGGCCGCGAGGTGTTTCGACAGGCGGCGAACGGACCGGCCGAAAGACGCTACGACGTCATCGCGTCGCAGCCCAGCCACCCGTGGAGTCCGGTCTCGAGCCACATGTTCACGGCCGAGGCGTATCAGGCGGCGCACGACGCGTTGACCGACGACGGCGTGATGGCGCAGTGGCTGCAGCTCTTCGACATGACACCCGAGCTGCTGCAATCCGCGGTCGCGACGTTTCGCTCCGTCTTTCCGGAGCTGTGGGCGTGGCAGTTCGAAAGCGAGATCATCCTCATCGGCTTCCGGGGGAAGCCGCGAATCCATCCGCGCCGATGGAACACGAAGCTGGAAACCGGCAAGCGCGAGCGCAGCGTCGCGCTCGCCCGGCGTGCCGGCCTGTCGGGGCCCGGCATGCTGTTGAAGCACTTCGTGTTGGACGCCGCCGGCGTGGACCGCGTCATCACGCAGTCCGCGACGCCGCATCGTGACGATGTGCCGGCGCTGGAGTTCGAGCTGGCGCGCCGGCGCTTGCGCGGCGACCCGGACCTCGAGGTGCATGCCCTGCTGTTCGCCGGGTTCCCCCCGAACCTCGCGGCGCTCGTTCCCGATGCGAAGACGCGCGACGCCTGGATCGCGGAGGCGGTGAACGGGTGGCTACAGGCGGGCGACGGCGATCGCGCCCGGGCGTGGGACGAGAAGTTCCAGTGGGGCTCGAGCGTCGAGGGGCTGCGCGCACGGGCGCGGGTCGCCTTTGCGCGGGACGCGCCGGAGCTCGCGTCGAACTTCCTCAAGCTCGCTCTGACGAACGACCCCAAGAACGGCGAGATCGCGGCGGAGCGCATCGGGGCGCTGGAGGCGGTTCTGCACATCCGGTCGCGCGATCAGACGGTCCGCAGTGAGATCGAGGGCATCGCGCGCGCGTTCCCGAACGACGGTCGCGTCCTCGCGGCCCTCGCTCGCGCCTACGTGCGAACCGGCGCGATCCACAACGCGCGGATCGCGTTCGAAGGCGCGCTCGCGGCGACGGGACATCCGGCGCCGCCCGGCACGGGCTTGCAGTACGCGCGGCTCCTCTTGAGCGCATCGGCGGCAGACCGCGAGACGGCGCGCGAGGCGATGATGAGCGACCCCACGGTCTACGAGGACGCGGACGCGCTGGACCTGGCCATTCGGCTGATGTCGCTCACGGAGCACGCGAAGCAGGCCGAAGAGCTCGAGCACGTGCGGGCGGGCCTCGAGGCGCAGGACGGACTCCGTGAGCTTCGACGCGCGCAGCGTCTGCTCGCGCGGCACGACTTCGAGGGCGCTGCCCGGCACGCGGAGCAGGCAACGGAACGCCTGCCGCAGAGCACGGACGCGTGGGAGCTACGCGCGTTGGTGGAGCTGGCGCGGGCCGGCGCCGCACAAGGCGACGAGTCGGCGGTCGTGAGACACCGGGAGAACGCGACGTCCCACTTCCGAACGGCCCTGGACGCGAGCACGAGTCCGGCGGCGCGCGAGCGCGCACTGCGCATGCTCGGATGGTACGGACAGGGCGCCACGCTTCTGGACGGGGGCGCATCCCCCGACGACGCTGCGTTCCCCAACTGAGAGACCTGAATGCCCGATGCCCCCGCAGACCCGGACCGTCCGAACGAGTCCGACGGCGCGTCCGATGTGGTTCGTCTGGACGCGCCGAACGACGAACCGGCGGTGTGGATCGAGAAACGCGGTGCGCTCGAGCAGCTCTGCGACGAGCTACGGCGCTGCGCGGAGGTCGCGCTCGACTCGGAGTCGAACTCGATGCACGCGTACAGGGAGCGCACGTGCATCGTGCAGCTGACGGCAAACGGCCGGCACGCGATCATCGACGTCATCGCGCTCGGGAATCTGGCCCCGCTCCGAGCGGCGCTCGACCGGCCCGACGTCGAGGTCGTCATGCACGGAGGCGACTACGACGTCAGCTGTCTGACGCGCGACTTCGACTTCCGGTTCGACCGGGTGTTCGACACGATGATCGCCGCGACCATACTGTGCGAAGAGCGCGTGGGGCTGGCGGATCTCGTCGCGAAGTACTTCGGCGAGCGTCTCGAGAAGAAGTTCCAACGCGCGGACTGGGCCCGGCGCCCGCTCTCGAAGGAGCAGCTCGACTATCTGCAGCGCGACACGATCTACCTGCCCGCGCTGCGCGCCCACCTGGCGGAGGAGCTGAAGCGCAACAGACTCTGGGAAGAGGCCGAGATCGAGTTCCGCCACCTGGCGACGCGACGCGGAAGACGGCTCGAGACGGACCCGGACGGGTGGCGTCGCATCAAGGGCGCCCGCAAGCTCGATGGCGTCGGGCGCACCGTCTTGCGCGCGCTGCACCTGTGGCGCGAGGAACGCGCGCAGCAGCGGGACGTACCGCCGTTCAAGGTGTTTCCGCCGCGCACCATGTTGCAGCTCGCGGCGCAGCCGCCGCGCAAGGCGCGCTTCCCGCGCGAGCTTCCGTTTCTCTCCCATCGCGAACGCTCGCGGTACGGCCGCCAGCTCATCGCAGCGATCCAGGAAGGCCTCGAGGCGCACGCGCGCGGCGACGTACCGCCGCGCAACGATCGGCCCACGCTGTCCAAGGAAGAGGCCCGCGCCGCGCGCGCGCGCAAGCGACGCGAAGACACGTTGCGCGACTGGCGGCGCAAGGAGTTGGCGAAGCGCAAGGACGTACCGGGCCTGGTCATCCTGCCGAACCGCGCGATCGCATGGTTGGCTGAGGAGATGCCGGCGTCATTGGACGCGATGCACGCATGCCCCGACATCGGATCCAAGCGGATCGAACGCTACGGCAACGCCATCCTCGACGTCTTGAACGCGCTGCGCTAGCGCGGCTGCGTCAGACTTCCCAGTCGACGTCGTCGTCGTCGTCGACGTCGACCTCCAGGTCGTCGTCCAGGTCGTCGTCGTCATCGAAGTCGTCGTCGTCGTCGTCGTCGTCGAAGTCGTCGTCGAGCTCGTCGTCGAGGTCGTCATCGAGGTCGTCATCCAGATCGTCCTCGAGATCGTCGTCGAGGTCGTCATCCAGATCTTCGTCGAGGTCGTCGTCCAGATCGTCGTCGTCGTCGAGGTCGTCGTCACTCGAGACGGGAAACCCGGCTCGGGCGGAGCACAACTCCTCCAGCCACTCATCGAACACGAACATGGGCTTTCCTCCGACCGGGTCAATTCGTACCTATACCCATTCGGATTGGGGAGTCAAGAGCGCCGATCTACGCTGGGCGCGCAATGCAGATTGCCATCGCCCAGCTGAACACGACCACCGGCGACGTCGCGGGGAACTGCGCCCGCATTTCGGACGGCTGGCGGCGCGCCGCCGAAGCCGGTGCGGACCTCTACGTCGTTCCGGAGCTGGCCGTGATCGGCTACCCCCCGCGCGACCTGCTGCTGCGCGACGGGGTGGTGCGCGCCGTCGAAAGAGCCACAGAGGCGTTGGCCCGTGAGGGAGCGGGCGGCCCGCCGGCCATCGTCGGAACGATCATCCGCAACCCCAGCGAGACGGGACCGGCGCTTTGCAATGCAGCCGCGTTCCTGAGCGGCGGCAAGATCGAACGCGTCTACGCCAAGCGGCTGCTGCCGACGTACGACGTCTTCGACGAGCGGCGCTACTTCGCGCCCGGCGACGAGGCGGTCGTCGTGGACGTAGGAGGTAGGCACGTCGGGGTGTTGGTCTGCGAGGACCTGTGGGGCGCCGACCGCGTGAACGGACGCAGGCTCTACGAAGCCGATCCGCCGGGCGACCTCATGCAGGCGGGCGTCGACGTCGTCGTGGGCATCTCGGCGTCGCCGTACCACGGCGGCAAGGACTCGCACCGCCGGGACCTGTTCGCGGCGGAGGCGCGGCGGATGGGCGTCCCCCTCGTGTCCGTGCAGCAGGTCGGCGGCAACGACGACGTGTTGTTCGACGGCCGCAGCCGCGTGTTCGACGGAATGGGCCGCGTGATCGCGTGCCTCGCCGCGTTCGAAGAGGAATTCGCCGTCGTCGATCTCGACGCGTCCGAGCCGCTCACGCTCGTCGATCCTCCGGACGAAGCGGAGGAGACGCGGCGCGCGCTCGTCATGGGTCTTCGTGACTACGGCCGCAAGGTGGGGATGAGCACCGGGCTCATCGGACTGTCGGGCGGTGTCGACTCGGCGGTCGTCGCGTGCCTCGCGTGCGAGGCGTTCGGCGCGAAGAACGTCCTCGGTGTCAGCATGCCCGGACCGTTCACTTCGGACGCCAGCAAGGCCGACGCGCGCGCGCTCGCCGACAACCTCGGGATGGAGCTGATGGAGATCTCCATCCAGAAGCCGTACGAGGCGGCGCTGGAGGCGCTCGCGCCGTTCTTCGCGGGACGCGCGTTCGACGTGACCGAGGAGAATCTGCAGGCGCGGATGCGCGGGACGTATCTGATGGCGCTCTCGAACAAGCTCGGGCATCTCGTGCTGTCGACCGGCAACAAGAGCGAGGTTGCCGTCGGCTATTGCACGCTCTACGGCGACATGAACGGCGGCCTGGCGGTTCTCTCTGACGTCTGGAAGACGATGGTCTACGACATCGCGCGGCGCTACATGGGCGAGGGGTTCATCCCGGAGCGTACGGTGACGCGGCCGCCTTCGGCCGAGCTGGCGCCGGACCAGACCGACCAGGACTCGCTGCCGCCGTACGACGTGCTCGACCGCATTCTCGATCTGCGCATCGAGCAGGGGGCGAGTCTGCGGGAGATCGTGGAGAGCGGAGAGGATGCGGCGGTGGTCGAGCGCGTGCTGCGGATGGTGGAGCGCAACGAGTACAAGCGCCGACAGATGGCGCCGGGACTGAAGGTGACGCCGACGGCCTTCGGTGTGGGCTGGAGAATGCCGATTGCCAGGCCGGTGGATCTGAGCGGAGAGATGTAGGCGGGAGTCGGGAACGTCTCCGGTTGCTCAGGCGCCTCTTCGCGCTCGCCGCTCCGAGTGACGCGGCGGCCTTGCCTCCTTCGTTCGTCCGGGACCCGACTCGACATCGCCGACCGACATCCAGACCGACTTCAGATACCGGCCCTCGGGGACGTTCGCCGCCACCGGGTGATCGCCCGGCGCCCCGCCGACGTGCAGGAAACGCACGTGCCGCTTCGTATCCAGCGCCACGTCACGCAGCACGCCGAGAAACGCGTCCTCGCTCACCAACCCGGAACACGAGTTCGTCAGCACGACCCCGCCGGGCTGGACGGCCTCGAGCGCGAGCCGATTCAAGTCCCGGTACTTCGCGAGCGCCGCGCTCAGTCCCGTACGGCCCCGCGCCCACTTGGCCGGGTCGATGATCAGAACCTGCGGCCGGGCCGCGGGCGGGCCGCTCCCCATCGTGCGCAGCGCGTCGAACACGTCGCCGTGCCGGAAGTCGACCGTCAGGTCGTTGAGCTCGGCGTTGCGACGGCCTTGCGCGAGCGCGTCTTCGTCCAGATCCATCGCGGTCACCGTCGTCGCGCCGCCCTTGGCGGCGGCGAGCGCGAATCCGCCCGTGTACGTCATGCCGTCGAAGACCGACCGGCCGCGGGCCAATTCCATGAGCCGCGCGCGGTTGTCGCGCTGATCGAGGAAGAACCCTGTCTTGTGTCCGCCCGCCGGATCGACGCGGAACCGCACGCCGTTCTCGTGGATCTCGACCGGACGCATGCGCGGATGCGGCGGCGGCGGGATGCCCTCCTGCTGCGCGCTCTTCGCATCGACGCGGAAGACGACGTCTTTCGCGCCCGCCTCTTCGCGCAGTACGCGCTCGAGCTCCTTGCGCCGCTTGTACCACCCGATGCTGTAGATCGCCGCCACCACGACCTCCCGGTAGCGGTCGACGACCAGACCCGGCAACCCGTCGGCTTCGGCATGCGCCAGGCGCCACGCGTTCGTCGTCTCGGGAAGGCGCAGGATGTCGCGTCGGAGCGTGTCCGCGGCGCGGACCTTCGCCCGCAGCCACGCTTCGTCCGGCACGAGGTTCGGGAAGTACGTCAGCATGCGCACGCTGATCATCGAGCGCGTGTGTGCGAAGCCGTACCCGATGGGACGGCCCTCACGGGTCTTCACCTGGACGACGTCGCCGTCGCGCACGCTTCGGTCCATGCGCAGGACGCGCTTGGAGTAGATGTACGGATGGACGGGCGGACCGCCGCGCAGGACGACTTCGGACATGGGTGCGAGAGCCTCGTTCCGTTGGGCCGCGTCGCGAGCCCGGGGAGTTTTCCGACAGAGCCTAAGAGCCTACGCCTCGATGCCGATCTGTGCCGCGGCGATGGCGAAGTCGCGAGACAGCTCCTTTGCCGTCGGTCGGTCCGTGGGCCGCGGCAGCAGGCCCGAGAGCAATGCGTTCTGCATCGACCCGGGCACGGTACGGCCGAGTTCCTCCAGCTTGGGCGGCAACGCGCCGGCCTGCGCCAGCGTCTCGAGCACGTCGCCGCCCTGCGCGGGCGGCCGCCCGGCGACCAGCGCATAGCCCACGGCCGCGATCCCGTAGACGTCGACCGCGGGCGTCGCGCTCGTGCCCTCGACGACGACCTCGGGCGCGATGTAGCCCGGCGTGCCGAGCACACCCGGCGACGGCTCGATGCCCTCTTCGGCGCGTACCGCGTGTCCGAAGTCGATCAACACGCCCGCGCCGGCCGGGCGCACGATCACGTTGCCCGGCGAGATGTCGCGGTGAATCACGCCGCGCGCGTGCAGATGCGCCACGGCCTCGCTCAAGCTGCAGAGCACCGCCACGGCCTGCCCCGGGTCGATGCCGCCGATGCGCACCAGATCGCTCGCGGGTTGCCCCGTCTCGAACCGCGTCGCCATCCAGCGCACATAGCCGTCGTCGGTGTTCGCGAGGCCCCCGTCGATCACCGGCGCGAGCGCGTCGTGCGGACCGCCCGCGAGCGCGGTCAGCGTGCGCAGGTATCGATCGCCGTCTTGGAACGACGGCACGCGTCCGAGCACCTTGACGATCAGCGAGTCCCCTTCGGCTTCACGCTGCACGCGGCGCGAGCGGCCGTCGGATCCGATCGGCGCACCTTCCCCCCACGCCCACGGTCCGAAGCGCGCCGCGCGACTCTCGGGGTGGTTCGACCACGCCTCCGCCCACGAAGCGCCCTCCGGAACGAAGCTCCCCTCCATGGGATTCGAGAACCGCAGGCGCACGGGCGGATCGTCGTCAGGCCGCGTGAGCTGCACGACGTCCCCGTCGCGCAGCGGCATCATCGGAACGCTCTTGCCATTGACGTAGACACGCTCGTCCTCGGTGGCGGTGAGCACGAACTCACCTTTTAGATAGCGCAGACGCGCGTGTCGCGGTCCGACACGTGGATCTCGCAGCACGAGGTGGCAGTCCAGATCACGTCCGATCCAGAACCGGCCCGTCGTCACGGGGACGCGGGCGCCGGTGGCGTCTTCGCGCACGAGGGCGACGGGCATCAGCGACGGCCCCGCATCACGGATGGCTCCGGTAGACGATCTCGCATCCGCCGGCATCGACGACGTCGCCGTCCTTGAGCAACGCTTTGCCGGGGAACGGAGCGCCGTTCAACAGGGTGCCGTTCGTGGACTCGAGGTCGCGTACGACGTGCCCGCCCATCGCCTCCTCTTCGGCGGCCGTGTCCTCCATGCGGACCGTGCCGCGCGCGGGCTCGAAGCTGACGTGCCGGCGCGACGCCCGCGGCGCCTCGATGGGCACGTCGCAGTCCTGGGAGCGGCCGACGATCACCTCGTCCGCGGGACGCAGGTCCAGCAGGTAGGTTCGATCCCGGTCCTTGACGATGAGCTTGGCCAACGGCGACTCCGGCTGCCTCCCGGCGGGCTTGGGGGGCCAGCGTATCGCGGTCTGACGGCCATGCGAACCAGCGCGCGAAGATGGCCGAATTCGGGTTCGGCTTGTTGTGGGATCCGCGCGATCCGCGGCCTACATTCACGCGGTTCAGCCCCTCGAAACGTGGAATTCAGGCCGTGAACAGCATCACGTCGACGCAAGAGCTCCCCGTCGATCGCATCGAGATCAAGGAGTTCGAAAACCTCTACCAGATGGCGGTGGCCCAGTTCCACCAGGCCGCGGCGCGCATGGACCTGCCGCCGGCGCTGCTCGAGATCCTGAGCCAGCCCAAGACCGAGATCATCGTCAACTTCCCCATCAGGAAAGACGACGGCTCGACGATCATGTGCAAGGGCTACCGGATCCAGCACAACAACATCCTGGGTTGCTACAAGGGCGGGCTGCGCTTCAGCCCGCAGGTGCATCTCGACGAGGTCAAGGCGCTCGCCGCGTGGATGACGTGGAAGTGCTCGTTGGCCGACCTCCCGTTCGGCGGCGGCAAGGGCGGCATCCAGATCGACCCGACGCAGCTCTCCGAAGCCGAGCTCGAACGCGTCACGCGGCGCTTCACCCACGCACTCGGGGCGAACATCGGTCCGGACTACGACATCCCCGCGCCTGACATGGGGACCAACGCCCAGACCATGGTCTGGATGATGGACACATACATGAACACGGTGGCGTTCGCGAACAAGAACACGTCGCGCCACGTGGTCACGGGCAAGACGCTCGGCGCCGGCGGCTCGAAGGGTCGTGAAGAGGCGACCGGCCGCGGCACGGTCTACAGCATCGCGTCGTGGGCCATCGACAACGGCATCGACCTGAATCACTGCACCTTCTCGGTGCAGGGATACGGCAACGTGGGGTCGTGGGCCGCGAAGATCCTGCAGAACGAGTACGGCGCCAAGCTGATCGCCGCGCAAGACCACACCGGCAGCATCTGCAACAAGAAGGGCATCAACGCCGACGACCTGGCGTCGCACGTGGAGGGCCACGGGGGCGTCTTCGAGTACGAGTCGGCGGACGCGATCAGCGACGACGACTTCTGGAGCACGAAGGTCGACATCGTGATTCCGGCGGCGCTCGAGTGGCAGGTCACGGCGGAGAACGCGCCGAAGATGAACTGCCGTCTCGTGGCGGAGGCCGCAAACGGTCCGACGACGCCCGCGGCGGAGAAGATCCTGCGCGAGAACGACGTCGAGGTGATTCCGGACATCCTCTGCAACGCCGGCGGCGTGATCGTGTCGTTCTTCGAGTGGACACAAAACAAGCGCGGTGAGACCTGGTACATCGACGAGGTGCGTCACAAGCTCAAGCGCCGCATGGCCGACGCGTACGACCGCGTCACGCAGGCCTGCAACGAGTACCGCTGCTCGCAGCGCGACGGGGCGA
Organism: Planctomycetota bacterium; assembly: GCA_965223505.1. Lineage (GTDB taxonomy): Bacteria > Planctomycetota > PLA2 > PLA2 > JAEUHO01 > CBDCWP01. The sequence continues at coordinate 59,009 of CBDCWP010000013.1, forward strand.
TGATCGTGGCGCTCAAGCGCGTCGCGCAGGCCTACGAAGAGCGCGGCATCTTCCCGTAGGGGCGCGCACGTGTCCGGGGACGGCGACGACCTGCTGTGGCGGCCGCTCCCCGGCGACGTCGGCGACTACACGCCGGCGCGACCGCGGCTCGCCGTGGACGCGTGGCTGGGCGTGCCGGCGGCGGAAGGCTGGCGGGTTCTCATGCTGCGCCGCACGCAGGCCCACGGCGGCTTCTGGCAGGGCATCTCGGGGCGCGTCGAGCCTGCCGACGCCACCTTGGGGGAGGCGGCGTTACGCGAGATTCGTGAGGAGACCGGACTCGCAAGCGGCGTCCGGCTGATCGACCTCGGCCGCTGGATCGAATTCGTCTCGCCCTTCTCGGGGCGCTCCTACCGCAAGCGCAGCCTGGGCGCGATCCTGCCGGCGGGCACGGAGCCGAGCGACGTCGTGTTCTCGGACGAGCACGACGAGGCGCGGTTGGTCGACTTCGACGAAGCGCGGGCGTTGGTGAAGTGGGATCTCAACGTGGAAGAGCTGACCGCGCTGGAGGCGGCGCTGTCCCGTCCGTAGGAAACGGGCCTACGACAAGCTTCATCGCTGCGCCTCCCTGATCCAGTACGCACGACTGTACGTGCGCCCCCGTTCCGTAGGGTCGCTGGGGCGAAGGCACCGCAAAGCGACGGAGGACGCCGCGTGGTCAGCCACGCAAGGACGACGGCGCGCAGCGCTGCCGAGCATCCAGCGGGCCTACCTCGTGTGAACGTGCCATTCGAGCCCGATGCGCTCGAGCGAATACTGCTTCAGATCCATCAACGTCTTCACACGCTCCGAGGCGTTCGGATCGTCGGCCACCAAGATCGGGCCGTCCCGAGGATCCGTCGGCAACACGCCGTGGCTGCCGCGCACCATCGATGCGTCGAGCGGCACCACGTCCATCAGATAGCGCATGCCCAGCTTCTTGCGCGCCAACCGGCGCGCCACGCGCAGCTTCGGAAACCGGATGTCGGGATCCAGGAACAGCTCGCACGGGTCGTAGCCGGGCTTGCGGTGGATGTCGACAGTGCGCGCGAAGTCCGGCGCGCGCCGATCGTCCAGCCAGTACGGGTAGGCGAACCAAGCGTCCGGTCGCGCCAACAGCACGATGTCGCCGACGCGCGGGTGCTCGAGGCCCAGGGAAACGCGCGCGTCGCGGTTGAGGGCCCGCCACACGCCCTGTGCGCCCCGCAGCAGCTTCGAAACGCGCTCGTGGTCGGTCGGATCCTTCAGGTAGACGTGCGCGACCTGATGGTCGCAAACGGCGACCGCGCGCGAACGGAACACGTCGATCAGCTCACCGAACGGCCCGTCGCGCACCTCCAACAAGCCCGCCTGCCGCAGGATGCGGTTCGGGTACGCCGCCCTCTGCACCGGCATCAGGCCGTACTCGGAGAACGCGACCACCTCGGCGCCGATCTCGCGCGCCGCGTCGATCACCATGCCCGCGCAGCGATCGACCTCGGCGACCCGCTCGGGGGTACCGGGCGCGTCGGGACCGAAGCGCTGCAGGTCGTAGTCGAGGTGCGGCAGGTAGACCATCGTGAAGGACGGCTTCTTCTCCCGCAGGGTCAACGCCGCGGCCCGGGCGATCCACTCGCTCGACTTCAGGCCCGAGAGCGGGCCCCAGAAGGCGTGGAAGGGAAACGCGCCGAGGACGCGTTCGAGGCCGGGCGCGAAGCCGCCGGGGTTGCCGTGGATGCCGAACACCTTGGAGCCGTCCGCGCCGTACCAGGGCTTGGGCGTGACCGACCAGTCGACCTCGGCCCCTTCGTTGAACCACCAGAAGAGCTTCGCGCTCGTGAAGTGCTTGCCCTGTTTGTTGGCCAACCGGCGGCCTGCGGCGTAGATCGTCTCCCCCTGGATGAGCGCGTTGCTCTGGAGCCAGAAGCGAACCTCGCCGGTCTCCCTGTGCAGCCATCCGTTGCCGACGATGCCGTGTCCGGAAGGCGACAAGCCGGTGAGGGCCGAGGCTTGCGCCGCGCAGGTGACGGCGGGCACGACGCCTTCGAGCGGCGCCGTGCAGCCTGCGCTGGCGAGGCCCTTGAGGTTGGGGGCGTAGTCCAACAGACGGGGTGTGAGACCCACGATGTCGAGCCAGACGAGGGGGCGCAGGGAGGACACCTACGAATCCTACGGGAGGCGGGAAGCGGGAGACGGGAAACGGGAGCCTGAATCCCGCGGCGCCCGGGTACGAACAAGGGCCGCGTCCCTCACGGAACGCGGCCCTTCGAGGTTCGAGAACGGGCTTCTGCGAATCCCTACATTCCCATGCCGGGCATGCCGCCCATGCCGCCCATGCCACCCATGCCGCCCATGCCGCCGCCGGGCATCGCCGGGGCCGGCTCCTTCTCCTCGGGAATCTCGGAGATGACGGCCTCGGTCGTCAGCAACAGCGTACTGATCGAGGCGGCGTTCTGAAGCGCCGTGCGCACGACCTTCGTCGGGTCGATCACACCGGCCTTCACCAGGTCGCCGTACGTGTCCGTCGCGGCGTTGTAACCGTGGTTCGCCGACTTGGCGTCGCCGACCTTCTGGATCACGATCGAGCCGTCGACGCCCGCGTTGCCGGCGATGCGGCGCAGCGGCGCCTCGAGCGCGCGGCGAACGATCTGAACGCCGATCTGCTCGTCGCCCTCGGCTTCCAACGCGTCGAGCACCGGGATGCAGCGCAGAAGCGCCACGCCGCCGCCGGGCAGGATGCCCTCGTCGACCGCCGCACGCGTGGCGTGCAGCGCGTCCTCGACGCGCGCCTTCTTCTCCTTCATCTCGGCCTCGGTCGCCGCGCCGACGTTGATCTGCGCCACGCCGCCCGCGAGCTTCGCCAGACGCTCCTGCAGCTTCTCCTGGTCGTAGCTGGAGGTCGCCGCGTCGAGCTCGGTCTTGATCTGGGTGATGCGCGCCTGGATGTCCTGACGCTTGCCGGCGCCCTCGACGATCGTGCAGCTGTCCTTGTCCAGGACGATGCGCTTCGCGCTGCCCAGGTCCTTGAGGTCAAGGCCCGCGACGTCGATGCCCAGGTCCTCCATGACCGGCGTCGCGCCCGTGAGCGCGGCGATGTCCTGGAGCATGGCCTTGCGGCGGTCGCCGAAGCCCGGCGCCTTGACCGCGGCGCACTGGAAGACACCGCGCAGGCGGTTCACGACGAGCGTCGCGAGGGCCTCGCCTTCGATGTCCTCGGCGATCACGAGCAGCCCGCGCCCGCTCTTCGCGACGCGCTCGAGCAACGGAAGCAGGTCCTTCACCGAACCGAGCTTCTTCTCGTGAATCAGGATGTAGGCGTTGTCGATCTCGACCGTCATCGTCTCCGGCTTGTTGACGAAGTGCGGCGAGAGATAGCCCTTGTCGAACTGCATGCCTTCGACCCACTCCACAGTGGTATCGAGACCCTTGCCCTCTTCGACGGTGATGACGCCGTCCTTGCCGACGCGATCCATCGCCTCGGCGATCTGATCGCCGATCTCGGCATCGTTGTTCGCGGCGATCGAGCCGATCTGCGCGATCTCCTTGCTGCCCTTGACCGGCTTCTTCATCTTCTCGAGCTGGCCCACGGCGGCCTCGACGGCCAGCGCGATGCCGTTCTTGATTCCGATCGGGCTCGCGCCCGCGGCGACGTTCTTGAGGCCCTCTTCGAAGATGGCCTCGGCGAGCACGGTCGCGGTGGTGGTGCCGTCGCCGGCCACGTCGGAGGTCTTGGAAGCGACCTCCTTCACCATCTGGGCGCCCATGTTCTCGTACGGGTCCTTGAGCTCGACCTCCTTGGCCACCGTGACGCCGTCCTTGGTCACCGTCGGGCTCCCGAAGGACTTCTGGATCACGACGTTGCGGCCGCGCGGGCCCAACGTGACCTTCACGGCGCGTGCGAGCTGACGCACGCCCGCGCGAATGCGCTCGCGAGCGTCCTGGTTGTAGACAATCTGCTTGGCAGCCATGTTGGTTTCCCTCGCTCTCTACTTCTTGGACTTCTTGGACTTCTTGGAACCGTCGTCGACGACCGCGAGTATCTCGCTCTCTTGCAGGATCAGGTACTCGTGGCCCTGCTCCTTGACGGTCGTGCCCGCGTACGAACCGAAGATGATCCGGTCGCCCGGCACGACGCTGAGCGGGATGCGGTTGCCGTCCCGGTCGTACTGCCCGTCGCCGAGCGCGATGACGCGCCCTTCGGTCGGCTTCTCCTTCGCGGAGTCGGGAAGCACGATGCCTCCCGCCGTGGTGTCGCTGGCTTCAATGCGCTCGACGAGCACGTTGTCGTACAGCGGCTTGATGTTGGCCTTGCCCATGTGAGTCGTCTCCTGCCGACGCGCGCGTCAGCGTCGGTTCGTTCGGTCGGATGCGTCGATTCGATTCGTCGGCTCGAACCCGGCCACCGCCCGCAGGGCGGCGCGCACCGTCGGCTCCTGCGGCGGAAGCGGCAGAACCGTCCCGACGCCGGCGCGCAACGCGTCGAACCAGAAGTCGCTGCGGGGTGCGCGGGTCATCAGCACGAGCCGGCGCCCCGCGATCCGGCGGACCTCCCGCCAGAGGGCTTCCCCCTCCACGAGCTCGTCGCCTTCGGAATCCGCATCCCAGAAGGCCGAGTCGAGGAACGAAGCCGCGAACGGCTCCCGGCGCACCGAGTCGAGCGTCTCGCGCCCGCCCCGCGTGAAGTACGGCCGGAACCCGCAGCGCCGGATCATGCCGTCCAACTCGTCACGCAGTCCGGCGCCCTCCCGAGGGCGGGATCGCAGGGTGACGAGGACGGTGGAACTCGGCGTCATGAAGCGAATGGCGTGGCAAGCTCGGTGCCACGCCCACGCATCAGATGGGTGACAGCGCGTAACCGGTCCCCATGGCGGCAGTTACGTCCAGAGCCCGACATCGGGCGGCATCGGCTCCCGCGCGACGGCGTGCCAGAATGTCAGCCGCACACGACGGACGCGGCGCCAACCTGTCCGTCTGTCAGGCGCCGGGGAGGGGGATCTTGACCAGGGCCGAGAGCAGCGGCAGGAGGGCCACGGCGACGCGCGCCGCGCCGGCCCAGAGCGAGGGGGTCAGGTCGTTGTCCTTCAGGAAGGACTCGCGGGTGGGCGCGTTCTCTTCGTCCTTGCCTTCCTCGACCGCTTCCCGGGCCAGGTCCTCGGCACGCAGCTGCAGAAGCAACGCCGCGGGGAGGTAGGCGAGGACGAGCACGGAGGTGAAGCCCGCACCGATCACGAGGGTCATCGAGCCGCCCAGGTCCTCGAATGCCGAGGATGGGATCCCGGAATCGGGTGTCATGGCGTGCGCAGGTGCGACGGCGAGCCCGAGCCGAATGATGAGCTGGCTGTAGGCGACGACCCCGAGCACGAGCGTGGCAGCGCCGAGATACAAGAACAGCCTCAATCGGTGCTGCGCGGCGCGCAAGCCCGCGGCGTCGTCACGACGCGTCGGTGCGAGCGTCGAGCCCATGGCGAATCCGACGAAGATCAGCAGGGTCCACATCACCCACCAGATCACGTGCAGCTTCGTGCGGAACGAGTCGGGCTCCGCGAGAAGCCAATTCGCACCGGCATGTTCCGTGCCCTCGGCCTTCACCGCGAGATGGGTGAGCAAGCCGTCCGCCGACGCGAGCCAGGCACTGCCCGACTGCGGGAGGAAAAGCCAGGCGAACAGCCCGCAGATGAGCACGCCACGCGTGACAGCGCCGAGAACGTAGCCTTTGCCGAGCCGCGGCCGGTTCTGGTGGATCGTCAGCAGCGCGACGAGCACGGCGATCAGACCGACGGTGATCATCGCGATGCGCGCGGCGACGTGCCGGAGCCACGCCGAGTGCCGCGCCGCGGCGAGCGTCGTGCTGTCGCCCGGGACGAACTCTACGTCCTCGAACGCCGCGACGGCGCCGGAGCCGCTCGACCAGATGAGGCCGGCAGTGATGAAGAACCCCAAGAGCCCGAGGTACACGGGCATGAAGTGGTAGCGCGGCGCCCACACGTCGCCGATCCCCGGTCGCACGTCCCGCACCATCAGCTCCCCCCGACAACCGGGGCGTACGCTACGGCGACGTCGCCGTACGGGTCAAGCGGGCGAGGCCTGCCGAGCTAGCGGACCGTGACGGGAATGATGCCCGTGGTACGGACCTTGACCAGCTCGATCTCGGGCAGCTGAATGCGTACGGGCGCGCCGCCGATGTTGCTGGCCAGCGAGGTCTCGAAGACCTGGATCGGCCGCTTGAGCTTGCTCATCGTGGCCCGGATCTCGCCCATCACCGTGCCGGTGCCGGCGGTCCCGGCGCCACCCAGGGTGGCGGCCTTCTTGCGCAGGTCGTTCACCATCTCGAGGTACTGACCGACCTTGCCGACCAGCTCGCGCAGGTAGTCCGAGTCGTGCTTCTCGGCCAGCCGCTCGAGCTGGCCCTTGCCGCGCGCGCTCACGGCCGGGTCGGGACTGAGCATGAGACGCACGGCCTTGTTCACGGCTTCGTTGACGGCCTTCTTCGCGGCGGCCTCTTCGGCGGCGGCGGCCTTGGCGCGCTCGGCCTCGGCGAGGTTCTTCCACTCCTGCGCGGTGTACCAGCGGTCGCCGTGGCGCTCGAGCCCCTGCCTGCGCTTGGCCTCGTCGGGGGTGCACCACTCGCCCTTGTGGCGGATGTGTCCGAGCATGGCGTGCGCCTTGGCGTTCTCGGGATCGATCTCGAGGATGGCGTGCGCGAGCTCGTCCGCCTCCTCGGCGCGGCCGATGTCCTTAAGCCACTTGGCGAGCAGCAGGCGGTTCGCGGTGTCCTCGTCGTCGAGCTTGGCGAGGTGGTCCTTCACCTGCTTGTCGATGGAGGTGCCCTTCTGCCACGTCTTCACGTCGGCGATCGGGATCTCCTTCGGGCCGAAACGGCTCATGACGACGTAGTTGTCGCCGTCCTTGATGACGACGCCTTCGACGATCTTGCCGTCTTTCAGCTCGAGCGTGTCGGCCCAGGCAGGGGCGGCGAGACAGAGCGCCAACAGGCAGCTCAACGAGAGAGTGATCCGACGCATCATTCGGCTCCAAACGGCACCGTGGCCAGCCATGGTACGCGCCCCACGCCGCCGGACGGCGCGGGCGTCCCTCTTCCAAACGCGCGCCGGGCGCGTTCGCCGCGGGAAACGCGGGGCGCGGCCTCGATCCGGCCTTTGGGCTCTATGCCCGTCGAGGACCGGGTTGGGTCGGGCCGGGCGCAGCCCCATTTACTGGGGCAGAAGGAACCAGCGGCCGTCCACGCGCTCGAACCGGTAGTGGGTCTCGGATCCCCAGGCCTCGCGCCAGTAGACGCCCACCTCGCCCTGGTCGCCCATGGTCACGACGGAGGTGACCATGAACCGAGCGCCGCGCAGCCGCTCGACCTGCGCTTGAACGGCCGAGCGCACGAGCAGCCGCTCCTCCTCGGAGTCGGGGCCGGCGCGCAGGAACGCCATCACCCGGTCCGCGTCGCCGGAGGTCAGCGCCTCGCAGAAACGCGTTGCGCGCGCGTAGAGCGTCGACTCGGGATCGACCTGGGAGTAGCCGAGGCTCGTGAAGACGAGCACCAGCATCACCGCGAGCGCCGCGCCGGGCAGGATGGTGGTGACGTGCTCGCGCATGCGCGGTCCGATTGTGCGACCCGACCGCCCCACGCGCCCAGGCAATCTCCTACGATAGCGGGTTCACTGCTGTTTCGGGCGGGAAGGAGCTCCTCATGCGTGCATTCGGTTGGCTTTGTTTGGTGACGGTGATCGGGATCGGATGCGTCGCGAACGACGCGCACGCCGACGAGGGTCGGAGTGCGGAGGAGATCCGCCGGGCGATCGCGGAGATCGAAGCGGAGATCGCGCGCATCGAGGCGACGGTCAAGTCGCTGCAGGCGCGCGCGGCGTTGCGACGCGGCATCGAGGACGTCACGCGTCGCCGCATCGCGCTCGAACAGCGCGCCGGGAAACGAATCGGCGTGGGCACGCGCGAGCTGGATCCGTTCGGCCGGCGCGTCGAGGCGCGCAAGCGGATGGAGCGACAAGCGGAACCGCGCCTCCTGGCCGTGGGCGAGGCGACCTACGTCGCCAAGGGCGGCGGCGGGGACGCGAAGGCGTCCAAAGCCGCGAAGAAGAAGAAGGAGTCCCTCGAAGCCCGCGTGGCGCGCCTCGAGGCGGAGAACAAGAAGCTGCACGCGATGATCAAGTCGCTGATGCAAGACAAGGCGCACTCCGTTGTTCCCCAACCGCCGAAACCCGCCGCCGCCGCGTATCCCATCGTCACTCGCAAGCTCGCTCCGGTCGCAGCGAAGAACGCCTACACGACCAGCGTGAAGGCCAAGAAGGGCGGCGGGATCGAGGCGCGTCTCGACCGCATCGAGAAGCTCTTGATGAAGCTGCTGCAAGGCAACAAGGCGAACGCAGGGTTCGCGCGCGCGCCCGTCGCACCCGGCGCGCCCGTGCCGCCACGCCGTGTGAAGATGAAGGCGCCGCCGGTGCGCGTCGGCACGAAGGTGTTCGAAGTCGTCGACGGGCAACCCGGTCGAACGGTGACGTACGGCGTGAAGCGAGCCCCGGTCAAGGTGGGGTTCCGGACCGAGAGCGTCGACGTCGAGAAGCGCCGAGGCCCGTCGCACTCCGTCGAGTACGGCTACAAACCCAAGGCCGCGAAGAAGCGCATGGACGACGTGAACGCCCAGATCCGCATGCTCGAGAAGCTGCTCGAGCAGGCCGAGGAGCGCATGCGGGCGCTCGAGCGGTCGCTCGGCAAGTAGCGACCAGGTCGAAGCCGCAGCCCGGCGTCTGTAAAGACCGCGTAATGAGCGCGTGAAGACCCGGAGATTGGCACCGGGCCAGGCATCGTTCAGTCGGCGCACGAGACCTATTCTCGGCGTGCTGCTGAGGACCCCGGATGTCGAACGAACGTATTCTCGTCGTCGAAGATGAAGCGGATCTGAGGGAGGTACTCTCCTACAACCTTCGCCGCGAGGGGTTTCGCGTCTTCCTCGCCGGTACGGGGCGCGACGCGCTGGAGAGTGCGCGGGCCAGGAAACCCGACATGATCCTGCTGGACCTCATGTTGCCCGACGTCGACGGACTGGAGGTCTGCCGCCTGGTTCGTCAGGATCCGGGGATTGCCGGAACGCCCATCATCATGTTGACGGCGAAGAGTGAAGAGACCGACGTGATCATTGGTCTTGGCGTCGGCGCGGATGACTACATCCCGAAGCCGTTCAGCGTCAAGGAACTCGTCGCACGCGTGAAGGCCGTCATGCGCCGCGGTGGACACGAGCAGCCGGAGGCCGACCGCCGCGCCGTCCGCCACGGTCCGTTGGAGATCGATCCCGCGCGTCATGAGGTTCGCGTCGACGGTACGTACGTACAGTTCACGGCGACGGAGTTCCGCCTGTTGCTGTTCCTCGTGTCACGGCCCGGCCGTGTCTACGAACGAGACACTCTGTTGCGACGCGTTCTCGGCGACGATGCGATCCGAATCGAACGGAACATCGACGTGCACATCCGTTCCATTCGGAAGAAGCTCGGAGTGCATCGCAACATCGTCGAGACCGTGCGCGGCGTCGGATACAAGTGCCGCGAACACCGGGAGTGACAGCTGATGTTCCGCGCGAGCCTGTTCTGGAAGACCTTCGGCTCGTTCCTGATCCTCGTCGTCCTGACGTCGCTCGTCGGCGGATTCGTGGCGGACTGGAACGTTCGGAACGAAGTGGAACGGGAAAGCCAGGTCACGCTCCGGAACCAACTGGAGTTGATCTACGAGCTGTTTGCCGATGCGCTGCCACGATTCGCCGTTATCGGCGCTGCGCATCACCCCCTGTCCAATGGTGCCGGCGAGCATGACCATCTTGTCCATCGGATTGCCTCCTACGCTGGTGGGGGCGGGCGCTCTTGTATCGCCGTCCCCACGCCGTGTTTCACACGTTGGACCCAACCAACACGAGCGCAGTATGGCCCACTCGCCACGGAAAGTACAGCGTGGAAAATCACGCTTTGACACGCCCGCGCCACTTGTGCTAGAACACACGAGACCAAAAAATCGCCGCCTCATCCGGCTGCTGACGCTTCGCACCGCGACTGCTGACACGCCCCCTCGCTCGCTGACGCTCACTTCAAGCGCTTATACCCAATTATTGACGCCTTTTGGCCAGATGAGATGCGTCTGTTTGCGTCCGTTGTCTTCATCCAACTGCAAAAGGAGAGGTAACATGAGTGGACGTCGTTGGGGTGTGATGCTGAGTGTGGCCGGGATAGTTTTGCTGCTAAGCGTGGCGATTGCCGGGGCTCAGGACGAGCCCGTTCGGGGCGGCACGTTGTTATGGTTTGACTACGCCGATCCCGCGCGCTTGGACATGCACACCGAATCGGGCTTGGCGGTGTCTCAGGCCATTGCCGGCCTGTACAGCGGCATCGTGCAATGGGGGCCGGAGGAGCCGTTAAAAGTCGGCCCGGATCTGGCCGAGCGCTGGGAGCTGTCCGAGGATAAGCAAACTTACACGTTTCACCTGCGCCAGGGGGTGAAATGGCACGACGGCGAGCCCTTTACCAGCGCCGACGCGCTGCACAGCTTAAAGCGCATTCTCGACCCGGAAAAGCGCAGTCCGCGCTGCGGCGCGCTGCTGCGGCCCATGGTCGATGCGGTGGAGGCGCCCGACGAGTTCACCGTTAGCGTGCGCCTGAAATTTCAGACCCCGATCTTTTTATCCGCCCTGGCGTCGGCTTGGTGCAAAATCCTGCCCAAACATATCCTGGAGCGCGACGGCGACATGACGCGGGTGGAGAGCCAGATTGGCACTGGGCCCTTCAAGCTCAAAAAGTACGTGCGCGGCAACCTCATTGAATGGGAACGCAACCCGGATTATTTCATCAAAGGTTGGCCGTATCTGGACGGCGTCAAACAATATATTATCAACTCGCGGCCCACACAGGTCGCGGCGCTGAAATCCGGCCGCATCGATCTCTTTCGCTTTCCGCTCAAACGCCCGCAGATTGAAGAGATCCTCAAGGCGCGCAAGGATCTGAACTATACGGAGATCCCGGTCGGCGCGATTCACCAGTTGCACATGAACACGAAAGTCGAGCCGTTTGACAACCCCGATATCCGCCGCGCCGTGCACCTGGCCATCGATCGGCACGTGATCGTCGAAAAAGGCATGGACGGGCTGGGGGTTCCGTGCGCCATTTTAGACCCGGATCTCTTTGGCGATTACGCCTTGCCGATGGAAGAAGTGCTGCAGATGCCGGGGTGCCGGCGAGACAAAGATGAAGACGTTGCCGAGGCGAAGCGCCTGGTGGCCAAGCACTATCCGGAGGGGATCGATATCGAGCTGTCGGTGCGATCGCTGCCCACGTATCTCGATCATGCGCCGTTGGTGATGCCGATGCTGAAAAAGATCGGCATCCGGGCCAAACTCAAAACTTGGGAGAGCGCCGCGGGGTTCGCGGCCTGGGCGCGAGGGGATTTCACAGTCATTGGCTCACAGGCGACGGCGATGACCTTTATGGATCCGAGCGCGCCGTTCAACCTGATCTTCACCACCGAGAGCCCGCGCAATTACGGTCGGCTGCCCCTGCCGGAACTCGATGAGCTCTATGAGAAGAGTCTGCGCGAACTCGATGAGAAAAAGCGCATTGAAATCTTCCACGACTATCAACGGCGCGTGCTGCTCGGCGCCGCGCCGGCGGTGACCTACGGTTGGGAACGCTCTCCGCAGTTCGTCGCCAAAAAGATCAAGGGCTGGTCGCGCGGTCCCACGGTCTACGACAACACCAGCTTCACCAACGTCTGGATTGAGAAGTAGCGGCCCGGCGCCAGCGCTTATCGAGGCGGGTTGGGCGCCCAACCTGTGGCGACGGGGCGTTGCCGTTCGCCCGAGGCGCTGACAAAACGGTATAGTCGGAAATTGAGGCGGCAAGAGCCGACGCGGATGTCATCGCCATCGACCAACTTGACAGGCTTGTTAGGCGTCAACTCTTCCTCCCGCACAAAGGTGCCATTGGAGGAGCCGAGATCTTCGAGCATAAAGTCGTCGCCGCGCCGCGTAATGCGGGCGTGGCGGCGGCTCACTCGGGTATCGTCAATGGTGATGTCGCTTTCCTCGGTGCGCCCAATGCTGGCGTCGTCACCCAGGTGAAACAGCCTTTCGGAGCCACTTTCGTTGTATAGTGCGAGAAATGCCATGTTTGACCTGCTTCAATAAAATTCAGTTATGGACTCGAAGTCACTCTTCCGCGTGTTAGAGGATAGCCGTCAATCGTCGAAGCATGCGAGAGGAAACGCTTTGGAGCCGCCACGGTCGATGCCTGTCATACCTCGTGTTCGCATATCGCGCTGCATGTCTGGTTGGCTACGAGGGGGAGTAAAAGGGCATGGCCTTGCTGTATGGCGGCGGCTGGTCGAACAGCGCTAAATAAAGCCTGCTCACATCCCAGCGAATCCTCGATTCACCTTCGATTATCCTACCTATCTGCTCGGCTTTCTTTTAGTGATCCGTGAGTTATTTAACGAAAAAACAAGGGGGAGCCAGAAGAGGGGGGAAGCGCTCCCCCCCTGGGTCTTGCGGGTTTAGTGAAAATACGGGATGACGTGACGCCCGAACAGCTTGATCGAGTCCATATCGAACCATGAGCGCCTTGGGATCAGCTTAGCGATTGGCGCGTTCGAGCAAGCACGACGCCAGCACCTGGGCGCCGGCCGCGAGGTCGGACGGCCGCGCGTTTTCGACCTCGTTGTGGCTGATGCCTTTTTCGCACGGCACAAAAATCATGCCGGTGGGGCAGACGCTGGCCAGGTGCATGGCGTCGTGACCAGCGCCGGAGAAGATGTCCATGTGCGGCAGCCCCAGTTGGGCGGCGTGTTGACGCAGGGCGTCAGCCATCTCCGCGCCGAAGTGCACTGGGGAAACCCGGCTGATGCGGGTGACCACGACCTGGCAGCCGCGCGCGTGAGCCTGGCAAGTGGGCTCGATCTGCGTCGTCAAGTGGTCGATGGTCTCTTGCTCCGGATGGCGAAAGTCAATGGTGAAAAACACCCGGCCGGGCACCGTGTTGGGCGAACCGGGGAAAACCTCAAAGCGGCCGACCGTGAAGCGCACGGTGTCGGTGTCATCCGCCATCACGGCTTCCAGAGCCCCGACGATTTCAGCGGCGGCTTTGAGAGCGTCCTTGCGGGTTTTGAGCGGGGCCGTTCCGGCGTGCGCCTCTTCGCCGATGACCTCTACGGTGTAGCGATGCGACCCCTGGATGCCGGTGACAATGCCCACCTGCAGGCCGGCGGCCTCTAGGCGCGGCCCTTGTTCAATGTGCGCTTCGACATAGGCGTCGACGGCGAAGCCGAGCGGCCGGCGGGCGATGTCCGGGAGGGCGTCGAGACTGCTTTGTAGCGCGTCGCCAAACGCGATGCCCGCCGGATCGGTATAGGCAGCGAGGTCGTCGATGCGCGCCTTGCCGGAGAAGACGAGCGAACCGGTGCAACCGGGCTGAAAGCGGCTGCCCTCTTCATTGACCCAGGCCACGACTTCGAGCGGCCGTTTGGTGGCCGCGCCGCTTTCGTGGATGGCCTGCAGGGCTTCAAAGCCAGCTAATACGCCATAGGCGCCATCGAATTTGCCCCCGGTGGGCTGGCTGTCGAGATGGCTGCCGGTGAGCACGGGAGGCGCAGTGGGGTCTGCCCCCTCGCGGCGCACAAAGAGATTGCCGATGTCGTCCATGCTCACCGCAAAACCCAATTCGCGCGCCCAGGACGCCAGCAGTTGGCGCGCCTTCACATCCTCGGGCGATAGGGCCTGGCGATTCACCCCACCCTTAAGTGTAGCGCCGATTTGAGCCATGGTCATGTGACGGTTCCAAAGCCGTTGTTCATCGATCGCTAGGGTCATGTCGCGCTCCTTATCTGAGGCGTTCGAGTAAGCTGGCTAAATGCGCATCGCCGCTCGCAGGCGGCTGCCAGTCGACGTGCAGCACGGGTGCGCCGCAAGCTCGCAGGTGCGTGGCAAAAGCTTCCAGGCCGAGATTGATCACCCGGGGGCCGTCGCGCAACAGGGCGGGAAGCTGGGATGGCGCCGGTGGCGTTGCGCTGGCAGTTAAAGCTGCGTCGGGAGGCTCGGCGTGTTGGCAGGGGACGATGGCGTCTGCAGGCGCGCCGACGATATGCGCCGCCAGGCGGACGGCCTGGGCGTTGCTGTCAGCCAGGATAAACCCGGCTGACGCCAGGGCGCGTCGCTGTTCCTCGTAACCCTGCGGGTCATCGGGCGCCCCGCAAACCGTGGCGAGACCGATGACCCGCCGCCCGCGTTGGCGCTCTTGCATGCCCCGCCAGGCGGCTGCCAGGGCTTCGCCAGGCGCCTCGTGCGACCCCCAGCCCAGCATGACATCGCACAGCACCACGGCGCTGCCGGGTTGCGCCGCTAGCTGCAGCAGGTGCTGGCGGCGAACCGCGGGATCGATCATGGGATGCGGCCGGCCGCTGGTGAATTGTTCGGCGCCGAGATCAAGCACGGCGTGAGAGGAGCCCTGATAAGAGCTATCCAGATTGGACTCGACCGGGTCCAAAACGCGCCGCAAGAGCCATAGAGCTTCCGATGCCAGCGTACCGCCGCAGTAGAGGCCATGGATCAGGCGCTGGCCGGGCTGCAGGCCGTCTTTGGCGGCGTTTGCCGCGGCAATGAGATCGGGCGGCAGGGGTGTAGGTTCCGGGCGAGGGATCTCGTCTCTCGCCAGCGCCACCGCCGTCAGGGCGGCAGCTTCCAAGGTAGTTGCGCGATACAGACCAGGGATATCCGGCTGGGGTTGATCATCACCTATGAACGCGAGGACGCATGGTTTGTTGCTCTGAGCGGCCTCATGCGCCAAAACTCTGGCGACTTCAGGATCGGGCGGCTTGGAAATCAGCACGATGACGCGGGTGTCGGCGTCGCGCGCCAGCGCTTGCAGCGCCGCCCGCATGCTATGGCCGCCGAGATCGCGATGCAGATCGCGCCCGCCCACGCCGATGGCGTGCGACACGCCAACGCCCGCCTGCGCCAGCAGGCAACCGACTTGCTGCAGGCCCGTGCCTGAGGCGGCGATGAGGCCGACCGGTCCCCTTGGCCATTGGTTGGCGAAGCCGAGCGGCATGCCACGGATCATCGCCGTGCCGCAGTCCGGCCCCATGAGCAGCAAGCCGTATTCATGGGCCAGTTGCTTCAACTCCAGCTCGGCATCGAGATCGACGTGATCGCTGAAGAGAAACACGTGCAGACCCTGTTCCAGGGCGCGGCGCGCTTCGCGGGGAGCATACTGGCCGGGGACGGAGATGCAGGCGAGGTTGGCGTCCGGCATGCGGCGCAGCGCCGTCGCCAGCGTGCGCGGCGCTGTGTCGCCCGCCTTGTCGCGCCGCGCCTGATGCTGCAGGCACAGCTCCCGCGCCTGTTGCAAGGCCGTCTCGGCCGCCTCCGGCGCGTCGGCCTGCACGCAGATGAGCAAGTCGTTCGGCCCCGCCGCTTCGCCTGCCGGGGTGAGCAGTTCTGCATCGCGCAGCAAATCGCGGTTTTGCGGCGTCGCCATCATGACTGCCGCCTGGCGCACGTCGGGCAGCGATTCCAGAGTGCGCGACAACTGCATCAGCGCCACGGAATCCCGGTACAAACTGGGGAGAATGAGGCATTGGGTATGGGCGCTCATTGAGCCCGTCGCTCCTCTGCTGGGATTACTGCGGCCGGAAGCCGCCGATGATGGCGCTGCGCCCTTCTTTCCAAAAGCATTCCACCTCCCGGAAACCGGCCTCGCGCAACCAGCGCAATTGCTCTTCCAGCGAGATGGCCTCAAGGCTATACGATGTCTGCGCCGTGGCCAGTCCCGACGCGTCATCGCTATCGCCCCGAATCCAAGGCGCCAGTTGCGTGGCCTGATCATAGGCTTGCGCTGCCGCCGGCCCTCCGACAAATATCAAATCGTAATTGAAAAAACAGCCGCCGGGGGCTACCACCTCAAAGACCTCAGCGTAGATGCCGCGAATGCGATCGGGGTAACGCACATTGTGGATGGCGATGCCCGACACCACGGCGTCGAAGGAGCCCGTCAGCGCCTGATTCCAGTTGGGATCGCTGAGGTCGCAGGCGACAAATGAGATGCGCTCGGCGGCCCAGGCGAGCCGTTCCTGTGCCTGGGCGAACATAGGTTCAGAAAAATCCTGGCACACCAGTTGCGCTTTCGAAAAGCGCTCCAGCACCTGGGCGCTCAGGGCGCCGTAGCCCGCGCCCAGGTCGAGCACGCGGATAGCCTCGTCGGAGGCGCGCGGAATCAGGCTCGCCACGCGCCGCAAGATGGCTCGGCGCTCCGGGTCGCGCGCCGTGGCCGAGGCAACCCAGTCTGCAACGTACTGCTGCGAATGCCAGTCGTGGTGGCCGTGTGGATCGGACGTCGCCATGGTGTCGTCTCCCATTTTGAACACTAATACATGTCCCAGTAATGCACGGCGTAGACCTGTTCGCACTGCGTGCGCAGGGCCGCGTCATGCGCGTACGCTTCCTCAAAGCGATTGACCTTGAACGCCTCTGCGGGAATCGTTGCCTCACCGCCGACGATATCGGCGGCGATGCGCCCGAGAGCGGGCGAGGACCAAATGCCGCCGACCTGGCAGCCCGCCACGATGACCAGCCCCTGCACTTCGTCCACCTCAGAGACCATATACTGGCCATCCGGCGTCATGGTCGGCAGGCCCCGCCGCTCTTGAATGACCCCAGCTTGCCGCAGCGCCGGGAGGTGCTCAGCGGCCGCATCGCTCAATTGCTGGTAGTAGATCTGATCCGCTTCTAAGTCAGGAATCTCAAATCGTTGCGGGAACCCATCCATATCAAAGCTCAGGGGGCGATAGCCGTAGCCGCCCACCAGCAGCCCGCCGGCTTCAGGCCGGGCGTAGACTTGCGTGTCAACGATGCGCGCCACCGGCTGGCGCTCGTTTACCCCGGCTATCGGGGCGGTGACAAAAGCCTGATGCCGCACGGGAACGGCGCGCATGTTGAGGCCGAGTTGCCGGCTGAATTGCCGCGTCCAGGCCCCAGCCGCCAGCACCACCCAGCGGGTGCGGATGTCGCCGGCCTCGGTGCGCACAGTTTGCACCGCCCCAGCGGCGGTCTCAATACCAGTCACAGCTGTGCGCGTATAGATGGCGACGCCGCGGTCGCGCGCCCCGGCGGCATAGGCGGCGGCCACCGAGCGCGGCTCCACAAAGCCATCGCGCGGCGCCAGGAGAATGCCTTTGGCGCCGGAGACGTCCAGCCAGGGCGCGAGACCCTGGGCTTCCTGCGGCGTCAGCAATGCCGCCCGGTCGCCAATGGATTTCGCCATGTCGATGCGGGCGTGCAGACCCACGACATGTTGCTCGCTCATGGCGATGCGCAAGCTGCCGTTTTGGTGGAAGGGAATGGCGTAGCCGGTCTTGTCCTCAAAGCGCTCAAAAAAATCGAGGCAGTAGCTGGTAAAGGGCAAGAGGCGCTCGTTCGATGGCAGGTACGACGTCTGCCCGGCGGCGAACGGCGTCGTGCCCCCGGCGATGGGCCCGCGATCGACTAGAACGATGCGCTCGTGTCCCGCGGCTGCCAGGTGAAACGCCGTGCTGGCGCCGAGCGCGCCGCCGCCAATCACAACGATATTCGCTTCGCGTGGGACCATTTCGCTCTCCTTGTTTTTCGCATTGAGCCTCTCGACATCGCAGTGCGCGCCAATGGCGGCGCATTGTAGCATGCTCCCCCAACGCGGCGCCAGTTGCCGAATTTCCTTTGGTGTCGCCAGGGTCAAAACATGCTATGGTGTCGTCCCGGAACCCTTCATATAGAGAGGAGAGGCGATATGGCAAGCGATCACGAACGCATGATGCGCATCGCGCTGGAAGAAGCGGCAATCGGCGGGGCGGAAGGCAATTCTGCGGTTGGCTCGATTATTGTCGACGGGGATCAAGTGGTAGCGCGCGGCCGCAATTTGGTGACCTCCAACTCGGACCCCACCGCACATGCGGAAACCGTGGCGCTGCGTAACGCGGGCGCCGCCCTCAAGCGCACGGATTTTTCCGGCATGACTCTGTACACGACGTTCGAGCCGTGTCCGATGTGCTGCGGCGCTATTCTCGCTAGCGGCATCGCCACGCTGGTGATGGGGGCGCGGCACGACCCGGCGCAGAGTCGCTGGGGCGGATACACGGTGGAGAGTTTGATCGCGCTGACCAACAGCGCTGATCAACTTACGGTGGTGACGGGGATATTGACGCAGGAGTGCGCTGACGTACGCAACGTCGAGTCAGCTTGAACCTGAGCCAGCAAGGAGCAGCCCCATGGACCTGATTGTCACCCCACGCCCGCATTCACACCCTAGACGCGGCCGACACCGTGGCCGAAGCCATCGCTATTCGCGATGAACAGATCGTCGCCATCGGCTCCAATGACGATATTCTCGCGCTCAAAACCCCCAAGACTCAGCATCTGCGCGCCCAGGGCCTCACAGCGCTGCCCGGCTTTATCGAGCCGCACAACCACATGGTCGGCTTCGGCACGGCGCTGCTCGGCGTCGAGGTGCGCACCCCGCCCAACCGCAACATCGGCGACATCATCGAGCGCCTGCGCCTGCGCGCCGCGCAAACGCCGCCGGGCCAGTGGATTCTCGGGCGCGGCTACGACGACACGGCCATCAGCGACATGCGCCACCCCACGCGCGCCGATCTCGATGCGGCCTCGACCGATCACCCCATCGTTATCTGGCACAACTCCGGGCACTTGCTGGCGGCCAACAGCTCGGCGCTGGAATTCGCAGGTATCCGGGCCGAAACGCCCGACCCCGCAGGCGGCCGCATCGGCCGACAACCCGGCAGCGCCGAGCCCGACGGCATCCTCTATGAAATGCCGGCCATGGGCATGGTGACCGGACAGATTCCCGCCTACGATGACGCCGACGTGCAGCGCGGCTTCTTGCAAGCGCAGGCAGAGTATTTGCGCCAGGGCGTCACCTCGATTCACGACGCCCTGGTGGGCAACATGCGCGGCGTCAATATTCTGCGCGCCTATCAGCAGTTGCGCCGCGCCGGCGACTTGAAGCTGCGCGTTAACATGTTCCTGCAATACGATTTCTTACGCGATATGGAGTTCGCCCTGCAAAACGGCTTCGGCGACGACTGGCTGCGCGTCGCGGGCTGCAAAATCATCGCCGACGGCTCGATTCAGGGCATTACCGCGGCCTTGCGCGAGCCGTATTACTGCCACGACGACGAACAGGGCTGGCTCATCTACGAGCAGGACGAACTCAACGACATGGTGCTGAACCTGCACCGGCACGGCTACCAGATCGCCACGCACGCCAATGGCGACGCCGCGATTGATGCGGTGCTGGCCGCCTACGGCAACGCCCTGCGCGAGCTGCCAAAAGCGGATCACCGCTTTCGCATCGAGCACTGCCAGGTCTGCCATCCCGAGCACATCGCCAAAATCTATGAACTCGGCGTCATCCCCAACTTTTTCGCCAACCACGTGTACTACTGGGGCGACCGCCACCGCGACTTATTTCTAGGGCCGGAGCGCGTGAAATTCCTCGACCCCGTGGGCTCGGCGCTGTACGCCGGCATCCGGCCCATCCTGCACTCCGATTGCCCGGTGACGCCGGTGAGCCCGCTGTTTTGCATGCAGAGCGCCGCGGCGCGCCTGACCAGCTCCGGCCAAGTGCTGAACGCCCCCGAGCGCATCGTGGTGCGAGAGGCGATGCGAACGATGACGGCGAACGCGGCGCGCGCCGCCTTTGAAGAGCGCAAGAAGGGGACGCTGGAAGTGGACAAACTGGGCGACCTCGTGGTGCTCGCGCAAGATCCGTTTCGCGAAGCGCCCGAGGTGTTGGGGCAGATCGAAGTCGCCGCCACCGTGGTGGGCGGTCAGGTAATGCACCAGACCGACGCTGTGGGCGTGGATTAAGTAAATTAAGTCCCTTAGCCCATCGGGTCTAGATCAGGCAGCCCCAGGACGATTTTCGCTTGGTGCTCATAGGCGATGTCGCTCACCATCAGGTGCTGCGCCGCCGCGGCCCAGGCTCGCTGAGCCGATGAGCAGGCGCCAGCCGGCCGAGGTGTCGATGCGCGTCACAGCTTCAAAGACGTCGAGTTGGGTAATGAGGTCGGCCTCGGCGCCGCCCAGTTCCGCTGGCAGTTTGAGGAACAGGAGCCCCGAGTCGTAGAGGGCGTCAACGGTGCGCTTGGGCAGCGTGCCGAGCTGCTCAGCTTCAGCGGCGCCGGCGATCAGAGTGTCGCGCACGGCGTCGACTGCGTCGAACAGGACTTTTCGCTTCGCCTCGCGCTGGGTTGGAAACGCGGAGATCATGTCGATTCCTCTCTGGGCTTGGCTCAAGTCAGTACACTCCGAACTTCACGTGCCCCTTGGTTCAGTTGTTGAAAACGCATCGGTACAGGACATTTGCCTCGGATTTAGGGGCAAATGTCGATGTGTAAGCATGAAGGATAACTCTCAGCCTTCCTCCCGTGGCTGAACTGCTACAGGATAATGGGGAAGGGCAAGACTCCCATCATCGCACGGCCTTCATTCCTTCCCACAGCCGCTGCGGGCTCAGCGGCAAGCGCGTCACCTCCACCCCCAACGGCCGCAGCGCATCGGCCACGGCGCTCGGCACAGCCGCGTAAGCGCCCACCGTACCGGCCTCACCCACGCCTTTGACGCCATTAAACGTAAACGGCGAGGGCGTCTCCATGTGCTCGATCTTCATGGCCGGGATATCCGTGGCGTAGGGGACCAAATAATCCATGAGCGACGCGGTCAGCAACTGCCCGCCATCGTCGTAGATCAGCTCCTCAAAAATAGCGTTGCCCATACCCTGCGCCACCGCGCCCTGCACCTGCCCCTCCACCACGTCGTGATCCAGGATGGTCCCGCAATCCTCAACGATGTAATACTGCTCGATCCGCGCCGCGCCGGTGTCGGGATCGACGCGCGCCACGGCGATGTGCGCGCCGTGGCCGAACACCTGATGCGGCGGATCAAAGGTGCGGGTGAATTCCAAGCCGGGATCAATGCCCTCGGGCAGCACGATCTCTGGGGAGCGGTTGTAGGCCACATCGACCACTTGACTCAGGGGAACCTGGCGCTCCGGGTTGTGTTTCACCCGCACCGCGCCAGCCGACAATTCCAGCTCCGCGTCGGTGTCCAAAATAAAGCGGGCGAGCTGAAAGAGTTTTTCCTTTAAATCCTGTAGGGCCAAATGCAGCGCGCCGCCGGTGCTCACCGCCGAGCGGCTCACCGTGGAGCCCGAGCCGTACGGCGTCATGGCGGTATCGCCTTGCAGGACGCGGACGCGCTCGGCCGTGATGCCGAGTTCGGCTGCAGCCAGGTTGGCGAACACGCGCTCGTGGCCCTG
Source organism: Planctomycetota bacterium (assembly GCA_965223505.1). Lineage (GTDB taxonomy): Bacteria > Planctomycetota > PLA2 > PLA2 > JAEUHO01 > CBDCWP01. Next base: position 80,365 of record CBDCWP010000013.1, read on the forward strand.
GCCCGAGGAGCAGGCGCTCACTTTGACGTCGACGTTGCCGCGCGCGTCCATGCGCACCGTGGCCGCGTCAAAAGCGGGCATGCCCATGGCGCCGCGCTTGCGGTAATCCGGGGAGCCGGTGCTGGTGTGCTCGACAAAGCAGACCACGCCGATGCCGACGTACTCCCCCCTGGCGCGCGCCTCGGCCTGCATGCGGCGCAGGCCGTCGTAATCGGCCAGGCGCAAGACGCGCTCCAGGGCCTCCGGGTAATTGCCGCTGTCGTAGAGGCGGCCGGCCGGCGTGGCGTAGGGAAATTCGTGCGGCTGAATGAGGTTGCGGCGGCGCGCCTCGGCCGGGTCGAGGCCGAGACGCGCCGCGACCGTGTCCATGAGGCGCTCGATGACGAAAATGCCCTGCACCGTGCCCACGCCGCGGTATGGGCCCTGCGGGCATTTGTTGGTGAGCAGGCCATAGGACTCGCAGTCGAAATGCGCGATGCGGTACGGCCCGATCAGCGACTGCCCGGTGGTCATGGGCTCCAGTCCGGCGCCGATGGGGCCGAGGGCGTGCGCGCCTTGATCGACCAGGACTTTGGCGCGGAGGGCAGTGACGACGCCGTCGTGATTCGCCGCCGCCTTCACCTGCACTTGCTGCTCGTGCGCGTGGGCGCAGGCCAGAAGATGTTCGCGGCGGTCTTCCACCCACTTGATGGGGCATTGCAGTTGCCGCGCCAAAAACGCCAGCGCAATGGCCTCGGGATAGCCGCTGCCTTTGATGCCGAAGCTGCCGCCGATGTCGGGCGCGATGACGCGCACATCGCCTTCCGGCACGCCGAGGACGCCAGCGAAAACGGTGCGCGCCGGATGCGGCGTTTGCGTGGAGGACCAGATGGTGAAGCGGTTCCAGGCGGGTTCGTAGGCGGCGATGACGCCGCGTGTTTCAATGGGAACCGCCGTCTGTCTGGGAAAATAAAACGTCTGGTCGAGAACGATATCGGCGTCAGCCAGGGCTCGGTCGACGTCGCCCTCGCCAAAGCGCCGATAGAAGAGAATGTTATCCGGCAGATCGGGCCGCAAGCGCGGCGCATCCGGGGCCAGACTTTGCGCCACGTCCAGCACCGCCGGCAGGGGCTCGTAGTCGACCTGAATGGCGTCGAGCATGTCCTCTGCGATATAGCGGTTTTCCGCCACCACCACGGCGACCGGTTCGCCGCTGAACGTCGCGATGTCTTTGGGCAACGGATAGCGGTTGTAACCGCGCGTAAACGTGCTCACCGCCGGCTCGCCGGGCCGCACGGCGTTGACGTGGGGCGTGAGATCATCGGGGGTGAGCACGGCGATGGCGCCGTCGAGGCGGAGGGCCGCATCGGCGTTGATGCGGACGATCCTGGCGTGGGCGTGCGGGCTGCGCACGAACGCGGCATGGCGCATGCCCGGCAGTTTGACGTCGTCTAAAAACTGGCCCTGGCCGCGCGTCAGGCGCTCTGCGGGTGCCGCCATGATCGACTGGCCCTCCGTAAGATATGGCTTATTTGCCCTCAGGCGGATCGCAGGGCACGGTGCCCATGTCCGCTGGCACGGAGACTTCGAGAATTTCCACGTCGTCCGAGGTGGCGATTTCGTTGTGGCGCATGCCGCCGGGAATAAACAGGGACTCGCCGGCCTTCATGTGAATGGTCTCGCCGGTTTCAAACTCCAGGTCGACCCAGCCCCTGAGGGCGTAGACGAATTGGCCTTCACAAACGTGGTAGTGCCAGCCCGTGGGCTCGGTCATGCCGGTGATAGCCGACATCACCTGGGCGCGCATCTGGCCGTTGGTGGCGTCGGTGACGCCGAGATCGCGGTATTTGAAAAACTCGCGCCGACCTGGCACATAGGGCGAGTTTTCCTCGGTGGCGTGACGCAGTTTCGCGGCCGACTTTTCCGCCGTGTTGACACTTGTTGCCATGCTGACGCTCCTTCGCGTTCGGGGTGGGTCATCTTCACTTCATGCAGGCATTATCAACGGATTTTAGGGCTTTGTCCAGTCCTCGTTGTCGCCTCGCCGCGCCTGCGTTAGACTTTGGAGGCGACGCGCCGTCTCGACAGCAAAATAGGAAGGTAGGCAAGGATGACCCAGGCAGGCAGTTTTAGGCGATCTTTCAGCCATGATCCAACGCTGCTGCAGCGGCTTTTCGATCTCATTGACACCTCGTTTCCCTGGCTACGCCAGGCCGCCACGAGCGACCCCGGCCTGGGGCCGTCCTGGGAGGAACAATCGACGCCGTTTATCCGCTTTGACGGCGACTTGGCCGTCACGCATGTGGGCTTGATGGAAATGCCGTTCGTCCTCATGGGACGCGAGGTCATGGTCGGCGCCATTCACGCCGTCTGCACGCGGCCTGACTACCGTCGGCGCGGCTATATGCGCCAGGTGATGCATGAGGTTCTCGCCTACTGCGATCGCCGCTATGAGACTGTGATTCTGTTCACGGCGCAGCCCGAGTTGTACGAACCCTTTGGCTTTCGGACGCTCGGCGAGCATGTGTTTCACGCCCCGTGGTACGGCGCGCCCGGCGGCGATGGCTTCCGTTCGCTCAATCTGCGCGAGGCGTCTGATGTGCATCTGACGGAACGGCTCTTGGCGAATCGCGAGCCCGTGTCCAACCGGGTCGGGGTGGTGCGCGAGATCGGCATCTTCGGCTTCAACGAAGGCAGGCGGCCGCTGCGCTACGCCGAGGATTTACAGGTAATCGTGTGTTTGGAGGTCGATGGCTCGCACCTCAAATTGTTCGACGTCGTTGGCCCGCGGCTCTGCACGCTGAGCGATATCATCGAGCGCTTGCCGCAGCGCATTGACGCCATCGAGTCCTACTTTAGCCCGGATCGCTTCGACATCGCGGCCCACGCCACGCCGCACCTCGTCGACGGCGACTCCAATCTCATGGCGCGCGGCGCCTTTGCCCCTGAAGGGCTGCCGTTTATGATCCCGCGTTCGGCGCGTTGCTAAGATCGCGCGGCGCGCGTATGATATAACAGACACACCAGCTCAAGAGACGGCGGGAGGAGATCGTCGATGCCCATTATACTTCGTGTGGTCTTGTTCATGTTGCTCGCTTGGGGGCTGTGGCGCCTCTACCTCGCCTTCTATCCCCCCGGTCCCCGCCCCCCGCGGCCCCGGCGCTCGGTGCGTAAGCAAGCGCGCGATGAATGGCAAGATGTTCTGGAGGCGATTGACGACTTGCCCGAAGCCGATGAGCCCGGCGCCCGCGCCCAGCGCGACGAGCAGGCGCTGCCGCCCCGGCGCGACCCGGCGGAGGAGGCTGGGGTTCAGGACGGCATCGAGTCGATCATGCTGCAAGAGGCGGAGATGGCGCTGTCCGTGGTGCGAGAGGGCGATGAGAACGAGCGCCTGGCCGCCTTTCACGAGATCACCATTTACGAAAAGCTCTGCGCCATGGCGGACGGTCACGTGAGCGCGGCGACGCGGCAAAAGATCGACGATATTCACCAGCGGGCCCTGGAGATGCTTGACCCGCTGGATGACGAGGATTAGGGCGCCGTGACGCCGTAAGCCTTCTCCAATTCATACACATGGGGCAGGCCGAGCACGCCGGTGATCTCCTCGCGCGACGCCATGCGGCTGGGCGCGACCATGCCGGTGTCGCGCAACTCTTCATAGGCGTCTTTGAGCGCCTTAAAGACCACGCCAATCGTCCCGCCGGTAATCATCACCTGAAAACCCATGCGCGCCGCCTCCGCCGTCGGCAGCAGCCCGCCGTTGTACAGCTTGGGCAAGTCCGGCAACGCTTTGGCGTAGGTTCTCAGATCGTCCTCGGTCTTAATGCCATCGACAAAGACCAAGTCCGCGCCCGCCTCGACATAAGCCCTACAGCGCTGAATGACGTCGTCCCAGCCGTTTACCGCCAGGGCGTCAGTGCGGGCGATGATGACGAAGTCCGGGTCTTGGCGCGCAGCGCAGGCGGCGCGAATCTTTTGCGCGTGCTCGTCAATGGGCACGACCAGTTTGCCTTCAAAAAAGCCACACTTTTTCGGGAACACTTGATCTTCGATGTGACAGGCGGCGACGCCCGCGGCTTCGTATTCGCGCATGGTGCGCGTCACGTTGATGGCATTGCCGTAGCCGGTGTCGGCGTCGCAAATCAGCGGTAGACCCACGGCGCTGGCGATGTAGCGGGCGTTTTGCGCCATCTCCGTGTGCGTCACCAATCCCACATCCGGGTAGCCGCGTTCGGCCGCCGTGCCGAAGCCAGTCATGTACACGGCCTGAAAGCCGACGCTCTCGGCGATCAGGGCGTGACAGGCGTTGAGCACGAACGGGGCGGTGACCATGTCGCCGCTGCGCAGCATCTGGCGCAGCCGCGCGGTAGGGCGTTGGGTGCCGCCGTTGGGGTGCACGCCAAAGTTGTGGATCGTCATGGCGTCAGTCTCCTCTCTTGTATCTTGCTTGTATCCTGGGGCAAAGCGTGGCATGCTCTGCCCACGATTTTCGCATTGGTTTCATCACTTCCCACACGAGAACCCAGTATGGCGCAACGGACAACGCGTGTACAGCAGGAGACGGCATGGCCACACCGATGACGCCAGCGCAGGCGTCGCAGCCCACTACGCTCCTCTCCCTGGACATGCAAGCGCCTTACTATAAGTGGCTGGTGGCCGGCGTGGTGCTCATGGCCGCCATGACGCAGACGTTTGCCGGCAACAGCGTCAATCTGGCGATTCCGCGGCTGATGAGCGCCTTTGGCGCCAATCTGGCCACGGCGCAGTGGATCGCCACCGGTTTTTTAATTACGCGCACGCTGGTGGTGCCCATTCTAGGTTGGCTTGGCGGATTTTTGGGCAATCGCAACCTGTTTGTCACCTGTCTGGTCGGCTTTGTCCTGGCCTCGATCGGCTGCGGCATGGCCGCTAATCTCCCCATGCTCATTGTCTTTCGCCTCATGCAGGGCATGATGGTCGGCCCCATGGAAGGGCTCTCCGCCGTGCTTTTGGTGCAGGCATTCCCCCCGCAGCAGCGCGGCATGGCGCTAGGACTGCGCGCCATGGGTTCTTCCTTCGGCCATATCGTGTCATTCACCTTGGGCGGCTACATCCTGGAACAAATGTCGTGGCGTTTAATTTTCTTCCTCGGCGTGCCCACCGGTATTATCGCGGCGATTCTCGGTTTGCTCATCCTGCCGCAGCGGCGCGAATTCCAGGGCATCCCGATCGATTACACCGGCCTGTTGTGCCTGGCGGGCTTTCTCGTGCCCCTGCTGCTGGCGATTAGCTTTGGCCGCGATGGCGCAACGGCGACATCGACTCTGGTGTGGCTAGCTGTCATCGCCACAACTGGCGGTGTTTTGTTCGTGGTGTGGGAACTGGTTACCGCCTATCCCGCGGTGAATCTGCGTTTGTTCCGCATACCCGCCTTTGATCTGGTGTGCAGCACGGCGTTTCTCAACAACATCGGGCTGTTCGGATCGCAGTTCATGATCCCGATCTTTTTGCAACAGGTGATGGGCTTCACCCCGCTGCAGGCTGGACTGGTCATCGTGCCAGCGATCATCGCCTCGGGCTTGAGCGGCGTCATTACCGGGCGCTTGAGCGACGTGCTGCCGCCGAGCGCCGTGGTGCTCGGCGCGACCGCCTTGCTGGTGACCGTCTTTTACGGCTTTTCTTCTGTCAGCACCCTCACGGCGGTCGGCGTCATTATGCTCTATATTACGGGATACCGCATCTGCATGTTCGCCACCAACACGCCGCTCACCAATCTCAACGCCCGCATCCTGGGCAGCGACCGCATCCGCATGGGACAGGGCCTCATGGGCGTGACGCGCAACATCGGCGCCGGTCTCGGCGTCACCATCACCAGCGTGGTGTTTGAGCGCCGCCGCGTCGAGCATCAACTCCAAGCCTACGATCTCTACGACCACGCGGGCCCAGGTCACGACGCGCTGTGGCGCGATCTCCAGCACACCCTGCATGACGCGGGCATGGCTGGCGGCGCGGATCAGGCGGCCCTGGCCGCCATCCGCCGCCAGATGGACGTAGAGGCCATCGCGGCCGGTTTTCGCGATAGCTTCCTGTTCATTGGCCTGTGCTTTTTCCTCTCCAGCCTGCCGATGATCTTGAGCCTCGTGCGGCGAGACCACGCCATTACATCGAGCTGACGGGCTGATGCCTTGCGGCGCCAACTATGTCATACTCCCCGCTTGAAATCGCCGAGCGCCAAAGCGGCGCATGGGTAACATTGGCCAGCAAGGGAAGGGCGCCTCATGGAAAACTACTACGATTTGGGCAACTACCACCGGACGGTATCGACCACATCCGCCGAGGCCCAGCTCTGGTTCGATCGCGGCCTGATCTGGTGTTACGGCTTTCACCACGAGGAAGCCGTCAACTGCTTCGAGCGCGCCGCCGCCATCGACCCGGCTTGCGCTATGGCCTACTGGGGCATCGCCTACGCCATTGGCCCCAATTACAATAAGCCCTGGGAAGCCTTTACCGAGATTGATCTGACGCAGTCGCTCGACCGCGCCTACAACGCCACGCAAATGGCGCTGGCCCGCCTCGACGGCGCCTCGGCGGCCGAGCAAGCGCTGATCCGCGCCCTGACGCACCGCTACCCGGCGTCGACGCTTGGCGACAACGGCGGCGTCTGGAACGACGCCTACGCCAACGCCATGCGCGAGGCGTATCAGGCATTTCCAGACGATTTGGACGTCTGCTCGCTATACGCCGAAGCCCTGATGAACCGCACCGCCTGGGCGCTTTGGGATCTAAAGAGCGGCGAACCGGCCGACGGGGCCGACACGCTAGAGGCCGCCGAGGCGTTGGAGAAAGCGATGGCGCAAGACGGCGGCGAGGCGCATCCGGGCCTGTTGCACATGTACATCCACCTGATGGAGATGTCGCCCCACCCGGAGCGCGCCCTGCGCGCCGCCGACGCCCTGCGCGATTTGGTTCCGGATGCGGGGCATTTGCAGCACATGGCCACGCACATTGACGTGCTCTGCGGCCACTATCGGAATGTAGTCGCCTCCAACGCCCGCGCCATCGCCGCGGACCGCAAGTTTCTCGACCGCGAAGGCGCGATCAATTTCTACTCGCTGTACCGCTGCCACAACTACCATTTCAAGCTCTACGGCGCCATGTTCATCGGCCAGTACCAAACCGCCTTGCAGGCGGCGCAGGAGATGGTCGCGACCCTTCCCGATGAACTGCTGCTGGTGGAGACGCCGCCCATGGCCGACTGGCTGGAGGGCTTTGTGCCCATGCTGCAGCACGTCCTCATACGATTTGGCAAGTGGCGAGAGATCATCGATCAACCCCTGCCGCAAAACCCCGATTTGTTCTGCGTCACCACGGCCATGATCCACTACGCCAAGGCGATTGCCTACGCCACCACCGGCGACATCGCTGCCGCGGAGGCCGAGCAGCAGCGCTTTGACGCCGCGGTGCAGCGCGTCCCGGACACGCGCTATGTGTTCAACAACACCTGTCTCGATATCCTGGCGGTGGCGGGGGAGATGATGCGCGGCGAGCTGGAATATCGCAAGGGCAATTATGACGCGGCGTTTGCGCACCTGCGCCAATCGGTAGAACTCGACGACAACCTGCCCTATGACGAGCCCTGGGCCTGGATGCAGCCGACGCGCCACGCGCTGGGCGCCTTGCTGCTCGAACAGGGCCGCGTGGAGGAAGCCGAGGCGGTGTACCGGGCGGATTTGGGCCTGGATGACACGCTGAGTCGCGCCTGTCAGCACCCGGATAATGTCTGGAGCCTGCACGGCTTTCACGAATGCCTGCTGCGGCTCGGCAAAACGGACGAGGCCCGGATGGTCAAGCTGCGCCTCGATTTGGCTGCGGCGCGCGCCGACGTCCCGATACAGGCATCATGCTATTGCCGCTTGCATCACGCCGCCTAGCCACAGCGATACGCAGTAATAGACCTAATGCATTTGCGCTCGCGTTTCAAGGCGTTGTCGTGTATGGTGGTCATCCTGCAGGAACGTAAGAGGCAAAGGCATAATGATGTAATGACGTAATGAAAGGAGTCTTGATGAAAAAGACACACCGCATGATGTTGTTGCTCGTGGCGGCGGCGCTGCTGGTAATGCCGCTCGGGGCGGCGGCGGAGCGAGGCCCTGACGAACTCGTGTTCGCCTTCCACGTGACCATCTCGCCGGCCTGGTTCGACCCGGCCAACACCCCGGCGCAAATCACGCCCTACGGCATTTTGATGACCATGCACGACGCCTTGGTGCGCCCCTATCCGGGCGAGCGCAGCGGCCCGGCCCTGGCCGAATCCTGGACAGAGAGCGAGGACGGCCTGACCTATGAGTTCAAGTTGCGGCCCAACATTACGTTTCACAATGGCGCGCCGGTGACGGCGACGGATGTCGAGTTCAGCTACCAGCGCTACAAAGGCTCCGGCGCCAGCGTGCTGAAGGACCGCGTGAAGCGTGTCGAGGTGGTGGATGAGCGCACCATTCGCTTTCACCTGGGTGAGCCGTGGCCGGATTTCATGACGTTTTACGGCACCACTGCGACGTCCGCTGGTTTTGTCGTGCCCAAGGCCTATGTGGAGGAAGTGGGCGAAGACGGCTTCAAAGCGCATCCGATTGGGGCTGGCCCCTTCAAGTTCGTGAGCCACACGCCCGGCGTCGAGCTGGTGCTGGAAGCATTTGAGGGGCACTGGCGAAAAGTGTCCAACATCAAAAAGCTGACCATTAAAAGCGTGCCGGACGGCGACACGCGGCTGGCGATGCTGAAAAAGGGCGAGACCGATTACGCCATCGCGCTCTCCGGTTTAGTGGCGGAGGAAGTGAAGCGCGATCCGGAGCTGCAGCTCGTGGAGACGCGGCACGCCTCGATTTTTTGGATTGAATTTCCCGAGCAGTGGGATAAAGACTCGGTGTGGTCCGACCTGCGCGTGCGCCAGGCGGTGAACCACGCCCTCGACCGCGAGGCCATTAACGATGCGGCCTGCCTGGGCTTTTGCCCGCCGGCCGGGGTCATCGTGCCGCGGGTGATGGATTACGCCCTACAGACCGAGCCCGTCGCCTACGACCCGGAAAAAGCGAAAAAATTGCTGGCCGAGGCGGGCTATCCCAAGGGCTTTGACGCCGGGGAATTGGTGCCCATCCCGCCCTTTTTTGTCGTTGGCGAGGCGGTGGTCAATTACCTCAACGCCGTGGGCATTCGGGTGAAAATGCGCACCATGGAGCGCGCGGCCTTCTACGCCGCCTGGCGGGAGAAAAAGCTCAAGGGACTATTCGTCACCGGCGCCGGCGCCTCGGGCAATGCGGCGACGCGCGTGGAGGCGTTCATCTATTCCAAAGGCGCGTATCCGACGGGCGGCTATGACGACATTGATGAGTTGTTCTTGAAGCAGGCGCAAGAACGCGATAAAGCCAAGCGCGAAGCCATGTTGCACGAGATTCAGCAGCTCAGCAAAGACCGGGCAATGTTTGCGCCCATCATGGACCTGCGGGCGCTGATCGGCGTTGGGCCGCGCGTCGTCGAGCACCAAATTCACTCGACCCCGCTGCACCCGTTTCCCGCCTATGAGGACATCGTGCTCAAGGGCCAGTAGACGTTCGTGTAGGCCGCTAGTAGAGGTGGCACGCCACCTCTTGCCCGTCGTCTCGCCGTTGCAACACGGGTTCTTCCTGTGAGCAGATGGGCTTGGCGAACGGGCAACGCGGATGAAAGCGGCAGCCGGAGGGGGGATTGATCGGGCTGGGGATTTCGCCCTCGATAATCACCTCTTCGCGCTGATCATCCGGATGTCCCGGCAGGGCGGCCGAAAACAGCGCCTGGGTGTAGGGGTGCAGAGGAGCCGTGCGCAAAGCGTGGCTGCTGCCCATCTCGACGATTTTGCCCAGGTACATCACGGCGATGCTGGTGCTCAGATGCAGCACCGCCGCCAGGTCGTGGGCGATGAGCAGATAGCTGAGGCCGAACTCTTCCTGTAAATCCTGCAGCAAATTCATAATCTGCGCGCGAATCGACACGTCGAGCGCCGAGACCGGTTCGTCCAAAATAATCAAGCTCGGGCGCAGCGCCAAGGCGCGCGCGATGGCAATGCGCTGCCGCTGGCCGCCGCTGAACTCGTGCGGAAACAAGTCGCCCGAGCGATGGCTGAGGCCCACCAGGTCCAACAATTGCCGCAGGCGATCGTCGATTTCCGCCTTGGACATCTCCGTGTTGACCAGCAACGGCTCAGTAATCAGGCGGCCAACGCGCATGCGCGGGTTGAGCGAGCTGTAGGGGTCTTGAAACACGGCTTGCACGCCGCGCCGATAGTCGCGCAGCCCCTTGCCCGCCAGGTGATGAATCCGCTCGCCCTGAAACAAAATCGCGCCGCTCGTCGGCTGCTCCAGCATCAGAATCATCTTCGCCGTGGTGGACTTGCCGCAACCCGACTCCCCCACCAGGCCCAGGGTTTCCCCTGCGCCCAGGCGATACGACACGCCGTCCACCGCTTTCACCGCGCCCACGGTTTCCTGAAACAACAGACCCTGCGTGATCGGGAAATGTTTGGTCAGATTTTGCAGTTCAAGCAAAGTCTCGCTCATGCTTTCTCCTGGAGCCAGCAGCGGGCGTAGTGGTTCGGCCCCAGGCGGAATTCCGGCGGGGTTTCATGGCGGCAGCGCTCCTCGGCCACCGGGCAACGCGGGCTAAACGGGCAGCCGGGCGGAATCGCCGACAGGTCCGGCGGCTGGCCCTCGATGCTCCACAGGCGATCGGTGCTCGTGTTGAGCCGCGGCACGGCCTTGAGCAGGGCTTCCGTGTACGGGTGCTTGGGTTCTCGAAACAGCGTGCGCATGGGGGCGCGCTCGACCAATTTACCGGCGTACATCACCGCCACGTAGTCGCACATTTTGGCCACGATGCCAATGTCGTGGGTGATGAACATCATGGCCAGGCCGACGCGCTGTTGAATGTCTTTGAGCAGGCGTAAATACTGAGCTTGAATGGTGACGTCGAGACTCGTCGTCGGCTCATCGGCGATGAGCAAACTCGGCTCGCACGAAATACCGATCGCCCCCACGATGCGCTGCCGCATACCGCCGCTCATCTGGTGCGGATAGTCGCGCAAGCGCGCCTCGGGCGAGGGAATGCGCACGCCGTTAAGCAGCTCTTTGAGGCGGTTGAACAGGCCCGAGCCCCGCATGCCGCGATGCACTCGCAAGGGCTCGGCGATTTGTTCGCCAATGGTAAACAGGGGGTTGAGCGACATCATCGGGTCTTGCAAGATCATGGCGATATCGCTGCCCCGAATGCGCTGCATCTCCTGATCCGTTTTACCCAGTAAATCCTCGCCGGCAAAGCGAATTTCGCCGCCCACGATGCGGCCCGCCGTTGGCAGCAAGCGCAAGATGGAGAGCGAGGTCATCGTTTTGCCGCTGCCGGATTCGCCCACGATGCCCATGGTCTCGCCCTTGCCCAGGGTGAAGCTGACCCCGTCGACCGCCTTCACCACCCGCTCGCCGCGGTTGGAAAACAGGTGCATCTGCAAATTGTTCACCGCCAACAGGGGTTCCGCCACACTTTATCCTTTACCATTTACAGCTGTCGCAATTGGGGATCGGACCAGACGCGAAACCAGTCGCCGAGCAAGTTGGCGGCCAGCACCACAAGCATGATGCAGACGCCCGGAAAAATACTCAGCCACCAAAAGCCGGTCATCAGCCCGGACTTGCCCTCGTAGAGCATCAAGCCCCAGGCCGGCTGCGGCGGCGCTACGCCGACGCCGAGAAAGCTCAACGTCGCCTCGGCGATAATCACCACGCCAAACTGCAGCGTCGCCATGACGATGGCGCTATTAGCGATATTGGGCAGGATGTGCGTCAACATAATGCGTGAATGGCTGCACCCCCCAACGATGGCGAGGCGCACGTAATCGCGCTCTTTTAAACTCAGCACCTCGCCGCGAATGACGCGGGCGTATCGCGTCCAATAGACCGCCGCCAGAATCACCACCAAATTCCATTCGCTCGGCCGCAACAGGGCCGCCAGGAGAATCGCGAAACTGATGGTGGGCAAGGCCATCCAGGCGTCCGTCAAACGCATCACCACCTGATCGATCCAGCCGCCGCGGTAGCCCGAGAGAATGCCGAAGGTCGTGCCGATGACACCCGCCAACAGCACCGCGGAGGTCGCCACAATGAGCGAAATGCGCGAGCCGTGAATGATGCGGCTGAGCACATCGCGGCCCATGTGGTCGGTGCCCAGCACGAAATCCGGATTGCCGCGCTCGGCCCAAATCGGCGGGCGATAGCGCGCCCGGAGATTGCCCAGAGTGGGATCATGCGGCGCCAGCAAGTCGGCGAACAACGCTGTGAACACGAGCAAGAACAAAATGATCAGGGGAAACAACGGCGCGTCCGACAGCGAGCGGCGCAGCGTCGACGACCAAGAGGGCCGCTCGGCGACGGCGCGGTCAGGGGACGCCATGACGGCGGTAGAGCTACTACTGTCCATAGCGAATCCTCGGATCGATGTAGGCGTACAGGATATCGACGAGCAGATTGACCACGACGATCATCACACCGCCCATCAGGACGGTGGTCTGCACCAGGGGAAAATCGCGGCTGGAAATGCCTTCGTAGAGCAGGCGGCCAATGCCAGGCCAGGCGAAAACCGACTCCACTACGACCGCCGCGTTCATCATGATGACCAGATTAATCCCAGCGAGCGTCAGTACGGGAATCAAGGCGTTTTTAAAGGCGTGTTTGATGATGACCAGCTTTTCCGGTAGCCCCTTGAGGCGGGCGAGCTTGACGTATTCGCTGCCCATCACTTCGAGCATGGCGGAGCGCGCCATGCGGGTGTGCGCGGCGGAAAAGACCCAGCCCAGGGAAAAGGCCGGCATAATAATGTGCCAAAACGTGCCGCTGCCCGAACTCGGCAGCCAGCGAAAGGTGACGGAAAAGATCATGATTAACAACAGGCCGACCCAAAAACTCGGCAGCGATAGGCCCATGATGGAGAAGGTTTTGCTGATGGAATCGATCCAGCTATCGACGCGCACGGCGGAGAGAATGCCGATCGGGATGCCGATCACCAGCGAGATGGACATGGCGACGGCGGTGAGCCACAGGGAAGCCGGCAAGCGTTGTAAATAGAGGTCGAAAGCGGGTTGGCGATAGTAGATGGACTTGCCGAAATCGCCGCGCACCATGTTGGCGACAAACACACCGTACTGCACGGGCAGGGACTTATCCAGGCCGAATTCCTTGCGAATCGCCTGCAGATCGGCGTCGGAGGCGCCGGGTTCGACCATCAAGATGGCCGGGTCGCCGGTAAAGCGAATGAGACAGAAAATGGTGATGCTGAGAATGACCAGGGAAATGAGCGCGTAAAAGACCCGCTGTAAGATGTAGCGTTGCATAACTGCCTCTCGCTCTGACGACATGTCGCAGACGAAAACGCAAATTGGGTATGGCGGCGGTCAGCATAGCGCGTTGGGCGGGGATTTGCAAGCGCCAGTTTGGCGTTGACGGCGGCGGCGGCGGAACGCGATAATAGGCCGCGAGGTATGAGTGAAATGCGCTTTGTTTTGTAGAGAGGCGTCAGCGATGGCGACGACCGCAAACGTGCTGCCCCTGCACTGGACTGCAGCGGATTTGCATCTTCATTTGGGTGAGATTCCGTTACAACGCATTCGCCTCCATCCGCCGCCGGGCGCGGCGACGCTCGCCGATGTCTTGAGCGTGCAGGCGGAAGAGGATCGATTGTGCGAATTGGTTGACGGCGTCTTGGTGGAAAAGACAGTGGGCTATTATGAATCCCGATTGGCGTTGGTAATCGGCTACTTCCTCGAAGCCTTTTTGGCCCAACACGATTTAGGCATTGTCCTCGGCGCCGATGGTATGCTGCAGTTACTGCGCGATCAGGTGCGCATTCCGGATGTGTCGTTTCTCTCCTGGGCAAATTTTCCCGACCGCGAGTTGCCCTCCGAGCCCATTCCCCAACTCGTTCCCGATCTCGCCGTGGAGGTCTTATCCGCCAGCAACACGGCGTCAGAGATGCAGCGCAAGTTACAAGAATACTTCGCCGCTGGCGTGCGGCTCGTCTGGTATGTCGAGCCCGAGTCGCAGCGCATAACCGTCTACACTGCGCCGGAGCAATGGCGCGAACTCGGGATCGATGATGCGCTTGATGGCGGAGAGGTGCTGCCCGGTTTTCAATTACCCATTCGCGACTTGTTCGACCGCGCCGGTCGACGATCAGGAGCTTAAACCTTCATGAAAATCAACGGCGACGGATAAGGTTGATTACAGTCTAAGGTCTACAGCCGAAGAGGCCGGTAAGAGATCGGCGATCGCTTGCTCCAGGTCGCCAATCTGAATGGGTTTGATGAGATGAATGGCAAAACCGGCATGACGCGAGCGAGCCAAATCTCCCTCCATACCGTAGCCGCTGAGCGCGATGCCGGTTAAACCAGGCTGAGCCTGGCTCAGCTCAGCCATCAAGGTGTAGCCGTCACCGTCGGGTAAACCGATATCCGAGATGACGAGATCAAACCGCTTCTGGCTGGCAAAAGCTTGCGCTTCTGCGCAAGAAGAGGCTGCAGTCACCTCGTAGTGGCGTCGGGTTAGTAACCGCGTCAGCGTTTTACGCGTTGGCTGGTGATCTTCAATGAGTAAAATGCGTCCAAGCTGCTCGCTGCTTCCAGCCGCTGCTGCCCTAGATGGGGCGGTCGTTTGAGCGACGGTAGGTTCACCCGTTTGATGAGACACAACCGTGCGCAACAACGGGAAGGTGATCGCAAATGTGGCGCCCTGGCCCTGGCCAGCGCTTGAAGCGCTAATGTGTCCGTCGTGCAGCTCAACTAGCGTACGCGCAATGGCCAGCCCTAGGCCCACGCCGCCAAAGCGGTGCGGGTCTCCCCTTAGCGCGTGATCGCCCTGGGAGAACGCGCTAAACACACGCTCGATCTCCTCAGGTGAGAGACCAATACCCGTATCAACAACGTCTACGTTGAGCGTATGGCTATCTGCGCATGAATGCGTTGTAATGTTGATTTGTCCTCCCAAAGGCGTAAACTTCACTGCGTTATTCAAAATATTCCAGAATATCTGCCTGAGCCGAATGGCGTCACCTAATACAATATATTTTTCAGCTTTGAATTGCAGTGAGAGCGTAAGCTGCTTTTGCTCTAACTCAGCTTGCACGGTCGCGACCGCGTCTTTCAACACGGTGTGAACATCGATAGGGTGCAAACTGAGAACTAGTTTTCCTCGCGTAATGCGTGTGAGGTCAAGTAAGTCATCAATGAGCCTCGCCTCCAGAGCGACATTTTGAGCAATCGTCTCAAAATCCGCCCGCACCTCTGAGGGTAGGCGGGGATTTTTCATGGCTTCGCTGGCTAATAAGAGCACGGGGTTTAAAGGGGTGCGCAATTCATGCGATAAGGCGGCGAGAAAATCATCCTTGGCGCGCGAAGCGGCTAGCGCCTCGTCGCGGGCGCGTTCCACCTCCTGCTCGGCAAGCCTGCGGTCCGTGATATCGAGAACCACGCCGAGCATGCGCATGGGCTTCCCATCAGCAGCGTAGTCGGCGCGACCGCGGTTGGCCATCCAGCGCACCGAGCCATCTGGCCGCACGATGCGAAACTCGCTACTGTATAGGGTCTGATTCGCCAATGCCGTATCGAGCGCATTCCAGACTAAATCCGCGTCTTCGGGGTGTAAAAATTGAACAAATGCCTCCAACGTGCCGTCAAACGTTTCCGTGCCGAAAAGCCCATATATTTCTGGCGACCAGTAGACGGCTCCGGTGTCCAACTCCCAAGTCCAAACCCCCATGTCCGCTCCGGCAAGAGCGAGTTTTAGGCGCTCTTCACTCTCGCGCAACGCCGCCTCCGCACGTTTTCGCAGACTGATGTCTGCAATGATGGCGACAAATCCGATGACATCTCCGTCCGGTCCCCATTCGGGCTCATACACCTCGTTCATCCAGCATAACCCGAGTTGCTCATACGGCAGTTCGACTTCAAATTCGACGCGTTGTCCCGCCAAAACCGTTTCCATATGAGGTTGAAGCAACGCATACGCTTCGGCGCCCACAATGTCGGCGACATGGCGCCCAATGACCTGCTGCGGCTCCAGCCCGAAGCGTTGCGCGTATGGGCGGTTGACAAATTTGAAATGATGAGATCGGTCGCATTGTAAAAGGAAGACGGACGTATGGTCGGTCACCAGCCGCAACTGCGCCTCGCTAACCTGTAAAGCCGATTCGGCTTCGAGTTGCTCGGTGATGTCGGTATTGGTGCCAAACCACTGGGCGACGCGACCCTGTTCATCGTGGATTGGAAACGCGCGAGAGAGAAACCAGCGGTAGTTGCCGTCGCGGCCGCGCAACGGAAACGTGTCTTCCCACACTTCCCCCGTTTGAAAGCAGCGGCTGATCTTCGCCACAACACGGTCGACGTGGTCCGGGTGATGCACGGCGCGCCATCCCCAGCCCTGCATCTCGTTCAGAGTCGCGCCGGTATAATCGAACCAGCGCTGGTTATACCAGAAGATCCAACCCGAGGCGTCAGCCGTCCAGGCAAGTTGAGCAATGTTATTGGCCAGCGTGCGGAAACGCGTTTCACTCTCCAACAAAGCCTCTTCGACCAAGCGTCGATCGTGAATGTCGATGACAGATGAGATAAAGCCAACACATGACCCGAAGGCATCAAACCGCGGCGCCCTGGAGTCGAGAACCCAGCGATAAGAGCCATCGTGGCGACGCAATCGGTATTCGAGCCGGCAGGGCGTAAGGTCTTTACTGGCTTGATGAAGGGCGGCGCGCAACGCCTCCCGATCGTCGGGATGCACCACGTCGAGCCAAGCAAAGTCCAAAGCCGTTTCAGGCCTTTGCCCCGTAAACTCGTACCAACTGCGATTAAAATAGGCGCAGCGGGCGTCGAGAAGCGCCAACCGCAACATGACGGACGCATGATCAGCCATATGGCGAAAGTGTTCTTCGCTTTCACGAATCTGATTCTCGGCCTCTTTAGTGGCGGTCACATCCCGCGAAATAGCTAAAAGCTTGATCGCCCGTCCCCTGTCATCGGTGATGGCTGTGACCTGCACATCCCACCATTTTGGCGTTCCCTTATAGGTGGGACAAAAAGCCTGGAACCGTCCGGCGTCGCCGAGCCTAGCGCGCGCGATGGCCGCTTCGGCATCCTGCAGCGCCTCTGCCGGCCAACTATGGGGCCACGATTGCCCCGTGAGAGAGATGCAATCTTCAACCTCCATCAGCCTGCAACCTGTTGAATTCATATAGAGCAAACGCCCATCGACATCCAGCATTTGGATGCAATCGCCACTACTGGCTAACAAGCTGTGGTTCAGATACTGTTCCGCCTCTATAACTGTTTTCTGTTGTTCAATCTCCTTTTGCATTGCAATCTCGCGGGTCAAGATATCGGCGAGGTCCGTCAATCCTGTCACCTCTTTACTCGACCACAGGCGCGGCTGATGATCAATGGCGCACAGAACTCCGAGCGCTAACCCCTCCGACGTCCGCAATGGAACGCCTAGGTAAGACACAACGCCTAAATCAGTCAACGTCGATGCCTGTTCCAAGAGCGGGTGTCGAGAGGCGTCCTCAATTTGTAGCGAGGTGTTGTTCGACACGACCTGCCGACAGAAAACGCGCGCCAGCGGCGTTTCTCGGCAAGCGTCCCAGGGCTCGGGCAACCCGCAGGCGCTCTTGAAGACCTGTCGCGTTTGATCCACGATCGAAATGATTGCAACGGGAACTTGGAGCAATCGGCAGGCCAAAGAGGTGATGCGATCAAACGACGCTTCTGGCAGGGCATCCAGTAAGCCCATGCAATGCAACGCGTCCAGGCGAGCCAGATCAGTACGATGCGCCGTCTTATCCGGCGACCCGGTCGAACAAACGGGCCTGTCTGTGGGCAACACGTGGGGCATCTCCCCGATGGCGAAGTGAGGTCGTCCGAAAATTTTTTGACACCCATGCAGATGTTAAATATTAAGAACACAAAATAATGCTCAAATGCGCCATTTTTGTCAAGCTTTGAACAAAAACGATCGCGGAGCGCTATACTATCTTTACACCCCGACAACCCTCCCCTACAATGCCCCGACACCTTTTATCTTATCCGACTATCCGATTGTCCGATTCCGACCTCAGGAGCCGCCATACCCCATGAAAATTACCCAACTCGAAACGTACTTCCTCCGGTGCCCGCTGCCGCAGCCGGTGTACACCTCGACCAACGCCATCAGCCAGGTGAGCGAGGTCATCGTCAAGCTCTCCACCGACGCCGGCCTCGTTGGCGTCGGCGAGGCGCACGGCCCGTTTTTGTTTCAGCAAGGGCCCGAGGGCCTGAACGCCGTCAGCCATATTCTGCAGCAACTCACGCCGCTGGTGGTGGGCGAGGATCCGTTCAACATCGAACGCATCTGGCAGGACATCTTCGCGCTTACCTATAAATCCGTGCGCGGCGTCCCGCCCATGGCGCGGCAGCAGCGGCAGCTCATCACCGCCCTGAGCGCCATCGACATTGCCCTGTGGGATCTGATGGGCAAGGCGGTGGAGCGGCCGGTGTACGCCCTGCTTGGCGGCGCCTTGCGGCAGCGACTGCCGGCCTATGTGACGGGCTTTTACTACCGCGACAACGAGACCCCGGATGACTTGCGCCGCGAGGCGGATATGTATCTCGAACATGGCTACCGCACCCTGAAGGCCAAGGTCGGGCGCCTGTCGCCGGAGGAGGACGCCAAGCGCGTGGGGGTCATTCGCGACGCCGCTGGCGCAGACGTCGACCTCATGCTCGACGCCAATCAGGGCTGGGATCTGCCCACGGCCGTGCGCGCTGCGCAACTGATGGAGCCCCTCGGCATTTTCTGGCTCGAAGACCCGATGCCGTGGTTCGACGAGCGTTACACGCTGCAGCGCCTCAAAGCCGCCACCAGCATTCCCATCGCCGCCGGGGAAACGGAGTACTCGCCCTTTGGCCTGCGCCACATAATGTCCGAGGGTCTGGTGGATTATCTCATCATCGACGGCACCTGGGCTGGCGGCCTCACCACTTGGCGCAAAGCCGCGGTGATGGCTGAAATGTACCAAATTCCCATGGCCGCGCACCACGATCCGCAAATTCACGTGCACGCCCAGGCCGCCAGCCCGACCGGCTTTATTCTGGAGTCGTTCGCCGACCCGACGCGCGATCCGCTGTGGTTCGATCTGTTCAGCGAGCGGCCAGCCATTGTCGACGGCTACATGAATCTGCCCGAGGCCCCTGGCCTGGGCATCGAACTGCGTGACGAGGCGCTAGAGAAATACGGCGTCAAGCTCACCTGAGGCGCTTGCAACCTACCGACGCGGAATTGGAGACCACGCGATGGAAGCCACGGCGATTTCCCACATTGCCATTTGCACCCGAGATATGGACAAAGCGCTCGCCTTTTACCGGGATATCTTGGGGATGCAAGTCATCTTCGACGGTCAGACCAGCCCCAAGGAGGGCGGGCGGCCGCACAATTACGAACGCAGCCGCCGGAGCCGCCGGCGGGTCAGTTTGCGCTTTGCGAAAGGCGCCAAACCCACCCTGACCATTACCAGCCACCCTGGGGAAGAAATCACCGGGGAACCGCTCAAGTTGGATCAGATGGGCGTAACGCATTTTTCCTTTACTGTACCCAATGTGGAGGCCTTGATGGATGAGTTGTTAGCCAAAGGCGTGCAACTCGCAGGCCCCAGGGAAGCCTTTACCAACGCAGAGGGCCGCGTCCGCTCGTTCTATGTCTACGACCCGGACGGCATGATTATCCAGTTCGACAGTGGCCTCGACGAGGGCTAAATAGCGACATTTGATAGGAGACCAACATGGAATTATTCGACGTTATGTACAACTGCAGGGCTATGCGCCGGCTCAAACCCGATCCGGTGCCCGAAGAGACGCTGGTGAAACTCATCGACGCGGCGAACCAGGCGCCGAGCGGCTCCAACCGCCAGGGCGCGCGTTGGCTCATCGTGCGCGACGCCGAGCAAAAGGCGAAATTGGCGGAACTCAATCGCATCGCCGTCGAGGCATACGCCTCGCCCTCGTCGGGACGCCCCACGTCGCTGCCGCACCAGTCGGACGAAAAACGCGCCCGCATGTTGAACGCCGTGCTCTGGCAGGCCGAGCATCTGGCTGAGATCCCCGCGCTCGTTATCGCGTGCCATCAGTTCGACGCCCCGGTGGACGACCTGGGCCGCGCCCGCGCTGGGGGGTCGGTGTGGCCGGGGGTGCAAAATCTGCTGCTCGCGGCCCGCGCCCTGGGCCTTGGCGCCGCCCCGACGACGCTCGGCTTGTCGAACCGCGAGGCCGCCAAAGCGGTGCTGGGGTTGCCCGATAACATGGAAGCCATTTGTTTGATTCCCGTCGGCTACCCGATGGGGAATTTCGGGCCGGTGACCCGCTTGCCGGTGGCCGAGACAATGCGCTGGGATCGCTGGTCATAAGCAACTGAGTGAGACGCGTGAGGAGCATGTGAGATGGCAGATCAACCTGTAGGGGCATGGGGCGCGGGTGTCGGCAACCCGCCGGCGAGTTGGGACTTGGAGGCCGATGTGGTGGTGATCGGCGCGGGCGCCACGGGGTTGCCCGCCGCCGTCAAGGCCGCAGATGAGGGGGCGTCGGTGATCGTGGTCGAGGCCAATTACGACATCGGCGGTCACGCCATTTTAAGCGGCGGTAACGTGCCGCTTGGCGGCGGCACCAGTGCGCAGCGCAAGTACGGCATCGAGGACTCGGCCGAACTCGTCTTCGCCGATTTGACGGATTGGTCAGTGGTGCAACCCAACGGCTGGCCGGATTACCGCTACAACGACCGAGACGTCATGCGCGGCTTTGCCGATTATTGCGCTGAAACCTACGAATTTCTCGTGGCCAATGGCGTGGCGTTCAAAGACATCGCCCCGGACAACGTCGGCGCGCATAGCACGGGCAACTCCGCGCCACGCGAAAATCACGCTATCTGGACAGAGGGCGTCGGCCTCGGGAGCCCGAGCAACCGCGATGGCGCTGGCTTGGTGCGCCCGTTGGAGGCGAGCGCCCGCGCCAAGGGCGTGAGATTTCTGCTGCACCATCGCATGACCCGCTTGATTAGGGCCGAACTGGATGCGGCTTCCGGCGGCCGCGTGGCCGGCATCACGGCGGCGTATGCGCCCCGCAGCCTGCCCGGCGACGCGGCGCCCCTGCAGGGCTATCGCCACGATGGCAACATTGATAGCACCCGGCCGCAGGTCAACATTCGCGCCGCCAAAGCCGTGATCCTTGCGACTGGCGGCAGCAGCAGCAACGTCAATTTTCGCCGCATGTTCGATCCCCGCCTAACGGACGTCTACCAGGTGGCGGGAGAGCCCTACACCTACCAGGACGCCAGTGGCGAACTGGCGGCCATGGCCATTGGGGCGTCGCTCTGGGGTCTTGGCAATCAAATACTGGAAAATGGCGACGGCATCCGCACGCAGCGCGCCCTCGGGGCCCGCTACAACTATTTCGCCTGGGATGTGAACTCCCCCATTTTTCCGCTCGTGCGCGCCGCCGGGCTGGAAGTCTCAGACTGGCAAAACGTCATTTTGGTGAATCAATTGGGGCAGCGGTTTTTCGACGAGACCAAGGGCGATTATCCGAATGGCAATCGCTACGATGAGATTCGCCCCTACGAGGCTGGCGACTACCGAAACCATGACCGCGTTGAGTACCAACCCAACGCCTTCAATTTCTTTAATGCCGCCGTGGCGATGAACGCGGCGTCCGGGCCGCCGGACTACGCGGCGGGCCCCATCTGGGCCATCTTCGACGACGCCGCCGCGGCCAGGGAGCAGTGGCAGGTCGCGCCGCCTTATGTCGATCCAGAGGGCTATTGTTTCAGCGCATCGTCGCTGGAAGAGCTGGCGGCAGCCATTCGCAATCCGTATCAGACGCAGCCCATGTCGGGGGCGGCCTTGCAGGCGACGGTGGCGCGCTACAACAGCTTTGTCGATGCCGGCGCAGACGCCGATTTCGGCAAGCCCACGCCGCGCTATAAGATCGACACGCCGCCCTTTTACGCCGCCTGGTCCACGCCGCTCGTGCACGACACGCGCTCCGGCCTGCGCATCAACGCCAAATGCCAAGTAATGGACATGCAGGGCCAGGTCATCCCCGGCCTCTACTGCGGCGGGGAATCGGCGGGCGGTTTTAACCAGCACGGCCTGGGGCGCTGCACCGCACAGGGCTATATTGCGGGCAAATACGCGGCGCTGGAGGACTAAGGCGCAGCCAGTGCTAGACCCGCGCCGGCCACGACATGAGGTGATGACGCCTTGGACTTGGCGCGACGAGGCGTCTCTGTTACACCTGCGTCTTATGTCTAAGACACCTTCAGAGGCATACGAATAAGCAGACTTTTTGCACACCCTCGAATGGGGCGATCCTGACTAATCAACCCGCTTAAGCTGGTGAGTCTTCAGGGCAACATCTCTGTCAGTAACTCACCCGCATTCAAATCAAGGATTGCAGCGCAGTAGCGAGGTAAGAGAACATGGCAAAAACCTGCTTCTTCTTCTGGGCTTAGGGCTCCAGAACCAACAGAAAAGACCATTCTCCACCAGCCCTCGAATAAGGCCAATCGGTAGTCATTGAGGCAAGCATTGAACGAATAGCCCTCAACGCCATTTTCGACCAGTGTCTCATGATACATGTTTAGCCAGTCCATCTCATGCGCTCGGCGCACTTCCGGCCGCACACATTTACTCAAGAAATTAGCTATATCACTAACACCCCGCCCGAAAGTGATCAATTGCCAATCAACCACCATTTGCAAAAGATCACCGTTGGCCTCAGTAAAGAAAAAGATATTGGAAGCCTGGTAATCGTTGTGGCAAATCGTACGAGGCGCACTTTCCAGATAACTAAAGAATTTAACGAGCTGGCGACCCAGGTTCTCGCCAATTGCCAACATCGGTTTTGGCAGGTCTTGACTGACTCTTTCTAGAAAGGGCTCCCAGCGTTGTTGATAAACGCGCTGGATGTTTTCAAAGTCAACCGTACTGAAGCGCGGCATCCAATCCATCTCATGCAATTGGGGACTTTCCCACCAACCGGCGTGAAACTGGGCAATTTGGCCAATAGCCAACGCCACTTCCGCTAAGGAACATTCTCCAAACTTGTAGCCATTACGACCACCCGACAAATCTTCAAGCAGCAGTACACTATGTCCGGTTTTGAGATCAATTGCACTATGGTAACAAGCGGGTGTTCGTAGCGAAATCTGGGACGCTAATTTCTCATAAAAGCGCACCTCACGTTCGTACATGTGAAGGCTGTGAAACCCAGCACGTTTCGCTGGGTTATTAGATGATAATTTAGCGATGAGAGATGAAGGGGTATCTGTTTCATCAATATCATATGTCAAGCTCAGCCGAACGATTTGTCCAACGACGCCCTTCACTGCTTCTACACCCTCGGTATCACTTGTGATGATTCTTACCTTCGTGACGGGGCACGCCAAGGCTTCAGTAAGCCAGGAAGGCGTTAAATCTTGGATGTCGGTTGGAATCTTCATTGATACGCCCCTCTTGTCGCCTTAAGATGTTACTTTGGTTGTGAAACTCATGCATGTCCGATGAGAGGCCATGAACATACGGACTGCCCATCTCATCCATCGATTGGCGATTTGGCGATTTGGATGCGGCCGAGTCGTAGTCTCACCTGAGGCGGGAGACGCCCTGACGCCAGCCCTGGAGCCGGCGCCGCGGGCGCAAAGCTAGGCGAGCGCCGGCTCCAGGGCCAAAGACTCGCGATAATCGGGCTCAAAAATCTTCGTGGCCAGAACCTGGCAGCGCTTCATAAAACGATATTCATCCGGACGATAGTCGGCGATGGCGCGATGGATCGTGCCAAAGTGCTCCCACAGCAAGACATCGCCCTCGGTCCAGGTGTAGCGATAGCGGAAGCGATCCTGCAGTTGGTGTTCAAACAGAAATGCCAGCGTCTCGTCGCTTTCCGACTGCGACATGCCATTAATTTTAATGGTGTAGCCCGGATTGGCGTACAGCACCTTGCGCCCCGTGATCGGATGCGTCAGACACACCGGATGGTTCACCACGGGCCGCATCTGGCGCTGCTCATCGGTGAGGGCAGGGCGGGTGCTGCCGTGGTTCTGCCGCATATTTTCCCAGAACTTTTCAAAGTCGTGCACGGCGGTGGCGTCCTGCAAGCGAGCCTTCAAATCCGCCGGCAGTTCTTCGTACGCCTGATGCATATTGGAAAATTCCGTGCCGCCCAGGGGGCGGCCGTCACGGCGCGGAACCCGAATGCCATACAGGACGTTGACAAAGCCCATGACGTCGCGGTACGACATGTCCGTATGCCAGTCTTGCCCGGCGTCGGGCGCGCCGATATAGGCGTCGTTTTGCTTGATATTCGACAAAATGCCCACGCCGGCGGGCTCGGCGGTTTTGCGTTTGCTGACCGAGCCTTGAATATCGCCAAAACGCTCGGAAAACGCCTTTAAATCCTCGGATTCAATTTGCTGCGCGGGGAAGCGCAACACGCCGTACTCGCCCAGCGCCATGATAATGCGCCGAAAGTCGTCATTGCTCAGCGGCTGCGACAGATCGATGCCCTCGATGGTCGCGCCAAGCGTCTCTCCAGTCGGTGTCACGGTTAGCATCTCGAATTCATCCTCCAGCTCTTGAAGCATTGCCGCATGTCTCTTCATCAGGAGTTTAAACAACAGCGGGGCCCTTGTCTATAGTGTCCATAGGGTTCAGCGTTATTCCGCCACCGTTGCCAGGCTCGCCGCCCACTGATCGAGTTTGGGCAACACCGCGTCAGCCGGCTCGGAATCGATGCTGATGACGATGCGCTCAATACCAGCGTCCCGGTAGGCCGGCCATTCCGAGGCGTCGTGCTCGGCCCCAAAAGCCGTGATCGGCAACGTGCGGCCAGCGGCTTTTTCCATCTCGCGAAACGCCGGCAGTTTATCGAGCAGGCGGTAGGTCGGACGCCGCGCGTGCGGAACCCAGCCGTCGCCGTAAGCCAGGGCGCGCCGCGCGCCGTAAGGCATGCCGCCGCCCACCAGCACGGGCGGGTGTGGGCGCTGAATCGGCTTCGGCCAGGTCATCATCGGCCCAAAATCGACGAACTGGCCATGGTATTCCGGTTTCGTCTGCGTCCAGATCGCCCGCATGGCCTCGATGCGCTCCCGCATTACCCGGTTGCGGCTGTTGAAATCCGTGCCGTGATCGGCCATTTCATCGGCGTTCCAGCCCGAGCCAATGCCGAACAAAAAGCGGCCGTTGGACACCTGGTCAATCGTCGCCACTTCCTTCGCCGTCTGAATGGGATCGCGCTGCGGCACCAGGCAAATGCCGGTGGCGATCTTCAAGCGCGTGGTCACGGCCGCGGCCACGCCGAGCACGACGAAGGGGTCCATGACGTCATAGTATTTCTTGGGCAGATCGCCGCCTTGCGGGAAGGCCGACTGGCGCGACAGGGGAATGTGGCTGTGCTCCGGCAGCCACAGCGATTCAAAGCCCCGCTCCTCCAACGCCAGCGCCAAATCCTTGGGCGGCATTGCGTAATCCGTGCAAAACATGGCCACGCCGACATGCATAGACAACACTCCCCGATGCTGATTTGCGTCCACAACGAAAACCGTCAAAGTTGACGCCATCGCACCATATAATCGCTGCGAAGTCAATGCCGATTGCGCCCAGGCGCCGCGCATCTTGACTCCGGCTGGACATCGCGAAAGAATGGCGTCGAGAACCGATCAGCAGCCACCAGCATGAGGAGAACATGATATGGAATTGGGACTTCGCGGCAAAACCGCCCTGGTCACGGGCGCCAGTAAAACATCCCCGCCGCAAGCAGCGGGGCTTTCATAGGAATTGCTCTATTGAGTTGGGGGAGTCGTGTCCCCCAACACCCCCTAACAAGGATGCCATTCATCCCCACCGCAAGCAGTGGGGCATCCTGTCATGCTTTCGTGAAGGCATCGGCATGGCCATCGCCCACAAACTCGCGGAAGAGGGCGTGCGCGCCGCCATCTGCGCCCGCACCGAATCGAAGCTCAAAGCGACGGCTGAAGACATCGCCCGCGCCACCGGCGTGGACATCGTGCCGATTGCCGCCGATCTGCGCAGCCTCGCCGGCTGCCAGGGCTTTGTCGAGCAGGCCGCGGCGCAACTCGGCGGCGTCGACATCCTGGTCAACAACGCCGGCGCCTCGGCTTTTGGCGCCTTTGTCGACCTGCCCGACGACGCCTTTGTCGACGCCATCAACGGCAAGCTCCTGGGCTATATCCGCTGCGCCAAGGCCGCCATCCCGCACATGCAGCGGCGCGGCGGCGGGGTGATCATCAACATCACCGGAACCACGCAGCAGGCCGTGCCGCTGCACACGCCGGGCAGCGCCTGCAACGCCGCCATCCGCATGTTCAGCAAGGAATTATCGATCGAGCTGGGACCGCTCAACATCCGCGTCAACAGCATCGCCCCTGGCCGCATTCAAACGACCCGCTCCGACCGCCTGCTGGAGGCGAACGCCGAGTCGCAGGGAACGACGCCGGAGGCCATCCTGAGCGATCTCGTCAAAACCATTCCGTCGGGCCGCGTCGGGTCAATTGACGACATCGCCGACGCTGTGCTGTTTCTGGCATCGGAGCGGGCGACGTACATCAATGGCTCAGCCCTAGTGGTGGATGGCAGCAAGTCGTTGGTGATTTAGCGGGATCAGGCGTTGTGCGTCAGGTTGGCCAGTGATAACATGCGTCCCACATGGCTTATGGCTTGCCACATGGCCTATGGCTTGAATGTGACGCGAGATGAATAAGGACAGAAGATGCGCACCCACAAAATTGCCGCCATTCCCGGCGACGGCATCGGCAAGGAAGTGATCTCCGCTGGCCTGGAAGTCCTGGCCGCCCTGGCTCAGCATAGCGGCGAGTTCGAACTCGACATCCAGCATTTTGATTGGGGATCGGACCGCTACAAAACCCAGGGCGCGCTGATGCCCGAAGACGGCGCCGACCAGCTCAAAGCCTTTGACGCCATTTTATTTGGGGCCGTGGGGGCGCCCGACGTGCCCGATCATCTCACCTTGTGGGGCTTGCGCCTGGCCATTTGCCAGAGCCTCGATCAATACGCCAACGTCAGACCGACGCGTATCCTGCCGGGCATCACCAGCCCGTTGCGCCACGCCACAGCGCAAAATCTCGACTGGGTTATCGTGCGCGAAAACTCCGAGGGCGAATACGCCGGCCAGGGTGGGCGCTCGCACCGCGGCTTGCCGGAGGAAGTCGCCACCGAGGTCTCGATTTTTACGCGCAGCGGCGTCGAGCGCATTATGCGTTTCGCCTTCGAACTGGCGCGCTCGCGTCCCCGCAAACAACTCACCGTGGTCACCAAGTCAAACGCCCAGCGCCACGGCATGGTGATGTGGGACGACATCGCCGCGCAAGTGGCGGCAGCCTATCCCGATGTCACGTGGGACAAGATGCTAGTCGACGCCATGACCGTGCGCATGACCATGAAGCCCGAGACCATTGATACGGTGGTGGCGACCAATCTGCACGCGGATATTCTGTCCGACCTGGCCGCAGCGCTAGCGGGCTCGATTGGCATCGCCCCGACCGCGAACGTCAACCCGGAGCGCCATTACCCGTCTATGTTCGAGCCCATTCATGGCT
This sequence comes from Planctomycetota bacterium, assembly GCA_965223505.1. Taxonomy (GTDB): domain Bacteria; phylum Planctomycetota; class PLA2; order PLA2; family JAEUHO01; genus CBDCWP01. The sequence goes on from CBDCWP010000013.1 coordinate 108,033, forward strand.
CGGCCTTCGACATTACGGGCAAGGGCGTGGCCAATCCCATTGGGACATTCTGGAGCGCAGTGATGATGCTGGAGCATCTCGGCGAGACGTCTGCGGCGGCTTCCCTGATGCAGGGGATTGAGCAGGTCACGGCCGACGCCTCGCTGCATACGCCCGATCTGGGCGGCGACGCCACGACTTACGCCGTTACGGATGCAGTGGTCAGCGCCGTCAATCGCATGTAATCTTGAAAGGTATACAAGGGAATGGAGACGAACGCTTTCGATGCGCATGCCTTTAGCGCTTTTGAGCATGAGGGCTGGAATAGCCTTGCGGAAACCTATCAAGGCGCTATTGCGTTAATGACGAGACAAGCTACCGAGTCTCTACTCGATGCAGCAGGGGTTGCCCAGGGGAAACACACGCTGGATATCGCCTGTGGGCCGGGGTTTATGACCGCAGCCGCCAAGCAACGCCAAGCAGAGGCGGTGGGGCTGGATTTCTCGGAAGAGATGGTGCGGCTTGCGCAACGTGAATACCCCGACGTCCTTTTTCGTCAGGGAGATGCAGAGGCAATTCCCTTTCAAGATGCCTCGTTTGATGCCGTTATTTGTGGGTTTGACATCTTGCATTTCCCGCATCCTGAGCAGGCCGTCCAGGAGGCCTATCGCATCCTACGACCAGGGGGAAAACTCGCTTTTACCTGCTGGCTTCCACCCGCGAAATCCCCTCTCTACGCTTTGGTTTTTGGTGCGCTTCAAGCTCATGTCGATCCTGCAACGCCCGTCCCGCCTGGGCCCGATATGTTTCATTATGGAAACGAAAAGCATTGTCACGAGACATTAGACCAAATCGGTTTTACAGAGATAGAGACTCAAGAACTCCCCATCATAGCGAGACTCGAACGGGCTGAGGATGTGGTGCGGGTTTTTCGTGAAGGTGCAGCGAGATTTTATGGTGTCTTTGAACGCCAGACAGAAGCTATTCAGAATCGTATTGTGCAGCAAATTACGGAAGACGCCACGGCTTATCAGCAAGGCGGGAATATTCAAATCCCCGCCCCCGCCTTGCTTGTCGACGCCAAGAAACCCATCAATGTCTAGGCGCGCATCTCAGACGGATCAACACGTGGTGTTAGGAGAGGCGCCTCTCCGGGATCGGATGGCGGCGCCGGCCATTGGTTTTCAAACTCCATGGACGCGATGCTTACCACGGGGCCGCGGCGATTGTCTCAGAAGCCAGCATTCGGCCTGCCTCAACTACGGCAACGCCGCAAAGGGGCGCGTCGCGATCCGATCCACATGGCCTACGCCCCCTAGCCAGTCCCCAAACTCGTGGCGTTATCTAGACGCATGATGTCTCTGGAAAGCCAAGCGCAAGCTGATTAACTTGACAGCATCGGGCGCCAAACCTTACAGTAAAAAGACACTACTAGCGATGCATATTCTACGCATGCTCGCCAGACTTGCGTCGCTGTCCATAGATTTTTACCGAGACGTTATACCGACATATCACTTCACGCACATATAAGGAATACCGAATGACGCAACCCGGTACGGAGACGAATCCCCTGCGCGTCGCCATCATTGGGGCGGGGCCCAGCGGTTTTTATGTGGCCGAGCATCTGCTGCAACAACAAGATGCCGTCGTTGAAATTGATTTATTCGATCGCCTGCCAACGCCCTACGGCCTGGTGCGCGGCGGCGTCGCCCCGGATCACCAAAAGATTAAATCCGTCACCCGAACTTACGAAAAAACCGCGCAAAACCCGCGCGTGCGCTTTTACGGCGGGGTGGAATTCGGCTCGCATATGCCCCTCTCCCTGTGCCGTCACTTGTACCATCAAATCGTCTACACCACCGGGGCGCAAACCGACCGGCAGATGGGCATTCCGGGCGAAGATCTGCTGGGCAGCCACCCGGCCACGGCGTTTGTCGCCTGGTACAATGGGCATCCGGATTTTCGCGACTTGACGTTTGACTTTTCCCATCCCTGCGCCGCGGTGGTCGGCGTGGGTAATGTGGCGGTGGACGTGGCGCGCATTTTGTGCCGCACAACGGACGAATTAGCCAAGACGGACATCGCCGATTACGCCCTGGAAGCTTTGAGTGAAAGCAAGATCAAGGAAGTGCATATGCTCGGGCGCCGCGGGCCAGCGCAGGCCGCCTTTACCAACCCGGAGCTGCGGGAACTGGGCGAATTGGCCGGCGCCGATGTCTCGACGCCGCCCGACGAGGCGACGCTCGATCCCTTGAGCCAAGCGGCGTTGGAGGCTGGCGAGGATCGCGGCATGGCGCGTAAAGTGGCGATGATTAGCGACTATGCGCAGCGCGAATTAACTGGCAAAGCGCGCAAGCTGGTCCTCCGGTTTCTCGTCTCGCCTACGGAACTCTACGGCGACGACGCCAATCAACTGACCGGCATGCGCTTGGTCCACAATGAGCTGTACGCCACAGACGACGGCAGCTTGCGGCCCCGCGCCACGGACCGGACGGAAGACCTCCCGGTCGGCCTGGTGTTTCGCTCCGTCGGCTATCAAGGCGTGCCGTTGCCGGACGTGCCGTTTGATACGCGCCGCTACACGATCCCGAACGACAAGGGCCGGGTGCTCGACCCTGAAACCAGCCAGCACGTGCTGGGCGAGTATGTCGCGGGCTGGATCAAGCGCGGCCCCTCGGGCGTCATCGGCACCAATAAGCCCGACGCCTTGGAAACGGTGCGCTGCATGCTGGAGGATCTGCAAAGCGGCCAGGTCTTGTGTCCCAATGCGCCGTCGCCGGAAGAGGCGGCGCGGCAGATTCGCGAGCAACAGCCCCGGTTCGTGTCGTTTGACGATTGGCTGCGGCTCGACGCCATGGAGGTCGAGCAGGGCAAGCTGGCTGGCCGGCCGCGCGTTAAGTTTACGCGTGTGAGCGATATGCTGGCGGCCCTCAACGGCTCGTCAGTGAGCTAGACGACATATCCCCCCATCCGGCCTCGCCCGTTCATTACGCAAGCGGCGCGAGGCCGCCACCATGATCTTTGCTTCTCTCTCTGCGCCAGTGATCTTATCCGCAAGACATTCCCCCATCGAATTCTTACAACTGAGATGCCCCCCGAGGCCGTTTTGCCCCGCTGACGGTGTGAGCCCCGTCACAGGCCTGGATATTTCTTGAAATTCGTCCCCCACATCCACTGTGGCACGCGAATTGCTCAAATAACGATTCAAATTGATTTTTTCAACTTCATATATTGATATTTGTTGACCACAGAGAGAGAGTAGAACATCATGATTCCCAAACCGCTTTTTCAAGCTTCCCATATTATCAAGCAGCTCGAAGCGCACGTATGCCAAATCCGAGTTGAAGAGCATGCCCTTGTCATCCACGATCCCAAAAAGCTGCTGACGACCGAACTCCGCGATCAAGTCAAACAACACAAATTATCCATTCTCGCCATGCTCATGCGCGGCGCCCTGTTGCGCCTGGTGCAGGTGCTCGACATGTCGCAGCCCGAAATTCCCGTGGGGATTAAAGACGAATACGCCGCCGCCTTGCTGTCGGCCATTCGCATGGTCGGCGATCCCTGGGACGGCGACGACGACGGCGACGGCAGTATTGATTTGTGGACCGAAGAAGAATGATAACGCTTTTATTTTTTTGCTATGCGCCCACCGCAGGTTGGTATTTGAGTGAATAGCGCCGCTCTTGCACGGCCCAACTCACAGCGCTCGCCAACAGCAACAAGATAATGACAGCGACAAACACCGCGTGGTAAGACCCCCTCACGTCGAAGAGTCGGCCGGCGAGATACGTACTCGCCGCCCCGCCGATCTGGTGGCTTAAAAACACGAAGCCCACCAGCGTGCCCATGTGTCGCAGGCCATAGATTTCGCCAGTCAGGGCAATCGTCAGAGGCACGGATGAAGACCATGACAGCCCGGCCACCATGGCGAAGCCGTAGAGCATCCAGGGCGTGTCGGCGACCAAGAGCACGGCGATGGCCAGCGCGCGAACGAAGTAGATCGTCGCCAGGGGGATTTTGCGGCCGATGCGATCCGAGATCATGCCGCCCAACAGCAATCCTACGATGTTAAAACCGCCCAACAGCCCCAGGGCTGTGGCCGCGACGTTGGGGGCAATGCCGCGATCCGTGACATAGGACACGAAGTGGGTCTGCACCATGACCAGGGAGCAGCCGCAGACGAAAAAGCCGCTGACTAAAAACCAAAAGGGGCGCGAGGCGAACACCCCATGCCACTGCTCGGGCTCTAGAGGGGCCCGCGCCGGGGGCTTTGCCGCCGCTGCCGGCTGCTCCGTGGGCGAGGGTGGATCGCCGTCGGGTAACAGACCCATCTCTTGCGGCGTGTTGCGCAGAATAAGCGCGGCGATCGGTAAGGCCACCGCCAGAACCAGAGCGCCCAAGACGAGATAGGCCATACGCCAACTGGTTTGCATCATGAGCATCATGCTCGCCGGAATGAGCAGCAGTTGACCCACCGAGCCGCCAGCGTTGCTAATAGCCAGGACGCGGCCGCGCAGCCGCACGAACCAACGCGAATTGAGGGTGCTGTTGGGAATCCCTCCAGCGCAACTCGTGCCTAGGGCGAACAGAATGCCGTATACCCCAGTGAGGTACCAAATATTGGGTGTGCGCGACACGGCCAGGCAACTGAGCGCCAGCATGGCGACGCCAATGGTGATGAGACGGCGCGGCCCATAGCGATCGACCAGGCGTCCCACAATGGGCTGAAAGATGCCGCTCATCAGCGTTGCCACAGCGATCGGCAGGGTGGCTGTGGCCCGATCCCAACCGAACTCAGCGCTTATCGGCTTGATAAAATTGCCAAAGCTCCCCTGGATGCCCTGGGCGAAAAAGGCGAGCAAAAACGACGTGCCGAGAATCATCCATCCATAGAAAAAGGCCGGCTCGCGGCTTGCCGCCGCGCCAGGCGTGGTCGAGCGTTTCATCCAGGGGGTCCTTCATTTAGGCAATTAAGCGCTTCAGGTTATCGATGTACAACTTCACAACAAGCCTACGCCCACCACTCGGGCGGATGCAGATTATGCCAATCAGTAGCGCGTTCGTAGGCGTCGCCGGCCTGCACCAACAACGGCTCGGCCAAGGCGTGGCCGGTCAATTGCAACGACAGCGGCACACCTGCTTCGGAGAGGCCGCAGGGCAGGGAAATCGTCGGCAAGCCGGCAAAATCCATCGGCACGGTATAGCGCGACTGCCACGGATCGCGGTCCGGCGGCATGGGGCCGTAGGCCTGTTCGAGGGTGTAGGGATAGGCGGCCTGCGACGTCGAGGGGCAGGCGAACAGATCGAGATCGCGCATCATCAACCGCAGTTCGCCCACGCAGGCGGCGCGCAGGTTGTTGGCCTGGGCGTAATCAGCTCCCGTGACGGCGGCGCCGCGTTCTAGCCAGCCGCGAAACCAGGGGCCGTAGACCTCGGCGCGACTCGGATAGGTGTCGCGGTGCGCATTGAGCGCCTCGCTGGTGCAGAGAGTCGGCCAGGCGGCGAGGTATTCCAGCAGGCGAGCGGGCATCGACACGGGGACAATGACGGCCCCGAGGCCCTCCAGCACCCGCACGCCCTCGACCACAGCCTGGGCGAAATCGGGCGCCATGTCGCGGGTGGCGTAGGCTTCGTCCCAGCCGATGCGCAGGCCGCGCACACCCTGACCCACTCCGGCCAGCATGTCGGGAACCGGATCGGGCAGTGAGGTCGGGTCGTTGGGGTCGAGGCCGGCGATGGCCTGCAGCACGATGCCCGCGTCGGCGCTGCTGCGCGTCAACGGCCCGACGTGATCGAGCGATTCCGCCAAGTCCAAGACGCCGTAGCGGCTCACCCGGCCCCAAGTCGGCTTTAAGCCCACGGTTCCGCAAACTGCAGCCGGGTGGCGAATCGAGCCGCCCGTGTCGCTGCCTAGCGTGCCGTAGGCCAGCCCCGCCGCTGTGGCCGCCCCCGAACCGCTCGACGACGCCCCAGGCCAGTGGCTGGCTTTCCAGGGATTTTCCGGCACTTGCAAGGCCGGGTTGTAGCCCGCCATGGCGCCTTCGGTCGTGTTCAGCTTGCCGAGCAGCACGGCGCCGGCGTCTTGCAGGCGCTGCACCACCGTGGCGTTGAAACTGGGCACGAGATCGGCGTTGACGGCGCTGCCACCCATAGTGCGCACGCCCGCCGTGAAACACAGGTCCTTGACCGCCACCGGCACGCCGTGCAGCGGTCCGCGGTAGGCGCCGGCGACGATGTCGCGCTCGGCGGCGCGCGCCTGCGCCATGGCCTGCTCAGCCATGACGGTGGCGTAGGCGCGCAGGCGGCCGTCGACCGCTTCGATGCGCCGTAACATCGCCTCGGTGACCTCCACCGGCGACAGCGCCTTGGATTCAAGCAGCGGCGCCAGTTCGGTAATGGTGTGGTAATGCAGTGCCTCGCTCATGTGATGCCCTCGTTTTGCATACAGGTGGCCGATCGCGCGCGGAAATTCAGGCTATATCCTATCACCATCGCAGCGCCAGAGATAGATGCCGCCGTTTTTTTGCCGGGCCGTCACGGCCATTTACACACGCCTCGCCACGTAAAATCCTCTTGTAAAGCAACGAGCCTAGGTGTAAGGTGAGAAGGTGACAAGCGCTTAAAGAACACGTTGGTTGGCTCTCGGAGCAACACAGACCGGAGTAACACAGACCGGAGAACCCAGAAAGGGTAAACTATGCATCGGCGCGTCCAGTTTGCTGACGACATCGAGCCTTTAGTGCAGTTTATCGAGGAAACCGATCCGAGCGACATCGTCGACCAGCCCTGGCCAAATTGCGCAGCGGCGTCGCGCCGCGCACCATGCTCACCGCCGCGGCCCTGGCCGTCACCCGCTCCTCGGACATCCCGCCCGGCCACCACGGCGGCCCCTTGCACCCGCTGGTGGGCATTCACGCCCTGCATCATCTGGTCGAGCGCCTCGACGGCGAAAATCGCTTCTTGCCCATTCTCCAACACACCGCCTTGTGCAATAAACACATCCACGATCTCGCCACGGGGCCGTACGTGATGTTGGACATCGAGCCCTATGACGCAGGCGGCGTCGAGGCGACGAAAGAGGCGTTTCTCAGGGCGGCGAGCCGTGGCGAGTCGCATAAGGCCGACCACTGCATTCTTGGGTTGTGGGATCAGATGCCGGCGATTGAAGTTCTCGATCTGCTGCTGTCGGTCGCCATTCCCAAAAACGTCCTGGACGATCACTACTTTGTCTTTCCGGGCTACACCTGGCGCGCCGTTGAAGTGCTGGGACGAGAGTACCTGCCGATTTTGATGCGGCCGGTGGCGCGGTACACGGCGCGCTACCCCATCGCGCCTGGCGTTCCCGAGCTCGATGCGCTGATCGATGAGTACGACCTGATGAACCGTTCGTTGCGTCACCAGACCGGCGACGATGAGACCGAGACGATCGGTAGTGTGGGCCGCTTCATCTCTGAATGCACCACCTTTTCCGACATTCCGGTGGCGATCGCCAAGGCCCTGGCTGACGGCCTGTCGATGCAGGGCGCCGGCGAGGCGTTGTCGATTGGGGCGGCGGGCCTGTTTACGCGCTCGCTCACTGGCAACCCGATGGACGTGCACTTGCACACGAGCGTCAACCTGCGCCGCTACTTGGTGGATTTGGACGGTTTGAGCCTGCGCAACAAGCTGCTGTGCCTGCTGATGTGGCACACCGGCCCGGAGGTGCGCTCCACGCAGCGGCGCCTGGAAGCCTCGTCGCAGCCCGATCTCGACGCCGCCGCAGCGCTGCCGTATCACACGCAAGATGAGCTGTTGGACCTCATGACGGAGAAGATCTACGAGCAGCCGCCGATCGACTGGGCTGGCGCGGCCAATCTCGGCCAAGTGCGAGCGGCCCCGGAAGTGAAGGCGGTGTTGCATCTGGCGCAGCAGTACGTCAACAACGGCTACGACGCCAATGCCTTCATCGGACGTCTGGCCGAGATCGTCTGCCACGACAACTTCACCGAGATGCACGCCTTCAAGCACCATCAAGCGGTGATCGAGGAATTCCACAACACGCGCGAGCCCTGGCGCTGGACCCATCTGGTAGCCGGCGCGCAGGCTTCGGCGATTTCGTTCGGTAAGAATATGGAAGTGTACGAAGAGGCGATTGAGTTGTTGCACGCCTAAGCTGTAACGCGCTGCGAGCCATGCTCTCGGGCGTGGCTCGCAGCGCGGTCTTTATTCCATTCTATAGAATTTGCTCGATATCCCTCAGCAGGTCGCTAGACACAGAAGAGATGCAATGAGACGTCACTGTAAGATGCTTCTGGCGATCTGCGTGGGGCATGCCATCACCGCCCTGGCCCAAACGCCAGCCAACCTAGTGACGTCACATCAAACGCGCGTCGCCGCAAGCGGTTACACGCAAATTGACTTTACCCTGCGCGACATTCCCGAGCAGGCCATGCTGTCGTTTGGCGTGCGCTTTGAGCATCGGTTCGTTTGAGCCCGCACCTACCGACCGGCCCAGGTGCGGATCGGCGGCGAACGCGTGGTTGAGATTGAGCCCGATGTCTATACGGATTCCGCGCATCCCGAGCATTCCGGCGAATTGCGCTCGTATCGAGTGCCGGTGCCGGCTCAGGCCCTAGCCCACTTCCGGCAGGGCAACAAGATGTGGGTGCGGTTTTATCCGGGCGGTTGCCAGTTCGGCCCGGATAAGATTCTGGGCGTCGAGCACTTCGCCATTGCCGCCAGAGCCTCATAGCTATTGGCCTCGTCTCTGCCAGCATAGCCATGTCGAGCAGTTCAACAACCCCAGGTTTCGGGCTCCCAAGGTGGGCGATCAGCTCTCAAGCTGATCCCGTTTCGCTTCTAGCATTCTCAACACCGCGTCTCGAATCATCGGGCGCACGTGGTTGGCGAGACCGGGCAGCTCTCTACCTTCCTGCATGGCCGCAGCGATGTCTTCCAGCAATTCCGGCGTCGCCATCGAATACCACAGGCGATCAGGCATGACCACCATGTTGGGGCCGACATCACAGGCGCCAAAACAAAGATACCGCTTGATCTGTAAGGTCTCGTCGTCGGCCAATAGCTGCCGCAATTGCTCCATGAGTTCAGGCGAGCCATTGCGGTGACAATTAATCCCCAAGCAAACCACGACATCGCGTTTCGCGTTCTCAGCTTCTTCACTCATATTGGCGTCACTCTCTTCAGGCTTAAGGTTAGGTTAAAGACCCTTGCCAGCAGCGATCAAAAACGGCTATAGTTCGTGCGATATCGCATGCCAACCTCATACGTCAAGTATCATACCGAGGCGCTAACGGAACCATCATGACCGAATTACCCAAACGAACGCTTGGCCGCACCGGGCTCGAAGTGACCACGCTAGGCTTCGGCGCCCTCGAACTGCGCGGCGTGGTCGCGGGCATTGGCCGGACTCTGGAGCCCGGAGAGCCCGAGCGCATCCTCAACGCCGTGCTCGACGCCGGCGTCAATTATATCGATGTCGCCGTGGACTACGGCGAGGCCGAATCCCATATCGGCCGCTGCATCGCCTCGCGGCGGCGGGAATTCTTGCTGGCCACCAAGTGCGGCTGTCCGCTCGACGTCAGCCAGTTCGCCCCCGAGCAGCGCACCCGCTACGGCGTGCCCTTGCCCAGCCTGCACGACTACAGCCGTCAAAATATCATCGCCGCCTGCCACCAAAGCTTGCGGCGCATGCGCACCGATTACCTGGACGTGCTCCAGTTTCATTTTAGCCCGGCCAGGTCGATGTTAGAGCAAGAGGACGCCATCGCCACCCTCGACGATCTCAAGCAGCAGGGCAAAATCCGCTTTCTAGGGTGCTCCTCGATGCTGCCCCATCTCACCGATCACATTGCGATGGGGGTCTTTGATGTATTTCAAATTCCCTACTCCGCGTTGCAACTCGACCACGAGGACGCCATCGCCGCGGCGGCGCAAGCTGGCGCGGGCATTGTCATTCGCGGCGGCGTGGCGCGCGGCGAACCCGGCCAGGGGCACGGGCTTGTTGACGTCTGGACGCCCTGGCGGCGGGCAAACATGGACGAGCTGCTCGACGGCATGTCGGCCACGACGTTCATGCTGCGCTTCACCCTGACGAATCCCCATACCCACACCACGATTGTCGGCACCCTGAACCCATCGCACCTGCGCGACAATGTGGCCGCGGCCTTGCAAGGCCCGCTGCCGACCGAGGTGTACCGTGAAGCCAAACGCCGCCTAACAGCGGCCCGAGATCTGCCCGAGTCTTGAACAAATTAAGCTTTCCAAACGCCGATCTCGGGCCGGGACAGGCCCAAGTTTTCGCGCAGGGTCGCGCCTTGATAATCCTGGTGATACAGCCCGCGCTTTTGTAATTCCGGCACGACGTACTCGACAAAGTCCGCGTAACCGCCGGGAATATGGCTAGCCGCCACCACGAACCCATCACAGACGCGTTCGGCAAAGAGTTCTTCCAGGCCATCGGCGACTTCTTTCGGGCCGCCCACAATGGCGCCTTCCGGGCGGCCGCGCTTGCTGTGACGCAGAAAATCGCGCAGCGACGGGTTGGCTTTGCCGCTATCTCGCACCACCTGATCCCGCAAGCCTTGAAAGCCCGAAATCCCATCGATTTCCTCGCTCGTCATGGGGGCGTCCAGTTCTTTCGTGGCGAAATCGAAATTCAGGCCCTCGGCGAGCAACGACAGTTCGTCCACTTCGAGCGTCAAGCTCTCCAACAGGGCCATTTTGTCCTCGGCCTCGCTTTTGGTTTCTGCGGCGACAGTCAACACGGGCACGCAAATCGTCATCTGGTCGGGATCACGCCCGGCCGCGGCGGTTTTCGCCCTTAGCTCGGCGTAGCTGGCTTTGCCCACCGCGATATTCGAGGCCGTGGAAAAGATAAGTTCGCCCCACCGCGCCGCAAAGTCGCGCCCGCGCCCGCTTTGGCCCGCCTGGATGATCACCGGATGCCCCTGCTCCGATCGCGGCACAGTAAACGGCCCGCGGGAGCGGAAAAATGACCCCGGCATGATCAAGCCGGTGAACTTTGGCGGCGTCGGCGAAGCGCTTCGACGCCTTGTCCACCAGCAGCGCCCCGTCTTCCCAGGTATCCCAGTGCCCCAGCACCACTTCCATAAACTCATCCGCCCGTTCGTAGCGCAGATCGTGGTCCATGGCGCTATCGCGCCCCATATTCATGGCTTCGCCGTCATTGACCGAGGTCACCACGTTCCAGGCCGCCCGGCCCTTGGTCATCAGATCAACCGTGGCGAACATGCGCGCGATGTGAAAGGGCTCGTAGTAAGTGGTCGAACAAGTGGCCCCGAGCCCGAGGCGTTCCGTCGCCGCCGCCATCATCATCAGCACCGGCAAGGGGTCCATTTTGACGCAGCGAATGCCGTTTTCGACGGTGTGGGTGTGATCGCCGCCGTAGCGATCCGGCATCGCCAGGCGGTCGTCAAAGAAGGCGACTTGAAATTTGCCCGCCTCCAAGACCCTGGCGATTTCTTGGTAGTACTCGGGGCTGGTGGCGTCGACGCGCGCCTCGGGATGGCGCCATGAAAAGGGATAGTTGGTGCAGTTTTGAGCCTGTAAAAAGCCCACCATCACCATTTGACGTGTCATGTCATCACACCTCGGCTGACGGACGCGTGGCTCGGCGAACGCGTCCGTGGCAATCATCACTGTCGGAATGCGCTGGCGCTCGATATGCTCTAGCTCGCAGCCGCCATTTTAGAGCCTGCCAACTGGCGCCGCAACCCGAAAAGCCTATTGTCCCGATGACTGCCGCTCCCCGAGGCGGCGCCGGGTCAGAAACAGCATGGGCAGCATGGCCAATAGAAAAAAGAAGCCAAAAGTGAAAAAGCTGTCGCGAAAGCCCGCCGCCACGGCTTCCGTGTCCATTTGGCTCCGGATGGCGCGCGAGGTCAGCGGGCCGATATCCGCCTCGCCAATCCCCGCCTGCCGCAAGGATAGCTCGACTTCCCGCACGGTTTCAGCGTGCTCGGGCGACGTCTCGTGATAGGCGCTGTAGGCGAGCATTTGGTGATGCGTCTGGCGGCGCACAAAAATGACGCTGGAGATGGTCACGCCCAGAGACGCGCCAATATTGCGGACCATGCCGAGCAGACCCTGCCCCATGCGCACCTGATCAGCTTGATGAATGCGGACGTTGAGCGCCGTGATCGGCGTGTTAATGGAAAACAAACACATGCGGTAGAGCACAATGTAGCCCACCAAGACGCTCGTGGCGGTCAGCGCCGACACGGTGGCGAACAGGTTAAAGACGATCACCAGCAGGGTAAAGCCGATGAGAATCAGCGTCCGCGGGCTGAAGGTGTCGCTCAAGCGGCCGGATAGCGTGCCGCCAAAGGCCGATAGAATCAGCGCGGGGACGATCACCAAGCCGGCTTGAAACGGACTGAGTCCCATGACTTGCTGTAAAAAAATAGGGATCATAAATTGCGCCCCGAACAAGCCCATGGTGTTAAAAAAGGCCGAAGTCAATAGCAATCTAAAGGCGGGAATGCGAAACAAGTGCAGATTCACCGCCGGATGACGCGCGTATAACTCTCGCAAGATAAATAGAGCAGCTCCAGAAAAGGCGAGCAGTCCCAGGAACACTAGGGACAGGGTTTCCGTGTCGTCTCGCCGCGCAAAGCTAATCGCCAACAACAGTGGGGCCAGGAATAGCCCGAGAGCAGAGAGGCCGGCATAGTCAATCGGCACGCCTCGATATTCTCGCTGTTGCGGCAGGAGCAGGAAGCCCAGGACCGCGGCGACAAGCCCCGACGGCATGCCAATAAAGAAAATCATGCGCCAGGAGTAGTGCTCAATCAAATATCCGCCTAGAACCAATGAGACGATCTGGCCCGTCGACCAGCCGATGGTGCGCAGGCCAATCGCCATACCGCGTTGATGGGCAGGAAACGTGCTCACCATGATGATGGCGCTCAGCCCCTCCATCGGCCCCATGACCAAGCCCTGCAAGAGCCGAAACACGATCAGCATGGGCAAATTCACCGCCAGGCCGCAGCCAATCGACGTCAGCACAAAGCCCAGCATAATCCCGACGAAGAGGTTGCGATAGCCCAGAAAGCCGCCCAGCCAGCCGAGGATGGGGACCATCAGGGTGCGCGTGATGAGGTAGCTGGTGAAGATCCACTGTGCTGTGGCTAAATCAGAGCCGAAGGCCGTCATGATGCGAGGCAGCGCTAGCGTCACGCTGCTGCCGCCGCCAAAGGTTTGCGTGGCCCCGGCGACGAGAACGGTCCCGGCGACGAACCATTTGTAGTGGGGGGCGGCGGGATCGATGCGCAAAATAGGGAGAGGCGTTGTCGTTGGAGTGGTTTGCGCCATATTTGTGTGTACACCTTACTGCGATGTCATAGCTGCGAACTCGGACTTGTTCTAGCATGGCCGCGCTGATCACTGATGTCAAGGATTAGGCGCGCGGCCGGTCGCTCTGCTGCGGCGTCAACACGTCTTCAACCACCTGCTCTCGCGCCGCTGGCGCTCGGCGTCGGAGCCATTGCCACCAGCGGCCATTGACGAGGAGGGCGGGCGTAATGGCGAGCAGGGCAAGCGCGCCATTAAACAGGAGATATTCGCGCCAGGCCGCCGTGCTCGCCTCCGTGTGCAGCACGCGCCCCATGAGCGCCATACTCAGGTTGGGAACTTGCCAGGCGAGTTCGCCCATCCACTGCAGCGTGTGTTGAAAGTGCGTCAGCGTGGAGGTATACGCCGACGAATCATGCGGGCTGCTCTCCGCGATGCGTTGCAAATAGTGGCCATAATTTTGGTCCCAGAGGACCACGGACAGGGCCGTACTCAGGGCGTTCGCCACACTGCGAAACAAGCCGATGAGCCCTGACGCCATCATCACCTGCTGTTCCGACAAGGCGCGCAAGGCAGTCAGGTTATTGGGCGAGGTAATCAATGCCTCGGCGATAAAACGGCCACATAAAAAGGCATTGACCGTCCAGGCCGTCGTCCACACCGTGACGCCGGAAAAACCAAAGAAACTCGCCGCGTAGAGCAGCAAACCAGCAACGACCAGGAACTGCGGGGTAATCCGGTCCGAGAGGCGGCCGGTGGCGAGCACCGCAAGGCCGTACAGAATCTGGGAAGGCGCCATCGTCCAGGCCACATTGAGGGGCTCAAAGCCAAGCAAACCCTGCATGAGCACGGGCATCATCGGTTCGGTGCTGCGGAAGGTCATCGTCGTTAAGCAGACGACAATGGTCGCCATGAGAAATGGCGGCGTGGCGAGCAAGCGCAGCTCCACCAACGGTTCGGGATGCCGCAATTCGATAATCACAAACAAAACCGCAGCCACAGCGGAAATAGCGAACAAGACCACAATACTCTGCGATTCCCAGCCGTAGCGGCGGCCCTGACTCAGCGCGATGATAAAAGTCGTGACGGCAAGACTGACGGTGAGCAGCCCATAGTGATCGAGCCGCCGCCGCTCGGGCCGATGCAGCGCCGGCAGCAGCCACCAGGCCAGCAAGACGCCAAGGCCGCTGAAGGGGACCATGACCACGTAGACGATGCGCCACGAGGCGAATTCAAGTAGATAGCCGCCCATGATCGGCCCAATCGCCGGGCCGATGGACCAACCCATCAACGACAGTCCCAGGGCCATGCCGCGCTGGTTGGGCGGGAAAATCTGGTAGAAGATCGCCATGGAAAGCGGATTGATCAAGCCGCCGCTGGCGCCGGTGATAATCCGAAAAAACAGCAGTGACGACCAGTCCCAAGCCAGCGCGCTGCCCAGGACGCCAATGGTAAAGAGCGCTTGGCTGACCAGATATAGCGCGCGGGGTCCAAAACGCCCGCTAAGCCAGCCGAGGGCCGGAATCGTCACGGTGCGGGCAATGCTAAATGCCGTGATCACCCAGTGAATGTAGAAAAATTCGACCCGCAGGCTGGTCATCATCTTGGGCAGAATCAGATTGGTGGTTGACGACGTAATGGCGAACACCACCAGGCCAATACCGACTAACCCCGTGGTCAGCCAGCGATCTCGCGGACTGAGATAGGTCGATTCCGATGCCGAGCTTTGCATGCCAAGCTAAATCCTGTCGCTCAATTTATCGAAAGCTAAAAACCTCCGATTTGGTTCTTAACCGAACTCGCCAGTCCCCTCACATGCGCAGCTCAGCCGGCGATTTGATAGGCGAAGCGCTTAAACTCGTGGCTAAATGGATGCCAGAACCCCGGCATCCGCTGTGTCATACACATGCCGGTGAGATTCGCCCGGGGCGCCATCCAGGAATGGGTCCCAGCCACGCCGCCCCAGTGATATTCGTCCTGCATCGCTGCTGGCTCGTTCGCGTCTAGGCTTTGCTTGAGCGCAAACCCCAGGCCGAAGACCGTCCCCGGCATGGCCCATGTGGGAAAATGGACCCCGACACCCGACGCTAACTGATTCTCACGCATCAGCCTCAGGGTCTGTGGTTGCAGGAGGCGCACGTTGTTCCAACTGCCGCCGGCAACGATCATGCGAATGAAGTTCAGATAATCGCTAACTGTGGAGACCAGACCACCGCCGCCCGAGAGCAGTTTGCGTGGTTGGGTGTATTGACCTGTCTGTGGGTCGTCGGCCTTGACCAACCCGCCTTTCATGGGATCCAACAGGTCGACTGGCGCGTACATGGTGACCAAGCGGCGGCGCTTTTCCGGCGGCGCCCAAAAGTCGGTGTCCACCATCCCTAGGGGCTCGAAAATGCGTCGTTTCAAAAACACATCAAAGGGGTCGCCGGATAGCGCCTCGACCAACCGCGCACTCACGTCAGTCGCGAAACTATAGCGCCACGAGGTTCCAGGATGATAGGCTAGGGGCAGGTCGCCAAGGGCGTCGCAAAGTTCTTCCAGGGTGATCGAAAAGTTGTTGAGGATATCGATGCCGCGGCTGGCGTACGCCTGATCGATCAGGGAGTCCGGCTCGATAAAACCGTAGGAGAGGCCGGCGCTGTGACTCAATAAGTGCCGGACGCGGATAGGCTCTCGGGCCGCCTCGGTGTCGCTTAAGGTCTGCGCGCCCGGCTTCAGCACCTGCATGTCCGCAAAGGCTGGGATGTAGGGCGAGACGGGGTCGTCCAGCGAGAAGGCATCCTGTTCATAGAGCATCATGAGGGCGACGGAGGTGACCAGCTTCGTGTTGGAGTACATCCTATAAATGGCGTCGTCGCGGAGCGGCTCGCGCGATTCCAGGTCCATGTAGCCGAAGGTGGCGAAGTCGAGCACGTCGACGCCCCGCATGATGAGCGTATTGGCGCAGGACAAAATATTTTGATCCACATACCACTGCATGCGCTGATGCAGGGCGGAAAAATTCAGATCGCTAGGTACGGTGGTGATGGCGGTAATGACAACTCTCCTTCCGATTGTTGGCTAGAGTGCGGCCAAGGCTCCCTCGATAATCCCTCGCGCCGCTCCCGCCGCCGAGGCCCTTTATTCGCCAAGCGCGCCGCCCGTCCTCGATCAATGGCGCGCCGGGTTGTCAAAGATCAACACCCCGTCCTCCAGATCACATCCCGGCAGGGTGTCCTTCTCCTGATAGTAGTCCTGCGAATTGATCCAAGGCTCTCGATCACCCTGGCGCGGGAAACTAGCTAGCGACCTCGCCATATAACCGGGCGAAAAGTCCTCCTCGTCGATAAACCGGCGCGCTGTCATGCCGGCATCTTCGGGACGCAGCCTTGGAGTGCATTGCCGCACGCCTTGGTCATCCATATGTTGCAGGAGGCGGCAGACGAATTCCGAGATCATGTCGGAGCGCATCGTCCACGAGGTTCTGATGTAGCCAAACGTCCACGCCATATTGGGAATGTCCGAATACATCATGCCCTTGTAGGTCCAGGTCTTGGCGATCTCAACGCCCGCTCCATCCACGGTGAAATCGATATTGCCCAGGGGACAGAGCTGCAAGCCGGTGGCTGACACGATAATGTCGGCCGTCAGTTCCTGACCGGATTTCAGCCGGATGCCAGCTTTAGTAAACGTCTCAATTTCATCTGTGACGATGGAAATGTTGCCGCCCCGGATGGCCTTGAACAGATCGTTATCCGGCACGAGGCAAAGCCGCTGCTCCCATGGCATATACCGAGGCGTAAAGTGCGTGTCGACATCGACGTCCGGCAGTTGCTCCCGGACCGCGCCAATCAGATCATTGCGCAATTTCTCGGGCTGATAGCGCGCCATTTTGGCGATCAGTTCGGAATCCTTGAGATTGCGCCGCCGCAGTATCTCATGCACCCATTCATCCGGCAGGTCGAGTCCATCGAGCAAGACGCTCAGCGGCGGCTTATTGTCTCGGGAGATGATGTAACTGGGCGAGCGTTGCAGCATGGTCAGATGCGCCGCCTTCTCAGCCATGGCCGGGATCAGGGTCACGGCAGTGGCCCCAGAGCCGATCACGATGACCGTCTTGCCGCTATAGTCCAGATCCTCCGGCCAGAATTGCGGATGCACAAACGCGCCCTGGTATTGATCAAGACCTGGAAAGTCCGGCGTATAGGCCTGTTCGTAGTTGTAATACCCCTGGCACATCCACAAGAAATTACAGGTGAACCAACGGGTTTCACCCTGGCATTCGGCCTGCACCGTCCAACACGCGTCTGGCGAAGACCAACTGACCTGCTGCACGCGGTGGCCGTAGCGAATCTGGTCCGCCAGCCCGTACTCCCCGATTGTTTCGTCGAGATAGTTCAGAATTTCCGGGGCAGTCGCGATCGGCTTGCCCTGCCAGGGTTTAAATTTGTAGCCATAGGTATAGAGGTCGCTATCGGAGCGAATCCCTGGAAAGCGGAACAAGTCCCACGTGCCGCCAAAGGCGTCGCGCCCCTCCAGGATGAGAAACGATTTGTCAGGGCAGCTTTGCCGCAAGTGGCAAGCGCCGCCAATACCGGAAATACCTGCGCCGACGATGAGGACGTCGACATGCTGATGCGTGGTGGTGTCCGCCATAACATCTCCATCATGCTATTAATTGCCAGTAGGGCGATGATCCCAGAGCGCCGCCGCTTGCGATGCCCCATCCCAAACGATCCGGTTCGGTGTTAGTGAGGTCGCGACAAGGTGGGCAGCTCGCGGGAAAAGACGCGCCGACCCCGTTTCCACCCAGAGAGCGGCAAGGCGCATTTGGCGATGATGTCGCCGGTTCTAACCTCATCCCACACCACCAGGTCAGCCGCTTTTCCCACCGCGATGCCGTAATCGTCGAGCCGCATGAGCTGCGCCGCCCGGTTCGTAATCATCTCAAAGCACACCCCCAAATCCGCCTGCCCATAGCGCTGCACGACATTCGCATAGAGATTGGCGATGCGCGTCAGCGAGCCGTCGCCGTAAGGCGTAAAGGCGTTTAAAACATTGTTGGTGGACAGCGTGCAGTTGGCGCCGTGTTCGATCAGCGTATTGGCGTCGGTGACGCCGCGCATGACGCTATGCTCCATGTGCCGTCCGGCATTGAAGAGGTCGGTCGCCGGCAAGACGGCAAGCGACACCCCGGACTCGCCGAGCCGCTTGCCGATGGCCACCTGTTGTTTGACCGGCAAACAGGAAAATTTCGACCCGTGCCCAAACGCGACCCGCGCCTGCCAGCCAATGCGGTCCGTGATCTCGCACACTTGCGGGTAATCCAGTTGCTCGGCCTGATAGCCGCCATCCAGATGAAAATCGACATCGATGTTATAGCGCTGCGCCAACTCGAAAACGCGGCGGATTTGCCCAGGGCCGTCCTTGTCATAGCGAATGCCGCCGCCGATCACCGGCGCCCCGCGCTCCAGGCAGGCGACCAAATTTTCATCCGCCCCAGGCACGTCCGTCCAACCCTCCTGCAAAAAGACGCACGGCTGGATATCAATGGCCCAGGCGTAATCCTGGCGCAGTTGCTCAATCACCTCAAACCCGGCCAGCCCGACATTCGGGTCGACCTCGACCTGGGTGCGCATATGGGTGACGCCGTGCAGCAGGCACTGTTCGAGCGTCGCCTGCGCCCGCTGGTAAATATCTTCCGGGGTGAAGCTCAATGTATGCTTAATTGACGCCGTCCGCTCCATGTGATCGCGGATCATGCGATCCGGCTGCATCGGCGCGCGATCGATGGTCATCGCCTTGTCGAGGTGAAAATGGCTCTCCACCAGGCCAGGCGACACCAGTTTGCCGCCGACGTCTTGTTCCGGGCCTTCGGCGGCGAGGTTCGGTTCGAGCGCGGCGATCACGCCGTCCCGCACGCCAATATCGACCGGCGGCTGCCCCGGCCCGGACGTTGATAGCCTTGCGTTTCGTAGAATGAGCTCCAATGCCATGGGTTCCCCTTTTTCTGCCAGAACGATTCGCGCGCCACATGGTAGCATGAAATCCGTTGACAAGCAGGCTTGACTATGGCGGCGAGAGGGTTGAGAATCGACCAGCGCCCGTTTTTGCCCGACGCTCCACCTCACACGTCAGCAAGGAGCTGCAACCATGAGCCCTCTCGATCTACAACCATTGCCCCATTCAACCTTCGGCGGCCTGGTTCGGTTTTCCCGGCTGCGCGGATGCGCAAGCCATCGTGGCCGCGGCGGAAGCGGCTCCTGATGCCTTGCCTCGCGCGCTCGATGCTTCTGATGGTCTGCTCTTCCTGCCTGGCCCTGCACGGCGTCAGCGACGATCCTGAGCTATTGGTTCGTCTGAGCCGGTTGTTCGGCGACGAGGTCGAAGACTATCGCGAGACGCTCTCCGCCACCAACTTAATCCACGAACAAACGCCCGAAATATTCGTGGTCTCCAATCTGCCCCCCGCCAATCGCCAGCCGCCTCCGCGTCCCGAGCCGCCGCTGAACGCAGATGGCGGCTTGCCGACGCAATTTCCGCATCGGCGCGGCTGGCATACGGACCAGAGCTACCGCCGCCCGCCGCCCGATATTTCCCTTTTTTACGCCGTGATTCCATCGCCCAAGGGGCAGGGGCAAACCCTGTACGCCAACGGCATCGCGGCCTACGAAGCGCTGCCCGACGACCTCAAGGCGCGCGTTGACGGGTTGGAGGGCATTCATATTCAGCCTGGGATGGGACGCTCGGAATCTGCAGTGCGCGCCGGGGAGCCGCCAAAGGCGCTCAGTCCGCTGCAGCAGCCGCAGCGCCAGCCCGTGGTGCGCACGCATCCGGTGACCGGGAAGCGCGCCCTGTATATGTGCGAAGCTGGCCAGATGGACTGGGTGCAGGGGCCATTTGCCGGCCTGGAGCCTGGGCCAGAGGGCGAAGGGGCGGAGCTGCTCTACACGCTCATGGCGCATTACACGCAGCCGCAATTTACCTACACCCATAACTGGGACGAGGGTGACCTGATCATTTATGATAATCGCACCCTGGTGCACGCCGCCACTTGGTTTGACGCCGAGAGTCACCCGCGGCTGATGTGGCGCACGACGGTCTTCGGCAATCCGGGCGAGGTTTATGCTGGCGAGACGAAAAGCTGGGTCGCGTGAGGGCGCGCCTCATGCGTGATCAGACTGGGCGTCAGGAATGGAATCTATGTCAGTCCAAACCCTAATTTACGGGTTCCTCCTTTTATGGGGGGACCTTCTCTGCAACTCACTGCTGCTCATAACACCTTGGGATGCTTGTCTTATTATGGCCCCAAAAGCCGCACCCGCTTAAAAGTCTATACGTTTCATGAGCCATACTTTGATCAACTAGCAGGCTGGACTGTCCAACCTCTACCTCGCTATGGAGTCAAAAAGGTGGTGTCCCTTGGGACCGCATAGGTGATTGACCCCATGAGAAAGTATGGCAAAATAAAGTATCCCATTGAGATATACCTTTTATAATTTATAGCAAACTTTTTGCGCCCTTTAACGTCAAAAAATAAATTGGCCCAGCACCTTGAGCTTTTAACAAACCATCTTCTTCCAGCTCCAAGGCTATATTCATACTGCTAAGATCATCTATATTGCACTGACGCCCGATTTCGTAGATATCGATATTCAGAATTCGTGAATTTCTCGACTTAATAAAGCATTTCAAGAATTCTGCATGTTTTGGCGTCTTATAGTATCTATTTATCCTGACATACTTCATGCAATATAAGTATATAGCATAAAAGCATGACGACATGATATACAGTATTAACATTTCTACACCTCTTTATTATACATTAACGACATGAAAATACATATCGTTTTTCATATATGATGTTTCCAATTATTCAGCCTCTTAGATTATTTGATTTCGATCTGATTGATAACCTCTTTAACGCCTGCAGTCTGTTTCGCCACATCGCTTGCCAGTTGGCGCTGTGACGCCGTTTCGACAAAGCCGTTCAATTGTATACGACCATTTGACGCCTCCACTTCGATGGCTGCAGCGCTCAACTTGGAAGTCTCGATGAGAGCTGCCTTAACCCTCATGGCCATGAGAATATCTTCTTGCGGCTTTTCTTCGACGCCTTCCATATCACTGAATAGACGAGCGCAGCCATTCAACGTGACGACAATCATTACTAAGGCGGCGCATAACAAAAATAGATGTCGAGTATGCATCATCATACTTCTCTTAGCGTCCCTTGTTGATTGCAGCCATAAAATCAGAGCAATAGCGATTCTTGCTCTGATCCTTTGATGTGTCGGACTCCTCTGGATTGAGGAGTGGAATTAAGGCCGCGAGGGGGGCGACAGGCAACATCGCCAGTGAGGCAGCGCCGCGAATGAGAGCCGATGCTCCAGGACGTATTCTGGGTTCGGCAAAGGTTCCTTGTATATGCAAAGGGGCGCGAGCGGAAAACAAACTCAAGTCCTTGGGTTTAGGATCGATGATCAGATCCATGCCTTCTTGAGTAAAATCGATGGCGCCATCACCCAGAAACAGGGTGTCGTCCGTATCGACCACAAACGTTTTCAGCTGTGCGACCCCTTGTTTGGCGTGTATATCTGCAAAGGCGCAGTTGATGGCGAACTTTTCCTCTTGATCACCAAACAAGGCTGCCAGCGTCTCGCCGAGATCAAGGCCGGCAAGCTCGACCAGCAAATCGTCGAAGCGGCCACCCGTCATCAGGAGTAAGAGGCCGCCATCTGCGGAAGCAAGCATGTCGGCGACAGAGTCGCCTTGGAGCCACATTTTGGCCTGTCCCCCAATGATGCCGGCGCTCTCGTCGGCGATGTCGAAATGGGCGACGATGTCCTTAAGGCTGACATGTCTGATCTCCACGTCGATATTCGCCTTAGGCGGTTGCGTTCGCGTGTCGAGTTCGATGCGCGAGCGCACCTTGCCGCTGGCAACGCCAAAGTCGAGAGGCTTAAGCGTCAGGCGACCTGCCTCAATGGTGATCTCGGTCGTGAGATTGTCCAGGGGCAAAACCGTTTTGATATGCTGGCTGCGCAGCTTGATGGCGGCGTCAAGGCGGCGCAGATTGTCGAAATTGATGGGCTTCTTGGGCAACACGGTGGGGCTGGCGTCTTCCTCGACTTGTTCGCGCTTTTGTTCAGCCGACGCCGTTTCGCCTCCTTCAGCCTCAGGCGCCTTACCGATGAGCGGGGCGAGATCGTCGAAATCAAGGCGGCGCGAATCCAGCTCCGCCTGCGCAAAAGGCCGCTCGCCGCCCAGCTTAATCCTCATGTCGCCCGACAGCTCGCTATCGCCCACCTGCCCTGTAAAATTCGACAACGTCCACATCTGCTCTTGATTGACGAGTTGCCCTCGTAACTTGTAGGGCGGTAAGGGAGGCAACGGCAATCCAAGCAGCGGAGATAGGCGTTTCGGATTGGGGCCGGCCATCGTGAGATGCATGTCCACGCGCGGCAGCGTCAGTGGATTGAATACCCGGCCCTTGGCGTGCGCCTCAGTCTGCGCGACGGTGATCGAAGCGTCCAATGCATAGGGCTTGTCCGTGTCGCGCAAGTTAAGCAGGGGATCGCCTTGAAAACGTAATGTAAAAGGTTCTTGTTGGTATGTCCCCTGAGCGTCAATGCGCACCGCCTGAGACTGGTTGTCCAGATTTGTCATCTCAATGCTGGCCTCAACATCGATATGGCGCGCTTGATCTCTATAAGCTAGCCGGCTTTTCTTGATGGCCAAACGACCTAGAAACGGCATGGCGATGTCAGGCGCAGCTTGCGTGTGGTCGACGCCAGTCGCCACCAGATTGAGGTCGCCGCTCAATACGCCAAAGGGATGATTTGTCTCAACAAACGGTTGCAGAACCTTCCCTAGGTCCAAACGTTTAATACGACTTCGAACCGCGCCACGCCAGGGCTGATCCGTCGCGCCTGGCGCCAGCTCAGCCTGCATCTGAAGATCGACTCCGTCAGACAATACGGTCATTTGCTCGACGTTCCAGGCATCCGATGCGCGCCGAAAAGTTCCCTTGAGTTGATAGTCAGAGAGGGGCGGCAGCCATGCCCCCAGGAGAGGCTTAAGAGTGGTTAGATCTTCCCCTTGAATATCCACCTGCGTCGCCAGGGATGGGTCGTCCAGGTTCGCGTGTAGCTGAATCTGGGCGCCCTGGAGCGCCACATCGGCTGACACCGTATAATTGGACTCTGGATCAGGGACGAGGCGCGACAGCGAATCGGCTTCAGCATGAATGTCAATCTTCTCGCCTCGGTAGCGCCCCTGTCCTGTGATCTTGATTACGGACTTGCCATTGGTGTGTTCCGGACGGATTGCCACCTCGATGTCCGCCTCTGCGGTAGGATCGCGATAGCGCAACTCGCTGCTTTCGACATGAAGGCGTCGCAGCAGTGATGAGGGCGTCAGGGGCGTTGCAGGAGCGTCGGTTGAGGCCAGAGCCAGGTTGAGCCTGCCGTCCAGCGCCCCGGCTTTCCCAATGCCCATCCCCAACAGGGTGAGCATTCGATCAACGCCCGCTTGCTCGAATTCCACCTTGAGTTCCCCTTGAATAGGGCCCGAACTCGCATCAAGCGTCGCCTGCGCTCGCATAACGCCATCGCCAATAGCGAGTCGTAAGGGGGCGATGCGCAACTGACCCGATTGAAGCGTCGCCTCGACCGCGATCTCATTGAGCGTCCCCGCTTGCAGAACAAGGCTCTGGATCTGCCATGAGACATTTGCGTCGAACGCGCGCAGCAGTTGCGTATCAAGAGGGGTCTCGGCCTCGCGCGAATGCGCATCCAGGGCGGCATTCGTGCTGAGCGCGGCCTGTAATTGAGCCGCATGGAGCGTCTGCGACGCGAGGGACGCCTGCAGCATGGGACGCCCGTCTATGATGTCGAGCGTCGCCTGGCCGGTGAGATAGCTCTGGCCCAGAGACGCCTGGAGCTTCTTGAGGCGCCACTGGTTGTCGAGCCGTGAGAGTTGCGCCTGCACCTGGTGGGGCGGCAACGCGCCTACTCCTTCGCCCTGCGCCTCGATGGCGAGATCAAGGCCATTGAGCTGCAGCGGTTGCTCAATGGCGCCTTCGATCTTTACCGTGGTCGACGGCGCCTTGACCTGTATGGCGACGGGGTAAGGTTCGTCATGTTGCCGAAGCTCGAGGGCCGATCCGCTTTGCGCCTGAAAGTGAAGTGGCTTTCCCCCAACCGTCCCTTTCCCCTGCAGGTTCAGGGTGTCATGGCCAGCCCGGTCGCGGACGGTCGTTATGGTCGCCGTCATCTCGGTGGCGCTAGATAAATCGCGGTAAACCACACGTCCTTCTTCAATCCGCAAGTGTTTGATCGTCGGCAGCTCTAAGCGCTCTTCCGGCGCCGCGGCTTCGTCCTCCGTGACCGGGTCGGCTCCAAACACCCAGTTGGGCCTACCTGCGGCGGAGATTTCCAAAACCACACGGGGTCGGGTGAGGCGCAATTCCGGAATGACGAGGCGACCTGTAAATAGCGCTAGGAGGTCGAGGCGAATTTCGAGCGCCGCCAGTTCCAACATGTGCGCCTCCTGGCTCCAGGAGGCGTTGGCAAAACGTATCTGCTCAGCGCGGATGCGAGGCTCTAAGGACCATTCGATATTTAAGTCGCCCGCGATCGCGAGGGAGCGACCGGTCATTTGACTCACCTGGCGCGCAGCGTAATCACGAACTACGTTCCAATCAAGCAAAAAAAGCAGTAATACCAACAGAAGCAAGAGTGAGCCCAGCGCAATGCCTAGCCATTTAATCAGAGTCATAGACAAATTTCCGCGAGAATAGAGGGGCTCGGTCTGCACATGATCTACAGAGATCGAAGACAAGGGCGCCGACTCACCGCCAGCTTCGACTTCCTCACGTTACTTTCGTGTTATCACATAGCAATAGCAATTTTTATGCCTAACCCTAATAAAACGATGGAATACGAAAATGAAGATCTTGAGCAGTTTAAATACGCTCAAAACGAGATAGACTCCTCTCATTTTGAGAGGAGTACTTCGGTTGAAAGCTCGACGTATGTCCTCCTCTCTCTCGAGATTAAAAAAGCTTAAGAGAAAGCGGCGCGCCTGTGGGATGTTTCCAACAGACGTTGAGGCCCATCTCGCCCGCGCATTAGCCGGGGGCATTAATATACATGGGGATCTCGGCGTTTTGGCATGTTCTTTGCCTCGCAGCACAGCCAAACGGCGCCATTGACGCCCATCATCACACAAGGGGCGCCTGAAGCTCCCCAGTACGCTTCGGAGGGAAAAGATGCCCGACTTGTTCACCCAGGGGCTCCTACGGCTCGCCTCGATTTTCATTATTCTATGGGGCATCCGAGCTGCTCAGCCCATCGCCGCGCCTCTCATCTTTGCATTATTCTTGATGGGTGTTTGTTGGCCCCTCTATCGATGGGTTCAGCGTCTGGCGCCGCGAGTTGTGGCTGCGGCGATTGCCCTGCTCGTCTGTTTGATCGCGCTTGGAGGGATCGGCGGCGGTCTGTACTACAGCGGCGTTCAGATCGCGGGCGATTCCCAAAAGATGGCGCAACTGATCTCTTTGGAGGCCCTGCAACTGCGCTCCTTGGCCGAGGGGCTGGGGGTGCCGATTCCGCCCCCAGAGAAGGCCGCGTCTGCCGTCGGGACTTTTCTCAAGTACCTATCCTCGCAGGCGCTTTCAGCCAGCACAGGGCTTTTTCTGGCGCTCACTTTTTTGATGTTGGGTTTGCTCGAAGCGCCAGCCTTTCGCACGAAGCTCGTCGGCAATCGCGCCGATAGCGCTCTGCTTCACAGTCTGTCGGAAATCGCTTCAGATTTTCAGCGATATATCGCCGCCCGCACGTTTTTGGGGTTGTTGACCGGCCTCCTGAGCGGGCTCGGGGCCTGGGCCATTGGTCTCGACTATCCTTTTATCTGGGGTCTGACGAATTTTCTCCTCAACTATTTTCCAACCATTGGCTCGATTCTTGGCGTCATCCCATCCACGCTGTATGCGCTGGCCCAATCAGATGGCGGCGCAGGGTTGGCCCTGGCCGCGCTCGGCGTCATCGGCGGCGTCCAGCTCATCATGGGAAATTACATCGACCCGCTCGTGCAAGGGCGCGTCTTGTCGCTATCGCCTCTCATTGTGCTGTTATCAGTGGCGTTTTGGGGGTGGATGTGGGGTGTGGCGGGCGCGTTTATCGGCGTGCCGATCACGATTGCGATCGTTTTGATCTGTCGACGTTTTGCGTCCACCCGGTGGATTGCCACGCTTCTGGCTGGGACCAACGATGACAACGCCACTCCGATTGTTTGCGATCTGCGCGTCACAAGGCGACAGCAAGAGGGCGATGTCCCGACATCAACAACGCTCGGCAATAAATAGAGAGGCGCAAGGCGAAGATGGGCCTTGGTGATAAACCAAGACAGCGTCCTCGATGTCCCGGTCAGCGACTGTAAACCGGTCGCGCTGTCTCAAGTATTCGCCCCAGGTTTCCACGATAAACGATTCGAGATAACGGCCAGTTTCAGCCGCATCAGCAAAAACGCCCCAGCGCAGGGCGCCGTCCCGGCGGCGTATCCTGCCGAGCTGACGGATGGCAAGAAAAAAAGCCTCACATTGATCTGGGTCAATCTGATAGTCGATGGTGACCAAAACCGGGCCTTTTTCATCATCGGGCTCTTCCTCTATGTCCGGCGTAGGCCAATGTCGGGAGGGGCTCGTGTCATAGTCGCTGCTGGTGACGAGTGGACAACGATGCGTCGCAGCCAGAGCAACCAGCGCGCCGCCCGCTGCGACCCACAGGGTTGCCCCAATGCCGATCCGGTCGGCCACCGCCCCCCAGAGGGCGCTGCCGCCGGCCATGCCCCCAAAAAACACGAGGATATAGGCGGCCAGGGCGCGGCCTCGCACCCAGGTGGGCAAGGCCGCTTGGGCGCTGGCGCTGAACGACGTAAGCAAGATGAGCCAGGCGCTTCCGCCTAACAGCATGATCAGACAAAACAGGACTGACGCCTTGACCAGCCCAGCGAGCGCGAGAACGAGGGCGAAGATCATGGTCGCTGTTGCAACGAGATGTTCCCGCGTGAAATGGGGTTGTAAACGCGGCAGGACGAATGTGCTGAGGGACGCGCCAAGACCAAAGCAACCGAGCACGAGTCCATAGCCAGATGCGCCTTGCCCCAGGTGTTCGCGCACAACGAGCGGCAGCATTGCCCAGAGGGCGCTGCCGCAGAGCATGAAGGCGCCGGCGCGCGCCATGACAGACCACATAGCCGGGGCGTGCCAAACGTAGCGGAGCCCAGCTTGCATCGCGCCCCAAAAGTGTTCTGCCGGCAAGCGCGTTCGGCGTTGGGAACGCCGCCAGGTATAGAACACAACGATGACGCCCAAAAACGAGACGGCATTAAGTAGGAAGAGAACAGCCGGCCCCAATGCGGCCATGAGAAATCCGCCCAAAACGGGACCGAGCGCCCGCGCGACATTGACCGACGCCGTTTTGAGAGAAATGGCCCCTGACAGGTCTTCGCGCGGCACGAGTTCCGCCGTAACGGCGCGGCGAGCAGGCGAGTTGAAGGCCAGCCCAAGGCTCATCACCCCCGTTAAGCTCAGCAAGAGCCACGGGGTCATCACGCCGAGCCATACGGCGACGCCATAGCCCAGAGCGGTGAGACAGACCCAACTTTGCGTGATTAAGAGCAAGCGGCGTCGATCGATCACGTCGGCCAACACGCCGGCCGGCAGCGCAAAGAGCACCATGGGGAGACTGGTCGCCACTTGCACCAGCGCCACCATGACAGGAGAAGGGGACAACGTGGTCATCAGCCACGCCCCGCCGACGTCCTGCATCCAATTGCCAATATTGGATATGAAGGTTGCAATCCACAGCCACCGAAATACGGCGTGGCGCAGCGGACGCCAGGCGCTTGCCTGACGCTGCTCGTCTCCCTCGCCATGAGGCTTCGAACACGGCGCCATGATTTCCTCCTTTGCAAGACTCCAGTAGCCAAGGGGAGCTATCCCATTTTGAGACAAGCCGCTCGTTACATGCCTGAGGCGGACCGGAATGGCAGACCATTGGCGGGTGATTCACTTGCCGGAAACGCTGGTGCGGCTGTTGGGCCATGTCGCGAATTGGCATGAGGATTTTGCGGATCGTTGGTCCACCGGCGAGCATCGACGGGATCGCGACCAGTTTCTGGGCTGGATCGCCGAGCACCAACGGCGATACCCAATGCAACGCGTCGTGCTCTTAGGAGGCGACATCCATATCGGCTGTGTCCACGAGATCCGCTGGGCGCGGCAGGGACCTAAACTCTATCAGTTAATCTCAAGCGGCATTACGAACGATACGGGCGCGCTGACGCAATACCTCTCCACACTTATCATCCGCTTGAATCATGAGGCGAGCACAGCCGATGGAGCGCTACGCGCCAAGGTGCGCTTGCTCAAAGGCGCGGGCCGACAACGCAGGAATCCCTATGGCGGCTTGAATGTCGGCGTCCTTGAAATTGAGACCCCGACATCGGGAGACGCGCCAAACCTGCGCTTTTACCTTTACAGACACCGCGGAGAGGAGCCCGTCTGTGTCTACCGCTCAGTGCTGGTTTAACCATGATCAGGAGAGTGACTCTGGCGCGCCATTGGGCTCCGGCTCTTCGGGTTGAGCCAAGATGGCGTTGGTGACCGCGCTGATCGCCACACTCCGTATCGCACCGAATAGACTGGTCTGCACGAAAGACAACAGAGGCGATTTCGAACTCGGCTGATCGGTTGTCTTTCGGGACGGTAATAGGCCTGACGCCATGAACCCGGCTAGGACGCCGGCGCCCACTGATGGCCAAGGATGCGCCTGTGTCCACGCCTGCACGTCGGCGGCCGTTTTCGCCGTCTCACGCATCTCGGCAAAGGTCTGCTGCATAGCTTGCTTTGCCTCCTCGGCTTGTCGCCGTAAGAACGCGGCTTCATCGCGCTCGTCATGCCTCTGTATGGTTAGCGCGGCCGGCGGCGCTGCGCCCAAATTGTAAGTGCTGTTGTTGCTGTCGTTCGGCATAATCTTGAACTCTCTGGGCATGGGCTCGCCCCTGAATACGGGATTTGCCGATAAGCACCGCAATCCCAAACAAGATGAGGAGTCCGAGCCCTACGATAAGTTGACCTAACCACAAGACCCCGCCAACAGCCGCGCCCACGCCTGAGGACAATCCGGTCAAAAAGAGAATCACCGCCATGACAAGGGCGCTCACAGCGGCGATGGCGCCTAGAATGCCAACGACCGCCCATAGGGCGGCTTGACGTCCGGACATCTTGAGAAGATCGAGTTGGGCCCGGATATAATGTGAAAAATAGGCGTACAGTTCGACGCCTTGCTGTAACAGGGTATGCAAGGCTTCTTGCGCCTCTGAAGCGGCGGTGTTAGGCGCTTCCGCCTCAGAGGACATTGTGGGATCTGCGTGCTCGCTCATATCTGACTCATTGCGTTAGTTGGTCGCTCTGGCATCGCCGCCAGCGGGCGTCTTCAAGCCTGAAAGCGCTCCAACAACGCTTTCAGGCCGATGGCGACCCAACGGCTACTTGACAATCAGGTTGTTTTTGACCTCTTGAACGCCTCGCACACTCCGCGCAATTTGTTCCGCTTTCTTAGCCTGAGCCATGGTGTCGACGAAACCGCCGAGTTGCACCGTACCCTTAAAGGTCTCAACTTCAACCTGCAAACCCTTGACCTCCTCGTCTGCTAGCAGCGCCGTTTTGACCTTTGACGCAATGACGCCGTCATCAATCATTTCTCCAGCGCTTTTTTGAGTTCGAGTCCCAGCGCAACCCAGCATCGTCGCGACGATGCTGACCAAGAGCGCGAGCATAATAGAAGAGATTACTTTCCGCATACTTTATATCCTCCAAGCTAGCCAGTCAGTTAGTCTTGATACAAACGGCGCCGCCATTTGACATGGTCATCAACAATTCTGTCGAGGCCGAGCGCCAACGCCCGCATACATTATCGACGGCACAGAATGCCTAATAACAGCCCAATGCCGCCTGCGATCAGAAGGGATTGAATCGGCTTTTCACGAATTTGCCGCTCTAGCTGGCGCTCCCAATCAGCCGCTTGCTGGCGGCCTTGCTGATAATACTCAGAAGCAATGGCTTTACCTTGCTCGCCAAGGTGTTGCGCTTTTTCCGCAATATCTTCCCCAACTTGTTGAACTTTTTGGGCCACCTCTCTCCCGGCCTCCTGCGCCTGATCGCGCAGATGACCTATAGAATCTGGAGATGATGCCATTGTCGTCTCTTGAGGCGTCTCAGGATTGTACGGCGTTGTCATTGATATTCCTTTCACATAAAAAAGATCTAGATGTCGGATTCTGGCAAGGGCCGTGAGCCGACATCTAGATTCTTAGATAGACAATGTCCCTAAGCCGATTTAGCCATCACATCGCGTGCGCGCCGAACGCAAGTCTAGCAGTTAGTTTTGAGTTTCTTTTTTAATTTTGTCTCCAGCCTTCTCAACTTCTTCACCCGTTTTTTCAATCATATTATCAATTTTTTTACCCGCCTGTTCCGCAGGCCCTTCTTGGGCTTTGCAGGCGATTACTATGTTAAGTAGAGAAAGAGCGCATAACAACATGAACATACGCTTGATTAGTGACATATCTATTTTCCTCAAAAGTTGTCATACGCCATGCATGGCGTATAATCGTTATGTATGGCGAGCCCCATGTCCGTTATTGTGCGGTCACAATGCGCGACGTCCCTGTACGAGCCTGATGACGATCACGACAAGTGCGATTAACAGCAGGAGATGGAGAAGGCCGCCTAGGGTATAGGACGAGACCATCCCGAGTAACCACAAGATAAGCGCAATAATCACGATGGTCCATAACATCGGCATTTCTCCTTTGCGAGGTCGTGTGGGCGAAACAGGACAATTCAACGTTTAGCCTACAAGGCTGCGCGCCTGCTCCCATGCCCAACGCAGGGTTTCAAACCTACTGAGTGAGCAAAAGGCGTGCCAAAGTCTTAATACCTATATTCTAGAGCGTAGCCTCTAGGCGCTAACCTGGCATAAAGGTCGTCCAATGCGGTTTGCAGGTAGTGAGAATAACGAAGAATATCGAATTCATCTCTCGTTTTGCAATCATACCCTCTCATTTTGAGAGAGTAATCGTCGACTGGTGTTGACGCGCCGATGGTCATGGTTGTTGCCGGATGACAATCCGTTACCCAACCACGCTGGCGATATCGATAAGCAAGTCGCTCTCGATCCATCCGTCTCGCGCTTGTTCGATGCCGTCCGATATCGTTGTGGCGGCGGCGTGGGCATGGCGCTTGGCCAGGCGCTTGGGGCGCGCATTCTAGCGCGTCCGCGGCTCCGTCATGGCGTCATCTGTCGCGATGCCGTTGGTATATTTTTTGCTATCTACCGAGATAAACCGTTATCCCTCGATCAACTCCAAGCTGAAAGGACGCCACTTATGCAGACCTCTCATCTAAGAGCGAGTGGCGCGGGCATGGCGCTGAGCGCCCCACCCAGATCCGTGTATCATCGTAATTTATGGGGTTGCAGGCGACCTTGCCCGTCGCACGTTGATCCCTGCGCTTTGCGCCCTTTACCGCTGCCAGAGCCTGTCCGCGCCATTCGCCGTTATTGGAGGGGCGAGGCGCTCAGATTGGGTTTGTGCCAAGCTTGGTCGATCGTCGATCCACTGATCGCCAACTGGGAAGCGTTGCCGCCTCCCGACTTGCCGAACTATGCGGCGGGCTCTTGGGGCCCAGAGGCGGCCAACTCGCTGCTTGAGCAAGATGGACGAACATGGTATATGGCCTAAGATGATGAGAGTGGAGCGTGTCATGACATCCGAAGAAGCGCGAGAAGCGCGCGCGCGGGGCGGCGCCAATGCAATGGAATATTCCCTAACGCCTGAAAGTCCTCTGTTTATCGTCCTCAACGCCGGTTCGGGCAGGCGTGACGCCCAAGCCACGGAGGCCACCATCCGACGCGTGCTGGAACAAGCTGGCAGGCGTTACCACTTGGCCCTTGCCAGCCACCCCCGGCAGCTTCCTGCTCTCATCAAGCGCGCTGTCGAATCGGCGCAACAGCAACTGGGCGTCGTTGTCGCGGCCGGCGGCGACGGCACGCTCAATGCTGCCGCGCAGGCGGTGTTGGAGAGTGGGCGGCCCTTTGGGGTGCTGCCGCAGGGCACTTATAACTATTTTGGCCGCACTTATGGCATTCCTGAGGATACCGCCGAAGCGACGCGGGTATTGCTCGACGCGACCATTCGACCAGCGCAAGTGGGGTGGCTCAATGGGCGCCTGTTTCTCGTCAACGCTAGCCTGGGACTATACCCGCGTCTGTTTGAGGAACGCGAGGTCTACAAGCGCCAATTTGGCCGCAGCCGTTTTGTGTCCATATGCGCGGGGATGATCACGTTATTGCGTCGGCATCGCCAGTTGGTATTGGACCTTGAGTGCGAAGGGCATCGCCGCACGATGCGCGCGCCGACGCTCGTGGCCGGGAACAATGCGCTGCAGCTCGAACAGATTGGCATCCCGCAAGCGCCTGCTGTCGAGCAAGGACAGCTCGTCGCCATCGCAGCGCGCTCCGTCGGCGCGCTAGCCCTGCTCGCTTTGTTGTACCGCGGCGCCTTGGGGCAAATTGGCGATGACGCCAATATTGAGAGCTTTGCGTTCGATAAGCTCACCGTACGCCCCCGGCGGCGACGGCGCGTTAAGGCGGCCATTGATGGCGAGGTCATTTGGCTGCGTACGCCTTTGGTGTTCGAGGTGGCGCCGCGTCCCTTGCCGCTATTGGTTCCGGCCCGCGCGCCGAGTGCTTCGCTTGCCGATTCGGGTGCGGCGTGAGCGGCGCGCTCTCTACCTCAGCGCATAAAAGCTTATCCAGGGTGCGGGTCGGTCGTGTTGACGATTGCGGTCTCACCACGGCGTTATTTCGGCGCGGTGTTATTGGCTGGGCAACGGGTATCGACGGCGCAGCGGCGCAGATGAGCGATGTCGCTTTGCTGTATAAAGGTGCGAAGCGAATCAGGAATACGCAGCTCTGCGGCCGCGTCTCTGCGAGTGAGGTCATCAGCCTGGAGAAATGTCTCTAACGTGGCAGGCGCTCGCAATTCGACGTCGATTCTTAGCGCCTCGGGTGAGGATGAGCTGTGTACATGCCGCTCTGACTCAGGCTCCCTGGATGAAGGCTCCGACGCCGCAATGCCGGAATTGCCCAAGCAAATGCATACGCACAGGAAAATCACTGTGCGAATCGCATAAGAAGCCATATGCGCTTTCCTCTCAACAAGGTTCACTGGATCCTGATGTGCGGAAAGTGCAACTTTTATGCCACGACAGCATCAATTCAGGAGGCGCTTCATGGAGCGCTAGATGGCTGGCGCAACGCGTTGACAAACGCCAGTAGCGGGTCGATGCGCGTCACGTAGGTAAAGGCGGCGGCAGGATACATGGTGGCCGCGACTAGGCCAACCAGCACAGGTTGTTTTCCTTGTAGAGCCAATACGGGAGAGCCAGAATCCCCTGGCTGCACATCGACATCGGTCGTAAACATATTCACATTGAGTTTCGTCTGGGTCATGCTGTTGACGGCTACCGGGGCCTTTGCCAAGACTTTGCCCACGGCGAGGCGACGGGAGCCCGTATCCTGGCGCTGGGCGTTGCGGACGGGCACGATGGCGGCCACGCAGTCCCCCGCTTTCAAGCCGCCGATAGGTTTGGCCGGATCGCCTACGCCATACGATAGCGCCGTGGGATAACGCAGCGGCTCTAAAGCGACGTGATCCGGCGTTTGCACCAAAGCCAAATCGTATCGTTCATTCTTGTGGACAATGGCGGCTGCAATGCCGTTGGAGCCTCGATCACGATGCACCGTGAGGGTCATTTGCGAGACGCGCAACGGCGTAGTGGTCACGACGTCCTGCGACGTGACGCGCACATCAACGCTGTCGGGCGTCAAGGCGTGCGCGACTGTAGCCAGTAGATGGGGGGTCAAAACCACGGCGCTAGATTCCTGATGAAACGAGGCTTCCACCACCTCTCGCGGCGTGTGAGACGCTACCCCGAAAATCGCTTCAAGAGAAGGCTTCCCGACGATTTCAGGCCGAGGGGCGCGCGTCGCCAATGCCGTCCCTTGAAGTGATAGCCGCGGCGCCGCAGTCCACGGCGACACAGACTGAGACTGGCTTCCAGCGTCGATTCCCCACATTTTATTTAGCGCCGGGTCTTGGGCGAACCCATCACACGCTTTCACAAATCCCTGTGGCGCCGCCTGCGCGCCCCCCCCTACACTCACGACGATGAACACGGACAATACCGCTGACGCCATACCTAGGAGGCGGTCCCCCCAATAGCGGTTGCATGGGTTCATCGCCTGCTTCGCAACCCCCCATTGAGCCCGGTATTTTAATGAGTTATCAGAAACGCTCACAATCGTGCTTCCGGAGCAATAGATTCTCATGGTAGGAAAGACGCAGCCTTCCGCCTCAAGCCCTTCATGCAAGCCTAACCTTGCGATGCGGCGCAAGTCAATGCCTAAGCACTCGTGTCATTTTGGGGGTTCGGTCGGCGCTGCAACACGCTCGCCGCCGGGTCCAAAACGCAGATGCGTAGCAATGATCCGGGGGAGGGGAGGGGAGACGTGCAAAACTCCAGACATATTCATTAATAGAGGAAGTGTTGAAAATGGACACGCTGGTCGAGGGGCGCTTCGAAAGCTGTCATATACAAACTGCAAGCGGCAAGGAAGGCAGAGAGAGTCAGGCCATGTAGCGGCGAAACAACTGAGCTTAGCAACATGGCTCAACCCGACATGAAAGCAACTCTATCAGTGACTACAACTTGCTTACTAATTCTGAATCGAATTTAGTTTGAGAAAATGTTGAATAAATTGTCCACAGTCATCCTGATATATATCATGCACCACTCTCCATAGCTCGCTTCCTATAACATCTTGGGATTTCAGATTCTGTAGAATAAGATGGGATAGAGGACTTGATAATATGGCGCAAACAATCATACATGCTCCTGGATTACCGTCGATCACATCCAAGGCCAATTGCTCACTCTCTTGGTCCCACGTTGCACCGTTATAAGACGCCATGTCTATCCTTACGCGTTGCTTAGAGTTAATTAGGGGCTTGCCTAGACGTCGCAGTGGCAAACACGCTTTAGTGAGTAAGCTCAGCAATAATAATGCCAAATTGTCTTCGGCGTATCGAGCTACGATATATCTGCGGCGGCGACTAACCGTCTAAAGGGGATGTCTAACCGACATTTTCATCACCTCATGATAAAAACATAGATTATTGATGTGTTGGCATAAATTTTGCGCCTCCTAGTTTAAAAATGTTTGAGTCGTTGCATATCTTTCGGTTTAGATATCAATTCGCATGTAAACATAATGGAGGGATCGACATCGGGTCCGCCGCTTATCTCGATCTTCAATAAGCGGTGGAGCGTCAACCATCCTATGGGTGACGTCTCTCAAAACAAAACTCAGCTCTCTCATTATGAGAGGGTTGAGTTGGGATCGACGTTTTCTGATCTGAAAGGAAAACCATGCTGCGAAGTATTAAAGCCTTACACAGCTACGCCATCGAGGCGACGGATGGAGACCTCGGCGTGGTCTACGCGTTTTATTTTGATGATCTGTCCTGGACGATCCGCTACGTGGTCGTGGACACTGGGGCCTGGTTGCCCGGGCGCCGCGTTTTGATCTCGCCGACTGTCGTCGGGGAGCCGCGCTGGGAGATGCGGCAACTGCCGGTGAATCTCACCCAGGAGCAGGTTAAAAATAGTCCGGATATGGATACGGACCAACCCGTTTCGCGCCAACATCAAATGGCGTTGCACGACTATTACGCCTGGCCGATGTACTGGACAGTGGCGCCCATCGGCCCAGGGGCGGTGGCGATGCCGCCGGAGTTGGCGGAGGAGTACGCCTCGGAAACCGGCGATCCCCACCTGCGCAGCACCCAGGAAGTGATCGACTATTACATCCATGCGAGCGATGGCGATCTTGGCCATGTGGAGGATTTCATTGTCGACGATGACGACTGGACGATTCGCTATATGGTCGTTGATACGCGCAACTGGCTGCCTGGCAAAAAAGTGCTGGTCGCGCCGGAATGGATTACGGAGGTGAATTGGGGCGAGTCAAAAGTGTATGTCAATCTGACCCAAGACGCGATCAAAGACAGCCCGGAATATGATCCGACCGAAACGGTGAATCGCTGGTATGAAGAACGCCTTTACGATTTTTACGGCCGGCCCAAGTATTGGAGCTAATTTAGCATGCGCCTAAGCGTCGCCTGCGATGCGTGAAGCTGCCACGCATCGCAGGCGACGCAACGCTCTTGCGCGCTACGGCATATAGACGGTCTTGACGTTGACAAACTCTTTAATGCCGTAGTGCGACAGCTCCCGGCCATAGCCGCTGGTCTTGACGCCGCCGAAGGGCAACCTTGGGTCAGACTTGACAAATGCATTCACAAAGCAACAGCCGGCGTCGAGCGCTTCTGACGCCAAGCGTTCTCCCTTGGACAGATCTTGGGTAAAAATAGCAGCGCCAAGGCCAAACTCGGAATCGTTGGCGATCTCGATCGCGCTTTGTTCATCCGGCGCCGTAATAATCGTGGCGACCGGCCCGAAGAGTTCCTCGTGGTAGGCCAACATCCCCTTGCGCACGTTGGTCAACACGGTCGGGGGATAATAAGCCCCAGCGCCTGGCGGTATTTCCCCGCCAAGCAAACACTGCGCCCCCGCCGCAATGCTGGCCATGACTTGCCCGTGCAACTCGTCTCGCAAATCGCGCCGGGCCATCGGGCCGAGAACGGTGTCTTCCTCCATCGGGTCGCCAGGCGATATGGCTTGCATTCGCGCCACCACGCGTTCGGTAAAGGGTTCCAGGACAGGCGCCTCGACGATAAAGCGTTTGGCCGCAATGCAGCTCTGGCCGCCATTGACCAAGCGTCCTGTGACGCACGCTTCGGCCGCCTGATCGAGATCGGCATCGGCCAAAACGATATAGGGATCGCTGCCGCCAAGTTCCAAAACCGTTTTTTTGATCAGCGAGCCGGCCCGCTTCGCCACGGCTTGCCCTGCCGGCGTGCTGCCCGTTAACGTGACAGCTCGCACCAAGGGATGCGAGATGACGGCCTCCATTTGGTCGCTGCCAATGAGGAGCGTGCGGAAGAGGTGTTCCGGAAAGGCCGCATGTCGAAAGAGGTCTTCAATGGCTAAAGCGCATCCCGGCACACTTGAGGCATGTTTTAACACCGCGGCATTGCCAGCCATCAGAGCTGGGGCCGCAAAGCGAAACACTTGCCAAAACGGAAAATTCCAGGGCATGATGGCGCACACCACGCCAAGCGGTTGAAAGGCGACGTAGCTCTTGGCCGCCTCGGTTTCAATCGTTTCAGGCTGCAAAAAATGTTCGGCGCGCTCGGCATAGTATTCACACACCCAAGCGCATTTTTCAGCCTCCGCACGGCCGTCTTTGACGGGCTTGCCCATTTCCTCGGCCATTAACTGAGCTAACTCGTTGGCCTGCTCACGCAGCAGGGCCGCCGCTTGCCGCATGTGGTCCGCCCGCTGCGAAAACGCAATGCGACGCCAGCCCTGAAACGCGATGTGCGACTTTGAGATCGCATCTTCAACGGCATCCATGGACATGTCGTCATATGTTTTAATCAGTTCACCGGTTGCCGGATTAATGGATTGAATGGCCATATTGATCTCCTTTTACGCTGCTGTGGAATGCGCCGGCTCGCCTTCGACTCGCCTTGCGCCATTACAAAAAAATGGGCAAAATCCGTGCCATGTCATGCGATGCCTGCCGTGCAATAACGCATCCCATCTCGGGGCGGCCTTGTCGCCTGTCGGCGGCGCGATGGCATAAGGCTTGCACTCAAAACTTGCCGAACCGTTAGCCTGTCATCACCTGAGGCGACCAGAGCCGCGGCGCCGCGCGCAACCAGTGGGCCAACGCCTGGTCTTCGCCTCATATCATTTGCGTTTTGACCAACTTGTCTAACTGAGAGACCACACGCCCTATGCGACAGATACGCATCCACCACACGACGACATACACCTAT
Source organism: Planctomycetota bacterium (assembly GCA_965223505.1). Classification (GTDB taxonomy): domain Bacteria; phylum Planctomycetota; class PLA2; order PLA2; family JAEUHO01; genus CBDCWP01. The sequence goes on from CBDCWP010000013.1 coordinate 146,403, forward strand.
GACAGTCCCGTAACCTTTGGCCCACACGCCTTGCTTTTGCGCCCTCGCGAGGGTCATGATTTACGCATCTCATCCTCTCAGCTCAATATCGCGCCTGCGCATACAGTCCGCTGGCGCCGTGACGCCAGCGACAATAGCGTCGCCATTGTCAGCTTCCAAGAACCGTCTACCGTTTTGAGTGTTGAGAGCGAAGTCGTTGTCCAACATTTCGATGAAGCGCCGCTTGACTTCATCGTAGAGGAGGAGGCGCTGCACTTTCCCTTTCACTATGATCCGCTCGAGCGCATCGATCTTCTCCCCTATGTGACGTCCGTGTTTCCAGAGGACAGTCAGGCGCTGCATGACTGGGTTCAGCAGTTTTGGCAACACGGCAAAGTCATCGAAACCTATGTCTTGCTCGACCAGATGAACGCCGCCATTGCGACCCAGATGACTTATATGATGCGCGAAGCGCCGGGCGTACAGGCGCCAGGCGTCACGTTGGCGCAACAAAATGGCTCGTGCCGGGATTTCGCCACCCTTTTTATGGAAGCGTGCCGCTTAATCGGCTTAGCCGCTCGCTTTGTCAGCGGCTATCTGCATTGTCCGGCAACGGAAGTCGGTCATGGCGCGACGCATGCCTGGACCGAGGTCTATCTGCCGGGGGCAGGGTGGAAAGGGTTTGACCCCACGAGCGGCAACGTGGTTGGCGCGGATCATATTCCGGTCGCTGTGCATCGCCATCCAGAGACCATCCCTCCGGTTGCGGGTTCGTTTGTCGGACAGCTTAGCCAACCGCCCTCGTTGTGCGTCGATGTGCAGGTTCACACCTTGACTCACGAGGCAGGGGATGACGAAGTAGAAAATGTCGAGGAGCGCGCGGGGCTCCGCTCGGCGTGAGGGGGGTGGCGATGAGACGATGTCAGGACCATGAACGTGACATCGCATTTGGGCCGTTGAAGCATGGACGAACGGAGCGCCAGCAGTGGAAGGGTGTCTTGCTGTGCGGTTTTGTCGTGGTCATCGCGCTTGTGGGCGCCCCAGCTTGGGCGCAATCTGATCCCAACCCGCCTGCGGCGCGCAGTGAAGACGAACAACCTGGCGAGGAGCCGCAAGCGCCGAAGGAAGTCGACGTGCAACCCGTGGCGCGAGATGAGGAGATCCGCGATCGCTTACGCCACATTTTAGAAGCGACTGCATGGTTTCAAGAGCCGCAAGTTGAGGTGCGAGAAGGCGTCGTGTTTTTGGACGGGCGCACCGGCTCCAAGGAGTACAAAACCTGGGCCAAAGAGCTCGCCAGCCGCACCCAAGATGTGGTTGCAGTCGTCAATCGCATCGCCATTGCCGAGCGCTCGCCCTGGGACTTTTCGCCCGCCTGGCAAGGGCTCCGGCAATTGTGGCGCGACATCGTGCAGATGTTGCCTTTTGCCGGATTTGCGCTCGTCGTTTTAATCGTCACCTGGTGGGCGGCGAAATTGGCAAGTCGATGCGCTCGACGGTTTTTTCAGCGTCGCATCGCCAGCGCCTTGCTGCGCGATGTGGTCGCCAAAGCGGTGAGCCTGCCTGTCTTTTTAATTGGGGTCTACATCGTGTTGCACGTCGCCGGCTTAACCCGCTTGGCCCTCACCGTGGTGGGCAGCACCGGGGTCGCCGGTTTGGTGATCGGTATTGCCTTTCGAGATATCATGGAAAACTTTTTGGCCAGTCTTCTCATTAGTATGCAGCGGCCCTTTCAGCTTCAAGATCTCATTGCAGTGGATGGGCATCTGGGTTTGGTGCAGAGTATGACCACGCGCGGCACGGTGTTGATGTCACTCGAAGGCAACCACATTCAGATTCCGAACGCCACGATTTATAAAAATACGATTCAAAACTATACCGCCAACCCCAACCGGCGAGGAGATTTTGTCGTTGGCATTGGCTACGATGACGCCATTCCAATGGCCCAGGAGGTGGTCATGCAGGTCTTGGCCGACCATCCAGCAATCTTGCGAGACCCCCCGCCCGCCGTGCTGGTGGATGCGTTGGGGGCGGCAACCGTGAACTTGCGGGTGTTATTCTGGCTCGATGGCAAACAGCATGATTATTTCAAAACCAAGTCTTCAGTCATTCGCATGGTGAAACGAACCCTGCAAGACGCGAGCATATCCATGCCGGATGAATTGCGCGAAGTGATCTTTCCCGATGGCGTGCCGGTGCGGCTCCTGGAGGAGCGCTTGGATCGGCCTCGCGATGGAGGACGGCCAGGTCCGCCGCCGTCATCCGACGCGCCGGATCCGGTGTCCACAGCGGCGGAAGGCGACCTGGAGAGCGAGACGCCGCGCCTGCAAGATCAGGCGCGGCGGGCGCGTCTGCCAGAAGAGGGAAAGAACTTATTGGAGGACTCTGGAAATTCTCCCCGTTAATCGATGACACAGGCGTGTCGTTGGACAACAAACCATCATGCATGAGGAGCATATCAATGATCGACATTAATCAAGCCATGTCGAATCCGTCTGCCGTTTTTGCTTCGCCACACGAGGTGCTGCATCATCAGGCGTTATCTCACCAGCAAAAAATAGAGATATTGCGCCAGTGGGCGCAGGATGCGCAAGCTTTACAAGTCGCGGAAGACGAAAGCATGACAGCGCCGCAAACTCAACCTTCCAGCCGCTTAGACGACGTCATGCAGGCCCTGCATGAACTCGGTGAGGAGCGGGATCCCGCATCCTGAAAACCCTAGACTCTATCATAGTGAGGAAACCATGATCATCATCAATCGCGCGTCTGAAATTGACCGTAGCGAAGCTTATAAAACGTACGCTGAGAGATTCGCCAGCGGTCAAATCATCATCCCTCCTTTATTGTTGTCCAAACACGAGCGCCGTTTACACGTGCGCCGCACGCTGCGCGAAGATCACCAACAACGCATCCACAATCGGCCCGAAGGAGCGCAAGAGAAATTTGAAAAACTCGCCGACTCGGCGTTTTCATTTTTCCGCGGCACGGCGCTGCTTTACTATCGCGACTACGCCGGTTCTGATGCGCATTTGCCGCTCGTCTTCACCATCGGCGATGTGCATCCCGAAAACTTTGGCGTCATGCCCAATGAGGACGGCGCGCCCTTTTTCGGCGTCAACGATTTTGACGAAGCCTGGGTGGCGCCCTTTTCTTACGATATCAAACGCGGCGCGGTCGGCTTTTATATCACGGCAAAAGAACAAGGGTTCAAAAAAAAGCGCCGCCGCCACGTGGTGCGCGCGTTTGTCGGCGGCTATCTCAAGGCTCTGGAAGAATTCGCCCGCGACGATCGCGAAACGACGTTCCAGTTTCGCATTGACAACAGTCCGAAAATGATCAGAAAGCTTTTGCAAGGGGCGGTGACCACCCGTAAGGCGTTTCTTGAAGAGTTGATCGATTTAGACAAGGGGCAGTTCATCCCTACGGATGAAATCGTGCCGCACTCCGGCCAGATCGAGAAATTTCAACGCGTCGTCAATAAGTACAAGGCCGAAACGGACATCGGCGGCCGGACCAAACCCAAAACCTTTTTCAAGGTCAAAGACGTCGCGATCAAAACGGGCAGCGGCACCGCTAGTTTGGGTCTTGACCGCTATTTCGTGTTGGTCGAAGGCTGGAGTAAGGACATCAGCGATTGCGTCGTGTTGGAGATGAAGCAGGCGCGGCGCTCGGCGCTTTACGGACTCGTGCCCGCCAACGATTTTGAAGAGGCCGAGAAGGCCGAACAGATCGTCATGGCGCACCAAATTCACTTAGCTGGCGGCGACCCCTTTTATGGTCGAGCGGTCATCGATAACGAGAGCTTTCTGGTTCGCGAGCGCAGTCCCTTCAAGGACGATATCGACGTTGACGACTTGAGCGCAAGCGAACTCAAGACCTACGCGGCGATTTGCGGCCGCGCCTTGGCGCAGCCGCACGCCCGCTCAGACGAAGATACGGGCTTCATGCAAGGCGACGCTGAAAAGCGGATTCTTCAGTCGATTCAAGCTGACGTCTTCTGCGATGATGTCATCGATTTTGCCGAGCACGCGAGTAAGCGTATCTATGCGGATTACGCCTTGTTTCGGCGAGACCACGCCCTCGGGGTGTTCAAGTTCTTGCACGACGATTAGCGCGCGTCAGGGTTTTTCATTCTCGGTCTCTCACAAATTGCAAATTCGTGATAATATCTCCTCTCAGGCCATCGGCATGTCGCCCCAGACAGCTCCCCGGCCAAGCCGACGCAGCGCCACGGCGTTAGGGGCGGCATAGCTATCCACGCTTATGCCAAAGAGGGACGGGAGATATGAACGATAATCGCGCCACCATCGTCGCTTCTGATTATTTAGAGCAAAACGCCGAGGCGCTTGTCACCAGTTGGATTGAGTGGGTCAGAGGGCGAGTGCAGACGACCGTTATCAATGCGTTGCCGCACCGCGCGCTTCGAAATCACGTGCCGCCCGTGTTGCGGAGCTTGGCGAAATTTCTGCGCAATCCAATCGAACTCGCGCGCCAGGACCTCTGCAACCATTTGCGCCTACACGGCCAGATACGCCGCGATCAAGGCTATTCGCTCGAAGAGGTCTTAGCTGAGTTTGAAGGCCTCGCCGATGTGGTGACGCGCGGCGTGAGCCAAGCGATTCAGGAACATGCGAGCGACGCCGAATCTCACGATGTGCTCGAAGTCGCCAACCGGCTGGCGTCAGGCCTGCGCTCTGTCAGTTACATTGCAATGGGAACCTATATTAGAGCCGATCAAGACAGAGAGCAATTGATGGCTGCAAGCCTTGAAGAGTTTTCTCGCGCCATCGCCCATGAGCTACGCAATCCTCTCAACACGCTAACTTTAAACCTGCAAGTCCTTCAAGAAGAATTGGCTGATCACGAAGACCTGGTGCACTTATATCGAAGCGATGGATGTGGCTGTTAATCGGTCGACGTATCTGCTCGACACTATTCGCATCTTGACGATTGCCGAAAGCGCCCGAGCAGGACAACGCTTAGTCACTTTAGAAGAAGCTCTCAATCGCATTCAGAAGGAGTTCAATGACGAAATTTTTCATTTAGGGCTGGAGTTTCGAGTCGAGTCGCCTCTCCCCGAGGTGAGCATGGAGGCAACCGTCCTGTATCTCGTGTTAGTCAATCTTGTTGGAAACTCGATCAAGTATTGTGATTGCGACAAAAGCGAGAGATGGGTTGCCGTTAGCGCCACAATCATTGAGGAGGAAAATGATTCGGGTTTCTGTGAAATCCAAGTTGAAGATAATGGCCTTGGCATTGGAGAGGAATATCTGTCACGGGTTTTCCAAAAAGGGTTTCGAGCCCACCCAGAGCACGCCCAGGGCACTGGGTCGGGGCTTTTCATCGTCCAACAAGCGCTCAATTCCCGAGGGGCAAGCATCTCTATCGAAAGCCATGAAGGCGAAGGCACAGCGGTAAAGGTGCGACTGCGTTGTCTCCACCCGGAAGCCGCGGTCTTGTCTGCCGATCAATTCCGTGTCGAAAGCCTCATGGGAGAGTTTATCTGGAATGAGCTAACCGCTGCCCCGGGGCTTCCGGATAATGAGAGACAAACAGAGGCCGAAGAGAGTTAGCGTCGGCGTCAAACGTGGATCAGAGACGGCGACTCAGCTGTCAACCGTCATCGTTGACGTGGTTAACGGAGTTGTTTTTGAAAAGTCTTTTGCACGATTTCCTGGACGCCGCTCGAAAGACGACCGCCCAACAAATGTCCTAAGACAGGTATATCTCCCGTTACATGCACTAAGACGTCGTCCACTGACATCTCAATCCAAAAGCCTCTGCCGTCAAGTCGCACTTCGCTTTGGTCAGACGACCACACCGTTTGTCGAATCAGCATCCCAAGGAGATCGTGGACTTGCTGGACAACCGACTTCAGATCCCCACGCGCTTCTTCTAGAGTCTTATCGTGTTTTAACGATAGGGCAATCAGAGACATATTTCTTGCCTTTCTATCCTATGATAAGCGATATACATAATCTCATGAGACAAAGCCTCATTTTATCAAAGTTCTCGTGCAAAAACCATGCGCGCCAATGAGGCGGTGTAGGCCATTTTCACCCCTCGGCTCTATTTGCCCTTTCTTACAATCCGGTGCAAACAAAATAAGGCATAGAAATTGCAGATATTCATTATATGATTTCTGCTCTATGCATGAATCATTTTGTATAGAGGTGAGTGGTGAATTCATATTGGCCGCAATTGCATGATGTGTTGCTCGTAGTGCGCCAAGTAGAAAATCCATCTACCCACCTAGTGGTGAAATCTAAACTTATACGTTAGGAGAAAGATCAATGAGAGGTGGAACGCTTACGACAGTCGTTCTCATATTGGTTGGTATCGCTGCGGTCATTTTCATTGCCCGAGCGATCTAAACAGAGTTTGTGACTCGCACAACATCCGGGCGGCGCATTGATGTTGCCTGGGATGTGATCTGAGACGCATAAGTTTTGGCAATGCGTCTCAGAATAAATCTCTCAAAAACCACCACGACATATACCGCTCGTCGGAACCAACGAGCTGCCCTATGCTGCAATACGCCGGTAGCGCGCCTGCGAGAAGCAATAAACGCCATAGGCGACAAGACCGAGCGCCACGATCCCTAGGAGCCACGGACCATAAGGCTGGCGGGCCAGCGTGTCGAGCGCCCCGGAGAGGCCTTTGGCCTGACTCGGATCCGCCTGAAGGGCCGCGATTATAAAAAAACCGCCAATGATCGAAAACGTGACGCCGCGCGCCGAAAGGCCGAATTGGCCGATACGCTTGGCCCAGCGACGCTCCGTGGCCGACATCTCACCGGACTTGTAACGCTCCATGAATTTTGCTTTGTAGGCTCGGTAGAAGTGATAGATGCCCACGCCGATCACAATTGCGCCGACAGCACCAACGAGCCACAGACCAAAGGGCTGGGACATGAGCTTCGCGGTCAATTCCTGCTTGGAGCTGTCGCCGCTACCGCCGCTACTGCCGCCGCTTATAGCCATGCGGCCAGCAAGAAACGCAAGGCCCGCATAGGTAACGCCACTGACGGCATAGCCGATGCGAGCGATAATCCCCTTGGCGTCGGAGCCCTTGCCTTCCGGATCTTTAAAAGCCTGAACAAACCGCCAGATGACATAGCCAATGAGCCCCAGCGCCGTCAATGCAACCAGAATGCGGCCGAAGGGTTGTTGGGCAATCGTCTCAATCGCGCCTTTTGAACCCTCTGTGGAACCGCCCGCGCCAACGGCCGTCATCACGGCAAGCACGCCGACGATAACATAGACCACGCCTTTGGTGGCATAGCCAAACCGCGCCAAGGTTTCCACCTTATCGCCCGCAGCTTGAGTGGCCTGCTGCACCGCTCCGCTTGTAGAAGATACGTCCCTCATGATTAAATCTCCATCATGTTTCCCCGGAATCCATGCCAAACAACTTTTAAACTGATGATGCTTGTATGTCGCAAATATTGTGCCACGCTGCAGAACCGCAACTAATATTTGTGGAGCCTGCGTGATATTCTGATGAAATTGCTGCAATTGATGTATGCCATTTTGAAACATCTTTGCATCATTTTGAGAGAGTCGCACGGGAAAATACATCTTATGACGCCGCTTTTATTCTCCACTTTTTAGGCTGGGCGTTTGGTATGTTTTTTGCTTTGTATCGCATCCTGAGGCTGGTTGTGTATTTATACCTTACCGTCCGCAGGCCCCTAAAGGAAATTAGCGTCAAGGCTTCATCTCGTGACCTGTCAAGCAGTGATCTGATGAGCTGGTCTGCATGATGGTCTATTTCACTCAAACAACAAGGAAATCAAGATGAAATGCGCTTGCCAACGTCAATGTATGTGCGAGGTAACCCCTGCTCAGAGTCTTGAACGAAACGGACACCTGTATTGCAGTGAAGCTTGCGCCAATGGCCACACCCGAGGAGAAGGTTGCGGTCACAGCGACTGTCGTTGTTAGGGCGGATGAACAACTTTATGTCTAGCTGTCCGCCACCGCCTTCCAGGCGGTGGCGGACGATATCGTTGTCGATTCGCCGGACAACACGAGAGAATGTCCACATGCTAGCTCGATACCGACAGGCGCGGCTTTATCACCTCTGAGGCCATCTCTGATGTGCGTGTAGAGATGACCAAAGCATCTTCAGGCCGCTAGGGGTCCAGGGCTAGAGGGGAGGCGGCGGTTCAATCCTAGTCGCCATAAAACCTTTTTGAAATGGAAAACATATGACTCAACCATGGCAGTCATCTCGCCCGGAAAAATGGCGGGACACCAAGTCAGTTCACGAAGTTAGCTCAAGATTAAACCGAGTTCGCAAGTTGACCCATCTACTCGATTCGAGCTTTGGTATACCAGGGACATCAGTTCGCTTTGGGCTCGATAGCCTTTTGGGTCTGGTCCCTGGCGTTGGCGACATCGTCGGCGCCCTATTGTCAGGCTATATTGTCTATGAGGCGCTGCGGCTTCGCGCCCCCAAGCGCCTTCTAGCGCGCATGATCGGCAACATTGCCATTGATACGGCAATCGGCGCGATACCGATTGCCGGCGACCTATTCGACATTGTGTGGAAAGCCAACAGAAGGAATCTGAGGCTATTAAATTGGCATGTCAAGCAGAACGCAAACGACATTGACTGATATCAATATTTCAAGATGACATACAAAGCGTGGACAATTCCTGGAATAAAGCCAAATAGAGTAAGCAAGATATTGAGCCAAAAGTGACCTTTGAAGCCTACTTCAAAAAAAACGCCTAAGGGAGGCAACAAAATCGCAAACACGATTTTGATCGGGTCGGTAATGGTAACAGCCATGCGCATCTCCTGTACTCAAGATAAGGGAATAGTAAAGGCTTTACAGATTTACTCCGTCTTGCCTTATGATCAAGGAGCAAATCTTATGCCAAGATGTCGCAAGTCGGAGGCAATCCGCCAAAGGCTGACTGCTTAAATCCCTCAGCGACCCTCTCAAAATAAAAACGAAGTCTCTCAAATTAATAGATGCGGTCAAGACCACGTTGAGGCAAAATACAAATGGCGCGAGCGGCGCGAGCGAGCTATGAGGCGTTCGGCTGCATCGAATATGGCATGGAACTTGCTCTCCTTGAAAAATTTGGATTCGCTGTGACGCATAGGTGTTACAATAGCTTAAATCCTGCATAGACATGTGGAACCCAGCTCAAATTTTATACAAACGAGATTCGCATGGAAAAAGATCATGCCTTCGAGGAATCAATCTCTGCGCCACAGCAATCTCTGAGCATGGCCGAATTGGCGCGTTTGTTACGCGGCCCTCTCGATATCCGCTCTTTCGCTCTGAGTGTTTTGATGATTTTAGCACTTGGCGCAATGTTCTACGTCGCTCGCGCTGTGCTTCTTCCCATTCTATTGGCTCTGTTGTTGAGCTTTCTCTTGTCTCCAATGGTGCGAAAATTGGCTCGCCTGGGCATACCCGAAGCAGCGGGAGCAGCACTACTGCTTATCGCTATTGTAAGCCTGCTTGTTTTCGGCGTCTATCAACTCTGGGTGCCTGCCACTCAATGGGTACAGCGACTGCCTTCCAGCATATCTCAGATTGAAGCTAAGATACGACCGGTCAAGCAATCCGTCAAGGAGATCAACGAAGCGACCAAACAGGTTGAAAAAGTGACGACGATGAAGAAGGAGGCGGCGCCATCAACGGTTAAAGTTGAAGTGCAACGCCCTAGTCTCATCGGCGTCGCGCTTAATCAGACCCTAAACTTATTGGCGACGGTGGGCGCGATGACGATTTTGTTGTATTTTTTACTCGCTTCAGGCGATCTGTTCCTCCTCAAACTCGTTCGCATTCTGCCGCGCTTTGAAGATAAAAAGCTTGCCGTCACCATCGTGCACGCCGTGCGACACGACATTTCGCACTATTTGTTAACGATTACCTTGATCAATGCCGGACTCGGCGCCGCGGTGGGCGTCGCCATGTTTGGGCTCGGCATGCCGAACCCTTGGTTATGGGGGGTCATGGCCGCCGTTTTCAACTTCATCCCCTATTTGGGCGCTGTAGCCAGCGGCGGCATTCTCACCATCGTGGCGCTCCTCACCTTTGACACCCTCGGTCAGGCCATGCTTGTACCTGGCGTCTTTCTTGGCCTAACGGGGCTGGAAGGGTTCTTGGTCACCCCCACCATTGTCGGACGTCGGCTCACGCTCAACCCGGTGGCGATTTTTATCTGGCTGGCATTTTGGGGCTGGCTGTGGGGGGTGCCGGGCATGTTACTCGCCGTACCTTTGTTAGCTGCCTTAAAAATCGTCTGCGATCATATAACGCCCCTCAATGCGGTTGGAGAATTTTTAGGGGATTAAAGGGTGATCGCCACACGGATGTCTACATGCGCCGCGGCGTCAAGCCCACTGGGAAAAGGATTAATATTGTTACGTCTTTGGGGGTTACGTCTTTGGGGGTTGCGCCTTTGGGGCCGATGGCCCGGTTTATGGATAGGACTATGGCTAGCGGGCTGTCGCGGGCCTCAATCGGCTTTGGCGCCAGCTGGACGCGCGGCTGAGCGCATCGCCGATCTCTTTTGGGCGATGACGGCTGGGGCAGCCGTCATCTGGATCGTGGTGGTGAGCCTGGCCATTTACGTCATGCGCGCTCGCCCCGAGTCGCATGGCCAACGTTTTGCGCCATGGCTCATTATTGGCGGCGGCGTCGTTTTGCCAACCCTGACGCTAGCGGCGCTGCTCGCCTACGGTTTGGCGATGATGCCGGACCTCCTGGCGCCGCCGTCGGGAGAACATGTCAAGATTGCGGTTTCGGGTGAGCAGTGGTGGTGGCGTGTGCGCTATTTGCCGCCTAGCGGCGACATGGGCGATCCTATCGAACTCGCTAATGAAGTGCGGCTCCCCGTCGGAACGCCGGTGATGTTTGAAGTGGAGAGCCCCGATGTGGTGCACGCCTTCTGGATTCCGTCGCTCGGCGGCAAAATTGATATGATTCCGGGGCGCGTCAATCGGCTGACCCTGGAGCCCACCCGAACCGGGGTGTTTCGCGGCGTCTGCGCCGAGTATTGCGGCGCGTCTCACGCCTTGATGGCCCTGGATGTCGTGGTTTTAGAAAAAGAGGCGTACACCGCTTGGCTGCAGCGCCAGCGAGAACCAGCGCAGGCGCCTGCGCAAGCTGAGACGCGGCGTGGACAAGAGGTGTTTATCGCCAATGGCTGCGGCGCTTGTCATACCATTCGCGGCGCTTCGGCCGACGGCGTGCTGGGTCCAGACCTCACCCATGTCGGCAGCCGCTTGAGCCTTGGCGCCGGCACGTTGCCCAACGACATCGAATCGCTCGTACAGTGGCTGGCCCACACGGACACCGTGAAACCGGGTGCGCATATGCCGGCCTTTGGCATGCTGCCGCCCGAGGACCTGAGGGCCCTAGCCGTTTATCTGGACGGACTGAAATGAAACAAGATCCCGAACCGCTTCCCCATGCGCCGCCTGAGGCTGTGCAGCGCGCGCAACAAGAGCGTCTGTTAGAGGCGTGGAAAACGCCGGTGGGCTGGCGCTATTGGTCGGCCGTGAACAACTCCGAAGTCGGACTCTGGTACACCACGACGGCGTTTGTCTTTTTTCTCTTTGGCGGTTTGCTGGCGTTGCTGATGCGCACGCAGCTTGCCGTCCCAGGAAACACCTTTCTCTCCGCCGATTTGTATAACCAGATCTTTACCTTGCACGGCTCGGTCATGATGTTTTTATTCGCCATCCCGATCTTTGAAGCCTTTTCCATCATGGTGCTGCCGGAAATGCTTGGCGCTCGCGATCTCCCTTTTCCGCGCCTTTCCGCCTTCGGATTTTGGAGCTTTCTGCTTGGCGGCATTTTTGTCTGCGGCTCGATTTTCTTTAACGCTGCGCCCAAAGGCGGCTGGTTTATGTATCCGCCGCTCACCACCACGTATCAGCCCGGCGTCGGCGCCGACATCTGGCTCCTTGGCCTGTCCTTTATCGAAGTGGCCTCGATTGCCGCAGCGGTCGAACTCATCGTCGGGGTGCTCAAATGCCGGCCTCCGGGTATGCGAATCAATCTCATTCCGCTCTATTCCTGGTACATCTTAGTGACCGCCGGCATGATCTTGTTCGCCTTCCCACCGCTCATCGCCGGCGATATTTTGCTCGAACTTGAACGCCTGCTGCACTGGCCTTTTTTCGACCCGGCCCGAGGCGGCGACCCGCTGCTCTGGCAGCATCTCTTTTGGATCTTTGGCCATCCCGAGGTCTACATTATCTTTTTGCCCTCCGTCGCTTTGATCGCGATGATCGTGCCCACCTTCGCCCGCACCCCCATCGTGGGGTATGGATGGATTGTCCTGGCCGCCGTCGGCACCGGCTTTTTGAGCTTTGGCCTGTGGGTGCACCACATGTTCACCACGGGTTTGCCCGGCGTTTCGCTCGGCTTTTTTTCCGCCGCTTCCGAGGCTGTAGCCATTCCCACAGGCGTGCAGTTTTTCTGCTTCTTGGCCACGTTACTGGTGGGTAATGTCACTCACTCCGTGCCCATGCGCTTTGTCTTCGCCGGCCTAGCCACGTTTGTGCTCGGCGGCCTCACTGGCGTCATGGTCGCTCTGGCGCCGTTTGATTTTCAGGCCCACGACACCTATTTCGTGGTGGGCCACTTGCACTACGTGCTGATGGGCGGCACGATTTTTCCGGTGGTGGCCGGGCTGTATTACTTTTTTCCCCTTATTGGCGGTAAAAAGCTGTCGGACAAGCTCGGCCGCATCGTCTTCTGGCTCCTGTTCATTGGATTCAATGTGACGTTTTTGCCCATGCATCTCACCGGTTTGATTGGCATGACGCGGCGCGTATTTACCTATCCCGCGGGGCTTGGCTTTGATCTCTTAAATCTCGCGTCGAGCCTGGGCGCGTTCATCTTGGCCGCCGGTTTCGCTGTGCTCGTCTGGGATATCTTCCGGCCCAAAAACAAGCAACCTTACGCCGAACGCAATCCCTGGGGGGCGGGCACGCTGGAATGGCTAGCGGAGGTTCCGGACAAACCGTGGGGCGTGCGCTCGATTCCGGAAATCGACGCCCGCTATCCGCTATGGGATCAGCCCAATTTTGTAAGAGACGTGGACGAAGGGCGCTTTTATTTGCCTGACGCCGAAGAGGGCAAACGCGAAACCTTGGTGACCACCGCCATCGACGCGCAGCCCATTCAATGTCTACGGGTGCCCGGCCCGACCTTTCTCACATTTGTCGCGGCCATGTTCACCGGCGGGGTGTTCATTTTTTCCACGTATCACTGGTGGACATTGGCCGCCATCAGCGGCGGTTTTGCGCTTGTGGCCATTCTCATCTGGCTGTGGACCGGCACCGCCTTGATGCCGGAAAAAGAGTCGAAGGACGTCGGGCTTGGCCTCACCTTGCCCCTTTACGCCTCAGGGTCGGCTTCGGTGGGTTGGTGGGCCATGCTGATCACCATGCTTGGCGATATGACCGCCTTTATCGCGCTCGTCTTCGGCTACTTTTTTTACTGGACGGTCAACGACAATTTTCCGCCCGATTCCTCTGTCGGGCCGGGCGTCCTTTGGCCCATTGCGAGCGGCGTCTTGCTATTGGGCGCGTGGGGGCTGACGGTGTTCGCCCGGCGCTGGAACCAAAGCGATCAAGCCATATCTTTTTATGTGGGGTTACTGGGCGCCGCGCTTCTCGCGGTAGCGGGCGCCGGCGCGCTCTTGGCCGGTCCCTGGACCTCTGGACTCGACCCCACCAGCCACGTCTACCCGGCCACCGTGTGGGTGCTGGCGCTGTGGACCGCGATACACGTGGCAGTTGGGGTGATCATGCAGCTATACTGCCTGGCCCGTCGCCTGGCGGGGCGCATGACGGCGCGCTACGATATCGACATCACCAACGTGGCGCTCTACTGGCACTTCATCGCCATCACGGCAGCGATCACCATCGCCGTGATCGCCGGTTTTCCGCTGGTTGCATAAGGATGGCGCGATGAACGATTTACCAGAACAAGATGAGAGTTTGTGGATACTCACCATCTCGCCGACGATTTGGGCGGCGCATTTTCTGCTAAGCTACATGAGCGCCGCGGTCTGGTGCGAGAAAGTTGTGGGTCGCGATGGCGGCCTGGAACCCATTCGGCTGGCGATGACCATCTACACCGGGCTCGCGCTCGTCGGCATTGTCATCATCGGTTGGCGCGGCTTCAGCCGCCACCGCTTCGGCAGCACCACAGGCCCTCACGACTTTGACTCGCCGGAGAGCCGCCACCGTTTTTTGGGCTTCGCCACGCTGCTGCTATCGGCTTTGAGCTTCGTGGCCATCCTTTTCGTGACGCTTGTCGTCGTTTTTATTCGGAGCTGCCACTAATGCGCGGCGTCTTTTGCATGGCAGGTTGTCTGATCCTCGCGGCCTTGTGGCTAGGGCCTTTGCCGGCGCTGGCGCCGCGCGCCTTCGTCGCCCACATGGTCATGCATATGGGGGTTGTGGCGGTGGCGACGCCGCTACTGGCTCTGGGCCTGGCGGGCGGACCGTATGATCCCACGTACAGAGCGTCCAAGTGGTTTGCCCCGATTCCGGCGTCTGTGGTCGAGCTTGTCGTGGTGTGGGCCTGGCATGCGCCCGCGCTGCATCGCGAAGCCAGGCACTGCGTCACGGGGCTGGTAGCCGAGCAAGGCATGTTTTTTCTCGTCGGTCTCTGGCTGTGGCTGTCGGCTTTGGGCGGCCATGTCCAGGGCAATGGCAACCGAGCGGCGGCCGGCATTGTGGGCCTTCTACTGACGTCCATGCACATGACGCTGTTAGGGGCGCTGCTTGGCCTCGCCCCGCGCTCCCTCTACGCGCATGCCGACAGTGTCTCCGGACTTACGGCTCTAGAGGATCAGCATTTGGGAGGGGCGGTGATGCTGCTCGTCGGCGGCATCGCCTATCTGGCCGGCGGCCTTGGGCTGACCGCAAGGCTGCTGCGCGCGCCGGCCATTGCATCGAGGGGGTAGGCATGAAACGCCGGTGGATCAAAATAGGGGGAGCGCTCGCGGCGCTTGGCGTGGGCGGATTCCTTTTTGCGGCGGCAGGGCTAGCGCCGATCAAAGCCAGCTCCGGCCACTGGCCGATCACGGCATGGTTGTTAAAATTCACCATGCGCCGCTCGCTTGCCACCCAATCATTAGGCCTCAAGCCGCCCAAACTGGATACCCCCGATCTCGTGCTACAAGGCGCGGGGCACTACGAAACGGGCTGCCGTTCTTGTCACGGCAGCCCCGGCGAGCCTGTGCCGCGGGTGTCGCAGCAGATGACGCCACATCCGCCCGGCCTGTCATCGCCAGCCACCGAGTTGACCCCCGACGAACTCTTTTACGTCGTCAAGCACGGCGTCAAATTTACCGGTATGCCGGCTTGGCCAACACAGCAGCGTGATGATGAGGTCTGGGCGATGGTGGCCTTTCTCCTCAAATTTCCACAACTCGATGCGGCGTCGTATCGACAGCTCATTCACGGCGAAGAGCCAGCAGCCGTTGAAGCCATCTCGCTACTCGCCTTATCACCCGTGCGCAATGTCGCCGAGGCCGCCGCGATCCATTGCGATCGATGCCATAGCCGAGGCGAGGGCATCTTTCCTCGGCTTGGCGGCCAGCGATCGGCGTACCTCGTCGCCGCCTTGCAAGCCTATGCCCGAGGTGATCGCCATAGCGGCGTGATGTCATTGGTGGCGGCCGCGTTGCGACCTGAGGACATGCAAAAATTCGCAGATTATTACAGTCGTTTGGAGGCGCCGGTTCCCGCGCCCCGCGCTAGCTCTGAGGCGTCATCCATTGAGCGAGGCAAAGCCATTGCTCATCGAGGCATTCCTCGCCAGCGCGTGCCCTCTTGCGTCGACTGCCATGGCCCTGGCGACATGCCCCGCAACCCGGTTTTTCCCATTCTCGCGGGACAGTATACTGACTACCTTGTCTCACAACTTAAGCTCTTTCAATCGCAACACCGCGGCGGCTCCCCCTACGCCCATCTGATGCGCCCCATGGCGGCTTGGCTGACTTCGGCGGATATGCGCGACGTGGCTCTATACTATGCCTCGCTCACGACCGCCTCGGATCATTTGAAGCCTTAATCACGCCCTCTAGCGGCTCATCGTCGTCCAGCAATGCCTTTTCTCCCAGGTCTTTACCAAAGCGGGCGGCGTGCTCGATTTCAGCATTGATGGAGCCTCCAACGAGGATCACAAATCCCATCAAGTACATCCAGGTCATCAAGACAATAAACGTGCCAATGCTGCCATAGATCTTGTTGTAAGAACCAAAATGGCTTACATAATACGAAAACCCCAAAGATACTGCAATCCAAGCCAAAATGGCGAAAATTGATCCCGGAGTAATCCATTTCCATTTTTGCTCAACATCGGGCGCGAAGTAGTAAATATTAGCCATTGCAAAGATGAGAAATACAACAATGACAAGCCAGCGCGCAAGCGCCCAGACGACCTCAAAGGCCTGCCCAAGGCCAATTTGCTCAGCGAATACGCCGCCGAGTTGAGGGCCAAAGATCAGAAGCGCGATAGACGCCATCAAGAGGACCAAAAGTTCCAGCACCAGTGCGAGCGCGATTCCCCAAACTTTCCAGATTGGACGCCCTTCTGGCACGCCATAGGCGCGATTGAGATTGTCTATGATGGCGGCGACGGCGCTCGATGAGGTCCAAAGGGCCGTCAAAATCCCAAAGGACAACAGTTCGCCACGCTGCCGGACAACGAGGTCGCGCACATTCTCTTGCACCAGTGAAACGACCTCGCCCGGCATCAGGTCGGCGAGAAGGCCCATGATTTCATCCCTCGCCAGCGGTAAAAAACCAAGCAAAGTGGTGAGAAACAAGAGAAATGGAAACAAAGCAAAAAGAAAGTAGTAGGCCAATTGCGCAGCTTGACCAATTGCATTATCTTCATATACACTTTTGACTACTCGTCTGCCTAACTCAATCACGCTCAAGCCGCCTAACCGGGCGACTTCCTTAATCTCTTCGGACTCATGCCTCATATCAAAGCCTTCTTTCTTGCTGAGAAATTAATATGCGTCATCACTTTGGATAGTATCAGTTTAAATTTAGCATACAAAGGGAACAGGATTGCATACATTAACATAACATAAAGGCAACAAAAGATCTCAACAGATATAAAGCAAGGGGTGACGCGCTTGACGACGCGTCACCCCTTGCTAGGCTAGATACCGGGCGGATAAAGGATTACCAGTGTTTAGTCCTTAGACTCTGATCCTAGCTTTTTATTTTTATTTTTCTACCTTGAGTCGTGACCCGTTTGAGTCTGTTACGTTTTTATTTCTTGATGTTTACCTCAACTCGGTCTCCAGCTTGCAGATCTTGCATCATGCTCTCAGGCACTTGAAGCTCAACCGTGTTGCCGCGGACCTGTTGAACCGTTGCAGAGATTTGCTCCTCTGTTTGCGTGGTTGCTGAGCCCGAAGCGTCATCTTGACTCATTTTATGATCGCCTTGGTTCGCGGCCTGACGCCGCGCCCACTGATCTTGTTGATCGTAATACGAGTGAACCGTTTCCCCCCACTGGGTATCGGCCATGTTGGGCCAATTGTCGTTGTCAAAACCAGGCGCAGTTTGCATCCGGTCTTTGTCCACGTCCAGGATCAACCTGTCAAGTTCGCCTCTGTCATCGTCGTCCGCTACAGTTTGGAAAGCGCCCCAGGGAATAGCGAAAAGCTTTTCGCCCAATCCTAAGAAGCCGCCCGCCTCCACCACTGCATAAACGATAGAGCCGTCCTTTGGATCGACCACCACATCATTAATCTCACCCAAATTGCTGCCTTGGGTGTTTTCGACTGTCATCCCGATAATTTTTCGTATTTTCAGAATGTCAGTCGCCGGCTGCATCTGGGTTGTGACGCGTTCTTGGTCGGGCGCTGGAGTCGACGCAGCGGGTTGACGCTTCTCTATAGTCGGCTCCGTCGACTTGATTGATTTACCCTCTTTTTCCGCTGCAAGAGCGGTTGAGGACATGATCAGCGCTGACGCTGCTAGCGTGATGATCATCGATTTTGATAGTACCGAGAAATTCATCATATTCTCCTTATTAAGGTTTTCCCATATCCGCCTGTTGCGAACACTTATAATTAGAGCAATTTCTGTGCCAATAGTGAAAATTGTAACATTTTTGGAAAAAGACAAAGATTTGACAGGATATCTATTAAGGAGATATTGGCGATATCTAACATTGACTCTCAAATTGAGCCAGTATATTAGTCAAAATAAAAGGGATGAGGCCAATTGAATGAGGCGGGCGCCGTCAAGAGCTGATTTACAAAACACCGTTATTAAGGATATCTAAAATTCTCTAGGGCCAACGCCATCACGCCGCTGGTATCAGGTCATGGTTCCCGATGGCCTCGCTCAATTTTCTCTTCGACTTCACGTCGCTCATCTGCTTTGAGACTGGGTTCCTCTTGCTGCGTTTCGGCTTGTAAACTCAAATTGAGAGACACGTAGACAGGAAAGTGATCGGAGCCAAAGGCCGGAAGACGTTTCAAGGCAATGAGACCAAAGTCATCGGAGTGAAAAACGTGGTCGAGCGGCCAGCGCAGAAGGGGCATTTTAGCGCTAAAACTATTGTACAGACCTCGACCTATGCGGGGATCGAGCATTTTGCTGGTCTTTTGAAATAGCGCCGTGGTGCGCGACCACGCCACATCATTGAGATCGCCCGCTACAATCACCGGTTGCGTTAACGACCGCGCTTCGCGCCCGACCATAAGCAATTCCGCGTCGCGTTTTGTCGTCTTCTCACTCTCACTTGGAGCAGGCGGTTTTGGGTGCAGCGCATAGAGCCAAATATTCCGACCAGATGCTAGGGTGAGTTGAGTTCGAATAGATGGAATCTCATTGTCGAGAAGAAAGCGCACCTCCGGCGCGATGAGGGGCAATCGTGAGTAAAGGAGCATGCCGTACGTATTCGGCAATGGTTTCTTGACCGTATTCGCGTAATCTGTCTCTAATGGCGCGAGTTGTTTCTCCCACCAGGCGTCCGCTTCTAAGATCAGCACCACATCGGGCGATGCGTCGCGTACGATACGGAGAAACTTGGCGGCCTGCCGATTCTCCATCAACACATTTGAGACCACAATGGCGATACGGTCATGACGTGAACCGTCGCTGGTCATGACGACTTCTGAAGCCGCTAAGGGAGTATAGGGATAGATGGTATACACTTGATAAACGAGACAAACGATGAGGACGCCAACCGTGCAATACTCAAGTGGGAACGCAAGAGGGCGCATGAACCAAAAAGCGATGGCGACGCCGCATCCCAAGCCTAAGATTTGCAGGCGAGGAAAATCAAAGGCGCGAATCCACCAGGCGTCGGCCCGTATTACCGGAATCACTGTGGCAAGGATGAGCAACCAGGCTAAGACAGAGAGTGCAATTTTCATCTACGCCATCCCGAGCGGGTAAAAAGAAAGAGGCAATCTATGCGGCCTTACGCGCGCGAGTCGTCGTCTGGCTTAATGGAGCTGATATTCTTTGAGTTTGCGATACAACGTCGCAGGAGCAATGGCGAGCTGTCGCGCCGTAGCCTGACGATTTCCAGCATGGTGTCGCAGGGCTTGAAGAATGGCCTCCCGTTCCACTGTCGCGAGGTCTGAATGAACAGGGAGCATAAGATAGTCCTCTTCATCCATCAGATGACCGAGGCGTTGATGGCTCAAGTCCAAGTCGTTAATCGTAATGGATGTTGACTGGCAAAGCACAACAGCTCGTTCGATCACATTTTCCAACTCGCGAACATTTCCTGGCCAGTCGTACGACTTCATCGCTTCTAATGCTTCAGATTGAATAGACGCGACTTCTTTGTGGTTCATCTCGGCGTATCGACGGATAAAATGAGAGGCTAATAAAGGAATGTCGGAGCGCCGCTCTCGCAAGGCCGGCAGGTGTATGGCAATGACATTGAGGCGGTAATAAAGATCCTCGCGAAAACGCCGCATCCTCACCTCTTCCGCGAGGTTTTTATTGGTGGCCGTAATCAGTCGCACATCCGCACGGAGGTCTTGCCTGCCGCCAAGCCGCCTAAACGCGCCGTCTTGTAGAACACGCAACAGTTTAGCCTGGATCTCCATGGGCATGTCGCCAACTTCATCTAAAAACAACGTGCCCCCATCAGCCAACTCAAAATGTCCGGGTTTGCGTTCGTAAGCCCCAGTAAACGCGCCTTTCTCGTAGCCAAACAATTCCGCCTCTAATAAGGCCGGAGGTAAGGCGGCAGCGTTAAGGACGATAAAAGGTTGCGATGCGCGGGTGCTCAAGCGATGCGCCATCGTAGCGATCACTTCTTTACCAGTGCCGCTTTCGCCAGTCACGAGCAGCGTCGCTCGCGAGGGCGCGACGTGACTAACCAGCTCGCGGATGTGACGCCAAGCTTGGCTGGAACCGATCACCTCGGACTGAGAAAATTGGTCGCGAACTTGTTTCTTGAGTATCCGATTTTCAACGATGAGCGCCTGCACGGCGCTCGCTTTTTGTAACGTGATGACGGTGCGTTCGCGGCTCATCGGTTTAACCAAATAGTCAAAAGCGCCTTCTTTCATGGCTTCAACCGCAACCTCGATATCCTGGCCGCCAGACATGATAATGACGCAGATGCCCGGATGCTCAGCCTTCACCTGCCGAAGCAGGTCGAGGCCACTCATGCCACCCATCTTGACATCGGTCAAGAGCAGATCGATATCATGCTGCCCAAGCAGTGATAAGGCCTCTTCGCCGGATGTCGTCGTGGTGACAGTATAACCCTCCTGAGTCAACATAACCTCTAGCGCTCTCAGCGTGCTCGCGACATCGTCAACGACCAAGACGTGCGGCATCATTTTTGTCCCCTGGTAAGACGAAACGTTTGGCGGGTAGTCGACTGCGCCTGCGCCCGCGAAAACGCTGAGGCGCGGCTCGCAGGACCGTCAAATTCTTCGACGCGTGGCATTCATGATCAACGAGATCACGAAAATCACTAAAAAGATAAAAAATAGAATCTTAGCAATGCCGGCCGCCGCCCCGGCCACGCCGCCAAACCCAAGCACGGCGGCGATTAGCGCGATTACCAAAAACACTAACGCCCAGCTCAGCATTTTCTCTCTCCTCCTACGTAATTTTCTAAAGAGTGGCAGAGTGAATGGCCCACCAAAAGATATTTTTCATGCTTTCCGGGAGCGGCCCGGCTTCATGGCGACTCTCAAAGGTTAGCGTCACGTCTGTGCAGACGTGACGCGTATCGATTAAGGCGCCGTTCGCTCGTAGTCGTTGAGACGGCGCGTCACCTCAGCTCTAGCCTCTTCCTTCGTCCACCCATAGCGCTCTTGCATTTTGCCGACGAGTTTGTCCTGATCGCCGTCAATTTGGTCGAGTTCGTCATCGGTTAACTCCCCCCACCACTTTTTTGCTTCGCCTCGAATCTGTTTCCATTTTCCCTTTAATACATCTGTGTTCATCACGCTCTCCCTACGCTATTCTAGAGGCGCGACGCACCTGTGAGGCCACAGGTGCGTCGTGTGAAGATAGGCTCCTGACGGCCTGCTAAGGCGCGTCCTGATATAGATAGAGCAATGATCGTGCCAATCCGCTCATCGGCAATCGGCTTGAGAAAAGGGGCGTTAAGCTGAGAGATTGAGAAACGAGTGTCAGCATGTGTTTAATTTTGAGAATATTACTTTCATTTTAAGAGTATGCACGCTTGGCTGCTCCGTCTCAACAGCGCTGGAGCCCAGTGACCCCAGATCGTTTGGGAAAACAGCCGTAGCGACAATTTGTGGCGATGGTACAAGGCTTGCAACAATTAGCAGCGATAGCGGCAGCGCTGTGATGGCGCCAAAAAACTTTTGACACACGTTTGGGAGAAAGCGTCATGATCCCCTCTGACCGAACCCATTTGACGATGTTGCGTTCGTTTCGGCCTCCCGATGTTCTGACATTCGCCAACGCCAGCTGCGGCATGCTCGCCATTTTTCTCTGTCTAAGCTACCTCGACAGTGGACAGCATCCTACCTTTGGCATCGTTTTTTTACTACTGCCATTAGCTCTGGTATTTGATTTGCTCGACGGGGTTGTGGCGCGCTGGTTGAAGCGCACGTCGGTGCTTGGCGCTGACCTCGACTCCCTGGCCGATAGTCTCTCTTTTGGCGTCGCGCCGGCCGTGCTCGGCTATACCCTTGGCCTGCGCGGCGGCTGGGATGTCTGCATCCTGACTTATTTTGTCGCCTGCGGGCTGAGCCGCTTGGCGCGCTATAACGTCACGGCGGTCACGCTATCTGATATCGAAGGCAAAGTTCGCTATTATGAAGGGGTCCCCATACCGGCCAATGTGCTTTTGGTGTTGCTGTTGGGCCTCGCGTTCGCCCTCGGGCGCGTCGGCCCCAATATGTGGCTTGGCGCCTATGCCGTTGGCCCGGCGGTCTTGCATCCCATAGCCCTCCTTT
Source organism: Planctomycetota bacterium (assembly GCA_965223505.1). GTDB lineage: Bacteria > Planctomycetota > PLA2 > PLA2 > JAEUHO01 > CBDCWP01. The sequence continues at coordinate 168,821 of CBDCWP010000013.1, forward strand.
ATGGCGTCAGCGGGAGTTTGATGATCAGCCGCACCATTCGCATCCCCAAACCTGGGTGGTAAAGGGCGCGCGCCATCACTCGGCCGCTCGCAACGGCGTCGGGCTTTTTACCAATCCGGATTTATGTTACGCTTTCGCCCATTTCGAAGAAGGCCACACATTTAGTTTGCGTAGAAATCATATCAGTAGGGACAAAACATCTAATGTCATCCACATCGCTGAGTCAAGGATCGACGGGTAGGACATGGCCAGGCAATGCCGCAAACCAATCTGGCGATCAACGCCAGGGGGCGGAAGTTGCTGGACGATTATCCGAACTGGCGGCGGGTGTCGCCATTTTGGGACCGGACGCGACGGTGTCTTCCTGGAGCGCCTCAGCTGCGGCGATGACGGGCTATACCCTTGATCAGGTGCGTCAAATCGGGCTCGCCGCCATCTTTGAACCGGCAGAGGTGATGCGGCATATGCTATACAAAGGCGGCGCTGGAGTCCCAACCCCTAGTGAGTATCTCCAACTGCGACACGGGGATGGCCATCTGATCCCGGTGCTGGCCCAGTGCGCTCCCCAGCGCCGCCAGCGACAACACCCGTGTCCTTTAGCCTTGGTGTTTCGCCCCATTGATGTCCATCTTGAAAACTTGCGCCAAGATGAACACTGGATGGTCATGGGGCGGTTTTCCAGCTCGTTGTCACACGACATTCGCAATCAACTCAACGCGGTGATGTTGCACACGGATGTCCTAAGCGACGCCTTGGACGACGCGCCCTCTGAGACGCGCGTCGCCATGACCGAATCCGTGGAGGATATCCGGCGCGAAATCAACCGCCTACACGAGCTGCTCGATCAAATGCTCTCTCTGGGCCGTTTGACCCGGCTAAATCTTGAGCCGGTGATGCTCGCCACATTGATAGAGGCATTAGGAGAAGAAATCGAACCGCTGCTTTCGTCACACGGCATTCGGCTGCATCAGCGCCTGAGCGCAGAGCTTGGCGAGGTTGGCTTACACGCCAATACCTTTCGCTATCTATGGCTCAATCTGGTTCGCAACGCCATTGAGGCGATGCCGGACGGGGGCGAACTCACCATCTGCGCTGAGTGCTCGGACGATGAAGCGCGTTTGACCATCACCGATACGGGCGCAGGCGTTGCCATGGACCAAATCCCCTTGCTCTTTGCCCCGTTTCAGACCACAAAACCAGATGGCGCTGGCCTTGGGCTTTACATCGCGCAGGAAATTGCCGAGGCTCACCAGGGGCGTATTGAAGTCTCTAATGAAGGAGGCTTGGGCGCGTCTGTCACCGTGACGCTGCCAATATTGAAACCGGTCTAGAGCGTCCCTGAGCTGGCGTAAAGGGCTGCGCCTAAGATGCAGGTTGGCGATCGTTATCGTGGCTCGCCTGCTCGCGTTTGGCCAGTTCGAACGGTTCCTTAAAGGTTAATGTCCGATAGGGAAATGGTATCTCGATGCCGGCGTCGTCAAGGGCTCGCTTGACGGCTGCGACCACTTGATCTCGCGAACTACGGATGTCGACAGGTTGGGAGCCGGTCCACCAGGCGACTTCGAAATCGATGCTGCTTGGACCAAATGCCTGAGCAAAGATCTGCACCTCGTGATCGTTGTCGACGCTCTCTAGCGTCGTCACGGCTTGGCGGATCACGTCGCGGGCGTGATCGACATCTTCGCCATAGGCGACCCCGCAAATGATCGTCACGCGCCGATGATCGAGATCCGTCCGCACGGTAACGGGGTTTTTAAACAGCTGCGCGTTTGGTATCACCACGCGTTGCCCGTCGGTTTGACGCAGGTGGGTATCGCGAATGGTAATCTGTTCCACCCGTCCCTCAATGTTTCCGGTTTCGATGAAATCTTTAATGGCAAACGGCTCTCGAAGCAAAATTAAAACACCGGCAAAGAAGTTTTCAAAAATATCCTTAAAGGCGAAGCCGATGGCGATCGACCCGAGCCCGAGCGTGGTCAACACTCTGGCCGGCGTGAGGGTGGGAAACACAATGAGGGCGGCGGCGAGAAGCCCGATGGTCCACAGGGTGGATGCGATCAACTTTTGACCCAATTCAACGAGTGAGGCGCGGAACCGGAAGCGCGACAGAAGCGCAGCGGCTAGAGGACGGATGATGCGGTTGAGTAGCCATGTGGCGGCTAAAACCAATAGGCCAAAGCCAAGCTGCGGTAAGTGCGCGAGAAAAGCCTGACTCATGCCGCGCAATTGCTCCGAGATAATCTGAAGGGCTTCCATGCGTGTCGTGCTCCTGTGTATGGTCCTAAAACGACGCGGAGTAACGCCTTGCCACCAGGTATGTCGCCTGCGCTTACCCCGCGTTCCTTCATCAGCTATCTAGCCGCAAATGTTATGCCATGTGAAGACCACCCAAGGCGCGCATCAAACCCATTTTGGCCTGTTTAGCCCGCACGTGGCACAAATTTTGCTGATATTAAGGGCGCAGGAGAGTTAACGGCTAATGTGTCAACCCGACTTGAGCATCGTAAAGGAGATCGTATGCCTATCATGAAGTGGATCATGGTAATCGCGTCAATATTCGCCGTGATGGCTTGCGGCCAACAAGAAACGACGCAATCTGCTACGGAGGACGTTAAGTCTTCCGCCGCAGAACTAAAACGCGAGAGCAAAGAATTGTTGGGCGCCATCCGTGATTTTACCATGGATCAGAAAGAAATTTTGCAACAAAAAGTCCGTCAACAATTATCGACTTTTGACGATAAGATCGACCATTTACAAGCTAAAGCAGAAAATGCTAACGACGAGGCTAAAGCTCAATGGGATGCCCTGTCTATTGATATGAAGAAAAAGCTTGAGGTGGCTGAGCAACGTGCAGAACGTCTAAAAGACGTTAGCGCCGACAAGTGGGATGACGTTAAAGCCAGTTTATCTGCCGCTTTGGAAGATATTGAAGAGGCCTACAATAGGGCTGTTGCGCGTTTGCAATAAGTTCGTGTGGACTCGGTCTCGGAGCTCCGGGCTGATGGCGATATGGTAGTCCAGCGAGTCCACCCACAGATGGCCTTTCCCTGTTCAGGCTGTAAACGCAGTTTGTTTCCTGCCATTGTCGACATCATTATCCTAGATGACAACGGGATGCGCACCTAATACTACTTTGTCATTTTGCCAACATGTGAGCAGCCCTCGTGATTGAGGATACGGGCCTAGGCATCCCTGAGGCGCTACAGGAGCGAGTGTTTGAACCCTTTTTTTCCCACCAAGCCGGTGGGGGAAGGCGCGGGTCTTCGGTTCTCATTTTGCAAAGGCATTATCGAAAACCACGACGGCCGTCTAGCCGTTGAGAACGCGCCCCAACGCGGCGCCGCGGTTCGCGTCGAGTTGCCCATTAGGCCGGCCGCCAAGGCAAACGCATTCTAATCATTGATGATGAAGATAGTATTCGACGCGCCTTGTCACGACTTCTCAGTCCTGATGGCTATCGCGTGGAGACGGCGGCCAATGGGCGCTTAGCGCTCGAACAAATCGCATTGACCGCCTACAATCTTCTCATTTTCGACTGGCGCATGCCCGAACTCGACGGCCAGGGCTTTTATCAAGCGTTACAGGAGAACAACCCCGAACTTTGCCGCCGCGTGATCTTTTTGACCGGCGATGTGTTGAGCCCTGATCTCGAAGCTTGTATTGACCAGAGCCCGACGGCTCGGTTGCATAAACCGTTTAGCGCCGCTGCTTGTCGCCGGATTGTTCATCAGACGTTGCAGCGCCTTGAAGCATCGGGCGACTCCCCTTGAGGGCATGATAAATCAACGCGCCGCCGCCAGCGACGAGAGCCAGGTGACCGAGCGAACGGCGCAAACCATAGCACGCGAGAGCGGCGCCGCCTACAAAAGACGCCAGCCGCTCGGCGTTGCTCATCGAGGTCGGAACAGGACATTCAGGAACGGGTCGGGGATCGCCAGGCGAGGCCTGGGCTGTCGTTGTTTGTGTCATTATTGCTTCACCGCCTCTTCTCTTGTTGACTCCGCTTCAACACCCATCATGGTGACTTCGCGCTTTCGTTCATACCGCTCATCGGTGGACGCATTAGGGGTCTCCGTGGCTGGCTGAAACCAATCGCCCAGACCATCCCAGACGCCGCACATCCAGTCGCAAACCGATTGCAACAGGCCCGGGCTAGCTAATGCGCCTGACGGCGAGGCCTCTTGGCGCGAGCGCGCCAGCCATGCGTAAGCGGCGCTCAGACCCACGACGCCCAAAATGAGCAAGACGACATCAAAACCCTTGTGCGGACGCCGCTGCTTCAACAGCGACAGACGTTGCGCTCGACGCCACTTGGGGAGATGCAGAGGGCGCAAATCAGAAGAGGCATCCTCTAGCAAGTCCCCGACGCGATGCGAAGCAGACAAGAGCTGCGCCCGTGTGCGAGCGCGACGCTGCCGCCCGCGAGCAGGATCCATCCAGTACATCATGCCCGCTCCAAGCCCAATGCTGCCGAGTAAAAACCATTCTCGTTTCATAGGTGAACCTTCCTTTCAGGTCACTACCGCCGTAAAGTCGACATTTTCTTGCAAACTTTAGACGTTAGATGGATAAACTTCAAACCCGCCTATGGATTGCCTGATCCAATCCAACAAGCCGCGCCATTCATCGAGATCAAATGGCTTCTTCATGGTCTCTTTAGCGCCGAGGTCATGAGCCAAGGACAGCTTTTCGCGGTTTGCTGACATCGCGATGATGATGGCTGCTGGGTCATCACGGTGAATGGCTTTGATTAACTCCAAGCCGTTCATTTCCGGCATATAAATATCCGATATCACAGCATCGATTGCTAACTCTTGATAGCGTTGAAGCCCCTCGCGACCATTTTGCGCCTCGACCACTACGCAATCTAAGCTCTCCAAAAATGTACGTAGGAGCTCTCGGATCTCGGCTTCATCTTCAACGAGAAGAATCTTTACTTGTGTGGGACGCATCGTATTTCCCCCATCTCTTGACATCGATCGTAATGACCTGGCTCGGAGCCGACTCAGGCGTTGCGGAGAAAACATGTCGCCATCCGGTTGAGCGCTACTCAACTGCTAGTTACAGCGTATCGACCAAAGCCGATGGCGCCAGATGCTTGGGCGGTTCAGCGCCCACAGCTAGGCTCAATGCCAAGGCGAGCCTACGCATTTCAATCTGTCTCAGGCAGGAAAACGCAAGATTTATGCCAACATACCAGTGCGTCCACGTTTTCCTTAAGGCGAGACGCGACTTCTCGAGGCAGTTTCACTTCATCCGTATGCGCCCAGCTCTTTGGGCCTACCAAATCCCCATTGTCCGCACGAGGGAAGACGTCACACTCAGCCTGTCGGTGTCTCGTTTTAAAAATCACCCCTCTCAAATTGAGAGACCGAGACTCCTATGGTAACCCACACCCGCAGGCCATGTGCGGTTGGCGCCAAGGCGAAAGATGCCGTTTATATGACAATACTTGAATCCAACGCTTGCTGTTGATTGCAATGGCACAAAACTTGCCCTGATGACATGATGCCGCGCCGCAGAGCCCGGATCATCATCGAGCAAGGTGGCAAGGGTTTCGGTGGGTAAGCCGGTGTTAATGTAATTGGCAAGAGGATTGTTCTATGCGCAAAGGAGGGACTTTCGCCTGGCCCAGGCGAAAGCAAGCCCTGGCGGCATGGCCCGCGGTCGTGACAATTTGGGCGCTGCTGACAACCTCTGGGGCAGTTTATGCCGCAAACCAAACGGTTCGGTGATTCAAAATGCCGCCCCGGTCTTGTGAAGGTCAACCGTCGCTGCCTGCGGGTCCCCGACGTGTGACTGCGGAGCGCTGCGCCTGGTGTCGAAAACCCATGATCCCTGTGAGGCGACGGTGGCCGCAGGCGGGTGTCGGCAGGGCAGCGGGATGTGTTGCGTCTGCGAGGGCCTTCACACCTCGGCGGCGTGTGGAGAAGATTCATGCGCATGTGGCGCAACGCAAGCACCGGTAGAGATCAATGCCCCGTACGAGTTGGTGTCTCCGGCGGGCTCCTGCCGCTTGAGTAGTGGCGCCGCGCGCACATACTTGGATTTTAACATAGGAGTAGGGGATGGATAATATCAAAGCTATTCAGCACATCCTGACGCCGATTGATTTTGGCAAGGCCTCCGATCATGCCTTAACAATGGCTATACAGCTTGGACAGGTTCTGAAAGCTCGGCTAACTCTGATGCATGTCGTGCAGACGCCTTCGATAGTCGGATTCGATCCTGGCATGGGTGTCGCGCAGTATATGGATGAGATAACTGTGCAAGCGAAACAATCATTGGCGCAATACGCACAGCGCGTGCAAGAAGCTGGACTCGTTTGCGAGACCGTGACGGAGATCGGGTCGCCATTTCAGTTGATTGTCGACTACGCCGAGACGCAACAAGTCGATATGATTGTCATGGGAACTCATGGCCACACGGGCTTGCAGCATATGTTACTTGGCAGTGTAGCGGAGCGAGTGGTGCGTCTGTCGAAGTGCCCAGTGCTAGTCACTCCAGGAGCTCAGGAAGAGTCCGCAACTGATGAAAACTAGAAATAAAAGTTATCTGACAGCGGGCGGCGCTATTCATGGGTCGGCTGAGATAAAGGCAAGGTTGATAGAAACATAGACCACGAACTACTACAGTAAAGGGAGATAGCATTATGAAGCGAATCGTTATATGGAGTAGCGCTATCATGTTGACGATGGCGATTGCAGGGATAAATATATACGCCCAGCAACAAAATCCATCACCTCAAGAAAAAACTGAAGAAAAAGTAGACGAAAAAACAGAGGAAAAAATCGAGGAGAAGAATCTCTCGAAGCAGGAAGCGCAAACTGATTCTTCAGATAGTTCAAGCGTCTCCACAGAACAAGAGACGCCACGTCATCCCTCAGCTGAGACGGCCTCAACCGTACAGGGCGTTATGCTGGCGTCCGACACAATTATAGGCGCAAAGGTTAGAAATGAGGAAGGTGACGCGGTCGGCGAGATACAGCGGTTGCTCATCAGCCCGCGATACGGCACGGTTTTGTATGCGGAGTTGGGAGTGGGCGGTTTCTTAGGTATGGGAGAAAAAACGATTATGGTGCCGTGGAAAGCCATTGAAATCGCACGCAATGGTGATTCATTGGTGCTCAACACGTCAAAGCAGTTGCTTCAAAAAAAAGCTGAGTAAATTCTCGCAGACCGCATTCCCGATAATCTATAGGTTTTCGGCAAAAGCTGACAGGTTTTGCCGAAAACCTTGTCAGGCTTTATTTAGATTCCCCAACTTCAATTGTTAATCCCTCAAAAGCGGCGGTGCAACAAGCCTCTGGATGCCGTTGCTGCAGCCACAGGTGAGTTTCTTCTTGAATAGCATCGAGTTCGTCATCCGCGCGTTCCGGGTCGTGGTGAAATAGGACGAGATGTTTTACCTCAGCCGCTGCCGCGAGCTCTCGAACCTGGCTGACGAGGCTATGTCCCCAACCGTGCTTATGAGGCATATCGCTTTCGAGGTACTGGGCGTCGTGGATGAGCACATCGGCCTGACGACAAAACTCGACAAAGGACTCAAACGAAGTCGTTTTTGTATAGGGCGGTTCGAGTTCGTTATCGGTTAGATAGACCACGACATGTCCTTCATGCTCAATGCGATACCCTGAACTGCGACCGGGATGATTCGTCTCGATCTCCGAAATGCCGAACCCTTGATGGTTCAGAAACTTCATCACGTCGTGGACAACACATTGCGTTTGCGAAGGCAGATTGCCTGCTTGGACCGGAAAATGGGCCCCATCCATTTGCTCTAGAGCAGTACACCATAAGGTTTCCCCAGAGGGGGTCGGAAAAATATAAATCCGCCGATCCGCTTGATAGAGGGGTTGAAAGAAAGGCAACCCCTGGATGTGATCCCAATGGGGATGGGATAATAGAATGAATAAATCGCTATCGTCACTGGCCAGAACCTGTCCGAGTTGACGAATGCCGGTCCCTGCGTCGAGTATTAACCGCTGGCCTGTCGATAGCTCTACGCTGACACAAGACGTATTGCCGCCATACCGCATGGTCGAAGCGCCTGGGCTCGGAATGGAACCACGCACGCCCCAAAATTGAATGGTGATTGAGGCGGGTGAGGAAGTCATCATCGTCTCCTTGTCTTTCAAGTTGCTTAAGCAAGTGGCGTAGCCAAGTTGCACAGATTCATCCGCCATCATAGATACTCTTTGACGCTGCTGAACTCATGAAGCCCAAAGCGATAATGCAACCTGACAGCGTTCTAATAAAACGTTTAAGGCATCTTTCTTGAAGAATTTTATGTCTTCGCTGTTGCCTGTGACATCAAACCTCACAGCTCCTGAGAGCACACTCTATACCAAATATAATAAAACAACTCTTAACATTGTGCAACGCACCAGTGAAGGACCATCGCAATGTATCTATGAGAGGAGCGCCGTCGCTCGTCCGCATCTATTGATCAAAATCCCCGAGGCGGACGCAGGCGCGCTGGCGATAGAAATGGCTCACGATTCAGTCGCCTGGCAACGTCGCTACGAAGGAGTTCAAAAATTTATCGGTCCGCTCGACACGCTCATGCAGACTCTGGCGGACAAGATCGATGACCAGCAATCGTTTCTGGCCAATTCGATGTCGGCTCTGCGACTTGTTGATTCATTTCATTTTGAAATACCTAGGTTTTATATTGAGAGGTGATGGGTCCAAAAACTGACCGACAGGGGTGAAATTTAGATGAGTTATAGAATCGGCATAAAAATTGCCCATTCCATGACAAGATGACTCATAGGGTTGGTTTGTTGTCGAGGCAACCGACCGCGTCACAATTAATAAGGAGGTTCACCATGGCGCAGGAAGATCAAAAGCTTACCACAGCGGCGGGGATACCCGTGCCGAATAATCAGGAATCCCTCACAGCGGGCCCACGCGGTCCCGTTCTCATGCAAGATTATCACCTCTTTGAAAAGTTGGCCCGCTTCAACCGGGAGCGCATTCCGGAACGGGTGGTGCATGCCAAGGGCTATGGCGCCTATGGCGCGTTTACCGTGACGCAGGATATCACTCGCTACACGAGGGCCAATATCTTTGCAGAGGTAGGCAAAGCAACGGAATGCTTTTGCCGTTTCTCCACCGTTGGAGGAGAGGCGGGATCGGCGGATACGGCTCGCGACCCGCGCGGCTTCGCCATGAAGTTTTACACGGAGGAAGGCAACTGGGATCTGGCTGGCAATAACACGCCCATCTTTTTTGTGCGCGATCCGATAAAGTTCCCCGATTTCATCCACACGCAGAAACGCGAACCTCGCTCGCACCTCAAGCCGAATTGGATGAAGTGGGATTTCTGGTCGCTGTCGCCGGAATCCCTGCACCAAGTTCTCATCCTCTTCAGCGACCGCGGCACGCCGAAATCCGCTCGTTTTATGAATGGCTACGGTAGCCATACCTTTAGTTTCATCAACCACCAAGACGAGCGCTTCTGGGTGAAGTTCCATGTCAAGACGAGGCAAGGCATCGAGAATTTTACCGAGGCCGAAGCGATGCGAATGGCCGGTGAAGCGCCCGATTATTCCACTCGCGATTTGTTCGAAGCGATCGAACGCGGCGACTATCCCCAATGGACGATGTACGTCCAGATCATGCCGGAAGAAGAGGCCGAGACCTATCGGATTCACCCCTTTGACCTGACCAAGGTGTGGTATCACAGCGATTACCCACTGATTGAAGTCGGCGTCATGGAGCTCAACCGCAATCCGGAGAACTATTTCGCCGAGGTGGAGCAAGCGGTGTTCGAGCCCAACAATGTTGTTCCCGGCATTGGTTTTTCTCCTGATAAAATGTTGCAAAATCGCGTCATTTCCTATCAGGACGCGCATCGCTATCGGCTCGGCGTCAACTATGACCAAATACCTGTCAACCAGGCTAAGCACGCTAACGTGAATACCTATCATCGCGATGGCGTGATGCGTGTGGACGGCAATGATGGTCGGCAAGTAAATTACGAACCCAACAGCTTTGGGGGGCCAGCCGAAGCGCCGGAATACCGCGAACCGCCGCTGCGCATCGACGGGAACGCCGACCGCTACAACAGCTACCCGTGCGACGACGACGACTATTACGAGCAGCCAGGGCGGTTCTACCGCCAGGCGCTCGACGACACGGGGCGTCAGCATCTGGTGGAGAATCTCATAGGCAGCTTGCAAGATGTTCCTAACGAGATTCTGTTGCGGCAGCTCTATCACTTTCATAAGGCGGATGAGGAACTCGGCGAGCGCGTGGCGCAGGGACTTAAAGTCGCCATGGAGGAAGCCCTGAGCCGCGCTACGGCGGAAAACGGCGCGGCTGCGAAGCGCTAAAGACATAGAGAGGGGGAGGGCGCATCGCCTTTCCCCTGCGCCGATGAACCGGTGATAGTGCGCTTGAGCGATTTTGAGACGAATGAGGACGACGAACTCATTGGCGGCAAAGCCTTAGAGCCTAAAGAAAAAAATCCCATGCTCGGCTTCCGCGGCTCGGCGCAGACTCGGCAATGAAGACTCCCCGCAGCAAGCTACGGGGTTTCAAAAGGAAGATTCCTCTGAACCTACTCGAAGCAAGCTTCGGGGAATCGCACCCAAAGAGATTAAAATTGATTGCGCCGGCATTTTAGTCACGGATCGTTACGCCGTGGCGATCAGCTAGCCTGGGGTCGTATCGAGAATGCGCGGCATGAGTTCAACACCAATCACCGCGATGGCGATGCCCATCGCAGTATGAAGCGCCCCGCCAATAACCCACGGCGTGCGTGCGCACGCTTTCAGCAAGGAAACCACCAATAATATTATCGCTAGCTGGCAGCAGCGATGCATACAACTAACAAAACTCATTCATAAGGATTCTTAGTAACTCTCTGCGCTATATCAAATATGAGCACTCGATTATCATGTCTTCCCCGTTGCCTGAGAGAATCTCTCAATCTTTAGTCTCGGCTTTCTACAAGGCTCATGGGAGTAGGCGTAACCAGCGATATCCATACGCTTCCAGATTGATGGTATAGGCATTACTTTGAATTGGCAAGGCTTGACAGTCGCCAAACAAGTCGAGAATATGCTGATTGTTGTAGTCTCGAAGATCGAGTTTAATCTCACGAGACTTCGATGACAAATTGTGTACAGCAATGATGGTGCGATCTTGCCACTGGCAGCTATGGGCAAACACCACCGGATCATCAGTGTCGAGGATGCGCCAGTCTCCCCTGCCAAACTCAGGATGCTCCTTGCGCAATCGAATGGCCCGCTCAATCCAGTTGAGAAGCGAATTCGGGTCGCGGCGCTGAGCCGCCACGTTCACTTTTGGGTATTGAAACGGTCCCTTGTCAATGACAGGGCGAATTAAGTCTTCTGGAGAGGCGGTGGAAAAACCGCCGTTGCTCGCCTCCGACCATTGCATAGGCGTCCGAACGCTATCGCGCTCGTTAAGCGATAAATCCTCACCCATGCCAATTTCATCACCGCACCAGAGCACCGGCGTGCCGGGGAGGCTGAACAGCAAGCTATAAGCCTGTTCGAGGCGGCGCGGATCGCCTTTGAGCATGGGCGCCAGGCGTCGTCGGATGCCGCGGTCGTAGAGCTGCATCGTCTCCTTGGGCGCGAACGCCTGAAAGACGTGATCGCGCTGCGCCTCGCTCAACCCTCCGAGATTTAACTCGTCGTGATTGCGGAGGAAATTGGCCCATTGTCCAGCCTCGGGGATCGAAGGCAACTTATACAATCCTTCGATCAGCGGCAACGCCTGCTGGCGGGCGAGAGCTAGAATGAGGTGCTGATTGGCCATGAAGTTAAATAACATATGCAACTTGTTGCCATCGCCAAAATATTCGGGCACCTTCTCCATAGCGACATTGGCTTCAGCGAGTAAAATGGCGTTGCCTCGACGCCACGAGAGAAAATCGCGGAATTCTCGTAGATACTGATACGGATCCGTTACATCGGGGTTGTCAATGCCGCGCAGTTCGATGAGAAACGGAGCCGCATCAACTCGGAACCCCGAGACGCCCAGGGCAAGCCAGAACCCCATAATTTTACGTATCTCTTCGCGCACCGCCGGATTGGCGATATTCAAATCTGGCTGATGTTTATAGAAGCGATGAAAATAATAGGCGCGCGCCTTACGATCGTATGACCACACCGCTTCTTGCACGCCTGGAAAGAGCACGCCCTCTTCCGCATCCGCAGGTTTGGTGTCGGACCACACGTAATAATCATGGTATGGCGACGAGGGGTCGGACCGCGCCGCTTGAAACCATGGATGGCGATCGGAAGTATGATTCACCACGAGATCGATGATGACCCTTATGCCGCGATCGTGCGCCTGCTGCATAAATTCGGTGAAATCGCCAAGCGTGCCGAGACGAGGGTCAACGCCGTAATAATCCATAATGTCATAGCCATTATCGCGGTCGGGCGTGGGGTAAAACGGCAACAGCCATAAGCAATTGACGCCTAACCCTTCAAGATACGCCAGTCGCTCTGTCAGCCCCTGAAAATCGCCAATGCCGTCGCCATTCGCATCCTGAAAGCTATCCACATCGAGACAGTAAATAATGGCGTCTTTGTACCAAAGATCGTGCATGTGCTACCTCCTGAAATAATCGTGTCTAGATCTACACGCAGCCGGCGTATACAGGGTCTTAGTCGCGGCGTCTGCGTCTGAAGAGAAAAAGCGCAGCGCCGGCCAGAAATAACCAGTGGCGATTTTTGGTCACCCAGAGCTGCGCGCTCTGCGATTGCGAACGATGATCAAACATACCATGCGCGCCGTGGTCGCCTTGGACGGGCGCAAACAGATTATCCGCCCGGTTTGCGGGTAGATAGGCGGGTGTTTGTTGAGCGTCATAGCCGGTGCGGGCGAGGTATCGATCCAGAAAGCCTGGGATAAATTTCTGTCCCCAAATCGCTTTGACCGTCGGCAAGCCCACGTGGACTTCTCGCCGTTTATGATAAGCGGCCCAGACAATGGCGTCTGCAGCGACTTCCGGTTGAAAGATAGGCGGCACGGGCTGGGGCTGACGCGGCATGCGGGTTTTGCTCCAGGAAAACTGAGGCGTATTGAGCGCCGGGAGTTGCACCATGGTCAGGTGGATATGACTGCCATCGTGCAAAAGCTCTGTGCGCAACGAGTCGGTGAAGCCTTTGAGCCCGTGTTTGGCGCCGCAATAAGCGGCCTGTAATGGAATCGATCGGTAGACCAGCGCCGAGCCCACCTGCACAATGCTGCCTGCATCACGCGGCAGCATACGCTTGAGCGCCGCCATGGTGCCGTAGACTGCGCCCAGATAGGTCACCTCCGTGGCCCGTTTGAATTCTTTCGGGGACGTCTCTTTTACGGGCGCAAAGACAGTGGCCATCGCATTGTTCACCCAGACTCGAATGGGGCCGAGTTCTTGTTCGACCTGCGCCGCTGCTGTTTCAACTTGGTCGGCATCGGCGACATCCGTGGGGATGGCCAGCGCTGTTCCGCCTAGGGCGCGCACCTCCCGGCAGGTAGCGTCGAGCCCCTCCTGACCACGGGCCAGTAATCCAATGCGGGCGCCTTGTTTGGCGAACGCCCACGCCGTGGCGCGACCCACTCCGGCCGAGGCGCCTGTAATGACAACGACATCGGAAGTATGCATGAATTTTTTCCTTCTCCTGATGAGCATTTCGCTCTGAGATTTGTTAGTTGCCTTCCTGCCAAAAATCTTTCATAGCAGTATAGCCGAAAGAGGCTGACCAGGTAATCAGTAAAAATCCCGCCAGAGCCTCCAGTCCTGCAATGATTTTCAAGGCGCCAGTTGGCTGAAAGCTACTTAGCCCTAAAGTACTATAGCTTACTATTGAAAAATAAAAATAATTTAACGGTGTTGGAGTGAATGTGTCAGTGAATCCGCCAAAGTGCAACAATTGATCAAAAATATAGTATGCGCACGCAAAGAGGCCGATTTCTACAACATGTCCGATGAAAACGAAAAATATTATTACAGCAATCCATAAGCGATGGGGAATGGGCAAGAAAGGGAGATAGCGAGAGATTAATTGGAGCGTTTCAAAGTGTATTAAAATAACACAAAAGAGTAGAAATATACTTGCGCCAAGTGAAGCGATGATTGTCATTCGAGACCTTCCTAAGTCACCAAGATATGACAAATTTACCATCAATACACATGAATGCCTCTCAACTAATGAGATGGTAATTTGACATAGGACATGCTCTTGATAGTATGAAGGCATGTATTTGCTACAGCCGCCAAAACTAAGAAAGAGCATGTCCTGTGGGGTATTCAATATCTTGAAATGTATGTCAGTCACACGCGTCACGACTATATTGGTAAGGTATGGCGCGTGTGATCGGGAGCGCGTTATGACCGAGGGGTCGGATGAGTCGATTCCGCTGGCTGCTCTGTCTGATTCGCCTCTTTCTTCGCCGCCTCGATGGAAGCGCTGGCGACCCGTTCAAGCTTCTCTGTCGTTTGACGCAACGTCTGATCCGCGCGTTCTTGCGTCAAGCCTTCTCGATTAGCTTGCTCCATCGCGGCGCCGCTGGCGGCGCTGGCAACGTGTTTTGCTCTCTCAAGTTGCTCTTCGCCGAGTTCCTCAGCGCGGCGCACCAGTTGATCTCGGGTTTCACCCATCAGTTCATCTTCGCGCTCGGTCGGCGGCAAACCCGCGCCCAAAGCCGCGCCCAAAGCGAACCCTAAAGCGCCGAGCACCAACGGCTGCTCATCGCGTAAATAGTTAAATGTCTCTTTAGTTTTGCCCCCCTGCTGACGGGCTTGATAACGGAGTCGGTCAGTAGTATGACCGGCATGCTCACGCGCGCTAGCGGCCATGCCGCTGACGCGTTCTCGGGCGCCGGCGGCGGCATGGCTCACGCCCTCTCGAGCGCTGGCGGCGGCATGGCTGACGCCCTCTCGAGCGCTAGCAGCGGCATGGCTCACGCCCTGGCCCGCTGCCCTAACGCGTTCTTGAACGCCGGAGGCCATCTGACCCGCACGCTCCCTGAGGCCATCCGAACGCTCCTGCGCCCCGCGCGCATCCGAAACCGGCGCATTATAGGCGTCATAAACCGTTACGTCACGATCATCATGCGCACTGCCAATATAATAGGGATCATGGGCGCGCGTGCGCGGACTAGGACTTGACGTGCGACTCGAGCCCCCCAGCATCAGCCAAGCAAGCCCGGCGCCGATGAGCGCAACTGGAACCGGATTTTGCTTGATCGACTCGCCCACACTGCTCGCCCATTGGCTCGCCGTTTCCCCCATCCCTTGCTGGTTGTCATTGCTGTTGCTTTTGAAATAATTCAAGGCTTGATCGAGAAGCTCGCCAGGCGAGAGCTTGTCGCGAATCGCATCCAACGTCTCACTCATTTCGGCGCGTGTTTGTTGAATGTCGCGTTGAATCTGTTCGGGACTTCTTGTATCTTGATGTTCACTCATTATATATGCTCCTTTACCATCTCTTTGTCACGTTGCAGGGAGGTCGCAGTGCGTTCTGGCGTCAACGTGGTGGTTTTAATCTCATTGCGCCCATTTTGCAGCATGATGTAACCAATTACCGCCAGGACGACACCGACAATCAGCGCCCCCAACCAGGGGCTTAAAGTTGGGGGCAACAACTCCCCCAATCCATAGATGGCGAAATCGATCAGCGCTAAGAGACCGCCTAACAAGATGACTGCCCCAATAGCCAGGGTCGACGCGCCTCGACCAACTTGGGAAACCTTTTCTGACATTTCAGCTTTGGCTAACGCGACTTCCTGTTGCACCAATGTCGTGGTGTCTTGAGCCAGCTCTGAAATTAACACGCCGAGAGAACGATCGTCTTGCGGCGTGCGAGTATGCGAGTTTTGCGGTGACGCCATCTTAATGGTCTCCTCTGGGCGAAATAGACTCGGGGGTCACGACATCTGAACTCGTTGCGCCAGGGGCGCTTGCAGGGGGCGTCATGGGAGGCGTTGTCGTCTGCGGCGTTGGGACATGATTGCCTCTGGGCGAAATGGGCCGAGGCGTCACGACATCCGCACTCGTTGCGCCAGGGGCGCTTCGAGGCGGTGTAGGCTGTCCGGGATGCGAGTATGACGCCTGCGTATGCGCAGAGGGCGTGTCGTGACGCTCGGCTGAACTTTTGAGAAATCGAGCAGCCATAAACCCCAGTAAAGCAGCGCTGCCAATAAAGGCGCCGGGTTGGTTGCGGGCAAAGCTTTCAACCTGTCCCATCAGCGCGCCCATATCGCGATCTTTTAGGGTCTGCGAGAACCGCTCGATCCCCTCCGCTGCTTGCTGCGTGTACTGCGCCATGGCGCTTTGATTCTGCGTCTGGAGTTCATCGGCCGTGCGGTGTAAAGCCGTTGCTAAACCATTGACCTGTGCGGCCACGGCGTCTTTTTGATCCTGAAATAGCGCCTCGCCTTGGGCTTTGGCTTCTTGGGTCAGCCGTTGGGCCTCGTGTTGGATGCGGTCGCCAATTTCTTGCGCTTTCGCTGTCGTCTCTGGGGCCCTTTGTTCAGCGGTGTTAACCGCCGATGTTGTGGTTGACAACGTTGGGTTTTGATAGGGTTGATGTTCACTCATACGTTTTTCTCCTCGCAAAAGTTTTTGTCCCCCTGACATCCATGCAGATTTCTAAAATATGACCATACAAGGATGAGGCGATTCTCTGCTCAATAAGCAAGTTCCATGCCAGCATTTAAAATCGCGCATTATGGCCTTTATATTCATATAGTCATGTTGTTACGAGTAAAACACTATCCCACTGAAGCGTATTTTTTTTGTTTTGAGAATAAAATCGTTCAATTCGAGAGACTCCACCTCTGAGGATTTAATAGCCAACTATCGCCAGGATATTTCAATGATATTGTGAAACAATACGAGAGGGCACAATGGTATAAAACTTGCTCGGTTTCAGTTTGAAATTTTATCCACTGCGTGAAGATGCTCTCGATATCTTCAACACCCAATCTGGAACCCTGGCGTTTGTCATGGTAGTCGTCGGACGCCGAACGGTGATGGACATCAGGACATCACATGAGTGAATTCATAAACCGAGAACCACATGTCCTGACCATTAAAGAAGGGAAAAACCGCATGTTTGATGCTAAACGGTTGCTATTTAGTCTCTTGCGCAGCAGCATGACCGGCTCGCGGTCCCACCGTGCTCGCCATGGATTTGGCCGATCGAGTATGGGTAGTATGGCCGGAGGGTTGCTCGGCAGCCTTGCGATGACCGCTGTGCAAAGCTATATGAACCGGCAGCAGTCGTCCTCGAGTCCTGCGCCGACTGAACAACCCGTCGAATCTGCATCCACAGAGGAAAATGAGGCGGCGCAAGCCCTCGTGCAGGTGATGATCGCGGCGGCGAAAGCAGATGGCGAGGTCTCCTCTGAGGAACGGCGGCGCATTCTCGATGAAGTCGCGCAAGCTGGCGCTGATGAAGAAGAGCGCGCTTTTCTGCAACGCGAGTTAGACCAGCCAATCGAGCTTGACGCCGTGCTCAATCGCGTCCGCGACTTGAAGATAGAGGAAGAAGCTTACACGGCTTCATTGCTCGCCATTGAGGTCGACACCCCGGCAGAACAGCAATACCTTGCCTACCTGGCGACGCGGCTCAACCTGCCTGCCGAGACGGTGGCGCAGCTTCACGAACGCTTTGACGCCCCACAGCCGCTTTAATCGCGTCTGGCAAGCAATCCATAAAAAAGTGACACCAACCGGTTGCGCGTATCCGACGCGCAGCCTCACAAGGAGGAATATGATGGCGGACGCAGCTCACCAGGTAGAAAACCGAGAGAACGGGCGTGGCCGCGGCGCGGTCGCACCAAGCGAGATTCCACGTTCAGGGTGGCGTGATATCGCCCTGCGAGTCAAAAATGAAATCAGTAAAGACAACATTGATATGGTCGCGGCCGGGGTGGCGTTGTATGCCCTGATGGCTATTTTCCCAGCCCTCATCGCGCTAATTTCTCTATATGGTTGGTTCGCGGATCCGATGCAGGTGGAGCAACATCTATCCACATTCACAAGCGTCATGCCGCAAAACGTGCAATCTCTGTTGGCGACGCAAATGGAAAACATCGCCAGCGGCGCAGAGAGTTCACTGGGGATTGGGGCGATTGCGGGATTTCTGTTCACCCTTTGGAGCGCCTCCAAAGGGATGAAAGCGCTATTTGCGGCCATGAATATCGCCTATGATGAGAGAGAAAAGCGCGGTTTTATTACCCTCAATGCGCTCGCGCTTCTTTTCACCCTGGGAGCGCTCATCTTCGGCATCGTCGCCCTGTTGCTCATCGCGATTCTCCCGGCCTTGCTGGGTCATTTAGGACTTGAGTCGATTGCGCGCGTGGCCGTTTCATTACTGCGCTGGCCGCTGCTAGCCGTCGCTGTCATAGTGGCCCTGGGCGTGTTGTATCGCTATGGCCCCAGCCGCAGCAACCCACAATGGACCTGGGTGAGTTGGGGCGCGGTCATCGCCACCGTTTTGTGGCTCATGACGTCGATTCTGTTTTCCGTCTATGTGGCTAACTTCGGCAGCTATAATGAAACCTATGGCTCGCTCGGCGCGGTGGTGGTGTTCCTCATGTGGCTCTATCTCTCGGCCTATATCGTTTTGATAGGCGCCGAATTCAATTCGGAGATGGAGCATCAGACCCTACAGGATACGACGAGCGGCGAAGAACAGCCGATGGGACAACGCGGCGCCCAAAAAGCGGATACGATCGGAGAAATTCCTTAAGGAAACAGTTGGCACGCTTTTTGCTTATTATGCCAAGAAGCGAGTTAGCTCGCATGAAAAGGGCCTTATGCGTCGGCGCTTCTATTGCAAAAGGAAACACCGCGTATCAGTTTGTTCCACATGGAGGTTGGAGGCGCTCGTGTTGTCTTTATCTCATCGCATCGTTGAAGATGAACCATTCCTCGGGTCTTGGCGAACAGCTCCCCCCGCTGTCGCTCAGGCAGATCATTCTCAGTGGACAGCCGCTCACGCCGGTGTTGGAGCCGAGGCGCATCGTCCCTCAGGGTCGGCGGGGTTCGAGGCGAAGGATCACCGCACGAACGAAATGCTTGCCCGCTATCTGGAAGACGTTAGCCAATACCCTCTGCTAAGCTCGGCGGAGGAACAAGCTGTATGGCGGCGGGTGACGCACTGGCAAGAGCGTTGGCGACGCGCCATCTTCCTTTCGCCGGTTGCGTTGCCAACGCTAATCACGCTGTGGCGTCAGGCGCAACGCGGCGACATACCACTCGAACGTCTTCTTCAATTGTCCCCATCCGCCTCGTCTCAACCAGATGGGGACATCAATCAGCTCGACGCGTGCGTGTCGCATTTGCGCGCCCTCTCGACCCGTCTGCAGGGCCTGACCCGCCAGGGTCAGACAGGCATCGGTTCGCCTTGCGAGCAACATGAGAGCCGGAGACGCCGTCGACAACTCTGGCGCGAATGGCTGGCGTTCTGGAATGACATGCCACTTGCCTCTGAGGCGCTCGACACGATGGCCCAAGCCCTCCAGAACGCCGTGCGCAGACAGTCTGAATGCCCGGCTCTACGCGCAGCTCACTGCGCGTTGGTACGCGCCGACCGGGAAACCGAGCAAGCCAAAACGCAAATGCTTTTGTCCAACCTGCGTTTGGTCGTCTATATGGCTAAGCGGCGCCGCAGTTCCCATCTCGCCTTGCTTGACCTGATCCAAGAGGGCAACGCTGGGCTCATGCGGGCGCTAAAGCGTTTTGATCCTCATCGCGGCGCGAAGTTTTCGACCTATGCGTGTTGGTGGATTCGCCAAGCGATCGACCGAGCCTTGGTGAACCAAGATGAGACGATCCGCGTGCCTAATCATGTGATCGAACGCAAAAAAAAGTTGCAGGCCGCGGTCGCCGCATTTCGCCAGCGGCATCGGCGTGCGCCCACCGATCAGGAATTGAGCGCGGCGCTCGCCTGGCCGCTGCATGTGGTCGAACGAACCCACCAGACGCAGCATCCTGTCCGCTGGTTACACGAAGGTAATGACGATGGCGATCTCAGGTTCGACGATATCGCGCCAGATGCCCAACGTTTACCGCCCGACGAAGAAATCGCTCGTCTCCAGTTGCAACAATGCCTTGAGACCTCCCTTGACGCCTTGCCGAAGCGCGATGCGCAAGTCCTGCGGTTGCGCTTTGGGTTAGAGACCGACTGCGCGTACACTTTAAAAGAGATCGGTGAGCAAATGGGGCTCAGTCGTGAGCGCATCCGCCAAATTGAAAAAGGCGCTCTCCAGAAGTTGCGGCGTTCGGCAGTAGGCGCCTCACTCGCTGAGGCGGCGGGTCTTGCTAAGACATATGGATCGATGTCCGAAACCTAGCGTGAGATACTGTCAACATTTCCCAAAAGCCTCAGACTATTGTCGAGGCGATTAAACGCGAAACCCCTGGCTTAGAATTAGCATTTGCTTCTCATGACAGACGCTGTAACGTTTGCTGAACAAGCCCCCGGATATCGGCTGCCCGAAACGGCTTGGCCAGATAGGGCGCACGACACTCATCGAGAAACGTTTTTGCCTCTGGACTCATGGTGTCGCCAGTCAAAAAGATAAAGTGTTGTTGTAGATGCGGATGTTCGCAGGCTAAGGTCCGGTAGAGAGTAGGGCCATCAAGCTCCGGCATTCGGAGGTCGCACAAGATGAGATCATAAGAACGCGCCCGTAGCTTGTCGAGGGCCTCACGGCCATTCGAGGCCGTATCGAGGGTGTGGCCGTCGCGTTGAAACACGCGAACTAACGCTTTGGTCGTACCGACTTCATCATCGACGATGAGAAGGTCTTTGCCGCTAATTGGCGAGTCGATGTCGGGCGCCGTCGCCTCGACCGTGGCGGCGGGGATCTCCGTGACGGGAAGCTCGACGCGAAAAACGGCGCCCTGTTCCGTTTCGCTCTCGACATGCAGTTGACCGCCGTGGCTCTCGATAATTCCCTGACACAGCGGGAGGCCTAAGCCGGTGCCGACGCCAGGCGGCTTGGTCGTGAAAAACGGTTCGAGGATCCGTTCCAGCACCTCGGGGGGGATCCCTGGACCATTGTCGGCTACCTCGACAATCACCTGATCGGGAGTCGCCTCGAACCGGGTTGTCATCGTGATCCGGCGCGGCGGCGGGCTGTCGTGTAGGGCTTGCAGCGCATTGGTGATCAGATTGATAACGACCTGATGGAGTTGATGCGGGTCGGCCCAAAGCAAAGGAAGGTCGGCGCACAGCTTGCGTTCCACCTCAATATCATCGAGCTGCAGGGTGTACGTCAGCACCTGCATCGCGTCTTCAATAATCTCGTTGATGTTGACCGCCGTCTTCTCCGGTAGGTCTTGCCGCGCGAGGGTGAGAAAATGACGCACCAGCCGCACACAACGCGCTGCGGCCTGGCTAATGTCCGCGACAAGACCCGAGAGTTCCTCGTCAACGCTTTCTTCATGTAATAGATCCGCCTGCACCGTGATGGCGGTAAGGGGGTTGTTGAGTTCGTGCGCCACGTTAGCCAGCAAACCACTCATGGCCGCCAGTTTTTCGCTTTGATACAAGGCTTCCTGTTGGCGCCTCAGAGTTTCTTCCGCTCGCTGGCGTTCGCGGATTTCCTCATGCAACGCCGTGTTACTCTGAAGCAATAACACCGATTGACGTTGCCGCTCTGCAATGTATTGCGCATTGACGATCGCGATAGTCGCCTGACTGGCAAAGAGGGCAAGCAACTGGCTGTCCGCCTCACTAAACATGTGATGATGGGGCGGGCTGTCAAGAAGAATGACGCCTACCAAGCGACTTTTGTAGAGCAGCGGTTCGGCGATCAAAGCCCTCGCGCCAAGGTATTTGAGAAAGGCGTGGGTCATGTACGGCGAATGCCGATAATCGTCAACCCGAAGTCCCTTCCGGCGTTGGGCGACCACTCCGGCCGCGCCTTCTCCCAGCGCCAGGTTGACGTTTTGCATCCAGGGGCCTCGTCCGCGCCAGACTCTTGGCGCGAGCCGCTCCGTCTCTTCGTCCCACTGGAAGATGACTCCCGACTGCGCTTCGGGCAGCACTTCCATCGCCCGTTCGATCATTAAGGGCAACAAGGTGGGCAGGTCGAGTTCGCGCGTCAGTTCGGCGCCCATGGCGCGGAGAACCTCCAGTTGCTCAAGCCGGCGCGATAGGCTGGCTTCAGCGTGCTCGCGCTCCGTGATTTCATGGGTTAAAGCCTGATTGGCGGCGCTGAGCTGAATGGCTCGTTGCTGCGTGGTTTGCACAAAGTAGGCCAGCGACGCGAGGAGGAGGGCGGTCGCAAGGCCGATGAGCAATATCAGGGCAGGCAATGCTGACAGCGTTTCCTTCAACAACTCCGGCGCCGGCCAGATACGCATGCGCCATGTGACGCCAGGCGGCTCCAGGCTAACGTTCCGCCCCCATGCGCTGCGAAATAGCGTTTGGTTATCGCGATAGCCATAGAGCGTCTCATCCCCGTCTGAGAGGGACCAGGCCAAGTCAGGCGCATGGATGGTTGCGACCTGGTGCAGAAGGGATTGTATTTGATACCAACTGATGAGAAAGCCGCCAAAACCGGCTTGTCGCATAAGGGGGACAATGATCTGGAGTCCACCGGGCTGTATGCCTGCAAGCGCGTGCGCGACCGTGACTTCGCCGCTGTGGCGCGCCGAGTCGAGGATACGGCGCTGTCGGGGCGTGGCGGCAAGGGATTGGCCTTCGACGCCTTGGTCCTCTTCGCGAGTTTGGAGCCAACGAATGCGCCACTCAGGATCGACCCACAGGATCGCTTGTAGATAGGGGTCACGCTGCTGATAACGCATCACATCTTTTTCCCAGACGTCCCCATATGGCGATTCTATCGATTCCCAGAGGGCCGTTAGGTACACCAGTTCCTGGATGCGAGAATTGACCTGCGCGACGATTTCTGCTTGTAACTTGGTTGCGCCCTGGTCAACTGTTTTGCGAATGATCGCGTGCTCGTTCGCCAACAGCGCCTGCCAGAGACACAGGGTGAGGGCGATGACGCCGACGCCCGCGATGACGGGAAGGCGAGGCGCGGTCGCCGTTGCCTCAGCGCGATACCGGCGCCAGATATACGCGATGACGCCGAGGCTTAAAACGATAAACCCGACCGCGGTATGGACCGCCATATCGGTAAACAGCTGCCAACTGTAAGCGGACTGCCAACCTGTTAAATAGCCGATGCAGGCGAGCAACCCAAAAGCAAGGACCATCCACCCCAGCAATCCAGATACCAGGTAGGCGAATTCAGAGCGGCGCGGTTTGGCAATGACGATGAGCGCGACTCCAATCCACAAAAAACACAGCGCCGTCTGCGGCGCCATGCGCCCAGGATGCGCAGTTTTAACGGTGATCGAAGCGCGCATGATGAGCTGATCGATTATGAGGTCGAGCCCAAACAGATACTCGCATAAAGTCAATAAACTAATCGCCGCCGCCAACAGACTCCCGATTGGGACCACGCGCCTCCAACCGGCGGCGAGCGCCATGAGACTAATGCCGCAACACAAAAAACACAGGGCCGTGTTGACCTGCATCGGCGCGAGAGAGGGGCGCACTTGCACCAGCGCCGCGCTTTGCGCATACCATCCAATAAGGACAGCCAGACCCAAGACGACGACGCAGACAGCGAGGATTCCAGGTGTGAGCGTGGATGCCGGCGAGTCGATTAACCATCTTTTCGTCGAAGCGCGCCCTGACATAGGGCCCTTCCTCCTGCTTGCTCTTCCATGATGCGCCATCGAGATCGTCACGAAGTGAAACAGGCAAGAGTATGCGCTAATTGCCGAATTGGGGTCAAGTCAATATTCTGAAGGCGGATAGGAGCGCGCCTATCTCCCGCAGGCGCCCCAAACGATGCCCAGAAACGCGCCGATGCTAGCGCCTGAGATCGCGTATTTCTGGAAACCTGTATGCAATGCCTGTTGAATAGTCGGGAGCGCCCCACGCCAGTCGACTCTAAGCAACGCCTCCACCAGGGCGTCTTCGGGCGCTGTGCTTAGCCCAATTGGCGTCAGCCCCATCATCATACTAACGCCGACGCCAATGCCGACGCCTAGGATGCCGCCGCTGAGGATGCGGCCCCAAGGAGATGGACCGCCTTGGCTCACGGGAATTGCCGGGCGTCTGCATGCGCCCCAGAACATCCCCCAGAACACGCCCCACGCAACGCTCCATCGAGCGCCCCAGCCGAGCGTCCACAGCATGTCAAGGTTGGCTTGTAAGGCGAGGGTCGGCGCCAATAGAACCCGTACG
Organism: Planctomycetota bacterium; assembly: GCA_965223505.1. GTDB lineage: Bacteria > Planctomycetota > PLA2 > PLA2 > JAEUHO01 > CBDCWP01. The sequence continues at coordinate 193,078 of CBDCWP010000013.1, forward strand.
AGCAACCACACCAAGGCGCCAGAGATAGCGCCCCACAGAGCGCCGCTGAGAACGGACCTCATCCATGAAGGGCGCGACGTCGCGCGCGGGACTGGCGGCGTTGGATGCGGCGAGGTCGCCGCCGGCATCGGGCGTGTCGGCGGCGCAGGCGAGCGCAAAGGCATTTGAGCAGGCGGGGCCGCCTGTGTGTGATGCTGGCCTTGAACCGCTTGACGCGATGGAAACGGATCGCGTCCTCCTAGGCGTTTAGCGCGTTCGCACCAAGGGCAACTTGAACAATGCTCGCTATACAGGTGTTGCTCATTCGCCCGGCATGAAATCAGGGTGCGTTCTGCTTCACGCAACGCCTTTTGCCAAGCGTGCGCATCCGGTCGGAGGCCAGGATTGGCGTGGCCTTTTTCGAAGCAGGTGAGAAAGAGATCTTGCAACGCCGGGTGCAAAAGCGCAAAAGATGGCGCAAAGGGCATGGGGTGATAGGGGCCGGCGCAGTGTTGACTATAGGGAAAATGGCCCGACGCAATGCGCGCCTCATAGGGCGGTGGGTCGCCTTGGCCCTGAAAGACGCCTGCAAACGGGTGGACGCCTTCCATGAGCAATTGAAAAATCAACACCGCCAAGCCGAACCGATCGTGCTCGGGAACTCGGTCGATGTCGGCAAAAGCGCGACCCTGGAGTTCAGGCGGCGTATACTCCGGTCGGCCGACGGGGCAGCGATAGATCGCGCCATTTTGAGGCTCGCGCACCTGAAAAGAATCGGTGTCCACAAGCGTCACCAGCGCCGTATCCGTAACGAGCATGTTGGCGGCGTTCACATCGCCGATCACGTAGCCTCGATCGTGCAAGGCGCGCACGGCGGCGGCAAGATTGTGACCGGTGCGATGCAGGTAGCGATAATTAAAAAGCGGCGATTGCTGACGACGCGTTCGGGGATTGTAATAGGTCATGATTGAGCGTATGTCGTCGGCGCGCCGCATGACGAAGCCGATGACCTGAGGCTGACGATCGGTCGTCAACAGCAGATCTAAAGGCCAGGCAATGGAGATATGCCCGTTGGCGGCCATGGGATCATCGGGCGCGTTGGCGATCATCGCGGCGAGCTTGCGCCCGTGGGCTGGCGTTGGGTGATGATACACTTTCGCCACGAGGGTTGTATCTCGGGGAATGTTGTAGATGCGCGCCTCCCCTCCGGCGCCGACGGTCGAAGCGGCGTCGAGCCGGAGAGATTGCCCGGTGGATTGTCGTCGCGCCAGCATCATGCCCTCAATCGATAGCTGTTGCGACCACCAGCGTCAGATCATCATCCGTGCGTCCGGTGATGCGATCTGAGCGGAGGAACGCGTTGATTTGTTTTTGCGCTTCCGTCGCGTTGGTCGCGTCGGCGACAAAGCGAAACAAAGGCTTAAAAAAGGGCGCATGGGGCATGCCTGAGGGCATTCTGAGAGCGAGCCGCTGTAAACCATCGGTAAATGCGGCCAGCGACGTGGGTTTACCTGGCCACACGCGCACTTGCGCCGTGTTCAAAGCGTCAGGCGAACTCAGAAAGGTCGTTTCGTTGGCGTATTCGCCGCCCAACGGCGTCGTGAGGGCAATGACGTTGCCTTCACCATCCCCAACGACAACCGCGCCATCGCCAATTTGCATCACGGCAACCTGATCGGCGGTGGCGACAGCCAGAATCAAGGTGGTCGCGAGATGGCGGCTCGCGACCCGCCGCGCTGTCGCTTCCGCATCGACCGCGGCCCGCGCCGTTTGAACAGCCGTCGTCAGACACGCCCTCCACCCCGCATGATGGCGTGGCCAGGGCGATTGCGATAGCTGCGCGCAAAGTGTGGTGACGGCTGTTGATGAGGCCATGATGGCGCCGATTTGGCCGAGCGGCGCCGAGCCGGCGCCGTCGGCGACCGCCACCACCAGACCGCCATCGTCTATGGCGCGCCAGCCATGCGCGTCTTGGCATGGCTGGCTTCTCCGTTGATGGCCCGTTCCCTGCACTGATGCGCTCGCGACATGCCAGCGAGACGCGCTCATCGTAATTCTCCTCCTAAGTTGTCTAGCTAGTTGGGAGCTTGCTCATCGCTTTTTAAACGGTTCCCCACTCTGGCGGCGGCAAGGCCAACTGGTCATCCGGTTGCGACTGCGCGACCGCCTGCATGCTGGCGGAAAGCCAGACAAACATATCGACAAAATTCAAGCCTTTGAGCTTGAGTGGCGTACGTTCGACAATTGTGCCTAACCGCGTCATGTTCGCATTTTCCACGCCCACCGCGAAGAAGGCGAGGCGATTTTCCGCCTCGTCCGTCTTCAGGCGATGCGCGGCTTTCTCAACCACGTCATCGGGTTCATCCTGCGGTTCGCCATCCGTCATCATAAAGACCCAAGGGCGATAATAGGCTACCCCGTTCGCGCGGTATTGCTCCTTGCGCGCTTGGACCATATCCAACGCTTGGTGAATCGCAGCGCCCATATGGGTGTATCCTTGCGCCGTCAGGGTTGGCGGATCGAACTGGTCAACCGTCACGAAATCCTGGACCATCTGCACATCGCTATCGAAGGTAACAATGGCCAGCTCGACTCGTCGCAGCGCGAGCGAATCGCCCATGAGGTCGTCTCGAAAGGCGCGCAACCCCTCATTTAACGCATCGATTGGAGCACCCCGCATCGAACTTGAGGTATCGAGCAAGAGAACGCAAGGACAACGCGGCTCAGGATTCTCTGCAAATTCCACCGCCTCTTCAAGATGCGTGGCTTCAGACATAGCATCTTCTCCTTCATTTTTATACTTTATTTCAGAATGGAGCTTTTTTCGATTTGTTTCTTTCGAGCTACATACTCTTGCCTATCGATTTTTCCTGTTCGATATTCTTCCTCTAACTGCTACATTTGACGATGCGCATGATATTCATAACCTGCTGCTCCAGCCGCCACGCCCCCAAACAGCGCCTAGTCCGGCGCTTCCCAAATTACTGCTACCTCCAGATAGCAGAAAAAATGACAACAATAGTATTGGCGTCATTATTCGGGCCATATCTCACTCCTATTTAAAAGCCGACTCACCTTTGCAGGTTTTCCATATTGATAGAATTTTAATGACTACAGGATCGAGACTCATGAGTGCTAACGCTACATGTATAATAAAAAGCAAATCTCATGCCATCTGCATCAAAGTCTGATAGCCAGGGCGGGTATAGGGGTGCGATGCGCATGTGAGCACATCGCATTAATTGGCATCCACATGCCTGAAACACTGCTTTGGCCGTGCTTTACACGGGACAGCGACGCATCCCAGCGATCGAGCCGACGCGACATTGGGCGCAAACGCTGACGCCAGCCAGACGTTGAACGAGCCGCTAGCGATCGCGTCGGACGAGATCGATATGTTCTCATATTGAAAGAAGGTTGACTCATTCTGAAATGCTAGATATCGGAGCGGACACCTGTGGGTCTCGAAGACTAGAAGCGGCTTAGATTACTGACATTGGCGATGGATACGACCCTCCTCTAGTGGCGAGCCGCTTACCTATGGGCCTCCATAAAGCTGATCATTTCAATGGTTATACGTTTGCGGAAGCCACAGGGATGTCCAAGCCGAGCTGCCCAGGAGGTAATGGGGAGATGATGAAAGACGTCGGTCAAGCGCGAGCGCGCGACCGCAGGGAGTTCTCTTAAACTTATGAAATTTGGTACTCTTTTAGCTTCCGGTACAAGGTCGCTGGAGCAATCGCCAACTGACGCGAGGTGGCCAGACGATTCCCTTCACAGTGTTTTAGGGCCTGCACAATGGCTTCACGCTCGATGTCTTGCAGGGTGACTTCAAGCGGCAGCACAAAATAGCCGTCCGTTTCCGGGATGGGCTCCCCGCGCAGCTCCTCAATGTTGAGGTCGTCTTCGGTAATCGAGTCGCCAGATGCCAAAACCACGGCCCGTTCGATCACATTCTCCAGCTCGCGAATATTGCCGGGCCAGGTATGCGCTTGCAGACGATTCAAGGCTTCGTGTTGGATGCCGGTAATATTTTTTTGATTTTGTTCACTATATTTCCGAATAAAGTGGGCCACGAGCAATGGGATATCATCACGGCGCTGGCGCAGGGGGGGCAATGCGATGGCGATGACGTTGAGTCGATAGTAGAGATCCTGGCGAAACCGCTTGGCGACCACCTCCTCAGCTAGGTCTTTGTTGGTGGCGGTAATGATCCGCACATCCGCTTGAATATCCCGTGTGCCGCCCAGGCGTTTAAACGTGCCATCCTGCAACACGCGCAGGAGCTTCGATTGAATTTCGAGGGGCATGTCGCCAATTTCATCGAGGAACAACGTGCCCTGATTGGCCAACTCAAAGTGACCCGGTTTACGGTCATAAGCCCCTGTAAACGCGCCTTTCTCATGCCCAAAGAGCTCCGCCTCCAACAAGCTGGCGGGCAGCGCCGCCGCGTTGAGGGTGATCAACGGCTTCTCCGCTCGCGGACTCAAGCGATGCAGCAAGGTCGCCACCAATTCCTTACCCGTGCCGCTTTCCCCCGACACCAGCACCGTGGCGCGCGACGGCGCGACCTGCTCCACCAAGTCTCGGATTTGACGCCACGCAGGACTCGAACCAATCACTTCGGCCCGGACGAATTGATCTCGCACTTGGCGTTTGAGGGCGAGATTTTCAACCATAAGCACCCGCATGGCCAGGGCTTTATGGGCTGTCCGCAGAACGTCATCGCGACCAAGCGGCTTAAGCAAATAATCAAACGCGCCCTCTTTCATCGCTTCAATCGCGACATCAATCTCTCGATGCCCCGAGATCATGACCACCGCGGTTCCCTCATCTTCTTGCTTGACCTGCCGCAAGAGGGCGAGCCCGTCCATCTTAGGCATTTTCACATCGCTAAACAGCAAATCGACGTCTTGCTCGCGTAGATGTCCCAATGCCTCTTCGCCAGAGGTAGCCGTCAACACCGTATAGCCCTCGCGCTGGAGAATTGCTTCCATGGCTTTGAGCGTACTACGCGCATCATCAACAACTAAGATTGTCGCCATACCCTGCCAATCTCCATCTGCGTAATAAGATCTATCGCCAACTAATGAAGGCTATTCTAGCATACTGGATGATTGTCGTCTCTCAAAATGAGATAAAATTTGCCCTCGGACCGCTGTCGTCAGTATTGCTCCTAACTCACAGCGCCAGGCCGCACAAGATATAAAAAACAATTTGAAAGGTTGCATTGTCAGCCATCACATCAGACACGCTATGATCAAAACAAGGCGGCAAGAATTTTCTGGCATAGCGCATCTCGTCACCGTCTTGATGCGCCGACATACGATACGATCCCCAGTAGCCGCAGCGGAGCAAGGCGAGATGAGCCCCTTGTGCGGCGAGGCTTTATGTCTCGAGGATGATCTTACCAAACTGATTGTTGGCCAACATATACGCATGCGCAGAGGGGAGATCATCGAGCGCGAACGCGCGGTCGAGAACGGGCCGCAGCCGACCGGCTTCAAAGGCGCCGAGAAGGTCGGTGACGAACCGCTGGCTACACACGAACGCTTCCTGCGGCGTGCGCGTTCGAAAGGTCACGCCGATCAACGACAACCGATTGAGCGCGACCCAGTCCAGATCGATCGTCGAGTGGCGGCCGTCGTTGCGGCCTACGCTGATGTAGCGCCCACCCACGGCCATCGTGGCCAGTAGGCCCGGAAATAAGGAGCCGCCCACGAGGTCGATCACCACATCGATACCGCCGCTCACACGCCGCGCCTGTTCCGCCCAGTCCGCCGCTGTCGTGTCCACGATGTGGGTGGCGCCAATACCCATCAGCGCCGACGCCTTTGCTGGCGAGCGGGTCGTGGCGGCCACCAATCGAGCCCCCAAGTACCGGGCAATCTGAATGGCCGCTGTTCCCACCCCCGATGAACCCGCCGAGATCAGGACTGCGTCATTGGCCCGCATACCCGCCGCTGTGACCAGCGCATCGTGGGCCGTGACAAACACATTGGGAATGGCGGCGGCCTCCGCGTCAGACAAATGCCCCGGAATGCGCATGAGGGCCGACGCATCGACGACCGAATATTCTGCGTGGCAAGCGGCCCCGCGGCCCATCACGCGGTTCCCAACGGACCACCCCATCACCCCATCGCCGATCGCCGCGATGACGCCGGCAAATTCAATGCCTGACGGTCTAGAACGGGCTGTGGGATCGGTTGTGCGCAGCGCCGCGCGGCCAATGATTTCCCCCCGGTTGACGCCCGCGCCCCGGATGGCGACCAACACCTGGCCAGGACCGGGATGCGGAATCTCCACCTCTCTCCGCTCCAGTTCTCCACCGTCAGCGCCAGGGACGACCCACCACTGATGCATCCGTGACATTTTTAGCTATTCCTCACGCCATGCGCATCATATGTTTAGGTTAAAACGGCGCATCGCCCTTAATGGTAATCCGGTGTAAGTTGCGAACGCTATCGCCGTAATCGTGCACGGCGTAGTGCATGGTGCAGCGATTGTCCCACATCACCACATCGCCCTCTCGCCACATGTGGCGGTAACAGCGATCCGGGCTGACTGCGTGTTGGTAGAGAAAGTCGAGCAAGGGACGGCTCTCAGCCTCCGTCATGCCTTCAAAGTGAGGCACGGTATCGCCCGGATTCCCAAGAAATAACGCTTTGCGGCCAGTTTCGGGGTGAGTGCGGACCACCGGGTGATAGGCGTAGGGGACTTCGCCCTCATGACCATAGAGCTTGGCCAGGCGCAGGCCCTGAAATTTGGCGCGCAGGCCGTGGAGCAACTGTTTCATCCCGTCCGACAAGGCTTCATAGGCCAAATACTGGTTGCTCCACATGGTGTCGCCGCCTGAAGCTGGCATGTCGCGGGCCACGAGAATGGTCAGGGCGGGCGGTGCGGCCATGAAAGTCGAGTCATAGTGCCAATTCTCGGTTACCGACTGCGCCTTACCCCGATTGCGGAGCTGCAACACCCCGTCATAGCCATCGATATAAGGCGCCATCGGGGTAATGGAAATCTCGCCCCAACGTTTTGCGAACGCGATGTGCGCCTCAATACTAATGGCCTGATGTCGAAAGACCAGCATCCCGTGCGTCAAAAAAGCAGCATGAATATCGGTGAATTGGGCATCCGTGAGGTGATTCAAATCAACGCCATCGACACGAGCCCCGATGGCCCCGGTCAGCGGTGTGATGGCGATCTTGCTGCTGGCGGTTTGAGGCTCACTTACCATCGGGCTCGCCATATCAATCTCCTTCTATCAAACTAAAATTTGGGCATCACGCGGTCAGCGAAGAGCTTCATGCACGCCATCACCTTATCATGCGCCATGCTGCCAAAGGAAAAGGACGCGCCGAAGTAGTCGATGCCGTGTCGCTGCTGGAGCGCCTTGATGCGGTCCACGCAGTCCTCCGGAGTGCAGAAGTAGAGGTTGTTCGCCAATTCCTCGGCGTAACTGGGCGGCGCTTCCGGGCGTATGGTCTTCCAGTGCGCTAGATCGACATTGATCTCGTCGCCCTGGGTAATGCTGCGCCGGTACGTACTCAGATCGCGAACCCAGGTGAGGGCGGCCTCTGGGTAGCGTTTCGCTTCCGATTCGTCTTCTGACAGCATGAATATCGGTGAATTGGGCATCCGTGAGGTGATTCAAATCAACGCCATCGACACGAGCCCCGATGGCCCCGGTCAGCGGTGTGATGGCGATCTTGCTGCTGGCGGTTTGAGGCTCACTTACCATCGGGCTCGCCATATCAATCTCCTTCTATCAAACTAAAATTTGGGCATCACGCGGTCAGCGAAGAGCTTCATGCACGCCATCACCTTATCATGCGCCATGCTGCCAAAGGAAAAGGACGCGCCGAAGTAGTCGATGCCGTGTCGCTGCTGGAGCGCCTTGATGCGGTCCACGCAGTCCTCCGGAGTGCAGAAGTAGAGGTTGTTCGCCAATTCCTCGGCGTAACTGGGCGGCGCTTCCGGGCGTATGGTCTTCCAGTGCGCTAGATCGACATTGATCTCGTCGCCCTGGGTAATGCTGCGCCGGTACGTACTCAGATCGCGAACCCAGGTGAGGGCGGCCTCTGGGTAGCGTTTCGCTTCCGATTCGTCTTCTGACAGGTAGACAAAGCGGAAGAAGGGCACGTCGGCCAGCCGGGACGGCTTGCCCGCGGCGGCGCAGCGCTCGTCGTAGAGGCGAATGAGCCCTAGCGTATCGTCTTGAGGCGTGAAGAAACTCGTCAGAATGGGAAGGTCGCGGGCAACGGCGACGTCGACGCTGGCGGCGGTGCGCGATACGGCCAGGTGCACCGGCGGATACGGTTTTTGCAACGGTTTGGGCGCAATGGTCAGCCCGTCTACTTGATAGTACTGCCCGTGGTAGGTGAAGTCCTCGGTCGTCCATAGCCCCAAGATGATGTCCAACACTTCCTGGAAGCGCCTGTCGCGCGAGTCGAAATCGATCTTAAAATTGCCGTATTCGTAGTCGGCCGATCCTCGGCCGACGCCAAAATCCAGCCGGCCGTTGCTCAGCATGTCCACCATCGCCGCCTCTTCCGCCAGGCGGATGGGATGGTGGAAGGGCAGCACGCTGACGCCGGCGCCCAGTCGAATGGTCGAGGTCTGGGCGGCGATATGGGACAGGATCGGCATCAGCGACGGGAAGATGCCGTAACGGCTCGAATGGTGCTCGGCGATCCAGACCGAATGGAAGCCCAGCTCCTCGGCGTATCGAACCTGCTCCAGGGCCTCGGCGTAGATGCGGCTTTGGTGGGCGGCGTCGTTCTCCGTCCAAGACGCCAGAATAAAAAGCGAGAATTTCATGACGGATTTTACTCCTTTGAACGCAAGCGTTTCGTCGACTTGGCAGGCGAGGGCGCGAACTCACGCAAGCTGCTGTTGGCCATACCAATCGATAATTTCGCGGCCGCGCGCCGCCCAAACGCCCTGGCGCGACATCATGGCCTGCAACGCCTCGTCGAGATAGCGAATGCGAAATGGCTGCCCCATGAGCCATGGATGCACGTGGATGACGAGCAAGCGGCCATTGTCGCGCCCATCGTCATAGAGGCGCTCAAACCCTTCTTGCAACAGTTGGCCATAGCGCGGCGTGCGCACGCGCCGCTGCCACAGGGCGTGCGCATCGTCGAGTTCCAGCATGATGGGCAGGGCGAACAGCTCGCCTTCAGGCGCGCTCATGCGGTAGGGCTGTTCGTCATTGACCCAGTCGCAGACATAGCGCACGCCGGCTTGGGCCAACAGTTGCGGCGTGCGTTCGGACTCGCCGTACTCCGGCCCCAGCCAGCCGATGGGCGGCTCGCCCGTGGCCTGGCCAATCGTGTCGAGCGCGCTTTGAATATAGCGCTGCTCATCTGACGCGGTCATGGCGCTGCTCACCAGGCGGGTCGCGGCGGCCCCGTGCGCGATGAACTCGCAGCCACGCTGTCGGCAGTGCTCGACGAGATAGGGATAGTGCTCGGCGGTGAGGGCGTCGATGGCGATCGTCGGGGCGACGCCGTGCTTTTCCAACACGTCCAAGAGGCGGAAAATACCCACCCGGTGGCCGTACTCCCGATGCGTCAAGCGCGAATAATCCGGATAGGGCCGCGGAATCATCCCTGCCGCCTGCGGCGATGCTTGCACACTGTCCTCCGGCGGCAGCCATTCCGTGTGTTCCAAACTGATGATGACGCACAGGGCCACTCGCGCACCCCCGGGCCAGATCAGGCGGGCGCGATCGCGCATCGGCGACCAGCTATAATGCGCATGATCCATGCCGTAGCGGCGTTCTGCAGGCATGACGGGGCCTCCCTCTAGGCTTGCAGCTCGGCGGCGTGCGCCACGGCTTGGTCATAGTAATGCGTCATGTAGTACTCGGCGATCTCATCGGCCGTCGTCTGCCAGACGCCCTCATGCGACATGATGTAGCGCAGGATCTCGTCCAAATAGCGCACGCGGTGCGGTTGCCCAATGACGAAGGGGTGCAGCGCAATGCACATGACGCGCCCGCTCGCTTCTCCCTCGCGGTAGAGCTGGTCGAATTGATCCTTGCAAATCTGCACAAAGTCCTCGCCTTCAAAGTGCGTGCGAAACAGGGGAGAGTCATTCAGCTCGATGGAGTAGGGCACCGAGATCAAGCGCCCTGCCTTCACCCGAATCGGGACTGGCTGATCGTCGTGCAGCCAATCCGTATGGTAGATGAGCCCCGCTTCCGCCATCAAATCCGGCGTGTTCTCGGTCCCAGAGATCGCCGGCCCGAGCATGCCCTTTAACGTCTTCCCGGTGTGGCGCTTGAGCGTCGCCATGGTGTCCTGGTAGAACTCGCGCTCCCGCGCTTCCGAGTAGCCGTAGAGATAACGCGTGTTATAAATCCCATGGCTCATGTAATCCCAATCCCGCTCGACCATGGCCGCCGCAATTTCCGGATAGTGTTCGAGCACCGCCATATTAAGCGACACGCAGCACTTGATGGCGTAGGCGTCCAACACCTCCAGCATGCGCCAAAAGCCCACGCGGTTGCCGTAGTCGCGGTAGCTATACTCCCGCACATCGGGATAGGGCATACGGGGCCACGGATTGCGGTGGCCTTCGTAGTCGGGCAGATATTCGTAGTGCTCGACATTCGGCGACACCCAAAACGCCACGCGCGCGTCGTTGGGCCAGGTCAGACGCGGCCGATCGATAATGGGACTGTAATCGACGCGGTGCGGCGGTAATGACACGAGACGGCTCCTCTAATCTCAGAACGATCCGATCGATGATGGCCAGGATGGCGTTGCTCGCCTATCGTATCATGCACACGGGTAAAGTTGCACGACTGACGTCTTGGCCATACTCCAGCCACGCGTGATTACGGAAGTGGCAGCCTGCTGAAATTATGTTGCAAAAGGGTATAATAATTATACAATATTCACATGCGAATTCGATGGGACGAAACCAAACGACAACAAGTTTTAGCGCAGCGTGAGATCGATTTTGCTCGACTCGATGAGTTATTCGAGCTGCCCTACGTAGAAGATCAACGAAACGATGACCCAGAGCAGTATCGTGTCATTGGTTTTGCCGCTGGGCGTCTCGTTTCATTCATCATTGAATACCGAGCGGATGTGCTTGGCGACTATATCTGGGTGGTCACGGCGTGGCGCGCCACCCCACAAGAGGAACATGCTTATGAGCGAGAAGTCTATTAACCATTCTGATGCTGAAGATATTGAAACGATTGCGGCCCGCGCAGAGCGCGGAGAGGATGTCTCCGCTCACTTCACCAACCGGCACGTGGCCAAACAACGCGTCAACATTGATTTTCCACTGGCGTTGCTGCGCCAAATTGATGCCGAGTGCCAGCGCATCGGCGTCACCCGGCAAGCGTGGATCAAGATGGCGTGTGATGAGCGCCTACGCCAGGCGCTCGCGAGCCCACAATCCGATGAAGCCCGCCGAACCGTCTGAGGCCCGCCGACCTACCCGAACGAAAACTTCGAGTACTCCCCTTCGTCGCACGTGATAAACTCCAGCACCGTCGGCCGCCCGGCCTCCGTCGCCGCCAGGCCGCGCTTGAGCGCCGGGATGATCTCCTGCGGCTCGGTGATTTTCTCGCTGTAGGCGCCCATGGCGTGCGCCACCTCGGAAAATTCGCCGGAGAGCGTCTTGACGTTGTACTTCTCCAAGGCCACGGGAAAGCGGCTGTTATCGTAAATCGACATGTAGGCGTTATTGATCACGATGGTCAAAATCGGGATGTCGCAGCGCACCGCGGTTTCGATATCCAATCCGACCGTGCTAAAGGCCAGATCGCCCATCAGGTTGATCACTTGCTTGTGCGGCGCCGCCATCTTGGCGCCCATGGCCAAGCCCAGGCTGTAGCCCAATTGCGTGGACTTGCCCCAGCCAATAAAACTACGCGGCGCGCGGGCCTCCCAGAAGGGAACCATGTACTCCCTGGCGCTGCCGGATTCGTGCGTCACGATGGTGTTGTCGAGGTCCACCGTGTGCATCAAATCCCACACCACACGGTAGGGGTTGATCGGCTTGCTCGTCGAGGTCAGCTTGTGCATCCATTGATCCAGCCACTGCGCCTTGGTCGCCTTAATGTCATCCTGCAGCGCGTGATCGGCAGGACGCGCGCCGCCAGCCTCGTCTTGCAGGGCCTCCAACAGTTGCCGCAGCGCCAGTTTGGCGTCGCCCACCACCGGATAATCGCAGCGGAATTCCTTGTTGATGGCGTCTTCGTCATTGGTCAGGTGCGCGATCGTTTTCCCAGGCGGAATCGGCGCGCCGAAATTGGTGCGGGTAAAGCTGCAGCCCACGCCGAACACCAAATCCGCGCGCGTCAAATAGCGGTGCACGCCCAGCGTCGTGCTCGGCCCGGCTGCGCCCACGGACAGCGGGTGCGTTTCGGGAAAGGCGCTCTTGCCGGGCAGGGTGGTCATCACCGGGGCCTGTAAAAACTCGGCGACCTGCACCAACTCCGGGGTGGCCTCGGCGTACAGTACGCCCTGACCCGCGTGGATGATAGGCCGCTCGGCCGCCAGCAGGGCCTGGGCGGCGCGGCGCACCAGTTCCGGATCGCCCGCCTGGCGCAGCTTCTGCGGCGGCGTGTAGTCGAGCCCATTGCCAGGCAGCTCCGCCATCGCCACGTCCTGCGGAATTTCCAGCAACACCGGCCCCGGCCTGCCGCTGCGCAGCTTGGTGAAAGCGCGTCGCATCAGCTCCGGCACGCGCTCCACCATGTTGATCTCGTCAGCCCACTTGGTGATTGTCTCATAGCTGCGCGCCGGGTAAAAGTTGGGGTGCACGCCGCGCCGGGCGCGCGCCATGCCAGCGGGCAGCAGCAGGATCGGCACGGACTCCGCATACGCCTGCGCCACGCCGCCAAAGCCATTTTCCGCGCCAGGGCCATTCTGCATCATAAAGACGCCGATGCGCTGCCCGTTGTTGATGCGGGAATAGCCGTCCACCATGTGGATGCCAGTCAGTTCCTGGCGGAAGATGAGGGGCCGGATGTCGGCGATAGCCGCGGCTTCCAGCAAGGGTTGATAGGGCACGCAGGCGATAAAATCCACCCCTTCCATACGCAAAATATTGGCGATCGCGGTAACGCCGTCCATACCAGTTCTCCTCTCTCCTGTTGTGTGTCGTGTGGCGCATATCGATGGGCGCATTGTATGAACGAGGCGCCACCCGCGTCAAGCGTCATGCGCGCCGGTTGGCGTCCGCAGGGCTTGACTTTGCCCGCCGAATGGCGGAAAGTACGGAGAGCGCGACTAAATCTTCTAGCGACGCTGCACTGCAGCGGTGGAGGGCGACTATGCAATTTGGGCTACTTTACGAATGTCAGCGGCCGTTTAAAGGCACCGAGATCGATTGGAACAAGCTCTACAAAGAGACCCTGGAGCAATGCGAACTGGCCGACAAGGTGGGCTTTGACAACCTGTGGTTCGTCGAGCACCACTTCCTCACCGGCTTTTCCGGCTCGCCGAGCCAGGACGCCATGTTCGGCGCCCTGAGCCGCATCACTAAACAAATCCGCATTGGCTATGGCGTCTGCATCTTGCCCTATCACCACCCGGTGCGCGTCGCCGAGCGCGTGGCGCTGCTCGACCAACTCACTGATGGCCGCATCGAGCTGGGCACCGGCCGCTCCAACGCCTACGAGCAAACCGGCCTGGGCTTGGACCCCAGGGACACGCGCAGCTTGTGGGACGAGTCCATCACCATGCTGCCGAAGATCTGGACCTCGGACGAGTTCGAGTGGAAAGGCAAACACTGGAACGTGCCGAAGCGGCGCGTGCTGCCCAAGCCCTACCAGCAGCCGCACCCGAACATGTACCTGGCCTGCACCTCGCCCGATAGCTTCCGCCTGGCCGCGCAAAAGGGCATCGGCGTGTTGTCATCGACGTCGTACGCCGTCAACGTCCTGGCTGACCTGGTGCAAATCTACCGCGACGAACTCAAAAACGCCCAACCGGTGGGCGACTTCATCACCAACTTCTGGGGCAACAACGTTCATAGCTTCTGCGATGACGACGACGATTACGCCAAGGACTTGGCGGCTGAGTCGATGAAGACGTTCTTCGGGCCTGACAAGCCCTATATTCAGGGCCGCATCAACGCCTATGAAGAGCTGATCGAAGCCTGGGGCGGCATTCCCGACCACTTGCAGGCCGACTTTGGCCGCTGGTTGCGTCAATCCGATGAGGACCACAAAAAACTGGCCACGGAAGTCGGCGTCTCGTTAGATTCCGGCCCTGGCGCGGCGCGCGCCGCCTTTGCGCAGTTGGACAGCAAGACCCTGGCGGATCGTGGCGTCATCATTGCTGGCAACCCCGAATCCTGCATCAAAACCTGCATGATGTACGAAGACATCGGCGTTGACCAAGTGATGCTGATCATGCAGACCGAGACCATTCCGCATGACAAGGTGATGGGCTCGATCGAGAAATTCGGCAAGGAAGTGATCCCGGCGGTGAAGGCCGCCACCGCCAAGGCGGGCGCCGCTGATTAAGATGCTTTCTGCTTGTTGACCTCGCTTGGCTCGCTGTCGTCGGCGTCGGTAACCCCGACGTCGACGGGGCGGGCTTCGGTTTTAGCTTCCGCAACCGGCGCACTGCGCTGGCTCCACCAACGCCGATTCGCCAAGATCGCGGGCGTAATGGCCAACGCCGCCAACAGGGTGTTGAGCAAAAAGTAATCGCCCCAAGCTGCAGTGCTGGCCTCCGCCATCAAGCGTTGATGCAGCAACGCCATGCTCTTCGCGGGCACTAGCGGCGCGATCTCGCCGGACCACATCAAGAACTCCCGCACATGGCCCATGGCCGCCGTCATGGCGGCGTGGTCGGCCGGCGTGTCGACGGCGTATTGCTGAATGTGATGCTGGAAACGGTAATCCCAGAACACCGCCGACGAGGCCATGCCCACCGTGGCGCCAATGCTGCGCAGCAGGCCCAGGAGCCCCGCCGCCATCATCACCTGATTGTCGGGCAGGGCGCGCAGCGCAATGAGGTTATTGGGCGAGCCAATCAGGGCCTCACCAGAAAAGCGCAGGCATAACAGGCTGATCAAAATCGACGCGGTGGTCAGCTCATTCACCCCGGAGTAGTTCCAAAACGCCCAGCCGTACACCAGCAATCCGATGATGACGAGGATGTGCGGCGAGATGCGATCGGAAAGGCGTCCCACCAGCAGCACGCCAACGCCGTAGGTGAGGTTCGAGGGCAACTGTGTCCAGGCCACCATGAGCGGAATAAAGCCGAGCATACGCTGCATCAGCACCTGCATCATCGGGCCAGTGCCGCGAAAGGCGACGGTGGTCAAAAACAGCACGATGGCGGCCATGACAAAGGGCGGCTGACAAAATAGCCGCAGCTCCACCAGGGGTTCGTCGCTGCGCAATTCGATGATGATGAACACGAGCGTCGCCACCGCGGCAATGGCGAACAGGGTCAAAATATACTGCGAGTCCCAACCCTCACGGTTGCCCTGGCTCAGGGCCAGCATGAGTGTGATGACAGCTACGGCCATGGTCATCAAGCCGTATTGATCCAGGCGGCGCCGATCCGGTTGCTGCAAGTGCGGCAGCAGGAACCAGGCCGCTGCACACCCCAGGCCGCTCAGGGGCACGACGATGGCGTAGGCCGTGCGCCAGGCGGCGAATTCGAGCACGTAACCCGCCATAAATGCGCCGATCGAGGGGCCTACGGCCCAGCCGATGAGGGAAAAGGCCAGGGCCATGCCGCGCTGATTGGGCGGAAAGATCTGGTAGAAAATCGCCATGGTCAGCGGCTGAATGAGTCCCCCGGCCATGCCCGCCAAGACGCGAAATAACAGCAGCGAGCCCCAGTCCCAGGCCAGCGAGCTACCCAGCCCGCCCAGACAAAACGTCCCCAGGCACAAGATGTACAACAGGCGCGGCCCCAGGCGGCCGCTGAGCCAGCCGAGCATGGGAATCATCACCGTGCGCGCCAGGCCAAAGGCGGTGAGCACCCAGTGAATCTGGTACAATTCGACGCGCAGGCTGGTCATAATTTTGGGCAGGGTGTAATTGCTGACCGACGCCTCAATGGCGAAAACGATCAGGCCCGTGCCGAGCAAGGCCGTGGTGAGCCAGCGCTCGCGGACGCCGAGATAAGTTGGAGTAGCGGATTCGCTCATCGTGGTGTTCAGGCTCACAGGTAGCGGCGCAACGGTTCATGTCACTTTTGGCAGCGTGACACATCTCTGCCGCGCCTGTCAAGCTTCTGTTATAATCAACCCTTTACATACGCCGATTTACAACGGATAACCTTGGAGATTCCACCATGGCGACCACCATGCCAACGACGCTAATGGAAACGCCCGCCGTGACGGCCGGGGCGCTAACGACAGACGATCTGTCCGCCTTTCAAGACGACTTTCAGTCCAAGCCCGCCTACCGCCTGATGCAAAACGCCGTGACCGAAACCACCATTGACGCGGTGGCCCTCAACCGCCAGGTGGTGACGCGCGCCGACCACACCTTTTCCATCCATCTCGACGACTGGAAGGTGACCAACCAAAAGCAATCGGGCCGCTGCTGGGCCTTTGCCGGCATGAACCTGATTCGCGTCGGCGCCATGCAAAAGATGGGTCTCAAGAATTTTGAGTTCAGCCAGAATTACGTCATGTTCTGGGACAAATTCGAAAAGGCCAATTGGTTCTTAGAGGCCATTTTGCAAACCGCAGGCCGCGATGTCGATGACCGCACTGTGCACTACCTCCTCGGCCGCCCAGTGGACGACGGCGGGCAGTGGAACATGTTCGTCAATTTGGTGCGCAAATACGGCCTCGTTCCCCAGACGCAAATGCCCGAAACCGAGAGTTCCTCCAGCACCGGGCGTCTGAATCAGGCCCTGCTCAACGAACTGCGGCAAGGCGCCCGCACCCTGCGCCAACTCGCGGCTGATGGCGCCGGCGATGACGCCTGCCGGGCGCGCAAAAAAGACATTCTCAACACCGTCTACCGCATTCTCTCCATTCACTTAGGCACGCCGCCGAGCTCGTTCCTGTGGCAGTGGAAGAACAAAGACAAAACCTTTCAGCGCAGCGGCGAAACGACGCCGCAAGCCTTCGCCGCCGAGTACACCACCATCCCGCTCGACGATTACATCTGCCTGGTGCACGACCCGCGCAACCCTTATGGCAAGACCTACACCGTGGACTTCCTGGGCAACGTCGTCGGCGGCCAGCCCGTGGTCTATCTCAACGTCGATATCCAGCTCATCAAAGCCATCACGCAGCGCGCCCTCGAAGACGGCGAACCGGTGTGGATGGGCTGCGACGTGGGCAAACAGATGAGCAGCAAATTCGGCGTCTGGGACCAGCACCTCTACGACTTCGAGGGCGTCTACGACACGGCTTACACCAACGACAAGGCCGACCGGCTGCGCTACCGGCAAACCGTCATGACGCACGCCATGCTCTTTACCGGCGTCGATGTCGTAGACGGCGCGCCGCGGCGCTGGCGGGTGGAAAACAGTTGGGGCGACGAGCGCGGCCAAAAGGGCTATTACCTGATGAATGACAACTGGTTTGACGCCTACATGTTCGAGATCGCCGCGCACCGCAAGTATCTCTCGGCCGACTTGCTGCGGGCCTTTGACGAGCCGCCGGTGGTGCTGCCGGCCTGGGATCCGATGGGGTCGCTGGCGGGGCGGGGTTAGGCGCCAGAACGCCGGTTTTCTTGAGTCGATGATATGGCTTGGGAAAACCGGCGCAGTTGAGGACGGGTACACTAAATGGGCCACTCTGATAGGTGCTTGTTTTGTCGCGATTTGTGTTGTAAATTATTACAACACAGGAGAACATGATGCTTGATGTCGTTGTTATCTGGGATCCCGACGACAACGCAGAGCATATTGCCGAACACGGCATCACGCTAGACGAGGTCGAAGACGTCGTAGGCTACCGAGACAATCTACAGGCGACTACGACGACAAGCAGATCTTCCGGCCGCTATATCACGTTTGGCTATACCGCTGACATGCGCTACATCGCGGTGGTGTGGGAACATGTCGATGACAATCCGCTCACCATTTATCCGATTACTGCTTTTGACGCGCCAGAGCCACGAGGAAGGGGATAATTGTCATGAAACGTATATACCGCAAGATGTCTCATTCGCCCGAAGACAAGGCGCGTTTGCAGGCGATCCGAGATGAATTTCAAACGCAACGACCGTCACTTGATGACTTGGTCGCATCGGGCGACTATACTGAGCCCACGCCGCACAAAGAGGTCTTGGATGCGATGCGCATCGCCGCCTTATTGAAACGGGCGCGGGAAGAAGCGCAGCTCAGTTTGGCGGAGGTTTCCAAACGTTGTGGCATCGATCGTTCGGCGATTAGCCGGATTGAAAATGGCGTGTATAAAAATTTAACCATGAGCACCCTGAGCCGCTTGGCCGGCGCCTATGGGAAACGGGTGACGATCCAACTTGAGGACTAAACGCGCTTTTCCGGTGACATGCGCTAGTGCTCGATCGCTCCTAAATTGATGGACAGGACTGCCGCCAGTTTTCGACAGTTGCCAATTTCCTTGTTCGCTAATCCATCGTTTTAGCCGCAATGGAGCAATAGTTTCAGACATCATTAAAAGTCTTCCTCGCTTGACTCACCTGGCCATGATGCGCCAAGCATCCAAAAGTTCAGAAGCATCAAGGAGGCCGCGGCCAAGTGTGGACATGAGGTTTAACTGAGCACATTGCCGCCGTCGATGTTTAGCGTCTGCCCGGTCATATAATCTGAATCGCTCGAAGCCAAAAACGCCGCCACGCTGGCGACATCGGCCGGATAGGCTGGCCGGCCCAGTGGAATGCGGCGAATGCGCCGCTGTTTCGGCTCCCCTTGGGGCATGCCGCGCTGCTCGGCGGTTTGCGCATCAATGAGAGACCACATCTCGGTATCGACCATGCCGGGAGCGAGGGCGTTAACGGTCACGCCTTTGCGGGCGAGGCTCAGGGCCATGGAGCGGGTCAGGGACATCACGGCGGCTTTACTGGCGCCGTAGACCGCGCTGTCCGCCACTCCCTGGCGCGCCGCGATTGACGCGGTGTTGATGATTTTCCCGCCGCCCTGAAGCGCCATCTGCCGCGCGACGGCCTGGCCACACAGAAAAACCCCCTTGGCGTTGACGGCCATAATGTGGTCCCAGTCTTCTTCCGTGATGTCCAAAAAGTCGTGAATTTTGATCACCCCGGCGTTATTAAAAAAGACGTCAACCCGTCCGAACGTCTCGACGACTTGCCGCACCATCTGCTCAACCTGGGTGATGTCGGTGACATCCACGGCCAGCGCCAAGGCGCGCCGGCCCGTATCGGTGATCGACCTGGCGGTGTCTTGCAAGAGGGTATCGCGAATATCGGCCACCGCCACATCCGCGCCCTCTTGCGCCAGACGCTCGGCGATCGCCCGGCCAATTCCCCGCGCCGCTCCCGTCACCAAGGCCACTTGATTGTCTAAGCGCATCGTCTCTCCTCATTGAATTTCCCGCCGCTTGCTGACGCGAATGCATCGAGCCATCCAGCCGGATGTCGTCATCATGGCTATCGGGCGCCTGGCCCGACATCTCGCTTGCGAATTTTAAACGCCTCAGCCAACCCCTGCAGCACGGCGGCGTCGCGGTCGTAGATGTCCGGGATAAAGGAGACCACGCCATCGCCATCCACCTGCGCCGTCCAATAGAGGATCAGAACTGGCAAAGGCTGTGGCAAAAACACAGTCTGCGTCTTCCCACTCGCGACGGTCTTCTGAATCGCGGCGGCGCTCCACGCCGCCTCGTCGTTAAGTAAGAATTCCGCGAATTTGAGTGGGATGCTGCACGCGGATGCAGCCGTGGCTAAAATTGCGCCGGGTTCTGCTAAACAACTCTCGACTCGGCGTATCGTGCAAAAACACCGAGTGGGGATTCGGGAAGATAAATTTCACCTGACCCAAGGCATTGTTGGCGCCTGGCCGCTGGCGCAGAATATACGGGAAGTTGTTCCGGTTGTATTGCGCCCAGTTGAGCTGGCTCTGATCCATGACGTTGCCGGCGCGGTCGATGACATCGATCGATTGCGCCTGCAAATAGGTCCGGATCGCGTTTGACCTTGGGCAGCATCTCCTTGACCGTAATACTGCGTGGCGACGTCCAGGTTGGGTTAAAGACCAAGTAGGTCATATTGGCTTTAAAAACGGGCGTCTTATGGAAATTCGACCCCACCACCGCCAGGGTCTCCCAGACTAGCGCGCCGTGCCGAATCAGATAGACTTTGAAGTCGGCAATGTTCACCACGACATACGTTTCCGGGAGCCCGTGCAAGACCCAACGGGTCCTTTCCAGATTGACCCGAAGTTGATCGATGCGCTGCGCCACGGGGGTATTCAGGGCGGCGAACGTGTCCGGGCCAACCACGCCGTCCACCTCTAGACGATGGCGCTGCTGGAAACGCTTGACGGCCGCTTCCAAGGCGTCGTCAAACACCGTCGAGGACGTCTCCATCCCGGCTGGCAGATCGCCGGTGACGGCCAAACGTTGGCGCAGCAGCGCCGCGCGGTCGTCTGTCATCCCACGTTTCAAGGTTTCCCCCAAGGGAATGGGCCGCCAGCCGCCCTGGCTCTGAATGCCGCGATAGGCAGCCAAAACGTCCTTCAGGCGCGGGTAGTAATGATGCTGCGGCTTGAGCTTTTCGATGCCCTGATACACGCTTCCGGCATCGAGCATCGCTTGCAACATGGCGGCCGGGTCGAGACGATTGATGTCATAGCTTAAATTCCAGTTGCTATCGAGCCGTTCCGGGTCGACTTTGCCAACCAGGAGATGATAGCCGAGCCGGATGATCGCATCGGTCTGCAACAAATCAAGGTCAGCAGTGTGTTGTCCATCCGGATTGGATTCGGCGCGCATGCGGTTGAGCGCAGCCAAGTGATAGTCCTCGGGATCAAGCCCATCCTGCTCACTCTGACGAATAGCGCGAAGCAGCTCGTCCACTGCAGTGGCGCTCCAGGCTGGCCTAAACTGGCGCTGCTCGTAAAAGGCAGGCAGGACGCGCTTCGAGGCAATTCGGGCGTTGCCAACGGTCAGCTCGCCAAATCGCCGGAGAGATTCGATCTGAATTCGAATGCGATGTTGGGGCCTCTGGGTTTGCGCCCATGCCAGGCCCATGCTCAACACCAAGCCCAGCAGGCATAGCGCTAGGCGCTGCATGCCGTTCATGCCATCCTCCTGAGCGAGCGAATCGCTCGTTTGCCAGGTCCGCGTGTTGCCAACTTCCCGCTGTTCACGGCGCTTTCGTGATGTATTGGCGGTGAGGTTACTAAGGCGTCTTGGAAACCGATTGGTCGGGAAGCTCTAGGCCCACGCCGAGCAAGTGGCCAAACCACTCGGCGAGCTTTTGGCGATCCGCTTCGGGCAACGGCGGCTTGAGCAGCGAGGCGATATTGGCGCGCAGGTGCTCGGGATTGCTAGTGCCAAAGAGCGTCACGTGCACCCCAGGCTCGTGGCGCGCGAAGCGATAAGCGGCGTCGGTCAGGCTGCTGGCGCCGCTGGCGTGAATGAGAAAGCCGAGCGGATCGTCGCTGTCGGCCAGCCACTGCGGCACGTCGCCGGCGGCGGCCAACTCTTTCATCTTGGCTTTGAGGCGCTCAGGTTGGCTGAAAATGTTGCGCACCACGAACATCAACACCACGCCGATGCCGTTGGCGATGGTGTGGGGAAACACCTTGGCGCGGGCGTTTTGGTGCATCATGTTAAAACCCAGCATCACCGTCTCCCAGACGCCGTCGTGCACGGCCCGCTGCAACATGTGCTGCTCGTGGTCATTGGGCGACGTTTCCGTGATGCCCAAGTGGCGAAATTTGCCCTTTTCCTTTTCGCGTAGCAGCACCGGCGCCACCTCGTATAACGCATGGTCGTAGAACGCGGGCGGCACGATATGCAATTGAAACACGTCGATGTAATCCGTGTCGAGCTGGCGCAGGGAGCGCTCCAGGCTCTCCACCACCTGAGCCGCCGGAATCGGCTCGCCGCCGCGGTGAATGAGGGCTTTAGTGGCAATCACCACGCGGTCGCGCGGCGCAGCTTTCACCGCCTCGCCAACCAGCGCCTCGGTGCCGTAGGCCGATGCGGTGTCGAAATAATTGAGACCCAGGTCCATCGCTTCATGCAGCAGGGCGAGCGATTCCGCATGCGTCTTGCCGTGTCCGATGCCGACGCGGCTGTTGCCGCCGCATCCATAACCGGCGACGCTCACGCGCAACCCGGTTCGCCCCAGCGTCACGTACTCCATGCCATCGTCCTTCTATCCGGTTGTCTGTCGCGCTTAATTCGCTTCCCAGAGCGCCGCGGCATAGGGCACGCGCCGGCCCCACCACTCCGGCCCTTCTTGCACGTAGCGCCACTCGGGGTTCTGCTCTACATCCCGCAGCGCCGCCATCACCGAGCGAAAAATGTCGGCATGGGCTTCGGCAAACTCGAAATATGGCGTAAAATCGTAGCTGTCCTGGCGCCCATACCCCCCCGGCGCATGCACATTGCGCCTGACGATATACGGCACGCCGCCGGCGCTGGCCAGCGCATGGCCTTTGGCGACCATGTTGTCCTGCGCATCGTAGCGGGGCAAAAAATAACTCTCCCGACGCATCCAGTCCATCGCCCACCAGGCCGCCGTCTTGTTCTGGGGCGTCACCACACCCAGCGGACAGACCGAGGCGGGCTGCGGCGCGAGGGCGGGGGCATAGGCAAACTGCGTCATCGCATGGCTGGTGTAGCTGCGGGGCCGCTGCTCGCCGGGCAGCGTCTCCACCGCGCCGCCGCGCGCTTCAATGAGCTGTTGCAGGTCTTTGATGTAGCGCAAAATCGGATCGAGGGCAGCGCATTCGAGCCGAATCAAGGCGCTCGCCTGCGACACGCCGGGGTGGGGGAGGTCGCGTTCCGAACTGAATTCCGGCGCGGCGCGCAGCAACTGAAAGCGGCCTCGTTCAAAGGCGCTGGGCGAGGCGTGCCCCGTTGTTTCATGCATGTTTTCCATGCCGGCGCCGAGCGCATCGAGCCCTTGCGCGAGGGACGCATCGGCCTCGCTAGGCGCTAAAGAGACAAACACCGAATACTGATACCCGGTGACGTCGGTCGAAAGATTGAGATCAGCCGGTTGCATCGTCAACTCCTAATTAACTTGCCCAAAGTTAGCCCAAGTGCAGCTAACCAAGCCTGTCATTCGATAATTTCCACGCTTGCCACTCGCTTGGCGCCCTCGTATAAATCAAATGCGCAACCCGGTTGCAATCGGTCTGCGGGAGCCGTATCCATCAGAAACTGAGCCCGCGCAATGGAGGGATTGCCTTGCTTTGCCGGAGGTTCTTCAAATTCCAAAACGATACTCCACGCCTCTTCCGACCACCGCTCGGCGTCCTCTTTGAAGCATGAGACCGTGGCGTATCGTTTGCCAGCGGGCAAAGTCATGCGACCGCCTTTTTCGGGCGGCACCCAATGTATCTTGGCGCGTACGGATTTCTTCATCGTTCATACTGCCTAATCGTTGCGGTCTCTAATTGCGACAAATTGGCGTATCGAGCCGGGCTAATACCATCAAGCCGCATCCAACGTATCAGTTCGTCAGCGACAGCAGCCGTCAGTTCAACCTCGATAATGCGATATTGCCCTGCGCCTTCCAATGCCTCTCCCCATGCCTTGGCGTGCTCGGGATGTTCCGCGAAAAACTTGCCCTCTAGAGCATAAGGGGCCATCGCAAATTTGCCCGTTCTCAAAATTTGTTGAAATTCCGCTTCGCTGACCGCTCGGTAGAGCGTCACCATCTCCATGCAAACGCCGCCATTCGTTACACGCGTCCTGACCATGCCCCAACCATTTCTACTATACCATAATCCGCCCTCGTCAACCGAGGCGCATCAGGAGTGGACAACGGCGTCAAACAGTGCGACACTAAGCGCCGTATCACCCAATGGACGCCGAATCGACAACCCCAAACCCCGTAGGAGAGGCTCATGAAGCTCGTATTTTTCGATGATTTCAAGCTCGGCGTGCTCAACGGCGATCAAGTCGTTGACATTTCCAGCGTCGTGCAAGACGTCCCGCATACCGAGCCCGGCAATTTGATCAGCGGGCTCATCGCCCAATTCGACAACTACCGCGGCCGCATCGAGAGCGCCGCGCAGGGGCAGGGCAAGCCGCTGAGCGAAGTCCGCCTGCGCTCGCCTTTGCCCAAGCCCAATAACATCGTGTGCATGGCGGTCAACTACATGGAAGACGGCACGCGGGACGCGCCGGCCCCCATCAATGCGTTTCAAAAATCGCCCAATTGCGTCATTGGCAACGGCGACACCATGGTGCTGCCCGACATGCCGGCCACCATTTTCGAGGGCGAAGCGGAACTGGCCCTGGTCATTGGCAAGTACGCCGCCAACGTCAGCGAAGCCGATGCGATGAGCTACATCTTCGGTTACCTCAACTTCATCGATGGCTCGGCGCGCGGCGTGCCGGCGTTCTACCAGATGAAGTCGCGCGACACCTTCGCCCCCATGGGGCCGTATCTGGTCACCGCCGACGAGATCGCCGACCCGCAAAAGCTGCAGGTGAAACTCTGGGTCAATGGCGAGATGAAGCAGAATTACAACACCGACGACATGGCCCACAAGATTCCGCGGACGATTTCGTGGATCAGCTCCATTCATCCCCTGGAGCCGGGCGACGTGATCGCCACGGGCACCAACCACCGGGGTCTCAGCGCCTTCATGGACGGCGATCGCATCGAGCTGGAAACGGAAGGATTGGGTCGCCTGAGCATTTACGTTAAAGACGACTTGAAACGCAAGTGGTCGCGCGAGACGCGCCTGGATCGGCAGGAAAAGGGTCTGGACGGCACCACGCCGCAGATCGAGGGCAAGTACAAACCCGCCTAGCGTAGACAGCCGCCGCCCGTCGTGCTCAGCGCTGAACACGACGGGCGGATGGCTCATCCATACAGCCCTAACACCTCACTCTGCTCCCTGAGATCCTGAATTTGCTGCGCCCAGTACTGCTCCGTGCCAAAGGCCGGAAAGGCGCGGGAAAAGGCGGGGTCGTCGCGGTGGCTGAGCAGCCAGGCCGAGTAGCGAATCATGCGCAGCGTGCGCAAGGGCTCGATGAGGCGCAGGCTGTCGTGATCGAGCAGGCCGAGAATGTCGTAGGAATTGATCAGCACATCGAAGCGGCGCCGCGATTCGTCGTCGCGTCCCGGCACGCTCATCCACAGATCCTGCACGATGGGCCCGGTGCCCATGTCATCGAAATCGATAAACGTCGGCTCGTCGCCCCGCCAAATCAGGTTGCCCAGATGCGCATCGCCGTGCAATCGTTGCACGCTGACGGCCCCAAAGCGCGGCTCAATGGCGTCGAGAATCTGGGTGACGATCGCCTCATAACCCAGCCGCAGGTTGTCGGGCAAGGTGTCGCTATCGAGAATCGCCCGCAGGCTTTGGCGGCCCATGGTCTCGACATCGAAATGGGACCGGTGTTGGAACGAATGGCTGCGGCCGACGTTGTGAATCCGCGCCAGCAAATGCGCCAGGGGGCGCAGGGCGTTGTCATCGAGTTCATCGCGCGCCCGGCCCACGATTCTGGGGAAAATGGCGAAGGGAATGCCCGTGGCCTCGTTGCGCTGCAGGGTCTGGCCATCGGCGAGCGGCTCAGGCGCGGCCACGGCGAGTTCTTCCGCGGCAAGTTCCAGGAGAAAATTGTGCTCTTCAAGAATGGCGGCCTCGGACCAACGGCCCGGACGGTAGAACTTCGCGATGCGGCGGCCGATGTCGCCCGAGGCCTCTTCAACTTCCACATCATAGACGCGATTTTCGTAGCTGTTCAGGGCGTGACACGTCCCGGTGCAGGCGAGACCCGAGGTCTCCACCGCCGCCAGAATACGTTCGGGGGTGAGGTCGAAAAAGGAATGTGAACTGCCGGGCGGTGCGTCGTTTTTCACGCCATCTCCTTTGCTGCGCGGTCTTGGGCCGTCAGGCGAGCCTGGGGGGCTCAGGCCGGCTTCCTGGCAACAGCCTACTCGGTCAAGGCGAATCTTGCAAGGGCGCGGCCCCTGTGCTTTAATCACACAAGCGCCGTGCGCCTTATTCATCAGGGACCAGGGACGAGGGGACATACGCATGTCGAAGTCGATGGAGCAAATCGTCGCGCTGTGCAAACGCCGCGGCTTTATTTTCCAAAGTTCGGAGATCTACGGCGGCATCCAGGGGTTTTGGGACTACGGTCCGCTGGGGACGGAACTCAAGCGCAACGTGCGCGACGCCTGGTACCACGACATGGTGACCATGCACGACGACATCACCGCGCCGCCGGGCGCGCCGCGGCCCTTTTCCATGGTGGGGCTGGAAACCTCGGTCATCATGCACCCGCAAGTCTGGAAGTCCAGCGGCCACTACGATCTCTTTTCCGACCAGATGCAATCGTGCCTGCAGTGCCGCAAGCTGTTTCGCGCCGATCACGTGTGGGATATGTTACGAGAGTCCCCTTGGGTGGAGTCCTTGGGCGAGCTGTTCCACGCCAACGGCAGCGGCAATGACGGGCTCGAACTCACCGAGGCGCCTGTCGCCTTTTCCGCTAACGACGCCCTGCAATGGGCCAAAAACCGCCGGCAAGGGCGGCGCCTAGCGCCCGGCTTGGCCCTGGTGCGCAACCCCGAGGCGACCCTGGCTGGCCTCGCCGCCGATCTCGAAGCCGCCACCGACGCGCCGCTTTCTCTGTCCACCCTGCTCATGTACATGGCCACCGAGCAAAAAGCCGCCACCGGCCTGCGTATGCCCTGTCCCGAATGCGGCGGCGATCTCACCGAGCCGCGTCACTTTAATTTGATGTTCGAGACGCATACCGGCGCGTTGCAAACCGACGACAACAAAGCGTTTTTGCGCCCGGAAACGGCGCAGGGTATGTTCGTCAACTTCAAAAACGTGCTCGACAGCACGCGCGTGCGCTTTCCCTTCGGCATCGCGCAGATCGGCAAAAGCTTCCGCAACGAGATCACGCCTCGCAACTTCACTTTTCGCTCGCGCGAGTTCGAGCAGATGGAGATGGAGTTCTTCTGCCACCCGAGCGAATCGCTCGATTGGTACCGCTACTGGCGCGACCGCCGCTATAAGTGGTACACCGACTTGGGCATCGCCTCGGACAACCTCATCTTGCGCGATCACGAGGCGGCGGAATTGGCGCACTACTCGGTGGGCACCGCTGATGTCGAATACGCCTTTCCCTTCATGCAGCCCGGCGAGTACGGCGAACTCGAAGGCATTGCGCACCGCGGCGATTTCGATTTGCGCTCGCACGCCGAGGGCAAGCTCACCAAAGACGAACACGGCGAGTTGGTCATTGAGCAAAACGAACACGGCCAGCCCAAATATCGCGGAAGCGGTAAGGACTTGACGTACTTTGACGACCAGACGCGCGAGCGCTTTTTGCCGCACGTCATCGAACCTGCGGCCGGCGCGGACCGCGCCATGTTAGCGTTTATTTGCGAAGCCTACAATGAAGACGAGCAGCCCGACGACAAAGGCGCGATGCAAACGCGCACGTATATGAAGCTCCATCCCAAGCTCGCGCCGGTCAAGGCGGCCGTCTTTCCCTTGGTGCGCAAAGAGGGCATGCCGGAACGGGCCGCCGAGCTCTATCGCGGCCTCAAGGCTGCGGGCATCGCGGCGTTTTACGACCAGCAGGGAGCTATTGGCCGTCGCTATCGCCGCCAGGACGAGGCGGGCACGCCGTGGTGCATCACCATCGATGGCGACACGCTAGCTGATGGCACGGTGACGATTCGCGACCGCGACAGCCTGGCGCAAGACCGGGTGGCTTTTGACGATGTGGTGGGCGAATTGCAGCGGCGCTTGCGGGGCTGAACCCAAACGAAACTATGACGGGGACTCTGACCATTCCTGCTGAGGGCCGTTGAGCACCATGCTCACATGGTTGAGAATATCTCGTCCTAATATGCCTCGTTCTGTGTCAATTAAGAGGTAGCGGCCTCGGAAAACGCGCCTCAAAAAGATCATGTCTAGGATCACGATCGATGCTGTGCTCCGAGTGCCGTCGAAGCCCATCAGTTCGTATCCCTGGTCCCTGAGTGGAGAAACGCCAAGCTGTTCCACTATGGCTCTAGGGAGTAGCGTCACATCCGAACCGGTATCCAGCAGCAACGCGACATTGGAGACCGTTTTGCTAGTCTGCGGGTCGCGTAGCGTGACATGAGCAACTGGCGCTGGCGGGTCAAAGCGAGAAGCATCATAACTGGGCATCAGGAGCCGCTTCAATGATCTCCTTGACAAAATCAGCAGCCTGCTCCGGGTACACCAAGTGTGGACTATAGATAACAGCTGGCGACGCCATTTCAACATCGGGAATCACAACGTAGACCCTGGCGTTTTCGGGCAGCTTGATGTTATTGGCAAGTCGAATCTGGCCATTTTCGACAACGCCCTCGTACGTTGCGATTGTCATTTTGCATCTCCCGATTTCAATCATGGTGCGTGGTTTATCTCAAGCGCGACAAAACCTCAATACTGCGCAAATTTTGTTTGCGCAGTATATCAGAGGATGATGGTCGCATGAACAACATATCATACTCAATCCGCCCTCATGTCCGCTTGAGAAAAATCTCATCGCAGTGATACCCCGCCACCTCCTGATCGTGCTGGTTGCGAATCGAAAAATTCATGTGGACATAGCCGCGCTCCGGGCGCGTTTTGGATTCGCGCTTGTTCGTAATGGTAATCTCACAGCGCAACGTGTCGCCTGGGCGCACCGGGCGGCTCCAGTGCGCGTCTTCAAGTCCCCCGGCCCCCTGACCGCCGCCCTGAAACAGCCCGAGCCGAACCACGGCTCCAAACGCCGCCGAGTAGACGTGCCAGCCGCTGGCGATAAGGCCGCCGTAGATCGATTCTTTGGCTGCGGCTTCGTCCACGTGAAAGGGTTGCGGGTCATAGGTTTGAGCGAAGGCGATGATTTGCTCGGCGCTAAAGCTAAATGGCTCGGTCGTATAGCTCTGACCGGCTTCAAAGTCTTCGTAGAACATCGCTTGCCTTTCGCGTGTTGATGGCGCCAGCGGTGCAGCGGATCAATTAACTGCCGCCGCGCCGCAGATGCCGGGCCGCGGCGCGGGCGACGCGTTGCCCATCCATGGCGGCGGAGACAATGCCGCCAGCATAGCCCGCGCCCTCACCGCAGGGAAACAGTCCGGCTAGCTCCGGGTGCATGAGGCTGTCGGCATGCCGGGGGATGCGGACGGGAGAACTCGTGCGGCTCTCCGTGCCGATAACGACGGCGTCGCGGGTTAGATAGCCTCGCATTTTTTGCTCAAATTGCGGCACGGCCTGACATAATCGTTGGTACACAAAATCCGGCAAGAGACGATGCAACGGCGCGGCGAACAACCCTGGGATGTAGGAACTGTTGGGCAGGTCTTGCGACAGCTTGCCCGCGATAAAATCGACCAGGCGTTGCGCCGGCGCTTTCTGCCCGCCATCTCCGGCGATGAACATCTCCTGCTCGACGCGCGCCTGAAAGGCCACGCCGGCGAGCGGATCATCAGCCCCCCCGGCTAAATCCCCTGCCTCAATGCCCACCACAGCGCCGGCGTTGGCGTGGGCCGAGTCGCGGCGCGATAGCGACATGCCATTGACCACGATCTCGCCTGGCGCCGTGGCGGCCGGCACCACGAGACCGCCCGGACACATGCAAAATGAAAAGACGCCCTTGCCGCCTACCTGGCAGGAGAGGGCGTAGCTGGCGGCTGGTAAATGCTGGCTGCGCGGCGATTGCTTGTATTGGATCTCGTCAATGAGCGCTTGGGGGTGCTCGATGCGCACGCCCAGGGCGAACGGTTTGAACGCTATCGCCAGATGATGGCGGCGCAGCATGTCAAAAACGTCGCGGGCTGAGTGGCCAGTGGCCAGGATGAGGGCGTCGCCCGCATGGAATTGATCCTCGCCCCAGCGAATGCCGCGCAGGCGGCCGTCTTCGAGCACCAAGTCGGTGACGTGGGCATTAAAATGGACCACGCCGCCGAACGCCTCGATTGTCTCCCGCAGGCTGCTCACAATGCGCGGCAGGCGGTTGGAGCCGATGTGGGGATGGGCGTCGACGAGGATGTCGGGATCGGCGCCGTGCTCGACGAGCCAGCGCAGCACCGTGTCGATACTGCCGCGCTTATGCGAGCGGGTGTAGAGCTTGCCGTCGGAATACGTCCCCGCCCCGCCTTCGCCAAAGCAGTAGTTGGAATGCGGATTGACGACGCCAAATTGCTGGATGTCGCGCAGCGCCCGGCGGCGCGAGCGCACATCCTGGCCGCGCTCGAAAATGACGGGCCGCAGCCCCAGTCCGATGAGTTCCAAAGCGGCGAAATAGCCGGCCGGCCCGGCTCCGACAATCATCACCTCAGGGGCGTTGAAGACCGGTCGCAAGTTGGACTTGAGCGCCTCAGGCGGCGCTAGGGGCTGCTCCCTAACGCGGATGCGCAACTGCACGACCGCTCTCCGGCCGCGCGCGTCGATCGATCGCCTTTCAATGCGGTAATAGCCGATGTCTTCGACCATCATGCCCATCCGGTCAGCTATGGCCGTAGCGATGGCGTCCGCGTCACGCGCTGACTCTGGGGATAGCCGAATATCGATCGTTTGGTCCATAGCCGTTATATCACCCAACGGGCTTCTCTATCCAACTGCGCCTAAACGAGGATAAACCCTTGTCGAATGGCGCTCCCTCAGCCTTTCACGGTCTCTTACGGTCAAAAGGCGAGAGCGGCTCTTTCTGCCGATCATCTTCAATGGCATTGCGCCACCAGTAATTGCGATCCGCCTCTCGCTCATAGGCGTCTAAAGACCCGTTCAGCTTGTCGCGCTCGGCGTCGCACTGGGCGCTTGTCCCTCCGGACCGTTGCACACATCGATCATATTCATCCCTCGCGTTCAAATATGCGTTGTAGGCCGTTGTCGAGCACCCGGCGCTCAGCAGCGCAACCAGCGCCATTACACCCCAAATCAGAGTTTTCAATCTCACGTCTTGCATCTCCATCCTCAGCCATTCTCAACGCCTCCCCGCTACGTTGAATTATACGCAAATACACGGCATCATAGAAGCTGCACACTGATTATTTATGCAAGCATGCGGAACGCAAAGGAGCAGACATGTCTGAAGGGAAAATCGCCATTGTAACCGGCGCCGGACGCGGCATCGGCAAAGCGACCGCCTTGGCGCTGGCCAAACAGGGAATTGGCGTGGCGGCGGTCGACATCGCGGGGGAAACGGCCGAGCAGACCGCGGCCGAGGTGGGGCAGATGGGCGTCCCGAGTCTGGCGGCGACTGTGGACGTGGCCGATTCGGCGCAAGTCGACGCCATGGTCGAGCGTGTCGCGCAAGTGCTCGGACGCGTGGATATGCTGGTCAACAACGCCTATATCTCGGGCGGCTACGCCCCTGTGCCCGAGACCACGGACGAGGTCTGGCAGCGGGTATTGGGCGTCAATCTCACCGGTTTTTTTAACTGCGCCCGCGCCGTGTCGCGCGTCATGATCGCGCAAGGCGAGGGCGGCGCCATCGTCAACATGTCCTCGGGTGCCGGCATTCGCGGCAGTATTTCGGCCGGGGTGCAGTATACAGCCTCTAAAGCCGGGATTATCGGACTCACCAAGGGTCTCGCGGCTGACCTATCGCCGCACGGCATTCGCGTCAATTGCATTGCCCCAGGGGTCATCGATACGGGCTTGGGCGCGCCGGGCACGGGGTGGACGCGGGCGGAATTAGAGCGCTATGGGCAGCGCGACGTAGCCCTCGGGCGCTACGGGCAACCTGAGGACATCGCCGACGTCATCGTGTTTTTGCTCTCCGACGCCTCCCGCTTTATGACGGGTGAGTTAATCGCGGTGGACGGCGGCGCCAGCCTTGGGCACCGCCGTAAAAAAGAGATTTCGCCCGATGGAGCCTGAAGATAACGCCTAATGCACGTGTGTTGCCGCCGAGGCGCTTTTCATTGTGTCGGCTAAGACGGTGTACGTCACGGTCCATGCCTCTTTCACCTCAGGGGTAAACGCCTCGCCCAAGCCTTGTTCTAGGGTCCAGAGCAAGGCGGCCCCGACAGTGTCGTACTGACTCTCTTGAACCCCATAGTCGACATGGCGCACGCCCAGCGCCTCAACGGCGGGCACGATCGTCTCAAGCCGGTTGAGTCCTTGCACCGCCACATCGATCATCTGCATGAGCTTGCTTTTTTGCTCTTCGATATCCACGTTGGCAAACAGCGCCTGGACGCTCGGATCCAGTTCGAATAGTTTATTGTAGAAGAGAGTAGCGGCCTGGCCGGAAATAGGCTCGACGCTTTGCCAGGTCGACTGCACCAGTTCAACCTGCCGCGCTGAGATGGGGCCTTCGGGCTCCGAGTCAAAGGCGGGCATCGACGCCGTATTGGCGGGACGAAACAGGTTGCGTAAGAATGACATGAGGCTCATAGCATGCTCCTGATAGTTGAGATCGATATCACTCGCCGTTGGGATGCGGGGCCTTGGCTAAGCCGACGCCCCCGATCGTCGTGTTAGGACTTGGATAGTGGGATGCGAATGACCACGCCGCCCATGACCTCGCCGATTTTGAAATCGTTGCGGGGGCTGTCTTTGTGATCGTTGTGGCAATCCACACAGGCTGGGGCGACGGCCATGTCGGCGTAGACCGCCGTGTAATAGGTCGTGTCGCCCAACTTCTCTTCGCCGTAGTAGTTTTCGCCCAGGTTCTCCGCGACGAACTGGAGTCCTTCTTTCTCCACTTTAGTTTTGGGTTTGTTTTGTTTGTTGACGGGCCACATGGAAAGTAAGGAGTAGGTAAAACCCACGTTTTTCTCCGTGACCATTTCCGCGCCCATGCGAAACATCTGCGCCGGCAAGGGGAGGGCTTTTTCATCTTGCCAATGCTCGCTGGCCTTGATGACCTTATCGTCTTTCACGAGACGATTGACAACTTTGCGGGTGTAAACGGTGCGATCAGATTCCATGACCGCATGTAACGCATCGGCCATTTTTTGGGGCGAGATGCCGCTAGGCGCCGCCGACGTGTCGGAGCCGCACCCTTGCATGAGCATGCCGCAGGCAACCAAACCGCAAATACTTATTCCCAGTAACCACATTCTGACGTTCATCAATCTCATCTCTCCTGCTTCAAGCCGCGTGTCTGACCATGTTATGAGGAACCGGCATGATTAGGTTTTGCGCATTAATTGTCCTCCTTTTTCGTCTTGCGAAGCCGTTCCGCTTCGACGCGCCGCATGGCCCAATCGATACTTTCGATATGGATGCCGGGACGCCCGGTAAAATTCCGCGCCACCAGCTTGTCGTCGGCCAGGGCGTCGATCGAAAAACGCAGGCCATGGCAGTTCATACAGACGCTGCGAATCATCTTTTCGTTCGGGCGCAAGTTGTCGTTTTGATTGTGTTGCACCACGACTCGGGTCTCACCCCCTTGCGCGATTTGCGCCCTGGGCAAATGGCAGGTGGCGCATGAAACGCCGCTGTTGGCAGCGCCAATTCCCGCAAGCTCGTTTTGCCATAACTGGTGGTGTTTCGAATCGGGATAGGCGCGGGTGTGCGCGTCGTCATGGCAGCCCATACAGGCTTTGACCGCAGCGCGGCGGGTGTCGAAGGTGTGAGCGGCATGACACGACATGCAGGTCAAGGATTGGTCTGACGCATCGCGCTTCATGGCGATGCGCGCCATGCCCGGCGTCATGGGCGGCAGGTCTTGGGCCAGGCGCATGCCGTGATGACCTAGGAGAAAGCCATCGTGTTCGGCTTGGTGGCAAGAGGCGCAGACCGCGAGGCTCGGGCGCTCGACCCACTGAGAGCCGGTTGCCGCATTGACGTGGCAGTCTTGACAATTCACCCCGCCTCGCGCATGGGCCGTCTCAGCCCATGCCGTGAGCAGCTCGGGCTGATAGGCGTGATGGGCGGGGCCGTTGTGCTGGGTTACCGACAATGGACGCGCCGCGTCGGGGTGCTCCTGGCGATAGCGCCCCGCAAAATCGCGCGCCGGGTTTAAGACGGCAGTGGCAAGATTGGGGCTATTCGCATGTTTGACTAAAAAATCCTCATACAGCGCGCGGTTGTCGTGGAAATTGTGGCAGCCCGACGAGGCGCAACTTTGAAAGCTCAGGCCAGCATGGCTTGGGCGCTCTTTGCCAAGATCGGCGTGGCAGCGGAAGCAATAATCCTCGGGCATGGTCACGCCAACCGGGCGCGTCAGCTCGGGTTCGTGCTCGCGGTGACAGGTAATGCAGAGGCGGGCGTCGAGAGCCGCGACGCGGTCGGCGTTGCGCGGATCGAGAAATTTTTTGGGTGGATGCGAATCATCCGCCGCTTCGAGTTCCTGGGCATGACACGCCAGGCACGCATCTTGTTTAACGCCGCGCATGGGAGTGTGGCAGACATCGCACTTGACTTCGATCTGATAGTGGCCGTGACTGGTCTCGCCGGGCAAAAACACTTCGGCGGTTTCATCCCGCTGCATGGCCCAACCCAAATAGGCCGCCAGGCAGAGGGAGCCGAGCAGCCATAGGGTCCAGAGGGTTCGCTTCGTCATGGTCCGCCGGGTCCGTCTCAGTAGTAGTAAACCGCCAAAATGTGAAATGCTAACAACACGGGCAGTGGCCAAAACAACAAGAGGTGCGCCCAAGTCGCCAGGGGCCGCCACCGTCGCGCCCATTGGGCCAAGCGGCCGCTGCCTTTACCCTCAACCGCCGCCACCCAACCGGCAAAAGCGCCCAATAGGTTGAGAGCGACAAAGATGTTCATGAGGGCGAAATTGAGATTGCTGCCAAATCGCAGGCCGGTGTGCGCCGTCAGCCCGATCAAGGCGCTGCAGCCCAGGACGGCGTGCGCGGTGCGCCAGGAGCGAAAGGCGCCTAGTGAAAACCGCGGCCAGCGCTTGCGCAGAGACAGTCCCAACGCCGCGGCGCTAAGGCCCAGCAAGACATAGCCCGTGGTTTGTTTGGTGGCGCTCTGCCGCCGGAAGGCCTCGATGTCATGCCACCAATGTTGGATGGAATCGGGAATCGGCAGCGGCGGCAATGTGGTAAGAAGCGCTACGATGATGAGGGCCGCCGCAGCGGTCCATTTCAGAGCGCGCGATGATGGCTTCGACGTGTTCATCGCCGATAGCGCCGGATCGGTCAGCTCGACCAATAAGGGCTGACATGAACCACAAAGCGTCGAGGCGCTAGTCGCTTTTGCCAGCGCCCCGGCGGACATAGCCCCGGCGCGCTGCGCCGCCACCAGCGTTCCCTTTGTAACCTTGAAGCAATTGCACACCAAACGATCATCAGGCCACGCCGAGATGGGCTGCACGCTGTCTGGCCAGAGATTACCTTCCTTCTGAAACCGGCTCAGATGCCGCTTGCCGACTCGATACTCGTCCTGCACGGCAGTTTGAATTTGCCCGATCTGATTCCACGAGCCGACGGAGAGAGCGCCGACCAGGCGTCCCTGACGAATCGCGAGCTTGCGGTAGACGCCGTTGCAGCGATAGGTGCAGACGTCGTTCGGCTGCAGGTAATCGCCGATCACCGAGACGTCCACCCCCAGCAATTTGAGACGCGTGGAGAGATCGGCGCCCGTAAACGCCGCAGGTTTACCCATGAAGCCATCGGCCGCCACATCGGCCATGGCGTAAGCCGGCGCTGCGAGACCGAAGACCTGTCCGCTATAGGAGGCGCATTCGCCAATGGCGTAAATATTCGGGTCTGAGGTCTGCAAGTGATCGTCAACAATCGCCGCGCCGCGCGAGGTGCAGGCCAAACCAGCATCTACCGCTAGCTCTCCCCTTGGCGTAATGCCTGCGGACACCACCACCATGTCGACAGCCATCGACTCGTGTTCGCGAAAGTGCAGGACCAGCTTGTCTTGGCATGTTTCGATGCGGCTGGTTTGACGTCCCAATAAAACATTAACCCCAGACCTTCCCACCTCCTCTAGCAGTAGGGCTGCGCCTTCGGGGTCGAGCTGACGCGGCATGAGGTAATCAGCCATTTCAACCACGGTGGTCTCAAGCCCGAGGTCGAGTAAGGCCCGCGCCGCCTCTAGGCCTAGGAGCCCACCGCCTACGACGGCGGCGCTGCGAACGGATTGACTCCGCGTGAGGATAGCCTGCAAATCGTGGAGCGTGCGGTACACAAACACGCCATCCTGATGCGCGCCATCGATCGCCGGCACGAAGGGATGCGAACCGGTGGCGAGAACCAGGTGATCATAGTGAACCAAGGCGCCGTGGGACGTGTGCAGGAGGTGCTGGACCGGATCAATTTTGGTGATCGCCTCGTCTAGGCGCAGATCAATGCCATGCTCCCGGTACCAACTCGGATCATCCAAAAGCAAGTTAGCGGGCTCCCGGGTGCGAAAAAAGTCAGTCAGCCTAACGCGATCGTAGGGCGGGCTCGGTTCATCGCAGAATAAAAGGAGGCGATAGCGCCGCATGCCGCCTTTGGCGACAAGCTGATGGCAAAATCGATGCGCCGCCATGCCGCCTCCGACGACGACGATCATGGGAAATGGGGGAGAGGGCGACGCAGGATCGGTGTCGCGGCGACCGGACAGGTAATTTGTGATAGCCCGTATGATGTTGATAATGTGTCTCATAAGCGACATGCAGCCGTGTTTTTCTAGCAGCTCAGACAAAAAGGTAACAACGCACGCGTATCGCTTGGGCAAGATGTATGCCAAACGCGCCGCCCATGGCGTCCAAGATTTTCAAGGCTTTATAAAATAATTAGTTAGACGGAGGGCAAAGCGACGACTAGGCGGGGCAAGACCCACCGATGTGACTTGTGGCACAGTTGTGCTGGGCAGTTTCAGACGAATTTGTGCAGTTTGCATAGCAGTTCATACCATATGGTATGAACAACATCCAGAGCAGTAACTGCAGTGATGATAAAGACTGATCCAGAAGATGATTCAGCCTTTGTCATCACGAACAATTTTGTACGCAATTTTTTGATTTGCGACAAATTCGTTTTTGAAGGCGGGATTGTATCTAGGCAAAAAGCTCGCGCGGCAGCCATAAGTGGAGCAGCTCTCCAGTGGTGTCGTCCTGCAGCTCCTGCCACGACTCGATCGGCAGGCGGATCACGGCCAGCGCCGCAGTGGGAAACGCCCGCGCCACGCCTGTCATCGCTTCCACGAGGTTGGCGAGCC
The DNA here is from genome assembly GCA_965223505.1 of Planctomycetota bacterium. GTDB lineage: Bacteria > Planctomycetota > PLA2 > PLA2 > JAEUHO01 > CBDCWP01. The sequence continues at coordinate 230,256 of CBDCWP010000013.1, forward strand.
CAGGGTTGTGCCCCACGATCATGACGCGCGCATGCGCCTGGGCATGCGTCCGAATGGCTTGGAAATAGGCGCCTGGGGGCGCGAGATACAGGCTCCTGTCGTAGTGGATGTCGCCCGTGTAGGCCATGGCTTTCGCCGCTCTTTTCACCGTGCTTCTGGCGCGTTTCGCGGTTGAACTCAGGATCAGATCCGGCGCGGCGTTTTGCTCGGCAATCCACTGCCCCATGCGCGGCGCGGTCTGCTTGCCGCGCTTGTTGAGCGGGCGATCATGATCGTCGATGGCGTCGCCGCCCCAGCTCGATTTGGCGTGGCGAAAGACGAGTAGGGTTTTCATGGCGTGTGCTCCCTGTAATCTATGGAATGTGTCTCGCAACTCGCTTTAGGCAGGCGGATGCTGCCGATACCACGCCGCGATCTCGCCCCCGGTCGCCATCCACACCCCCTGGCGACGCGTCATGTAATCGAGGGCGTCGCGCAAATAGCGGGCGCGAAACGGCTGCCCCATAAGCCAAGGGCGCAGGTTCAGGGTCAGCAGGCGGCCATTGGCGGCCCCGTCCCGGTACAGGGTGTCGAAGCTGTCTTTCAGCATGTCGATGTAGCGCCGGATCGGCACGCGCCGGTCCCACAGGGCATTGACGTCATCGACGGGCAAGGTGATGGGCAGCGCCAAGAGGTCGCCCTGCGTAGTGTTCAGGCGGTAGGGCTGTTCGTCATTCACCCAGTCGCACACGTAGCCAAGGCCGGCTTGCGCCAGCAATTCGGGGGTGCGGGCCGACTCGCCGTACTCCGGTCCCAGCCAGCCGAGCGGCGCGGCGCCAGTGGCGCGCGTCAGGGCGTCGATCGAGGCGCGAATCTCAGCGCGCTCGTCTTCTTCCGCCATGTTATTCGTGATGATGCGGCTGACGGACACGCCGTGCGCGATGATCTCGCAGTCCAGGCCCTGGCAGTGGCGCACCAGGAAGGGATAGTGTTCGGCGGTCAGGGCGTCCATGGCCACGGTCGGCTTGACGCCGTAGGCCTTTAGGGTCTCCAGCAAGCGGAAAATGCCGACGCGGTGCCCGTATTCTCGGTGCGACCAGCGCGTCACATCGGGAAACGGCGACGGGCCGTAGCCGCCCGCCAGATTGGCCACCTGGTGATGCCCCTCCGGGGCGCGCCATTCCATGTGCTCTAGGGTGACGATGACGCACAGGGCGACGCGCGCCTCGCCGGGCCAGCGCAGCGCGGGCCGTTGCGCATTCAGCGGCGACCAGTCGTAATGCTCGTGATCCATTCCAACACTTGGCCCAACGCGTAACTCCTCAGACATGGCAGGTCTCCTTCGCCGCTTTAAGATTGCGCCCGCTCGATGCGCGCCACCGACTGGTCGTAGTAATGGGCCAGGTAGTACTCGGCGATCTCGTCGGTCGTCGCCTGCCAGACCCCGTCGTGCGACATGATGTAGCGCAGCACCTCTTCGAGATACTTGACGCGGTGCGGCCGCCCCATGACGTAGGGATGGAAGGCGATGCACATGACGCGCCCGTTGGTCTCGCCCTCCTCGTAGAGCTGGTCGAACTGCGCTTTGCATATCTCGGCGTAATAGTCCGCCTCGTAGTGGTTGCGGAAGAGGGGGGCGTCGTTGAGTTCTGAGGTGTAGGGGACGCAGACGAACTTGCCCGAACGCACGTTGACGGGCGTCGGTTGGTCATCGATCTTCCAGTCGGTCTGGTAGACAAAACCGGCCTCAGCCAGCAGATCCGAGGTGCGCTCGGTGTTGGAGGCCGCTGGCCCGGAGTGCCCTTTGATCTCTCGGCCAGTGAGGCGGTGAAACGTCTCGCGGCAGGCGTGCAGGAATTCCCGCTCTTGTTCCTCCGAGTAGGTGGTGACGTAGCGCGTGTTGTAAAACCCGTGATTGACGAACGTCCAATCGCGCTGCAGCATGGCCTCGGCCACTTCCGGAAAATGCTGCAGCACCCCCATGCTGAGGGTGGTCGAGCAGCGGATCTGATAGGCGTCGAGCACCTCCAGCAAGCGCCAGAAGCCGACGCGGTTGCCGTACTCGTGCGACGAGTATTGCTGCACGTCGGGATGGGGCATGCGCGGCCACGGATTGCGCACGCCGTCGAGAGGCGGCATGTATTCGTAGTGCTCAACATTCGGGGCGACCCAAAAGGCGATGCGGGCGTTGTTGGGCCAGGTGATGACGGGACGGTCGATAATCGGACTATAAGGGATGCGATTCGGGGGCAGCGCCATGATAATAAAACCCTCCCTGGCGGAAGCTTAGCCTGACTAACGCAAACGCCTCCAGCATAGCATGGCTCGGCGCCGATCGCGAGTCCCTGGTTGCGCTCTTGACGGCCTTCGAGCCGTGGCGTAAGCTGCGCGCATCACCACTCAATATGAGGAGAAATCACATGCAACAGCTTACCCGCAACGTCTTCGTCGAGACCCAGGTCAGGGGCTGTAACCATGGGTTTGTCACCACCTCCGATGGGATTGTCATGATCGATAGCCCCCACAAGCCTAGCGACGCCATGAAGCTCAAGGCGGAAATCGCCAAGCACGGCGAGCTGCGCTACATCATCAACACCGAGCCGCACGGCGACCACTGGACGGGCAACGCCTTTTTTGACGCCCCGGTCGTGGCCCACGAGGGGGTGCGCCGCCGCATTCTCGACACCAACATGGACGAGCACGTGGCGCGCGTCGCGGCCTTCGGCCCGGAGGAGCCCAAGCTGCTGGAGGGCTACACGGCCAATGCGCCGGTGCTCACGTTTAAAAACGGCATGACCATGCACGTCGGCGACCACACCTTTGAGATGATCCACATGCCCGGCCACACCCCCTACCAGGCCGCGATTTTGATTAAAGAAGAGGGGGTGGTGTTCACCAGCGACAACATTTTTCACCAGGTGCAGACGTGGCTGCACGAGGCCAATCCCGACCTGTGGCTGGTGGCGCTGGAATCCCTACGCCGCCTCGATGAAGAGACCTTCGTGCCCGGCCACGGCCCGATTTGCGGCAAAGGCTACCTGGACGAGCAGGGCGCCTTTATCCAGGAGTGGAAGGAATACGTCAAGAACGGCATCGACCGGGGCATGACCAAGGACGAGGCGGTCGCCAACCTGACGGCGATGACAGAGCGCTACCCCATGGACGTCGGGCAGGACGGCATGGCGCCAATGGTGATGCGCATCAACGTGGCGAATTTGTACGACTATTTGACCGGCGCCTAAGCCGTGAGACAGGGGGCAAACACATGGCGGATTTTTGGGAGAGCGCGCAGGTTGACGGCAATGACATGAAGCTGTTCGTCAGCGTCCCGAGCGGCGCGGGTTCGGGGCCGCTGCCTGCCGTCGTGGTGATTCAGCACCAGGGCGGCCTCGATGACTTTGTGCAGGAGATGACGCAGCGCATCGCGCAGGCTGGCTATGTGGGCGTGGCGCCGGAACTCTACCACCGTGACGGGCCGGATTGCCAGGACGACGGCCCCACGCGCCGGGCGCGCCTGCGCGACGACAATGTCATCAAGGATGTCAACGCCACCATCGACTTCCTGCTGGCGCACGACGGCGTGGACAACGACCGCATTGGCATCGTCGGCTACTGCATGGGCGGACGCGTCGTCTACCTGATGGCGGCGATCAACCCGCACTTGAAGGCGGGCGTGGACTACTACGGCGGCAACATCATGGTCCCCTGGGGCGATGGCCCCGCGCCTTTCGAGCGCACGGCGGACATTCAGTGCCCGCTGCTCGGGTTGTTTGGCGAGGCGGACGCCAATCCGTCCCCGGCGGACATGCAAACGCTTGACGCCGAGTTGACCAAACACGGCAAGGCGCACGAATTTCATTCGTATCCGGGCGCCAATCACGCCTTTATGAATTCACGCGGCGACCGCTATCACGCCGAGGCGGCGCAGGACTCTTGGCCCAAGGCGCTGGCGTTTTTCGAGAAGCATTTGGGCAAGGCGTAGGCGGGTTAGCCTGTCCGTTCGGGGGTTGCAGCAGGCCAAGCTCCGTAGCCTGCTGCAACCGCTGCAGAAGCGCGATGGACATGGATGCAAGCGCGGGCTGGACCTGATCAGACGACGCCCAGAGCGTCAATGACCAGGCGTTTAGTCGCCCGGCGTTTGCACGCACACCACCCAACACCACACCGTATCGGTGGCTCCCGAGTCGTTACGCCCCTTGCACATCCAGGCGTTGGCGGCATCAATCCCCAGGGCTTCAATGACAGCCTCATTTGGGTCGTTAAACGCTCCCCCGGCTGGACGAGAAGCGTAGAGCGTAAAGCCAGGGGGGGCCTCGAATCCTCCGGCGACGACATTCCATCCACTAGGGCAGGTCTCGCTAAACGCCGTAAAATCCGCACCGTCTAACACCTCCTTGGGCAGTCGCTTGACGTCGATAACCACAGGCGATGCCGTTGGCGGCTCAAAGTAACCGACGACATCGATGATGATGTGGGCGCTGCCGCCATCGACCCGTATCGATATATCCTTGGCGCAGCCCGAACAGGTCGATACGATGGTCGTATTCGCAACAACCCGCCCAGGGCCCCAGTTTAACACACTGATTAACGGCACAGGATCATTATAGGCAAAGGCGCGGAAGTTGCCCGAACCGGAAGGAACGGCCGTGATGGTCATGACAATTGCCGGGGGCTCAGTCGTTGCCGGCATGTCCGGGCAACCCAGCTCGTTGCCGCCTTGACCGGGGATAAGGTCGCCGTTATCATTTACCACGATATCAATGACGGTTCCGCCTCCGGCAATAGGCCCCATAAGCCCCGGATCAGTTGCCAATCGTGTGTCCAACACCCGGCAGGGCGTCACCGGCGTATAGAGCAATTCTCTAGTCGACTCTCCAAATGCCCAGGTCTCTGTGGGGCTCACCGCAAGGATCGCCAGCATCGCGGCAATACCTACTAACCACAGTTGTCCATGTGACCATGGTCGTAACATGCGGGAGCCATTTTTCATGCGTGTCATGCTCGCGGCAAGTTGATGTAATTTATGAAAAGGGCTGATTCGCATTAGTTGAATGGAGATCATGGCTTTCATCTTGCTACCTCTTTGTAATTTTTCTATTTTGTTAAATTTCAATAATTCATTATCAAATTTCAATTTGAAATTAATAGATAATCAAATTCAATTACAATGATATAACTCTACAATATAAAATTAGTAGAGCTAAACTGATATGCTTATATACCATATGTCGGTAAAATCGCACATTCGGTAAAATCGCACATAAAAAATATCTAATTTGTGGCCGAGATGAGGCGTTGGCGCGACCGCGCGCCGGTCAGGGCAGGCAGCAATCCTGATGGCCTCGAATCGTTTGTCTACATTATGTCAACAATCTCATGTAAAAATCGTTAGCCCCTTGGCATAGACCGCGTTCGCATGAAACCATCGGCGCCGCCGCTCCCATCCCCCTGGCCCCGCCCCCTATCAGATGCTTTCCACCCAAATGGTTGCGCTCAGGTAGATTGCCGCAGCATGTCACGGCGATGCCCGCCATCGGCCGCCATTGCCGAAAAAATACACATTCGACGTTGAAATGATATTTTATTTTCGATATTATATAGACAAATAATAGTCAACATTTAATAACAACATGCGCGCATTAGGCCGGGAGCCCTTAATCATGACACCATCCGACAACCTGATCACCACGACGGACCTCATCCCCGATGATCGCGTCACCCCCTACGCGCCGGATGCAGAAACCCCGCCCAAACGCCTCGACGAGGGCGACGATGCCGTGGCGCGATATTTTGGCGAGGTGCGCAACTTTTCGCTCCTCGATCGCGAGCAAGAGCAGGCATTGTGGCGCCGGATAGTGCGATTAAAAGCCAGAGGGCGCCGGATACTTTTAACGTCACCCACGGCTTTGTCAACCCTGACGCGGGTATGGAACCAACTCAAACACGGCGAACTCGCCGGCGCGCAGATCATGGCGGCCGAGGCGGCTGACGACGATCAGCAGCAATTGGAGGCATTCGGCGCCGCCGTCGCTGCATGGCCATCGTTCCACGCCAGCCAGAGCGCCGAAAGCCGTTGGCGGCGCTACCGCGCCTGGCATCCCTCGTGGTTGGCGCTACAGTGCAAGGACGGCCTGTATGACATCCTGCAAGACGATTTTCAGCAAGCTCATGAACGGCATCCTGACGACTCGAGGCTTGTCGCGGCGTGGCGGGCTTGGTCGCTTGCGCAACAGCACCTGGCGAAGGCGAAGGCGGACATGCTGCAAGCCAATCTGCGTTTGGTGATCTATGTGGCGCGGAGCTATCGGCATGCCGAATTGCCCTTACTCGATCTGGTGCAGGAGGGCAATATTGGCTTGATGCGCGCCATCGAGAAATTCGAGCCCGAACGCGGCTTTAAATTTGTGACGTACGCCTATTGGTGGATCCGGCAAGCGATTGGCAGAGGTATTATCCAGCAAGGCCGGACCGTGCGCTTGCCGAGCTATCTGATTGAGCGGCGCAATAAGCTGCTCGCCACGGCTCGTCAGTTGAATCAGCGTCCTGGGGCGCCGACCGACATCGAAGCGCTTGGATCAGCTTTGGGGTGGCCCCCCAAGGAGATTGAAGATTTGCTCGCCGTGACCCAATCCGCCCTCTCTCTGCAGCAAATGGACCGGGAGGATGGCCGCGAGCCGATTGATCTGTTGGCGGCTTCCCCGGATCAGGCGCCCGAAGACACTGTGAGCCGCGTTGAACTGCAGCGCTGCCTCGCCAGTTGCATGGATGCGCTCACGCCTCGTGAAGTCTTTATCCTGCGCCAACGCTACGGCTTCGATGAGGAGCCGCAGAGTCTGAGAGAGATCGGCGAAACGCTTGGCCTAAGCCGGGAGAGGGTGCGGCAGATCGAGAGGGCGGCCCTGGAGCGCTTGCGCCAATACGCCATACGCGATGCCCTCGCGGAATTCGTTTCATAATTTGTCTATATTTTGCTTAGCTATAAGCACAGGTTGCAAATCTATTCATTTATATATGAGGTCCAACATGTTCACGCAGTCATTTACGCGCCGCACCCGTATTGACGCCCCTGCCGCCGCCGTCTTTGATTGGCATGCGCAGCCCGGCGCCATTGAGCGTCTGACCCCTGCCTGGGAGCCGGTGGAAGTGCTTGAGCGAAGCGGCGGCATTGAAAATGGGTCGCGCGTCGTTTTAGGCGTGCGTCAGGGGCCGATCCGGCTGCGCTGGGAGGCCGAGCACTGCGACTATGAAGCCGGGGCGCAATTTCGAGATATTCAACGCGCTGGCCCCTTTGCCCGCTGGGAGCACACCCACCGGGTGCAGCCGGATGGGCCTGAGTCGTGCTATCTGGAAGATCATATCGACTACGCGTTGCCCCTCGCCCCGATGAGCCATCTGGTGGCCGGCGGCTTGGTGCGCCGCAAGCTCGACCGTCTATTTGACTACCGCCATCGCATCACGGCTGATGACATCGCGGCGCATCGCCGCGCCGCTGACGCCGCGCCCATGCGCATCTTGGTGACGGGTTCGAGCGGCCTGGTGGGCTCCGCCCTTGCGCCGTTTCTCACCACCGGCGGGCATTCCGTCACCCGGTTGGTGCGCCAGGCTGAGCCAGCGCAGGCCGGGACGATTCTGTGGTCGCCGCAAACCGGCGTCGCCGACCTAGACGCGCTCGAGGGGCTGGACGCCGTGGTGCACCTGGCGGGCGAAAGCATTGCCAGTGGACGCTGGACGCCGCAAAAGAAAGCCGCCATTCGCGACAGCCGCGTGCAGGGCACACGGTTGTTATGCGAAGCCCTGGCAAAGTTAAAACAACCGCCCAAAGTCCTCGTCTCCGCCTCGGCGATTGGTTATTATGGCGACCGAGGCGACGAGCGCCTGGGGGAAAATAGCGCCTATGGCCAGGATTTTTTGGCCGGCGTGTGCCGCGATTGGGAAGCGGCGACAGCGCCGGCTGCGGCCCGCGGCATTCGCGTGGTCAATCTGCGCTTTGGCATGGTGCTGAGCCTCGCGGGCGGCGCGCTCGCCAAAATGCTGCCGCCGTTTCAACTCGGCGCCGGCGGCGTCATGGGCGATGGCCGCCAATACATGAGCTGGGTGGCGCTGGACGATGCGATTGGCGCGATTCACCATGCGATGTTCACCGACACCCTGCAGGGGCCGGTGAACGTCGTGGCGCCCGAGGCGGTGACGAATCGCGTGTTTACCCAGACTCTGGGTCGGGTGCTCAAACGCCCTGTCCTGGCGCCGCTGCCCGCGCCTGTGGCGCGTCTGATGTTTGGCGAAATGGCGGATGCGCTGTTGTTGTCGAGCGCCAGAGTCGAACCCCGCAAGCTGCAAGACGCCGGCTATCCGTTTCGCCACCCCACCCTGGAAGATGCTCTGCGGCATGTGCTGGGCCGCGTGGCGCAGCATGAGTCTTAATGTGAGAAGGTCGGGGACAGAATTGCATTCTGTCCCCTCCGTAAGTCGCAATTTGACATAGAAGGAATGCGCGATGATTCGGGTCATTCGAGCCCCTGAGCGGCATTTTACGGATTATCATTGGCTGCAAACCTACTGGCTGTTTTCGTTCGCCGATTACTACGACCCCGACAATATTCAGTTTGGCGCGCTGCGCGTCGTCAATGACGACGTGGTGCAACCGCGGCAAGGCTTTGGCACGCATCCGCACGAGGAGATGGAAATTATCACCATCGTGCTCGACGGCGAGGTCACGCACGAGGACAGCCTCGGCGCCAAAGCCGTGATCCGCGCCGGTGATGTGCAACGCATGTCCGCGGGCACGGGCATTCGCCACTCGGAGTTCAATCTGGGCGATGTCCCGGCGCATTTTTATCAGATCTGGATCTATCCCGACGAAGCTGGCGTCGAGCCAAGCTATGGGCAGCAGAGTTTCGCGGGCGTGGACCGAACCAACCGCCTCCTGCCGGTGGCCTCGGGGCAGGGCTTGCCGGATGTCGTCACCTTTCACACCGATGCGACGATCTACCTCTCCGATCTCAAGGCCCAGCAGAGCCTGACGCACCAGACGGACGGCTCGCGGCGCGTGTTCGTCTATGTGACGGCGGGCGATTTGGAGGTCGAGGGCGAACGGATTCACCCGCAGGACCAGGCGCGCATCGATCCCGAGGGACCGCTCCGTCTCACCGCCGCCTCGGATGCGAGCTTCTTACTGATTGATGTGCCCTCGTGCCGGGGCTGGGGCTATGATCAGGCGACGCTGCGGGGCGAATCGGCGTCGTAGCGGCAGTGTGCTGGGCATCGTTCTTGATCCTGCGCGGAAAATGCATTGAAATAATGCATATTTTATGCATAAACGATGCATTTTCCGTCTAGTGAAAGGATTAGATCATGCCCAGAATTACCATTGAGTTTTCCAACGACCTCGATAACATCTTGAAAGATTTGGCCAAGCAGGGCAATACGACGAAGGTCGAGATCATCCGGCGCGCCCTGGCCCTCTACCATTACGTTAACAAAGAGGTTAAACACAAAAACCTCAAGCTTTCCGTGAGCGATGAAAACGACGAACTGCTCAAAGAAATCATACTGGATTTGTAATGGCTGCCCCCATGCCTCCAGGGGAGCGGTTCTCTGATGTAACTGGGGCCTTTCCCAACGCGCATGAGCCCCCCCACCTTCGCGCAATTGTTCGGGGTGCGCTTTCTGCGGCTGCTCATCTGGATTATTTGCGGCCTCATCGTGGCGCTCTTCATCGCCTGGCTCTATACCCGCCCGACCTTTACCACCGTGCGGGTCATGCTTGGCGAATCCCCGATCCCAAAGTCGTGATCGAAACGCTGTGCGAACTGCGGCGCGATCACATCGACCACTTCCGCGATATCCTCCAACTGTTGGTGCTCTCAGGTCTCACGCCGCTGGTGACGCTGTTTGCTGGCTACACGTTCGGCAGGCAGGAGAACGAGCGCCGCGCTGGCTCGGAAACGGAAGGGAATGCAGCATGAATCAGGTTCCAACCCTTTATATTGGCGTTGCCGCCCCGTTGGTTGAGCGTTCCCGCACCTGGATGGTCAACTTGCCGGCCGATGAGGGGTCGGAAGCCCTTCGCGCCGTTATTCAAGCCTTTCCCAGACGCGAACTCAACGCCTATGGACTGAAATTTCACGATGACGACCCGTCAGTGCTGACATTCCGCACCGCTGAGCGTATGCCTGAGGTGCGGGTGCATGACGCGATTACGAAATGGATCGACGCGCCGCCTGTCCTTGCTGCATCCCGCTGCCTATGAGCCTGATGTGGCGATGACGCTGAACAATTTGGGGACTTTACTCTGTGACCTGGGGGAGCGTGACGAGGCCCGACACGCTTGCCACGAAGCCCTGGAAATTCTCTGGCCGCTAGCCAACCAATGGCCAAAAGCGTATGTCTATGATTTTAGAGGCGCGCTGAACAACTACCTCATAATCGTCGGCGAGGCCCCAGACGACCGCTGGTATCAGATTTGGCAACAGCAGCAACCGGCAGCCAGCGACGACTAACCCCAACCCCGAGCGCACCCGGTTGACCCGCGCCTCCCGCCGATGGCATAATATCACGACTACACCCAACGACGCCGGGCCGCCGCCCCATGGCCGCCCGGCTCGACCTCGACGCCCTCTGCGTCGAGCGGGTGCGAACCGTCGCGACCGGGTCAACCGATATCACACACGATGCATGCAGGACTTGCCGCCGGCATCTATGACGGCAACGCCGGCGCCTGGCGCCTCTATGTCTGATCAACCGCACACAACCGCATAAGTCGTCCGTGCGCGCGAGGAGGATGGGCCATCGACAGTCTAATCTATCTGGCGCAGTTTGTCGTTTTGGCGTTAGCTGCAAAGGAACTCGGCAAATGCAGCTTACTGGTAGGGCTGCCCCTGATTAGCGGCTTTTTGCTCACCGGCGTGTTGGCCGGGCCCTATGGCCTCGGAATGCTCGGGACCGAGGCCGTGCCGCATTTTCGCTTCATCGATGAAATCGCCCTCGCCTTTATCGCCTTTGCCGCGGGCTCCGAGCTGGAGCTGGCGCACGTGCGCAGCTCGCTGCGCGCCATCCTGGCGATTTTATTGGGTCAGACCATCGTCGTGTTGATCCTCGGCGCGATCGCCTACGTCTTGCTGGCGGACGCCATGCCGTTCATGCAGGGCATGGCGCCGGCGGCGGTGCTCGCCATCGCCCTCATTGGCGCCACCATCATGGTGGCTCGCTCGCCCTCGTCCGCCCTGGCCATCATCAAAGAAATGCGGGCGCGCGGGCCGTTCACGCAAATTATCCTCGGCATCACGGTATTGATGGACGCGGTCGTCATCATCATCTTCACCGTCAATGTGTCGCTCGCCGACGTGCTCATTGAAGGCGTCCCGTTCCGCTTCGCCTTGGTCCTGTTCCTCATCTTTGAAATCGTCCTGGATATCGTCCTCGGGCTCCTCGTCGGCCAGATTTTGCGTCTCATCCTGGCGCTGTTTCGGGACGCCTATCTCAAAACCATCCTCGTTCTGCTGACCGGCTACGGGTTGTTTTATCTCTCGCACATCTTGCGCGGCGTGCACATCGGGCCGCTGCCGATCGGCATCTTCTCCGAGCCCTTGCTCATCGGCTTGGTCGCGGGGTTTTTCGTCGCCAACTACACCCGTCACCGCGCCGAATTGCACAAAATCATCGAAGAGGCCGCCCCCTGGGTCTTTCTCGCCTTTTTCACCCTGGTGGGGGTGTCGCTCGAAATGGATGTGCTGCGGCACACCTGGATGGTCGCCGTGGCCTTGCTGGTGGTCCGCTTGGTGGGCATTTACGTTGGCTGTTTCGTCGGCAGCCGGGCGCTGAGTCACGGAACGAATCAAAACCTCGTGCTCGGCATGACGTCCATTACGCAAGCCGGGGTCAGCATTGGCCTGGCCAAACAAGTCGGGGTGGAGTTCCCCGACTGGGGCAGCGGCTTCGCCACCCTGACGATCGGGGTGATCGTGTTGAATCAACTCATCGGCCCGCCCTGCTTTAAGTGGGCCCTTCGCCTGGCGGGCGAGGCGCATCCGCCGGCCGACACGCCCGAGTTCGACGGCGTGCGCGACGTGCTCATTTGCGGCGTCGACGAAGAGTCCCTCGCCCTGGCCCGCCTGCTCATCCGGCGCAACTGGAACGTGCAGTTGGCGGATTTTGAGGCGCAGCGCATCGAGCGCCTGGTGTGGCCGGAAGTGAAGTCGCACATCCTGCCGGAGGTGAGCGCTGAAGCCCTGCGCGCCATTGAGATGGAAAAAGTGGAGGTCATCGTGGTCATGCTCGACGACGAGACCAATTATCAACTCTGCGAATTGGTCTACGAACGCTTTGGCGTCGCCCATATGGTGGCGCGCCTCTACGATCAGGCCAATGCGGCGCGCTTTCAGGAACTTGGGGTGCTGACCCTGCATCCCAACGCCTCCATGATCAATCTTTTAGATCACTGCGTGCGCTCGCCCTCGGCCGCCTCGCTGATCTTGGGACAAGAGGTGAATCAGGACGTCGTCGAGATCACCGTAGGCAATCCCGCCATGCACGGCCTGGCTCTGCGCGACCTGACCCTGCCGGTGGACACGCTGATCGTGTCGATCCGGCGCCACGGCCGCATTTTGCTGTCGCACGGCTACACGCGCCTGGAAGTCGGCGACGAGGTGACGGTGGTGGGCTCGCCCGAAAGTCTGGAAGAGGTGCAGTGGCAGTTTGAGTCGCGGTTGTACTCTTAAGCGGCGCGCCTCGACAAACCGCTATGCAAATGCGACAATCCGGCGAGGTCAACCCGTAACGTGAATTCCTCTCTACCATGGTCGTGACGATGCAGCTGATTGTTGGATTGGGCAATCCCGGCCCAAAATATCTCCAGACCCGCCACAATGTCGGCTTCATGATCGCCGACGCCGCAGCGCAACGCACCCGCCTGCGCCTGTCGACCGCGCCCAAGGGGTCGAAGTGGACGGCGTGGCTCAAACGCCAAGATCTCGCCGAAGCCGGGCAGGGCTCTTACCAGGGGCGCGCCTTTACCCTAATCAAACCGCTGACGTTTATGAACCGTAGCGGCGAAGCCGTGGCCCACTACGCGCAGGCGCTGAATCTGGAGGCCCAGGATATTTTGGTGATTTTCGACGACATCAGTTTGCCGGTGGGAACCGTGCGGCTGCGCAAAAAGGGCGGTGCGGGCGGCCACAATGGCGTGCAGAGCATCATCGATCACCTTGGCACGAGCGAGTTTCCGCGTCTGCGCTTTGGCGTGGGCAACGATTTCGAACGCGGCGAGCAAGTGGACTACGTGCTCTCGCCCTTCGCGCCTGAGGAGCAAGAGACCGTGGAGGCGGCTATCGACCAGGCCGCTGAGGCGGTGCTGGCGTCGATCCGCGAGGGGATCGACATCGCCATGAATCAGTATAATCGCCGGGGGTGATCCGAGCCCCGCAAGCGCTCGGATCATGGATAGGCTCTCTTATTTCGGCAACAACTTCTGCACGTCCCTCGCCATCTCTTCCAGCACCTTCTCCGGCTCGTCGATGCGGCTGCCGGAGACAATGGACTGCATGTCGTCAAAAATCACCTTGGTGATTTTCAACCCGTTTTTGCCGGGAAAGGCGTACCAGGTGCGCAGCAGCGGCAGTTGCTTCACGGCCGTGAAGTTGTTCGGATGCTCGGCGTAAAAATCCTTCAGATAGACCTCATTGGCCTTCTTGTTGGGCGGCATATAGCCAGTGGTTTGCGCCACCACGGCGGCGCCGCGGCCAGAGGTGGCGAATTTGAGGAAGGTCCAGGCGGCGTTTTGCTTGGCTGGGTCTTTCGTCAGGAGCATGCCGGCGTTGCCGCCAGCGGGCAGGCCCACGACGTCGGGGTTGCCGTCTTTTAGCTCATAACCGGGAAAGAGCGCCGTTTTGAGTTCGAACATGTCGCCTTTTTCCTCAGTGATCTTGGCCAGGCGCGAGGTGGACCAGAAAAACATGCCCATTTGCCCGGCGGAAAAAGGCGCGACGGCCTCTTTGACGCTGTAGTTGGGCATTATGCATTCTTTGGCCAGTTTGGCGAAGGTCTGCATGGCCAGTTTGCCGGTGTCATTGCCGAAGTTGACGCTCTTTTCGTCCGCCGTCAACATGGTGTTGTCGCGCGACCAGTTGAGCGCCTGCCAGAACCAGTTGCCGGTGATGTTCCAGCCCCAGAACATGGTGTCGACATCGGGGACGTTGGCTTCGATCATCTTGCACAACTCGATGACTTCATCCCAGGTTTTGGGCAGCTCTTTGCTCCAGCCCGATTTCTTGACGATGTCCATGTTGTAGTAGGCAATGGGGAGGGAGATGGAGAAGGGCAGCCCGTAGACCTGGCCGTCAAACTTGCTCAAGTCTAACATGGCCTGGTGATAGCCATCTTTGAAGAACTGATCCCCTTCTTCTTGAATGAAGGGTTCGAGCGATTGGGCAATGCCTTTTTCCACCAAGATGCGTTGGCGATTGAGCCCCTGGAACGTGATGTCCGGGGCTTTTTTGGTGATGGCTTCTTTGAGGACTTTTTGCGAGCCGTCTTCGTAGGACTCGTAGGGCGAACGGAATTTAACTTTTATATTGGGGTGATCCTTTTCGAATTCTTCCCCAATGATCTTATACGTCTCGTTGAACAAGACGCCGTAGGGGTACTGCACTTCGATAGTGATGTCTTCCGCGGAGGCGGCGCTGGCGAAAACCAGTAGCGCAGCGCTCAGGATCAATAGCAGTCGACGCAGCATGCTGGAATCTCCTTTTCTCACTTCATGCCGGTGAAGGTAATGCCTTCGATGAAACGCCGCTGCGCCAGTAAGAAGGCGATCACCAGCGGCGCGATGATGATGGCGGCAGTCGCCATCAGGGGACCGTAACTCGAGCCCCATTCCTCGTTGCGAAAGTTGGCCACGCCGAGCGGCGGGGTATAGAACGCCTCGCTCGACAGCACGATCAGGGGCCAGAAATAATCGTTCCAATGCGCCACCACGGAGAAAATGCCAAAGGCGATGAGGGCGGGGATGGCGGTGGGCAACATGACGCGCCAGACGATGCCGAATTCGCTGATGCCATCCATGCGGGCGGCGTCGACGAGGTCGTCGGGCACGGTTTTGAAAAACTGCCGCATGAGAAAAATGCCGAAGACCGAAATCGTCCACGGGACGATGAGGGCGGCGTAGGAATCGAGAATGCCAATCTTGAAAAACAGCAAATACAGTGGAATGGCGATGGTGTGGGGCGGAATGAGCAGGCACAGCAGCACCAAGGCAAAGACGGCGTCGCGGCCCCACCAGCGCAGCTTGGCCAGGGCGTAGGCGCAAGGCAGGGCGATCAGCACCTGAAAGAGAAAGATGGTGACGGTGACGAAGACGCCGTTGAGCATGTAGCGTAACAAAGGCTGTTCAGTGAGGGCTTCACGATAGTTGGCGAAGTCCGGCATATTGGGCCAGAGCTGTAGCGTCGCCTGATAGATCTCGCTCTCGTCTTTGATCGAGGTGGAGAGCATCTCGACAAACGGTGCGAGAATGACGACAGCCCCGACCGTTAGTATCAAATGTTTGAGCAGCTCGCTAACCCAGTGGCGTTTCATGAGTAGTGCACCCGCTTCTCGATAAAAAAGACTTTGACCAGGGTCAGGATAAAAATGAAGATCAAAAACACCACCGTGAGACCAGCCGCGTAGCTAGAGCGGAAAAATTCAAAGGCTTCCTGGTAGATGGCGTAGACGAGCACCATCGAAGCGTTGTCCGGGCCGCCCTGGGTCAGCACGTGAACGGTGTCGAAGACCTGGAAGGAGCGGATGGCGCTGATCACCACCACGAACATGGTGACGGGCGACAACAACGGCCAGGTGACCGTCCAAAAGCGATCCCAGGCGGTGCGGGCGCCGTCGACTTCCAGGGCGTCGTAGAGGTCGCGCGGAATCGAGGTGAGGCCGGCCATGAAGAGCACCATGTTGAAGCCGATGGTCTGCCAGATGGCGATGGCGCACAGCGCGAATAGCGCGGTTTCTTTGGTGGTGAGCCAGAAGGGGCTGTCGATGCCGAAGAAGCTCAGCGTCAGGGCGAGCAGGCCGAATTTGGGATGCAGCAAAAACTCCCAGACGATGGCCATGGCGATGAGCGTGGACATGACGGGCAGAAAATACACCGAGCGCCATATGCCTTTGCCAATCGACAAGGACTCGATCAGCAGCGCGGCGCCGAGTCCCAGCATCACCGATCCCGGCACTACAATGGCGGCGTAAATGAAGGTGTTGAGCAGGGCTTTGCGGAACGTTTCCTCGCCCAGCATCTCGCGGTAGTTCTCGGCGCCGATCCAGGCGAAGTCGGCATCGCCGAGGCTCCAGTCGGTAAACGATAGCGCCACCACGGCAATGACGGGCGCGATGAGCAGCACGGCCATGAGGAAGAGGGCGGGGAGCGATAAGGCCCATCCCGTCAGGTGATCAAGGGCGCGACGGCTTAGGCTCAGCTTGACGCCAGGCGCCGCTATCGGCAAATCGAGAACTGCAGTCGGCTTAGCCACGCACGCGCTCCTGTTGCTCGGTCGCTGCGAGGCTTGCCGTCAGGCGGTCGCCAGCGGCGTCGAAGAGCAGCACATCCGTTGCGTCAAAGGTAATGTCAAGGCGATCGCCCACCCGCACTCGCGGCAACAGCGCCGGTGGGATGCGGGCGATAACCGGCTCCGGGCTGTCGGGATGCTCTAGGTGCACGAGCCCGTCGGAGCCCAAATTTTCCGTGTGCGTCACCGCGGCGCTGCCGCTCGCGCCCCGCGGTTCGGTGACGCACACAACCTCGGGGCGAACGCCGGCCTGCAGGCGCGCGCCAGGCGTCGCCTCGGTGTCCATAGCGAAACGCCTGCCCGCGATGTCGATGGTTTTGGCGTCCACGACGCTGGCGGTAAAGCGGTTGATTTTGGGGCTGCCGATAAATTCCGCCACGCGCAGATCGGCGGGATTGCGGTAGATGTCATCCGGCGCGCCGACTTGAATGAGATCGCCGTCCATCATCACGGCGACGCGATCCGACATGGTCATGGCCTCGGCCTGATCGTGCGTCACGTAGATAAAGGTCACGCCGATGCGGCGATGCAGTTGGGCGATTTCCGCCCGCATGTGCACCCGCAGTTTGGCGTCGAGATTGGAGAGCGGCTCGTCCATGAGAAAGGCGACGGGCCGGCGCACCATGGCGCGGCCAACGGCGACGCGCTGGCGCTGGCCGCCGGAGAGCTGTCCGGGCTTGCGATGCAGCAGATGGGCGATGTCAAGGGTCTCGGCCGCATCGCGCACCTCGGTGGCAATGCCGCGCTCGATGGCGGCTCGGCCCGGCATCAAGCGCCCGAGCAGCGGCAGGCGGTGATGAAATCCCAACCGCCGCATGCGCAGGGGCACGGCGATGTTGTCAAAAACGCTGAGATGGGGATAGAGAGCGTAGGATTGAAACACCATGGCGAGGTCGCGATCGCGCGGCCGCAAGTGGTCCACCGGGCGCTCGCCAATGCGCAGCGAGCCGCTGCTTTGCCGTTCTAAACCAGCGATAATGCGCAGCAAGGTCGACTTGCCGCAGCCTGAAGGGCCGACGAGCGTGAGGAATTCGCCGTCTTCGATCTCGAGGCTGATGTCGCGCAACACCTGGGTGGCGCCAAAATTTTTGCTGATGTGATGCAGGGAGACTTGAGCCATAGGGGTCATCTCATGCCGGGTCACGTGTTGGTTGACGACGCGATGCGTGAGTCCGTAGAATGACACAGGTTTATGGCAGCAGGATTAGGACAACGTTAAGAAATGATGAAGATACAGACCAACTGCACAGAGGAAAGGGCGACACCTTGGGCGCTGACAGCATTGAACTAAACGGCATTCGCTATCAAAAACCATCGCGGCCGGTGGCGGTCGTGTGCATTGACGGCGGCGATCCGGCCTATTTTGAGCAGGGGCTCAAAGACGGCATTATTCCGACCATCGAGCGCTTTATGACGGACGGCTTCGCCGCCGTGGCGCGCGGCAGTATGCCCAGCTTTACCTGTCCGAACAACATGTCGATCGTCACCGGCACGGAGCCCGAGGCGCACGGCATTTCCGGCAATTTTTACCTGAATCGCGACACCAATGAGCCAGTAGTGATGACCGGGCCGGAGTTGCTGCGTACGCGCTCAGTGATGGCGGAATTTTCGCGCCATGGCGTGCGGGTGGCGTCCATTACGGCCAAGGACAAACTGCGGCAGCAGTTGCAAAAGGACATGGACTTGACCTGCGGCTCCGTGAGCTTTTCCGCCCAATACGCTAGTCAGTCCAGCCTGGCGGAAAACGGCATCGACAACGTCCTGGACTTTGTCGGGCGGCCGCAGCCGGATATGTACTCGGCCGACTTGTCGCTATTTGTGCTCGACGCTGGCATTAAATTGTTGGAGACGCGCCGCCCGGATATTTTGTACCTATCACTGACGGATTTTATCCAGCACGGCCACGCGCCGGGAACGCCCGTATCGGATCAGTTCCACCGCGATTTGGACGCGCGCTTTAGCCGCCTCGCCGAACTCGGGGCCGTCGTGGCGCTCACCGCTGACCACGGCATGAACGACAAGGCCGACGCCAATGGCGAGCCGAATGTGATTTTTCTCCAAGATATTCTGGATCGCGATTTGGGCATGGGCGCCACCACGGTGATTTGTCCCATCACCGACGCCTTTGTCGGGCACCACGGCGCGCTCGGCGGCTTTGTGCGCGTCTATTGTCACGAGGGGCGGCGGCCTGAAGAAGTGCTGGAGATCGTCGGCGGCTTGCCTGGTGTGGCGCAGGCTTGGGCCGCAGCCGATGTGGCGCGCGAGTTGGAGCAGCCCCTCGATCGCGAGGGGGACGTGGCGGTGATGGGCGACAAACACACGGTCATCGGCGGCCGCGAGGCGGACCACGATTTGTCCGCGCTCAAAGGCAGTCGGCTGCGCACGCATGGCAGCCTGTTTGAAGCCGATGTGCCGTTCATCATTTCCGAGCCGTTGCAGGGGCCGTACGCCGAGCGCGCCGCAGCCGGCGGCCTGCGCAGCCGCGAGCTCTTTGAGTTTGTCTTAAATGGGGTGGAGTAGGTAAACGAAAAGCGCTCGGAGGAAAGCATCAGCGCCCTGCGAACCGATATGCGACTGGCGTCGGAAAGCGGGGCGTGCGCGAAGTCAATTAGCAGGGTTAGGACTTAGGCCAAGGCTGCTTTAAAAATTGATACAGATCCTGAAGGATCGCTTCGGCTTCCTCTCGACTCGCCCCGACTGCCAACTCGAGCTGTTGATCATCGAGCTGCTTAAGTTGCATTTCTAACGCCGAGGACAGAACGACGATCTCATCTTCTGATAACTCTAGCTCGAGTAGGCGCACACTTGCGACCTCTCTTTCGGTAATTTGTTTCGCCATTGTTCATCCTACTAAGAGTTCTGAATCCAACGTCCAGATTGGAGACGGTGTTGACGGTTTCGCCGCGTCGTGCGAAAGCTGGTGTGATGTCTACCATCGGACGTGAAGACATGGGTGCGGCCATTTGGCCCTACATAAATCAAGTAACCACTATCGACATCCTGATAGACTTCGCGTGGATGCTCGCGATCTCTGAAAGCTTCCGCCGTCGGCCGGTCGTCTTGGCGATGTCGATCCTCACCATGCTCTGTGCGTTCAGACATTTACACCCCTCATCCCTCACCATCATAAAACGAGTATAGCACACATCCGATCTTGACGGCGTCGCCGCATTCATCAAGAATAGGCGCAGGACATCGGAGCAACCTCAACACGCAAGGACACGTCAACAATGGGCAAATTCGATGGTAAAGTCGCGCTGGTGACGGGCTCGGGCCGCAATATTGGCCGCGCCACGGTATTAAAACTGGCGGCCGAAGGCGCCAATGTCGTGGTCAACGCCCGCAGCAATCGAGACGAGGCCGAGGCCGTCGCCGAGGAGGCGCGCGCCCTTGGTGTGAAAGCCTTGCCGATCCTGGCCGACCTGGGCAAGCGCGATGAGGTCGAGCGCATGGTGGCGCAGACGATGGCCGAGTTCGGCAAAGTCGACATCTTGATCAACAACGCGGCGATCCGCCCGCACAAACCCTTTACGGAAGTGACGGTGGAGGACTGGGAAACGGTGCGCGGCGTGGTGCTCGATGGGCCGCTGTACTTGACCCTCGGCGTCATCCAATCGATGGTGGAAAATCAATACGGCCGCATTCTCTTTTTCACCGGCGAGGGGGCCTTTGTCGGCGGCGCTAGCCGCGCCCACGTCTCCGCCGCGAAGATGGGCCTGGTGGGCCTGGCGCGGAGTCTGGCCAAGGAGTTTGCGCCGCACAATATCCGCGTCAATGTCGTCTCGCCGGGCAGCATTGATACGACGCGCGCCAATCCTGAGTGGTATCAGGGACGCGCCCCGAACGCCGAGGGCATTCCCCTGCAGCGTCAGGGCACGAGCGAGGAAATCGCCGCCACCTGCCTGTTCTTGGTCAGCGAAGACAGCGGCTTTATCACGGGTCAGACCATCCATGCCAATGGCGGCGTGGCCTTCTATTAATTCGATTAAAGGGGGGCGCATGAGCACGGAGCCAGTGGTCTTGCCGAGTCTGACGTCTGGGCTGGACGACGCCTGGCTGACCCAAACCGTCGAGGACATTCTCGAACCGGAGCTGCCGATTTGCGACCCGCATCACCACCTTTGGGATCGCGGCGGGCATCGCTACTTGCTGCCAGAATTTCTAGCCGACGCCAACAGCGGCCATCGCATTGTGAGCACGGTGTTCCTGGAGTGCGGCTCCTTCTACCGCGCCGCTGGCCCCGAGGCGATGCGATCGGTGGGCGAAGCGGAATTCGTCAAGGGCGTCGCGGCCATGAGCGCCAGCGGCCACTACGGCCCGACGCGGGTGGCGGCGGCCTTTGCCGGCTTTGCCGAGCTCACTCTCGGAACGCGCGCCGAGGCGGTGTTGACGGCGTTAATCGCGGCCGGCGGCGGGCGCTTTCGCGGCGTGCGGCATTCCGCAGCGCGCGATGAGGGGTTTGTCATCGGCAGCAGTCATGGCCGGCCGCCGGCCGGGCTCTATCGCGACGCCGCATTCCGGCAGGGCTTTGCCTGCCTGGGCAAGTTGGGCCTGAGCTTTGACGCCTGGGTCTACTACCCGCAAATTCCTGACGTCATCGATCTAGCCCGCAGCTTTCCCGAGCAACCGATCGTGCTCAACCATGTTGGCGGCCCCATTGGCGTCGGACCCTACGCCGGCCGACGCGAGGCCGAGTTTCCCACCTGGATGCGCGCCATCCGCGAGTTGGCCGCCTGCAGCAACGTGTTCATGAAGCTCGGCGCCCTCAGTTCCAAGCGCGCTGGCTTTGGCTGGCATGAACGGCCCCAACCGCCGTCGTCCGAAGAACTCGCCAGCGCTTGGCGCCCGTATATTGAGACGTGTATCGAGGCGTTTGGCGTTTCGCGCTGCATGTTCGAGAGCAATTTTCCGGTGGATAAGGTCTCGTGCAGTTACGCAGTGCTGTGGAACGCCTTTAAGCGCATTGCCGCCGGCAGTTCGGCGGCGGAAAAGGCGGCGCTGTTCCGGGATACGGCCGAGCGTTTTTACAAGGTCGAACCGTCTTAGTGTAAAATAAGTGGAGAACAAACAAAAGATTTATGGCAGCCCTTGGAGTCATTGGTTATGTCTGAAACGGCAGTGGAATACGTCCAGCAAAACGCAGATGGGACTTGGCGGGTGATGGACAGCCGCGTGTCCTTAGACTCTGTGGTTTATGCCTATTGGGAGGGCAAAAGCCCAGAGGCAATCGCCGAGGAGTTCCCAACGCTCAGCGCCGAATTTGTGTACGGCGCCATTGCCTTTTATTTGCGTCGCAAAAGCGACATTGATGCCTATCTGGCGCAGCAGTCGAATCGTTGGGAACAACTGCGTCAAATGAGTGAGTCGCAACACGGGCCTTTGTTGGATCGCTTGCGAGCTGGACGAAGGACAAATTCCGAGTAGGACAGCTCGCCATGAGCCAGCCCCGATTTCTCGCTGATGAAGACCTACGCGGCAGTATTATCCAGGCGGTGCGTCGCCTGGCGCCAGATGCGGAAATCACCACGGTCGTAGCTCAAGGATTAGCTTCGACCTCTGATGAAAAGGTTCTAGCCTACGCATGGGAAAACCATTGGCTGCTAATGTCTCGCTGTCGTAGACCTCGGCTTCCAAAATGGCCAGACTAGCGGCCGAGCACTTTTGCCCGTTGTGGCCAAAGGCCGAGCGCACCAGGTCTTTGATGGCCTGATCCCGGTCCGCCATGCTGGTGATGATCAGGCTGTTTTTGCCGCTGGTTTCGGCAAATAAGCGCATGCCGGGACGCCAGTTTTGAAAGAGGTGCGCAGTCTGAATACTGCCGGTGAGCACCACGGCGTCCACCCTGGCGTCGGTGACGAGCGCCCGGCCAACATCGTCATCCGGGGCCGGGACGAATTGCAAGATGTCCTGGGGCGCGCCTGCAGCCCAAAACGCCTGCGCCAGATGCCAGGCGACTAACACGGCTTCGGGCGCCGGCTTGAGAATCACGGCGTTGCCAGCCATCAGGGCGGCCAGCACGCCGCCGGCCGGAATAGCGAGGGGAAAGTTCCAGGGCGGCGCCACCACCACCACGCCCAGCGGCGTCATCTCGCAGTCCGACACCTCCGCGCCGAGAACCTCGATGTCCAGCGCGCGGGCGTAATAAGCGGCAAAGTCGATGGCTCCGGACACTTCCGGGTCAGCTTCGCCCACGCTTTTGGCGCTGTCGAGCAACATGGCGCCAATGACGTCGCCGCGCCGCCTCGACAACTCCGCGGCCACATCGAGCAAGATAGCGCGGCGCGCCGTAGCGCTGCAGCAAATGGCGCAGTTGATCAGCAATGCGCCCAGCGCGATGGCTGCGAAACACTTGATCCACGAGCGCAATGGTCAGTTCCTTGCCCACGGGGTCGCCCATCAGGCGGGCGAACGTGCGCCCCTGCCGCCGTTCGCTGGCGCGCTGTTGCGCTTGTGCTTGCCGCAGCAGTGCGCCAGCCAGCCCAATGGCTTCTTGGGCCAACATATCCTGATCTGGTAAACGTTGGGTTTAGGTGGGTTGATGGGCCATGTCGCGACTCCTTGTAGACCCAGATGCGACGCCGACCTTTTAAATCATAGCCGGAATCACGCAGGGGTGTTAGGAGTCGCGTCCGAGATAACGTCAGGAATCCTTGCGGCGCAAGACGCGCTGCAGCGTGTCCGCCATGTCCTGAACATCCCAGGGCTTATCGAGAAAGGCGTCAATGCCTAGGGTTTCTGCTCTTTCCGCATCGACCAGATGGCTAAACCCAGTCACCAAAATAATCGGCAGGTCAGGGCGGATGCCGTGAAGAATCCGGGCGAGTTCCTCTCCAGTCATAAAAGGCATTGTCTGATCCGTGATGACCAGATCAAACTGTTGCGGGTCGGCCCGAAAAGCATCCAGAGCGCTGCTGCTCGACAGGTGTGTCACCACTTCGTAGCCAAGCTCTGTGAGCTGCATCCCGGTGGCTATCGCCACCGGTTCTTCATCTTCAACGAGCATAATGCGTTCGCCCCCGCCAGGGACAACGCTCGACGGCTTGGCGAGTGCGGGCGCCGGCGGCGCTTCGTTGACGGCGCGTGGCAGGTAGACGCTAAACGTCGTTCCGGCGCCGGAGCTGTCAACCGTGATGGCGCCCTGATAGCTCGCGACGATGCCGTGCACAATCGCCAGGCCCAATCCCGATCCCTCGCCAGCCGCCTTTGTCGTGTAGTAGGGTTCAAAGATGTGCGGTAAGACCTCTGGCGAAATGCCCGGCCCGGTATCTTCAACCGTCAGCCGAAGGTGCGGACCCGGCTCAAGCGAGGGATGTTGACCGGCAAAGGCCGCATTGACCTCAGTGACGTCCAAGCCAATGCGCAGAAGGCCGCCATATCGCCGCATGGCGTGCTCGGCATTGGCGCACAAATTCATCAGCACCTGATGGAGGTGGTCCGCCTGCGCCAGCACCATACCGACGCCAGGGTCGAGTCGGTGTTCAATAGAGATGGTCGCCGGCAGCGTGGCTCGCATTAGGCTCATGGCCTCTAGCGCCACGTCGTAAATCGACACCAATTGGCGTTCCACCTGATTCTGCCGGGAGAAGGTGAGGATGTGTTGCACCAACTCTTTGGCCCGCAGCGCCGCGGCGCGAACTTCTTTGAGATGGCTCTGCACCGGGTTGCCGTCGTCGAGGGCGCCCGCCGTCATATGCGTATAGCCCATGATCGCCGTTAAAATATTGTTGAAATCATGGGCAATACCACCGGCCAGGGCGCCGAGCGCCTCCATTTTTTGGGTTTGGCGCAGGCGGACTTCAATTTGCCGCTGTTCGCTGATGTCCCGAAAGACGATGACGGCTCCCTGCGGCGGGCCGACGGGGGGCAAAATGGTGGCGGCGCACGCCGCGACAATGCGCGTCTCGTCACCGCGGGCGGTTAAGATCATATACATCGACGAGCCGTCCGTCCCCTGGGATTGGAAGACCTGACGCGCCAGGTCGCCGGCAGGCTGACCGGTGCGCTCGTCGTCCAGACCCCATACCGTATCGAGGGCGCGCCCCAAAGCCGCTGAGACGGGCCAGCCAGTGAAGTCGACCGCGGCGCGATTGAGGAAGGTGATCCTGCCATACGTGTCCGTCGTAATCAGACCATCGCCCATACTTGACAGCGTCACATCGAGCCAATCGCGCTGGGCGCGCAACGCCTCGGCCTGGTGCCGGGCGCTGACGTCACTGAGCACCAGCCGGCACAGCTCGCCCGCCTGCGGCCCCGTGGTCATGACGTGAGCCTGGAATTGCGCCACCCAGGGCGTCCCCCCGGATCGTTGGATGCGGAATTCCTCTTCTCGCTGTTCTGAGCGAAAAAGCCGCCGCATAAAGACAAAGAAAGCGTCACGATCCTCGACCGCGATAACATCGCTGATTCTTAACCCGGCGATGCCATAAGTCTCCCCGACGAGTAAGAGCCGGGCGGAACGATTCGCTTCGCGAATGACGCCCTGTTGATCGACCGTCAGGCAACCCACTGGGACGGAGTCGTAGAGTTCCGCAAAACGATCGCGTTCGGCTTCAGCTTCCTGTTGGGCGCGGCGCAATTCCTCATTTTGGAGTTGCAACTCTTCCTGATGGACACGCAACTCGTGGAGGAGTTCCCGTATCGCTGCTGGTGATAAGTGATCCACAGCCTCATCATCGTAACGAGTCAGGGTGCGCTCTGCCTGTTCGCGCAAGCCGGCAAAGCGTGGATCGTGAGAGTAATTCGCCATTGCGTTCGCCTTCCTTGGGCAAAGAATATGTAGGGGACAAGTAACATGAGGGAAAAAGTAATGTTAGGGATTCGAGGACAGCAACGACTGTCCATCCGCAACTGCGTCCTAAGCGCGGAGGGGCGCTGCTCCGTTCTCTTGGCGCGGCTTGATCTCCGTGATAATGGCGATTAGCGCCTCAATCGTCCCATCGGGGCGGCGCGCCGGACTGAGAGACAAGCCGGCGCGGCACACCGCGCCGTCATGGCGCCGATAGCGTTGCTCCAGGGTGAGAGCGCCGAGTTCGCCGCAGCGCAACCTCTCGAGTTGCGCCAACATGGGCTGCAAGTCATCCGTGTGCGTGATGTCCTGAAGGGTCTTTTGGCGCAATGCCGATCGCGTGTACCCGAACATGACGACCAAGGTGTTGTTGACTTGCAAGAAGCGGCCCTCCGGATCGATAACCCCCAGGCCATGCGCGGCATTCTGAAAGATGGCGCACAATCGTTCTTCGCTCTCGCGTAAGGCAGCCTGCGTGTTTTTGAGTTCAGTGATATCAGTGGCCAAGCCAAAGTAGCCATCACCGCCGCCATCAGGGTAGTGCTGTGGGACAAGGTGCGTCAGCATCCAGCGCGTCTCGCCCTGAGGTGTAACGCGATAGTTTTCAAACCTAACTTTCTGTCCGCTGAGCGCGGCGTCAATGTAGGACTTAGAGCGCTCATAGACCGACTCGCCCACGACGTCGCGCACGACCATGCCCCGAATCGACTTGGCATCGAGCCCAAACCAACGCGCAAACTCCTCATTGACATAGCGATAGCGTTGATCCGAACCGACGTGCGACATACAAGCGGGCAGATTGTTGGCAACCAAGTGTAAGATAGACTCCGCCTCGCGCGCGTCTTCGTGAGCCGTCTTGAGCCGGGTCGTATCGATAAACGTCACCACCACCCCTTCGATCTGGTGTTTCTCGGTGCGGTAGGGCAGCATCCGCTGCATGTACCATGTCCCATCCGAGGTGCGCAGTTCGCGCTCGAGCGGCCTCAAGGTGTCGAGAACCATTTCAGCATCGGCGCGCAGTGACACTTGATTCTCGGCCGCGTCAGCAAATCTCGAGGAAAAATCCTCGATGGGCCGACCGACATCGGCGGGAATCAGATGCAGCAACGATTGCGTCGCTGGGGAGAAGCGTTTGATGCGCAACTCGAGATCGAGAAAGAGGGTGGGAATATTCGTGCTGACCTGCAGATTGGTCAGATCGTCATTCACTTCCTCCAGTTCTTTCACTTTCTCTTGTAGCTGCACATTAAGCGTAGTAAGTTCCTCGTTAAGAGATTGGAGTTCCTCCTTAGAAGTTTCAAGCTCTTCATTAGCAGCCTGAAGCTCCTCATTCATCGACATAATCTCCTCATTGGAAGCTTTTAGCTCTTCATTTGAGGTTTCCATTTCTTCAAGGGAGTTTTGTAAATCTTCGCGTACGGCCTCAAGTTCTAGTTCCAGTTGGCGCACCGTTACGCTTTCGTCATTGTCCAGCTCATTCGTTGCGGCGACAGATAGCGGCTGCCCAGGTTCATCCCGAAAGGTAATAAGGAACAAATCTCGCGCTTCCACGGGCTCCGTCACCGGGCGCACAAAAAACGACACGGGATAAAACGTTCCATCGCGCTTAACGCGCGCGTTCGACACCGTGACTGGCTCCTTTTCGCGCATCGCCTGCGTGAGGGCCACACGCAGCTTTGTGCGCAGACCATGCATGACAATTTTGGTTAGGTCATTAGTCGGCTCACCCTCGGGAAAATCGAGGTATTGCCGCACCGTTCCTTGCAGATTTAGCACCTCGTAATTGCGGTTGATCAACACCGTAGCCGGCGCAAACTCCCGCACCAGTTGCTGCTGCACCACCGACGTCAGATTGAGCGGATGGGCCGGTATGGCGCGACGCGGCGCCTGGCCCATCCCACGACTGCCGCCGCGAATCGGGATGTCCGTGAGATGGAGCTGTCCTGATTCCAAGCGCTGGTAGATGCGAAGCTCTTTCGATAATGCCTGAAATAGGTCTTCACGGTTTCCAACCGACTCCGACTTGCCCAGCACCAACCAACCTCCTGGACGCAAGGCGAAGTGAAAGAGGCTCATGATCTGCTGCTGGACTTCGGGTTGCAGGTAGATCAAAAGGTTCCGGCAACTGATAAGATCGAGCTTGGAAAAGGGGGGATCGCTGATCAGATTCTGCACTGAAAACACCACCGATTCCCGCACCTCTTTGTTGATGCGATAGGCATGTTGTTCTCGCGTGAAAAACGCCTCTAGATAGGCGGGGGGCACATCGGCGGCAATACTCTCGGGATAGAGGCCGGAGCGCGCCCGCTCCAAGGCGTACTCGTCGATATCGGTGGCGAAAACTTGCACCCGGCAGGGCTTATGCATCGTCTGCAAGTGGCGCAAGAGCAGCATGGCTAGGGTGTAGGGCTCTTCACCGGAGGCGCACCCCGGCGACCACACTCGGATGACGCCGCGCGCGGGCGTCTCCTGCACCAATTTGGGGATGATCTCCTGTCGCAGGTACTGCCAGGCGTCGGGCTCGCGAAAGAAACTGGTGACGCTGATCAAAAAGTCCCGAAACAAGGCCGAGACTTCCTCCGGATCCGTGCGCAAGCATTGCAAGTAGTCGCTGCTTTGTTCCATATGCCGCACCCCCATGCGCCGGTCGATGCGGCGCAGGAGGGTATTGTGTTTGTAATGGCTAAAACTATGCCCCGTGCGGGTTTGGATCACCGCCAAAATGCGGCGTAAATGATCCAAGCGATCGGCGCTCACGGATGGTGATTCGCCATTGACGTAGGGATGCTGCGCATAGCCGAGAAGCACTTTGGGCATCTGTTCCACCGGCAAGACGTAGTCGACCACATCGGTGGCGATGGCGCTGCGCGGCATGCCGTCGTACTGCGCCGTCGACGGATCCTGCGCGATCACCATGCCCCCCGCGCTCTTGATCGCCCGAAGCCCTAGCGTGCCGTCCGTCCCCGTGCCCGACAGCACAATGCCAACGGCGCGCGCATGCTGGTCCTCCGCCAGCGAGCCAAAAAAGAAATCGATCGGCATGCGCATGCCGCGGCGCTCCACTGGCACGGTCAGGTACAACTCGCCTTGGTCGATGGACAGATATTTGTTGGGCGGAATCAGATAAACGTGATTGCGCTGGATGGGCATACGGTCTTCGACTTCCACCACCGGCATCGTCGTGTAGCGGCCGAGCAGTTCCGCCATGAGGCTCTCGTGGTCAGGGGCCAGGTGTTGGATGAGGACAAAGGCGATGCCCGATTGGTTGGGCATCGCGGTGAAGAATTGCCGAAAGGCCTCCAGCCCCCCCGCCGAAGCGCCAATGCCGACGACCGGGACATCCCAGTCTCTAGGTTCCTGGGCGTCAGGCCCATCGCCTAAAGTCGAGGGGCCATCCGGCGCTGAGGCGGCCTGCGGATCGGGTGCATCGTGCGGATATTCTGACATGTTCTTCGCCTCTCCTCACAACAATTCCACTGTATTAATTTTGCTGGAAACAGACGGAATCAGAATGCGCCTGCGCGATTAGATGGCGACATCACGACTGCAGCATGGGATGGTCCGCATCCTACGCCGATGTCGAGAATTTTAAGGGCATTCGGCACTGTAGCATGCGGTTCTTCAATCAACTATAATACACTTTTCCGAAAGCTCTGTCACATCTCATTTTCACTCCGGAAAGTTAAGCATCTGAGGCCGAATGAACCCTATCGATGTTGACTCGGACACATGGGTGAATACACGATCAACCTGCACGATGCCTAACTCACGTCGTGAGTTAACAGCCTACCGCCGCCATCCCCCTCTGTTGGACTAGAGGCGATCGAGCGCTGGCGCGGCGCATGGCGTCGCGGCGATCACAACACGGCGACAGAGGACACGAAGGGAGAAGGGGAGAGGAACATGGGACCGTATATTGGACAGTCGATCAAGCGCTTTGAAGATCCGCGTTTACTGCTCGGCGAGGGGCGCTTCGTCGATGATATGCAACTGCCGGACATGCTGTACGCCGTGGCGCTGCGCAGTCCCCACGCCCATGCGCGCCTCGTCTCCGTCGACGCGGAGGCGGCGCGGCGTCTGCCCGGCGTCATCACGGTGCTGACGGCGCGCGACTTGGCCGGCAAGGCGCGGCCCATTCCCCGCCGCGTCGTGGAAGACCTCAGCGGCGTCGATCTGCCGGAGCATTCGGTGTTGGCCGAAGCGCGCGTCTGCTATGTCGGTCAGCCGGTGGCCATGGTCGTGGCCGAAAGCCGCGCGTTAGCCGAAGACGCCGCCGAGCAGATCGAGGTGACGTACGAAGCGTTGGCGCCGGTGGTCGATTTGCGCGCGGCGAGTAAAGACGGCGCGACGCTGACGCACGATGAAACGGGAACGAACGTCGGCCTCAAGCTGCGTCTGGGGCGCGGCGATGTCGACGCCGCTTTCGCCGCCGCCGACCACATCGTGCAGCAGCGCTATGAAGTGCCGCGGCTATCGGCCGCGCCGATGGAAGGGCGCGGGCTGATCGCTCAATACGAGGCGGCGGAGCAACGGCTGACGCTTTGGACCTCGACGCAAGTTGCGTTCAAAGTCAAACGCTTTTTGCAGCAAACCCTGATCGAGACGCCGCGCGAGGTGCGCGTCATCACCCCGGATGTGGGAGGCGGCTTTGGCCAAAAAGTCGAGCTTTGGCCTGAAGAAGTGGCGTGCAGTCACCTAGCCATGGCGTTGCAGCGGCCTATTAAGTGGATCGAGACGCGGCGCGAGAATTTGCTCGCCTACCACGGCCGCGGTTACTGCGGCGATGTTGAAGCCGCGGTCACCAACGATGGGCGCATTCTCGCCATGCGCTGCCGCATTCTCGCCGATCTCGGCGCCTATTCACTCAACGCCACGCCCGGCCCTCCGGTGAACGCGGCCAAGCGCGTCGCCGGCCCCTACGACATCGCGGCGATGGATGTCGAGTGCGTGGGCATCATGACGCACAAACCCCCGACCGGCCCCTACCGCGGCGCGGGCGGCCCGGAGGGCGCCTTTTTTATGGAGCGCACCATCGACCTCATCGCCCGCGATCTCGGCCTTGATGCGGCCGAGGTGCGCCGCCGCAATTTCATAGCCGCGCACGCCTTTCCCTACACCACCGGCACCGGGCTCACCTACGACTCCGGGCAGTTTGAAGCGGTGTTTGCGCGCGCCTTAGAGCTGGCTGACTACGACGAGATGCGGCGACGTCAAGGCCAGCGGCGTGAGGGCGAGCCGCGCCTTGGCATCGGCATCGCCACTGTGGTGAAAGCCTCGGGCGGCCAGGGCGAGATGCTCAACAGCAACGCCCGCGTGCGGGTTGAGCCTACAGGCGAGGTGACGGTGTACACTGAAGTGTCGCCGCACGGCCAGGGCACGGAGACGACGTTCGCCCAGATCACGGCCGACGCGTTGGGCGTCGAGCCCGAACGGGTGCGAGTGCGGCACGGCGACACCGACATGCTCCCCTGGGGGCAGGGCACCTTCGCCAGCCGCGGCTTATCCGTCGGGGGCTCGGCCATGTACGAGGCCCTGCAGCAGGTGCGCGAAAATTTGTCGCACGTGGCCGCCGAGCATCTCGACTGCGCCCCGCAAAACATTGACTTTCGCGACGGCCAACTGGTGAATCGCATCGATCCGGCCCAAAGCATGGCGTTTGACGCCGCTGCGGCCGCGTCGTCGAGCGGTCTGGAATGCCAGATCGAATACGGTTTGCCCAACAATCCCTTTGGCTTTGCGGCGCATGTGGTGGTGGTGGAAATCGACCCGGAGACCGGGGCCCTGCGCTTTTTGCGTTACGCCGCGGTGCACGACAGCGGCCGCATCATCAATCCGAAATTGTTCGAGGGGCAGGTCTATGGGGCCATTGCCCAAGGCTTGGGACAGGCTCTAGGCGAGGGAATGTTCTACAGCGACGACGGGCAGCCGCTCACCGGCAGCTTTCTCGACTACGTCATGCCGCGCGCCGCCACCCTATTGCCGCTGCGCGCCGAGGCCATGGAGACGCCATCACCCACCAATGCGCTCGGCCTCAAAGGCGTTGGCGAATTGCCCACGGTGGCCTGTCCGGTGGCGGTGGTCAACGCCGTGCTCGACGCCTTGAGCGATACGCCGGCGCGCCATCTCGACGCGCCAGTAACGCAGGAGAAGATCTGGCGCGCTATGCAACAGAGCGCGTGATTCAGTTGCCGTAACGGCGCTGCCGGCCTTGGTACATGCGCAGGGTGCGTAGAAAGTCGCGCTTGCGAAAGGCGGGCCAGTGCACATCGATGAAGCAGAGTTCGGCATAGGCCAGTTGCCACAGGAGAAAGTTCGACACCCGCTCCTCGCCCGAGGTGCGGATGACGAGATCCGGATCCGGGGTGCCGTTGGTGTAGAGATACTGGGAGACAAGTTCCTCGGAGATGTCTTCGAGGCTAATTTTGCCGCTCTCATGGTCCGTTAAAATGCCCTTGATGGCGTCCACCAATTCCTGCCGACCGCCATAGGCCAGGCACACGGTGAAGACCAAATCATCGTAGTCCTTGGTGGCGGTCTGCGCCTGCTCGATGGCCTGGATGACCCTGGGCGGCAGCAGGTAGAGCTGTCCCATGGCCTTGCAGCGCACGCGGTCGCGATGGATTTCATGGTCATCAGCCAGTTCGAGAAAGCCGGTTTCGTAAAGGCTGTATAGGGTGTCGAGTTCGTCGGGCGAGCGGCTGGTGAGGTTCTCCGTCGAGAGCGCATAGACTGTCAGGTACTTGATGCCGCTATCTCGACACCATCGCATGACCTCGCGCACTTTCTCCTTGCCCATGCGGTGCCCCTCTTGGCGCGCCAGGCCGCCGGCCAGGGCGAAGCGGCGATTGCCATCCATAATGATGGCAATATGGGTGGGGAGCGGTCCTCGCTTGAGCTTGTTGATCAGATAACGATCGTAGACGAGGCCGAAGCCGGCCTCAAAGCGGCGATTGGACGACTCGTTCGTCAAATCTAACTCTCCTCAGACCCGCTCTGTGGCGCGGCATTCACCATCGTCCCTAACGGGCGGCGGGCGCGCGATGCGGCGCAGAGCGACTTGACAACTCGGACGTACACCTTAATAAGATAAATAAACGCCGGGATTTAGGCAAGCAAAACCGCTCCTGAGCGTCGTCCAGACGCCTGCGGTTAGCCTTCGTACGACACCTGCGCCCGCTCAAACGCAGCGCTGAGCGGCTCGGCCATCGCCTCGACGTCAGCGCAGACGGCGTAACGCACATAGCCGGGAAAGTGCACCCCGACCACGCCGGTTTCGCGGATCATCAGCAAGTTAAAATCGGCGGCGCTCTCCAGCCGCTGCCCAAAGGCGTAGCGCGGCGCGCGCCACAGGGTGAAAAAGCCGGCGCGCGGCTCGATCGCCAATTGCATGCCGCAGCGGCGCATCAGGCCGATCAACACCCCGAGGCGGCGGCGGTACGTCTCGCGGCGCTGCGCAATGCCGTCGCGATCGGTTTCGAGGGCGGCGATGACGCCAACCGCCATGGGGGCGACAAAACCGGCATCGGTTTTACCCTTCACCTCGCCGACATCGGCGATGAAATCGGGCGATCCGACCATGGCACCGACATGCCAGCCGGTGCCATTAGCGATGAGCTTGGCGGCGGTGAACGCCTCGGCCCAAGACAGATCGGGAAAGTCGCCCGCCACCTCGCTCAGGGTGACGCTCTCGTGGGTGTAACTTAGAATGCAGTAGGCGGCGTCGTTGAACAGGCGAATGTCGTGCGTTTGACAATAGGCGCAGAGCTGCCGCAGCCAGTCCCGCGTGGCGATCTGCCCCGAGGGGTTGTGGGGATAGTTGAGCATGGCTAAGTCAGTACTTGGGTCGAGCGCCGCCGCCGGAAAGCGAAAGTCGTTGTCCGCTGAGGTGGGCAATGCCTGGTGGCGCACATAAGGATGATAGGCGCACCAATCCGCGGGAATCGGGTAGCCCGGCGCCGTCATGGTGGCCACCGCGACCTGGCGCTGGGCGCAGCCGCAGGCCAGGGGCAGGAGCCCCAGCATGGGCTTAATGCCGGGGATGGGCAGATAGGCGACGTCCTGACCCTCGAGTGCGCCGGGGACATGCGCCCGCACAAAGCGCTCGGCAAAGCCCGGCGCGCCCGGACTGCCATTGTACTGGTAGGCGTGCATGGCCTCGGCGTCGCTCATCACGGCGCTTTGCGCCGCTTGCCGCGCGCTCAACAACGCCGGGCCTCTCGGCTCGCCGATGGAGAGGTCGAGGAGCGCGACGCCAGCCGCCTCCGCCTCGGCGCGCACGGCGCGAATGGTCTGGAAAATATTGGCTCCTCCGGCCGGCAGTCTCGACTGTCGCATAGCGCTCGCCTCCCGAGGTGTTGCGGGGTGTTCGAAACCCTCTCGCATCAGGCGCGCATCTGGCGCGCATCAGGGCAATTCAACAGCCGGTTTTAAGTGTACCTGAGATCGCCAGCAATTTGGGAAAAGAGTTGGCGCGCCGGCCGGGGCCGCCACGCCAGAGTGCAATGACCTATTGATCTCATGGCGCTTTGCGCGTACAATGGCCGGGAGAGCAATCAGATTATCTACCATGATTAGGAGAAAGATTATGGCCCACACGCTCGAATCGTTTTCCGCCGAGTGTCATCGCCTGCTCAAGGCCGAGCCCGGTCCCGCGGGACGCAACAAAGTTTGCGAACTGCTGCAAGATGTGCTCAAAGATGAAACCTTCGTGGCCACGCATCTGAGCGATGACTGCCCCGATCGCAATATTCTCTACGAAGATCCCGAACTCGGCTTCTGCATCCTGGCGCACCACAATCCCGGCGCCAAACAGAGCCCGCCGCACGATCATGGCCCCACCTGGGCCATCTACGGCCAGGCCGCCGGCGAGACGGAAATGACGGATTGGGAAATGGTTGAGCCCGCTGGCGAAGGCAAGGTCGGCAAGGTGCGCCCGGCCAAGGTCTACACCCTGAAACCTGGCGACGCTTACGTCTACAATGAAGGCGACCTGCACTCCCCGCGCCGCGAATCGACGACGAAGTTGATCCGCTTTGAAGGCGTCAACGTCGAAACGATCCAGCGCTACCGCTACGAAGCGATCTAAGCGCCCGCCTCTCGGCATGGGGACTCCTAGAATCCCCATGCCTGGGTCAGCGCCTAGCGCTCGTCTGACGTCAGGCGCGTCAGACCTTGTTGCGTAAGCATCGATTAATGCATGATGCATACGTCATCGATGAAGGTCTGGCTCGCTCCGCCCAACAGGAAGCCTTGGATGCCTTTCCCTGGCAGGGCCTGCAGCGTTAACGTGCCGCGGACCCAGTAAGAACCATTGCCGCCCGCATTGGCGCTCGCCGAAATCCGCACCTTACCCCCATTTTGGCTGTCTCCCAAGATCTTGCCGTCAAGCTGTCCCAGAGCGCCGTCCCAAACCCGGCTTTGGCCGTTGACGCCAAAGTTAAGATGATGGCGACCGTTCTGACCAAGGTTTTCAGCGTACTTCAGCGTGACCTTCCTAACCTTCTCTAGGGGAACGACATGGGTGACGATCGAAGTCAACTTCAATGATGGCGCCCGCCCCCTTGCGGCAGGTTGGAATTGACAATCTCGGCGGCTTGCACCTTAGACTGAGACGGGCCATTGGTGGTGTGAAATTGCCGCAAATGAATAGTCGAGTGCCGGGCGTTCACTGTCTGTCCAAGTTTGTAGATGGTGCCCACGGCCGGGCCGCTGAAATTATAACACTTCGTTCCTGCCCAGGCGGTCCCGCCGAGGGCCACGATGGCTCCTAGCAGACCTGAGACGCAACCGCGAGTGATGCTTCGTTTCCAATTGCTTGTTGTCATGTCATTCTCCCTAAGTTCTTTCATATTCCTGTCCTGTGTTAGTGGCATGTCAAGAGCCGGACAGGTCGACACTCCTGACAATCTTTTGGGACCCACTTCGCCATGCATGTCTGGCGCAGGAACATCCTGATGAGTCCCTCATGTTCAAGCGTCTTGGCGTGCGCGTCTTGGCGCCAACCTGGTTGCGCAGCGCCGCTATGGACAACTCGCCGCAGGCTTGATCGTGATCTGGCCCAATAGAGGCGTCCAGTCCGAGATGACCTCGCCGGTGACTTGGTTGGTGGCGTCGATATGCACGATGAGTTCATAGGTGGCGTCGTAAGCCACAGCGGCCGGGACTGTATAGATGCGCCCCTGCTGCGTCGATCCGGACATGCTCACGGATGTTGAGCGAATCTCGCTCGACGGGATGTCCACTGCCGGGCTGTAACGGGCGTCAAGCGACCACCATAGCGTCATGTTGACGTCGACAAAGTTCGTGCCGTAGTTGGCGAGGGCGACGCGAGTGAGCACGATATCACCCGGACAAACCTCGGTCGACGCAGGCGCGCCAGCGTCAACGCCGCACAGGTCGTCAAATCGGCTCCCCCAGTTCGGGCCAGCGCTCGGGGCGCAGAGAAACTTCTGCTTGGCCTCCCGGCCCTTGTCGACCGTGTCGTCGGGGTCAAACCACGTATTCAACACCGCCACGTCATGCCGTTCGCCTGATCCGGGATAGAGCGCCCGCAAGCCCTCGACGTCGTCAGGTAGCGGCATGAATTGATCGCCTGGGCCGCGGTTGGCCCACGGTCGATCCGTCGCATTGAGCATGGAGTACGAATCGTTCGTGTGCCTGAGGCCGAAGGCATGCAAGAGTTCGTGCGTGTAGGTAAGCCGCCAGTAACGGGCTCCGTCGACCTCTTGCCCGGCGGCCCACCGGTCTTCCCCCTCGTCCTCGGGCTCCCTCCAGACCCAGGCGTAGACGTCTGGATGCTTACCGCGATGTGCGCTTCGCGCATCGCGCAGGTGGCCAGATTCTTACGGGGTTTTGCGCCAGCCGGATAGGAGAGCGACTTGTCGAACCCAACGTGAATGGTATTTTCCCGGCCGTACCAGACGCCGAATGTGAACGGCTCGTCAGTCCGTTTGAACGAAGCGATCGACAGGCTGGAGCCGCCGATCTGTTCAAACTGGTCATGCACGTCCGCCATCGCCACGAGCAAGGCGAGCGTTCGGTGGCGTCGAGACTCTCGATCTCGGACATATGGAGCACAATTGTAGGCGGTTCAGTATAAACGAAACCGTTGGGACACGACACTGAGGTCATGAGATTGTAGGCCCAGGCCGTTGAGGAAAGATTGAAAGATGCTGCCGACATACAGAGTGAAATGAACAAAATCGTTAAACGAGATGCGGGACATACTGACGTCATGACAAAGCGCGATTTCTGCAACATAACTCTTCCTTCTGCGTTTATGTTCAATCTGATGTTTTTCATACTTAAAAGTGTTCGCTTACCAGAGAAAATGTCCCAATTTGTGATGCAGATCACATCCCTTTGAGCGTCACAACAAAGCGAAACCGCAGGTGCGGAGGCGGCTGGCTCTCTTGATGGAGCCTAGGGGCGCGACTCCAACGTCGTGATACGCGTCTTGAGGCGTCGACAGGCGCGAGAAACGCGGGTGCGAACCGTACTCACTGGGTCCCCGGTCGCAGCGGCGATCTCCTGGTAGGATGAGCCCTGGAACAAGAGCGACATTGTCGTTCGCTCACCATGCGGCAGGGCATTCAGCTCGCGCGCCAGGACGGCGCGATCTCCTGGCGCAGAAACGCCATTTCGGGGGTCTCGCCATCGGGCGGCGCATCGGCGTCTTGGGTCATCGAGACGGGAGAG
>CBDCWP010000014.1:0-48227 GCA_965223505.1 Planctomycetota bacterium
CACCTCCTTGAGTCCGAGCAGCTCGTCCACGAGCATCCATGCGTCGACGTGGTCCTTGCGGACGAGCTTCTTCATCGCGTCTTTGTCTTCGGACGCGAGCGCGTCCATGACGCGGCGAAGCAGCGTGCGCTTCTCGCCGTCCTTCTTCTCGTCTTCGGCATGCGCATGGACACCGAGCGCGAGAAGTAGGGCGAGAGCAGCGAGGAAGAGCGCGGTGCGGGGCATCGAGGGATCTTACTGCCGTTCGTCGGCGTTCGCAGTTCCGGACGGGCGTGGCTATGCTGACGACGTGCTGACGCGCGTCACCATCGGCGCGGGCCTCGTGCTCGCGTACTTCGCCCTCTGTGCGCCCGCGTGGGCGGAAGAAGAAGAGGACGCTCCGACGGAAGTGCCGGTCACGGTCACCGCCGAGGTCGACGAGAGCGACCTCGAGACCCTCGGGACGTTCGAGCTCAAGCTGACGTTCATGCCGGAGGAGGACGTCGGCCGACCGTACCGGATCGAGCTGCGGCTGCTTCATCGCGGTGTGGAGCTCGTCAACCTGGATCACTCGCCGCGTGTGCCTACAGCGGAATGGCGCAAGGGCGCGTCCGTCACATACGCACTCCCGGTGCCGGTGCCGCTGAACGCCGGCCTGCCCGCGGGCGACGAGCTCGCCGTGTCGCTGCGGTTCTTCGATCCCGCGCTCGAGAAACACGTGCGCTGCCGCAGCGCGTCGCGCGTCGCGCACGTCAAGGTGCCCGACTTCGGGCCCGTCGACGATCCGGCGCTACAGCAGGCCATCCTCGACCGCGCGCGCGCGCTGGCCGGCGAAGGCCGCAAGGCCGACGCGTGGCGCGCGCTCGAGATGGGCATTCGCCGCGCGGTCGAGGACGCGA
This sequence comes from Planctomycetota bacterium, assembly GCA_965223505.1. Lineage (GTDB taxonomy): Bacteria > Planctomycetota > PLA2 > PLA2 > JAEUHO01 > CBDCWP01. The sequence continues at coordinate 879 of CBDCWP010000014.1, forward strand.
CCAAGTACCGCTTCCGCGACGAGATCACGTCGATGGGGCACTTCGCGCCCACCCCGCTGAGCTTGCTCGAGCAGCAGATCGTCGAACAGCGCGTGGAAGCGGAGCGCCGCCGCTACCTGCGTTTGATGGCGGGCCGCTACTTCGACCGCGGCAAGCTCTTCGCCGCCCTGCGCATTCTCGAGTTCGTCGGCGGCAAGGTGTCCGAAGAGGCGGGCGCCGCGGTCATCGGCGCACTGGCCGAGGCCAAGCGAGCGCAGAAGGACATTCTCGACATCAAGCTGCGCATCGTCGGGAAGATCAGCGACGAGGACAAGGCCAAGGCGCAGAAGGCCATCCAGAAGCACGGACTCACGAAGGCGTTGCTCGACAAGGCGGTCTCGTGGTTCGAGGCGAAGGAGTACGCGCCGGCGCGCTGGATCTTCCGCGAGCTCAGCATCACGGGCGGCGACGGGCTCCAGACCGACGCCAAACAGAGACTCGACGCGCTCGAAGCGGCGTGGGTGGCCGACACGCCCGAGGACCAGCAGAAGCTGGTGGACGAAGCCGCGAACCACCCCGCCTTCGGTCGCGTCGCCGCGGTGCCGAGCCACAACTTCATCTACATCGGCCCGCAGATTCTCGTGCAGTCGATTCCGAACCCGTCGAAGCTGCGGTTCGATCTCTCGTTCGTCTTCCTGACGGACCTGTTCGGGCGCGTCCCCAACCCCGGCGGCGACCGCGTCACGGTCTTCTTCAAGGAGCTGTGGGACTTCGGCGGCGGCCAGGGCGGCGGCAAGATCATCGACATCGGCAAGGCGGATCCCGACCGTCGCGGCTACCGCGTGGACACCGGCCTGCTGTATCACGAGCTCACGCACTGCATCGACGACACCAATCCCATCTTGAACGGCTTCCGCGAGGGGCTCGCCAACATGGGGGCGGCCTACAGCTTCGATGCGCTCGGCCAGCGGGGCGACACGCTGCACGCCTTCGGCGCGAACCTCGGCGCGTTCCAGAAGGACTACGTCGAACGCGACCTGCCGTACTGGCGGATCCAGAGCTACGGTCCGAGCGCGGGGTTCTTCCTGCACTTCATCGCGAAGCACTCGCGAACCGACAAGGGCAACGACTGGAAGCCGTACCGGCAGTTCTTCCGGGCGTACCGCGCCGCGCCTGTGAGGGACGGCCGCGAGCCGTACGTCGCGCGCGCGATCGTCTACTACATGATGCGCGCCTTCGGGCCCGCCGTCTTCGACGACTTCATCCGGTTCCGGTTTCCGTTGGTGCCGAGCGACCGCGAGGCCGTGAAACACGAGATGGAGGCGTTCGCGAAGGGCGACTACGCCGTGGCGCGCGCCAAGGAGCGTTTGGAGAAGTTCCCCAACTCACCCTTGCCGCGCGATCTGTGGGCGCGGCGCATGATCTCGCTGCACAACGACGGCGGCGACGAAGACGAGGTGCGGCGCATCAGCAAGCACGAGCTCGGCATCATCCACGACTGGCGGGTGATCGGGCCCTTCTCCAGCAAGGGCGCGGATCCCATGGCGTTCGTGTTCCCGCCGCAGTACGAGATCGACTTCGAGAAGGACTACAAGAGCGAGAACAACGTTTGCAAGTGGCGCACCGCCGGCGGGACGCCGTATGTGAAGATCGACGCGACCGGCTGGGTGGACTTCAACTTCAACTATCAGGACAACACGGCGACGTACGCGCTGACCCACGTCACGGTACCGGACGACGTGGACGCCGCGATTCACGTCCGCATGGACGACGACTTCGTCCTGTTCGTCAACGACGAGCTCGTCGACGGCTACCGCAACCGCGGGCAGAACGGCAGCTCGCTGGTCTGGTGGCGCGGGCCGTACAGCAAGCACGCGCCGGACGCGATGAAGCTCGCGTGCAAGCTGCGCAAGGGACGCAACAAGCTGCTCTTGAAGGTGAAGAACCGGCGCGGCAAGGCGGGCTTCGTCCTCGCGGTCGCGCGCACGGACGGGCGGGCGATCGAAGGACTGAAGGCCGACACCGAGGTTCCGGAGCCGCCAGTCGAGGTCGAGCGGCGCAAGGACCGCTGGAAGACGGTCGTGAAGCACCGGTTCACGACCAAGTCGTTCTCGTCGAAGCTCGAGACGAAGGTCGGCAAGTTCAAGGTCGTGAACCAGCTCCTGCAGGGCGAGTCGACCGACAAGGGCGTCGGGTGGCGCAAGTACACCGTGCGTCCGGGGTTCCCGAAGGACTCGCCGTCGAACCTGTTCTGGATCAAGTCGAAGTTCACCAAGGACGTCGACGACTTTCGATTGACGCTGGATCTGGCGCCGCAGGGCGATCCGAAGTTCGTGCTCACGTTCATGGGCGAGGGCGGCGGCGACGGGCTCTCGGGCTGGAATCTGATCGTGCACGGGAAGGGGAAGGGCCGGGTGGCCGCGCGGCTGGAGCGCTACGACAATCTCGTCTATCAGGTGGCGCCGCTCGAGTACCGGGCCAAGCCGAAGAAAGGCAAGAAAGAGAAGAAGCCGCCGAAGGTCGAGGAGATCGTGCCGTTGATCGTGGTGTACGAGGACCAGCGGCTGAGTGTGCGACTGGGGGACGTGGACTTGTTGAAGGACGTGTCGATCACGCCGATTCCGAATCGACGGCGGATCGGGGTTTCGACATTCGGGCCCAAGCTGCGGTTTGCCGCCTTCAAGTTGGAGAAGACCAACCAGAAGCGGTAGGGGTGTGCACGCGGGGCCGCCGTTCGGCCTGCGTGGGGTCTCGCGGCGTGTACGCCGGTGGTGGCATCTCCCTGCGCTCACACGCTCTCGTTCGCGGGCGGGGTCGAGCCCCGCCCCTACGGAACGCAGGCGCGCACCTCATTGGGCAGCCACAAGGGCTGCCCCTACAAGCCACAAGGGCTGCCCCTACTCAGGCGGCAAGGCCGCGCAACAACCTCCGCCTCCCGCCGCGGCTTCGAGATTCCCGCCCGCGGTCTCCCCGCCCGCTTCCGCGTAGCCGACGATGCCGCCCTCGATCACCGTCAGCCCGCGCACGCCCATCGACGAGAGCGCCTGCCGCGCGTTCTCGGCGCGAATGCCGTGCGCGCACAGCATCAACCGCGGCGCCGGCGTCTCGCAGACCTCTTCGACCCGGGACAGGATCTGATCGAGCACGATGTGCCGCGAACCGGGAATGTGCGCGGCCTTCACCTCGTCGTCCGTGCGCACGTCGATGACCGTGCCCGCGCCGCCGCCCTTCACGATCGCGACGGCCTCCGCGGCGGAGATCACCGGTGGGATCGCAACGCCTTCGCGGTTCAGCTTCAGAAGCGCGGCCATGTTCGCCGGCTCTTCCGGCGGATTCGCCGTCAGGCTCGCGACGAAACGGTCGCGATCCTCGATGCGCAGCCACGGATTGTCCGCCTTCTCGCTGCCGATCGTGCTGTGCACGCGATTGTTGTAGTCGTGCCCCGGATACAGCACGGTGTCGTCCGGCAGCGTGAGCATCACGTCGTGGATGCTGTCGAAGAGCTGGCCGGCGTCGCCGCCCAGGAAGTCGGTGCGCGCGACGCCGCCGATGAACAAGGTGTCGCCCGAGAACAGTGCGCCGTCGCTGACGAGCACGAGGTGGTCCGGCGTGTGTCCCGGCGTGTGGCGCACCGTGACCGTGTGGTTTCCGAGCGCCAGCGTCTCGCCGTCGTCCGGCGTCAGCGACACGCCGGCGTGACCCGCGTCGCGGTGGGCGACGCGTTCGGCGCGCAGGGCTCCGGCGAGCGCGCCCGCGCCGGACGGGTGATCGGCGTGCGTGTGCGTGTCGACCACCCAGCGAGCGCGGAAGCCCGCCTGTTCGATGGCGGCGCTCGCGTGCGCGACGAGATCGAGATGGGCGTCGACGACGAGCGCCTCCTTCGACGCGGGATCGCACACGAGATAGCCGCGGCAACCCTGGGGATGGAGGAACGGCGTCACCGCGAGGGCGCCGACAGTCGTCGTTTCGGGCGTCATGCCCGCCATGCTACCGGAACGCCCTAGTCGTGGCGCAGCGCCTTGACGGGATCGATGCGCGACGCGCGATATGCGGGGTACAGGCTCGCGAGCATCGCGACCACCATCGCCAGCAGCGGGCCGGCGACCGGCAGCCACGCGGGGATCTGGAACACGCCGGTCCGCAGCGGGAAGGTCGCCCGTTCGGCGATCAAGCTCGCCGCCAGGTCCTCGCCCGGGATCATCAGCAGGACCGCGAGGCCCAGGCCGAGCAGCCCGCCGAACAGCCCGATCAACGCGGCTTCGAGGAGAAAGACGGACCGCACCTGCCCGTTCGTCGCGCCGACGGCCTTCCACAGTCCGATCTCGCGCGTGCGTTCCAACACACTCGTCACCATCGTGTTCACGATCCCCAGCGCCGCGACGATCAGCGCGATGCTCGTCAGGAACGCGATGATGATCGTGATCGCGCCGACGGTCGTTTCGATCGTGTCCACTACGGACGCCACGCTGTAGGCGGAGTAGCCGCGTGTGCGCAGCGCGCTCTCGACGCTCTTCGCGTTCTCGGGCTGGTCGACCATCACGAGCGCGCGGCCGAAGCCCAGCTCCTGGTTGAAGCTCGACGACAGGTACATCGCGACGGCCGTCTCGTGGGGCATGAACAGGTCGACCTGCCATGCGTTGCCGTCCTCGATGACGTTGAACGGGTCGCTCGGCTCCAGCTCCCGTACGACGCCGACGATCTTCAGCTCGTACGTCGCGGGCTCGGTCTCCACGACCTCGCCGCCGCCGAACGCCTTGATGATCTTGTCGATGATCTTCGGCAGCGCCTCGCGCTCTTCGTCCGTGAAGCTGGGAAGGTCGAGGTTGCGCGCGATCGCGAGGATGTCCGGCGGGATGCTGCCCATCGCGCCGCCCTGGATCGTCTCGAGCGTGACCGTCCGGCCGACGAGGCCGTCGAGCTCTTCGATCGTGACGTAGCCCCACTGGTACGCCAGGTACTCGTGAACGAGCACCTCGCGCGCGTCGTGTCCGCTCAGGTACGAGCCGGCGATGAGCCGGTCCTTGCAGCGTCCGCGGCGCGTGTCGATCCCCAGCGTCGCCGCGGCGTCCTTGCCGTGCTCGCCGGCGCGGGCGTTGTAGCGCTCCACGACGATCGGCGACACCGAGACGACGTGGTCGATCTCCCGAACGCTGTCGAGCGCCGCCGCGTCGATGGTCTGTGCGCGGCGGCCGATGTAGGTGCCCGGCCGCGTCCGTGCCAACGCCGCACGGCGCATCCGATCGCGGCGCGCATCCGTCATGTCCCCGACGATCTCGACCTCCTTGTCGTCGGTGATCTGATTGCCGAACCCGGGGGAGAGGCCGATCTGGCGCAGGTTGTTCCCGCTGTCCACCGTCGAGCTGATCACGTTCGCCATGCCTTCGCCGAGCGAGATGATGAGCGTGAGCGCGAGCACGCCGATGAACACGCCCGACATCGTCAGCAGGTTGCGTCCGAGCTTGCGACGCAGACCGTCGAGCGCGAGCGCGATCATGCCGAAGCGTCCGGGGCCGCTCACGAGCTCGCCCCGTTGCGCGTCGTGTTGGAGGTGACCTTGCCGTCCTCCATGAGGATGGTGCGGTCGGCGTACTGCTGCGTGAGCGACTGATCGTGGGTGACGAGCACGATGGTCGTGCCGCGCCGGTTGGCCTCGACGAGCAGATCCATGATCTGCTCGCTCGTGTGCGTGTCGAGGTTGCCGGTGGGTTCGTCGCCGAGGATGAGCTTGGGGTCCGCGACGAGGCTGCGGGCGAGTGCGACGCGCTGTTGCTCGCCGCCGCTCAGCTCCGTCGGGCGATGGGTGGCGCGGTCGGCGAGACCGACGCGTTCGAGCAGCGCGGTCGCGCGCCGTCGGCGCTCGGGACGGCGAACGCCCGAGAAGACCAGCGGCAACGCGACGTTCTCCCACGCGAGAAAGCGCGGCTGCAGGTGGAAGCTCTGGAAGACGAAGCCCACCGTCGCTGCGCGGTAGGCGGCGAGTCCCTTGGGCCCCAGCGTGGAGAGCTCCGTTCCGCCGACCGTCAGCGACCCCCCGGTGGGGGTGTCGAGTCCGCCGATGAGATTGAGCAGTGTGGACTTCCCGGATCCGGAGCGGCCGAGGACGGCGGCCAGCTCGCCGCGTTCGACGTCGATGTCGGCCCCGTCGAGCGCGCGGACGACGTTGTTGCGGCCCAGTCGGTACTCCTTCTCGAGGGCTCGGCCTTGGATCGCGCTCATGGGAGCGAGATTCTAGGTCCTGGGGGAGGGCGGGCAGAGGCGGGGCCGCGAGTATCCTCGATCGTCCATGTTCCAGCACGAGCTCGTCATCCGCCTGCGCCACACCGACGCCGCGGGCGTGATGTTCTTCGCGCGGATCTTCGATGTCGCGCACGAGGCGTACGAGGCCATGCTGGAGTCGATCGGCCATCCGATCCCGGCGGAGCTCTCGCGCGCGTTGCACGTGATTCCGATCGTGCGTGCGGAGGCCGACTATCGGACGGCGTTGCGCATGGGGGACCGGGTGCGCGTGGACGTGATCGTCGAGAAGGTCGGGAGCCGTTCGTTCACGTTGAGATACGTGCTGTCGAAGTCGCACGGCAACGTCGCTGGCGAGGTGAAGACCGTTCACGTGGTCGTGAGTTCGGAGACGGGCAAGGCGGTCGCGATGCCCGATGACTTCCGCGGCGCCCTGCTCGGGCTGGGCGGCACGAAGTCCGAGTAGGGGCCGTCACAATCCCGTCAACCGGTCGCGATCCTCGACGAGCGCTTCCAGATGCCGCGCTTCGACGTCGCCGTCCGGCATGCGCCAGAAACGATCCGGCACCTTGAACCCCGGGACGTGCTCGCGCAGCTGGGACCGCAGCTCATCCGCCGAAACCGGCTCGTCGAGCCGCACGAACGCTTCCGGGCGCTGCCCGTACTGCGCGTTCGGCACCGACACCACGATCGCCCGTTCGACCGACGGCAACGACTCCAACGCAGACTCGATCTCCTCGGGATGGACGTTCTCGCCCCCCGAGACGAACATCCGGTCGCGGCGGCCCTGGACGAACAACACGCCGCGATCGTCCACGTAGCCCATGTCGCCGGTGCCGAACATGCCGTCCGGATCGCGCGGATCGACGAGTCCCTCGTCCGACACGTAACCCGCGAACAACGTCGGCCCGCCGACCCGCACCTCGCCGTCGGCGGCGATCTCCATCGCGCGGTCTGCGAGCGCAGTCCCCGCCGCGTCCGGTGATCGAACGACCTCTGGATCGGAGCTCGCCGCCACCATCGCCGTGGTCTCCGTCGATCCGTAGCTCACGAACAGCGGCACGCCGTCGTCGCGCAACGCCCGCAGATCTTGCGGAATCGCGCTGCCGCCCAGCAGCACGCACTTCAGACGCCGCAGACCATCCGCGCCCGCGTCGTCCACGAAACGCGCGAGCTGGGTCGTCACGGCCGACATGTGCGTCGGCCGCAGCGTTTCGAGCGCGTCGCCGGTCAGCCCCGAAGACGGAGCGGCGACGACGCCGTCCGTGACCGCCGCGCGAACCAGGATGCTCAGCCCGCCGACGTGAAAGAGCGGAAGCGAGAGCAACCACGTGTCGCCGGGCTCGAAGTCGACGGCCGCGCGCGCGGTCTCGGCCGCGACGATGTGGTTTTCGAGTGTGTGCGCCGCGATCTTCGGCCGCCCGCTCGACCCGGACGTTCTAAGCAGTGTCGCGATCCCGGGCAGCTCGAAGCGCCGGCCGACGGCGGCGACCGCGACGTCGTCCGTCGTGCCGACGAGCTGCGCACACGCACGCGCGTCGGCGAGCACCCGCTGGACGACCGCCTCCGGCTCGCGATGGCTGATCGGGAACGCGATCGCGCCGAGTGTCCAGATGCCGAAGAACGCGCACAGCATGTCCTCGACAGAGAGCCCGCGCAGCGCGACGACGTCGCCTGCCTGGATGCCGCGGCTGCTCAACCGACCGGCGATGTCGTCGGCGCGCTGCCGAAGCTCGCTGCCCGAGCGCGTCGAGCCGTCCTCGAACCGAAGGAACGTCGCGTCCCCGCGCCGGGAAAGCGCTTCGACGAGCCGGTCTCGCATCACACGCCGGCCTTGGCCCAACCCGCGGCCTGGAGGAACATCTCCCCGGGCTTGCCGCACCAGTTGTCGATCCCCACGTGTCCCTGGCTCGAGTCGAACGGCACGTCGAGCAGGTCCGTGGCGAGCACGATGTCGGTGCCGAGCCCCACGGGCACGGCCTCGTCCATGCCCGCCGCGGCGGCCGCCGCCCACTGCGCCTGCATCCACAACCCCAGCCCGGTCTCGAGGCAGCTGCTGACGACGAACGACACGCCGGCCGCGTCGGCCTCCTTGGCCTTCGCTTCGAGCGCCCGACGTCCGCCGTGCACCGACGGCTTGTAGATCCACGCGTCGACGCAGTCGATGCCGCGCATGTTCGGGCCACCGAGGCTCTCATCGAGCGCGATCGAATGTCCCGTTCGGTCCTGCAGCGCCGCGAGATCGTTCACGTTCTCCAGCGGCTCCTCCAGGTACTCGACGCGCTCCGGATCGAGCTCGCCGAACAACGCGAGCGCCGACGCCAGGTCCAACCCGCGATTGGCGTCGAGGCGCAACCGCACCGACTTCGGCAGCGTCCCGGCGAACAACTTCAGCATCTCGCGATCCTGCTCGAGCGGCTGTCGCGCGACCTTGATCTTCACGCTCGGGTACTTGCGGTAGATCTCGTGCTCCAGAACGGCCTTCGCGTCGTCGACCGATCCAGAGAAGAACCCATTGACGTGCAGCGACGTCGGCGCGTCGCGCCCGTTCAGGCGCGCGGGCACGGTCTTCTCCTTGGTCGCCCGCAGGCCGTCCCAGGCGGACTCCAGTGCGAACACCAGCGTCGGCGGCAGATCGGAGAGCCCATCGAACAACTGCTCGGGGGCGTCGAGCGTTTGCCCGGCGATCCGTTCCGCGACGTCCTTGAGACGCATCTGCACCTCGTCGCGCGACTCCTGGTGCAGGCCCAGCAGGGGAACGGCCTCGCCGTACCCTTCGTCGCCGTCCTCGTCGAGCAAGCGCACGACGATGCCCTCGCGCTCGTGGATCTCGTGTCCGCCAACGGTCGCCACTCCGCGTAGCGGCAACGCATACGGCATGACGCCGAGCTCTCGAATGGTCAGCGTGCTCATAGGGCCCTCAGGATTCCGAAGAATGCGATCGCGTACACCATCAGCATTCCTCCCGTTGTCTGCAGCGGCTTCAGCAGGCGGTCGCCCGGCTGCGCCCGAATGACCTCGCGCACGGAACCGTAGAGCGCCGCGCAAATCAGTGCCGGGACGAGCCAACCTATCAGATCAAGGCCCGTCGTGGCGGCCAGGACGACCACCGGAATCAGGCAGCCGAGAACGACGCACGCTGTGTAGAGCGCCTTCGCGAAGCTCGCGCCCAGGCGCACGGCCAGCGTGCGCTTGCCCGCCTCGCGGTCGGTCTCGACATCCCGCAGGTTGTTCACCGTCAGCAATGCCACCGAGAAGAACCCCGGACCCAGCCCGATCAAGGCGGCTGCGGGGCTGAGCTCGAGCGTCTGCACGTAGTGCGTGCCCGCGACCGCGACGGGACCGAAGAAGATCAGCACGGCGACGTCCGCCAGGCCGATGTAGCCCAGCGGCGCCGGGCCGCCCGTGTAGGTGACGCCCAAGAGGATCGCGCAGAGCCCGATGACGGCGACCGGCCACCCCGCGCGAAGCACGAGGTAGACGCCGATGCAGAACGCGATCGAGAACGCGTACAGGAACGCGTTGCGCATCGCCGTCGGCGCAACCAGGCCGGCCTGGGTCGCCCGCGTCGGTCCCAGGCGTTCCTCGGTGTCCGCGCCCTTCAGGAAGTCGAAGTAGTCGTTCGCGTAGTTGGTCCCGATCTGGATGAAGACCGCGCCCAGCAAGGCCGCCGCCGCGGCCAACGCGTGGAAGCCCTCGTCTCGAAGCGCCAAGGCCGTGCCCATGACGACGGGTGCGATGGCCGCCGCCCACGTCTTGGGCCGCGACGCGGCGAACCAGACACGAAGGGCGGGCGCGCTCACTACGGTCGCTTGGGGAACTTGCCGAAGTCCGGCTTGCGCTTCTCGAGGAACGCGTCGCGTCCTTCCTGGCCTTCTTCCGTCATGTAGAAGAGCAGTGTCGCGTTGCCCGCCAGCTCCTGCAGGCCCGCCTGGCCGTCGCAGTCGGCGTTCAGGCCGGCTTTCAGGCAACGGATCGCGAGCGGCGAGTTGGCCAGGATCTCCTTGCACCACTGGACCGTCTCTTCTTCGAGCTTCTCGTACGGGACGACCGTGTTGACCAGCCCCATGTCGAGCGCCTGCTGCGCGTCGTATTGGCGGCAGAGGAACCAGATCTCGCGCGCCTTCTTCTGTCCCACGAGTCGCGCCATGTAGCTCGCGCCGTATCCGCCGTCGAACGAGCCCACGCGCGGGCCCGTCTGGCCGAAGCGCGCGTTGTCGGCGGCGATGGTGAGATCGCACATCATGTGTAGGACGTGTCCGCCGCCGATGGCGTAGCCCGCGACCATCGCGATCACCGGCTTGGGGCAGCGCCGGATCTCGCGCTGCAGGTCCAGCACGTTGAGGCGGTGAATGCCCTGCTTGTCCTTGTAGCCGGCGTCGCCGCGAATGCGCTGGTCGCCCCCGGCGCAGAAGGCGTCCTTGCCCTGGCCCGTGAAGATGATGACGCCGATCGTCTCGTCGTCGCGCGCGTCGTCCAGCGCGGCCCGCATCTCCATCACGGTGGTCGGCCGGAAGCTGTTGCGCACCTCCGGACGGTCGATGGTGATCTTGGCGATGCCGTCCCACTTCTCGTAGCGGATGTCGTCGTAGTCGCCCGCCGGCTCCCACGGGAAGTTGGCCATCGAGGTCTCCTCGGGCCGGGCAGCTCCGGCCGACGCACAGTTTCTGGGGTCGGCGGCATTCGGCCCAGGGAAGTCAGGGTGCGTCCAGGAACGACCGCACGCAGCGCGTGAACGCCTCCGGCTGCTCGAGATGCACGGCGTGGCCGGCCTGGGTGATGACGACCGCTTCCGCGCCGGGGCACGCGGCGAGCGCCGAGCGGTTCATGTGCATGTACTTCGCGTCCTCGGCGCCGGCCACGAGCATCAGGGGGTCCTCGCGACGGCCGAGCGCGCGCCAGTACGACGGCTGCTCGCCCAGACCGAGGCAGCGGAGCGCGCGGCTCAATCGCTCCGGATCGCCATGCAGCCGCCGCGCCAGGACCCGCGGAAACTCGTCGCTCGAACGCAGCCCGTCGAAGAGCGGCTGCGCGTACCAGTCCTCGAGGAACGCATCGAACGGCTCCGCTGCCAGCCGGTCCGCGATCACCGCGTCGCTGACTCTGCGGCGCGCGCGATCCTCCTCGTCCTCCAGGCCCGGGTTCGCGCCGAGGATCACCGCGCGGCGGATGCGGTCACCGGCCGTCGCCAGCATGCCGAACGCGATCCGACCGCCCATCGAGTACCCGAGGAGGTCGAAGGGGCCTTCGATCGAACGACCGATCCACTCGAGGACGAGCTCGCAGGTCGCTTCGAACACCGGCGCCGTCGCAGGCAGCGGCGCCGGCGACGCGCCGTGGCCCGGAAGGTCGAACGCGATGCATCGGCGCTCCCTGCCCAGGCGATCGAAGAGGTCGCCGAAGTCCTCGGCGCATCCGAGAAAGCCGTGCAGACAAACGAGCGGTGCTCCCTCGCCGGCGCCCACGTCGACGAGGCCCGGCACTCTCACGCTCGAAGTGCTCCTTCGATGGCCTGCTCGAGTGCCTGGTGCTGCCTGACGTTGTCGTCGAGGCTCGAGGTCACCTCGATCAGCGCCCGGTCGGGCAGCGCGACGGCGATGCGGTACGCGTCCTTGAACCCATCACGATCGTGGACGCGGAAGTAGCGCATGCCGAACATCGATGCGGCACCCTCGAAATTGAGGTCGTGCGGCGTATCGAAGTACGGACTGAAGATGTCCTCGTGGCGGGCGATTGGCAAGAACGAGAAGATGCTTCCGCCGCCGTTGTTGCACACCACGATCGTCAGCGGCTGCTCCAGATACTGCAGACAGCCCAGCGCGTTGATGTCGTGAAGGAGTGCGAGATCGCCGATCAGGAGCGTGGTCGGCGCGCCGAGCCCCTCGGCGAAGCCGGCAGCCGTCGAGACGACGCCGTCGATGCCGCTGGCGCCGCGGTTGGCGTCCACCGGGAGGTTCGGGCCGTCCCACGCTGCGAAGTGCTGCACGTCGCGAATCGGCATGCTGCTCGACAGGAAGAGCCCGTGCTCCTCGCGCATGTGCTTGCTCAGCCAACGCGCGACGAACGGTTCGCTCAGCCCGATTCCTCTGTCGAGCGCGTTCGCGAGAATCGCGTCCACGCGTGCGCTTCGTTCGCGCAGCGCTTCGAGATCGACGCCGTCGGCGGCATCGACGCCTTCGGCCACCGCGGCGCACCATGTCGCGGGATCGGCGACGATCGCGTCCGTGATCGTGTGCCCGGGATCCAACGCCGCGCTGTGCGCGTCGACGAGGATGTAGGTCTTCTGCTTGTCCGCGTCGAGGTGTTGCTGCAAGCGCTTCGACGTGAGCCGGTGGCCGAGCTGGATCACGGTGTCGGGCGCGTAGGCGCCGACGAGGCGATCCATGTGCGCGACGTAGTTGGGCGACACGTTGCCAAGCCGTCCGCCGGACCGAATGTCCGCCGTCCACGGCCAGCCGAGCGACGCTGCGAGCGACGCGGCGGCCGCCACGGTCCGCTCTCGGTCTGCGAGCGGGATGGCGCCGACGATCAGCAGGCCCCTTCCGCCAGGTCGGTGCGGGTCCGCACCCCTGGGTTCGAGCGCGGCTTCACAGGCTTGGGTTGCGCGAGTCTCGAGGCAGGCCGGATCCCACGCGGCTTCGGTCGGGGCAAGCGGCTCGCGAAACGGGCAGTTGACGTGCACCGGGCCTGCGACGTGTCCGGCCCGGGCGCCGAGCGCGCTCTCGTACGCGCGTTTCGCGGCGCTCTCGACCGTGGCGGCCGGCACCGTGTCGTCGGGAACGGGCAGGTCGATCGCCCAGCGCGTGTAGCCGCCGAAGATCCCCGGCTGGTCGATCGCCTGATTTGCGCCGCAGTCCAGCAGCTCCGGCGGGCGATCGGCGGTAAGGACGATCAGAGGGACGAAATCCATCGAGGCTTCGACCACCGCCGGCAGGAGATTCGCGACCGCGGTGCCCGACGTCGTGATGACGGCGGCCGGTTGTCCGCTCCCGCGCGCGATTCCCAGCGCGTGAAACGCGGCGCCGCGCTCGTCGATGCGGATGCGCACGTCCGCGTCGTCGTTCAGCGCCGCGGCGCGCACCAACGGCGAGGAGCGCGAACCCGGCGCGATGACCCAGCGGCGTACGCCGAGTGCGACGAGCCGATCGACGAGCAGCCGGCCCCAGAGCGCTTGGATGTTCGGTTCATCCTTCACGCGTCATCCTTCGGAGGGGGCTCTCAAGATCTCGTCCAACGCACGCATCTTCCCCGCGGTCTCCTGCCATTCCATCCCCGGATCAGAGCCCTGTACGATGCCCGCGCCGGCGTAGATGCGCACGTGGTTTCCTTGAATCCGCGCGCTGCGTATGCCCACCGCGACCGTCGAGTCGTCGGGCGACAGCAGGCCGACCGGCCCGCTGAACATCCAGCGCTCGAACGGCTCCAGGCGGCGAATCGTCTTCCGCGCCTCGTCCACGGGAACGCCGCACACGGCCGGCGTCGGGTGGAGCGCCCGAAGCACCTGGGAATCGCCGACCTCGCGCCGCAGCTGTCCGCGAATGCGCGTGTGGAGATGCAGGAGATGGGGCAGCACGCGAATGCTCGGCCCGTCGACCACGAGCTCGCCGTCGATCAGCGCATCGAGCGACGTGCGGATGTGGTCCGCGACGAACGCGTGCTCTCTGCGGTCCTTCTTGCTCTCGGACAGCTCCGTCGCCAAGCGCGCGTCTTCGGCCGCGTCCGCGCCTCGCGGGCGCGTGCCGGCGAGCGCTTCGCTCTCGATCTCGCCTCCCCGGCGGCGGAACAACAGCTCCGGCGTCGCGCCGAGGACGGCGTTGCCGGCGGCGAACTGGAACGTGAAGTGAAACATCTCGGTTTGCCGCTTTGCCAGCTGCTCCGTGATGGCGAACGGATCGGGCCGCTGCTCGAACGTGAATACGCGCGAGCGCGTGAGCACGCACTTCGAGAGCGCGTCCGCTTCGATCGCATCGAGGATCTCGGCGACGGCGGCATCCCACGCGCTGCGTGACGGGTGGTCGTCCACGTCGTCCGTTCGCTCGACCGGCGCCTCTGCCGCCGGCGGCCCGAGGGACGACAGCACGTGGTGTACGCGCGAGGCCGGCACTTCGTCTTCAGCGTGAACGCGAAGTACGTGGTCGTCCTCGTCGCGACGAAGCTCCACGAGCGGCGTCACCACGGTGGCCGCACCGTCGAAGCGTCCGGCGACCAGTCCGTTCCCGCCGTGGCGAACGGCGCCGAACCCGACGACGGCGGTCTCGATCTCGCGGTCGCGATCGCGCCAATAGGCGCGTTGATCGATGGACTGGCCGCGCAGCCACGGAAGCAACGGTGTTGCAGGAATCGCCACTTCGATCCGTGTGGCTTCCCGGACATCGGAGAGCGATGCGAGGAGCGCCGCGTACGCCTCGTCCAGAGTGGTGGCGTCTTCGAGCCGAACCACGGGGATCGTTCGGTACTTGGGCAAGGCGCGCAGATTCTACGGGGCCGTGCATCGGCCCGCGCGTTCGTGGCATCCTGTCGGCATGCGAAGGGCCGGGCTCTGGATCGTCGTCGCTGCCCTGGTCGCGGGCGGGGTCTTCGTGTGGACGCCGTGGTCGTCCGGCGACCGGACCGAGCTGCGGGAATTCACGAAGGCGGCGCCGGCGACGCGCGCGCCGAGCTCGCCGGTCGCGGCGACGACCTCGGAGATCCACCGGGCGGAGTCTTTGCCCCCACCCGAGACCATGCCCGGTGCGCGACCGTACGATCCGACGCCGATCGAGGGCTTCACGGAGACGCTCGTTGGGCGGGTCCTCGGCCCGAGCGGCGAGGGCGTACCGGACGTCACGCTCACGTTTCGCCTCACCGAGCCGAGGGATCACCGCGTGCCGGTGGGCAAGCGCGCGCCCGGCAAGAAGCGCGGTGGTCTGGTACGCACGGACGGTGCCGGGCGGTTCGAGGTCCCCGACGTCAACTTGATGGGCGGGATCGCGGAGGTCTGGTTTCGACGCGTGCCACGAGACTACGTCCTGCCCGTCAAGAAGCGCTTCCCGTTGAGCGGCGGCGCGGTGGAGCTCGTTCTCGAACACAGCGAGTTCATCGAGGGCATCGTGGTGCCGGACCCCGAGCGAGGCATGCCGACGTACTGCGTCGTCAACGCGCACTGGCACGACGCCGTCGGTCGCAGCCATGCGAGTGCGAAGGCCGACGCGAGCGGCCGGTTCTCGATCGGCAGCATTCCACCGGGTGCAACGGCGACGCTGGTCGCGTACGTCTCGTACGCGCGAAAAGAGGAGATTTCGGTACGACTGGACGACGGAACGGTGCATGTGTTCGGCGAGCGACCCGTCCGGAGTGGACCACCCGTCGCGACGGTTCGCGGCGTCGAGGCCGGGAACCGCTCCGTCGAGATCCGTCTGGGCGAGCAGCAACGCGTCAAGCTCGTCGCGCTGACCCGCGCCGGGACGCCGCTCGTCCGCGCACGGATCGAGATCGAACCGCACGACGCGTCGGTGCCCAACCGGGTCGCGATCACCGACGCGCAAGGTCGTGCCGAGATCGAGGGGCTGCCCGACGGTTCGTATTCCGCGATGCCGCTGACGAGCTCGCGTTGGGGGCCGCTCGACTTCGAGGTCGAGAACGGGAAGGTGGAGCTGGTCTTCTCCGTCATGACGAAGAAGTCACTCGTCGGACACGTGATCGGCAGCGGCGACGTCGGCGGGTTTCGGGTCGCCGCGAAGCCGAGCGACGGCGGCGCGGCGCTCATCGCCTTGACCGACGACGACGGGCGCTTCGAGCTCGAGCTCGACGATGGCGTGCCTCACGACTTGAACGTCGAGCGGTTCGGGGACGAGCGCTGCGCGCATCGGACAGGCGTCGTGGCGTCGGACGACGCGCTCACGATTCGTCTCGAACGCGGCGGGTCGATCCGCGGGCAGCTGCTCGACGTCGACGGAAAGCCGGTCGACCGTGAGGGCTGGGCGCACGCCTTCAACGAGGACGTGTTCGTAGCCGCGTCGATCCTGTCCAAGGGCCGCTTCACGCTGTACGGCCTGCCACCCGGTCGTTACACCGTGCGTGCGGGTGGCGGCGGATCTTCCTTCCATGCGGAACGGAAGGAGGTCCTGTCCGGCACCGAGGATCTCGTGCTGCGGATTCCCGAGCGGCGCTAGCTGCTTCGATCAGCGTATGAGGAACCAGAGTTGCGGTCCGACGCCGGTGTTCGCGGGTCCGCAGAACACCGCGACATCGCCCGACTGCGATACGCCCCCACGGTAGTTCTGGGGTCCGCCTCCTTCGACCAACAGCCGGCCGTCGGGGAGGACCGCGTAGTCCAAGCCGACCGACGTGAAAACCGGAACGGTGAGCATCCCGTCGATGTTCTGCAGCACGGGGGAGAGCTCCAGGATTCCCGGCGACGTCGTCTTCGCGTTCGTGATCATCGAGAACCACGTCGGGGGCGCCGTACCGAAGGCTGCAATCAACGCCGACGCATACGTTCCCGACAACGTCGCGTTCGAAGCCCCGACCGCGGCCTTGACGAGAACGACCAGGATCGGCGCTTGGCCGGCGGCGCCGCCGCCCAGCACGACGAGGTCGCCGTTGGCGACAATCGAGCCTTCCAACGTGAACGGTACGTCCAACGAGAAGCTGCCCGTGACGGTACCGTCGGCGGCAACGTTGTACGTGATCGGTCCCGTGTCGATGCCGCCGATGACGCCGCCGATGTTGCTCTCCGTCGTCGCGGTGCCGCCGCCAATGCCGTCGAACGACGCGCTGCCGAAGAAGGTCGCCGCCTGCGTCCGTGACCTCGTAGTAGAAGAACGCGCACAGGTGGTATTGCCCCTGGAGGCTCGCGTTGCTGTGGGTGCCCTGTTGTCGCCCCATGATCATGAGATCGGTGGGACCGAGCACGGAGCAGCCGAACGCCAGGGAGCCGTCGGCGGAGATGGCGCCCAGCATGGTCACCACGCCGCCGCTCGTCGGCAGGAACTTGAGCACGCGGTCGGCGTCGATGTGGTAGTCGAACAGGGTCGTCGGGAACGGGCCGTTGATCGCGCCGTTGCTGTTGGACGTCACAGATCCCGGCGCCAAGAACGCGCCGGCGCCGTCACCGATCCAGGTGCCCCACCGGGCGGTGCCCAGGAGTTGGTTGCCGCCGAACGACGTCGAGTAGTAGGTGCCTGTGAGCAGCGTGAGCGGATCCACCGGCGAGCCCGCGGGACGCCGACGGGGCGTTGCCACCGCCGCCGCAGGCGCCCATGAGGGGGAGCGCGCCGAGCACGAGGATCGTCAGCAGGCTTCGCATTCGCATGGTCCGTGCTCCTGGGAGGTTCCTCTCTCCCAGGCGTCAGGCGCTCACGTCGCGTGCCATTGCAACGCCGCGTCTCGATGGCGAAGCGAAGCCGCCCCCGAAGGGGCGGCTTCCGAGCGGTCCGGGTCACTCCGTGCCGTCGGCTTCCTGGACGAGACCGCGAACCTGCTTGATCAGGTCGCCCTGACCGAACACGAAGCTCGTCTTCGCACCGGCCAGCACTTCCTGCAGGAGCTCCAGCTCCTTCATGCGAGCGAGCACCGGGTTGTCCGCCAGCAGCTTGGCCGTGTTGGCCTGGCTACGCGCGGCCGCCGTCTCCTCGCGACGACGAATCAGGTTGGCCTCGGCCGCCTTCTGGGCCGTGATCACCTGGTTCAGGATCGTCTTCATGTCGCCCGGCAGGACGATGTCGCGCAGACCCACGCTGCGGACCGTGACGCCGAACGTCGCGGCGCGCTCGGCCAGGGCCTCACGCACCGTCGCGCCGACGGCTTCCTTGTCCGTCAGCAGGCCGTCCAGCGCGCGCGTACCCACGGCCGCCCGCAGTGCGAGCTGCGCGTCGCGGTACAGCGCCTGCTCCGCGTCGTTCGTCGCCTCGACGGACTTGACCGGGTCGTCGATCTGGTACGTCACGACGAGGTTCATGCGCAGCGTGACCTTGTCACGCGTCATGATCTCCTGGCCGGCGACGTCGAGCGTCTGCTCACGACGATCGAGCTCACGCGTCACGATGCGACCCGTCTGCTTCCAGTACGCGTAGCGACCGTGCAGCAGGCGCGTGACGAGCTCGTTGTCGCGGTAGACCAGGACCTCGGCGTACGGGTTCACGTTGACCGTTCCCAGGAACTCGCCGTAGCCCGGGTGTGCCAGGACGACCTCGAGCTGCTCGTGCTCGAAGCGGAAGCCCTCGATGTCGAAGACCTCGATCTTCACGTCGTACGGCTCCTTCCAGAACGCGTACAGGCCCGGGCCCAGGATCTGGAACAGACGGCCGTCACGCCAGACGAGTGCACGCTGCGTATCACGCAGGTCCACGACGTGCAGCGCGTCCGCCAGCGCCGGGTCCTTCACCAGGACCCGCAGCCACGGGTGAACGAGCGCCGTATCGAGCGTGTTCACGACGTAGACGAGGACCCTGCGGACGTTCAGCGGAAACGCCGGCAGCCAGTGCGTACCCGGCTGCAGGAGCTTGCGGAAGTCACCGCGCTGGAACATGAGGCCGCGCTGGTGCTTGAGGACGTGCTTGCGCTCGAGAAACAGGGCCATGGAGCACCTCCTTTCGAATCGTGGGTCCATGGGGGTCGTGGATGGCGGACCGGAACCGCTCCGGTGCGCGAAGGGAAAGTGCGGGTTGCGAGGCCACCGGCTGGTCGGCCCCTGCGGCCCGGCGGACACGAAGTTCGAGGTTCGGTCCATCGTCTGGATCGAACAGGTCCGCCGGGCCGCACCGCGTGGACGGCGCGCCGAGTCCCGCCTTCAGTGGGGACGGGTGGACGGCGCGTCGCAGGCGATGGGTGGTGAACCGGTATCCCTTCGTGTTCGAAGCCGTTTGGCAGGTGTCACGCCGATGTCGGCCGTCGAAACGGCGTTCAAGGGCGGGACGGGACGACGAGCGGCGCTACTCGCAACCCGCGTTGTCGGATGGCGCCCTTGCGGGCGAAGGCAGGACTCGAACCTGCAACCTCTCGATCCACCATCGTGTGCTCTAACCAGTTGAGCTACATAGGAGAGAATGACGGGAGTCGAACCCGTGCTTCACGGCTCAGGCCGTGCGCTCTGCCACTGAGCTACATTCCCGGTAGTGGCCTCGCTTTCATGCGAGTCACGACGCTGACGCTTCCGATGCTGTCGTCGGAACACTCGCAGTCGATACCGGAACGGCAGACTGTGGGCGCCGGCAGCACGCCAACGCGAACTTCTACGCTCAGCGAATGCGTCCAGGCAATCGCTGTCGAGCGCTTGACGATGCGGCGACGGGTCGCAGCGGGTTCGCCGTGCGTGTGGGGTATGAGCGGCGTTTTGATGATTGCCTCACTGCGTTGCCTCCATCGCGCGGCCGCACGAGCCGGGCGCTGACTTTCGTCTAGGTCGCGAAACGGAACACCGGACATCGAAACAACGGGACAGCGCTCCGCAGCGACGAGGAACAGACGAAGAGAACGACGAACGGGTTCCGCGGTTCGCGAGGTTTTTCTCGTCAGGAGGCGTAACCCGTCGTCCCGCCGAGGCGATGTTGGTCTGGGGGGCCCGCCGAGGGCGCTTGCGATCGCGATGCGTTCGCGCCTAGCCCGACGGACGCAGGTGCACGGTCTTCTCGACGTCGATCTCCTTCGGATCCAGATCGACCTGCTCCTCGTGCGTCTCGTACCCATCCGCGCTGATACGCAGGATGCGCTTGCCCGACGGCGCCGGCATCAGATACTCGCCGCCCTCCCTCGAACCGGGCCATGTCGACGCCGTCGAGCCTGAGCACCTCGATCTTGCATCGCTCGATCGGCTTGTCCGTCCCCAGCTCCTTCAGCAAGACCGTGAGATGGATGTCGACCGTGTCGGGGCTGATGCGCTTCAGCGCGACCTCCTGCTCGAACACGCCGTCGACCGGCTTCACCTCGACATCCACCTCGATCGTCTCGTGATCGAGTCCCTCGACCACGAGCGTGTAGCGCCCGGCCTCCGCGATGCCGCCGTAGCGTTGCTTCTCCCGGTCGTAAGCCAGATACGGAGCGCGCCGCTCTTCGCCCTCAGGAGGCTTCGCGCTGCAGCGGCAACGCTTCACCGGTTCGCCCGTCGCCGCGTCCTGCACCGTCAGACGCCAGTCCACGTAGCGAACGGGCAGCTGCAGCCGCACCTCTTCCGTCGTCAGGCCCTCATCGAACTGCTTCCGCGTCGAGCCGTAATAGGGAATCTTGCCGGCCTGCACCTCGACGGATGTCGTCCGCAAGTCCTCGGCGAGCTTCTCGAAGACGAATCGACCGTCGTCGTCCGAACGCGTCGAACGCAGCGTCATCTTGCGCTTGTTCGAGTTGAGGTACACGTACGCCTGCGGGACGATCTCACCCTCGGGGCCCACCACCACGCCTCGAAGCGTAACCGTTCCTTGTTCCTTGTAGTCGAGCGCGAAGTCGAGCTCCGTACGGCCCTGCGGCTTGACGACGACCGTCTTCGGCGGCGCTTCGTAGCTCCATAAGCTGACGCTGATCGTCTGCTCGCCCGCAGGGAGGCCCTGCAGCTCGTACGTGCCGTCCTTGCTGGTGCGGATCTGGTTGTAGCCGGCGATCACGTTGACGTTTCGCGCGGGGTTGCCCTGCGGGTCGAGGACCTTGCCGTACACCGTTCCCATCTCGCCGAACGAGAACGGCAACGTCACCTGCACCTGCGCCGTCGCGTTGTCCTTCAACAACACACGCACCGAGGTCGTCGCATCCAGGCCGCCGGGTCCGTTGAGACGGTTGTTGATGTTGCCCGCCACCGCGGCCCCGCCCGACGGCAACGCCTCGGCCTCGAGCGTCCCGTTCGCCGTCGTCTTGCCGACCTTGCGGATGTCGCCGAACGAAACCCCCTTCACGCCGACGAGGTCCGGCGGCGTCAGGTACACGTCGGCGTTCGGAATCGGGTTGCCGTCCTGATCGAGCACGGTCACCAGCAGGGTCGCCTTGCCCGCCGCGGGCGGCGCCAGCCCGAACCGCGTCCAGTGACCCGTCGGGCCGCCGAAGCCGCCACCGCCCATGCGGCGTCCGGGCCTGCGCTTCGGCAGTCCGAACGGGCTGCGCCGCTGCGCCGGCTCGACCGTGTCCCAGTCGACGTCCTCGTCGCCCTTCACCGTCGTCGCGGTGTCGTCCTCGCCGCCGGTCGTCTCGGCGGCGCCCCCTCCACTCGCGTGCGCCGCCGTCTCGTCGTCGACGGCCGGACGCGTGAGCGGATCCCTCAGCGATCCGGCGCCGCCCGGCTCGAGCCCGGCGGCGTCCCCGGTGCCCTCGTCCGCCACGCTCAGGTCCTTCGCGTCGCCGCTCCCGGTGCCGCTGTCGAACAGCGACGGGCCGAACCACACGATGCCTCCGATGAACAGCGCGGCGACGGAAACGACCGCCAACGACTTCGCAGTGACCTGATTCATGACGTTTGCTCCCAGGGTGGTCAGGGAGGATCCATCGACCAGCGGGCGCCACGCCGCCAGCGGCATGAGCGCGGTCAGCCACGCCTTGCGGCTCCCGCCGTGCGCGTCGTCGAGCCGGCGCCTGAGCACCTGCAACCCGCGCTGCAGCTGGCTCTTGACCGTGGCCACGGGCCGCTTCGTGCGCTTCGCGATCTCGCGCGGCGGCCGCGCCTCGAAGTAGCGCATCCAGATGACCGATCGGTAGGGCTCGTCCAGCGTGCGTACGGCCCGCAAGACGGTCTGCTGCTCGTCGATGCGCGCAAGCACGTCCAACGTGGACGGCGTCGCTTCCTTCTTCGCCCCGGACTGCTCGCGCGCCTCGCGGCGCGACTCGGCGCGGTGCCAGCTGCGCGCGACGTTGCGGATCGCGCCCGACAGGCACGCCTTCACGCCGCGCCGCGGCCGCACCGCGCCCTCGAGCGAGCGCAGCGCGGCCTCCTGCACGACGTCCTCGGCGCTGTCGAAGTCGCGCACGAGGCTGCGCGCCAGCCGTCGAAGCTGGCGGGCCTGGAGCGCAATCGCTTCGGCGTCGGTCTGGGACGGATCGATCGACAATGGACCTCCACCCTTGGGTTCCCGCAGCGGGCCGTTCGGATGCACCCAAATCCTAGGTCATGGGTCACTCTGACGAAGGGGCAGACCGGCGGCGGCAGTGAGGCGTCTCAAAGGACTGCTCGGTCGTGAGCGGCTTGCTGGGGCGAAGGCGCCGAGAAGCCGGCGAGGACGCCGCGTGGTCGTCCACGCAAGGACGAGAGTGGAGCGGTCGGCGAAGCGCCGTCGAGCATCCGGCAAGCCGCATGCTCGCGCGGATCTTCAAACTGACCCACTGCCAAATCCTACGAGGTCGGGCGCGAGGGGGGCGGATGACCCGGAGCGCGATAGACTGCGCCGCCTATGCCCGAAAGCCCGACCGGACAGCCGTATCCCGAGGTCCCCGCGAAGCCCAGCTTCCCGGACATCGAGCGCGGTGTGCTCGGGTACTGGGCCGAGAACGACGTCTTCCGGCGCTCCGTCGACCAGCGCGAGGCGGGCGAGAACGGCGCGAACGAGTTCGTCTTCTACGACGGACCGCCCTTCGCCAACGGCCTGCCCCACTACGGCCACCTGCTGACCAGCTACGCCAAGGACGTCGTCCCGCGCTACCAGACGATGAAGGGCCGCCGCGTCGAGCGCCGGTTCGGGTGGGACACCCACGGCCTGCCCGCCGAGATGGAGGCCGAGAAGGAGCTCGATGTCTCCGGCCGGCAGCAGATCAAGGCGTTCGGCATCGACAAGTTCAACGACCACTGCCGCTCGTCGGTCCTGAAGTACACGAACGAGTGGGAGCGTTACGTCACGCGCATGGCCCGCTGGGTCGACTTCCAGAACGACTACAAGACGATGGACCTCTCCTACATGGAGAGCGTCATGTGGGCCTTCAAGCAGCTCTGGGACAAGGGGCTGATCTACGAGGGCTTGCGCGTCATGCCGTACTCGTGGGCGTGCGAGACACCGCTCTCCAACTTCGAGATCCGGCTCGACGACGCCACGCGCCCGAAGCAGGATCCGGCCGTCACGGTGATGCTGTCGCTCACGCCCGAGGACGGCGATCCGGGGCCGATGAAGCTGCTCATCTGGACCACGACGCCGTGGACGCTTCCGTCCAACCTCGCCGTCGCCGTGGGGCCGGACATCGACTACGCCCTCATGCAGGAAGACGGCACGGTCTACGTCATCGGTGACGCGACGACCGGCAAGTACGAGGCGCAGCTGAAGAACGCGACCAAGATCGGCACCATCAAAGGCAGCGCGCTCGTCGGACGCACGTATGAGCCGTTGTTCCCGTACTTCGCCGACACCGAGAACGCATTCCAGGTCCTGGGCGCCGACTTCGTCGACACCGAAGACGGCACGGGCGTCGTGCACATGGCGCCCGGCTTCGGTGAAGAGGATCAGAAGGTCTGCGAGGCCCACGGCATCCCGCTCGTCGTGCCGGTCGACGAGAGCGGACGCTTCACCGCCGACGTCTCGGACTACGAGGGACAGAACGTCTTCGACGCCAACAAGCCGATCATCAAGCGGCTCAAGGACGAAGGCGTGCTCATCAAGCACGAGACGTACGAGCACAACTACCCGCACTGTTGGCGAACCGACACGCCGATCATCTACAAGGCGCTCAGCTCCTGGTACGTGCGCGTCACCGACTTCCGCGACCGCATGGTCGAGCTGAACCAGGAGATCAACTGGATCCCCGAGCACATCCGCGACGGGCAGTTCGGCAAGTGGCTCGAAGGCGCGCGCGACTGGTCCATCAGTCGCAACCGCTTCTGGGGTACGCCCATCCCGATCTGGAAGAGCGACGATCCCGCCTACCCGCGCCTCGACTGCTACGGCAGCCTCGAGGAGCTCGAGAGGGACTTCGGCGTCAAGCTCGACGACCTGCACCGCCCCGGCATCGATGCGCTCGTACGGCCGAACCCGGACGATCCGACGGGCAAGAGCATGATGCGCCGGGTGCCCGAGGTGCTCGACTGCTGGTTCGAGTCGGGGTCCATGCCGTTCGCGCAGATCCACTACCCGTTCGAGAACCGGGAGTGGTTCGAGCACCACTTCCCGGCCGACTACATCGTGGAGTACGTCGCGCAGACGCGCGGCTGGTTCTACACGTTGATGGTCCTGGCGACGGCGTTGTTCGACTGCCCGCCGTTTCGCAACTGCATCTGCCACGGCATCCTCGGCGGCGCCGACGGGCGCAAGCTCAGCAAGCGGCTGAAGAACTACCTCGATCCGGAGATCGCGTTCGACCGCTACGGTGCCGACGCGCTCCGGTGGATGCTCATGTCGTCTCCGCTGCTGCGCGGTCTCGATCTGAAGATCGAGGAGGACGGCCGCGACATCGCCGAGGTCATCCGTCTCGTCATCAACCCCATCTGGAACGCGTACTACTTCTTCGCGCTGTACGCCAACGCCGACGGGATCGTGGCCGAGGTGCGCACCGACTCCGACGACGTGCTCGACCGCTACGTCCTGGCCAAGACCCGGGAGCTGGTCGAGAACGTCACCGAGCGGATGGACGACTACGACTTGTCCGGCGCCAGCGCCCACGTCACCGCGTTCATCGACGCGTTGAACAACTGGTACATCCGCCGCAGCCGCGGTCGTTTCTGGGGCGCCGAGGACACCGCCGACAAGCGCAACGCCTACGACACGTTGCTCACGGTGCTGACCGTGCTCTGCCGGAGCACCGCGCCGTTGCTTCCGCTGATCTCCGAGGAGATCTACCGGGGGCTCACCGGTGACGACAGCGTGCACCTGTCCGATTGGCCGAGCCCCGACGAGCTGCCCGCCGACCCCGAGCTCGTGCGCGACATGGACCGCGTGCGCGAAGTCTGCTCCGTCGGTCACGCGATCCGGGAGGACAACGGCCGGCGCGCGCGACAGCCGCTCGCGATGCTCACGATCGTCGGTACATGGGCGGAGAACCTCGCGCCGTTCGAAGACCTGCTGCGCGCGGAGCTCAACGTCAAGGCCGTGACCTTCGAGCCGTCTCTCGAAGGTCACGGGGAGTTCGTGTTGCGCCCGAACGGGCGCGCGCTCGGCCCGCGTCTCGGCAAGGCGATGAAGACGGTGATGGCCGCCGCGCGCGACGGCGAGTGGACCCGGAGCGACGACGGGACGATCACCGTCGCCGGCGAGACGCTCGCGCCCGACGAGTACGACCTGAAGCTCGCTCCGCACGAGAGCGAGGGCGCGCAGGCGGTCGCCACGAACGACGCGATCGTGTTGCTCGATCTCGCGCTGACGCCGGAGCTCGAGCGCGAGGGCCTCGCCCGCGACGTCGTGCGCCTCATCCAGAAGACGCGCAAGGACTTCGACTTCCAGGTCACCGACCGCATCGAGCTCACGTTGACGGGCAACGAGGACGTGGTCGAAGCGGTGAGGGCGCACGAGGCGTACGTCCGTGACCAGGTTCTAGCGGTCGACGTGCAGTACGCCGCGCGCGACGCCGGTGAGGACCACAAGATGGCCGGCCGAGTGGACGGCAAACAGGTCGCCGTCGGCATCCGCGTCAGCGGCGGCTGAGCACCCGAGAGGGGATTTCCATGTCGAACGACACCATCGACACGCTCCTGCACGAGGGGCGCCGATTCCCTCCGTCCGACGCGTTCCGCGCCCAGGCCAACGTCAACGACCCGTCGATCTACGAAGAGGCGCAGGACACCGAGACGTTCTGGGCCAAGCAGGCCGAGAGCTTCTCGTGGTTCCGCAAGTGGGACACCGTGCTCGAGTGGGACGCGCCGTTCGCGAAGTGGTTCGTCGGCGGCAAGCTCAACATCACCGTCAACTGCCTCGATCGCCACATCGACGCCGGTAGGGGCGAAAAGGTCGCGTTCCACTGGGAGGGCGAACCCGGCGACAAGCGGGTCCTCACGTACGCCGATCTCCTTGGCGAGGTCTGCAAGTTCGCCAACGTCCTGAAGTCGCTCGGCGTCGAGAAGGGCGACCGGGTCACGCTCTACATGGGCATGATCCCGGAGCTCACCATCGCCATGCTGGCGTGCGCGCGCATCGGCGCGCCGCATTCGATCGTCTTCGGCGGGTTCAGCCCGGACTCCCTGCGCGAGCGCATCAACGACTCGTCGTCGAAAGTCGTCGTCACCGCCGACGGCGGCTGGCGCCGCGGCGGCGTCGTGCCGCTCAAGGTGAACACGGACGCGGCCGTCGAAGACGCGCCGACCGTGGAGCACGTCGTCGTCGTGCGCCGCACGGGCGACGAGAGCCCCGTCTCGATGCGCGAGGGCCGCGATCACTGGTGGCACGAGCTCATGAACGGCGCCGACGAGACCTGCGAGCCGGAGGTGATGGACGCGGAAGACCTGCTGTTCATCCTGTATACGAGCGGAACCACCGGTCATCCCAAGGGCATCGCGCACACGACGGCCGGGTACATGATCGGCGCGGCGATGACGCATCGCTGGGTCTTCGACATCAAGGACAGCGACGTCTACTGGTGCACCGCGGACATCGGTTGGGTCACCGGGCACAGCTACATCGTCTACGGCCCGCTCGCCAACGGATGCACCGGCCTCATGTACGAAGGGGCGCCCGACTGGCCCGACAAAGCGCGTTTCTGGGATCTCGTCGAGCGCTACGCCGTCACGATCTTCTATACGGCGCCGACGGCCATCCGCGCCTTCATGCGCTGGGGCGACGAATACCCGGACGGCAAGGACCTGTCGTCGCTACGGCTGCTCGGTACGGTCGGCGAGCCCATCAATCCCGAGGCGTGGATGTGGTACCACCGGCACATCGGCGGCGAGCGGTGTCCCATCGTCGACACCTGGTGGCAGACCGAAACCGGCTCGATCATGATCAGTCCGCTGCCGGGCATCACGACGACCAAGCCGGGCTCGGCGACCTTCGCGTTGCCGGGCATCGAGGCGGACGTGGTCGACGACGACGGCAACAGCGTGCCGCCGGGCGGTGGCGGCTACATCGTGCTTCGCAAGCCGTGGCCTTCGATGCTGCGGACGATCTACGGCAACGACGAACGCTACAAGGACGTCTACTGGTCCAAGTTCGAGGGCCTGTACTTTGCGGGCGACGGCTGCAAGAAGGACGACGAAGGCTACCTTTGGCTGCTCGGCCGCGTCGACGACATCATGCTCGTCTCCGGGCACAATATCAGCACGATGGAGGTCGAGTCCGCGCTGGTCGATCACGCGGATGTCGCAGAGGCGGCGGTCGTCGGCCGCACACACGAGGTGAAGGGGCAGGCGATCGCCGCGTTCGTCACGCTGCGCAAAGGCGTCGAGGGCGACCGCGCCAAGCACGACGAAATTCGCGAGCACGCAGCGTCCAAGATCGGGGCGCTCGGCCGTCCCGAGGAGCTCTACTTCACCGCGGAGCTTCCCAAGACCCGGAGCGGGAAGATCATGCGCCGGCTCTTGCGCGACATCGCGGAGGGACGCGCACTCGGAGACACCACGACCCTCGCCGATCCGAGTGTCGTCGCGGCGCTACGGGACAAGTACGAACAGGAAGAGGGATAGCCGGCGCTCGCGGAGGACGACGTCGTGAACCAGGAGGTCGCGACACGCGTGCTCGAGCGCATGGGGTTGCGCGCCGACGTGGCGTCGGACGGTCTCGAGGTCATCGAGGCGCTGAACCGGCAGAGCGACGACGTCGTCCTGATGGACGTGCAGATGCCTGAGATGGACGGGCTCGAGGCCGCACGGCGCATCGACGAGATGCTGCCCCGGGCGTCCCAGCCGTACGCCATCGCGATGACGGCCAACGCCATGCCGGGCGATCGCGAGCGGTCCCTGGAGGCGGGCACGCAGGACGACGTCGCCAAGCCCGTGCAGCAGGACCGCCTGGCCGACGCGCTGCGCAAGGCCGCCCGGGCCCGCGCCGGCGGTCACGAGGTTCTCGAACGGACCGCGGAACCCGAACGCCGACCCCGACCCTCTGCACCGGGCTGGGGAGCCGTCCGCAGAGCGCGTATCGTGTGATCCCCGCCAAGCGGCGGGTCGGAGGTCAGGCCATGCGAGTGGCAGTCACGGGCGGCACGGGTTTCATCGGGAAGCGGTTGGTTCCGCTGCTTCAGGAGAACGGGCACGAGGTCGTCGCGCTCGTGCGCGACGAGGAGCGCGCGGCCGACGCGCTGCCGGGCGCGGACGTGTTCGAGTACGACCCCTTCGACGTCGAGTCCGTTCGCGCCGGCATCGAAGGCTGCGACGCCGTCGTCAATCTCGCCGGCGACAACGTGTTCGGCAGCGCGGACGAGAACGTGATGACGCGCCGCTGGAGCAAGAGCAAGAGGGCGAAGATCCGCGACAGCCGCGTCGTCACGACACGCACGCTCGTCGAGGCCATGGAGGCGCTGGGCAGCGCGTGTCCGAAGACGCTCCTGTCGGGCTCGGCGATCGGCTACTACGGCCCGCGTCCCGCGGACAGGCCCTGCCTCGAGGACGAGTTCGATGCGACGAACTTCGCGCCGCGCGACTTCCTCGCCGGCGTCTGTCGCGAGTGGGAAGCGGCGGCCAGGAACGCCAAGGTGCTGGGCGTGCGCGTCGTGCTGCTGCGCACCGGCGTCGTGCTCGGCCGAGGCGAGGGCGCGCTCAAGACGATGGAGGGGCCGTTCAAGAAGGGCGTCGGCGGCCCGGTCGGCTCCGGCGAGCAGATGATGTCGTGGATCCACGTCGTCGACTGCGCTCGCATGATGGTGTTTGCGCTCGAGAACGACGCCGTACGCGGCCCCCTCAACGTGACGGCGCCGAATCCCGTCTCGAACAAGCAATTCGCGAAAGCGCTCGGCAGCGCGATGGGGAAGCCCGCCGTCCTGCCGATGCCGGGCTTCATGCTGCGGATCGTTCTCGGTGGCGTGGCGGAGGTCGTGACCCAGGGACAGAACGTGCCGCCGAAGAAGGCGAGCGAGCTGGGCTTCCGGTTCCAATACCCGACGTTGGGGCAGGCGCTCGGTGCCGAGTACGGCGCCGAATCGACGTCGGACCGGCCGTCGCTCCCCGTCTGGAACTAGCCCGCGCCTACCGCGATTCCGGCGGCGTGGGGTTGGCGCGCAGCATTCCGAGGCCGACGCACGCCAGCACCGCCGAGGCGACGGCATACGGCAGCCAGGGTTCGCCCGGGTCGCGCAGCACGAAGCGCATGTAGCCGTACAGCACCCAGACGTTGATCGACAGGAAGACGAAGACCTTGCCGCCTGCGCGCCCCGACTCGGGACGCAGCTCGTCGGCGTCCGCTTCGTCGACGAGCCCCTGATCGATGCGCGCCTGCATCCGCTCGGAGACGCCGTAGATGCGGTCGTGGTTCTCGGCGATCGAGCGGCGTGCGAACAGGAGCGCGACGACGTTGAGCGGAATCCCGCCGAACGCGAGCACGAGATGCACCCAGGAAGGCGTCGAGCCCATGTCGCCGCCGCCCGCCAGGATCACCGCGGCCACGGCGAGCAGCATGGCGCAGACCAGCAAGGGGAACGTCGGTCCCTTGATCCACTTGGTGCGCAACGGCTTCGTGTCTTCGATGCCGGCGGTGGGACCGCTCTGCTGGATCCACTTCATGGTGCCGATGAAGTGCGCCACGAGGATCGAGTGGACGAGGCAGCAGAACACAGCGGCGAACAGCGCCAGCACCTGATACGTGCGCATGTCGACGATTTCACTGCCGGCCGACCGCAACGCGCCCAACACGGCGAAGGCCGTGAGCACGATCAGGTTCCAGACCGCCAGTCCGGTGTAGATGCCGCCCATCGCGGTGTTGTACCCCTGCGGTGGTGGCGTGCTACTTCAGGTCGTCGCGCATGCGTTGCGCGCGCTCGGGCGTCACGACCTCGAGCGCCTCCGCGGCCTTGATGAGGTCGAGCTTCTCGTCCACATTCGGATCGAAGTTTCCCTCGCGGTTGTGGATCCGCTCCCACGTCGCGCGCAGCTCCTCGCGCGGCATCACGCCCGCGCGGAAGAGCTCCTCGGCGAGATGCAGACGCGTTCGGTACCGCATCGGACTTCGCCGCCGCGGGAGGATGGCGTGTTGCCGCTTCGCCTTGCGCAGCCGCAGGGCGTACCAGTAGTCGGTGAAAGGCTGCGCGGTCGCGCTGTGCAGGGGGATCTTCGCTTCCATGAGCGAGAAGCCCTCGCGGTAGCACTCGGCGATGACGCGGTCGGCCCCGCCCTTGGGGTCGCGGATGATCAAGCGACCGCCGTCGCGGAGTGCCGCGTGGATGCCCGCCAGGAACCCGACGAGCGCGTCGCGTTCGACGAAGTCGATGACGTTGTTCAAGAACACCACGTCCAGGCCGTTGACCGGCAGTCTCGGGTCGTCCGCGACCGATGTGATGATCTCCACGTTGTCGATGCCATAGGCTCGCTTGCGCTTGCGCACCTCTTTCAGCACCTCGCGGTCGATGTCGACGGCGTAGACCTTCCCGTGCTCGCCGACGGCGCGCGCCAGCTCGAAGGTCCAGCGGCCGGTGCCGCAACCGAGGTCGGCGATCACCTCGCCGTTGCGCGGAGCGATGAGTCCGATGACGTCTTCCTTGGGGTCGGGCTTCTGCGGTGGTTTCTCGTCGGCGCGCGTCGAGCGCGGGACCAGGTGCGCGAGGGCCGGCAACGCAATCAGCGTGAGCATCAAGATCACGCGGCTTCTGGATCGCAGCATGGGCGGGTCTCCTGAGAGAATAGCGTAGCCCGGCGTCGCGGGAGATACGATCGGCCCATGGGCATGCTCGCGCGCCGTGTCGTCGTCACGCTGATCCTGGCCGCGCTCGCGCTCGGCGCGTGGGCCATGGTTCGCTACGTGATCTAGAGCGCCACTAGCCCCAGGTCTCGCGACGCAAAGCGGTCTCCGGCACGCCGAGCTTCTTGGCGCGTTCGAGCATGGCGTCGACGAACGCGGTCGGTCCACAGGCGTACACGACCGTTTCGTCGGGATGCGGCAGGCTCTCCTTCAGGACGATCTCGTTGATCCGCTCGCGCGCGCCGTCCCATTCGCTGTCTGCGTCGCCCGTCACCGTCGGACGGTAGGTGAACCAATCGGCCGCGTCCGACACCGCCTGCAGCTCCTCACGAAACAACAGATCATCGACGGATCGCGCGCTCTGAAGGAGACAGCAGGGACCGTCGTGACCGGTGGCCATGAGGTGCTGGACGTACGCCCGAAAGGGTGTGACGCCCGAGCCGGCCGCGATCAGCATGAGCCGCCGGCCGCTTTCGACATCGAGGACGAACTGCCCGGCCGGCGCGGTCACGCGGAGCCGCTTGCCCTGTTCGTAGCCGTGAAGCTGGTTACCGCAGCGCCCCGCGTTCCGGACGGTGATCTCGAACGTCCCGTCCTCGCGCGGCGCGCTCGAGATCGTGAATCCGCACGGCGCGCCGTCCGGCGCGTCCGGATCCGTGACGAGGACGTACTGCCCGGGTCGATGCGCGAACGATTCGTCCGGCTCGACCAACGACAGCAGGAACGTGCGGTCTTTCGGCGTCTCGTCCACGATTCGCGCGACCTCGACTTCGTACGTGTCCATGACCGCACTGTCTACCACGGTCGCGGTTCGCACGCAGCCTGCGGTATGCTGAGGCCATGCCGAAGCTGGTGATCAAAGGCGGTCCGGGGGTCGGACGCGACTTCATGCTCGGCGCCGGCGCCTGCGTGGTCGGGCGCGACCCGGGCGTCGACTTCACGCTCGAAGACAACGTCGTCTCGCGACGCCACTTCCGGGTCGTTCAAGAGCAAGGCGCGTACTGGGTCGAGGACCTCGGCTCCACCAACGGCACGCTCGTGAACGGGAGGCGGATGGAGCGCATCCAGCTCGTCGACGGGGATGTGATCTCCGTCGGCGGAACACAGGTCGCGTTCGTTCAGAAAGACCTGCTGGCGGCCGCCGGTGGAACCGCGCCCGCCAAGCCCGGCCTCAACGCGCCGGTCTCTCGCCGACAGCGCAAGCGCGGGGCGGAGACCCAGCGAAGTCAGAAGCCGGCGAAGCCCGCCGTCGCGCCGCGCGCCGTGACGCCGAAGAAGCCGGCGAAGCCCGCCAAGCCTGCGCGTCCGGCCAAGCCGCCTGCACAACCGTCCGAACCGCCGGAAAAGGGCGGCATCCAGGCGCCCGTTCCGCGGCGTCGTCGCGGACGGTAGGTCACGCGCTGAGTCGCTCTCCCTTGCCGGGGTACCTTCACGCCCCCGAGGGAGGACGCCATGAGTGTCACGTATCGCGGTCCCGACTTCTACGCGATGGACGGTCTTCTGAGTGAAGAGGAGATCCTGATTCGCGACACCGTGCGCGACTGGGTCAGCGAGCGCTTCATGCCGGTCGTCGCGGAGGCGTACCGCGAGGGACGCTTCCCAACGGACTTGATCCCCGAGCTGGCCGAGATGGGCGTGCTCGGCGGCAACCTCGACTATCCCGAGTTTCCCGGTCTCAACAGCGTGGCCTATGGGCTCGTGATGCAGGAGCTCGAACGCGGCGACTCCGGACTGCGTTCGTTCGTCAGCGTGCAAGGCGCGTTGGTGATGTTCCCCATCTGGCGCTACGGCTCCGACGAGCAGAAGGCCCGCTGGCTTCCGGCCATGCATGCCGGCGAGGCCATCGGCTGTTTCGGGCTCACCGAGCCCGACCACGGCAGCGATCCCGGCGGCATGGAGACGAAGGCGAAGCAGGACGGCGACGGCTATGTCCTGAACGGCGCCAAGATGTGGATCACCAACGGCAACCTGGCGGACGTGGCGCTCGTCTGGGCGAAGCTGGACGGAGAGATCCGCGGGTTCCTGGTCGAGAAGGGGGTGCCCGGCTTCGAGGCGCGCGAGCAGCGCGCGAAGCACAGCTTGCGCGCGTCCGTCACGAGCGAGCTCATCCTGCAGGACGTGAAGGTCGGTCCCGAGTCGTTGCTGCCCGGCGCGAAGGGGCTCGGCGGCCCGCTCAGCTGTCTGAACCAGGCGCGGTACGGTATCGCCTGGGGCGCGGTGGGCGCCGCGATGGCGTGCTTCGACGAGGTGCGCAACTACGGTCTGACGCGCGAGCAGTTCGACAGGCCGATCGCCTCGTTCCAGCTCTACCAGGCGAAGCTTGCGCACATGCTGACCGAGATCACGAAGGCGCAGCTGATGAACCTGCAGCTCGGCCGCCTGAAGGACGCCGGCAAGGCGACGCCGCAGCAGGTCAGCATGGCGAAGCGCAACTGCTGCTATCACGCGCTGGAGGCGGCGCGGGAAGCGCGCGACATGCTGGGCGCGAACGGCATCACCGACGAGTACCAGTCGATGCGGCACATGTGCAACCTGGAGAGCGTGAAGACCTACGAGGGCACGCACGACATCCACACGTTGATCCTGGGCCGCGAGATCACGGGCATCAGCGCCTTCAACTAGCCGGGAGGGGTGAGCAGGCCTCCGTCAGTCCGCATCTCGGACCGTTTCCCGCCACCGCTTCCGGCCGTGGGAAGATGAGCGCCCACGACCCGTTTCTCTTTCCAGCCCATGAAGAACGTCCTGCCTCTCGCCCTGCTGCTCATCGCGATCGCGATCGCGTTGTTCATCTTCCTGGGGCAGGAGGAGCCGGACGACTTCGATGCCGCGCCCACGACCTCGGCTCCTACGGCCCCCGCGCCGCGCGAGCTGAGCGGCCTGGAGGGGCGCGCCCCCGACAAGCCGGTCGAGGTGCGGGACAACTCCCACCTCATGAAGCGCCACAAGACGCGCTATGGGAGCCTCGAGATCCTGCCGATCGGTCCCGACGGCAACACGATTCCGCCGGACGGTCTCACGGTGCACGTCGAGCCGCTCGGGCGCAGCCATCGCATCGGCCGTCCGCTCGGACTGCGCGACATGGAGACGCATCTCTGGACGTACCGCAAGATCCCGATCGGCGACGTGAAGATCCGCGTCTTCGGAGACTTCGTGATCCCGATGGAGGACAGCACGAAGGTGCGCGAGGGCATCCGCACGCACAAGAAGGTGTTCGTCGAGCTCGCCGGCTCGATCAAGTACGACGTCAAGCTGTACGACGGAACGTATCCAGAGAGGGTCACGCTCACGCTGCTGAACATGCAGGGCAAGCCCGTCGCCGCGACGTATCAGGTGCGCACCCGCGAGCACATGACCAGTCCCAAGGTCACGGCCTCG
Source organism: Planctomycetota bacterium (assembly GCA_965223505.1). Taxonomy (GTDB): domain Bacteria; phylum Planctomycetota; class PLA2; order PLA2; family JAEUHO01; genus CBDCWP01. The sequence continues at coordinate 35,147 of CBDCWP010000014.1, forward strand.
ATCACCCAGAAGCCGTTCGGCTACATCTTCGGTGTTCGCCCCGGCACCTACCAGCTGCGGGTCACGAGTCCGGAGGACGAGACGGAGACGGTGACCGTCGACGTCGAGCGGCAGGAGCAAACCGTCGTCGAGCTCGAGGTGCGCCGCTGAGCGCAGGCTGAATCACGTGCGCGACTGCTGCGCACCGAGCGGCGCCGCCTACTCGTCGATCGACTTGACGAGCGACGTGAGAAACCACTCGACCTGTCCTTCGCCGAGCCCCGTGCGCGCGAGCACCGACTCGATCAGCGCCTGCACGCGCTCGGCGCGGCGCGCCATCAACGCGTCGCGCAGCGTCTCGCCCTCCGGCGTCAACGCCACCATGCGGCGCCGCCGATCGCGACGTCCCGCCCGGCGCAACACGAGTCCGTCTGCCACCGCGCGATCCACGAAGCGCGTCGCCGTTGACGGATCCCGCCCCAGCTTGCGCGCCATCTCGCCCATCGGCAGACCGGGGCCCGGTTCGACCGCGACGAGCACGCGCGCCGTCGCTTCGGTGCGTCCCAGGTGCTTCGCGTCCTCCCGCAGGCCGAGCGCGAGTCGGATCTCCAGCTCGTGCAGCAGGGCGGCCGTCATGCTTGCATCCTACAAGCAGCAACCCCGCTCTAGCCTCCGCCGACCGGCTCCACGGCGCGCACGATCAGACGGCAGCCGATCGTCGACGATACCTGATCCGGGGCCTGCGAGCTGCGCCAGTCGATGCGGTCCGCCGGTTCGTCCTGCGAGCTCCAGTCGCGGCCCTTCAGCGTGAAACGGCCCTCGCGCTCGTTCCAGTCCGCCGTCCACTCCGACATGGAGCCGCTCAGGTCGCGGACCCCGAACACGCTCTCGTCCTCGGCGAAGAGACCCACGGGCTCCGGCGCCGGGTTCTGCGACCTGGAGCGGGTGCCCTTGAAGTACAGCCACTCCCGCTCGTCGCCGTACACGAACGTGCGCGTGTCGCCGCCGCGCGCCATGCGCAGCCACTCGAGCTCGGTCGGCAGCGTGAAACGCAGTGCGAAGACGACGGGCGCGGCGTTCGATGACGACCGCTCCACCCGCACGTCCGCCAGCATGCCGCCCGACGCCGCGACCTGCCTCGCGTGCTCCCGCGACCGTTCCGTTCGCCACCGCAGGTAGCCCCACCCGATCGTGCGTGATTCGTTCAACGCCGAGACGAGCGCCTGGAACTGATCGTCGTGCGGTCTCTCTTCTCCCTCGATGAGCTCCGGATACCCCACGAAGTCGTACAGGTTCAGGTATGCGGCCGGATGCTCGGGGTTGTCCATGGGGTAGTAGTACGCGGGCACGTTCGATCCGGTGCGCGGTTGGTGGCGAACCGGCAGCGCGCGACCGCCGTAGCGCGGGACGAAGCGAAGTCCGGTGACGCGGTGCTCATCGATGGCTTTCAACGTGCGCGGATCGTTCAGGAACTCCCAGTACTCGGCGTACGTCACCTCGAACTTCGCCGCCATGAAACGGCCCACGTCGTGCCAGCCCCCTGCGCGCTCGCCACCCGGCGCACGCAGAAACGTCCGCCCGGCCGGAATGCCGATGAACCCGGCGGGGAGCGCGTCCGATGGGGTGAGTGCGTCGACGACGAGGTCGCGCGGCGTGTCGGGGCCGACCTCGAACGACAGGCGCTGATCGACGAACCCCGGCTGCCGCACCAGCAGCAGATAACGACCCGGTGCGAGCGTCAGCTCGTCAGCCGACGAGAGCCGGTTGTCCGGCGACGTGACGAGCGGATAGACGGTTTCGGAGAGGCGCTCCTCGTACCGCGCGCGGCGCATCGGGCCCGCCATCGTTCCCACGTAGCCTTGGCTGCTCTCCATGGGCGGCATGACGGACGGAATGTCCGGGGCCACCGGCCGGCGGCCCTCTCCCTCGAGTCTTCGTTCGACCGCGTCCCGGAACGCGCGCGGAACTTCGCCGAGTCCGCGCTCGGGATGGTACGGAAGCGGCAGCAGCCGCGAGCCGCCGCGCTCGATCGCGTCGGCTTCACGCACGTATTGGAAGAGCCAGACCGCGCGATGCGCGCTCTGCGGTTCCGGCAACGCGATGTGCACCGTCTGTGAGCCGGCCAGCTCGGCCCGGTACGGCGCCGGATCCAGCCGCTCGACCGTAAGCCGATGCATGGCCGCGGCCTCGGTGTCCCCGCGATCTCGCGCGCGGCGCCACTCTTCCATGTGCCATCGCGCGGCGCCCGCGTAGATGCGGTCACGCACCGCGCGGCCGCGACGTCCGGCCGCTTCGAAGCCCGCATCGATCAGCGATCGCGACACGGCGAGCATCGACGAAACTTCCGCGCGCAGGCGCGCCAGCGTCTCGCGTTGCCTCGGGATCCGTACGCGCGCGCGATACGCCGGCTCGCGCATCCACCAGGGCTCGGAGCCGCGCGCGACGTCCGCGCCGAGCCCGACGCCGCCCTCCGCATCCTTGCCCTTGGCCGCCTGGGCTTCCAACCGCGCAAGCTCCTCGAGGCCGCGGCGGACCTCGGCCATCACGCCTTCCGCTTGCTCGAACGTGTCGGCGGCGCTCTGCACGCGGCGGGCGACCCGCGCCTGCTCGCGTCCCTCGCGCGGCGCCGCCGCGTCCGGTTCCAACGCGATCCAGTCGGCGAAGTGGTTCTCGGCCTCCTGGTACCGGCCTTCGGCCAGGGCCTGCCGCGCCTCCCGGCGCACCTCGTCGACGCGCTCGCGCTGCACCCGTTGCACCCAGAGCAAGGCGACCAGGCCCGCGACCACGACGAAGAACGCTGCGGCCACCGCCGTCGCGCGCGCGGGTCGCCGCTTGGCCCAGCCCTTGAGCTTGCGCAGCGAGCTCGGCGGCCGCGCGGCAATCGCCTGCTCGCGCAACCAATGGGTCAGGTCCTCCGCCAGATCGGCGCAGCTCGCATAGCGGTCCTTCGGGCTCTTCTCGATGCACTTGAAGCAGATCGTCTCGAGGTCGCGGTCGACGCGGGGGTCGAGGCGCGACGGCGCGACGGGCCGCTCCTCCGCGACGAACCGTGCGAGCGACGCCAGGTCGTCCGCCGGAAACGGCAGGTGTCCCGTGAGGCACTCGTAGAGCACGACGCCGAGCGACCACTGGTCGGAGTGAGGTCCGACCTCGGACGCGATGCTGCCGAACTGCTCCGGCGACATGTAGCCGGGGGTCCCGATCAACATGCCCGACACGGACAGGCTGTCGCCCGCCATACGGTCGGCGGCCAGCCCGAAGTCGGCGAGCATCGGACGCTCCACCTCGAACTGGGACTCGTCGGGGTTCGCCGCCAGCACCCACGAGCTGCGGATGCGCTTGCTCTCGATGTCGCGCTCGTGATCGGGCACCGGCTGGCGCAGCAGCAGGATGTTGCCGGGCTTGACGTCGCGATGCACGACGCCGGCCTTGTGCGCCGCGTCGAGTGCCAGCGCCACCTGCCGGATGATGCGCGCGGCGCGCGCGCGCCGGATGCGGCCCGTGCCGGTGCCGTGCAGGAGCTTGTCGAGCGACGGGCCCTCGACGCACTCCATCGCGCACCAGAGGTGACCGTTGGTCTCGCCGGACGAGAGGATCGGAACGATGCCGGGGTGCCGCAGCCGTGCCGCGGCGCGAACCTCGCGGTCGAACCGGCGGCGCACCTGCTCGTCGCGCGCGAAGTCCCGGCGCAGGACCTTCAGCGCGACGTCGCGCCCCAGCTTGTCTTCGTGGGCGAGATAGACGATGCCCATCGCGCCGCGGCCCAGCTCGCGTCGAATCGTGAACCCCGGGACGCTGATCGTCTCGTTGCCTTCCATCCGGCGCTCAGTGTAGTCATCGGGGACTTACAATCCGCCGTCGGCCCGCGCTTGGAGTTCGTACATACGACGGTACAGGCCGTCCTTGCGAAGCAGCGTGGCGTGATCGCCCCGTTCGGCGACCTCGCCGCGCTTCAAGACCAGGATCTCGTTCGCCGCCTTGATCGTCGACAGCCGGTGGGCCACCACGATCGTCGTTCGGTCCTGCCGCATCGTCTCGAGCGCGTCTTGAATCAACCGCTCGGTCTCGGTGTCGATCGACGACGTCGCCTCATCGAGCACCAGGACGGCGGGATCGTGGACCAGCGCCCGGGCGAACGCGATGAGCTGCCGCTCGCCGACGGAGAAATTCGCCCCGCGCTCCTCGACCGACGAATCGAGCCCCTTCGGGAGTCGCGCGACGACATGGTCGGCGTGAACGGCCCGCACCGCCTCCTCGACCTGCTCGCGGGTGATGCGCTCGTCGAAGAGCCGGATGTTGTCGAGCACCGAGCCGCGGAAGAGGAACACGTCCTGCAGGACCACCGCGATGCACGCCCGCAGCGAGCGGTGTTCGTAGTCGCGCACGTCGCGGCCGTCGACGGCGACCTCGCCGCGCTGCACGTCGTAGAACCGGCTGATGAGATTGAGCACGCTCGTCTTGCCGGCGCCCGTGGGCCCGACGAGGGCCAACGTGGACCCGGCCGGCGCGTCGAACGAGACGCCCCGCAGCACCGACTCGTTCTCGACGTACGCGAAGTGCACGTCGCGGAAGGTCACGCGGCCCTGGACGTCGGTTGCCGCGCCTGCGCCGGGCGCGTCCTCGATCTCGGGCTCGGTGTCGAGTACGGCGAAGAGGCGCTCGCCGGAGACCATGGCCTGCAAGAGCATGTTGAGGTTGTCGGCCAGGGTTCGAATCGGCTCGAAGAAGCGGTCGATCAACATGAAGAAGGCGAACGTGTTGCCTAGCGTGAAGGTGCCGTCGAGCACCTGGTTCGCCCCGAAGTACACGACCAGCGTGATCGCCAGGCGCGACAAGATGTTCACGGCCGGAAAGAACAACGCGAAGTTGCGTACGGTCGCCAGATGCGCGCCCCGCAGTCGTTCGACGTGGTCGTTGAAGACGTCCTTGGCGTGCTCGTGACGCCGGAAGAGGCGCGTGACCTCGACGCCGCTCACCGCCTCGGTCGTGAAGGCGTTGGTACTCGCCACCTCCTTGCGAACGCGCCGGAAGTCGCGGCGGCTGAAGCGCATGAACAACGCCGTCGCGATGGCCAGCAGCGGGACCACGATCATGACGACCGACGCGAGCTTGACGTCGATGTAGAAGAGGAACGACAGGATCAACAGCAGCTTGAGCACGTCGTGGAAGAACGCCGCCACGCCCGACGTGAAGAACTCCTCGATTGCCTCGACGTCGTTGGTCACGCGGGTCGTCAGGACGCCGACCGGGTTGCGGTCGAAGAACCGTAGGCTCATGCGCTGGATGTGCTCGAACACGTCGAGCCGCAGGCTCATGCCGATGAGCCGTCCCGCCCGCACCGAGATCACGGCGCGCGCGCAGCGCATCGACGTGCCGAGGAGGATCACGCCGAAGAACAGCACCGCGTAGATCGTCAGCCCGTCCGCGTCGCGCGCCTCGATGGGTTCGTCGACCGCCTTGCGCACGATCGCCGGACCAAGAAGGTCGATGCCGGCCGAGGCGATCATCGTGACGACGCTCAGTGCGACGAGCCCGCGGTGGCGGCCGACGTAGGCCAGCAGACGCCAGAGGGTGCGACGTCCGTTGCCGCGCGAGCGATGGGGGGGGGAGGCGTCGGCATTCATGCCAGGTCCTCCAGCTCCGCCTGCAACCGCTGCTGCGCGTAGGTGCGCGCGTACCAACCTTCGCCCTCGACCAGCGCCTCGTGCGTGCCCGCCTCGATGACGCGGCCCGCCTCCAGAACGACGATCCGGTCGGCGTGGCGCACGGTCGAGAGGCGATGTGCCACGACGATCGAGGTGCGCCGGCGCATCTCGACGACGAGCTCGGCGAGAATGCGCTCTTCCGTGTGCGTGTCGACGGCCGACAAGCAGTCGTCGAGCAGCAGCACCGGCGCGTTCACCAGCAGCGCGCGCGCGAGCGTCGTGCGTTGCTTCTGCCCGCCGGACAACGTCAGGCCGCGCTCGCCGACGACGGTGTCAAAGCCGCGCGGGAACGCCGAGATGTCCTCGTCGAGCCCCGCGAGCTTGGCCACGGCGTGCGCGCGCGCGGGCGTCAGGTCCTCGTCGATCGCGTACGAGAGATTCGCGCGCAGCGTGTCCGAGAAGAGAAACGCGTCCTGCGGGACCGTCGCAAACGCGGCCCGCAGCTCGTCGAGCGGAATGGCGGTGACGTCGATGTCATCGAGCCGGATCGACCCCGGCGGCGGCTCGTAGCTCCGCGTGAGCAGCCCCAGCAACGTGCTCTTGCCGCTGCCGACGGGGCCGACGAGCGCGAGCGTGCCGCCGGCGGGCACGGTGAAGCTCACGTCGTCCAACGCCGGATGCGCGGCGCCCTCGTAGGCGAACGTCAGATTCGACACGTCGATGCGTCCGGCGAAGGCGTCGGGCAGCGCCGCCGGCTCGTCCAGGACGTCGCGCTCGCGGGGAGCGTCCATGATCTCGTCGATGCGCTGGATCGCGGCGGCCGAGCGCTGAAGCGCCGAGACGACCCAGCCGACGCTGATCATCGGCCAGATGAGCAACGTGATGTACGCCTGGAAGCTCACGAGGTAGCCGAGCTCCAGCTCCCCGGCGATCACGAGACGTCCGCCGTACCACAGCACCGCGAGCTCCGCGAGTCCGCCCAGGGCGAACAGCCCGCCGATCAGCAACGCGCGGTACTTCGCCAAACCGAGCGTTTCGGCAACGAGCGCTGCGTTCGCCTTCCGAAACGCCTCGAGCTCCACGTTCTCCGTGGCGTACGCCCGGACGACGCGGGCGCCGGAGAAGCTCTCCTGTGCGCGCGCCGACAAGTCGCCCCAGGCGGTCTTGCACCGCGCGGGTTCGACGCATGACACCCGGCGCGAGAACGCGCACGAGCCCCATGATCGCGAGCAACGGCACCAGGGCGAGCAGCGTGATCTCGCCCGACAGCGTCCACATCGAGACGACCGCCATGGGGAACAGGACGAGCGTGCTGCCGAGGTACATGAGCCCGGGCCCGGCGGAGAATCGCACGGCCTCCACGTCGCTCGTCAGCCGCGAGATCAGGTCGCCGGTGCGGGTGCGGTCGAAGTACCCGGCCGGCAGATGCTCGATGTGATCGAACAGGTCGCGCTTGAGGTCGCGCTCGACGCCGCGGGACGCGCCGACGAGGAGCCAGCGCATGAAGAACGTGAACACGCCCGCCCCGAGGGCGATGCCCAGGAAGAGCAGGGCCTGTTGCTTGGCCGTGTCGGCCAGATCGGAGCTGCCGTTGATCGTGTCGAGGGTGTTGACGGCTTCCCCGAGCACGCGCGGCGCGTACACCATGAGCAGCCGGCTGGCGACCACGCAGAACGCGCCCCCGATGAGGGCGCCCTTGTAGCGGGGCAGGTACCGCAGAACGCGGCGGAAGGAGCTGCGTGCGAACACGTCCTGGGGGGCTCCGGGGCGGGGGACCGCCAGAAGGTACGGAGCGGGGCCCCGGCCGGGGTGGACTGTCCGAGGCGTGCCCGTAGGTGTGCGACCTTGCACGCCGTGCGATTCGTGCGGGTCCTACGGCGCCCGTCGTCGCCGGCGCATACGGCTGCAACTCACTTCAAGTCAGCGACTTACGGGGAATTCTCCCTTCCGGTCCGCGAGCGGCATACAGCTTGCCTTAGAGGGGGTGCGAGTGTCGGCGAGACCAATCGACCGAGGACAACCCCCTTTTTCCGTAGCCCAAAGCCCCATCGTCGGCATTCGTTGAATGGAAGGCGAGTGAGCAACGCTCACTCGCCTCCATTTTTTCTTACTGGCAGCCCGCCGCGAAGACAGTCGCGGCGGGTGCGCGCCGCTTCCGGTGCCAGAACGATTCCCGTGTCTGCTCGGCGCTGGATTCCGGTGACTCGCCGCGAAGACAGTCGCGGCGGGTGCGCGCCGCTTCCGGTGCCAGAACGATTCCCGTGTCTGCTCGGCGCTGGATTCCGGTGACTCGCCGCGAAGACAGTCGCGGCGGGTGCGCGCCGCTTCCGGTGCCAGAACGATGTCCGCGTCCGCTCGGCGCCTGACTCTGGCGCGCGTCGATCTTCGTGAGGCGACTTCGAAGGTCGTGGCCATTCGGCAGTCGCGAGCAGCCTTCATCGTTGTGGGGTGGACTGAACGCACGACCTGCAGGGGGGATAGGGCGAGGCTTGTTTGCGTAGCAAACCCGAGCCCGCAAGGGGGGCGGCGGGAGCCCCCCTTGAAGAGACTAGGCAAGGTCGGAATGCGAGTGTAGCGAGCGTTCCAAGCGTGCGAAGCACGCGGCGGCGCGAAGCGCCGATCCGGTCCGAGCGCGAAGCGCTCGGATGCCTATTCGCCGTCGTCGTCAGGCTTCTTCGGCTCGTCCGCCGGCTTGTCTTCGCCCCTGGGCTTATCGTCGTCCGACGGCTTCTTCTCGCCATCGTCCTTATCACCACCGTCGTCCTTCTTCTCGCCCGGCTCTTCGGTGGTGCCGTCGCCCTCCTTGCCGCCACCCTCGTCGGCGGGCGCCTCGGGCATCGCGATCTCACCGCCCGATCGCCACTCGCCCTTCTCCTCGAGGCCGCCGACCTCGAACGACAACTTGCTCTTCACCGCAATGAAGATCTTCTCGTCGGCCTTCTTGCCGCCCACCGGGAAGACGAACTCGAACGCCGCCTCGTCGGCCAGCGGGTCGATCTCGAACGTAGACGCGGGCACCTCTTCCTTCTTCGTGTCGATCTTCACGATTCTCGACCGGCTTGTCCTCCGGCTCTTCCGGCGTCAGGAAGCACACGAAGTCCAGGCTGGTGTTCGCCAGTGCCAGGCGGCTGTGCCAGAACGTCAGCAGATACGTCGTCGGCGGCACCTCCCCCGGCACCACCTCGGGGGCGCGCTGGCGGCCGCGCGCCTTCGGCTTCTCGGGCTTCTCGCCCGGCGCCAGCGGCTTGCGCACCCACACGCCGGACAGCGGCACGTCGAAGTGCACGGCGCCCAGAATGATGCGCGGGTGCGGTGACTCGGCGCTGCGCTTCTCCAGGTCGCGCGTCTTGCGCCAACGGCGCGAGTTCTTGAACGCGTCCGTGTACCAGCTGTCGCCCTCGTCCCCAGAGCAGCTGCTTGTTGGGAATCAGGATGACCGCGCTCGACGGACCCAGCACGTAGACGTGGTTCTCCGCCACGGCGCCCGGCTCCGCGAAGTTCTCCGTCACGCCGCCCTGGTAGTCGTCGACGTTCAGCATGTGCTCGCGGAGGCGATTCCCGCGCGTCGCGCGCCAGATGATCGGCTCGAGATGGTTGCGCCCGGCCTTCGGGTACCAAGCCGTGCGGAAGCCAACCCAGAAGAACTTGTTACCCGGGTAGGGGGGCGCCTTCGGACCGCCGCCGCGGAAGTTGCGCGCGGCCGCGCGCAGCACCAGCATCTCGCGGCTACCCGCGTGACCGCCGCGAACGACCTTGATCGTCTTGCCGAGTCGCGAGTTCCAGACGCACTCGCGGTCGTAGCCCGGATAACCCACGAACCATCCCGACGTCCACTCGGCGACGTTGCCGATCATGTGCATCGCGCCGCACCACGACGCGCCGCCGTAGATGCTGTCCACGGCGACGGTGCGCGGCATGTAATTCTCGTCGATGAAGTTGGCCGCCCAGTTGCCGCGCTTCATCTGCTCGCGCTTCTCGGTCGGGAAGTCGTTGCCCCACGGGAAGACGAACCCGTCGGGTCCGCGCGCCGCGTACTCCCACTCTTCCTCCGTCGGGATGTGTTTGCCGGCCCATTCGGCGAAGCGCTGCGCGTCGAGATAGCTCACGTCGCGGACCGGGTGGTCCCAGCGACCTTTGGGGGGCTCGATGCCGCGCCAGTCCTCGGGGAGCTTGCGCGTGAAGAAGTTGAGCTTCAGCGTGCGCGGCAACGGCTCGAAGCGGAACTTCTCGGCCGTTGCGTCCTCGTCGATCTCGCCGTCGGCGCTCAGCACCTTCAGCGCGTCCAGCTTGGACGCGAAGGTCTCCCAGAGCAGCGCCTTGTTACCGAAGTAGAGCTGGCGCCAGTGGATGACGCGCGGGTTCTTGCGGTCCGCGAGCTTGAGGTGCAACAGTGCCGCAGCGATCTCATCGAGGTTCGCGAGGCTGCCCGACGACGTGTCGTACACGACGGCCGCGGTGTCCTGCAAGAACCGCAGGTACTGCGCGTTCGTGACCTCGAACCGATCGATGAAGTACGGACGCAGCGGCGGTTGGAACTGCGGCGCTTCGTAGAAGAACAGCTGCGCCTCGGTCGTCGGCCGGCCGTCGGTCAGCTTGATGATGTCGCGCGGCTTCGTCCCGATCGTGGCCCTGCCGCCGGGGACGAAGACCATGCCGCCGGGGCCGGGGGGCGCGTCGGGCACGCCGGCAGGAAGCGGTCCCTCCTCCGACTCGTCTTCGGGCAGCGGGTCGGGCTCGGGTTCCGGCTCTTCTTCCTCTTCCTCCTCGGCGCCCTCTTCGCCCTCCTTGTCCTCCGCGGGCTCGTCGCCTTTCTCATCTTCCGCGGGCTTCTTCGGCGGTTCCGGTTCGTCCTCTTCGGCGGCGACCCCGAGCGGCAGCAGGAAGATGACGGCCAGGAGCAGAAGGAGATGTCGAATCAGCATCGAAGGCTCCCGTGCGGCGCTCGGCCGGCGGACAGGTGCGGCCGCGTGCGGCCGAGCGGCAAAATGTAGCACCAACGCACTCGCGCACCCTTTGCGTGCACGTGCCGGAAGTCGCGGCGGCGCACCCCGAGTTTCCTTGATTCGGGGGCGCGTGGGCGGCCTCGGTCCGGGTCCGACGGTCGCCTCCCACGGGCCGAAGGGCCCCGTCGCGCCCCTGGGCAAAGCCCCGCGGCGGGGCGCTCGACCCCCCACTCCCTTGGGGGTGATGAATCGAAAAACCGCTACAGATTGCGACTGGTTGGTTGCGTACGGTCGGATCGGTGCAATACTCGATTTCGAGGCCGTCGCCGATCCGAGTGCCCCGGTCCGACGCCCGCTCCGCCCGCCCCATGCCGGGGACCGGGGTGTCGAGTGGGGGGGTGGGGGTGCCAGGGTGACGCGGCGCGCACCTCGCGCTTCGACGTCCGGGAAGGAAGGCGATCGAATCGGGTAGACCGGAGGAGGGTCAGATGGGCAATTTCGAGAAGCTATCCGTGCTGGTGATCGTGGTCATCATCGTGATGATCCTGGTGGTCGCGCTCTACACGCTCACCGAGGATCCGGAAGACAACCCGGCCGCGAGCTCGACCAGCTCGACGGAGTTCGAGACGGACGAGTGGCAGGAGCCGGTCGAGGACGACGTGCCGCCAGCCGGCGACGAGACGGAGAACGACCTCGAGAAGCCCGAGGGAACCGAGCCGCCCCCGTCCGAGCCCGAGGAAGACATCGAGAAGAAGGAAACGATCGCGGACGCGAACGAGCCGGCCGACGCCGACGACGCTGCGCTCAAGGAGTGGTGGTACACGGTCAAGAGCGGCGACACGCTCGGGCAGATCGCGATGGACCATCTCGGCTCCATGCGTCGCTACCCGGAGATCATCCGCATGAACCCCGGCGTCACGGCGATGAACCTGCAGATCGGCCAGAAGCTCAAGATGCCCGCGAAGGGTGCGAAGAAGGCGGCCGGTCCCGAGTTCCGCCCGCTCGGCGGCGCCAAGGCCGTCGCCACCGGCGGCGCGGGCGGGCCCACGCCCGGCACGCATTACGTGACCAAGAGCGGTGATCAGCTGCAGCGGATCTCGAAGCTCGCGTACGGCACGATCGAGCGTTGGCCGGAGATCTACGCCAAGAACCTCGCGAAGATCGACAACCCGGACATCATCCCGGCCGGCATTCGGATCTTCCTGCCCGAGTAACGCCGCGGGCACCGACGCTGACGTTTTCGAACAACCCGAAGGGCGCGGCATCGACGATGCCGCGCCCTTCTTGCGTCGGCGGCCGCGTAGGATCTGCGCGTGACGTTGGATGACATCCAGGCCGGTCGCGGCGGCGCCGTGGCGAGCCTCGCGCGCGCGGGGCTCTGGGTTTGCTCGGGCGCGTGGGCGGTGACCCAGGCGCTGAAGTCGTTCGCGTACCGCGTCGGCCTTCGGCGCGCGCGTCGGGTCGAACGACCGGTCGTCTCCGTCGGCAACCTCGCGGTGGGCGGCACCGGCAAGACGCCGTTCGTCATCTGGCTCGCACGCCGGTTGACGGAAGACGGTCGCGCGGTCGGCATTCTGGCGCGCGGCTACGGGGACGTCGTCGCCGACGGACTGAACGACGAGGGCCTGGAGATTCGTCGCGCGCTCGGCGCCGAGGTCGCGCAGGTTCAGGATCCCGACCGGGTCGTCGGCGCCGCCACGTTGCTGGCGAAGGCGCCCGAGACGGACGTCCTTCTGCTCGACGACGGCTTCCAGCACCGTCGGATCGGTCGGAGCCTCGACATCGTGCTGATCGACGCCACCTGTCCGTTCGGCTACGGCCATCTGCTGCCGCGGGGCCGTCTGCGCGAGCGTCCCGCGGCGCTCGCGCGAGCGGGCGCGGTCGTGATCACGCGCAGTGATGCCGTCGACGAGGCCGCGCTGCGGCGCATCGAGGCCGAGATCCGGAAACACTGCCAGGCGCCCGTTGCGCGGGCCGCGCTCGAGATCGTCGGCGACGCGTCCGAGCTCGCGGGCCGAGCGGTCTTCTCCTGCTCCGGCATCGGAAACCCAGCGGCGTTTCGCAAGACGCTCGAGGGCCTCGGCGCGCGCGTCGTCGGCGAGCGCGCCTTCGCGGACCACCGCGTTCCGCCGCCGGCCGATTGGCCCGATCTGGTCCGCGCGGCACAGACGGCGGGCGCCGAGCGTGTCGTCATCACCCGCAAGGACGCCGTCAAGCTCGACCCGCTGCCGCAAGGGGTCGCGGTGCTGGACGTCGAGATGCGGATCGTCGCGGGCGAGGACGCGTTGTGGGACGCGGTCAGGGCAGCATGCTCTTAGGGTTCGACAGCTTCTCCGGCAGGTAGGTGTCCATCACGAAGTTGAGGTTGAACTTCGCGAAGGCCTGCTGCTCCGCGCGCACGCCCATCTTCACCTGCTGCTCGAGCGCCTTCGACCACGGACGGTGCGCCAGGAAGAACGGGTCGTTCTTCAACGCAGACTTCGCACGCTTCACGTCGACCTCCTTGAGAGGATG
>CBDCWP010000015.1:0-25467 GCA_965223505.1 Planctomycetota bacterium
GCGATGCGGCTCCGGCAGGTCGTCCTCAACCTCGCCGGCAACGCGGTGAAGTTCACACACAACGGAGAGATCGTTCTTCGGGTACGGGCGAAGACGGTCGCGAGCGATGAAGCGCTGCTCGAGTTCGCCGTGCGCGACACCGGAGTCGGAATCCCCGCCTACAAGCTGGATACGATCTTCGCAGCCTTCGCCCAGGCCGACATGACGACCACACGTCGCTTCGGCGGAACGGGCCTCGGACTTGCGATCAGCTCGGAGATCGTGCGGGTCATGGGTGGTGAGATCCAAGTAGAGAGCGAGGTGGATGTCGGCAGCACGTTCAGCTTCAGGGTGCGCTTCGGCGTCGATTCGTCGGCCGCGCAGCGCGTGGCGGGACCGGTGCGCGAGATGTTCCGCGGTGTGTCGATCCTCATCGTGGATGACAACGAGACCAACCGTCGGATCCTGCTGGATGTCTTGCGCAATTGGGAGATGCAGCCGGCCGCCGCGGACCGGGGCGCGGCGGCGCTCGACATGTTGCGTGACGCGGCGAAGCGCGGCGATCCGTTCCGTGCGGCGATCCTCGACTTCCAAATGCCCGAGATGGACGGACTCATGCTGGCCGAGCGGATTCGCGAAGACGCGCTGATCGCGACGACGCCGCTCTTGATGCTGACGTCCGGCGGGGGACCGGATCACGAGCGAAGGCGAGCGTCGTTGGGCATCGAGGCCCAGCTCCTCAAGCCGACCAAACAATCGGAGCTGCTGGAAGCCCTCTCGCGGGTCTTGGATGTGGAGCGTCAACCGGCGCCGGCGGAAGCGGCAACGACGCTCGAGCCGGTGACGCGGCCGCTGCACATCCTGCTGGCCGAGGACAACCCCATCAACCGGGAGCTTGCCGTCGGGCTCCTGGAGATGCGCGGGCACGAGATCACCGTGACGACGGATGGCCGCGACGCCGTCGATCTCTTCGCGTCACGGCCCGGCGCCTTCGACCTCGTGTTGATGGACGTCCAAATGCCCGGCATGGACGGCTTCGACGCGACCGCGGCGATCCGCAGCATGGAGGAAGATGGCCGGCCGCGGACGCCGATCGTAGCGATGACGGCACACGCGATGACGGGTGACCGGGAGCGATGCATCGAGGCGGGAATGGACGGCTACGTCTCGAAGCCCATCGACGTGAAGGAGCTGATGCAGGCGATCGAGCGGGCTACGCGCTAGCGCATCAGCTCATCGCGTCGTCCTGGGGTTTCGCCCGGCGTCGGTCGGGCGGCGGCGATCACGGCAGCCGGAGGATGACCCGCGCGCTGAGGTCGATGTCGCCATTCCCCTGGAACGCTAGGAACCAACCGGCACCCTGATTCACGTAGGGGTGCCGTTCGGGTTGCCGGGCGACGACGCGTACCACAACATGAGCGCAAGGGACCAGGCTCTCATTTGGGACGCTCCCAAGTCGGGCCGCGGACTGCGCCACGCAGGGCGGCCGGTCACCTTCCCGGGCGTCAAGTCGACGGGACGAGTGCCAGAGCGCGCCCGGTGCGGTGTCCGTGGGCAATCGACCGCGTTCCGTGGTGCGAAGCTGCGCTCCCCGTCAGGCGGCGGGCGCGGGCTTCTTCCTGATGAGCTTCAGGACGATCCAGATGATGAGCGTTCCCAGGATGGCCGCTACGACCTCCTGCAAGGTGACGCGGATCTCGCTCATCCCGTAGTCCAGATCGATCAGCTTGACGAACAGAACACCGCCCAAGAGACCTCCGACGAGTCCGAGGGCGAGGTTCTTGAGCCAGCCGTAGCCCTGCTTGCGCCCCGTGAGCAGCATCCCGACGAAACCACCCGCGATGGCGCCCACGATCACCCAGTTGATCAGCTCCGAGATCTGGATCGACATGTTGAACCTCCGGCGATCAGGGTAGGAACTGAACGCCGATCGCGCCACCAGGTACGCTAGGTCGCGTACGTCTCGCGCCAGGTTGGAGTCCGAGCCTGAACCCATCACGGACGCGGAGGTTCTGCTCCGTTGTGGGACACGGCCTACTCGTATCCCGCCGAAGACCGGGCTACGATCACGCTTCTGTTGACGAGTGAGGGGAGGGAAGTCGCATGCGTGTAGGTGCCTTCGGTGCGCTGATGGGCGCGATCTGCCTTGCTTCGCTCTCGGCCGCGAGAGCGGATGGCGAAGCGGTCGAGATCGAGTTCTTCCTCGGCGTCCCCGGCGCGAAGCACGCCCCGCGCTTCTCCGCCAAACCCGTGACGGCGAAGCTCTCGTCGGTGAAGGCACGCGGGCTGCAGGGCATCGAGCACCTCGGCGGACGCATCAAGATCGGGCCGAAGCCGGGCAAGGGACGGCCGTTCGTGCTCGGGCGCAGTCGAGAGGGGATGGTCTACGACCTGCTCGTCATCGACGCGAACGGTGACGGCAAGCTCGAAGACGAGATGCCCGCGCGCTTCGAGCTTCGCCAGAGCGGCGGCAAGAACCACTCGATGTTCGAGTTCGTCGTACGCGTGAACCATGACGGCAAGGGCGAGCCCGAGCGGCATCCCTTGTCCATGAGCGTGTCCACGACGGGCAACGGCGATGCGCCGCAGGTGCTGTCGTACTCCAGCGCCGGGTATCGCAGCTGTCGGGTCATCCTCGGCGGCGAAGGGTACTTCGTCGTGCTCTCCGATGCGCAGAGTGACGGGGTCTACGGCGAGGGCGACAGCTGGACGATCCGGCCGGCGACGACCCATGAACCCTACGAGATCGTCCACGCCCGGACGGTCGGCGACTACGTCTGGGCCGGCGGCAAGGCGTGGAAGCTGAAGCTGGAGGGAACGAGGGGCAAGCATGCGCGTCTGGTTCCGTTCGATCCCGGCATCACCGAGGAGGAAGACCGAAGGAAGCGCAATCCGGTCGCGGCGGACCCCGAGGACCCGGAGATCGAGACGCCGCTCGAATTCGTGTACGACATCGAGGCGGGGCGGGCGGAGGCGCAGCAGGAGCAGGCGGCGTTGTTCCTCAGCTTCGAGGCGGCCGGATGCGCGCAGTGTCAGGCCATGCGTGGCGCCGTGTATGGGAACACCGAGATTGCCTCGGCGGCGAACGGCCTCGTCTGTGTCCAGCTCGATGCGCAGAAAGATCCATTGGTTCACGAGTACGGCGTCAAGGACCATCCCACCGGCATCCTGTTCGATCCGGACGGCGACGAGATCGAGCGCTTCGAAGGCGTTCAGTCGGTCAACGAGTTCCTCGCGTTTCTGTCCGAGGCCCATTCGTACCTGTGGCCCTCCGACCACGAACCCGCGAAGCTCAAGGGCGCCGCGAAGAAGCGGCACGCGAAGGTGGTGAAGGCCCTCTTCCGGTACCTCGACGACAACAAGGGGCACGGCTTGCTCGTGGACCGGATTGCGGATCTCGGCACACGAAAGAACCGCGCCGCGCGCGATGCCCTGATCCAGTTCGCCGAGAAGCGCAAGAGCAAGGAGTACGTCGCCGCCGCGTTCTTCGCGATCGCGAAGATCTCCGGCAAGCGGAGCATCGAATTCCTCTGCGGGAAGAAGGGCCTCGCATCGGGCGACTTCCTCGTCGCGCAGAAGGCCGCTGAGGCGCTGGGAACGGCGAAGGATCCCAGGGCGATCGGCCCGATCACGAGCGTCATGACGAGCAAGGGAACGAAGATCGAGATCGTTCACGCATGCGCGATCGCGTTGGCGAAGTGCGGCCCCGACGATGAAGCGGTGACGGAGGTCATTCTCGAGTACACGGGCCATCAGAAGGACACGATCCGCGCGGGCGCAGTCGAGGCGTTGGGGTATCTGAAGTCCGAGCGGGCGCTCGCGCGGCTGAAGGAGTTCCTGAAGCACGACAAGAACACGCGCGTCCGCGCCCACGCGGCGTGGGGGATCGGACACACGATGCGCACCGAGCTGATTCCCCTACTTCGTGACGCGATCAAGGACGACAAGGCGCACACGGTTCGCACCGCGGCACTGGAGGCCATTCGCGAGATCCAGGGCGAGGAGAAGAAATAGACTCACTCCCCGCGGCTGCCAGACGCTTCGGTGGATCAGCGGTCTCTGCTGCGCGGGAGAACCGCCGCGACGTTGGCGCCGTGGATGCCCGATTGCAGCCTCACCGTCGGTGACAGGGGGTGCTTGACGTACGCGAACCTCTCGGTGACGCGGATCGACTCGAATCCCGCGGCAGCCAGCAGCTCGCACAGGTCGTCGATCGTCAAGAGGCTTGCTGTGATGGTGTTCTCCCAGTCGGCGGGGAGTCTCCGCTCCAAGAACACGTCTGCGAGCAGGAGACGTCCGCCGGGCTTGAGCACGCGGGCCATCTCGGCCAGCGCACACGCCTTGTCGTATGTGTTGTTGAGCACGCCGTTGGACATCGCGGCGTCGACGCTCGCGTCCTTGACGGGCAGGCACTCTGCCAGACCATCGCGAATGTCGACGCGATCGGCCACGCCCATCGCGATGGCGTTGCGCCGCGCTTCGGCCCGCATCTCGGGCGTGAAGTCGACCCCGACGACGCGGCCCGAGGATCCAACGCCCTTCGCGGCCAGCAGCAGGTCGACCCCCGCGCCCGAGCCGACGTCGAGCACCGTTTCGCCCGGGTGGATCGGGCCGATCCGCAACGGATTGCCGACGCCGGCGAATCGCTCGACGGCGGACGCGGGCAGGCGCTCGAGTTGTGCGCGGTCGTACCGCAAGCGTTCCACGGCGTAGTCGATGCCGTAGTGCGCGGACCGCCCCGTTCGCGGGTCGGCGACCACCCGCGCATAGGTCTGCCGCAAGCTCGTCTGCGGCGGCTGCAGATCCAGCGGGCGGGCGCGTGAGCCGAGCATGGCGGGCCTCCGCCACGGCCAACGGGGCCGGGGCATGAAGGCTCAACTCCGCACGGGGCCCCATCGGGGACCGAAAACCTGCGGTCGTTTGCGTCTTTCTTCCGCACGCGGCGTCTTCAGGGGTGGTTCGGTGACGTGCCCCCCGGCCGAACCCCAAGCAACCGGGGGCGGAGACATCCTCATGTCCACAACGATTGGACTCGTCCTGGCCGTGGGCCTGGCGCTGCTCGTCCCGCTGGCATTCGCAGGTGAGGCGCCGAGCGAGCGGAGCGCGTGCTGCCCCGAGTGCCCCCCCGAGTGTCGGGAGGACTGCCGGCCCGGCTGCTGCGAAGAATGCCCGCCGGACTGCTGCGATCCGGCGTCGTGCTGTCCCAAGGCAGGCGCGGAAGACGAAGAGTAACGAAGCGGGGCCGGGAGGCCGGCCCCGCACCCGCCCTACGATGGAGGGCCCTTGAGCGACGACGCGACCGAAGTCGAACGAGTCTGGCGTGCTCACGCAGCGCGGCTGCGCGCGTACCTCGCTTCGCGGCTGAGGAATCCCTCCGACGTCGACGACGTGCTTCAAGACGTCTTGATCAAGACGCATGCCGGGCTGCCGGGGCTGCGCGACCCCGGGCGACTGGTGCCGTGGCTGTATCGCGTGACGCGCAATGCGTTGTTGGATCATGCGCGCAAAGCGCGATCTCGGCGAGATACGGGCCAACGCTCCGAACGCGACATCGTCGACTCTCGGCGTGAGCCCCTCGACGACGTGCGCAGCGAGCTGGCATCGTGCGTGCGCCCGTTCGTCGAGGCGCTGCCGGAGCGCTATCGAGAGACGATGGCGGCTGTCGAGCTCGAGGGGCGCCCGCAGAAGGAGGTGGCCAAGCGGCTCGGGATCTCGCTCTCCGCCGTCAAGTCGCGGGTTCAACGCGGCCGGCGGATGTTGCGCGGCGTTTTCGATCGATGCTGCACGGTCCAGATCGACCGGCGCGGGAACGTCATCGACTACGAGCGAAACGGCGACTGCTCCGCCGAGGGCTGCTGAGCGCGGTCCAGTGGTTGGGCGAGCAGTGTCGGAGAATCAGCCGCGCACGCGATCCGCGGTACCTTGCTGCCATGACGACTGTCGACCCCGAGTTCTTGATTCGCCGTGCGCGGCCCGCCGACGCCGAAGACATGGTCGCGCTGCTCAACCCCATCATCGAGCAGCGCAAGTACAGCGCCCTGGTCACGCCCGCTTCCGTGGAAACGCAGCGCGCGTTCATCGAGACCTTCCCCGAGCGAGGAGTCTTCCACGTCGCCGAGGAGCTCGCGACCCGACGCGTCGTCGGCATGCAGGACCTCGCGCCGTTCTACGCCGACTCCGCCGCATTCGACCACGTCGCCGGCATCGCGACGTTCGTCGCGCTCACGCATCACCGGCGCGGCATCGCGGCCCGTCTCTTCGAGGCGTCGTTCGCTGCGGCGCGAGAAGCCGGCTTCGAGAAGATCCTCACCTTCGTTCGGGCGGACAACGAAGCGGGTCTCCGCGCGTACCTGGGCCAGGGATTCACCAAGGTCGGTACGGCTGAACGCCTCGCCAAGATCGACGGTCGCTACGTCGACGAGGTGATCATCGAGCGATTCTTGTAGGACGCGACGAGCGTGTGCTGTTCGATCACCGGGGTCTCCGTCCCGGTGTCGAGGTCTCCGATGCGGTTACGGTAGTGCGCATGAAGGTTTCCGCCGCCGGGCTCTGCATTCTGATCGTCTCCGTGGCCGCCGCGTGGGCCGAGCCGCCGAAGGAGCCGGAGACGAGGGCGCAGGCGATCGCCATCCTGGTCGGGGCGGAGAGCTACGACGAGGAATCCGTCGGCCTCGCAGGCGCGAAGTCGACCACGTTCCGGGCGTACGAGTGGCTCCGTGAGAACGTCGCCGTCGAAGAGTGGGCGGAGCTGACCGCGCACGAGAGCCCTGTCGTTCGCTGCTACGCCGTACGCGCGTTGGCGGATGCCAAGGACCCCGAGCGCTTGCGCAAGGCCGTCTTCGAGGGCATCCGAGACACGGCGCGTGTTCGGCACTTCCAGGGCTGCATCATGGGCGAAGCCCATGTCGGTGACGTGATCGTCCGAATCGGGTTGGCCGGCTTCGACGAGGAGACCAGGGCCGAGCTTCGAGATGCGATGCTCGCCTCGGACGTTCCCCTCCTCGAGCGCGAGCGCATGCTGTGGACGGGGGCGTTCGGCGACAAGCACGTCGACCGGGTCCTCGAGCTGGCGCGCGACGGGAACCTGCACGCGCTCCGTGGACTCGCGACCCGAAAGCACCCCGAGGCATCCAAGATCATCGTGAAGATTCTCGGCGGCGCGAAGACGGAGGGGGGCGACGAAGACGACGAGGTGTGCCTGCACAGTGCCGTCATGTCGACCGTCGGGTGGCCCGATCCACGCTTCTGGAAGGGCCTCGATCGGATGCGCGAGAGGGCGGCCAAAGAGCTCAACCACAACTGGGTGCGTGACTACATGAAGGCCGTGGCCGGATACGAGAACGAGGCCGCGGCTCGCGTGCTACATCAGCTGCTGGACGTGAATCGCGGCGCGGAGTGGAAACAACGGCTGACCGCGGAAAAGGTGTTCAAGGCACTCGACGGACACCGCGTGGAGAGTTTCGAGACCTTGCGCCGACGTCTCGCAATCACCTGGTCCCTTCGGGACGAGGCGAGCGGCAAGTAGATTCGCAGCTCGGTCCGTCACGAAGCGTCGCAGGCCGTCAGTACTTGGCGGTAGAGCGGTACCGACGCCCGCATCTTCTCACGCCACGCCTCCGGAGCGCCCGCGATCAGCGCTTCGACCTCGTCCGCCGCCTTGCGTCGATCCGTCCGGGCCCCGGTTCTCTCCGCGAGCGTCGCCCAGGCGCGCACGCGATCGAGCGCCTGCATGGCGCCACTCCACTTCTCGAGCTCCATGCGCGCCGTGAGGGGATTGCCGCCGGGCAGCAGCGCAAGGAAGCAACGCGTGAGCGCCGCGGCTCCCTCCAAGGCTCCGGACTCCTCGATGCGCAGCGCCGTCTCGAGCTGGGCTTGCGCCTCTTCGGACCGACCGGTCAGCAGGAGTCCGACGCCGAGCCGCATGTGCACCACGGCCGCTTCCAATCGAGACCCCAGCTCGTCGAGACGCGGTTCCAGCGCCTGCAGCCGTTCGGTCATGGCTTCGAGCTCGTTCCGCGCCTCCAGCACGCTCGCCTCGCACAAGCGCAGCAACAGCGCTTCGCGTGGCGCGTTGGCCTCGCTCACCGCCCGTGACGCGCCGGACAAGAGCGCCTCCGCTTCGTCGTACCGACCACTCCAAGCCAGGACCAGAGTCGGCGACGTACTCAGCCGTGCCTGCAGCACCGGTGGCGCGCGTTCACCGAGGAGGTCGCGCCCGCGCGCGACCGCTTGCCGACACGCCTCGAAGCGTCCCAACGCCCAGAGGATCTGGCTGCGCGAAAACTGCGCGTGCGCCTCCACATCGCCATAGCTCAGCTGCGAGCACAGAAGCACGGCCTCGTCCGCTTGGGCGAGCGCTTCGTCGAATCGACCGAGCTGCAAGAGCGTTTGCGCCATGTTGGTCTGCACCACGGAGACCATCCGCAAGTGCCCTCGTCGGTGGCCGATCTCGCAAACGCTCTCCAGGATGTCGAGCGACGCCTGAGGGTCCGCCCGCAGGTACGCGATCTTGGCGAGCACCAAGCGCGCGCTCATCTCGTTGATCGTCTCGCCGTGCAGCTGCGCGATGGTGACTGCGTGCTCGAGCATCTCTTTGGCTTCGTCCATGCGGCCCAGCTCGAGCGAGATCGCGCCCAGATTGCGCGCAACGACGCACATGTCGGCGGCATTGCCGGCCTCGCGACTGAGCTCCAGCGCTTCTTTCGACGCCTCGTACGCCTCGGCCAGACGTCCGCGCGCCTCCAGCGCCATGGCGTGTTCCGCGAGTGCGCGCGCGAGTGTGCTCGGCGCACCCCTGCCTCTCACGAGCCGGATCGCCTCGGCGGTGTCGTCGACGGCTTCGTCGTATCGAAGCAGGAGTCTACGGCAGTAGCCGAGGTGGATGAGCACCTCCGCTGCGAGCACCGGATCGCCGTGTGCGTCGCGCAGGGCGTCCGCCGCTTCGAGCGCCGGGAGCACCTCCTTGTGAGGCGCGTAGGCCATGAGGAAGATCGCCAACCGACGTTGCAGGCCGGCTTCGAAGGCCGGCTCCTTCGGCGTGTCGACCTCGACGAGTGCGCGCGCCAGACGCGCGCCTTCACGCAGCTCCATCGAGGCCATGAGGTGATCGAAGGCGGCGTGCGCGTACGGCAGCGCGCGCTCGGGCGTTCCCGCGAGCACGAAGTGGCGGGCGAGCTGCCAAGCCGCCGCGCCGCGCGGTGATTCACCCTCGTCGAGCTTCGACTCGATCGCGTCGCCCAGCGCCGCGTGATACGCGCATCGAAGCGCGGGTGGCAGTTCGTCCTGCAGGACCTCCTGCACGAGATGATGACGAAATCGATACTCGTTGCCGATCGGCTCGACGAGACCGAGGCTCTGGTCGACCTCGTGGAGCAGGCGCAGCCCTCCGATGCGCGGAAGATCCCCGGCCTCGCAGACCAGTAGGGGGTCGAAACGATTGCCGCAGCACGCGGCGGCGCCGAGCAGACTGCGAGCCTCGGTGGAGAGCGACCGCAGCCGCACCTCGACCATCTCGCGCACCGATCGAGGAATGGTGAACCGTTCGTCATCGGGGCCGCCGCGGCGCGCGCGCACTTCCCGCGCGAACTCGATCAGGCAGAACGGGTTTCCGTCGGCGTTGTCGATGTACTCACTCGTGTCTGCCGTCACACCGGCGTCGGATCCCATGGCATCGCGGACGACCGCGATCGATCCGGCAAGATCCAGGCCGCCGAGGTCGATGCGCTCGAAGCGGTCAATGCGGCGCAGCGGGTCCAGAAACGCGGCGTCGAGCTCGGGGCGCGACGTGAACAGGATCAGCACGGAGTCGTTCTCGAGTGCGTGCGCCAAGGCCAGCAGGAGACCGCGCGACGCGTCGTTGGCGAAGTGCACGTCCTCCCAGACCAGCACGACAGGCGTGTCGCGAGCGATGCCCCTGAGCATCCGGGCCCACGCGGTCATGCGTGCCGCCTCGGACAGACCCGTTTCGGGGGCGTCGACGACGCCCCGCATCTCTTGTGCGAGGGCTCCCGCGAGCGCGGCGTGCGGACCGAGAAGTCGTTCGAGGCGCGCTTCGAGCTCGTGCTGCCCGAAGTGGTCGAGGAACGCCTGATTGAGAGGGTTGTTGCCGACCGCGAGGCCTCCGGGACCGTGCGATGCCATGATGACGTGCGCGGGGATGTCCCTGCGACGCAGGGCGGACAACCACTCGCGGACGAGACGGCTCTTGCCGATACCGGCCTCGCCGATCACCGCACGGACCGGCCCCTCGCCCGACCTCGCCGCCTCCCACGCTCGGTCCAGCGTGAGTAGCTCCTCGCCACGTCCGTGGAACCGAACCGCTTCGGTGGTGTCCATCGGTAGGGACGGCGCGTGCGAAACCGATTGTTCCTTCCACCAACGCGACTGTTCGGCCGCCCGGAGCGTGTCGGCGACGTCGGCAGCGGGCCCCGGACGTGCCTCGGGGTCGCGCTCGAGCAGCGCCGCGACGAGACGATCGAGGAACGGCGATACGTGCGGCGCCCGCGAGCGAAGTGACGGCGCCTTCTCCATGGAGATTCCATGCCGTCCTGCGTGCGGATGCTCGCCGACGACGAGCTGATACAGCAACAGACCCAGGCCGTGCATGTCGGCCGGCGGTCCGACCTGCGAGTCGACGATGAGCTGCTCCGGCGCCGCGTAGAGCAGCGTTCCCACGAACTCGCCGGTGGCCGTCAGGCGTCGTCGTTCCTCCACCAACAACGCCACTCCGAGGTCCATGAGCTTCACCACCTCGTCCGGGGTGATGACGACGTTCTCGGGTTTGACGTCGCGGTGGACGACACCGGCGGCGTGAACGGCCCCGAGCGCCTCGGCGACCTGCACGCCGATCTCGCAGGCCAGACGCTCCGAGACGGTGCCGACTTGGTCGAGCAGCTCGGTCAGGTTCTGGCCCTCGACGTACTCGAGCACGACATAGGGCGACTCGACGCCGTGACAGGTGAATCGTCCCGCGCGCAGCGTACGTACGACACCGGGGTGGTCGATCCGTCGACCCAACTCGACCTCGCGTTCGAACCGCTCGCGGAGACCCTTGCGGTCAGAGAGGTGCGGATGAATCAGCTTGACGGCGACCCTGGTCCCGTCCGCGTCGCGAGCTTCGAAGACCCGCCCCATGCCGCCTTCGCCAATGACGCGCACGAGGGAGAGGTCGTCGATCCGATCGGGAAACGGGCGTGTCCCGCCCGCGCTCCCCGAAGAGGCTCTCGGAACGGCGTCGCCGGGTTTGAGGCCTTCGATGACTGCGAGCACGGGGAAGAGCTCCCGAATGCGCTCGGCCAAGGTGGGGTTCGCGACTGCGTACGTCTCGACGTCGACGGCCTCGCCGCCGCGCAAGCGGCTCACGAACTCGTCGCATAGGATGTCGAACGCGTCGTCATCGGAGGGAAGGGCCGGATCGGAGCTCATCGGCGGTCGAGGGTACCGGAACCGGCTCGATTCGACGATGCGACAGGAATCGGGACCCCGAGCGATCGGCGCACAGGAGGACGCGTGATGCACACGCAACCCGGACTGATCGACTTGCACGAACGTACGCACCGCAGCTTGTGCGGGTTTCTCGACCACTGCGCCGGTTTCTCCGACGACGAGCAGGTCCGGGAGCTCGAGGGCTTCGGCTATCCGACCCTGCGCCTGCAGCTCCACCATGTGATCGGCGCCGAGCAGTACTGGGTCGGGGTGCTGAAAGGGCTGATGCTGACCGACGAGCACGAAGCGGACTACGCATCGATGGACGCGCTCGGCGCGTTTCGCGAGCGGGTCTTCGATACCACGCAGGCGTACCTCCGCGCGACACCGGACGACGAGCTCAACGCCGTTCGAACGGTGACGACCTGGGGTGACAAGCAAGTCGATCTGGCGCCGGCGCACGTGCTGCTTCGCACGCAAACGCACATTTTCCAGCACCAGGGGCAGGTAGCCGCCATGTGCCGCTTGCTGGGGCGGCCGATCCCCGCTGGACTGGACTTCGCGCTGACGTAGCCGCGCCGGGGCGCCTGCATCGCACTTTGTCACTCGACGCGACGTGGCGACGCCTGAGAGAATGACCGTCACCGACACCAGCAGGGTCATCGTCATGCGCAAACGTGAATCGTTTCTTCTGTTCCTGGCCGCCGTCGCCGGCATCTTGATCCTTCCCACCGTCGTGCAGGCACGCACCCGCACCGCGTCCGACCTCGGCAGTCGTGTCGCGGCACTCGAGGCCGACAACGCGGCGCAGGCCGCGACGATCGCGGATCAAGAGGATCGCATCGCGGCACTCGAGTCCGTGGCGATGAACACCGTGACCGGATTCGTCAACGGGGACGGATCGATACAGGACTTTTCACGCTCCGGTGTGACGGTGACCCGGAACGGGCCCGGCGACTACACCATCGACTACCCGGCCGGCACCTTCTTCGGGGTGGACGGGACGGGCATCGCGCTGCCGATCGCCGCGTTCAGCCCGCGCGAGCCGGTGTTTGCGGAGGACTGGAGTGCGGGCGCGTTCAACGACGGATCCGGCGAGGTGACGGTGGAGTTTCGCGACGCGCTGGGCGTGCCCACGGACACGCAGTTCGGCGTGATCGTCACTGCGGACGCCAGCCAGTAGCCACAACGGATTCCTCGGCGCCTGGACGCAGAGCCGCTTCCAGCGCGAGGCCCTGTCCGCCGTCCCGGCGTTTCATCGCTTCGAGCCGCGCTCCGCATCGCGCAGCGCGCGTTCTAGCGCCTCCGCGTCCTGCCAGCGCGCGCTTAGCACGTTCTTGTGCCGGATCACCTGACGCTGCAAGTCGAAGAAGCGCGGCCCTTGCTGCTTGTCGAGATGGGCCGCGTAGTCGACGCATGCGAGGAGGAGGCGCACGTCGTGCGGCCGCTCCTCGGCCAAGCGCCGCCGACCCTGGTCCAACAATCGAGTGCGCGCCTCCAGCCAGGGACCGTCCGACTTCGTCACGCGCTTGGCGGCCAAGCCTGCCGCGACGAGCACCCACGGCGTCTTCTCGCAGACGTCCTTGGCGCGCAAGGCCCAAAGCAGGTGATCGCGTCCCGCGTCGTCGCCCTTCCACGCGCGCCACGCGGCGGCCAGCGCGAGGTCCGGAGTGCGGTCGGTCGCGCGAAGCCGCTTTTGAAGCTCGTGAGCCGCCCGGCGGCTGCCTTCCTCGGCGAGCCGCAGAATCCACACGGTCTGAAAGGCGGATGCCCGCTCCGGGAGCAACGCGTCCAACGACCGGCGACGCTCTGCGTCGGGGTCGCTCATGAGAAGACCGATCAGCGGACGCCGTCGGTCGTCGTCCGGCGCGCGCTTCACCAGCGCCAGGAGCTCGCCGTGAGCGCGCGCCCACGCCTTCGGCCGCTGCACGAGAGCGGCGTGCAGCTGCGGTACGGCGCCTTGCGCCCGCTCGACGCGCCGGCGCACCTCGGCCGTCGCGTTCGCTCCCATCGCCGGCATGTCGGCCACGCGCTTCATGAGCAGCGCGTAGTGGCGCTCCCAGCTCTCGTCGTAATCGCCCGCAGCGGCACACGGCGCCAGTACGCCGAGCGCGATCAGTAGCAAGGGCAGTCGCAGGGGGTGTCGCATCGCGCAATCTCCTCGTCGAAACGGATCTCGGAAGATGAATGCGCGTTCGCCCGAAGGGGGTTCACGATTCTCAGCGCGGAAGTCCCGCAAGCGCGGCCCGAACGTCCGCCGCGGTCTCGACGGGTACGTCCCAGCGCTTGGCGAACGCGAAGACCTCGCCCGCGAGATTCGCGACGCGCGGCGCGTCGCCCGAGAGCGCCGGCGCGACGTACGCCGCGCATCGAACCGCCACGCGCGCGCCTGAGATGTCGCCGGACGACAGCGCCGCCTCGACCCACGTGGACAACGCGCTCACGTACGCCGGCCAGGCATTCGGTGTCCCGAGACGCGCGCGTGCCGCAGCGACGGCAGCGCTTCGATGGGGCTCGTCTTCGTCGAAGGGGACGGCGCCGGCGCGCTCGAGCAGCTCGCGCCCGATCGCGTCGTCGCGAAAGGCGAAGTGCAGGGCGATGAGCAGCGCGACCTCCTTCGTAGCGGTGTTGCTTGCGAACCGCTCGCGCAGGAGCCGCTGCGCGCGGTCCTCGCCGGCGTCGGCGAGTCGCAGCAGCGTCTCCGTGGCGACGAGCGCCGGCGCATCCCCGATCACTCGGAGCAGATGTGCCCGCGCGCGGGGGTCGTCGTCCTCGACCAGGATGCGGAGCAGGCGCGTGCGTACGTCGTCCGGTAGCGGCGACCCCAGTCGCGCGAGCAGCTCGAAGCGCAGGTGGTCGGCGGCGCGCGGGTCATCGCCGACCATGGCCTTCACATAGCGCGCACTCTCGACGGAGGCCGCAAGGCGGTCGCGGTCGCGGAGGGTTTGGAGATCGAGATCGTCGGCCGATAGGAGTGCGGATTCGAGCTTCGAGGACAGATGGCGTCGCCTGTCTTCGTTCAGCACAGGGTCGGAGCGTTTGCGACCATCCGCGAAGACGCGCAGGGATTGATCCGAACGGGCCACGAGGGCCGCCTGCCCCTCACCCCAGTGTGCCGCACCGCGCGAGATCTCGAGCCGCACGCGATGGGGGGCCGGCAGGTCGCGGGCGATGCCTGGCAACACCGCCAGGTCGACTGGCGCATGCGGCACCAGCACGACTTCGGCGCGTGTCCCCTCATCGAGGACCGCTTCGCCGAGCGGCGTTTCCAGCACCGCCGCGCGTTCCGCGGTCACGGTGGCCGCGCCCGCGTGCAGCCGGGCGCGATCGCTGCCGCGAATCTCGAGGACCGATCCCACGCGAAGATCGATCGTCCCTCCGGCCGCCGGCAAGCTGAGCTCCCCCTCGGTGGTCACGATCCGATCGCCCGCGCGGATGACGCTGCTCTTGCGTACGTTGCCGTCGGGGTCGACGAGCGTCGTGAGTCGATCGGCGCGAAGGAGGACTGGCCGCTCCGCGGGCGCCTGCGTGAAGAACAACAGCGCGCCCAAGGCGACGAGGACGACTGCCGCAGCGGCGACGAGACGGCCGCGCCGGACGCCCCGCGGCGTGCCGGGTTCCTCGAGACCGAGGACGCCGCGCAGATCCGGCGGACGCAGGCCGCCGAGGATCTCCTCCAAGCCGATCTCGATCAGACGATCGTCGAACGCGTCGTTCACGTCAGTCGCCTCCGAATGCACGCCCGGAGGTGCTCCCGCGCGCGTCGAAGCAGTGTCTTCGCGCCGTCCTCGGTGATGTCGAGCGCGTCGGCCACGCGACGCCGAGAGCGCGTTCCGGCGTAGAACACGTCGAGGGCCCTGCGCGCTCGGTCAGCGAGCGTGGCGAGGCAGGCGCGGAGGGCGTCGAGCAGCTCGCTGCCGTCGTTCCCCGCCGTGCGCTCGGCCCACGCCGCTTCGGCGCGTTCGATGTCGGTGAACGCGGGCCGCAATCGCTCGCGGCGCACCGCCATGAGGAAGTGGTTGCGGGCGACCGTTCGCAACCAGGCGGCCGTGGCCGCGGGGTTTCGCACCTCGAACGGGCGTTCCCATGCGGTCACGAACGTCTGTTGGACCAGGTCTTCGGCCAGATCGGGCTCGCAGCCCAGGTAGCGCAGATATCGCCAGAGCCCGACCTGGTGTTTTGCGACCAGGTCGTCCAGACGAACCGAGGGCGTGGAGGTGGCTTCCAGCAAGGTCTCCATCCCACCCTCAATGCGGCGCGGGTCCAAGAGGGTTCAGAAAACCTGGAGGGCGTCTGGGTCTTGGAACTGCCTATGGCGCCGGACATCGCCTCCCTTGCGAAACAAGCAGCCTGTAGATCCGCCCTACAAGGTGCACAGTCACCCTTTCCTGGCCATCGACGCAAGGCCGCGACGAAGGCACTTGACCTGAGACGGGCCGCTTCGCCTAATGTCTGAGGTTCGGTTGAGTGAGTGTTGAAGTGTAGGCAACGAATGGCTGCTGACGTAAGCGTTCCCGTCGTCCTCGGGCCCGTTCCGGTCCACGCCGCGACAGTGTCCAATCCATGGATCGCGTCGGCGGCGGCGGATGGCTCGAGGTAAGCCCGCATCGGAAGGAGCGAGATGAGTCGAGACTACGTTGAGCCGGCTGACGGGCCATGGGACTTTCATGGGCTGGAGAGCCGTCGTAGAGGGTCGACGCCGATACTCGTCCACGGGGCTCGCGGACGGAGGCGGCGATCATGTTCAGTTCGAAGGCACGCTGAGGACGGAGAACTGGGTCTCTTCAATGGAGTATGCGGGGTACGTGAGAACGGCGCCGTTCGACGGCGCGGTGCATCCACCACGAGGATCCCACGAACAGGCGATGCGAATCTCGGTTCTCGATGCGACCGGACCAGGGAACGCAACCATGATCATCTATGGCGGCGGGATGTCTCTAGGGCCTCCCCAAGGTCCTCGGCGAGTTCAACTGTCAATGGGAGTAGCGTCGCGTAGTGCACGCGTAGCTCCGCGGGGGCTACGTTGTGAGAGCAGGTTGTCGACTACTTGATCGGCGTCAGCACGGCGCGTGGCGTCGTTCTCTTTGGGGGTGTGATGGAAACGAGTCTGATTGAGAAACGAGACGAAATCACCAAGAGACTCTGGGCCGTCGAGGACGCGTCCGGCTCGGGCGAGGGACCGGACGTGGTGGAGGCAGCCAAGCAGGCCGCTGAAGAACTCGGACCGGTCGCTGCCGAGATCGGTGCTCATGCCGATCCGCTCGAAGCCGGCAAGACGTGGAAGTACCTCGGAGACGCGCTCTACGCGGCGTCCGGACGCGAGGACCAAGCGTCACTGCGGAAGGCGCGGGAAGCCTACATGACGGGCCGAGCCCCTCCTCGATGCAGCAGGAAAGTCCGAAGAGATCGCCAAGCTCAATTTCAACCTGGCGAAACACACTCGCGCTCATCGACAAGGGCCAGAACCTGACGTTGATGCAGGAGGCGAAGGAGCGCTACGGAAAGACGCTCCTGCTCTTCAAGGAGTGCAACCACCCCGGCGTTCCGAGTGCGGAGCGTTCGCTGCAGCGAGTCGAGAGTCAACTGCAGGCGCATGGCGTGCTTGCGGACATGGAACAGGCAAACGAAGAGGGGCAACGGCTGAAGGATCGCCTGGCCGCTGCCGGCAGTCGCGAAGATGCTGCATTGGATGCCGAGGCGGCGGCGTATCTCGGGGCGCAGGACCCGGCCGCCGAATTGCGTGGCTTCAAGGCCCTCGTCGATCGGATCGGCGTGCTGCTCGGGGCCATTCAGGAGGACTCGGAACGAGAACGCCGGATCGGCGAGCCCGACCTTGAACGCGATTTCGCCGCGAGAGACGTCGAGCTGGGAGCGCTCATCGAGAAGTTGCCCGA
Organism: Planctomycetota bacterium; assembly: GCA_965223505.1. Lineage (GTDB taxonomy): Bacteria > Planctomycetota > PLA2 > PLA2 > JAEUHO01 > CBDCWP01. The sequence continues at coordinate 17,298 of CBDCWP010000015.1, forward strand.
CGACGAGCGTGCTGAGGACCTGGATGTGGTACAGCTGAGGAAGTTCCTCGACGTCCTGACCGACAAGGAGTCTCCAGAGGGCGCCGCTCTTCGACGTGAGTTCGAGCGCGTGGCCGCCATCCGCGCGGACGACGCCGAAGGGGCCAAGGCGCGAGCCAAACGCCTGCGTAAGTTGATCGCAAGTCACAGTGCTCGATGAAGAAGGAGCAGGTCGAGCAATGCCAGAAACGACTGCGATCGGTGCTGACGGAAGATCTCGCCAGCGGCACGGCGCCAGGCGAAGAGAACCATCGTCTCTTCGAGCTCGTTAGCAGATCGAGGGAGCTAGAGCAGGAGCTGGACGACCTGCGCGACCAAGCGGCGCTCTTGCACTTCGAGAAGGGGCGTCTTCGTCCGCTGGCGGCCGACGTGCGGCGTTGGTCCCTGCGGAAGCACCCAATGATCATCGAACCGTTGTGGGGTTCGACCGACTTGGAGCCCGATCCCAATGCCGTCATCTTCGTCGGGTCCGAAGACATGCGCGAGAGAGTTGCCCGACTGTGCGATGAGCGGGGACTCGAGCTGAACGATGCCGGCGTCGGCCTTGGAGCCGGCGAGACGCGTTGGCAGCAGCTTCGTCGGGCGTCGGTTGCCGTGTTCGAGTACGTGACGGGCAAGAAAGAGCGCGCTGCGGTCTGCCACGCCTTCGGCGCGGCTCTGGTTCTCGGCCTCGTGCCCACCATGCTCGTCGTGAAGGGCGAGCGGCTGCCCTTCGACTTCGACTTGGCGCCCGTCGAGCTGGACGGCGAGACCGACGAGGCGAGGCTCGCGAAGCTCCTTGACCGCGCGCCCTACGACGTATTCCGGCCGCTGGGTGAAGACTCGGTGGCGGCGACTCTGTCCCGAGCGGGGCTCGATCCATGCAATGACCCGATTCAGGCAGGGATGTTGCTCGAAGCGTGGGTCACAGGACGCTGCGCGATCGCCTACCCGGTGTCGCCGGCGGCCTATCCCGAATCGGACGACCCCCGTTGCTTTCACGTCATGCCGTTCGACGAGGCCTTCGACGCCGCGCGCGACGCCGTTCGCAAAGGATGTGAACCGCTGGTGCGCTACGTGCGAGGGGACGAGTCGAAGTCTGCCATGATCACTCGAGCAATCTGGGACGACATCTGCCGAGCGACTTGCATCGTAGTGGACCTGACCGACCTCAACCCAAACGTTTGTCTCGAGCTCGGCATGGCACAGGCTTTGGGGAAATCCGTGCTGCCAGTCATGAAGGCAGGGCAGGACAGCGAAGACGAGGATGCCGCACCCGCCCTCTTTCCCGAGATTGCAAAGGTGCGCTTGACGACGTACCACGCAGCGTCTCAGCTGACCGGGATCTTTCGTGCGTTCTATCGAGATCAAGTGCGTGATTGAGTCTTCGGTTGTGCCGGTACGCCGCGACCACGTGTGATTCACGTAGATTCGCACTGTGCGAAGAGGTGCCCCTCCAAGACAAGTCGATGAGACGTACCCTCGCTACATGGCCTCTGCGTGACGGTCGCCGTGAGCGTCAGATCGCGAAGCCCAGGACGTTTTGCAGGAGCATCCAGAGGCCGATGCCGACCGCCGCGAGCCCCAGCGTCGCCTGGAACGGTCGGATGCGCGCCACCAACGCGTCGAGCTTCGAGCCCGCCGCGCCGAGCTGCTTCATCAACCCGAGTCCGAAGATGGCGCCGAGGCCGATCAGCAACAGCGCGCCGGCCATCGCCGTCAAGGCCATGACGGGAGCGAACCCCAGCAGGTCGATCCAGCCGTGAAGCAGCATGCGAACGAGGTAGATCGCGCCCAGCACCAAGCCGACCACGCCGATCCAGCCTTGATGGGGGGCCAGCTTGTTCGCCAGCTCGGTAGCGGACGGCTTGCGGGCGGCGATGATCTGTATCGCGCCCAGGAAACCCAGGGTCAAGAGGAGGGCAACGGCTACGTAGGTCATTTGGGACTCCGTGCGGGTGCGGCGTGCGCCCGTTTACCCGGAGAGACGGCTCACCACCGGGAAGTTGTCAGCGCAAATCGGACGAGCGGAGCCGATTGACTCGAGGTGCACCCTTACCCGGCCTCGGTCCCCATGCGCTGATCGAGAAGCTGCTCGGCGACCGGCCGCATCAGGCGAATGGCGTCGTCCTTGGCCGTCAGCAGGCGGTACGTGACGGCGCCTTCGAGCAACGTGATCCACTGGCGCGCGAAGCTCTCCGGCTCGACGACGCCGGCCGCTTTCGCCATGGCGAGCACATCCGCCTCCGCCTTGAGGTAGTGACCGGCCGCCGCCCGATGGATCGGGTGCTTCGGCGACGGGAACTCCGCGCACGTCGTGAGGAACAGGCAGCCCCGATAGGCGGGATCGTTGAACCAACGGTCCAGCACGTCGAACATCGCGAGCAGCATCTTCGCCGGGTCGTAGGCGCCCGCTTCGATGACTTGCTTCTTGAACGACGCGATCTCCCAGTCGTCGCGTAGCTTCACGGTCTCGAGGACCAGATCATCCTTGCTTCGGAAGTGCTTGTAGAAGGTCGTCTTGGTGACACCGACATCCGCGATGATGCGGTCGATGCCGACCGCGTGAATGCCGTGTTCGTAGAATTGGTTCAACGCCGCGTACAAGATCCGCTCGCGGGTGTTCTTGGGGCCGCTGCCGTCTCCGAAGAGCTCCCAGGCTGTCGGTTCTTCTACTTGGGACATCGCGTATTCCCCGAAGCGTGCGGGAGAGGATAGCTGCTGCCGGTCCGACCGTCGCGGAAAGCCCGCGGGCGGCGCATGCACCCGCTCGTGCGTCCGCGTCGATCAGGTTGCGCGTGGTCCTTCCGACAAGTAGTCTTCGTCTCTTCGCACCGGCGAGCGGGATGAGCGACGAGACCCGCGTCAAATTTCCATGGGCCGCGGCGTATGGAGGTTGATGGACGAGGCGCCCCCGACACCCGACGCGACACTCGTCTTGGACTGTCTCCAGGGAGACACCACCGCCTGGGAGGCGCTCTACGCGCGTCACCACGCCGCGATCTACAACTTCCTCGCTCAGCGCTTGCGCGGCAACGCGGCGCTCTGCGACGACCTCTTCCAGGAGACGATGCTGAAGATCGTCTCGCGTCTCGCGCAGTTCGACCCCGCGCGGGGCTCGTTTCACGGGTGGGCATACGGCATCGCGATCAACCAACTCCGTGACCACGGCCGCAGGCTGCGCCGGGAGGAAACCAAGTTGTTGGGGCTGCGCGCGATGGGTCCGCCGGAGGCGACGGTTCGGCCTAGCGGCACCGAGAGCAGGGAGACCGTCGCGCTGGTGTGCTCGCTGCTCTCGCCGCGGCACCAGCAGGTGCTCGAGCTCAAGTACGCGCGCGGCTGCTCGATGACGGAGATCGCCGAGCGGCTGGGTACGGGCGCGCAGGCCGTCGGCTCGTTGCTGCATCGAGCGCGCGCGGCCTTTCGCCTGGCGTATGCGCGCGTCACGGAGACGGAGTGATCCATGGCTGACGAATGGGAAGACATGATGACGAAGATCGAGACCGCGACTCCGAGCGAGGAAACGTCCCGGCGGGTGCTGGAGCGGACGCGCGTCGTCGTCGCGAACGGATCCAGGGGACGCCGTCGCACGCCCGCGCTCGCATTGGTCATCGGTGCGGCCGCGGCGGCGGCCGCGGTGTGGTTCGTCACCGTCCTCGCCCACGAAGACCAGCGCACCCCAACGCCCGAACCTGTTTCCCGGACGACCGCTCTGGCCGCGATGCAGCCGCCCGCGTTCACCCGAGAGACGGGCGCGACGTCGTACTTCGTGCCGCCGACGCACAAGGATCCGGGGCCGACGGCGAGCCGCTATGTCGTTCACGAGTGGGGGGTGATCGGGCTCGACGTGGTGGGGGCGGACGAGATCCGCGCTGCGCTGAAGGCCGACCTGCCGGACTTCATCCGGCGCGTTGCGCCGGAGACGGGCGCACGGTTCTTCATCCCGCCGACGCACAAGCCGGTTCTGTACTTCTATCCGGACGCGCACGAACGCTTCTACCCCGACGTCAAGGTGTCGATACCGGGCGGCAAGATCCTCTACTTTTGGCCGCCGACGAGCGCGTCCGAGACGGAGCTCTTCTACCGGCACAACGTCTTCTGGAACCGCGGCATCGATCCTGCGAACGCGCGGCCAGTGCCCGACGGGCACTGGATCGAAAAGGCCCGCGACACCGACGCGGCCTGGCTACAGGTCACCGTCATCGAGAAGGGCAAGAAGCCGCTCGTCAGCGAGACCGAGCGTTTCATCTTCTACGACGGGCAGGTGCCGTACGTCGGTCCGTTGCTGATGGAGTCCACGAACGGCCGACTCGCCGTCCGGCACGTCGGAAAGGAGCCGTTGGCGGACGTGATGCTGATCGAGACCGCGGGCGGAGAAACCCGCATCGATCACGTCGCGCTCCTCGGCGGCGGCGAGCGGCGAGAGCTGGCGCCAAGACCCGTCGAGGACGCCGAGGCGCTGCTCGTCGAGCGTTTGACCGCGGCCGGGCTGTTCGAGAAGGAAGCGAGAGGGATGGCGTCGATCTGGCGGGAGGACTTCTTCGAGCGCGACGGTCGCTGGCTGCTCTGGCGCCTGGATTCGGCGACCATCGACGCGTTGATGCCGTTGTATCTGAAGCCGGCGCCGGTCGATACGAAGCGCGTTCATCTCGTCTTCTCGCCGGTGCTTCCGGACATCTCCTCGAAGGTGGCGCTGCTCGTCGACGAGCTCGATGGAGACGAGTTCGAGGCGGCGCTGCGAGCGCTGCGCTCGATGGGCACCCCGGTCTGCGCGCACCTCGTCGCGTTCGAGGCGCACGAGAACGCGACGATTCGAGGGCGCGTCATCGCGCTACTGGACGAGATCGGCCGCCCGCGCTAGTGCCGGCGTGCGCAGGGGACTACCTGCCCGGGACGGCTGACCTTGTATATGCAACAGAACCCGGCGTCACATACAGACGCGGCTATTGAGGGGGCGTGGCATTCGGCTTCGGAATCAGCAAACCGAGGAGCATGCTCATGAGCCCTTTTCGCAACCGCCGCACGATCGTCTTCGCTGCCGCACTTCTCCTGACCGTCGGCGCCTTCGCGACGAACTACGCCCAGGCGGACAAGCCGCCGCTGGCGACGGGGGCAGCGAACCTCCACCAGACCCCGACCTCGGGCGTCCTGGCGAAGATCAGGTTCGTCGACACGGGAACGACGCTGCAGGTGCGCGGGCGCGCGACCGGCCTCGACCCGAACATCCCGTACTTCTCGCTCGTCTACGACGCGGCGGCCAAGCCGTCGGGCCCGCGTGCTTGCGTGCCAAGCGGCCCCGGCATGCTGACCGGCGCCCAGATGTTCGTCGGCGGCTGGACCGTGGACGCGAACGGCAACGGCACGCTGAGCGTGGACAAGGCCGGTCCGTCGTACGTCCCGCTCGCCGCCGTCGGCGCCATGTCGATTCGCGTGTTCGGCGCGGGCACGCTGCAGGCGTGCGGAGAGGTGCACGGCCGTCCGTAGACCGACAACGGCGGAGGCCCGTGCGCTTCACGGGCCTCCGCTCGTTCCGGCGACGCGGGTGTGTTGGCAAGGGCCGCCGTGTCCGTACCATGCAACGTCATGCCGGGTGCGACGGAGAGTGACACGGGCGCTGCGATCTACACGCGCTCCTTTCTCTGGGTCTACGACCCCATCGTGCACGGCTTCAATCTGCCGGTGCTCTGGCGCTGCCGCGCCTCGCACGTTCAGCGCATGTACGACGATCTCGCGAGCCCGAATCACCTCGACATCGGTGTGGGCACCGGCTACTTCCTCGATCGCTGTCGATTTCGCCCGAAGCGGCTGATGCTGATGGACCTCAATGCCAACAGTCTCGCTCACACGGCGCGTCGAATCGCCCGCCACCGGCCCGAGCTGCTCGCGGCCGACGCGCTTCGGCCGCTGCGTCCTCGCCCGGAGCCGTTCGACTCCGTCGGCCTGGCCAACCTCCTGCACTGCATGCCGGGGCCGATGGATCGCAAGGCGGTCTTGTTCGACCACGTGGCCGAGGTCATGCGGCCCGGCGCCGTCCTGTTCGGGAGCACGCTGGTGGGGCGCGGCGTCCGCGGCAGCTGGCCGGCGCGATTCGTGATGCGAAAACTCAATCAGAAGGGCGTATTCTCGAACACGCACGACGACGAACCTTCACTGCGGAGCGCCCTCGAACGACGATTCGACGACGTCCAAATCGACGTGATCGGCATGATGGCGCTGTTCACCGCGCGACATACGGTCCGCCGGGACTAGGCGCTGTTTTGAAACGGCCGCTGCTGCGCCCGACGATCCTCTTGCTGCGCCCGGCCCGAACTCGGAACCCCGTCCTCGACGGGGTTCGCGACGCGGCACGCCTAGCGTCGTACGAACTCGCTCAGGATCGCCACGTACGGGTCGCGCCAGGTGACCGCCGAGATCAGCTCGACCGGGACGATCGAGAGCTCGTCCCACCACTCTCCCGCCGCGTCGACACATCGAACGTGCGCGTCCTGGTCACCGTCGCTCGAGACGACATCCGTGACCAGGCCGACGAAGTACGTCTCGTAGAGATCGTCCTCTTCCTCGTACTCGCACTCGATCGTGACGAACTCCTCTCGTTGCCCGAACTCAGCCAACAACGCCGCCATGTCGCAAATCGTCGGCAACGCCGGCAACGCGACGTCCCACGTGCCCCGCTCGCGCAGGATGTGCTCTCGGAACTCTTCGGTCCGACCTCTGGCGCACCCGATGAGATCGTCGCGCCGAAGGAAGACGAGTCCCTCGCTTCGGTGGCTCTCGAACTGGTGGAGCGAGACGATGTCGTCCGAGAAGGAGAGGAGCCGGCCCTGCGTAGTGAGCTCGTCTCCGGATCGGTCGGCATGACGGGTCCACTTCCAGAGCTGCTCGCGCAGGCGGACGTCTTCGAGTTCGGTGTTGGAGATCACGGCGGACGAAAGCGTACGCGCAGGTACCGAGTCTCGCGCACCGGCAATTCTCGGCGCCGACCACGACTACTCCGTTGGACGACCCCCCGCTCGCGTCGCCGGAGCCGGGACGGATCGCGGGAAACGGGGTGTCGCGAGAGGACCCCATGAACACCACGAGCACCGCTCACCGCTGCGAACGCGGCTTCATTCCCTTCCCACTCGTCATCGTGATCGCCACGACGCTCGGCGTGCTGGCCGCCTTCCTCATTCCCGCCGTGCAGGCGGCGAGGGAAACCGCGACCCGCATGGAGGCGTCGAACAATCTGAAGCAGATCGGCCTGGCCATCCACAACCACGCCGACGCGACCAAGCTGGAGGCGGAGGCCGTCCAGCGCCTCCTCGTGGACGCCCTGCGAACAGGCAACCTGGACCGCGAAGCGCTTCGCCGTCGGCACGCGCGGTTGAACGAGCTTCGAGAGCGTCAAGGAGAGCTGCTTCGAGAGATGCGCCGGATGCGCGGCAGCATCCGGGATCCGCGCGAGCGCGGGCTGCTGGAGGACGGCATCGACGCGCTCGCCGCGCTGGAGCGGCACACCCGCACGGTCGTCATCGGTCTGCAGATCATGTTCTGAGGGCGGATAACACCGCGCCATCCGGCGCGTCCTACCCGACATGCAACCGCTCGTTCGGACCGCTTGGCTCGTCGTCGCCGTCTGTTTCGTCACCGCCTGTGGAGATGCGCCACCTGCGCCGGTGATACCGGACGACCCTGCGCAATACCTGCCGATGGAAGAGGGCAGGTCGTGGAGCTACCGCGTCGAGGCAAGCAAGCGCTCATGGCCGCTTTCGATGCGCAGGTACGGTGGCGACGTCCGCCAGGTCGATGGAGAGCGGGTGCCCTACGAGTTCACCTACGGCCGGCCCGACGACACGAACGAGGACCGCGCGAAGAGCATCTACGCCGCGCCGCCAACCGGCCTGCAGGAATTCTACGTCGACGGGTATCGCGTCTCCATCCAGCACCAACCGCCGGTTGCGCTGCTGCCCGAAGCCCGCGTCGGCGTCTCGTGGCGCTGGAAAGGGACGCTCAGCGTGAACCGCGAGGAGTCCGACCTGACCACGAAGCTGCGTGTCGTCGCCCGTGAACGGATCACGGTCCCGGCCGGTACGTTGGAAGCGCTGCGCGTGGAGGAGCGCTCGGACGACGGCGCCGTACGGATCACGCGTTGGTTCGTCAAGGGCGTCGGCAT
>CBDCWP010000016.1:0-20091 GCA_965223505.1 Planctomycetota bacterium
CGCCTTCGAGCCCAGCGGGTCGGCACTGCCCGCGCCCACCAGCACGCCCGCCACGCCGAACGCCACCGCGACCCGAACGACCGCGCCGACGTTGCCGGGATCCTGCACGCCGTCGAACCAGAGCAGCAGTCCCGCCCGCGCACAAACGTCCTCGAGCGGCCGCGCGGTGTCGCGCACCAGCGCGAGCACGCCCTGCGGCGTCACGGTGCCCGACAAGCGATCGAGCTCCTTGCCCGGCCCCTCGCCGAACACGACGTCCTCGCCGGCGGCGTCGCGAAAGAGCGAAACGGTCTCGTCGTCGAGATCCGAGCGCAGCCACAGCTCCTTCACGACACCGATGCGTAGAGCGTCGAGCACGGCCTTGCGCCCCTCGAGGACCCGCAACGGCTCGTCGGAGCGCCCCTTTGCGATGAGCTGAATGCGTTGGCGCTGGCGCTTGGAGAGCATCAAGCCGTCGTACGCATCGCTTCGACGGCGGCCGTCATGTCCTGCGGCAGCGGGCTCTCGATCGCGAGCGCGGCGCCGGTGATGGGGTGATCCAATTCGAGACGGTGCGCGTGCAGCGCGAGGCGGCTCAGGATCACCCGGTCTTCGGCGCGCGGCGTCGTCGGATCGACCCGCCGACGGGTGAGCGGACGCACGTCGCCGTAGAGGTGGTCGGCCAGGATCGGGTGCCCGATGTGCGCGAGGTGCACGCGAATCTGATGCGTACGTCCGGTGTGCGGGCGGCACTCGACCAGCGTGTGCCGCGGGAAGCGCTCGATCACGCGCCAGCGGGTCTTCGACGCCAGTCCGTCGGGACGCACGCACTGGTGAAGCTCGGACTCGCCGTCGACCGCCGGTCCGAGCGGCGCTTCGATGACGCCGTCATCGTCGGCGACGGCGCCTTCGACGAGCGCGAGGTAGGTCTTGCGCACCTTGCGCCGGGTGAACGCGTCCACGACGCGGGCGTCGACGTCACGGTTCTTGACGCAGAGCACGACGCCGCTGGTGTCGCGGTCGAGGCGGTGGCCGAGACGCGGCACGGTGTCCTCGTTGGGGTCTTCACTGCGGTAGCGCGCGTGCAACTTGTTGATCAGCGTGCCGTGGCGCGTGCGTCCGACGGGATGTGCGGCCATGCCGCTCGGCTTGTGGACCGCGACGAGGTGTTCGTCCTCGAACAGGATCTCGAGGTCGTCGGCGGTCTCCAGCTCGGGGGCATTCGGATCGACGGGGATCTCGACGCGCACGATGTCGCCCTTGCGGACGCGGGTCGAGGGCTTGCCGGCGGCGCCGTTGACCTGCACTTCACCGCGCTTGAGCTTCTCGCGAAAGCGCGTGCGGCTGTGCCACGGGTAGTGCTCGCGCAGGAGCGTGTCGAGCCGGCGTCCTTCCTCCAGCGCTTCCACCGTGAAGGTGAAGGCGCGGATGGGCCGGGACAGATCCTGGTAGACGCGTTCGAGGGCGGGCATGACGCGGGCATTGTCGGGGGAACCGCGCGATACGCCAAACACACGGGTGCATGGAACGCCGATCCGGCTCTCTCGTAGGGGCAGCCCTACCGCTTTCGGACCCGCGGCATGCTCAAGTACAGAATCGGCATCGCCCCATCCGAGGTCGCATACAACGGGATGTAGTCCGCGGACGTCCCGAGCCACGTGCACGTCGCATCCACCGGGATCCATCCCCGGTCGCCGACGCGCACCTCGGCCCAGACGTGCCCCGCGTTCAGCGGCGGCACCCAGCCCGCGACCTGGCGCGCGGGAATGCCCGCAGCGCGACACAGTGTGATCAACACGTCGCTCTTGTCCCAACACCGGCCGAATCCCTGCTGCAACACCTTCTTCACGCCGTGACGCGATCCCATCGGCCCGTCGTAGCGGATCTTCATCGAGAGAAACCGCAGGAAGCTCTGCACCTTGCCGCGCTCGTCCGTCACGCCCCGCGTCAACGACGCCGCGAGCACCTTGAGCTCGGGGTCCTTCGCGGGCCAGTAGTCCGTCGCCGCCGTGTCGTGCGGATCCGTGGCGCGCGGAAAGGGCTCGAAGCGCGACTGCACCGTCGTGCGAGCGATGACCTTCACGTACGGGACATCGAGCCGCGTCGGAGGCGCCTCGAACCCGTACGTGGTGAACGCGCCGCGCCGCTTCGTCCCGGTCGACGCCGGCTCGAAGTCGAACGCCGACTCGAACCAGAGCGGCTCGCTCGTGAACAGGCGCGTCGTCGTGCCGAATCGCCAATCCTTCGTCATCTCCCGAATCTGCTTCGCGTGCGGGTCGTCCAACCCGTCCGGGTCGTACTTCAGGAAGTGGTTGAAGACGAGATTGGTCTCCATGTAGTCCAGCGCATCGACGCACCCGATGTCGGCGACGAATTCCCACTCGGCCTTGTCGTCCTGCGGGAGCGCAAAGGCTGCGAACACGCGTTTCGCCACCAGGAGGTTGGTGCCGGGGACCTCGACGACCTGCTTCTCCTTGCGCGAGACGAAGCCCTTGCGCATCTCATCGAGCTTGCGGAGCAGCTTCTTTGCGTCGACCTCCGTCGCGCAGGTGATGACGTTCATGCGGGCGCTGAAGCCGTTGAGCGAGACGAAGCGGTTCGTCAAACGGTCGATCTCGACCCCGAACTTCTCGGCGATTGGCGCGAAGTTCGCGGCCGGCACCTCTTCCGTGCGGACCTGCGTCCAGCCCGACGGCAGCGGGGCCTTGGCGACGTCGTCGTCGTCCGCGGCCGCGGAGGCGGGTGCCAGCAGGGAAACGGCGAGACACAGGAGGATCCGGCGTTGCATTTCCCTACCGTACCTCATGGAACGCCGTGCGACCCGGCTTCGGCCGCCGTCCGCTACCCGTCGATCCCCCAGAACAGGGTGACGCCCAGCGCGCCGAACACCACCGTCGGCAACCACGCCAGCACGATGGGATTCAGATCGCCCGCGCCCCCCATGCTGCTGCTCAGATAGCCCATGCCGAAGTACAGCGCGGTAACGCCGACCGCCGTCCCCATCGCCAAGACGCGCTTCGGGCCGACACGGATGCAGAACGGCAACGCCAGCAGCAACAGCACGACCGCCGATGCCGACGACGTGAACAGCTCCTGGTGCATCATCGTCAGGCGCGGGTTGCCGGGATTCGCGTCCACGAGCTCCTTGCTGTCCGAGAAGGAGAGCCCCAGCCCGCCCGAGCGCATCAGGGTGATGTCGAGCAGCGAGACCGACACGCTGACGGGGGCGACGTAGCCGGGCTCGAGCCGCATGCGCTGCGTGCCCGGCGCGCCGCCGCCCTCGAGCTCGATTCGCTCCCCCCCGCCTTCGGCGATCCAGCGCTTTTTCTGCTCGTCCCACGACAGCTCGGGATACCAGTCGAAGGCCGTGAGCGCGCCGTCGTCGTCGAAGAACTGGATTTCGACCTGCTCGATCTTGCGGGCGATCGGCATGTAGGCCGCCATCGAGAGCCGGCCGCCGTCCACGTCGTGGAAGTGCGGCACCAGCGTGATCCGATCGGGCTCGTTGCGCGAGAGGATCCGACTCAGGGTCATGTGCCGGCGGCTCAGGTCGGGTACCACGTCCTCGCGCGCGAACACCATGAGTCCCGCAACGATCACGCTCGAGACCACGATCGGCGCGAGCACGCGCCGCATCGAAACCCCGGCCGTCAGCAGCGGCGCGATCTCGTTGTGCCGCAACAGGCGCGCGAGGCAGAACGCCGCGGCGACCGGCACGCAGAACGGAAGCAGCTGCAGCCAGATGAAGGGGATGAGCGTGGCGTAGAACTCGGCGATGGCCCAGAACGGGTCGTAGCCTGCGGCGACCAGCTGGTCCCAGAACTTGTAGAGCCGCGGAAGTCGCTCCGCGAGATCGAGGACGACGCTGATCAGCGTGAGGAAGAGCACGACGGCGCCGAACGTCCCCCAGAACGCCTTGAGCATGTACCGATCGTGGCGGCGGACCAGCGTCATCGGCGCAATCCGATGGAGAGCAGCACCATCGCGCCCAGCGAGAGGACGATGTTCGGCGACCACATGGCGAGCCAGGGCGGCAGCGTCCCACTCGTCGCGAGCGGCGGTCCCATGAGCATGAGCGGCGCATAGACGACGATCGAAGGAATGAAGCAGAAGAGGAAGTCGCGGACGCGACGCCCCGTCGGAGGCAGCAGGAGCGCCATCCCGACCGCGAAGAGACCGAGGAAGAACGAAGCGCTCCCGAGCGCGAGCCGGCCGTGAAGTGCCACGCGCGCGTGCGCCACCGACCCGAGTCGAACACCGCCGCGCTCGGCGACGTAGAACAGCTCGTCGAGCATCATGTCCTTCGGCTTGTAGAAGAACCGATTCGTCGAGAAGAACTGGTTGAACGTGGTCGACGCGCCGATCTCTTCGACGCGCCCGACGGAGAACTCGCCGGTCGATCCCTCCGCGACCTCGAGGTCGCCGGAGCGCCAACGGAAGAAGTACGCGTCCTTGAGCGTGAAGATCAAGCCGACGCCTTCGGCCTCCCGAATCTGATCGAGCCCGAGGCGTCGCGCGACCGCCTTCTGCTCCGGCTTCCCGCCGCGGCCGCGGCGATCGAGGACGGCGCCGACGAACTCGTTCGTCTCGGCGTCGAACCGCTCCCACGAAAGCCGGCCGCGGTTCAGCGCGACGGACCGGTCGCTGCCCTTGAGCGACGCGAGAAACTTCGGCACGAAGTCCTTGATGCTGGAACGCACCTCGCGGTGCGCCTCCGGGACGCGATACGAGTTGTAGAGCACACCGCCCAGTCCGAGCAGACAGCCGGCGGCGATGACGGGGACGGCGATCGTGCGCAGGTGAACGCCCGCGGCCTTCAACGCGACGCACTCGTGATCGGAGACCCATCGACCGAGGGTGAGCGATACGGCCGCCAGCCACGCGAACGGCACCGAGTAGGTGAGCGCGATGGGAATGAGCTTCGGCATCAACGTGAGCATCAGCTCGGCGCCCAGCGCCTCGCCGCCGGTGGTCACGAAGCGGATCGTGAAACCGCCGAACACGGCGCCGGTCACCACGAACGTGATGAGCAGGAAGCCGCCGATCAACTCCGCCAGCAACGCTCGTTGGATCTTCAGCACGTCCCGTCAAAGGTATCGGTTCACACGGCGCGGCGAAGCGTTCCAGCGCCGGCGCGGGCCGTCACGGACGCTTCCCGGCGCGGAAACGTGTCACGGCGGTGTGTTCGCGCGACAATGCCGGGCGATGCGTTGGTGCGCCCCCCACTACGAGACGGCCTTCGAGCGGCTCGTGAACGGATTGCGAGACGCCACGTGGCCCGCGCCGCCGCCCGGCTTCGACGTCATCGGCAAGGTGCGGCCGATGCGAACGGTGCTGGCAGGCGAGATCGACGGTCCGAACGGCCGCGAGCGCGTCGTCGTCAAGTGGAGCCGGCCCGTGACGGCGACCGACCGCGTGTCGAAGCGCGTCCGCGGCGGCAAGGGTCCGCGCGAGGGCCGCGTCCTGCGCGCGCTCGCGTCTTCTGGCGTGCGCGCGCCGGTCGCACTGGCATTCGCCGACGACGCCGTCGACTGCCTGATGGCGCGGCGGCTCGAACACGACGCCATGCCGCCGGCGGACACGGCGTGCGCGGCCGACATCGACGCCGTCGCGCGGCTGCTCGCGGACGCGCACGCGGCCGGCCTGCGGCATCGCGATCTGCACGCCGAGAATCTCGGCCGCACCCCGGACGGGCCGGCGCTGATCGATCTCGGCGGCGCCCGCATCAGCGACGCGCTCACCGAACGGCAGCGCATGACCGAGCTCGCCCGTCTGCGCCACGGCCTGCTCGGCCGCGCCCGCCGAACACAGCAGCTGCGCGCGTTGCGTGCGTACGCGGCGTGGCTCGGCGACGACGCCAGGGCCACCGCGCGCGCCCTCGCACCGCAGGTGGAGCGCCGCGCGCGCAAGATCGCGCGCACCTACCGGCGCGGGCGAGACCGGCGGCCGACGCGTTCGGGACGGCACTACGAGCACTTCGAGACCGCGCAGGCGACCCGCGCCGTTCGTGATCGCGACGAGACGAGCGCGGTTTGGAAACCGTGGATCGACGAGGTCCTGAAACAGGCGGCGAGCGGGGGGTGTCCTCATGGCGCGCCGCTCAAGGACGATGGCCGGGTTCAGCGTGTCGATCATCCCGAAGGGGCGGGCTTCGTCGTCGTGAAGGCGTACGCACCCGTGGCCCCGGGCCGGATGCCGCGCCCTCTGCGCGCGTTCTATCTCGCCACGGCGCTTCGCAACCGGCACGTCGACGTCGTGCGCCCGCTCGTTGCCGCGGCACGCGCGGACGGATCCGGCGTTCTCGTCTCCGAGCACGTCGACGCGCCTGATCTCCATGCGCGAGCGCGCGACGGCGGCATCGACGAGGCGACCTCGGCGTCGATCGGCCGAGCCCTTCGGGCCATGCACGAGAGCGAGATGCGCCATCGCGACTTGAAGGCGCCGAACCTGTTGGCCGACGGATCGCGAATCGTGATCGCAGACGTGGACGGCGCGCGACGAACGAAACGCGAGGTGCGTTGGTCGCGACGCGCGCGTGATCTCGCGCGCTTGGACGCGAGCCTCGACGAGGCGCTGTGGGATCGCGACGCGATGTTCGCCGCGTACCTGTCGGCGCCGCCGCGTCCGCCGGTTGCGGAGGACGACTTCCGGGCGCTTGTGCGCCGGCACGTGCAGAAGAAGCGGGGCCCGAGCGGGACGCCGCGGTAGTCGCCGGGCACGGATTCGGGCGGGAGACGGGGTTCCGATTCGGCGTCGGGGTTCGATTGCGGGATACTCCACCCATGGCACGCAAGTCGGTCGCAGTCATCTCCGTTCACATGGACCTCGGCGCGGGGCGCCGGGGCGTCGACATGGGACCGTCGGCGATCCGCCTCGCCGGCCTCGCTCCGGGGCTGGAGCAGGTCGGCTGGCGCGTGCAGGAACGCGGCTCCGTGATGGTGCGCGAGCCCGAGTTCGCCCGCCAGGGATCCGAGAACGCCCGGTACCTCAAGGAGGTGCTCGATGTGTGCGTTCGGCTGCGCGACGAGACGGAGGCCGCGCTGGAGAAGCGGTCGCTGCCCGTGATCCTCGGCGGCGATCACTCGATCGCCATGGGCAGCGTGTCCGGCGTCGCGCGGCACTTCCGCAAGCGGAAGCGGGAAATCGGCATCATCTGGATCGACGCGCACACGGACATGAACCTGCCGGACACGAGTCCGAGCGGCAACATCCACGGGATGCCGCTGTCCCACTTGCTCGGGCACGGTCTGCCGGCGCTTCGAAAGCTCAGTGGAACGCGGGCCGCGGTGAAGCCGGAGAACGTGGCGTTGCTCGGCATCCGTTCCGTGGACCGCCGCGAGCGCCAGTTGGTTCGAAGCTCGGGCGTGCGGGCGTACACGATGAGCGAGATCGACGAGCGCGGCCTCGCGACGTGCATGCGCGAGGCGATCGGCCGCGTGACCGACGGGACGGCGGGATTCCATCTGTCGTTCGACCTCGACGGCGTCGACCCGCGTTACGCACCCGGCGTTGGCACCGCGGTGCCGGGCGGCCTCACCTATCGCGAGGCGCACCTGATCTGCGAAGCCGTTGCGCGGAGCAAGAAGCTGCTCTCGATGGACATGGTCGAGCTGAACCCGACACTCGACGAGCAGAACATCACGGGCAAGCTCGCGGTGGAGCTGATCCTCTCCGCGCTCGGGAAGACGATCTTGTAAGGGCGAACCTGCACGACGTCCTGGACCGGCCGGTGTAGGGGCGACCCTCGTGGTCGCCCAATTGGGCGTGTCTTGGCGTCCGCGGTTGGGCAGCCACAAGGGCTGCCCCTACATCACATCTCGGCGAGCTTGGCCTTCGCTTCGTTGACCAGGCTCGGCAGGCCGTACGTGTCGATCATGTTGTTCAGCGCCCGGCGCGCCTTGCGCTTGTCGCCGCCGCTCATCAAGCGCTCCGCCTCCTCCATGTCGAGGTCGAACGCCCGCCGCGCCTGCTCCTTGATATTCGCGATGCGGGCGTCCACCAGGCGGCGAAGCTCCTGCGCGCGGTCGCGCGAGATCATCAGTCCCTGTACGTCACGTACGTTCTCGAGTCGCTTGACGGCGTCTCCGAAACGCTTGACGAGAAGGTCGTTCTGCAGGTCGAGCGAGATGCGCTTGAGGATGTCCCGGGGACTGGCCGTGTCCTTCGCATGCTCGCGCATGATCTTGCGGAAGTGCTTGTACGGCTCGTAGTCCGCGTGCAGAAGCAGCGCCGCCGTCGACGTGTCGCCGTAGGTGAGCAGGAACTGACGCATCACCTCGGCGGCCTCGCTGTCGAGCCGCGACCCTTGCGGTTTCAGCACGGGCGAGTGCGTGCGCCGGATGACCTCGTGCTCGAAGTAGAGCCGCGCCTCTTCGTTGCGCTTGCGCATCGGCTCCTGTTCGAGCATCTCCTCCCACTTCGCGATGTCGTCACGAATGCGGTCGTAATGGACCTCGTCCGAGCGCCCGTGCTTCCTGGCGTACTTGATCGCCTTGTCGTACTCCATGTTCAGCGCGTACGCGTTGGCCTTCTTCTCGACCTCCTGGTTGTGCGTCAGGCCGCTCCCGCTGTCCATGAGGAAGAACATCAGCGCGAGGAACGCCAACGCGCCGATTCCGCCCAGCACGACGATCGTCGCGTTGCTGCTGCTTCGCCGCCGCGGCAAACGCTCGCCCTCGGAGTCGTCGTAGTCGTCGTAGTCGTCGGCACGGCGGCGGCTCCGGGCGCCCGGGGCGCGCGCGGGCGCAGCGGGCGTGGGCGTGAACGCGGGCGCCGCGGCCGGGGCCGGAGCGGGAGTGCGTGCGGGCGCCTGCGGCGTGCGCGCGACGACCGGCGCCACCGCGGCTTGCGGCGCGGCACCCGGCGCACCGTCGGGCGCACCCTCGCCGGCGTAGCGCATCGCCGCGTCGCCGATGGCAATGGTGTCGCCGTCCGTGAGCCAGTGCTGGTTCCTGAACTCGCCGTTGACGCGCGTGCCGTTCTTCGACTCGAGGTCGACGACCTTCCAGTGCCCTTCGATCTTGCGGATGGCGGCGTGCATCTTGCTCGCGTGCGAATCGTGCACCTGCACTGCGTTCGCAGCGCCGCGGCCGATCGACACGTCGGGTTGGTCGTCGAAGATCTCGTAGACGGTCTCGGCGTGGTCTTCAGCGATGTACAGCTTCGGCACGGCGGCCTCCGTTCCGGGTCAAGAAACCGAATCGTACGTCAAACGAGGCCTTCTACCGACCGGCCGCACCGCCGCGATTGCCGCGGCCCTGCGGCGTGCCGATCTCGACGGTGGGCTCGACCTGCGCGCGCGCGCCGCCGCCCATGCCGAAGTTCTGGGTCCACATGCGACCGGACTGCCCGGACCCCAGATCCGTCCAGCCACCGAGGATGTTGCGGTGGTGACCGCTCGAGTGGCACCAGCGATCGTGCGCGCCCTTCGGCGACGTCGCACCGGAGCAGATGTTCTCGGACGCGCCCCAGCCCTGATACCCCGCTTTCTTCATGCGGTCGAAGGGCGAAGTCGGGCCGGCGCCGGTCGCCGGGTTCGGCGGCGCGTGGTGGCTGAAGAACCCGCGCGTCGACATGTCCAGGCTGTGTGCGCGTGCGGCGTCGGTGAGCCGGTTGTCGACGCGCACGGCACGCAGCGGCCGGAAGCGTCCGTGCTGCCCCTGATCGAGGATCTCGACCACGTTCGTCTTGTCGATCGAGTCGTAAGGCGCGCCGCCGGGCGTGACGTTGGTGAGGTACCCCATCATCATCCGGTACTCGTTCGTCACTTCCACCTGCTTGCGCTCGGTGCCGCTCGCGAACTCGGTGCGCGCCGGGTTGTACTCGTTCATCACCCAGCGGTTGTATTCGAAGCGCTTCTTCTCGGTCGCATCGAGATAGAACTCGCGCACCGTCATGGCCTCTTCGCCGATGTACATCGAGTAGGGCGCCATCTTCTGCTCGAGCGAGCGCACGTCCTCGCCCTTCGCCTTCAGCTTCTGGAGGACGTCCTCGAACTCGTCGAGGCGCTTCTCGAGCTGCCCGGTGCGCGTGACCTTGGCCCGATACGGGTCGTCCCAGACTTCGCGCACGAGCGCGACGCGGCGGTCGATCTCGTTCTGCACCGCGTTGTAGGCCTGGCTGCCCTTGTTGTACGGGTACGGATAGTGCTTCTCGTTGAAGATGGCGAGCAGCGCGTACTTGCGCCGGTTGTCCAGTTCCGTGCGCAGCGCCTTGAGCTTCTCGAGCTTCTTGAGCGCCGGCGTCTTGTTCGCGACGAGGGTCACGAGCTCGGCGCCGCGCGTCCGCCAGGCCGCGACCTGCTCGATGTCGAGCTGTCGCTGGTACTGCTGCGTGTCCAGCAGGTCGCCCTTGTGCAGCCGGTAGCCGCCCTGCGGCGTCTCGGCGCGACCGTACAGTCGCCGCGCCACCAGCGCGTGGACCGCCGCCAGGTCCTTGCCCTTTTCGTAGAGCGGCGTCACGGCCTCGATGAACGCCTCGCGGTCGCGCAGGTCCGCCGCGAGGACGGCCGTGGCCATGCTCTGATCGCGGCTCGGCTTGGTCGGCTTGAGCAGCGCCAATACGTCCGCGGGCTCCGCGTCGGCCCAGGTCATCTCGCGCGTGCGATCGCCCTTCAGGAGCAACGTGACGCCTTCGGGCGTCGCCGCCGTCACGGTCGCGCGACCGAACGAGAGCTTGCGCTTCGGCTGCCGATCCGACGCGGCCTTCCCGCCGAGGACCTCGACGAGACTCAAGATGCGATCGACGTCCGCGAGACGACGGCTCCACTCGGCGCGTAGGCGGCCGGCCTCGACGGCGCCGACCAGCTCGGCCAAGATGCGCCGGCCCTCGACCCAGTTGCGGCCGGTGAGCAGACTCTCCGCGCGAACGGCCGTGGCCAGCTGATCCTCGGTCACGCCGGGCGGCGTCGGGTCGTCCATGTCGGGCGCGGACGGGTCGCTCGGCGAGCTCGCCGGCGCGTCGATGTCGCCGATCGCCGGCAGATCGTCTTCCCGCAGCTTCTTCGCGACCTGCGCTCCGAACGGCGTGCCTGCCACGCGCGGCCACAGCTTGGCGAGCAGCTCGCGACTGCGCGCCTTGTCCTTCGACATGAGCGCGGCCTTCCAGCTGTTGTCGAAGATGATCTGCAGGTCCGTCTCGGCGCGCTTCTGCAAGGCGTCGATGCGGTCGAGGGTCTTCGACGTCAGCCCGGGGTTCGCCATGCGGTAGGAACCGAGCAGGCGCAACGCGCGCGCCGGGTCCTTCGCCGTCAGCGCGGCCTCGACCAGATTAGCGACGAGCTCGATCTCTTCCTGGTCGCGAAGCTCGCGGCGCTCGTCGAGCGCACGCAGCTTGCGGTGCACGCGTGCCGCGAACGCCTCGTCGCCGGGCATGCGCGCGAGCAGGCCCTGGAAGCCGGCCCGGATCTCCGACGCCGGCAGCTTGTCGGACCAGCTCACCAGCCGGTTGAACTCCTCGTCGACGAGCGTGCGGTTGTCGTCGCGTTGCTTCGCGTAGCGCAGATACGGATCGAAGCGATCGACGTTGGGGCTGTCGGGGAAGCGGACGGCGTAGTCGTCGACCGCGTCGGAGAACTGGTCGTACGACATCTTCTCGAGGTCTTGCAGCAGGAGCATCATCTCCTTCTGCGCGATTGCGTCGTTGCCGCTCTTCTCCGCCTTCGCACCGAGGAAGACCTCGACGCCGATCAGGGCGATCACGGCGATCGCGAGGAAGAGCAGCGCGCCGGGGATTCCCTCCTGGCGACGGCGCCCGCCGCCGCCGTTGCTCGGAGGCGCGTCGGCGATGTCACGGACGGCGACCGGCTCGGGCGCGGCCGGTTCCGGCTCCGGGGCCGTCGTGCTCGCTTGCGGGGTCGCGAGCTTGAGCGAGCCGCCGAGAACGACCGCGGGCGCCGCATCGTCGGGGGGCGGCGGGGCCGCGGGCGCGGGTGTGTCGACGAAGGTGAGCGTCGTGTCGCCGATCCTCAGCTCGTCTCCGTCGACGAGCAGCCGGCGGGAGATGCGCTGATCGCCGAGCCAGGTCCCGTTGGCGGATCCCAGCTCCTCGGCAACGAACCCAATGGCGCCCGTCCTCTGGAGCTGCACGGCGCGCAGTCGCAGGTGCTTGCGAGACGCCTTGAGCTCGGGAATGAACGTCTCGCAGTCCTCACCGCGGCCCACCGTGTGGGGCTTGTCGGCCAGCGCGGGCGTCAGCTCGACACGAATGTCCGGTTGGTCGGGGCTGCGGATGATGAGCTCGGCCATGGGTTCGGCGCCTCCTCGTGCCCTTGCTGCACATCAACTCGCGTGCCGCGCCCCGCCGGGCGTGGTGCCCGAGACGTCGTCACAAGCCCTTGCGGAGACGGCACTTCCGAGGTCGGCAATTCGGCCACGGATGGCGAATCCGCGGAGTGCAAAGCGGGCTTGCAGGCGTTCGGTTCGATCCATCCCGGCGCCCTGCTATTCGCGCTTCACGACGAGCCCGTAGTGGTCGATCTTCGAGTCGAGCGTCGGGCGGCTCACGCCGAGCAGGCGCGCGGCCTGCGCCTTGCGGCCCCGGCTGCGGCGCAACGCCTCCTGGATCACCTTGCGCTCCAGATCCTCGGTCACCTCGCGCACCATCTCGCGCAGCGGCTTCTGCCCGAGCTCCGCCACCGACGCGTTGTCCTCCGCGTTCCCGCGCACCGTCTGGCTCAACACCATCGGCACAACGACGTTGTCCGTCAGCGCCGCCGCCCGCTGGATCTCGTTGCGCAGCTCACGCACGTTGCCCGGCCAGTGATGGTTCATCAGCGCCTTGAGCGCGTCCTCCGAGACCGACTTCGGCTCGGTCTTCGTCTCTTCCGCAATCTCGTCGAGGAATCGGTGCACCAGCAGTGGAATGTCGTCGCGGCGCTCGCGTAGCGGCGGTAGGTCCACCGTGATCACGTTGAGCCGGAAGTAGAGGTCTTCGCGAAACCGCCCCTCCTCGCACAGCTTGCGCAGGTTCTGGTTGCTCGCCGCGAGGATGCGCACATCGATCGGAATCACGCGCTTGCCGCCGACCGGCCTGACCTCGCGCTCCTGCAGGACGCGCAAGAGCTTCTTCTGCATCTGCATCGGCATGTCGCCGATCTCGTCGAGGAACAGGGTGCCGCCCGTCGCGGCCTCGAAGAGGCCCTTCTTGTCGGCGGTCGCGCCGGTGAACGCGCCCTTCTTGTAGCCGAAGAGCTCGCTCTCGAGCAGCGTCTCCGGGATCGCGGCGCAGTTCTCGCTGATGAACGCGCGGCTCTTCCTGGGGCCGTTGAAGTGGATCGCGCGCGAAACGAGCTCCTTGCCCGTTCCGCTCTCCCCCTGAATCAAGACCGGCACGTCGCTGTCGGTCACCTTGTCCAGCAGGTGGAACAGCTCGCGCATGCGGCGGCTCTTGCCGATGATGTTCGAGTACGAGTACTTGAGCGGCGCCTCGTCGCGCTCGCGCATGACCTGGTCCTTGACCTCCATGAGCTCGGCGCTGGTTTGGGCCACGCGTTCTTCCAGCACGCGGTTGAGCTCGTCGACCTCGGACTTCGCCTGCGTCAGCTCTTCGAGGCGCGTGCTGCTCTCCGCGTGAAGCTCGGCGTTCCACAGCGCGATGGCCGCCTGGTCGGCGAAGACGCGCATCAGCGGCAGCTGACGCTCCTGGAAGACCGCCTTCTCGAAGCGGTTGTCGAGGTAGATGATGCCGACATTGCGTGATCCGCGCTGGACCGGAATGCAGAGGATCGAGCGCAGACGCATGTCCGCGATGCTCTCCGTCCCGGCGAAGCGATCGTCGAGAATCGCGTCCGTCACGATGATCGGATCGCCCTCGGCCAGGACCTTGCGCTCGATGGTGCGGCTGATCTTGGCCAGCGCGTCCTTGACGCCCTCGCGGTCGAAGTTGCGCGCGGCTACGACGCGCCGCTCCTCCTTCGCGTTGCTCTTGCCCTGCGCGAGGATGAAGAAGCCGCGCTCGGCGCCGGTGAACTCGATCAGCGTGTCGACGATCATCTCGAAGACGGCCGCCGGTTTGCGCTCTTCGAGCATGGCCGTCATGACGCGCTGGATCTGCTCGGCCGCGCGAAGCTCCTGGGAGTCGACGAGCAGTCCTGTCACGCCTGCGCGGGAGGCAAGCGCCGCGAAGTGCTCGGCCGCCTTGCGCAGCCCCGCCTTGCCCCGGTGCTTGCTGACGTTGGCGACCAGACGCGTGACGCGGGCGAACAAGTCGCCCTCGTCGGCGGACTCGTAGAAACGCAGGTTCACCCGGCCGAGGCGGATGAGATCGCCGTCCTCGACGATGCGTTGCTTCACGAGCACGTCGTTGACATACGTGCCGTTGCGGCTGCCGAGGTCGATCAGCTTCCAGCCGCCGCGCGCGGCGGGCTCGAAACGACAGTGGCGCGTGGACAGTCCGCGGTCGTTGATGCGGATCTCGGCGGCCGAACCGCGGCCCACGACCGCGGGTCCGTCTTCGAGGGTCCAACGCCGCGCACCTTCGGGACCGTCGTAGAGAATGATCGGGCCTTCCTTGCTCAACGGATCTTCTCCAATCGCGCATGGCGCAGCAGCAGCTGCTTGCGCCCGAACGCATCGAAATCGACAGTGACGCGGGCATCCGCGCCGCTGCCCTGGCTGTCCCGTAGCCAGCCCTCGCCGAAGTACGGGTGCAGGACGCGCTCGCCGGCCGCGAACGCCGCTCCTACCTCCCGGACGACGGACGCACCTGCGCCACCACCGCCGCCGCCGTCGTCGGTGTACATGTCGTCGTATGCCGGCTGCGTCCGCTGCGGGACGTAGCCGGCCTGACCAAAGTGCCGGACGTCCAGCAGCTCGTCGGGGATGTCCCTCAGATACGGGCTGGGCGAGCGGCGCTCTTCTCCCATGTACGTGGTGCGTCGCCCGGCGTGGCTGATGACGAGGTCCTCCATCGCGCGGGTCATGCCGACGTAGAAGAGCCTGCGCTCCTCCTCCATGGAAACGTCGTCGTCGAGGTTGCGGCCGTGGGGAAAGAGTCCCAGCTCCGCGCCCGAGATCAGCACACAGGGGAACTCCATGCCCTTGGCGGCGTGCACGCTCATGAGGCTGACGCGGCCCGATCCCTCGTCGTAGGCGTCCTGGTCGGTGACGAGCGCCGCGCGCTCGAGGAACGCGCGCAGGTCGCCCTCGGGCTCGTCCCGGTCGAAATCGCGCGCGAACGCGATCAGCTCACGGACGTTCTCGACGCGGCTGCGGTCGAGCTCGTCGGGACTGTCCTCCAGCGCGGCGAGATAGCCGGTCTGGGTCGCCAGAGCGTCGAGGATCGGCGCGACCGGCGAGCGCGGCATGGTCTCGATCTCGCGCATCGCACCGAGCAGCTTGCGCAGACCGTTGCGCGCGCGCGCCGACACGCCGGTGTCGTCGCGTGCTGCGGCATCGAGGCACGAGATCGAGCGGCTGAGCGCGGCGTTGCGCAGCTTGTTCAGGCTCGCTTGCCCGACGCCGCGCTTCGGCACGTTCGCAATGCGGAGGAACGCCGCTTCGTCGCGCGGGTTCTCGACGAGCCGCGCGTAGCACAGCACGTCCTTGACCTCCTTGCGCTGGAAGAACTCGATGCCGGCGACGACGACGTACGGGATCGAACGGGCGCGGAGCGCGAGCTCCAACCCCCGGGAGTGCGAGTTCACACGGTAGAACACCGCGATGTCGCTCAGAGCGCGGCCGTCGGCCCGCCACCCCTCGATCGCCTCGGCGACGGCCTTGGCTTCGTCTTCGCCACTGAAGCAGTGGATCTCGCGGATGCGCGCGCCTTCGTCGTTGCGGGTGTACAGGCGCTTCTCGTGCCGTCCGACGTTGCGTTCGATCACGTGTTCGGCGGCGTCCAGGATCCGGCCGGTCGAGCGATAGTTCTGCTCGAGGAGGATCGTCGTGGCGTCCGGAAAGTCGTCCCCGAAGTTGAGGATGTTCGTGACCGCCGCGCCGCGCCAACGGTAGATGCTCTGGTCCGGATCGCCGACGACGGTGAGGTTGTGCGACGGTCCGAGCAACGCGAGCAACAAGTCGCGCTGGACGAGGTTCGTGTCCTGGAACTCGTCGACGAGCACGTGCGCGAAGCGGTCCTGGTACAGCCGCGCGACGCCTTCGTCTTCGCGCAGCAATCGGGCGGACTCGACGAGCAGGTCGTCGAAGTCCATCAGCGACGCGGCGCGCAACCGCTCGTGATAGGCCGCGAACAGCTTGTCGAAGGCGCCCTCGGCGCCGAGCGCGCGTACGTCCAGCGGGGCCTTGCCGCCGCCTCCGTTCTTGATGTGCGAGATCAGCGCGTTGGCGTCGACCGGGCGAAGTCCGGCGCTCTTCAAGCCGAGGTCGTTGATCAGCGACTTCAACAGCCGCAGCTGATCGTCGCGATCGGCGATCGTGAAACGCGGGTCCAGGCCGATCGCCGCCGCGTGCCGGCGCAGCAGGAACGCGCCGAAGCCGTGAAACGTGCCCGCCCACACGTCGCCGGCGCGCGGGAGGTCCGCAAGCCGCTCCTTCAACACGCCGGCTGCCTTGTTGGTGAACGTGATCGCGAGCAACGACGCCGCGGGATATCCGCCGGCGAGCAGCCATCCCACGCGGCGGGTCAGCACGCGGGTCTTGCCGGTTCCGGCGCCGGCCACGACGAGCAACGCCCCGCCGGAATGGGTCACCGCCTCGCGCTGGGCCGGGTTGAGATCCGCCAGCAGGTCCTCACGCCCGGACATGGAGGACGAGGGCGAGTTGTAAGGCACAGGGACCATTTCCACGCGGATTGTAAAACGGACCTACACTCGGGTCCCCCCTCCGCACGGCCCGGGAGCCCCTGAAAAAGGGGGCGAAACGGGGGGCGGAGGGCATCTGCGCCCGTGCCGGAAGTTGCGTCGGGCGGCGAGTGATCTACGCTCCCCGGTTCAACGGCGCATCCGGCGCAAGGAGCAAGGTCATGGCCCGCGTATGTCAATTCAGCGGCAAGAAGACGAAGTCCGGCCGCACGTACACGACCCGTGGTCTCGCGAAGGCGAAGGGCGGAATCGGCAAGAAGACGACCGGCAAGACGCTGCGCACCTTCAAGCCGAACATCCAGCGCGTGCGCGCGGTCGTCAACGGCCGCGTGATGCGCGTGAAGGTGACCGCGAAGCTGCTGCGCCGCGGGCTCATCACGAAGCCGACGAAGCGCAACTGGTCGCCTGAGTCCGAGTAGCCGCGCGCGACGCTCAGCGACGGCGACGACGTCTGCGACGCACCGGCGGCGCTACGCCGGGTTGCGGTGCGCTCTTCGATGACGTGTCCGGCGCCGAAGGCTGCGCCGGCGCGGCGGGTGTTCGCGCCCCGACCGCACCCAGTCCCGTGCCGGTGACACCGCGCTGTTGCTGCAGCTCGCGCACGCGCACTTCGAGCGTGCCGACGAGCTCCTTCGCCGTCGCGATGCGGTCGGTGCGGTCCTTCGCCATGAGGCGCTGAATCAGTGTCGTCGTTTCCGCGCTCACCTGCGGATCGAGATTGCTTGCCGCCGGCGCGGGCTCGGTGAGGTGCTTGGCCATCACGGCCGCTGCGTCGTTGCCTTCGAACGGCGGATGTCCGGTCACCATGTGGAACAACGTCGCGCCGAGGCTGTAGAGATCCGTGCGTTCGTCCGTGGACGCGTCGCCGCGGGCGAGCTCGGGGCTCATGTAGGCGGGTGTCCCCATGCGGGCGGCTTCGCCCTCGGCGGACTCGAGCCTGGCGAGGCCGAGATCGCACAGCTTCGCGACGCCGTCCTTGGTGATGATGATGTTGTCCGGCTTGACGTCCCGATGGACGAGGTTGTTGCGGTGCGCGTGGTCGAGCGCGCGCGCCATCTGCATGACGATCATGAGCGCCCGCTCTTCGTCCATCGCGCCGCCGCGGCGAAGCAGCGAGGCCACCGTCATGCCGTCCGCGTACTCCATGACGAGGTACTTGATCCCGTCGGCGTCGCCGACGTCGATGCCGCTGATGATGTTGGTGTGGTTGAGGCGCGCGACGGCGCGGGCCTCGGTCATGAAGCGGCCGACGTACGACTCGTCGTTCGCGAGATCAGGCGAGAGCACCTTGATCGCGACGTCGCGGTCGAGGGAGAGCTGGCGCGCCTTGTAGACCGAGCCCATCGCGCCTTCGCCGAGCAGCTCCAGCAACCGGTAGCCGGCGATCTGTTCCTGCCCCTGGAACTTGCGCTCCTCGCGACGCAGCGCCTCGAAGTCCTCGCGCTCGATGTGGCCTTTCTCGAACAGCACCTCTGCGATCGACCGGGGCTGCATCCCCATCTCGAGCATGCGTTCACGAATGTGAATCGCGTCGTCGATCTGCGCCTGGGTGGCGATGCCCTTCTCCAGGATGCGCTGTGTGGCCAGTGCGTCGTCCAATCGTTCCTCCTCGTCATCGGCGCCGGGACCGGCCGAACACGGCCGGCAGGCCCAGGGCCGCCAGCGCCCGGCGTTCGGCCCGGCGCATGCGCGTCCGTTCGGCCCGGCCGTGGTCGTCGTATCCCAGCAGATGCAAGACGCCGTGAACGGCGTAGAGCATGAGCTCATGGTACGCGGGATGGCCTCGGGAAGCCGCCTCTCGACGGGCCGTGTCGGCGCTCAGCAGGACGTCGCCGCGCAGCACCGGCCGCTCGTCCATGGGAAACGAGAGGACATCGGTCGCGTAGTCGTGGCCGAGCATCTCGCGATTCACGGCGCGCATGCGCGCATCGTCCACGACGGCGAACGAGAGCTCGACATCCCGGCCGGCGCGGCGCGCGGCGAGCACCGCGAGCTTGTCCAGATCGCCGGCGAGGCGCCGGCGGCCGCCGGGCACGCGCACGCCCTCGACCGTCAGCGTTGCGGTGGCCGCGCGGGTCACGAACGCTCCGCGTCCCCGTCCTTCTTCGGATGGCCGGGCGTCCACAGCGGACCCTCGACACGTTCGTAGGCGTCGACGATGCGCTGGACGAGCGGATGTCGGACGATGTCCTCCGCTCCGAACTCGATGATGGCGATGCCTTTCACGTCGCGCAGGATGCGCACGCTCTCGGCGAGACCGGAGCGATGGCCGTCAGGAAGATCGACCTGCGTCGCGTCGCCGTTCACGACGACCTTCGAGCCGTCGCCCATGCGCGTGAGGAACATCTTCATCTGTGCGGGTGTCGTGTTCTGCGCTTCGTCCAGGATGATGAACGCGCCCTTCAGCGTGCGACCACGCATGTAGGCGAGCGGAACGATCTCGATGATGTCCGCATCGATGTACCGCTGGACCTCGCCCCACGGCATCATCTCACCGAGTGCGTCGTAGAGCGGGCGCAGATACGGGTTGATCTTGGCATGGAAGTCGCCGGGCAGGAACCCGAGCTTCTCGCCGGCCTCGACGGCCGGCCGGGTCAGCACGATCTTGCGCGCGTCGCCGGCGCGCAAGGCGGCAACGGCTTCGACGACCGCGAGGTACGTCTTGCCGGTTCCGGCGGGCCCCACGGCAAACACCGCGTCGTGCTTGCGAATGGCTTCGACGTACTTGGCTTGACCGGGCGAGCGCGGCTCGACCTTGCCGCGGGGCGCGTCGCGGCTGCCGGCGCGCGGTGCGCGTTGCGTCTTGCGGTTGGACTTCGAACGGACGGAGGGCGCGTTGCCGGTTCCGTTGGCGCCGAGCAGGAGGTCTTCGACTTCGTCGACGGCGGGCTCTCGGCCGCCGCGGACCTGCTTGATGATCTGCTTGACGCGTTGCGTAACGTCGCGCACGGCCGCGGCGTCGTCGCCTTCGAGCATGAGGACGCCGCGTCGTACGCTGATGCGTACGCCGTACCGTTCGCGAACGGCGCGCAGGTGTCGGTCCATGGGACCGAAGAGGGCGCGCTGTTCGGCTTCGCCGGTCTCGGGGATGCGCTCGCGGGGCATGGGGCCGCAGTGTAGGGGGATCCTAGGCGCCGGACCCAATCCCGCTTCATCCCTGCCCCAACCCCATTCCGCTCGCGCTCCCGATCCTGCTCCCGACGCGGGCCTGGGGATTCCCCTCGCGTATCCCGCTCCCGACGGCCTGGGGATCTCCCTCGCGTGTCGTGCTCGATACCGTGGTCGTGCCCGTGCCCGTGATCACCGGTTCACGACCGTCACGTGGCTTGCGGACAGACCCGCTCCCTTCGCCG
>CBDCWP010000017.1:0-59823 GCA_965223505.1 Planctomycetota bacterium
CACGCCGCGGGGCAACCCCACGATCTCTCCGATCGAGCGCAGCCGGATGTCGTTGTCCATCAACTCGTCACGCTCGTTGACCAGGTAGCGGCGAAGGAGCCGCATGAGGAAGTTGATCTCCGTCTTGGGCCGCTTCCAGTTCTCGGTACTGAACGCGAACAGCGTCAGCTGGTCGAGCCCGAGCTTGGCCGCGTGCCGCGTGACGGCCCGAACGCTCTCCACGCCGTGCTCGTGACCGCGCATGCGGACGAGCCCGCGCGCCTGCGCCCAGCGGCCGTTGCCGTCCATGATGATGGCCACGTGCCGCGCGAGGCCGCGGCTCCGGGGACTTCCGTTGCCGTTCAAGCTGACGTCGTTCGCGCGCATGAACGGTCTTCCTCCCGGGATCGACGGGGCAACGCTACCAGATGAATCGGCAGGAACGGCGGTGAGCTAGACCGCGACCGGAATCCCGTCATCGAGCGGGATCATGCGGTCGCGCTCGGCGCCGACGCTGATCATCTCGATCGGAACGCCGAGGATGTCCTGGATCGCCCGCACGTACCGCTGCGCCGCGACCGGTAGATCGCCGAAGTGCCGCACCGAGCTCAGATCCTCGCTCCACCCGGGAAACGTCTCGTAGACCGGCACGCACGCCTGCCAGTCACCGGCGTAGGCGGGCGGCGCGTCGACACGCTTCCCCTCGAGCTCGTACGCGGTGCACAGCTTGATCTCGGGCAGCCCCGAAAGGACGTCGAGCTTCGTGAGTGAGACGGCGTCCACACCCTGGGTGACGGCGGCCCGCTTCGCGAGCACCGCGTCGAACCACCCGCAGTCACGCGGACGGCCCGTGGTCGCGCCGAACTCGTTTCCGGCCTTGCCGATGTGTTCGCCTTCGGCGCCGCCGCACTTGGTGGGGAACGGGCCGGCGCCGACGCGCGTCGTATAGGCCTTCGAAATGCCCACGACGTGATCGAGGGCCTTGGCGGGAAGGCCGGTTCCGGCCGGCACCCCGGTCGTGCCGGTGTTGCTGGAGGTCACGTAGGGGTACGAGCCGTGATCGACGTCGAGGCCGAAGCCTTGGCCGCCTTCGAGCAAGATGCGCTTGCCGGACTTCCACGCGTCGATCAAGACGGCCGTCGTGTCGGCGACGAAGGGACGCAGCCGCTCGGCGACCTCGCAGGCCTTGGCGACGGCGGCGGGTCCGTCGATCGGCTCCAGGTTCGCCTGCTCGAGAATCGCGTTCCACGCATGCAGACTCTCGAGCAGGTGCTCGCCGAACGACTCGGGATGCATGAGCTCGGCGAAGCGCAGCCCGGCGCGGCGCGCCTTGTCGCCGTAGGCGGGGCCGATGCCGCGGCTCGTCGTGCCGAGCGACTTGTCGCCGCGCAACATCTCGAGCGCCTCGTCCATGCGCTTGTGATGCGGCAACACCACGTGCGCGCGATCGGAGATGAGGAGCCGGCCGGTCAGGTCGATGCCGCGACCGGTGAGCTCGTCGATCTCCTCGAGCAACGTCCACGGATCGACCACGACGCCGTTTCCGATGACGTTCACCGTGGCGGGCTGGAGCGAGCCCGAAGGCAACAGGTGCAGGACGTACTTGTCCTCCCCGACGACGACGGTGTGGCCCGCATTGGCGCCGCCCTGATAACGGACGACGAGGTCGGACTCGGCGGCGAGAAGGTCTACGACGCGCCCCTTGCCCTCGTCCCCCCACTGCATGCCGAAGACGCAAGTGACAGACATGGCCGGATGGGTCCTCCGGTTAAAAGCCCATTCTAGTCGTCGAGGGCGTGCGGACGGAGGGATACCTGCCGCGGGTCGTGGGTCGGTTCGACGAAGGGGCGCGTCGGCGGCGGAATGGGCGGGCGCGGGGAACTCGGGGTCGGCGCGTCGGGGCTAGGCGGACGTGGAGAGGGCCGCACCCTCGATCAACGCTCGGAACCGCGCGAAGAGATGCTGGGCATCGTGGGGACCCGGCGCGGCCTCGGGGTGGAACTGGACGCCGAACGCGCGCTGGGCCTCCGAGGCGATGCCCGCGTTCGTCATGTCGTTCAGGTTCGTGTGCGTGGCCTCGAACCCGGTCCCTTCGAGGCTCTTCTCGTCGACGACGAACCCGTGGTTCTGGCTCGTGATCTCGATGCGCCTGGAAGCGTGCTCTTGGACGGGGTGGTTCGCGCCCCGGTGGCCGAACTTGAGCTTGTACGTCTTCGCGCCGGCCGCCAACGCCAGCAGCTGATGCCCGAGGCAGATGCCGAAGATCGGCACCTTGCCGAGCAGATCGCGAATCGTGTCGACCGCGTAGGTGACCGCCGCGGGATCGCCGGGACCGTTCGAAAGGAACACGCCGTCGGGGTTGCGCTCGAGGATCTCGGCGGCGGACGTCGTGGCCGGCACCACCGTCGGGACCAGGCCGTTCGACACGAGCGACCGCAGGATGTTGCGCTTGACGCCGAAGTCCATGGCCACGACCTGGAAGGTCTTCGACGACTCGTCGTCGCCGTTCACCCGGTGCACCCACTGCGCCGGCCAGGGCTTGTCCCAGGCGTATGCCGCTTCGCAGGTCACGCCGCTGACGAGGTCCTGCCCCGCCATCGACGGGATCGCCTTCGCCTTCTCGAGCAGGCTGTCCGCGTCGAGGTCCGTGGACGACACGACGCCGTTGACGGCGCCGTCGATGCGCAGGCGGCGCGTCAGCTTGCGCGTATCCACGCCCTGAATGCCGACGATGCCGGTCTTCTCGTACCAGGCCGAGAGGTCGCTCGTCGCGCGGAAGTTGCTGGCGCGCGGCGAGAGCTCGCGCACGACCATGCCCTCGATCCAGGGATGCGCCGCCTCGTCGTCTTCGGGCGTGACGCCGTAGTTGCCGATGTGCGGATACGTCATGCACACGATCTGGCCGGCGTAGGAGGGGTCGGTGGCGATCTCCTGGTATCCGGTCATCGCCGTGTTGAAGACGACCTCTCCGGCACGTTCGCCGTCGGCGCCGAAAGCGCGCCCACGGAGCACGGTGCCGTCGGCGAGAACCAGCAGGGCCGGGCGTTCGCTGCTCATGGCGGGCAGGGTACCCGCGGAGACCGTCAGGCCACAGTGAAGGTCCCATGGGGAAGGTGGACGGGAGGGTGCGAAGGGAGCCGAGATGCACGTGACCAAGGCGACACCGGGTCGCCGCCTGCACCGCCGGGCGTGTCGTGCACGACACCAAGTGAGGGTCTCCGGCACCCCAACCCGCGCCCGAACCTCGAGTTGCCCCCCGACTATGCGCGCTCCCCGCCGCCGTTGATAAGCGCGGCGAGGTACCCCGCACCGAAGCCGTTGTCGACGTTGACCACGCAGACGTTGGGCGCGCAGGCGTTCAGCATCGAGAGCAGGGGGGCCAGGCCGTCGAGGCTCATGCCGTACCCCACGCTCGTGGGCAACGCGATCACGGGCACGTCGGCCAGCCCGCCGACGACGCTCGGCAGCGCGCCGTCCATGCCCGCGGCCACGATGATCACGCGGGCGCGGCGCACGCGCTCGACCTCGCCGAGAATGCGGTGCAGACCCGCGACGCCGACGTCGTACACGACCTCCGGCGCCTCCCCCATCAACGTCGCCGTCACGCGGGCCTCTTCGGCGACCGGCACGTCACCGGTCCCGGCGGTCGCGATCAACACGCCTGGGCGTCCCTCTACCGCGGCGCCGCGGCGAACGCTGACCGCGCGGGCACGCTCGTGGTGCACCGCATCCGGCACGGCTTCGAGCAGGGCCCGAGCCCGCTCTGCATCGACACGCGTAACCAGCAGCTTCTCGCTGCGCTCGAGGATCTCGGACGCGATGGCGACGAGATCCGCGACCGGCTTCGACGCGCCCAACACGACCTCCGGGAAGCCGCACCGCAGCGCTCGATGATGATCGACGTGCGCCACGCGGTTCTCGCCGTTGGTCGCGGGGAGCACCCCCGCGAGCTGTTCGGCCGCGTCGCCGACGCCGACCGCGCCCGTCCGCACGCCCTCCAGAAGCTGTTTCACCGCGTCGCGGTCCATGCGCACATCGTAAGGAGCAGGCGGCGGGCGGCGAGCCCGGAACAGGTGTATCCTCTCTGCCATGCACGAAGCGCCGCTCGACGTACCCACCATCCTCGATCGCTTCGAGGGCGTTGCGCGCATCTTCCCGCTGCCCAGCCTCGTGCTCTTCCCGGACAGCTTCGTCCCGCTCAAGATCTTCGAGAAGCGGTACATCACGATGGTGCAGGACGCGCTCGAGGGCGACGAGCTGATCGCGCTGGCGCTGCTCCGTCCGGGCTGGGAGAAGGACTATCAGGCCGCGCCGCCGATCCACCCCGTGGTGTGCCTCGGCAAGATCCTCAAGTACCACCAGCTCCCGACGGGCAAGTACGACATCTACCTCTACGGGTTGGTGCGCGCGCACATCGAAGAGGAGCTGCCGTCCGAGCCCTATCGCAAGGCGCGGGTCAAGATCCTCGAGGAGTACGCGCAGCCCTCGCAGGCCGAACAGATCGCCAAGCGCATGCGGCGCGCGCTCGACCTCGTGCCCGGACGCCAGTCGACCATCTGGGAGCTTCGGCGCATGGCGAACCAGCTGCGCGGCGTGGACTCCGCGCCCGGCCGGTACGCCGACGCAGTCGCCAATGCCAGCGATCTGCAGCCCGAGGACCGATACCAGGTGCTCGAAGAGTGCGACGTGCTCGAACGCTTCAACCGCCTCATCGACATCCTCGAGTCGCGTGCCTACGAGGGCGCGCCGGACGTACCGCCGAACCTCAATCCTCGGCTGAACTGACGCGGTAAGACCGGGCCGGCTGACGACCGTCACGTGGCTTGCGAGCAGACCCGCTCCCCTCGCCGAATGGGCGTATCCCGCTCCCGATCCGGCTCCCGCTCCCGACGCGGGCCTGGCGATCTCCCTCGCGTGTCGTGCTCGTGAACGTGCACGACACCCTCACCTAGGTGCCCGTCCTATCGCGGCACGCGCGCGGCGGAAAGCGCCGTCAGAAGCGCTTCGCCGACGACCTCGCCGGCGTCGGCGCCGTACAGCGTCACGCGCGACTCGTACGTCTCCTGCGCGTACTCCTCGGACGTCGTCAGGTAGGCGCACACGCCGTTCGTCAGGCCGAAGATCAACGTGTCCGCGTACCCGAGTCCGGTCGCCGCCTCGCGCCACGCCTTGCCGAGCGCCTGGGTGGCTTCGCCCGGCAGCCAAAGCGCGGCGAACGCCTCCTCGGTGTCCCCGTCGAACGACGAGAGCGCGAACGTCATCGCGCCGAATCGGCTACGCCGTTCCGTCACGTGATCGTACAGGTTCACCACCGTCCCGAAGCTGCCGTCGAACGTGAATCCGACGCGCATCTCGGTGCAGGTCGTGCACCAAAGCGCGAAATTGACCGGCAGCGCGAGCGCGTTCTCGACCCAACCGTCTTCGGACAGGAGTCCCCGGCCCGGGCCGTCGAGAAACGACGCCCGTTCCCCGCTGGTGATGACCGCGTGGGGCGTTCCCAGATCGCGCTCGACGTCCGCGCAGCGCATGCGCAACAGCGGCAACGGCCGGCATGCCTCGACGTCACGCGCCACGACGTCGGCGAAGCGTCGCGCCAGCTCCGCGAGCCGCTCGGTGGCGTCCGTGTGACCCGTGTGAATCGGCGAGACATCGCCGACGGCGCCGTTGACGAACAGCACCGTCGCTCGGAGCCGCGCGCCGACCCCGACCTCCAGCGCGAGCGCGAGGTCGCCGTCGTACTCGGCGTGTTGGCGCTTGTACACCGTGGGATGGACCGCGTAGTTCAGCAGGAGGGTCTGCAGCCTGCTTTGCCGGTCGTACACCGCGATCCCGTACACGCGGTCGTCGATGTCGCCCGGATCGCGGCGGCGGTTACGCGCAAGCACGGCCGCGCCGTCATCGTGGTCGCGGCTGCGCAGCAGCGCGACGTTGGCGGGCGTCGCCGTCAGATGCGCCGTCTCGATCGCTTTCACCGCAGCATCGACGACGGCGTCGAACACCCGTTGGTCGAAGTGTCCGGTTCCGACGACCTCCGACAGCGGCTGCCGGCTGTAGGCGCCCGGGCCGCTGTGCGTGTGCGTGGAGCTCACGGTGACGGTCTCCGCGCGGTAGCCGAGTCGAGCGACCCGCCCGAGGATGGCCTGGGTCAGCAGCGCGTCCCCGGTCGCGAGGTCGACGCGCACGAACGCAACGGGGGCGGCGTTCGGCGCCTCCTCCGGCACGAGAACGAGGGCGTGCGCCCCCAGCAGCCGGTTGGGGCGTCGCGACGACTGGAAGATCGGCCATCGCGCGAGGCCGTTCTCGTCGCGGCGCCCCATGACGAACTGGGTCATCCGCCCGAGGGGTCCCATCCCGGCGAAGGCCGGCAGGTTCACGCGCCGCGGCCGCGTACCCCATCCCGCCAGCGGCGTGCCGGCGGGCAGCTCGAACGGCATGGCGCCGACACCTGCGCGAACCGTCGTACCGCGGCCCCAGTCGTGCACCCGCGGCTCGGACACGGGCCCGGCGGGTTCGAGCGCGGACTCGCTCACGCCGACGGCGCCCCAGAACCCGATGTGGAGGAGCACGGCGAGTCGGTAGACGCGGCGCATCAACGGCCGCGCGCGAACGACGATCAACAGACCCGAGAGCGCCAGCCAGACACCGAACGCGAAGACGCCGGCGAAGATCGGCGACACGAACGGCAGCACGGTCAGTCCGACGATGCCGGTCGCGCCCAGCGGCACCAGCTCGTTTCCCAGCCGGCGCAGCGGCCCGCCCGGACCGTAGACGAGGCTGATCAACGCGGCCTCCGTGATCGGGGGCCTCCCAAAACGGGTGGCCCGACGGGGTCGAGGGTACCTTCCGGGATTGCAGGTCGAAGGAACCCCTCATGAGCAGCCATCGCGTCGCGTTTCTGGCAGGAGACGGAATTGGACCGGAGGTGAGCGAAGCGGCGCGGCGCGTCGTGGACGCCTCCGGCATGGAGATCGAGTGGGTCGAGGCCACCATCGGCCTCGGGGCGATCGAGTCCCACGGTGACGCGCTGCCCGCCGAGGCCCTCGCGGTCATCCGGGACTGCGCCGTCGCCCTGAAGGGCCCCACCACCACGCCGATCGGCGGCGGTCACGTCTCCGCGAACGTGCGTCTGCGCAAGGAGCTCGAGCTCTTCGCCAACGTGCGGCCTGTCAAGACGGTGCCCGGCCTCGAAACGCCGTATGGGCCGGTCGACATGGTGATCGTCCGCGAGAACACGGAGAGCCTGTACGCGGGTCTGGAGAACGAGGTCGCGCCGGGCGTCGTCACTTCCTTGAAAGTCATCACCGACCGCGCCTGCCGTCGGATCTCGCGCTTCGCCTTCGAGTACGCGGCGCGCTGGGACCGCAAGGAGGTGACCGCCGTTCACAAGGCCAACATCATGAAGCTGGCAGACGGCCTCTTCCTCGACTGCGCCCGCCGGGCGGCCGAGGAGCAGTCGGGTGACGTCAAGTTCTCGGACGTGTTGGTGGACGCGCTCTGCATGCACATGGTCAAGGACCCGTCCCGCTACGACGTCCTGCTCCTGGAGAATCTGTACGGCGACATCGTCAGCGACCTCGCCGCGGGCCTGATCGGCGGCCTCGGGCTCGCGCCGGGCGGCAACTACGGCACCGACTGCGCCGTGTTCGAGGCGATCCACGGCTCGGCGCCCGACATCGCGGGCAAGGGCGTCGCGAATCCGATCGCCATGATTCTCTCGGGCGCCATGATGTGCCACCACCTCGGGCATCCCGACAACTACACGCGCATTCGCCGGGGCGTCGCGGACGTCACGCGCAATCGCAAGGACGTCCTCACGCCGGATCTCGGCGGAAGCGGCACGACCGAGGGCTTGACGGAGGCCATCATGGAGGCCGTCCGCGCCCAACCCGTCCCTGCCTGATCGGAGTCCGCCCGGCATGAAGCGCGTCTTGCTCGCCATCGGGATCACCGTCGTTCTGAGCACGATTGCACTCGCGCTCATGCTCGCAAGTGGAGACGAGACGCGGCAGGCTGAAGCCGAGCGGTTCGTGAAGCTCGCGTGGACGAACGACCCGGCGGAAGCCATAGGCGCCCTTTCTCCGGGTCTGCTCATGCAAAGCCCCATGGAACGCGTCGAGCAGCGTCTTCGCTACTATCGCACCTTGCTCGGTCCGTTCATCGAGACCGAGGACGTGGTGTCGTCCGAGCTGACCGACCGGGGCAAGAAGAGTACGCTCGTCCTGCGGATGAAGTTCGAGAGAGCGAGCAGCGTCGCGCGCTTCGAGTTCGAGAAGCTGGGGGAAACGTG
Organism: Planctomycetota bacterium; assembly: GCA_965223505.1. Taxonomy (GTDB): domain Bacteria; phylum Planctomycetota; class PLA2; order PLA2; family JAEUHO01; genus CBDCWP01. The sequence continues at coordinate 8,267 of CBDCWP010000017.1, forward strand.
GGTCGTATCGAGCTTCGCCTTCGAGGTGCCGGAGGCCCTGCATCCGAAGCCGGAGTGGAAGCACGTACGGTCGAATGCGGAGTACGCCGTTCGCAGCTGGACGGAAGGCAACGTGGAGGCGCTACGCGACTACTTCACACCGGGCTACCGCGACCAATACTCGACCGCCGCACTCGAAAGGGAACATGCCGAGCTGAGCGGCGGCCTGGGCGGCGGTGAATCGGTCGAGTACGTCGACCACGAAGAGCTCGGCGACGGACGTCGCAAGATGCGCTTCCGGATCCAGTTCGAGAACGGCGCCGCCGTCATGGAGCTGACGCTGCGGTGGAGATTCGCCGAAGGCACGATCGAGCGACACGACGTTCGGCGCGAGTAGCGGACTACGTCTCGGGCACCGCGCGGAGCGTGACGAGAAGCTCGCCGGCCCTGCGCCCCCGGATCTCGATCGACTCGATCTCGACCCGACCGGCCCAAACCATGTGGAGGCCGTCGAGAATCTCGAGACGCGGCGTCGGGCCGAACGACTCCGTCAAGAACGCCACCAGCGGGGCGATCTCGGCGCTGGTGCCCGCGGGCAGGTCCATGGCGCTGAGCCGCAGGAGGGCGACATCCTCGAGAACGCCGTCCGTCCGTCCGACGAGCGGATGGACGTGCATCCCGGGCGACGGGTGCAAGTAGCCCATGTGGCCTTCCGGCTTCGGCTGCTCGAGCTCGTCGTCTTCATCCGACTCTCGCCGTTTCGGCGCCGGGACCTCTCGGAACGCGGCGACGCTGGTGACGCCGACGGGGGGAAGACCGATCCCCAACATGGTGGCTTCGTCGTCGCTCAACGGTTCCTCGAACACGCAGCCGATCTCGAGTCCGCCGGTGTCGTCGCTGATGTGACCGAGACGGATGGGCCGAAGGCGCTTGCGCACGAGCGGCCCGAGCATCTCACTGTGCAGGTCGGCGAGGAAGTGGTCCCCCATGAGCTTCTCGACGGCGCCGGCGAGCGCCGCGAGATCGCCGCGCTTCTCTCCGAGCAACCGTGCGACGGGAATCTGCAGCGCCATGCCGGTGCGGCTGACGTCGACCATGCGTCCCTCGAACTCGCGCAACTGGCCGTACACGCGAACGGGGTATTCGCACGGGACGCGTAGCGATTCGCGTTTTTCGCCGGCCCCCAAGTGTCGCCCCCCCGGTCGTCGTTCCGTTCCCGGAAGCCTACGGCAGCTTTCACACCGCGCCAACCTCCGCTGTCTCAGAGCATCTCGATGTTCGGAGCGATCGTCTCGCGGTCGATGCCGTCGAACGCCTCGGCAACGAGCGCGTCCCAGTCGAGTGGCGCCTCCATCTCCTGGACCCGATCCAGCTTCGACGTCGTCGCGGGATGGTCGGCGATGAGGAAAGAGCAGCAGTCGTCGTGGGGACGAATCGAGATGTCGTACGTACCGATGCGTCGTGCCCGCTCCGTGATCTCGACCTTGTCACTCCCGCAGAGCGGCGCGTACACCGGCAAGTCGGCTGCGGCATGGATCGTGCGCAGGTTCTCCGCGGTCTGGCTCGCGACTTGACCAAGACTGTCGCCCGTCACGTAGCCGAGCGCGCGCTCGTCCTTCGCGATGCGCGCGGCGATCCGAAACATCGCGCGACGATAGACGATCATGCGGTACTCGGCCGGGACTTGGCCGACGATGGCCCGCTGACACGCTTCGAACGGAACGACGAGCAGCGGCACGGTCCCCCCCGCCCACGCAAGCGTCCCGCAGAGGTCCTCCAGCTTCTCCAGCACCGCCGTGCCTTCGTGCGTTCGGTTGTGGAAGTGCACCGCGCTCACGCGCGCGCCGCGACGCATCATCTTCCAGATCGCGACGGGCGAGTCGAGGCCGCCGGAAAGGAAGCCGAGCAGCCGCGACGTGCTGCCCACCGGAAGTCCGCCGGGCCCCTGCACACGTTTCGCGCCGACCATCGTGCGATCCGACATGACGTGGACGCGCACCGTGACGTCGGGATCGTGCACGTCGACGGGGCGCCGGGTTTCCGCGACGCAGCGCCCGGCAACGGCACGCGAGATGTCGATGGACGTCATCGGAAACCCCTTGAACGCGCGCTTCGTCTCGACCTTGAACGTGCCGTCTGGGGCGTCACGGAGCATCGCGACCGCGGCATCCTTGATCGCTTCGATCTCCGTCGCGACGCCGATGGTCGGCGACGCGTTGGCGACGCCGGGAATGCGCGTCACGACCCGCATGGCGAGGTCCGCTTGCGACGCATCGTCGCACTGAATCGAAAAGCGGTTGTGGACGAACGACACCTTGGCGGCGACGCCGGCGGCCTCGAGGCCGTTGCGCAGACGGTCGCCGAGGCGGCGTTCGAACTGATGCCGGTTGCCCGCTTTCAATCCGATCTCGGCGTAGTGAACGAGGATCGCGTGCTTCATGCGCGACAGAAGGTTAGTCCTTCTTCTTCGCTCTTGCCCTTTTGATCATCATGGTCCGTTTGGCCTTCTCCTTGTTGGAGATGCCGGCCTCGTTCGGGTCCGGCAGGCCCGCCGCGGGATCGGCGTCCTCCGCCGGCGCGGCGGCGGCGGGTGCGGCAGCGGCCTTCGCCCGCGCGCGCTTGATCATCATCGTTCGCTTGGCCTTCTCCTTGTTGGAGATGCCCGGCTCGTCCGGATCGGGCATGCCGGCTGCGGGGTCGGCCGGAGCGGCCGCGGGCGCTGCCGCGGCGCCCTTCGCGCGGGCGCGCTTGATCATCATCGTGCGCTTGGCCTTCTCCTTGTTGGAGATGCCCGGCTCGTTCGGATCGGGCAGGCCCGCCGCGGGATCGGCGGCGGGAGCCGCCGCGGCGCCCTTGGCGCGAGCACGCTTGATCATCATCGTGCGCTTGGCCTTCTCCTTGTTGGAGATGCCCGGCTCGTTCGGATCGGGCATGCCTGCCGCAGGATCGGCCGCGGCCGGAGCCGCCGCACCGCTCTTGATCGCGCGCATGCGCATGACCGTGCGACGCGCCTTCTCCTTGTTGGAGATGCCGGGCTCGTCCGGGTCGGGCATCCCGGCGACGGCGGCCGAGGCGCCGGACTTGGCCTTGCGCGCCGCTTCCTTGGCCGCCTTCTCCTTGGCGAGGCGGTCCATGCGGGTCTTCTTCACCGCAGCGATCTCGTCCGCGTAGGCCTTGGCCTCGCGCGCCTGCGCCTCCTCCGCGAGCGGCCGCAACTCGTCGAGCACGGCCAGCTTCTCGGCGCGGATCGACTGCAACATCGTGCGCGCCAGGCCCATGTTGGCGGGCAGGTCCGCCAACGCGTTCTCGTAACGCACGACGTCGTCCTCGAGCGCCCCGATCACGAATCCGGCGAGGTACGGAACCGTCAGGTAGTTGAGGTCGCGGTGCCAGTACGGGAACGCGCCCGGCTCGGGAACGCGATCCAGCGACTCGATGATCTGCGCCAGCATGCGCGCGTGGCTGCGCTCTTGCCGTCGCGCGTCACGCAGCGAGGTCAGCACGTCCTGATCGCCGTCCGTGACGTACGGCTGCGACTCGAAGACGTACCCGGTCGCGCTGTAGTACGAACGCGTGAACAGGTCGTTCAGCTTGCCAACCAGGTCGGAAGAGACGGTGATCTGCATGGACCGCTACCCTCCTCCGAAGAACGCGGGGACCGCGCTCTGCGCCCAGGTCCAGATCTGGTCCCAGAAGACGCCGAAGACGAGCAGCGGCACCACGAGCGCGCCGCAGAACACGCTGTCGACCAGCGTCATGCGCACCTGGGGCTCGGGCTCGCCTTCCTCCAGGTCGGTCAGCGCCATCAGCTTGATGATGTGCGCGTAGTAGTACAGCGAGATGACGCCGTTGATCAGCCCGATCACGCCGAGCCACACGTAGCCCTTCGCGAAGACGGCATAGAAGATCTGCAGCTTGGCGACGAACCCGAAGAACGGCGGAAGGCCGGTCAAACTGAACAGGATCACGCACAGCGCGATCGTCAGCCCGGCGTTCCGCTTCACGAGTCCGCGGAACGCCGACAGCTCTCCGGTGCCGAGCTCCCGGATCGCGAGCCCGGCGATGAAGAACGCAGCGATGTTCATGAACAGGTACGCGACCAGATACAAGAGCAGCGCCGCGATGGCGTCCTCCGACCAGATCGAGATGGCGAGCATGATGTAGCCCGCGTGCGCGATGCTCGACCAGGCGAGCAGCCGCTTGATCTCCCGCTGCCGAAGCGCCGCCACGTTGCCGAACGTCATGGTCAGGATCGCGGAGACGGCGACGACCGTGACGAGCGCGTTCGAGTCGGGCAGGAACGTGTGGATGTCGGCGTCGGGCACGTTCGGCACCGTCGCGCCGACGACCCGCACGAGCGCGGCGAAACCGGCCGCCTTGCTGGCGACTGCTAGGAAACCGCCGACCGACGCCGGCGCGCCGGCGTACACGTCCGGCGCCCAGAAGTGGAAGGGCACGGCCGAGATCTTGAACGCGAAGCCCGCGAACACGAGCACCGACGCGAAGACGAAGATCGGCTGGTCCGCCGCGCCGTTCTGCAGCGCCGCGCCGATGGCGTCGAGCGACGTGCCGCCGCTCAACCCCACGATGAACGACAGGCCGTAGAGCATGAGGCCCGAAGAGACCGCGCCGAACAGCACGTACTTCATCGAGGCTTCGTTGGCCTTGAAATCCGCGCGCCGCATGCCGACGAGCACGTAGCTGGGGATCGAGACGGTCTCGAACGCCAGGTACAGGAAGATCAAGTCCACCGACATCGACAAGAGCGACATGCCGAGGACGGCCGACAAGATCAACGTCAGGAACTCGCCGCCGGGGCGACGGAACGCCTCGCCGCGCATCGTGGCCACGATCGAAAGGAACCCGACGGCGCAGCAGAACACCGTGAAGACGATCCCGAAGTTGTCGACGCGCAGCCCACCCAGCACGACGTCGTCGCTCGGCTCGAGGCCGAGCGCGGTCAGCGCCGCGCCCGCGAGCGTGGCCAACGCGATCGTCACCGGTCCGCCGGGACGGCGGCCCTTCGTGAGCAGATCGACCACCAGGACGCCGAGGATCCCGAGCGTCAGGAGGCAGGCGGGAAGGATGGGAGTGAAGTCAACCAAGGTTCAGTCGTCCGCCTAGCCCACGCCCGTATCGACGACGTGCTGCAGCTTGTCCATGACGGACACCAACGGATCCACGACCTCCTTGTACATGTCCATGGCGGTGTGCGGGATGACGCCCATGTACAGGGTCACGAGCGCGAGCGGCACCAGCACCGCGAGCTCGCGCATCGAGGCGTCGGGGTAGTGCTTCGGATCCAGGTACACCTTGGGCGTCTTGCCCAGATAGACCTTCTGCAGCGTGATGAGGTAGTACGCCGCGGTGATCACGACGCCGAGCAATCCGATCAGCGCCATGGTCGGGTGCTGACCGACGAACGCGCCGGTGAAGGTCGTGATCTCGGCGATGAACCCGCTCATGCCCGGCAGGCCGAGGCTCGCGAAGAACGCGAAGCTCGCCAGAACGAAGTACTTGGGCATCGTCCAGGCGAGACCGCCGAAGCGGTCGAGGTCGCGATGGTGGGCGCGGTCGTAGATGACGCCCACGATCATGAAGAGCATGGCGCTGATCGTGCCGTGCGCGAGCATCATGTACATCGCGCCGTTGATGCCGGCGGCGGTGCCGCTTGCGAGGCCCAGCGTCACGAAGCCCATGTGGCTCACGGACGAGTAGGCGATCATCTTCTTGAAGTCGGTCTGCGCCATCGCGACGAACGCGCCGTACACGATCGCGATGACCGAAAGCGCGGAGACCATCCACCCCACGTCCACAGCGGCCTGCGGGAAGAATGGATAGGCGATGCGGATCAAGCCGTACCCCCCCATCTTCAGCAGCACGCCGGCGAGGATCATCGAGATCGGGGTCGGCGCCTCCACGTGCGCGTCGGGAAGCCAAGTGTGAAACGGGAAGGCCGGGATCTTGATGGCGAACCCGATGAACATGCCGATGAACGCGAGCAAGCCGATCAGCGAGCTGCCGAGAATGCCCTCGCGCGCCGCCAGGATGGCCGCCTGCTGCTCGGCCGTCGTCTCGGCGGTGATCTCCATCGAGGCCGTGTTGGCGGTCTGCGTCGCGATCTCGGTGATCTCCGGAATGGACCAGGTGCCGGTCTCGAAGCGCACGAGGATGACGGCCGCGAGCAACAGCACCGAGCCCGCCAGCGTGTAGAGGAAGAACTTGATGGCCGCGTACTGGCGCCGCGGACCGCCCCACACGCCGATGAGGAAGTACATCGGCAGAAGCATCAGCTCCCAGAAGACGTAGAAGAGGAACAGGTCCATCGCGACGAACACGCCGAGCATGCCCGTCAAGAGCATGAGGTACATCATGTGATAGCCGCGGGCGCGGTTCTCGATGTTCCAGGACGCGATCGCGCCGACGAACGACACGAACGCCGTCAGCAAGAGGAGGCTGAGGCCGAGCCCGTCGACCGCCAGGTGGTACTGGATGCCGATGGAGGCGATCCAGTCCGTCGGCCCGTCCGCGAGCTGGTACGTCGACATGCCGTCCATTCGTCCCCAGATCATCAGAGTCAGAATCAGGACGGCGGTGCACGTGATGAGATTCACGACGCGCGCCTGCTTCACCGGCACGAACCAGCAGAGCAGCATGCCGATCAGAGGTAGAAAGACCGTGAGGCTGAGCATGTTCCCGACCTACAAAATCTGTTGGAGAACGAGGGCGAGGGCCACCGCGCCCACGCTCAGAGAGAGATAGAGACGGACGCGGCCACTCTGGGTGGCGCTGACGCCCGCACCTAGTACCTGCATGATCCAGCCGGTGAACGTCACCAGCCCGTCGACGATCTTGCTGTCGTGCCAGCCGGAACCCGTGGCCGCCTTGATGCCGCCCTCGCCGATCCGGTTCACTGCGCCGTCGACCCCGTGCTTGTCAACGAATCCGCACAGTCGCGCCGCGGCGTAGCCCGGCTTGAGGACGGCCTCGCGATACAGCTCGTCGAACCAGAACTTGTTCTGGAAGGCCTTCTCCAGCCAGCCGAAACGGGCCTTCATCCGCGGCACCCTCGAAGCGTTTCTGAGGAAGACCAGCCAGCCCAGAGCAAGACCGCCCAGGCCGGCGATCACGGCGAGCGCCATCACGAAATTGCTGTGCTCCTGCCCGACCGACAGGACGGTGCGTCCGGCGGCGTCGCTCTCGACGGCGTCGAGGGCCGCTTGCGCCGCCACCTTGGCGTCACCGTCCGCCACGGCGACGGCCTCGCGGAGCGCGGGTACGCCCGCTTCGTTGGCGCCCCATGCCGTGAAGTGCGTTCCGTCCCACGTCATGGCGCCCGGGTCGAGCAGCGTCGTGTGCCAGCCGTAGCCGGCGATCACCGCGAGCACGGCGAGGATCACGAGCGGTGCGGTCAAGGACGGACCGCCCTCGTGCGCGTGGTCGTAGATCTTCTGATCGCGCGGCTCGCCAAGGAACGTCATGACGAAGAGTCGCGTCATGTAAAACGCGGTGAGGATCGCCGCCGCGAGACCGACCCAGAACAGCACCGGGAACCGCGCCCACGCGGCCGAGAGGATCGCGTCCTTCGAGTAGAAGCCCGAGAGGAACGGGAAGCCCGCGATGGCGAGCACGCCGATCGCGAACGTCCAGCCCGTGATCGGCATCTTCTTGAGCAGCCCGCCCATCTTGCGCATGTCCTGCTCGTGGTGGCAGGCGTGGATGACGCTGCCCGAGCCGAGGAACATGAGCGCCTTGAAGAAGGCGTGCGTCGTCAGATGGAAGAGGCCCGCGTGCCACGCGCCGCAGCCGAGCCCGAGGAACATGTAGCCGAGCTGGCTGACGGTCGAGTATGCCAACACCTTCTTGATGTCGTCCTGCGCGAGCGCGATGAAGCCGGCCATCAGTCCGGTGACCGCGCCGACCGTGGCGACGACGGTGAGGGCGTCGGGCGAGAGCATCGGCATCATGCGGCCGACGAGGTAGACGCCCGCGGCGACCATCGTGGCGGCGTGGATCAACGCGCTGACCGGCGTCGGGCCTTCCATCGCGTCCGGCAGCCAGACGTGCAGCGGCGCCTGCGCGCTCTTGCCGATGGCCGCGCAGAACAGCCCGAGGCCCGCGACCGTCAACCACGTGTCGTCGAACGCTCCGTTCGCGACGGCGGCAAAGATCGCGTCGAATTCGAACGAGCCCACCGCGGCGTAGATCGCCATGATCGCGACCATCATGCCGAGATCGCCGATGCGTGTGGTGATGAAGGCCTTGCGCGCCGCGTTCGCCGGATCCGGCTTCTCGCTCCAGAAGCCGATGAGCTTGTAGGAACACAGGCCCACCAGCTCCCAGCCCATGAAGAGATGCAGCAGGTTGTTCGCCAGCACCAGAATGAGCATGGCGACGGAGAACATCTGCAGCCAGGCGAAGAAGTTGGCGTACTTCGGATCGCCGTGCATGTACCCCATGCTGAAGACGTGCACGAGGAAGGCGACGACCGAGACGACGAACAGCATCACGGCCGTCAGGCCGTCGATGTAGATGCCGATGCTCCAGGGCTCCCCGCCGGCGCCGCCGGGGTCGAACCAGGGGACCGAGACCTCGAACGGCCCTGCCCCGCCCCAGATCCGGATCAGGATGATGATCGAGCAGACCATCGAGATGCCGATGGCGCCGACCGTCATCCAGTCGCCCTGGCGCGGCAGCTTCCTACCCCAGCAGAACTGGATCACGAAGCCGACGAGCGGCGCGATCAGGATGGTGAGTGCGAGCTCGGTCATGTCCTTCGGACTACCCCTTCAAGCTGTCCATCTGGTCGACGTCGATGCGGTCGCGCGAGTCGAACACCGTGAGAATGATGGCGAGCGCGACCGCCGCCTCGGCGGCCGCGATGGCGAGCACGAACAGCGCGAAGAGCTGTCCGTTGATGTCGAGCGGACCGAAGCGGTCGAACGCGACGAGGTTGAGGTTCGCGGCGTTGAGCATCAGCTCGATGCCGATGAGGATCGCGACGGCGTTGCGCCGCGCGAGCACGGTGACCAACCCGGCGGCGAACAGGACGGCGCCGACGGCCAGATAGCTGGAGAGACCCACCGCCAGCACGATCACGACCGCCTCCTTCGGGCCAGGTAGGCCGCGCCCACCAGCGCCGCCAACAGCAGCACGGATGCGAGCTCGAACGGAATCAGGAACTGATCGGGGTCGAGGAACGCGCGCCCGATGGCCGCCACGGTCGGCTCCGGTTCACCGGGATCTTCGACCGCGTTGAAGTCGCTCGACCCGATGGCGAGCAGCATCGCGAAGAGGAAGATGCCGCCGGCGAAGATCGCCCAGCCGACGCGCGGCTTGGTCTCGAGGCCGAGCGCTTCCTGCGTGCGTCCCGTCAGCAGGATGCCGAAGACCAGCAGCACGAGAAGACCGCCGACGTACACGACGATCTGCGCCATCGCCACGAAGTCGGCGCCGAGCATCATGTAGAGCCCGGCAACGCCGAAGAACGCCGCCATCAGACCGAACGCGGCGTGAACGATCTTGGGCGCGGTGGCGGCGGCGATCGCCGAGATGATCGCCAGCGCGGAGAGCGCACCGAAGATGATGCCGGGCAGGTACGGGGTCAGGTCGGGGATCGCCGCGAACGCCACTACCCATCCCCCTTCGCGCGCTTCTCGATGTGCGGCCGCACGCCGGCGTTCGGATCCGCGCTCGTCGCGGCGGTGCGCCAGGGCCCCTCGCCGTTCATGAACTCGATCTTGGTGCCGGTGTCGCGATCGAACGCGGCGAGGTCGTACTGCTGGCCCATGTGGATGCAGTCCACCGGACACGGGTCCACGCACAGCGCGCAGAACAGACACTTCGCGTAGTCGATCTCGTAGTGCGTGAGGAACTTGCCGACCTTCGACTTCTTCGTCGGATCGTCCTCGATGCGGATGCAGTCGACGGGGCACGCCTTCGCGCAAAGGAAGCAGACGATGCACTTCTCCGGCTCGAACTCGTGCAGGCCGCGCTCGTACGGGCTGAAGTAGGTGTCTTCCCCTTCGTCGGGGTACTGGATCGTGGTCGGCTTCGTCAGGAAGTGCCGCCACGTGAGCTTCATGCCCTTCGCCGTGGTCGTGACGCCGTGCCAGACGTTCTTGAGGTATCCGATCATCGTTACCTCCCCGCCAACCACTGCGCGAAGGCGCCGTCACCGAGCGCGACGCCGAGCATCACCTGGAGAGCGGCGCCGACGGTGCAGACCACGCTGATCGGTAGCAGGACCTTGTAGCAGAGGTACATCACGCGATCGATGCGGAAGCGCGGGAGCGACCATCGCACCCAGATCATCACGAACAGCAACGCGGACGTCTTCAGGAAGAGGATGCCGAAGCCGACCCAGCGCATGCCCGGGCCCGTCAGGTCGATGGGGAAGCCCGGCGACCAGCCGCCCAGGAAGAGTACGGCGGTGAGCATCGAGAACAGGATCATCGCGCAGTACTCGGCGAGGAAGAACACGGCGAACCGGAAGCCCGTGTACTCGGTGTGGAACCCCGCCACCAGCTCGGACTCCGCCTCGGGCAGGTCGAACGGCGCGCGCTTCAGGCTCGCGAGCGCGGCGGTGAAGAAGACGAAGAACGCGACGAACGCGAACGGGCCGCGGAACACGTACCAGTTGGTGATCCAGCCTTCCTGCTGCATCACGATGTCGCTCAGGTTCAACGTGCCCGCGAGCACGGCCACCGCCAGCGCGGAGATGCCGAGCGGCATCTCGTAGCTGATCATCTGGGCGACCTCGCGCATCGAGCCGAGGATGGCCCACTTCGAGTTGCTCGCCCAGCCGGCCATGATGACCCCGACGACCTCGATGCTGGTGATCGAGAGGATCACGAACAGCGCGATGTTCATGTCGGCCGCGACGAGCCCGTAGCCGAACGGGATCACGGCGAACGCCGTGAACGCGCCCATGAACACGATCAGCGGCGCCGCCAGGAAGATCGGCTTGTCCGCGGTCGCGGGAATGATGTCTTCCTTGGACAGCAGCTTCAGGCCGTCCGCGAGGAACTGCAGCAATCCCTGGGTGCCGACGCGGTTGGGCCCGATGCGCGCCTGCATGCGGCCGGCGACGCGGCGCTCCAGCCACACGACCTCGCCCGCGAGCAAGCTCGCGAACACCAGGATGACCTTGCAGGCGAGGAGGATGCCGACCGTGTAGATCAGCCCCGGCGGCACGGACTGCATCCAGTCGTTGTTCGCGATGAGCGTGTCGAGCCAGGCCTGCATCAGCGATCCACCTCACCGAGCACGATGTCCATGCTTCCGATCAGGGCCACGAGGTCGGCGATGAGCACGCCCTGCGCCACCTCGGTAATCACCGCGATGTTGCTGAACGACGGTCCGCGGCAGCGGATGCGGTACGCGGTGGGCTTCCCGTCGCTGACCATGTACGCGGCGAGCTCGCCGCGCGGATTCTCGGCGCGCACGTAGACCTCGCCGGGCGGCGCCTTGAAGCTCTTGGGCATCCGCGCGCGCGTCGGTCCCTCCGGCATCTGCGCGAGTGCCTGGCGGACGATCTTGACGGACTCCTCGACCTCGCGGACACGGATCCAGTGGCGCTGGAAGCAGTCGCCGAGCGTCCCGCCCATGCCGCTGTGCCCGTGCGGCACCTCGAAGTCGAACCGATCGTAGATCGAGTACGGCGCGTCGCGGCGGCAGTCGAAGTCCACGCCCGCGGCGCGCAGCGCGGGACCGGTGACGCCCCAACGCAGCGCCGTCTCGCGATCGATGACACCGATGTCGAACGTGCGTTCTTGGAAGATGTGGTTGTTGAGCAGCAACGTGTTGTATTCGGGCAGCCGCTTCTCGACGGCCGCCAGGAACGCTTCCAGCTCGTCGATCCAGTCCTGGCTGAGGTCGCGCTTCACACCGCCGATCTGGATGTAGTGGTACAGCAGCCGGCCGCCGGAGATGTGGTTGAGCAGGTCGAGGCCGCGCTCGCGCTCGCGGAACTGATGCAGGAACGGCGTGAAGGCGCCCAGGTCGAGGCCATACACCCCAATCGCCATGATGTGGCTGATGATGCGCTGCAGCTCCGCCACGATGACGCGGATGTACTCCGCGCGCTCCGGGATCTCGAGCTCGCCGAGGCGCTCGATCGCCATGCAGGCGAGGTGCTCGTTGTTCATCGCCGCCAGGTAGTCCATCCGGTCGACGTACGGCAGCCACTGGTAGTACGGCACCGACTCGCCGATCTTCTCGCAGCAGCGATGCAGGTTGCCGACGTGCGGCTGCAGCGCGCGGACCGACTCGCCGTCGGTCTTGATGACGACGCGCAACACGCCGTGCGTCGCCGGGTGCTGCGGCCCCATGTTGAAGACCATCTCTTCAGTGCGCAGATCGCGCGCGACCATCGCCTGGCGTTCGTGCAGCTCGGTCGCCGACGGGCCTCGGGGTTCGCCCGCGCCCGTGAAGACGTCTCGTTCGCCGGTGGAGGGATCGGTCACAGGCCCTCCGGCGGGATGATGGGAATGCCGTGGTAGCTGGCCGGGAACTCCCAGTCCTTGCGCAGCGGGTGCCCGGGCCAGTCCTCGGGCAGCAGGATGCGGTTGAGCTCTTCGCGGCCGGTGAAGTTGACGCCCACGAGATCGAAGGTCTCGCGCTCGTGCCAGTCGGCGCCGGTCCACACGTCCATCACCGACGGCACGTCCGGCGCGTCGCGCGGGACGCGCACCTTGACGACCAGGAACGCGTCGTTCTTGTCCGCGCGCTGCTTGTACGCGTCGTCGGGCCGCTTGGTGTAGCTGACGAGGTGGTAGACGACCTCGAGCTCCTGATCCTGGGGGTAGTCGACGCCGGACACGAGGTGGCAGCAGTCGAACCGGAGCTCGTCGTGGTCCCGCAGGAGCAGCGCGATGTCGTGCCAGCGCTCGGCCTGGACCCGAATCCACGGATGCCGCCCGGTCGTCTCGGAGGCGACGACGGCATCCGCGTACGCGCTCTGGATGACCTCCAGCGCCGCTTCCGTGATCGGATCGGCGGCGGGTGCGGTGTCCGTGTGCTCGCTCATGGACCGGCGGGGCTTCCTATTCGCCTGCGACAGGGGGCATGCCGCGAGACGACGGTATTTGGCGTGTGGCGCCTAGGCGGCGCCGACTCCCTGATTCGCATCTTCCGGAAGGGTCCCTCCACCCTTTTCCAGAATGCGGAACTGCAACTTGCGGATCGCGTCGATCAGCGCCTCGGGCCGCGGCGGGCACCCGGGCAGATAGATGTCGACGGGAATCACGTGATCGACGCCCTGCACGACGTGATAGCCGTACCGGACGTACGGGCCGCCGCCGACGGTGCAGGCACCCATGGCGATGGCGTATTTGGGATCGGGCATCTGCTCCCACAAGCGGCGCACGCGCGGCGCCATCTTGTGCGTTACGGTGCCGGCGACGATCATCAGATCGCTCTGCCGCGGAGATGCCCGGAACACGCCCGCTCCGAAGCGGTCGAGGTCGTACTTCGTCGCCGCCGTGGCCATCATCTCCATCGCGCAGCACGCGAGACCGAACGCCATCGGCCACAGGGCGTTGCGGCGCCCCCAGTCCTTGACCCAGTCGACCTTCGTCAGGATGACGCTCTGCTGAAGCTCCGGATCCATCTCGACGTTCGGGGTCGTGGGTGCATCAGGCATCGACACCTCCCGACGCCGCGCCGACCGGCTCGCGGTGTGCGGACTCTCGCTCAGTCGGCTCGGACGCGGTGCCGAGCGAACCCCTGGACTCGACGGGGTTCGTCCAGTCGATGTCGCCCCGCGCCCAGACATAGGCGAGGCCGACCATGAGGATCGCGATGAAGGTCGCCGCCTCGATGAAGGCAATCAGCCCCAGGCCCTGCTCGACGAGGTCGCGGAAGACCACGCCCCAGGGGAAGAGCAACGCGATCTCGACGTCGAACACGACGAACATCAGCGCCACCGTGTAGAAGCGGATGTCGAAGCGGATCCACGCCTGCCCGATCGTCGGCTCGCCGCACTCGTAGATGGCGAGCTTGCCGGGCTCGCTCGTGCTCTTGGGTCGCAGCAGCCGGGCGAGCACGAGGTTGAGGACGACGAACCCGATGCCCAGCAGAGCGAATACGAGCACGTTGGCGAACTCGAAATACAACGCTGCTACTCCCGAATTTCCGCGGGGCGAACGGGAAAGATAGCAAGCGCCCCCCAGCGCCGAGACGGGATTCCCGGCAGGCGCGGGGCCCGCCGCCCCGGCGCCGAGGGCAGACGCGTCCGGCCGTGCCTTTCGGCGGGGGACGCGCTAGGATCGGCGGACTTCGGGTGGGAGATTCGAGAATGACGCCGACGCACGTCACCACCGCGGTCCTGCTCCTCGTGACCCTCGGCGCGGCGGCGGCCCTGGCGGGTCCGGAGCCGATGCCCGGCGTCGGCCTGGACGAGGCGTGGCCGGACCTGACGTTCGTGGAGCCGCTGCAGGTCACGCACGCCGGCGACGGCTCGAACATGCTGTACGTGGTCGAGCGGGCGGGCCGGGTCCTGCGGCTGCCCCGGTACACGGGGCAGGGCGCCGTGCCGAAGCCCCAGGTCTTCCTGGACATGCGGAAGGTGGTCGGCGGCCTGGACAGCCAAGGGGGGCTGCTCTGCATCGCCTTTCATCCGAAGTACCGGCAGAATCGGAAGTTCTACGCGTGCTACGTGGACGAGAACGCCCATCCGAAGCTCCGCTACCGGATGCTGGTCGCGGAGCTGACCAGCGACGCCGCGAAGGCGCGGCTCGGCACGCTCCGCGTTCTGCTCGAGGTGCGCAAGGAGCACGCGAGCCACAACGGCGGCTGCATCACGTTCGGCCCGGACGGGATGCTCTACATCTCGACGGGCGACGACCGGCAGGACCCCATGCTCGGCGCGGCCCACGCGTCTCAGCAGCCGCGCTCCCCGCTCGGCAAGATCCTGCGCATCGACGTCGACAGCCGCACCGGGCGCAAGCAGTACGGCATTCCGGCGGACAACCCTTGGGCCAAGAAGCCGGACCGGGCGTTGCCGGAGATGTGGGCGTTCGGGATGCGCAACCCCTGGCGCATGTCGTTCGACGGACGCGGCCGGTTGTGGACGGTCGAGCCGGGGACGTCGCCCGAGTTCGCGAAGAAGCAGGGCGGCACGTCGCGAGAGTGGGTGACGCAGATCAAGCGCGGGGGCAATCACGGCTGGCCCTACTACGAGGGCAAACGCAAGATCAGCGAACCGCCGGGCTGGGCGAAGCGCATGGGGCTCGTTCCGAAGACGTTCGAGTACCTGAACGAGGGCGGCCGGCGCATGGCCGGCATCGGCGGGTTCGTCTACCGCGGCACGCGGGTGCCGGAGCTGTTCGGCAAGTACGTCTTCGGCGACTTCAAGACCGAAGAGGTCTACGCGATCGATCTGGTCGCGAGCGACGGCAAGATCGATGGACGCAACTGGCGCAAGCTGGGCGACGTCGTCGAGCTCGCGTCGCTCGGAGAGGACGAGCAGGGGGAGCTGTACTTCTGCAGCAACAGCCAAGACGGCTACATCGTGACGCTGGTGTCGGAGAATTGACCGCTAGGGTACGAACGAGGTCTCGGGGACGGGTACCATGCGCCCCCTCGATCGGGAGAACGTCATGTCGATTCGGTTCGCGCTAACCATCACCGCCGTTGCGGCTCTGGCCGTGCTGCCGCTGCTGCCCGCAGCGGGCGTCTTCGCGGCCCCGCCGCAGGTGCCGGGCGTGCGGCTCATCGAGGCCTGGCCGGACCGGGAGTTTCCGGAGCCGGTGGACATCGCCCATCACGGCACCGAGCGCATGTACGTCGTCAGCCAGCCGGGCCGGATCCGGGCGGTCATGAAGTGGCGCGGCGTCGGCCAGGCGGATCGGCCGAAGATGTTCCTCGACATCAAGTCGCGGGTCGCCGCCATTCAGCAAGGCGGACTCTTGTCCTTGGCGTTCCACCCACGCTTCGATCAGAACCGCAAGTTCTACGTTTGCTATCTGGCGAAGCACGCCGACCCGCAGCTGAAGTTCAAGCTGGTGGTCTCGGAGTTCACGGCGACCGGCGGCTCGGTGGACGCGTGCGTGGGCGACCCCAACACCGAGCGCAAGCTGCTCGAGATGCCGAAGAGGCTCCCGGTCCACCAGGGCGGCGATCTGGAATTCGGCCCGCGCGGGAAGCTGTTCGTATCGACCGGCGACGGCGGGATCGAGAAGGAAGGCAAGTCACAGGACATTCGGGGTTGGTTCGGCAAGATCCTGCGTATCGACGTCGACGCGCGCTCTGCGGGCAAGGCGTACGGCATCCCGTCGGACAACCCGTGGCCGAACATTCCGAACCAGGTCTTGCCGGAGCTGTACGCGTACGGTTTCCGCAACCCCTGGCGTATGTCGTTCGACGCGCAGGGCCGTCTGTGGACGACGGAGCCGGGCACGAAGGGTCCGGACTCGCGCGAGTGGGTGATGCTGGTGCAGCGGGCGGGCAACCACGGTTGGCCGTACTACGAGGGCAAGCGCAGGCTGCGCAACCCGCCGGCGAGCGTGAAGCTGGTGCCGCCGGTCTTCGAGTACGTGCGCGGCGCCGGGACGGGTGGAACGGCGGGCATCGGTGGGTTCGTGTACCGCGGATCGCGTGTGCCGAGCTTGCGGGGCAAGTACGTGTTCGGCGACTACATGCGCGGCGAGGTGTACTGCATCGACCTCGCCGGCGCGGGCCAGGGCGTGACGGGCCGCAACTGGCGGAAGATCGGCGACGTGGACACGCTGTCCTCGATCGGCGAGGACGCGCAAGGCGAGCTCTACTTCTGCTCGAACGACGGTGGATTCATCTTCATGATGGCGCCCGAGTAGGCCGGGAACGTCGACTGCGAGCGTCGTTGACTGCGAGGGTGATTCTCGCGGCTGACCGCGAACTGAGACCTGCGTGTCGTGGTCGATACCGTGCCCGTGACCGTGCGCGTGGGCTCTCGAGCCGCTGTTCGCCGCCCGCGTGAGCCGTTGCCTGAGTTCGACGGTTCGGAGCGCTGCGTGACCGTCGCCTGTCGTCGCGCGAAGACCTGATCTCAGACGGGCGCCAAGATCGCCCGCCATGCGTGTGAGGGCGATCGGCGCCCTCGCCACCGGAGATCATCCATGAACGATCTACCTGCCGGCGGATTCGCGCATCTGCGCCTTGACGCCTACCACATCGCGCAAGATCTTGCGACTGAGTGCGTGCAGCGCACGAAGGACATCCCGCGCGGCTTCGCCGAGGTGCGTTGTCAGGCACAGCGAAGCGCGTTGGCAACGGTCCGGCACATTGCCGAGGGCGCCGAACGCGAAACGCCCGCGGACAAGTCCGCGCGCTTCATCCTCGCACGTAGCGAGGTAGCCGAGCTTGACGCGACCCTCGATACTGCGATTCGGCTCGCTCTCGTCCCACCCGAGCAAGGCGACGAACTCCGCGCCCTCGCCTCACGGGTCGGAGCAATGTTGAACGGTCTCATCCGCAGACAGCGGTCTTTGCAGTAGCCAGGAGCACTTCTGCCGCGCGCGAAAGGTGCCGACAGTCGGACGGCCGACAATGCGTGTGCCTCCTCGCGTGTCGAGCACGTGCCCGCTCTCGGTCTCGTGCCCGTGGTTCGCCGCGTCAGCCACACTTCCCTCGCCTGCCGGGTGAATCCATGAACCGGGCGGGAGGGCGCATTCCTCTGATACGAAGGCCTTGCGGAGATCAGAACACACGGGAACGGTCACGGGCACGGTATCGGGCACGACACCAAGATGAGAGTCGGACGACCGACAATGCGTGTGCCTCCTCGCGTGTCGTGCACGTGCCCGCTCTCGGTCTCGCGCCCGTGGTTCGCCGCGTCAGCCACACTTCCCGCGCCTGCCGGGTGACTCCATGAGCCGGGCGGGAGGGCGCACTCCTCTGATACGAAGGCCTTGCGGAGATCAGGACACACGGGAACGGTCACGGGCACGGTATCGGGCACGACACCAAGATGAGAGTCGGACGACCGACAATGCGTGTGCCTCCTCGCGTGTCGTGCACGTGCCCGCTCTCGGTCTCGCGCCCGTGGTTCGCCGCGTCAGCCACACTTCCCGCGCCTGCCGGGTGAATCCATGAACCGGGCGGGAGGGCGCACTCCTCTGGATACGAAGGCCTTGCGGAGATCAGGACACACGGGAACGGTCACGGGCACGGTATCGGGCACGACACCAAGATGAGAGTCGGACGACCGACAATGCGCGTGCCCGCTCGCGTGTCGCCGCATCTCCAGCAGAGGGAGCTCACGCTCCATCGCACGCTCGGTTTCCCGCGCCCTGTCCGGTCGTCGCCTCGCCCTACTCGATGCCCTCTTCCGCCAACCAGCGCTCCGCGTCCAATGCACCCATGCATCCCGACCCGGCAGCCGTGATCGCCTGACGATAGACCTTGTCGGACACATCCCCCACCGCGAACACGCCGGGGATCTTCGTCTTCGACGTGCCCGGCTCGAACGGGATGATGTAGCCCGACTCGTCCGTGTCGATCTGCCCGTCCAGGAACTTCGTGTTCGGCTCGTGGCCGATCGCGATGAAGAGCCCCTTGCACTCGAGGTTGCTCTTCTCGTTCGTCTGCGTGTCCGTCAGCTCGACGCCCGTGATGACCTCGTCGCCGTGCACGTCCGTGACGATCTTGTTCCAAGCCATCTCGACCTTCGGGTTGTTCAGCAGCCGGTCCTGCATGATCTTGCTCGCGCGCAGCTCGTCGCGCCGGTGCACCACCGTCACCTTCGACGCGAACTTGGTGAGGAACGTCGCTTCCTCGACCGCGGTGTCGCCACCGCCCACCACGACCAGATGCTGATCGCGGAACACGGGCAACGCCCCGTCACAGACGGCGCACGCGGACACGCCGCCGCCCGACTGCGCGAGCTTCTGCTCGTTGTCGAGCCAAAGCCACTTGGCCTTCGCGCCCGTCGCGATGATCGCGGCGTGGGTCTTGACCTCGTTGCCCTCGAGCGTGTGGAGCACGAACGGACGTTGTGAGAAGTCGCACTTCACGATGTCGTCCGTGATGACGCGCGTACCGAACCGCTCGGCCTGCTTCTTGAAGTCGGCCATCATTTCCTGGCCGGTCACGCCTTCCGGGTAACCCGGGTAGTTCTCTACGTCGGTCGTGAACATCAGCTGACCACCGGGGATCATCTGCTGCGTGGGGGCGCCCTCGTAGACGAGAGGATCCAGGTCGGCGCGTGCCGCGTAGAGCGCCGCCGTCCAGCCCGCAGGGCCGGAACCGATGATCACCAGCTTCTCGACTCCGTTCTCGCTCATGGATCTGCTCCCTCGAGGTGCGTTGGATCGGGATGCTACTCGCGCGGCGGCGCTTGTCATTCCCCAGACGGGCGTCGCGCGTCCCGGGTTGCGCGAATCAGCCTTCGACGCGCCCGGCCGAGAGCCAGCGGAACGCGGCGAGGCACGTCCCGACCACGGCGATGCCCTGCAGGATCGACCGCTCCGCGTTCGCGTGGGCGTCGTCCTCGTCATCCGCCTCGCCGAGGAGGTCCGGCTCGGCCAGGTAGGTCGCCACGACGGGCCACGCCGCGTCGAACAGCGCGTACGCCTGCTCGCCGCGCGCGTCGAGCGCGACGTCCTCGCCGGCGAGGTACTCCTCGAGCGGACCGAGGACCTCGGCGGCGAGAGACTCGAAATACGCCTCCTCACCGTCGTCCGGCTCTTCGACCAGGCGGGCCAGGGTCTCCGGCGGATCGGCGTCTTCGATGCCGGACGCCGCCAACACCGCGAGACTGCCGAGGTGCGCGAAGCGGAAGACGCGCTCGGCACGTTCGATGATCTCCGCAGCGGACTCGAGGTCGTCCGCGGCTTCGTCAGGCGCGACACCCTCGACGTTCGCGACCATCGCGGGCGCGTCGGCACACAGGCCGGCCCAGTGAAAACAGCCGGGGAACCAGTCCAGGAACCCGTCGCCGTAGGTTCCCATCGCCTCTTCGACGAAGTGGCGGAGCGCGTCCGTCGACATGCGATGTCGCTACGCGGAGAACGAGCTGCCGCAGCCGCAGCTGCCGGTGGCGTTCGGGTTCTTGAACTCGAACCCCGATCCCATCATCGACTCGGTGTAGTGGATCTGCGTGCCGCCCACGAACAGCGCGGACTTGGGGTCGACGTAGACCTCGAAGCCGTCGTAGGCGGTGATCACCTGGTCCTTCTCGTCCGGCCCGCGCTCCAGGGCGAGCTGGTAGCTCATGCCGGAGCAGCCGCCGCCGACGACCTTGACGCGCAGCCCCTTCGCCTCGCTCTGGGCCGGGTCGGCCATCAGCTCGCGGACCTTCTTCTCGGCCTCGGGTGTCAGGGTGACGGCAGTCATGTCGGGCTCCTCGTGGAACTTTCCTCATTATAGGTTCCACTGCGGCCCGACCGCCCATTTCCGCACCGGACGTCGATAAGATGCTCGTCCCATGCGACCGATTCTGCCTCTCCTGATCGTCGTGACAGCGCTGGCGCTGTTCGGCTACGCCTGGATGAAGAGCGGCCCGCGGGAGGACGACGGCGCCGGCAACGGCGCGGACGCGCCCGACGCGCGCGGCACGTACCTGACCGACGAGCAGCGCGTTCGGCTCTTCGACCTCGAGCGCGCCGATCTGCTCCTGGGCCGCGCGCTGAAGCCCTGGACCGAGGCGATTCGGGCCAAGGACCGCGAGCGCATCGGCGCAGCCCTGGCGTCGTCGTTCGAAGGGCGCTGTCCGATCGTGCCGAGCGGCGTGGAACGTCGCGCCGGCGGCGGGCTCGTTTTCGGACATGCGCGACTCGAAGGCGCCGACGCGAAGACCGCAGAGACGTTCCTTGCGTGGATCATGGATCTGACGTCGAGGTTCGACCGCATCGACGCCGTGAAGTTCGGCCGGCGCTACAACAGTGTCGAGATCCTGGAGGGGCCGCAGGGCCGCGCCGAGAGCACCGGCACATGGCGGGTCGCGGGCGTGCGCGACGGCAGCGCACCGCTCGAGGTGTCGGGCAAGTTCCGTCTCCGGCACCGCGGCATGTCCCCGGACGCGCCGGTAGAGAATCCATGGATCTTCGGCCTGGAGCTCTTCGACGTCTCGGTGGTTCATGCCGAGCGCCCGCTCTTCCGGGAGATCACCGCGGACACCGGCATCGACGTCGACGGGCTGCATGACAACTGGCGGCCGGAGCATCTCGAGAAGTCCTTCCAGATCTTGACGGGCGGCATCTACCTGGGCGATGTGAACGGTGACGACCATCTCGACGCGCTCGTCACGGACGTGCACAGGACATGGCTCTACATCGGCAAGGGCGACGGGAGCTTCGTGGACAGCGGTTGGAACCCGAAGGTGCCGGAACGGGTCTACGCGGCGCTCTTCGACGCGACGGGTGACGGACGGGTCGACGTGCTGCTCGACGGCCTGCTGTACGAATTCGACCCTCGGCAGGGCAAGCCCGTGCCGATCGAAGGCGCGACGCGCATGCCGAACGGCGACGCGAGCTTGTGTGACTACGACCGCGACGGACTCGTCGACGTGTACTTCCGCGACAGCGGGCGGTTCTACCCCGGCGACCAGCCTCGGGCGTTCTTCGACAACGACCGCATCGCGGGGCGCGAGAACCTGCTCTTCCGCAACCTGGGCGGCGGCAAGTTCGAGGACGTCACCGCCCTCGCGAAAGCCTCCGGAGGCTTCGGACGGACGTTCGCGACGACCTGGTTCTACGCCGACGGCGACGAGTGGCCCGACGTGTTCTGCGCGAACGAGTTCGGACGCAACGCGTTGCTGATCAACAACGGCGACGGCACCTTCGACGACGGGCCCGAGATCGACGCCCAGTTCGGCGGATTCTCGATGGGCGTCACCGCCGGAGATCTCGACGACGATGGGGTCACCGACCTCTACGTGTCGAACATGTACTCCAAGGCGGGGCACCGTGTGTATCACCACCTCGACCTCGACGCGTACCCGCCGAACGTGCGGCGGATGTTCATGGCCTCGATCAAGGGCAACAAGTACTACCGCGGAAGGACGGGCACGGCGTTCGACGACTGGAGCTTCGACGCGGGCGTGAACGAGGTCGGCTGGGGTTGGTCCGGCGCGATGGCCGACTTCGACCTGAACGGCCGGCTCGACATCTACGCACCGTGCGGACACTCGTCGGCGGACAAATCGAAGCCGGACGGGTGAGGCTGTGTCTGGCAGGCTGTGGCTGCGCAGCCGTTCAACACCTCCAAGAGACACTCGGCGCCGCGCGACCCCGACGAGCGGGTCAACGAGTTCTGGCTCGAGAACCCGTTCGACTTCGAGCGCCGCAAGGGCTTCAACCTCTCGATGTACGAGCGCAACCGGATGTTCCTCAACATGGACGGGCGCAGTTTCGCGGAAGCGTCGCACGTCAGCGCAACGGACATCGATGCCGACTCGCGCGCGGTCGCCGTCGGCGACCTCAACGAGGACGGACGTCCGGACTTGATCGTGCGGTCGGTGGGTGGCGGCGTGTTGCGGGTGTACCTCAATCAGATTCCCGCGCGCGCGTCGGTACGGGTCACGTTGCGAGGCAGGCGCTCGAACAGCGCCGGGATCGGCGCGCGGATGGTGATGGACCTGGGCGGCCGCAAGCTGCATCGGGACCACTTTCCGCAGAACAGCCTCATGGCGCAGACGGCGACGGAGACGATCTTCGGGCTCGGGGACTACGACGGACCCATGACGCTGACGATCACGTGGCCGTCGGGCGCGGTGCAGGTCGTCGAGAACGTCAAGCCGGGGCGACATGTGATCGAAGAACCGGACGCATAGATCGGGCCAGAGGACGACGGTGCGTTGAGGAGGCGGTGCGCGCCGATCACAGCCCCGACGTTCCCTCGGCCCCGCGTGTCGTGACCGTGCCCGTTGGCGTTCCCGTGACCGTCGTTCGCCGAGTCAGCCACGCTTCCCTCGTTTGCCGGGTGACTCCCGACGCCCGACGGGAGGACGCATTTCTCCGAAACGAGAGGCTTGTCGACGACCAGGACACACGGGCACGGGAACGGGCACGGTATCGGGCACGACACCAAGGTGAGCGTTGCACGGCCAGCGTTGCGCGTTCCTCATCGCGTGTCGTGCACGCCACCAGGTGAGAGGCCGCCCTCCCGAACGGCGCTCAACGCTCCGACTCGCCGTCGATCCGTCGCGCATCCTCCATCAGGTTGATGTCGTACAGCACCTGATCCAACCAGTCGCCCGCCTGGATCGCGCCCTCGCGCTGCGGATGCTCCGCATCGATGCACGTCGGCAACGGAACCAGAATCGTCCGCGGCGTGGGGTGGCAGAACTGGACGACCGAAAATCGCTCCTCCGTCTGCGCCGGGTCCGCGACGACCCGATGCGTACCCGCCGGGATCCGACCGTTCGACAAGAGCGCCAGCATCATGCCCGTGTTCAGGATCGCGGCGTTCTCCGGCGGCGCGGCATCGACGTACGCGCCTTCCACGCTCACCTGCAATCCGCGCGACGTCGCGCGCGGCAGTGCCGTGATGAGATTGATGTCGTCGTGCGCCTCGGCCCAGATGTGGCCGCCCTCCGGCGCCTCCCCCATCGGCGGATACCGAATCGCACGACACAGCGTCGGCCCCTCCTTCAACATGCCGTCGAAGAACGAAGGATGCACTCCCAATCCCTCCGCGATGATGCGCAGGAAGCGCCGCTGAAGGTCGAGCAGCCGGTCGTACAGCAACGTGAGCGCCGCGGCGATGCCCGGCACGTCGGGCTCCGGAAACACCCGCTCCATGTACCGGTGGGGAAAGGCACGCCGAAGCGGATGGCCTTCGGGCAGCTCGATGCCCCAGTTGAGCATCTCTTTCCAATCCGGCCGGTCCGCGACGGCCGCCGCTTCGACCATCAACCCCGTGTACCCGGTCTGCCCCATGGAACCGGGCCGCACGTACGCCTCCTTCGTCGCCCTGGGAAGGTGGAAAAAGGCGGCGAGCATCTCGTACGCGTCGTCGATGACCCCCTGGGGGACGTCATGCTGCGCGTAGACGAATCCCGTTTGCAGGCTGCGCATGACGCCGTCGACGACGCTCTTGCGCTGTGTACGGTCGCCGCGCTCGTAGCGCAGCAGATCGACGTCGAGAATGCGGGCGGACGTCATGCGGCTCCGGCCGGATTCGCTACCCGCCCGGACCGTCGGCCGCGAGGTACTGCTCGAGCGAGTCCACGTCGATCTTCAGCCGCTCGATCTGATGCGTCTGCAGATGCCGGATCGAGAGCATGCCTGCCAGCCCGCCGTCCGTGCCGACGATCGGCAGATGCCGGAAGTGATTGGTCATCATCAGCTCCAGCGCTTCGGACCGGGGCGTGTTCGACTGGATGCTGACGGGATTGCGGACCATGACCTCCGCCACCGGCGTCCGTTTCGCATCGAGACCCTCGTGCACGACCTTCGTCATGAGGTCGCGCTCCGTGAAAATGCCCACGAGACTGCCCTCTTCGACGACCGCGACCGCACCGATGCGCGTTTCGACCATGAGGCGCACGGCTTCGTCCACCTTGGACGTCACGGAAACGGTCTTGGCGGGTGTCCGGGCGATCTTCAGCAGGGGTTCATTCATGGGGGCTCCAAAACACAGTCTATCAGCGACGGGCAGCGCCATCAACGGGGCCTGTAGCGTGTGTACGCATCGCGTACGCACGATGAACGATGATTGAAGACGCAGTCCGGTCGAAGCAGAGACGATTCGCGGCTATTCGCCGCTCTGCGCGGCGAGACGCTCCTCTCGACGACGCTTGATGTGATCGAGGTCGTCGCGCGGCACCGCATCGATGAGGCGTTTCGTGTACGCCTCCTTCGGATTCGCGTAGATCGCTTCCGCCGTCCCGAACTCGACGATCTTCCCGTCCTTCATCACCGCCATCGTGTCCGACATGAACTTCACGACCGAGAGGTCGTGACTGATGAAGATGTACGTGAGACCGTGCTTTTCCTGCAGGTCCTTGAGCAAGTTGAGCACCTGCGCTTGCACGGAGACGTCCAGTGCCGACACCGACTCGTCGCAAACGATGAACGACGGGTCGAGCGCGAGGGCGCGCGCGATGGAGATGCGCTGGCGTTGCCCGCCGGAGAACTCGTGCGGATAGCGGTTCATGTGGTTCGCTTCGAGGCCGACTTCCTCGAGCAGCTGGGCCACACGATCGGTGCGCTCGCCCTTCGTGCGGTAGAGCCTGTGGACCTCCATCGGCTCCGCGATCATGTCGCCGACGGTCATGCGCGGGTTCAACGACGAGTACGGATCCTGGAAGATGATCTGCAGCTTGCGACGAAGCTCCCGGAACTCCTTGGCCGGGATCTCGGCGAGGTTCTGCCGTTCGTAGATCACGTTGCCGGTGACCTGGATCCCGCCCTTGTTCTCGATGAGGCGCAGCAGCGCGCGGCCGCAGGTCGTCTTGCCGCAGCCGGACTCGCCGACGAGGCCGAGCGTCTGACCGGGCCAGACCTTGAACGAGACGCCGTCGACCGCGCGGACGTAGTCGTGAACACGGCTGAACACACCCTTGCGGATCGGAAAGTGCACGTGGAGATCGTCGACCACGAGGAGCGGGTCGCCGTCGGGATCGGTCAGCTTGTCGCGGCCGGTCGTCTCGAGCTTCTTGAGCTCCGCGTCGGACACGTCTTTCTCGGTGATGACGAGCTGGTGGTCGTCGTCGAGATGCCAGTCCATGAACGTCGACGTCGTCGGCAGCCGGCGGAACTTGGTGTCGAGATTCGGGCGGCATGCGAGCAGGCTGCGCGTGTAGGCGTGCTTCGGGCTCTCGAAGATGTCGAGCACGGGGCCGAACTCGACCAGGTGTCCCTGGAACATGACCGCGACATCGTCGGAGATCTCCGCGATGACGCCGAGGTCGTGCGTGATGAACATGATCGACATGCCGCGGTTGTCACGCAGGTCCCGCATCAGATCGAGGATCTGGGCCTGGATGGTCACGTCGAGCGCGGTGGTCGGCTCGTCCGCGATGAGCAGCTTCGGGTTGCAGGACAGCGCCATGGCGATCATGACGCGCTGCTTCTGGCCACCGGACATCTCGTGCGGGTAGCTGTCGATGCGGCGTTCGGGATCGGGGATGTCGACCTCGCGGAAGAGCTCGAGCACGCGCTCGCGCGCTTCTTCCTTGCTGACGTCCTCGTGGACGAGGATCGGCTCCATGACCTGGTCGCCGACGGTGAACACGGGGTTCAGCGACGTCATGGGTTCCTGGAAGATCATGCCGATGTCGGCGCCGCGGATGTCGCGCATCTCGCGCTGCGGCACGCCGACGAGGTCCTTGCCGAGGAAGGCGATCTTGCCGGCGTGGATCCGGGCGGTCTCGGGCGGCAGGAGCCGCATCATCGAGAGGGCGGTGACGGACTTGCCGGAGCCGGACTCGCCGACCACACCGAGGGTCTCACCCTCTTCGATGCGGATGGAGACGTCGTCGACGGCGCGGACGACTCGATCCTCGGTGTGGAAGTAGGTCTTGAGTCCGCTGATGTCGAGCAGGGGTTGGGACATAGGCGCCGGATTCTCGGGGGCTCCCGGCCGCCTGTCAAACGCGGCGGCCGACCGCACCGGTCCGGGCGCGCACGAGCAGGCCTCCCGTGGCTCCCCCTACCCCATCCCGATCCCTCTCCGGCGTTCCTCCTCGCGTGTCGTGCACGTTCTCGGTGTCGGCCACGACACCAAGCGAAGCGCGGCGGTCCCGCCGACCTATACCGTCCGGGCCCTACCTCGCCCCCGTGTGCCCGAATCCCCCGGCGCCGCGCTCGGTGGCATCGAGCTCCACGGCCTCCGCCCAGGAAGCGCGCGCGACCGGCGCGAACACGATCTGGGCGATCCGCATGCCCCTCTCGATCCGCACGGGCTCCGAGCCGAGATTGCCGAGGATCACCTTCAGCTCACCGCGATAGTCGCTGTCCACCGTGCCCGGGCTGTTCGGCATCGTCAGGCCGAAGCGCAGCGCGAGACCGCTGCGCGGCCGCACCTGGCCCTCGAAGCCGCGTGGGATCGCGATGCAGAGACCCGTCGGACAGAGCCAGCGCGCCCCGGGATCGAGCGTCACGGCCTCGTCGATCGCCGCCATGAGGTCCATGCCGGCCGATCCGTCAGTCTCGTAGCGAGGCAGCGGGAGCCCCGCGCCGTGCGGCAGGCGTTCCACGGGAATCGTCAGGTCGTGGGACATCGGGGGGCAATCTAGCGCGTCGCTCTGACAGCGATGACGAGCCGCAATGTCCGGATTTGTTGGCGCGGCCCCGGCGGCGACCGTTAGGTAGGGCCTCCCCATGTTGACGGTCATCCAGCTCGTCGCCGGCTTCGTGCTGCTCTGGAAGGGCGGCGATCTGCTCGTCGAGGGCGCGGACCGCTTCTCGCGCAGCCACGGGGTCCCTCCCACCTTGGCGGGCGTGTTCATTCTCGGGTTCGGAACCTCGTTCCCCGAGCTGGCGACCTCCGTGCTCGCCGTCTTGAAGGACAAGCCCGGCATCGCCGTCGGCAACGTCGTCGGCAGCAACATCACCAACGTCGCGCTCATCCTCGGCGTCACCGCGACCATCGCCGCGGTCCCGGTCAATCGCTTCCTGTTCCGGGTCGAGATTCCGGTCGGCATCGCCGCGTCGGCGCTCGCGTTCGTGCTGGTCACCGACGGCGTCATCGGCCTCGAAGACGGCATCGCGTTGTTGGTCGCGTTCTCGATCTACGCACTGGTGGCCATGCGCACCGTCCATCTTCGGGACATCGACGACGGCGATCGACCCGCGAAACGCGCCTGGTTCGACCTGGGCCAGGCGGCGCTGGCCCTGTGCGCCGTCGTCGGCGGCGCCGAGCTGTTCCTCACCGGCGCGACCACCGTCGCCGACTGGTGGGGCCTGACGGACACGGCGGTCGGGCTCACGCTCGTCGCGCTGGGAACGAGCCTGCCGGAGCTCGCCACCGGCGTCGCCGCCGCGCGCGCGCACAAGCTCGACCTGGCGCTCGGGAACATCATCGGCTCGAACATCTTCAACCTGCTCCTGGTGCTCGGCGTCGCGGGCGTGATGCGCAACCAGACGGCCGAAGGCCGGCTCATGTCCGTCGACATGCCGTTCATGCTCGCGCTGGCCGTCATGCCGTGGATCGCCGGCGCCTTCGGCTGGAAGATGGGGCGAGCGACCGGCATCCTGCTGGTGGCGAGCTACCTGGCGTGGGTGCTGCTGTTCACCAAGTGACGTTCGCTACGGTCCGAAGACGCCCCTACTCGAACGTGAAACCCGCGGCGCGCGCCTGGTCGCGAATCGCATCACGCAACGCGCGATCGAGCAGCTTCGAGTCGTCGAGTCCGCGCTTGGACATTTCCGCCTCGATGTACGCCGCGCGCCTGGCGCTCAGCGCCCTGATCTTCGCTCGAAGGTCTGCACGCTCCTCGGCCTTCTTCTCGAGATGCGCCTTGCGTTCGGCAGGCGAGAGCTCCTTCAGCTCCTCGGGCAGGTCCTTCTCCGCCACACGGCCGAGGTCGAAACCCCGGAGGCGCGCGTCCGAGACGAGGTCGTCCCGCTTCCGGTACAGCGCACCCGCCTTGGCCGCGGCGCGCTCCGCCGCAATGCCCGCCCCGGCCGCGCCGGCGCTCTTGTCCGAGTCTTCCTGGCGGCGCTTCTTCGTCTTGCGATCGGCGCCGTAGAAGAGATACGTACCACTCAAGTCGCGCGAGAGCTTCGCCAGCTCCTTGTCGAACGGCGTCGAGAGCTCGACCTTCTGGTTGTGGTCGATCGAGGCGAACTTGCCCTTGCCGAGCGCGGCGACCTCGCGCCAGCCGGCGGCGACGGCGTCGTCCGCACCGCCGCAGTAGACCGCGTTGACCCGAACTTTGCGCTCGACCGCGCGCTTCACGACCTTGCGAAAAGGCCGATCGCGGTCCTGGTCGGCGGACTCGTTGCCCGCTACGAACGCGATGCGCAGAGAATCGGCTCTGTCGGACCACGACAAGTCGTTGAGCGCGTAGTGCAGCACCCGGCCGACGTACTCGACACCGCCGTTGGTGCGCAGGGCGAAGAGCGTTTCGCTCAGCGTATCGAGATCTTCGGTGAAGTCCTCCCGGACGATGACGTGTCCGGTTGCGCTGTTGCCCGGCCCGCCGTACGTCAGCAGTGCGACGCGTAGCGTGGGTGTGGGCTTGGCGCGCGCCAGCTCCGCGACGACCTTCCAGAGCTTCTCTCGAGCGGCCTCGATCAGCCCCTCCATGCTGCCGCTGGTGTCGAGGCAGAGTGCGATCTCGACGACGCGGGGCTGTGGTTTCTTGGCCGCCTCGTCGGCGGCGGCAAGGCCCGAACAGCCGACGATGAGGGCAAGTACGACGAACACGCGAATGAGCTGAATCATGACGAACTCCTCACGGGTCGGTCTCACCCCAACATAGACCCGAAAGAAGGGAACGAGTTCCGACTACATTCTCGACGTGGATCCGATCGAACGACTCGCCGCCGTCGCTGCGCGCCGAAGCCGCCTGGCGCTCGGCTTGATGTCCGGAATGAGCATGGACGGGCTGGATCTGGCGCTCGTGCGAATCGAGCACGAGCCGGATCGCGTGCGCCCCGCCGTCGAGCTCGTCGCGGCGCGCACGGCTCCGTACGACGACGCGCTGCGCGCCAGGATCCGTGACGCGGCGACCGCCGGTCCCGCAACCGTCGCGCGGCTCGACTTCGAGCTGGCGTCGCGCTGGGCGGACGATGTGTCGGCCTTTCTCGAGAGCGCGAACGTCGCCGCGTCCGACGTGGATCTGATCGGCTCGCACGGGCAGACGATCCACCATACGCCGCGGGACGGATCGACCGGCGCCTTCACGTTGCAGATCGGCCAGGCCGACGTGCTCGCCGCGCGCACCGGCATCCTCACGGTCTCGGACTTTCGTCCGCGCGACGTCGCCGCGGGTGGCGAGGGTGCGCCGCTCATCCCGTATGCGGATTGGCTGTTGTACGCCGAAAGCGACGCGACCACCGCGTGCCACAACCTGGGCAGCATCGCGAACGTGACGGTCGTGACGCCGGCGCTGGAGGACGTGATCGCGTTCGACACCGGACCGGCCAACGCGCTCATCGACTCCTTTGCGGGGGGCATCGACATGGACGGCCAGATCTCCGCCCACGGCACGGTCGACGACGACGCGCTCTTGTCGCTGTTCACGCGTCGGTCGAAGTGGCTGTCGCAGGCACCGCCGAAGAGCGCGGGCTTCGAGACGTTCGGGCCGGCGCTGGCTGCCGAGATCGCAGCCGCGCACCCGCAGGTCGAGCGGGACGACCTGGTGCGAACGGCGGTCGAGTTCACCGCCAACACCCTGCGCAACGCCTATGAGTGGCACGTGCTCACCCGCTTTCCCGGCCTTCGTCGCGTTCGTTTCAGCGGCGGCGGCACGCGCAACCCGACGCTGATGAACCGCATCCTCGCCGAGCTCGGCCGGCTCGACCTGGAGGTGAGCGTGCTGGAGCCGCGTTGGTCCGACGCCAAGGAAGCGGTCGGGTTCGCGCTGCTGGCGGACGCGACGCTTCGCGGCACGCCGAGCAACGTGCCGGCGGCGACCGGCGCGACGCACCCCGTCGTCCTGGGGAAGATCTCCCTGTGATCGCGCTGCGCATCATGACCGTCGACGACGCCGACGTGCTCGGCAGGTTGCACACCGCCTCCTGGCGTGCGGCGTATCGCGGCATCATGCCGGACGAGGTTCTCGAAGGGCTCGATGCGAACGCGAGCGCCAAGCGTTGGCGTACCAACATCGCGAAGCGACGGCCTGACATCCGCAACGTGGTGGCCGTCGACGAGCGGGGCGGCATTCGCGGCTTCTGCACGACGGGCGAGGTGCGTGACGACGATCTGAACGACACGGCGGTCGAGCTGTACGCGATCTACGTGTGGCCGGACGACACGCGCGGCGGCATCGGCCGGCTGATGATGGAGGACGCGCTCGACAACGCGCGCAGCAAGGGCTTTCGCGAGATGGTGTTGTGGGTGTTGACCGAGAACGGCCCGTCGCGCCGGTTTTACGAGGCGACGGGATTCGAGGTGGACGAGCGTGTGGGGCAGAAAGAGTTTCGGGACACGGGGGTGTACGAGACGAGGTATCGGCAGGTCTTGTAGGGGCAGCCCTTGTGGCTGCCCAAGGAGGGCACGGTTGATTGGGCGACCACGAGGGTCGCCCCTACATGGGAATCCGCCGGATTGGGCGACCGCGAGGGGCGCCCCTACGTGCCCGTCACATGCACGACCAACGTCCGCTCGTGCGGTCGCACCCGATGCTCCGCCAGGAACAACCCTTGCCAGGTCCCCATCGCCAGCTCGCCGTTCGTGACGGGAATCGTCTCCGACGTCTTCGTCACCGCCGCGCGCAGGTGCGACGGCATGTCGTCCGGGCCCTCCGCCGTGTGCGTGTAGTGCGGATCGCCGTCCGGCGCGATGCGCTCCAGCCACGCCTCCAAGTCCGCCCGCGCCGACGGATCGGCGTTCTCCTGGATGACCAGGCTGCAGGACGTGTGCCGGCAGTACACGATGCAAAGCCCGGTGCGAATGCCCGACACCCCCACCACGCCGCGGATGCGCGCGGTCACGTCGTGCAGTCCGCGTCCCGGAATCGAGAACCGCAGCGACTCCTGATGCTGTTTCATGCCCTTGTTCTTCCACCTTCGGCGCCGAATGGCAAGCCGCTGCGGCCTGCGGCAGAATGACGCGATGCTGATCCAGGCTCTCCAGGAAGGCGACTACGTCTTCTACTTCAGCGTCGTCACGACCGTCGTCATCAGCATCGTGCTGCACGAGCTGGGCCACGGTGTCGCGGCGATGTGGCAAGGAGACGACACACCGCGCGCCACGGGGCACCTGACCCTCGATCCGATGGTGCACATGGGCGGCTTCTCGCTCGTCCTGCTGTTCGTCGTCGGCATCGCCTTCGGCCAGATGCCGGTCAACCCGTCGCGATTTCGCGGCCGCTTCGGGCGCGCGCTCGTGGCCGCCGCCGGCCCCGCCGTCAACGTCGTGCTGGCCCTGATCGGGCTCACCGCGCTCGGCATCTGGCTCGGCGCGACGGGCACGCCCCTGGCCCGCGACGCGATGAACAACGGCCAGTTCTTCCTCTTCATCTTCGGTCAGCTCAACATCGTGCTCTTCCTCTTCAACCTGCTGCCCATCCCGCCGCTGGACGGCTCCACGGTGCTGGCCGACATCAGCCCCGGGTACGCGCGCTTCGCGCGCAACCCCGCGAACCAGGGCGTCTTCCTGGGCATCTTCCTCGGCGTCTTCGTGCTCGCCGGATTCCTCTTCGACGCGGCCCGTGCCATCACGGCGAACTACGTTGCGCTCTTCGGTGCCTGACACCACCGTCCTCGAGTTCGCCCGGCGCCCCGTTCCCGGAAAGGTGAAGACGCGGCTCGCTCGAACCGAAGGCGAGCGCGAGGCGGCGCGGATCTACCGGCTTCTGGCAACCGACGTGCATGCGACGCTCATGCGCGCGCAGCGCCACGGCGCCTTCGACGTCGCGCTGTGCCTGCCGCCCGAGGACGTCGAAGAGCCGTGGCTCGAGGGCGCCGCGCGCGTCTTCAGCCAGGGCGAAGGCGACCTCGGTGACCGGCTGACCCGTTGCTTCACGCAGGCGTTCGACGGCGGCGCGCGACGCGCCTTCGCGGTCGGCACGGACGTCGTCGGCCTGGACGACGCGCGGCTGCGTGAAGCCGTTGCGTTGCTCGACGACGCCGACGTCGTCTTGGCGCCCACCCCCGACGGCGGCTACGGCCTGTTGGGCATCCGGCCCAACGGCGACGCGCGGTGGCAGGCGCTGTTCGAGGACGTGCCCTGGAGCACGCGCGACGTCGCCGAGCGCACGCGCGCCCTCGCCGCGAACGCAGGTCTGCGGGTTCGCGAGCTTCGGGGACTTCGCGACGTGGACGTGGCCCACGACCTGCGCGGTGTCGTCCCGTTGATCTCGATTCTGATGCCCGTGCTCGACGACGCCGCGGCCCTGCGGGCGAACCTGCCGCGCATCGCCGCGCAGGCCGCGCGCGCGAAGGACGCGGAGCTCATCGTGTGCGACGGCGGGTCGAGTGACGACTCGGCCTCGATCGCGGAAGGGCTCGGCGCGCGCGTCGTGCGGGCGCCGCCGGGACGCGGCCGGCAGCTGCGCGCCGCGGCGGGCGCGTCCCGCGGGCGCTGGCTCTGGACGCTGCACGCGGACACCGCGCTCGCCGACGACGCGCTCGACCGGGCGCTTCGCTTCGCGACCCGACGCACCCACGACTGGGCGTTCTGCGAGCTGCGCGTCGATCATCCCGCGCCGTCGATGCGCTTCCTGGAGTGCCTGATCCACGGGCGGTCGCGCATCTTCGGACTGCCCTACGGCGACCAGGGCATCCTCGTTCGTCGCCGCGCGTACCGGCGCGTCGCCGGCTACGACGACGTGCCGTTGATGGAGGACGTCCTGCTCGCGCGGCGGCTTTCGCGCACGTCCGGACCGGGCGTCGTCGGGACCCGGCTGGGCGTCGATGCGCGCCGCTGGCGCCGGCACGGGGTCGGCGGGACGACGCTGCGCAACGCCGCGGCGCTGTTTCGGTTCTTCGTGCTCGGCACACCGCCCGAGGTTCTCGCGCGCAGCTATCGCCGCGGGTAGCTTGCGCGCATGAAGGCGCACTGGATCGTGCTCATCATCGTGGCGCTCGGCGTGGCCGCGTTCTTCCTGGTGCACGATCCGCGGCCCGAGAGCGAGGGGCTCGTCGTCCACGTCTACGCGAAGGACTCGAACGGCGTCCCGGTGACGCGCGCGCAAGTGCAGCGCCGGTTCGCGCCGGGCTGGATGCCGATGGGCGACGACGGCTATGTCCGGCTGACGCGCGTCGCCCTGCGGCTCGGCGAGACCCCGAGCAACGACGCCGTCGCCGCCGCCGTCGAGGTGAAGGCGCGCTTCCACGCCAATCGAAGCGCGACGCCGCCGGCGGTCCGGCAGCGCGAAGACGGCAGCTACGAAGCCGTCTTCACCATGCAGGCGCACGGACTCCTGCGACTGACGCTCGCGCCGACGCAGCTTCCCGGCGCTCGCGCCGCGCTGGAGCCGGATCCGGTGCTGCAGCGTTGGGAAGCCGTCGACGGCATGGCCGTCGCGCGCAGCGGCCAGCCCGTGCTGTACCGCATCTATCCCGAGCTCGACCGCTGCCGCGTGCACGTGATGGGCGACGAGGGCACCGCCTCCATTCGCGGCAGCTTCGAGTGCCCTTCGCCGGGGTTCATCATCGAGCGCACGGTCCATGCCCTGCCGTCGCGCCCGATCGTCGGGAAGGTGCTGCCGCCGAAGGGCGTCGCGCCGCCGACGTTGTCCGGGCGGGTCGAGGTGGAGCAGGTGAGCCCGGACGGGTCGCTGATTCCGATGGAGCCCGTCGTTCTCCATGCGAGCGGCAGCTTCGAGATTCCCTATGCGGGGCCCGGCGAGTACCGGTTGCGGGCGTTCCCGGGTTTCACCGGACCGACGGAGACGAAGACGGTGCGCGGCGGCACGGACTTCGACTTCGAGAACGCCGAGGCGCGGCCCTGGCTCGTGGTCGAGCACCCCGACTTCGACTCGACCACGCGGGAAGGGCGCTTCGTCGTGCTGCGGCACGTCGAAGGCGGCGTCGAGCGCGTCTCGATCCAGGACGGCGTCATCGCCGAGGCGACGCGCACGCTCATCGCGTTGAACGGTCCGGGGCAACACGACGTGCACCTCACGCTGCCGGGCACGGACACGCTGACGCCGCTGAAGACGACGGTCGGCGTCATGGTGAACGCCGCCGGCCCGCACACGCTCACGATGAAGCTCGAGCAGGCGCCCGCCGGCCGCCTGCACGTCTCGGCCTCGGCCGACGTGGTCAACGCGATGCGCGGCGCGTCGGTGGTCTTGCCGGGCGGACGCACGTTGTCGTGGCTCAAGGGCGACACGCAAGGCGTCACGTTCGATCACGTGCCCGTGGGCGGCATCACGGTCACCGTCTTGTGGCAAGACGGGCGTCACGCCATCGAGTTCCTGCGCGCGGACATCCTCGACGAAGCGGCGACGCGGGTCGAGGTGAAGCGGGTGATCGGCGGCACGCTGCAGGTCGTGCCCGGGAACGACACGAGGCGTCCGGACGGCCCCCTGTTGGTGGCGTTCGAAGCGGAGCACAATCCGTACGGCACGACCGGCAACGTCATCTGCACGTGGGATCCCGGCACGGGACGGTGGCGCGCCGACTGGCGCCTGCGGCCGGGGGCGTACCGTGCGACATTGCGGTCGCCGACGAGCGACGCGTCCTTCGGCGACGTGTCCTTCGAGATCCAGGCGAACGAAACCACGGACGTGACGCTCGAGTAGCAGCGCCGGGTATGGTTGCGCGCATGAGCGGCAGGGCGCGCATTCTCCTCTTGTCCTTCGCGAGCGGTGCGTGCGTCATGGCGGCCGAGCTCGTCGGTCCGCGCCTCGTCGCGCCGCATCTCGGGACGAGCCTGCTGACGTGGACGAGTGTGATCGCGGTGTTCCTGGGCGGCATCGCCGTAGGCAACGCGCTGGGCGGACGCCTCGCCGATCGCGCGACACGCAAGACGCTGCCGATCCTGTTCGGCATCGCCGCCGCGGCAGTCGCGGCGTCGCTCGTTCTCGACGAATGGTGGCGCGACGGGCTCGCGACGATCCCCCACGCTGTGCGCACGCCGCTGTCGGTGACGCTTACGTTCTTGCCGGCTGCGCTCGCGTTGGGCGCCGCGTCCCCGATCCTGGGCAAGGCGGCGCTCGGCGCGAGCGACCTGCCGGGCCGCGCACTCGGCGAGGTCGCCGCGGCCGGCGCGCTGGGCAGCGTGTCCGGAACGTTCCTGACGGGGTTCTTGCTGCTTCCCGCGTTCGGCATTCGCGCGCTGCACGTGGGTGTTGCGGGTGTGCTCGTCGTGTGCGCGCTGCTGGCGTTTTCCGTCGCGCCGCGCGAGCGTGTCGTGTCGCAGGCGACGGCGACGAGCGCGAAGACACCGCGCGGGTTCGGCGCCCTCGCCGCGCTGGCCGGCGCCGCGCTGCTCGTGGTCGAGATCCTGGCCGGCCGACTCGCGGCGTTGCACCTGGGCTCGTCGCTCTACACGTGGACGTCCGTGATCGGCGTGGTGTTGGTCGGGCTGGGCGTCGGCAACGTCGTCGGCGGGCGTCTCTCGGACCGTCGCGATCCGCGCGCGCTGCTCGCGCGGTCGTTCTTGTGGACGTCGGTCGCCGTCGCGTCGTGCCTGTGGACGCCGTCGCTGATGGCGGGCGCCGCGGACGGCGGCGGCCCCTGGGCGCTGCGGGTCCTGCTCGCGATCGCTGTCGGGTTCCTGTTGCCCTCGGTGGCGCTGGGCATGCTCTCTCCGGTCATCGTTCGAGGCGCGCTGGCGGCGCCGAACGCGGACGGTCGTATCGTCGGCCGGCTCTACGCCCTCGGAACGCTCGGCGCCGTCGTCGGCGCGCTGATCACGCCGTACGTGCTCATTCCGGTGCTGCAGACCCCGCTGCTCATCGTCGTCGTCGCGCTCGCGCTCGCCGTCACGGCCAACGTACTGGGCGGACGCAGGGAGATCCCGTGGGTCGCCACGCTGGTGGTGCTGGGACTGTTGGCGCGGCTCCCCGTCGACGCGGTGGCGACGCTCGGCAACAAGCTGATGCTGCGTGACGACGTCGAAGGGAGCTTCGTCACGGACAGCCCCTACTTCCACATCGCGGTCCACCCGTTCACGTCGTTCTCGATCCAGCTGTCGCGCGATCCCGATATGCGCTTCGTGGAAGAGGACAGCCGTCTGCGCGAGGGCGTCGAGTACGACCCGCTCACGCGGCGTCTCACGATCACGGGCCGGTTGCTCGAGCCGGAGTTCGAAGCGTTGCGCCCGCGCATGCAGTCGGACGAGGACGAGGCGTTGCTCGAGGAGCTGCGCGAGCGCTCCAAGCACGACGTGCGGCTGATGAGCCTGGACCGGCTCGTACACGGCTTCGTCGATCTGCAGGATCCAATGTATCTGGAGTACGACTACGAGCGGATCACGGCGGCCGTCGTGGACCGGCTCTGGCCGGAGCAGGGCGGCGCAAGGCGCGCCTACTTCATCGGGGGCGGCACGTACACGTTCCAGCGGCGGGTTCTCGCCCGCCGCGGTGCGGACGTCGCGCTCGTGTCGTCGGAGCTGGATCCCGCCGTGACGCGGGCGGCGCGCGAGCACCTGGGCCTGGGCGAGGACGATCGGCACACGATCGTCCACGGCGACGCGCGCACGTTCCTACGCAGGTACGACGGGGCGCCGTTCGACTTCGTCTTCGGCGACGCGTTCCACGACGTCGCGGTGCCGTGGCACCTGACGACGGTGGAGTGCGCCCGCTCGGTGAAGCGTGTCCTGGCGACGGACGGCGTCTACATCGCCAACGTCGTCGACGTCTTCGACGCGGGGCAGTTCCTCGGCGCCTTCCTCTGCACGCTCGAAGCGGTGTTCGACAACGTGACGCTGATCTCCAACGCGCCGCGCGTGGACGCCCGCCAGGAGACGTTCCTGTTCGTCGCGTCCGACGCCGTGCTCGACCTCGCGTCGCTGGTGGACGCCAAGGGCAGGGCGCTGCCCGTCACGCGCTACGAGGCGGCGGACCTCGCGTGGCTGCGCGAGCGCGCGGCCGGACTCGTGCTGACCGACGACTACGCCCCGGTCGAGGACCTGCTGGCGCCGGTCGTGCGGATGCGGGGCACGCGCGGTGAGCGGTTCGGGCGCTGACGGCCGGGAACGCCGCGGGTCACTTGTCGTGGTCGTGCTCTTTGGGCTGCTTGCCGGTGTAGGCGATGTACAGGTCCAGGATCGACTTCTTGAGCGCGTCGGCGTGCTCGTCCTTCACGCTCTGCTTGCACTTCATGGCCGCAAGCAGGACGTTGTGCGCCGCCGTCAGCTGGCTCAGGTACTTCTTGCCCTCGGCGGACGTCAGGTCGTCGACCGGCTTGATGCGCTGGGTCATGAAGTACTGCGCAACGACGTGCTGGGTCTTTGTCGCGTGGTCCTCTTTCGTGTTGACCCAGCGCACGGACTGGTTGACGGCCTGCGCTGACTTGGGCGCGTCGAACTCGCGGATCTTCGCCATCGCCTTGGCGATCGTCGTGTGGTCTTCGAGCATCTGCTCGAAGCGCATCTGGTCGGCGTAGACCCCGCAAGGCACTTCGCAGTGCGCGCCGGCGTCGCGGCTGCCGCCGAGGCTGACGGTGATGACGAGCAACGAGAGAAAGGCGAGGCGCTTCATGACGATCTCCGTTTCGGGACTGGGCGCCGCATAGTATTCGACAGCCGGGCAGGAGGGCACGTAGATGGCGAGCTTCGAGGAACTTCCGACCCTGGAGCCCCACTTCGCGTTCCTGGCGGCGGGATTGTTGGTCGTGTTCTGGCTCTTCATGCGGGTGCGGATCCTCCGGAGCCGGATCGCACTTCGGGAGGAAGGCGAGCCGCCGCCCGACGCGCCCGGCTGGATGCACTCGCTGGCGCGCTCCCCCCGCACCATGCCGCTGCTCGGCATAGCGGCGCTGCTGCTGGCCGGCGCGATCGCGTTCTTCGCGCTGTAGGCGCTACTGGAGCAGCCGCTCCGCGACGACGACGAAGTTCGCCGCCGTGAGGATCCCCACGAGCTTGCCGTTGCGCACCACCGGCAGGCCGCGAAGCTCTTCCTCGCGCATGATCTTGATGGCCTCGGCCGTCGGCGTCTCCGGCTCCACGTAGCGGACGTCGCGGTCCATGATGTCGCCGATCGTCAGCTGGTCGTCCTGCTTCTCGCGCAGCGCGTTGACCAGGTTCTGCAGCGTGAACATGCCGACCAGCTCGCCCTTCTCGTTCTCGACCGGCACATGGCGAATGCCCTCCCACCGCATCATGGCCTCGGCCAGCGTCACGGTGTCCTCTTCGTGCACCGTGATGAGGTCGGACGTCATGATCTGGCCGACCTTCATGTAGGCGGCGCGGCGCTGCTCGCCGGACGGCAAGCGCATCGGGCGCCAGGTGTGGACCGGCTGGCCGCCGCGCTGCAGCTTGAGGTAGTCGTGGACGAGGCCTTGCAGCGCTTCGTCCTTGGGCATCTGGTGCTGCGCGCGGTTGAACCCCTCGAGCATCCAACGCGAACCGGTCTGGCCGCTGCTCGCCCGTTCGCTGATCAGATCCAGGAAACGGTTGATGTCGCGCTCGTCGACGCCGGCGCCCTTCAGACCCTTGGCTGCCAGCGGCAACGTGAGGAGCACGAGCTCGTCGGCGGGCCGGGAGCGGCCGTCGATCCAGTGCAACGACGCGCGCAATCCGTTCGAGCCGGCGTTGTAGAAGTTGCCCTGGCAATCGTGGAACGGCATGCGGTCCGACACGTTGCCATACTCCTCGGCGATCCCGAGCGTCAAGCCGAACAGGTACGCCGCGTTGGCGACGCCGTCGAGCGCCGTCGGTCCACCGGGAAGCGGCCGGTTCTCGATGCGCAGGTGCGGAACGCCGCCGGCGACGCCGTAGCAGGGACGGTTCCACCGATAGATCGTGCCGTTGTGCAACGCGAGCGTGCCGAGCTTCGGCACCTCACCGCGATCGAGCAGCTCCTTGGGCGACGGCTCCTCGGACTCCACCGGCAACACGGCGCGGTAGCGCGCGATGTCGTCGCGAATGAGCTCGAGAATCGACCCGCGCACCCACTCGTCGCCGAAGAAGACCCTGGGGCGGTTGCCGCGCGTCTGCTCGTGATCGGTGCGGGTGTCGACGGACTGCCGGAAGAGGGCGATACGCGTCTCTTCCCAGAGGCGCGCGCCGAGCAGCAGCGGCGAGTTCCCCGCCGCGGCCAGCACGGGTCCGGTCGCGAGCTGCATCGCGTTGTACATGAGCGCGAACTCGTCCGGCGCGACCTGCATGTGCAGCTGGAACGAGGTGTTGAAGGCCTCGAGCAGCACGTTGTCGTGCGTGGCGTGGAGGATGTCGGTGCCGCGAATGTGAATGCGGAACTCGCCGCCGCGCATCTCCTTCACCTTGCGATTGAGCGCCGCGTACCGGGGCGACGGGGTCATGTAGTCGAGCGTGAGGTGCTCCCAGCCCAGCGTCGGCAGGATGCCGATGGCCAGCACGTCGACGCCATGGCGCTGCGCGGCGGTTCTGACGGTGCCGATGTTGCGCCGCAGCTCGTGCTCGGCCTTGGTGAAGCAGTCGCCCGTGAGCTCGAGCGGCGGCAACGCCAGCTCGACGTTGAACAGCGCGAGCTCGGTTTGATACGTCGACTCGTCGCCGCCGAGGGTCTCGAGGATCTCCAACGCGCGCGGCGCCGGACGGCCATGCTCGTCGATGACGAAGAGCTCCTGCTCCATGCCCATGCGGCGGATGCCGGTCTCGAACATGTTCTCGTTGAGCATGCGCTCGAGCGCGTCCGCATCTTCCACCAAGCGCGTCTCGAAGCGGCGCAGATCCTTCGGATCGTCGGTGAGTTCGATGTCGTGGCGGCCCATGGCGAGGCGGATGGTAGCGGGAAGGCGTTCGCCGGGGAAAGCCCGCCGCGTTTCCGTTAGGGTGCGGCTAGCGTCGTTCCGACTGCGCCGCTGCCTGCGCGGACGGGTCGTTGTCGAGCGACGCGGCGAGGCGCGCCCACGCGTCGTCGTTTGCGCCGGCGACTGCGTACGCAGCCCCAACCGCCGCCGCCAACCGCTTGCGGGCCGCGTTCGGATCCTGGGGAACGCGTGACGACGTCTCGACCTGGGTCTTGGCCTCGAAGACACGCGCGACCACATTTTTCTCCAGACGCTTGACCGCGCTCTCGCTCGTTGCGAGATCGGCAAACGCGCGCACGAGCGCGGCGAGCGTGTTGATCGAACGGCGCCAGTCGCTGTAGCGCATCTGCTCGCCCATGAGCTTGGACTCGTAGTAGCCGCACCACTGCTCGATCGCGCGCAGAAGCGCATCTTGGCCGTCCTCTTGCTTCAGCGCCGACAGCGCCTTGGCGGCCTCCACGGCGACCATCGACTGCTGTTTCTCCGCGGGCAACGCGACGACCTTGCGCAGCGCCGACAGGCCGGCGGACAGGCCGAGCCGCCCGAGCGTCCGGGCGGCATACGCCCGCGCGTCGAACGGCAGGCCGGCGTTGCCGGCGACCTTCGCGACCGGGCCGACGGCCTCGTCCGCGACCTGCAACGCGACGATGCGGGTCACCGCGGCCGCGGCCTTGCCCCCACCGAGTCTGAGATCCGCGACGAGCGACTTGAGGTCGGGCGCCGTTCCGTCGACGTGCATCATCGGGTCGCCGAGGTACTTCGTCTCGTCCTTGGTCACTTTGACGTGGAACGACGAACGCGGCCACGCGGTCTTGCGCTTCTTGTCGAAGCGCCGCCGCGGACCGAAGAACGCGAACAGCTCGTTGCGCACCGAGTCGGGGAAGCCGTGGCCCGCGTCGGGCAGCTCCGTGTAGACGAAGTCGTGACCGCTACCCAACAGCGACTTCGCGGCCGCGCGATCCGAAGACGGACCGACGACCGCGTCGTCGGACGAGTGGAAGATGAAGATCGGCGTCTTGGTGGCGACCAGCTTGCCGCCGCCGCTGCCCCCGCCGCCGGCCATCGGCGAGACCGCAGCGAGGTCTTCCGCCAGACGCGGCCCGAGCGCCCACGTGCCGAACCCGCCCATCGAGTGCCCGGTCAGATAGATGCGGTCGATGTCGACGTTGTAGAGCAGCCTCAGCTCGGTGATGACGTCGCGCACCATCTCCTCGTTGTCGTTGCTGCCCCATCCGGCGGAGAGCGCCGTCGGGCACGCGACGATGTAGCCGTGCCGCGCCGCCGGCTGCTGATAGAAGTTCATCGCCGACGGGCCGCTGCCGACGACCTCGTCGGCCGACTTGCCGTCGGGACCGCCGCCGTGCAGGCCGATGATGAGCGGCCAGGTGCGGGTCGGCTCGTAGCTCGTCGGAACGTAGAGGGTGTAGACCGCGCCTGGATGCTGATCGGAGCGGTAGCTCAGCGGCCGGTCGCGCACGTACCCCGTCGGTTGATGCGAACTGCGGCGATAGCGCTCGAGCGCTTCCGGCTTCGCCGGGTACCCCGCGTCCTTCAGGTCGCTTGCCAGCTTCACGCGCGCGGCGGGGTCGGCTTCGGCGACGTAGCGCTTCAGGGCGTCCTGCAGGGCCGGGTCGAGCCGTGGGTTGCCCTTCTTGACCGACGCCCATTTGGCACGGCCCCCGATGCCCTTGATCGCGTCCAGATTCGACGGGTCGGCGGCCAGTGCCCGCGCGAAGGCCATCGACGCCTCGGCCTTGAGCTTGTGCTCCTTCGCGTAGGCGCCGATCGCGAGCAGCTCGTCCACGTCGTCGTCCGCGCACGCGTCGAGCCGGCGATAGACTTCGACCTCCGGACGTGGAACGAGGTCCACGCGCTTGACCCGATCGGCCGGGTACCGGACGAGGTGGTCCGGATTCGTGACGCCGGGATTGCGCGACCAATACCGGTTGAGGACGACCTCGCCGTCGTCCTGTTTGACGATCGCGCCCTCGACCTTCTTGCCCTTGCGCGGAACGAGCACGTCGGCGCTGGCCGGGGCCGTGCCCGCCAGCAACGCCCACAGCACGCCCGCGAGCACCGCACGCGTCCGTAGGCCGGTTCGAGATGCGTCGAAGGCCATCAAAGGGCGAGTGTACCCGGTCCAAAGGCCGCCCGAGGCTCTGCAAACCTCCGACCCTCGACTATGCTTTGACCCCGCCCCGCATCCGGAGGTGCATCTTGAAGGCATTGTCGATTCCCTTCGTCGTGTTGCTCTTGGCCGCGCTCGTCGCGCCGCTCTCGTTGCCGCCGGCGCCGGCCGCGGGCGAAGAGTCCAAGGCGGACGGTGACCGCATCCCGCTCGACTTCGAGGCTGTGATCGCGACAGCCAAGCGGCGGGTGTACCCGGCGCTGGTGTTCGTCAAGCCGGTGCAGGAAGACCTGTCCGAGGGCGAGAAGCGTCGGGTCGAGGTGCTGGGCTCCGGCGTCATCTTCAAGGAAGAGGGCTACGTGGTGACGAACCACCACGTCGCGGAGAAGGCGAAGGAGATTCGCTGCGTCCTCTGGGACAAGCGCCAGGTGCCCGCGAAGGTGATCGGGCTCGACAAGCTGACCGATCTCGCGGTGCTCAAGCTCGAGGTGCCCGAGGGCGAGAAGCTCCCGTACGCGGAGTTCGGCGACGCAGAGAAGCTGGAAGAAGGCCAGTTCGTGATGGCGCTCGGATCGCCGTACGGGTTCGAGCGCTCGATCTCGCTCGGCATCATCTCCAACGCGCGGCGGATGCTCGACGGCGCCGGACACCCCTACAACAACTGGATTCAGACGGACGCGGCGATCAACCCCGGAAACTCCGGAGGACCGTTGGTCAACTCGCGCGGCGAGGTGATCGGCATCAACACGCTCGGCATCCGCGCCGCGGACAACCTGGGCTTCTCGATCCCGGTCGACATCGTCCAGCTCGTGGTGGGCCGCCTCCTGAAGGACAAGCGCATCGCGCGTTCACGGCACGGACTGACGCTGCGTCCGCTCGTGGACTACTCGCAGAACACGATCTTCGAGGGCGACCACGGCGTGATCGTGGACGACGTCGCGCCTTCGAGCGCCGCGGAGAGCGCGGGCATCCGCAAGGGCGACCGCATCATGACCGTCGGCCAGGTCGCGACGAACGCCAAGTACGGCGAAGAGCTCCCGCGGATCCGGTGGCAGCTCGCCGACCTGACGCCCGGCACGGCCGTCGAGGTCGAGGTGAAGCGTGGCGAGGAGATCGTGAAGCTGTCGATGACGCCCGAGGCGGACGAAGAGACCGACAGCAACGGGATGGAGTGCGACCGCTGGGATGTGACCTTTCAGCGGATCACGCCCGAAGACGTCCCGTCCCTGCACTTCTGGCGGCCGAACGGGCTCTACGTGCTGGGTGTGAGCTACCCCGGCAACGCCGGCACCGCGGGTCTGCGCTCGGGCGACGTGGTCGTGCGGGTGGACAAGAAGGAAGTCAAGACCCTCGACGAGCTCGAGAAGCTCTACGAGTCGATCATCGCGGAAGACCGCACCAAGAAGCTGGTGCTCATCGAGGTCCTGCGCAACGGGTACACGAAGTACATCGCCCTCGACTACGAGCGCGACTACGACAAGAAGAAATAGCGACGAGGAGCAGCAGGGCCGCGCCCGCGTTTCCGGTCGTACGTCAGGAGATCCCATGAAGCAACGTGGACGTTGGCTGCTCGCCTTGATGATGGTGTTCGCTCTCGTCGCGCCGACGGCACGGGCCGACGAGACGCCGACCGATCCCGCGAAGAAGGCCGAGCACGAGAAGGAACGGGCGCAGAAGCAGAAGCAACGAATGAAGGAGCGCGACGACGCCGTCTTCGGCGCCGTCGCCAAGCACGCCGTTCTCATTCGACTGCGGTTCCAGAAGGACCTCGAAGCGGAGGCGACCGGCGTCGAGCCCCCGGACCGCAACAGCCTGAGCGAGCGCTATCGGACCTATCGAATGTCCGACGTGAAGCCCGGCTTCCTCATCCGCGACCAGCGCACCGTCATCGCGTCCGACATCTGGTACCCCGCGGGCGCCATCGGTTCGGTCGAGATCTCCGCGCCCGGCGGCAAGCCCGTCAAGGCGCGGCTTCGCGG
The DNA here is from genome assembly GCA_965223505.1 of Planctomycetota bacterium. Lineage (GTDB taxonomy): Bacteria > Planctomycetota > PLA2 > PLA2 > JAEUHO01 > CBDCWP01. The sequence goes on from CBDCWP010000017.1 coordinate 52,798, forward strand.
GTTCCTGCGCCGCGCGCAGGGCATCGTCTTCGAGGCGGAAGCGGACATCGAAGGCGTCGAGCCCGTCCAGTTCGACAACGACCTCGAGGTCGACGCGACGACGACGCTCTACGCCGGCTCCGTCGCCGAAGGCCGTGACGGATTCGAGTACTGGTTCGAGAACCTGAGCGGCACGCGCCGCCGTTCGTCGGAGGGCGGCGCAACCGAGTTCGGCGGCCCGTCGACGGTTTCCAACCAGGGTTTGTCCAGCGGCAGCGACGGCGCTCGCTACATCGACCTCGTCACCGACGGCAAGGGCCGCGCCTTGGGATTCCGCTTCGGCGCGCGCATCGACTTCGACGAGGGCGCGTGGCGCGGCAACCAGGTGCTGGCGGACGAGGAGATTCCGTTCACGCGGCTGCGCGACATGGCGCGCAAGTACAACGTCGACTCGTTCGTGCATCGCGTGAAGGTCCACTTCCGCACCAAGTCGCGTCACGAGGCACGGCGCGACCCCTTCTCGATGGGCGGTGACGACAACCAGGGCGAGCGGGAGTTCTGGGGCCTCGCGGTCTCCGAGGACATCCTGCTGGTGATTGGCCGGCTCGAGGAAGACGCCATCCGGAAGATCAAGTCGGTCGAGATGGCGGACACCGAGGAAGGCGCGGGCGAAGAGGCCGTGTTCGCGGGACGTCTGCGTGGCTACAACGGGTTCTTCGTCCGGCTGAAGGAAGCGCGCGTGCACGCGATGGACGGCGGCGCTTGTCCGGTGCCGGACAGCGGCGAAGCGATGCTGTTTCATCGGTTCGTCTGGCGCGGCGGCGCTCGTCGTGACCAGGTCGACTACAACCGCGTGGAAGGCTACGGCCGCGGCTACGGCGACCGGCGCTATCTCACGCTGGAGCGGAGCGTGCCGCCCGGCGCAGTGCTCCTGGACGCTTCGGGCCAGGTGCTCGGGTTCTCGACGCAGCTGAATCCCGAGGATCAGGAAAAGGACCTCTCCCGCTCGCGACGGCGCTCGCGCAGCCGCTTCCCGGTCATGGCCGTGCTGTTCTGCGAGGTCGGCCAGCCCATGACGCTCCTGGACACGGCCGACGTCAGCGTCATGCCGCAGGAAGAGGTCGAAGCGAAGCGCCTGCCGTGGCTCGGCGTCGAGTTCGAAGGTCTCAACAAGGGCGTGGCGGAGCTGCTGGAAGTGTCCGCTTCGACGCGCGACGGCCGCCGCGGTCTCATCGTGACGCGCGTCTACGAAGGCTCGCCGGCGCAGAAGGCGGGCATCGCCGAGCGCGACATCCTGCTCTCGGCGCAGAAGCTGAGCGGTCCCGGCGCGGACGCGCCGCCCGTGAACCTGCGCGGCAGCGGTAGCCGGTTCGGCGGATTCGGCTGGAACTTCGGCGCGGCCCCCGCTCCGTGGCGCGCGCGCGACAACGCGCTCGTGAACCTCCTGAAGGACTGGGGCGAGGGCACGGAGTACGAGCTCGTCTGGTTGCACGACGCTGCGGAGAAGAAGGTCACGTTGAAGGTCGAGATCGCGCCGCCCGACTTCAACAGCGCGCCGCGCGCGCACGACGAAGGCACGGGACTCAACATTCGCGACATCACCTACGAGGTGCGCAACGTACTGCGCATGTCGAAGGACACGCGTGGCGTCGTCATCGCGCGCGTCGAGCCGGGCTCGCCCGCGGCGCAGGCGCGACTGTCGCCGAACGAGCTGATTCTCGAGTGCGACGGCAAGTCCGTCGAGGGCGCCGAGGCGCTGGAGAAGCAGCTCGCCGCCGCTCGCGAAGCCGGCGCGGAGCAGGTTCGCTTGGTCGTCCGCCGCTTGGACAAGACGCGCCTGGTCGATCTGGGGCTGCAAGGCGCCGACGACGCCGGAGGCGCGAAGTAGCCGTGGCCGGGGACTCCCTCCCCGCGTATCTGCGCGTGACGGTCGTCGCCGGCGCCGTCACGCTGCTGATCGGGATCGCGGGCATGCTCTGGTTGCCGCCGCCCCTCGAAGCGGCCGAACCCGCGCGCGTGCGTCTCGTCGCCGCGGATCCGCAGATCGAAGGCCTCGCCGTCGAAGCCCGCTGGAACGACGCCGACGGCAAGGGCCGGCGCGAGGTCGGCACTCCCTGCGCGGACGATCTCACGTGGGTGTTTCGCGACACCCCCAGCGACCGACCGGTCGTCCTCGTCGTGACTCGTCGCTTCGGCGCCGACGATCCGGAGCAGATCAAGTACGAGGAGGGCTTCCTCAGGCCGGGGGCCGTGTTCGAGCTGCCGCTCGAGTAGCCCCGACCCGGCGCTGTTTCTCCATCACGGCGCGACGAACGTTGCCTTCGGAGCGCCGTCCCCCGTCTAGGCTCACGCCCGATGCTGCTGGCGTTCCTCCGATCCGGACCTCCCTTTCCTTTCGCCGGTGAGGTGGCGGCGGCGCTGAGTGCGCTCCTGTGGGCGAGCGCGGGCATCGTGTTCGCGCGACTGCGGCCTACCCCCTCGCCGGGCGCCATCAACTTCGGCAAGAACGCGTCGTCCGTGCTCTGCTTCGCCGTGCTGCTGTGCTTCACCGTCGGTGCGCCGTGGCCCGCGTTCCTTCCGGGATCGGCTCTGCCGTGGTTCGTGCTGAGCGGCGTCATCGGGCTGACGATCTGCGACACGCTGCTGCTTCGAAGTCTCCAGGCGATCGGGCCGCAGCGCATGAGCCTGATCTTCACCATCGCGCCGATCGTGGTCGCGCTGGTCGCCCTCGCGCCGCCCTACTCGGAGACGCCGTCGGTGTGGGGATGGATCGGGATGCTCGTCTGCATCTCGGGCATCGCGTTGGCGGTGCTCGAACGGCCGATGCGGGATCGGGCGCACGACGCGCGCTTCAAGCGCGGCGTGCGCGACGCCGTGCTGGCTGCGATTTGCCAGGCGATCGCGGTGTTGCTGGCGCGCTACGGCATTCGCGAAGCGGACGTGCGCGCGGAGGACGGTGCGCTCGTGCGTCTGGCGGCGGGAACGGCCGGGCTCGTCGTGATCGGACTGCCGGCGGGACGGCTGATCGCGTGGCAGCGGCAGCTTCGCAACCCGCGCGTCTTCTGGCCGATCTTCGTCGCGGCGTTCTTCGGGACGTTCATCGGCATCTGGACCAACCAGCTCAGTCTCGAGTGGGCCGAGCACACGGGCATCGCGACCGTGCTCAACTCGTTGATGCCGATCTACCTGATCCCGCTGTCGGCGATCTTCCTCGGCGAACGCCACACCGCGCGCGGCTGGACGGCGACGATCCTCGCCATCGCCGGCATCGCGCTGATGACGGTTCTTCGCTGAGTCGGCTACGGACCGTCCATGCGTTCGCGCAAGCGCTTCAACCGATCGCCCAGCTCTTCACGCCATTTCGGGGCCTTCGTGCGCAGCTTCTCGACCGATCCCTGCGCCGCCGTCTCCAACGACACGCCGAAGCGGTCCGCGACCTCCGCGAGACACACCAGCACGTCGCCCAGCTCGTCCGCAAGCTCGGCTTGCACGTCCTTGCCGTAGTACTCGCCGTCCAACACGCAGCGCATCACCTCGCCGCATTCCTCCGCCAACGCCAACGCCGCCCCCACGCGCGGGTGCTCGATGCCCTCGCATAGCGTCTTCACCTCGGCCTGGAACGCGGCGATCTCCATGACGGTCTCCTAGAGTGCGGCGAAGTCCACCACGCGGCATCCCAACGCGGCAAGTCCTTCGGTCAGCGGCGGATCGTAGAGCGCCCGCGCGTCGGCAGCGCGATCGATCTCGCCTTGCTCCCGCGCCGGAAGATCGCTGGGTCCGGCGGCGGGATGGGCGATCACCTCGATCGTACGGCCGCGCGCGAATCGGGGCACGCGGCCGGCCTCGACCCAGCGCCGGGCCTCGTGCACGTCGACGTATCCGTCCGGCGCCCGCAAGCCGCGTGCGTGTTCGGCGCCGCGCGACGCCGTCGCGGCGATCCACATCGCCAGCCGCTTGAGGGTCTCCATGACCGTGGGACCACGAAGCGACCCGAGCGGCCGCAGCGAACGCACCGCCCCCACCCGGCTGCGGGCGGCGGCGCCGAGAACGTCCCTGCGCGTCCAGGGGAGCAGATACGCGTGCCGGTGCGCGTCGAGGTGGGTCACCTGCGCGCCCAATGCACGCAGCGACGCCAGCTGAGCCTGCACGGCGCGACGTAGCGCACGCCGGCCCGGCCGGCCGAAGCAGGCGCGCACCAGGAAGGAGGTCAACGATCGGTCCTCGAGCAGGTCGAGGTGCAGCCCGAGGTCCGCGTCCGCTGACGCGGGCAGCGCGGCATCGATCGTGGCGCCGGTCGCCAACGCGGACACGGACGTCAACGCGCCGCACGCGACGCCCGTCGCGATGCCGGCGTCCACCGACGCCGACATCCCGAGATCGTCCGCGCTCACGATGACCCGCGTCTCGCGCGGCGGCCGGTGCCGGCTGCGCACCCTCGCGTAGGACGCCAACCCGACGTCGCGGCCGAAGATGCGCAGCGTATCGACTGCGGCGTGCAGCGCGCCGGCGACGCCGACGCGCGAGGCGCGCGACGCCGGCTCGACGCGCACCGGGTGAATGACGAACCGGTGCCGCGCCTTGTGCGCGAGCAGGAGCAGCTCGACGTCCCACGCGAACCGCCGCGAACGAAGATGCGGCAACACGTGTCGTGCCGCCTCCACGCGCAACGCCTTGAGACCGGTCTGCGTGTCGCGGAGCGGAAGTCGAAAGAGCACGGCGGTGACGACGTGATAGAGCCGGGAGAGCATCCGCCGGTGCAACGGCCAGTGCAGAGCGTCGCTCTCGTACTTGCTTCCCACGGCGACGTCGGCCCGCGATCGCTCGAGACGCTCGACGATCGGGACGATCTCCTCGGGCGGGATCGCCAGGTCGGCGTCGAGCAGGACCAGGACGTCTCCGCCGGCGCGTTCGCAGCCCTTGGCCAGGGCGCGCCCCTTGCCCCGGTTCTTCGGCAGCGTGAGCAGCTTCACGCGTTCGTCGGCGCTCGCGACGTTCTGCGCGCATGCGCCCGTGGCATCCGTGCTGCCGTCGTCGACGACCAGGATCTCGAACGCGCGGTCGGACGCCTCCAGACACCGGAGCAGCCGCACCAAGTTGTCCTCGATGTTCGCGGCCTCGTTGAACGCCGGGAGGATGACCGAGAGCGACGCGCTCACGCAGCCGGCCGTTCGTAGATCACGATCCGGCTCGGCCCGCCGCTCAGCTCGAGCGCGGGCGGCACGACGAGCCCGCGGGACTGGGCGATGTCGCGGCCGGCCTCCTCTTCGGCCTCGTGCAGCGCGTCACCCTTCCAATGCGCCAGGCGTCCGCCGGGCGCAAGCAGCGGGGCCGCGAGCTTGGTGACGGCGTCGAGCGGGCCGACGGCGCGCGCGGTGACGAGATCACAGGCGCCGAGCAGGCTCGCGTGATCGTGCTTGAGCTCGCGCACGTCGATCCCGAGTGCGGTCGCGTTGTCGATGCCGACGCGGGCGAGACACGCCTCGATGGCCCGCGCCTTCTTGCCCCGGCGCTCGACCAACACGACACGCGCCTCGGGCCACATCACCGCCGCGATCACGCCCGGGAACCCGTTCCCGCTTCCGACGTCGAGCACGGTGCGCGGCGGCGCCGCCCCCACCCAGACGCGCGGCAGCGGCAGTGACGGCAGCACCAGGATGTCGACGGCGTCCTCGAGGGACCGCGCGGCGGTCAGATTGACCGGCGCCTGGACGACGCCGGCCGCGTAGGCGACGAGGGTCGCCGCGCACGCGGGATCGAGCGACACGCCGAGCCGTTCGGCAGCTTCGATGACACGCGCTCTGGACGACTCGGTTCCCACGGCAGGGGCAAATCGTGCACGCAGACCGCCCCTACGGCGAGGACAGTTCGTGCGCGATCGCTCGTGGTGCTACCCCGAGGCGGCGGCGCGCTTGGCCGCTTCGCGCTCGCGGCGAAGCGCCACCCCGCGCAGCGCGGCGGCGCGCGCGATCTCGCGCAGCTCCGCCTCGCGAACGACGCGGTAGGCCCGAAGGTCCTTGGCCTGGTCCCAGACGTCGTCCTCGCTGGCGATGCCGTCGAGCTCGGGCACCGGCTGCGACGCGGGCGGCACGCGGTGGCCGGCGGCCAACGCATGGCGCTTGAACAGGAGCCTGAGCTCCTTCAGCACGTTCTCGTTGCCGGTCCAGAGGCCGACGAAACCGCCGCCCGGCAGGACGCGCGAGATGACGGCGACCCTGAATCCGGGCGTGTCGGCCATCAGGAAGCGATAGCCCTGGAGCTCGAGCGGCGTCGAGAGCTGCTTGACCTTGCCGAGACGGGACGGAACGGACGGGCGCGAGCCCTGGTAGAAGCCGAAGGTCTCGGCGGCCGACGCGAGCTCGCGCAAGCCGCGGGCGCGCCCCGGCAGATCCGCAGGCTGGGGCAGCGAGACGAAGACGCTGCCGCCCTGGCGCTCGTCCTTGACGGTTTCCTCGACGTCGACCTCGGCGGCGCGTAGCTCACTCGGACTGAGGATGAGCAGGGTGCCGTCGGGCAGCGCGGTGTCGCTGAGGGCGTCCTCCACGGGACGCGGCGTTCTCAGCGACGCCGGATCGTCGATGCCGAGATCGCGCAGGGCGGTCTCCACGGCGTCGAACGCCCGGTCGAGGATCGGGAACGGCCGCAAGTCGCTTCCGGAGAAGCCACGCGGCGGGTAGGTGCCGGAAAGCTCGAAGTTACGAAGCGGTCGAATCATGAGTGACGGTCGCTCTCTCGGGGGCGAGGGGGTTGATTGGACGTGGGGCCGGCTCCGGGTCGTCCGGACTTTCACTGGTCTGTACGTGCTTGGACGCGCGTGGGTTGGGTCCGTTTCGTCGAATCCCTGTCACCCTGTCAGTGTCATTCCGTCAATATTTTCGTAACAACTTGAAATGAAGATACTTACGTCGAATGTAAGATGTAAGTAAACTCTGCTTCCGGGCGCCGCCTGGGGCCTCCGACTAGACCGCCATGTCATTTCTGGCCCGACGCTCGAAAACGGCGCCGCCGACGCGGCACCTAGCCGAACGACTTGGGGGGCGCGGGGTCGCG
>CBDCWP010000018.1:0-21246 GCA_965223505.1 Planctomycetota bacterium
CACGCGCGCGCGACCAGATCGCGACCGCCATGCCCAGCGCGACGGCCAGTCCGACGACCAGCAATCCCGTGCGCCCCAGGCGTGCGCGAGCGAACGCAACCACGCGGCGGCGGCGTTCTCGACGGGACTACGCGTGGCCACCAAGGAAAGCTCGTAGATGACGATCCAGGGGATGAGGAAGAGCAGATTGACCGGCAGCTCCCGCGTGCGCCGAACGTAGTCGTAGTGCAGGGGCGCGGGCTGCGCGCGCTTGCGTCGGGTCCGCCGGGAAGCCATGCCCTCTGAATCGGTCGCTTCGCCGGCCGGCTGAGGACGCCATCGTCATGCCCCGCATGCAGAATGGCGGCATGGCCGGCAAACGCTCCAGCGCCGCTCCCACCGCGGCGACCTACTTCCCCCAGCGCCTGCGCAAGGAAGCGCTGCCGACGGTCGTGGTGTTCGCCGGCGCCGAGCGCTGGTTCCGCGACCGGGGCGTCGAGATGCTCACCGCCAAGGTCCTGCCCGACGGCGATCCCGGGGGGGCGCTGGTTCGCATCGACGGCAGGAATCCGGACGACCGTGCCCGCGTCGCGGGCGCGATCGAGGAGCTCCGCTCGTCGTCGCTGTTCGCGACCTCGAAGATCGTGTTGATCGAGCACCCCGAGAGCGCGCCGTCGGACGCAATCCCGTCGTCGTCCACGCGTTCGAAGAGCCCCGTCATTCGATTGGCGACGGCCGGGTTGGAGCACCCCGCGCCCAACAGCATCCTGGTCCTCTCGACGGCGCAACCGGTGAAAGGACGCGGCGCGCTGCGCGTGGCGCCGCTGATCGAGGCCGGCGCGTGGGTGATCGACTGTCGCGCGCTTTACGACGCGCCGGGGCCCTGGGAGCGCGGCGCCGCCGCGCACGATCACGAGCTGGGGCGATTTCTTTCGCAGCGGGCCACGAAACGCTACCGCAAGAAGCTGCCCTTGGACGTCGCGCACGCGTTGACGGTGCTCGCGGGGTCCGAGCTCTCGGATCTCGACGACGCGCTCGCTTCGGTCGCGCTGTACGTGGGCGAACGCGACGCCATCACCGCCGACGACGTGCATGCGGCGGTGGGGGGCCACGCGCGAGGACCCGCTCTGGCGCATCGGCGACGCGATCTGGGACCGGGATCGAGAGGCGGCGCTCGCGCGCACGACCGCGACGTTCGAGCGCGGCACGACCGACGCGCGCGGTGCGGCGGTCGTTCGTCCGGAGTCGTTGTTCGCGATGCTGCACGCGACGCTGTTCCGCAGCTACAAGCAGGTGCTCGCCGGGGCGGAGGCGTTGAAGCGCGGCGAGAACCCGACGGAGGTGGCGCGCGCGAACGGCGTGCCCCCGTTCCTCGCCGATCAGTTCCTGGGCCGCTGCCGGCGCGATCCGCGCGCACTCCTGGCGTTGAACCGCGCGTTTCTCGACGCGGAGACCGGCGTACGCGGCGGCGGCGTGCCGCCACGGCTTGCGGCCGAGCGACTGGTCGTGGGGCTCTGCGAATAAAGGGGGCAGGATGCGGGGGCGGGCGTGCCGATCGGAGACCTTGGACCAGGAGCGGTGTCGTACTTGGGCTGGCACGACACGCATGGGCGGGCCTCGGATCATGGGCGCGGTGCTCACCTGGTGTCGTGATCGATACCGTGCCCGTGCTCGTGGCGCCTCTCCATCAGGTCGCAGCGGTCGTCGGCCCCTCTTTCTACCTTGTGCGGTCTCATGGTCGCCCCCGTCATCCAGCTGCTCGACCCGCACGTCGTGAACCAGATCGCCGCGGGCGAGGTCGTGGACCGTCCGGCTTCGGTCGTGAAGGAGCTCGTCGAGAACGCGCTCGATGCCGGCGCGACCCGGGTCGAGGTACGCGTCGAAGAGGGCGGCAAGGCGCTGATCGAAGTCGCCGACGACGGCTGGGGCATGGGCCCGCAAGATCTCGAACGGGCCTTCCTGCCCCACGCCACCAGCAAGGTGAGCGCCGTGGAAGATCTCACCCACGTGGGCACGCTCGGCTTCCGAGGCGAAGCGTTGGCGAGCATCGGCAGCGTGTCCCGCGCGCGCATCGTCTCCCGGCCGCGCGACGCCGACGCCGGGCATCGCATCGACGACAACGAGGGCGAAGTGTCCCCGGTCGCGCCGGCGGCCGCGTCCCCCGGCACGGTCGTGCGCGTCGAGAACCTGTTCGGACACGTGCCTGCGCGGCGGAAGTTCCTACGCACGCCCGGCACGGAGATGGGGCACATCAACGACCTCATGGGCCGCTTCGCGCTCGCGTTTCCCCACGTGGCGTTTCGACTGACGCAAGGGAAGCGCGTGCTGCTCGAGTGCGCGGCCGGGACGTCGCGGCTCGAGCGCATCGATCACGTCTACGGCGCCGACATCGCTGCGCAGCTGCTGACCGTGAACGACGCGAGCGGCGAACCGACGTTAGAGGCGTACATCGGTCCACCCACGCTCACGCGCCGCGACGGCCGTTTGGAGCAGGTGTTCCTCAACGGCCGCCACGTTCGCGACCGCACCGTCATGCACGCGATCCGCGAGGCGTATCGCGACCTGGTGCCGCCGGGCGGCCACCGGCCCGTCGCATTCGTGTTCCTCTCGTGTGACCCGGCCCTGGTCGACGTCAACGTGCATCCCGCGAAGGCGGAGGTGCGCTGGCGCGACGGCTCGAGCGCGCACCGCGTCGTCCGCCGGGCGTTGCGCCATGCGCTCGAGCGCGCTGCGCCGGGCAAGGCGATCGACGTGCACGACCATCACGCCGCGACGGAGCGCGCCGTCGCCTTCGCATTCGAGCAAGGCCGCGGTCGCGCGGTGGGCACGGATGCGTTCGTACGGAGCGCGGTTCACGAGTCGACACCGGCGTTTCGAGCGACGTCCGAGAACGAACCGTGTGCGAGCGACGAGCCCGCGGTGGACGCGGGCACCGGGCCCCTGCGCCCGCTCGCGCAGGCACTCGGCACCTATCTCGTGCTCGAGTCCGAGGACGCCATCGTGCTCGTCGATCAGCATGCCTTGCACGAGCGCGTGCTGTTCGACGAGATCAACACGCGCCTGCGGGAGAAGGGCAATCTCGAGGGTGCAGCGCTTGCTGATGCCGACCGTCTTGAACGTGGGGAGCGCGGAGACGGCCGTGCTGAGCGAAGAAGCGGAGCTCTTGGCGACGCTCGGCTGGGTGGTCGAGCCCTTCGGCGAGGATGCCGTCGCCGTTCAGGGGGTGCCGGCGGTGCTTCGTCGTCCCGATCCGGAGGCGGCGTTGCGCGACATCCTCGACGTGCTCGAGACCGGGCGGCGCGACGGCCTGGACCGCACGGCGCTGTTGAGCGCGACCGTCGACAGTCTCGCTTGCCGCTCGGCCGTCATGGCCGGCGACCCCTTGCACCCCGACGAGGTGATGGCGCTGCTCGAGCGTGCCGAGGCGCTGGATCACAGCCACTCGTGCCCGCACGGTCGGCCTACGCGGCTCACACTCTCGCGCGGCCGTCTCGAGCGCTGGTTCCATCGAACCGTGTGACTACCGGCGCGTCGGATCCTTGAAGAGCTGGTTCCACGCGGGATCGACGATCGGGTTGATGCGAATGTCCTTCGGCCACGCGTAGAGGAAACGCGTCGGTTTCGGTTGACCCTCGTGCTGCCCCCACGCCTCGACGTTGCCGGGGAATCGGAACTGCGCGCCTTTCTTCCAACGCTTCATGATGTACCACTCGGTGCGTTCGCCCTTGGCCTTGCTACCCGGGATGGTGACGCTGCCGGGCCACGTCGCGCGAATGCCGCCCTTCCCGTCCGATTCGTACGCGAGATAGAAGAGCATGTCGTTCTTGCCGTTGAGCTGACGGCGCACCTTGAGCCAGTTGCCCGCGAAGCGTCCGCTGCCCTCGGTCTGGCCTTCGTACTTGAACGTGACGCCCGGACCCTTGAGTCCCTCGAGCGTCAGGAAGGTCGCGAGGTCCGCCAACCGCTTGCGATCGTCCTGCAGCTGCGCGACCGCGGAGGCGCCTCCGGGCGTGCCGTGGATGCGCTTGCGCGTACCGTCGGGCGAGATGACCCAGAGCTGCTTGCCGTTGAGGATCTTGGTGGTGGTGTTGCGCAGGGCCCGTGTCTGTCGCCACTCCTGGCGGAACTTGTCCGGCGACTCGAACCACAAACGCAGGTAGCCCTCCTGATGGGTCTTGCGCTTCTGCAGGTCCACGTCGTCGACCTGCACGTCCTCGAGGTCGCAGAAGAACCGCTTGACCTCGTTGATGCCCTTCTTCCCGTCGTTGATGTACGCAATCGACTGGTCGAAGTAGAGCGCGCCGAGTCGGAGGTTCGGATCGTTGGGATCGGCCTGGCTCTCGGTCGGCGCCGTCAACAGAACCAGCCCAAGTGCGCTCAGTGCGAGAACGCTCGCGAGTCTCATCTCCGGTCTCCCTACTTCTTCGGCGGCGGCTGGAACAACGAGGCGTCGATGCCCATGTTGATCTTAATGTCCTGGACGTCCGCCTTGAGGAACGGCGCCGGCTGCTGGCCCGTTCCAGGCATGGCCGAGTAGGCCTCGATCTTGCGCGGATAGCGCATGGCGCGCGGACGCTCCGGCGGGCTGTCGCGCCACTGCTTGAGGATGTAGTACTCGTCCGGGTACTTCTCCTTCGCGCTGCCGTCGACCTTGACCACCCCGGGCCACATCGCGGTCATGTTGCCGGAGGCGTCCTTCGTGTACGCCATCCAGAACGTGATGTTCGCGTTGCCCGGCATGCGCCGAACGACCTTGGCCCACATGCCGGAAGGCGACGCCTTGGAGCTGAACGTCCCGCTTCCGCGGGTCGTGCCCTTGTAGTCGAAGATCACGCGCGGGCCCTTGAGCTCGCCGAGCGTGATGAACTGGGCGAGGTCGCCGAGCCGGGTGGCATCGTCGCTCAGCTGCGCGATCGAGCGGGCCCCCTCGGGCGTTCCGTGCATGCGCCGCACCCGGCCGTTGGGCTGGATGATCCACATGTACGACATGGGCGGCTTGAGCGTGCGATTGATGTTGAGGATCTTCGTCGTCTTCTTGCCGCCGGTCGTCAGCTCCTGGCGGTACTTGTCGTTGCCCTTCCACCAAATGCGCATCGGACCCTTGTGGCGCGTCGCTTCGAGCTCGAGGTCGGCCTCGAGCTTGACGTAGAAGTCGCGGGCCTTGCCGACGCCGTTCTGACCCTTGGCCACCCAACGGATGCACTGGTCGAAGAGGCGCGCGCCGAGAACGTGATTCGGGTTGTCAGCGGGCTTCGAGGGTCCGTCGCCGCCGCGCGCGTAGCAAATCCCGCCCGAGGTGACCATCAGCAGGACCAGGGCCAGGGCGGCGCGCCGCACGCCGCGGACGGAGGCGAGACGACTCGCCGAGTGGATACGGAATTGCATGGCTCTCCAGCTTCTGCAGGGAAACGATCGGGATCGAGACGGCTGACCCCGGCGCCAGTGATGCCCCTCCCCCTTCGATCGGTCTCGTCGGGGGTGGGAATCTACCGGCGGTGCGGGGGACCGCGGCTCCGGAAGCGCCGCATTGTCGCGGACCGTCGGCAACTTTGTAGCAATGGGCCGACACGTTCCCGTCACGACACGGGTGCGGGCCTTGTGGACGGCTCACGTCCCGCCTGCGATCCTGCCCGCGCGTCATCGAGGAGCCCCTCTGCCCCGCACCCGCCCGGCCCGCACTCGCATCCCGCGTCCGGTCGTTCGCCGGCCGGCGCCGGGGGTGCGCCTGCATCTGCTGCGCCTTCCACGCTTTACGACGACGCTCTGCCGCGTGGCGTTCCACCGGCCGCTGGGACGCGACGCGACCGCGACCGCGCTCCTGTCGCAGGTGATGCAGTCGACGACGCAGCGCGACGTCTCGCGCTCGGCGCTCGCGGCCCGGCTCGCGGACCTGTACGGGGCCGCGTTGCACGTGGGGGTGGAGAAGCTCGGCGACCGGCAGCTGCTCGCCGCCACCCTCGAGTGGCCTACGGCGCACGTTCCGAGAAGCCGGGCCGTGCTGGCGCGCGGGCTCAGCCTCCTGCGCGACGTGGTCAACGATCCCAAGCGCGACGCGGCGGATGCCGTGTCGCTCGACCGGGACGTCGTCGAGACCGAGCGGCGCAATCACAGGCGCGCGCTCGATGCGCTGGGCAACGACAAGGCTCGCTACGCGCTTCGACGGTGCGTGGCGTCGATGTGCGCGAACGAGCCCTTCGGACAAGAGGTGCAGGGGCGGGTGGAGGACCTCGAGCGCCTGGACGGGACGGCGCTGGCGGCCTTGCACCACCGCTTGGTGCGCAAGGCGCCCGTGGACATCTTCCTCGTCGGCGACCTGTCGCTCGAGCAAGCCGTCGGCGCGGTCCGCGACCACCTGCTGTGGCCGCGGGACGCGAAGCCGTGGCGCATGCCGGCGGCCGCCTCCGCGCGGGCGGCGCGAGCGCGGCCCCGTCGCATCGTCGAGCGGCAGGCGCTCGCTCAGGGCAAGCTGGTCCTGGGATATCGCGCGCCGATTCGGCCCGGCAGCGCCGCTTCGTACGCTGCGGAGGTGCTCGCGGGCGTGCTGGGGGGCGGCGCCTACGCGCAGCTCTTCAAGATCGCGCGCGAGCAACGCGGGCTCTGTTACTACGCGTCCGCAGGTTGGAATCGCGCCAAGGGGCTGTTGGTGCTCCAGAGCGGCATCGACCGCTCGGACGAGCCCGCGGCGCGCCGGTTGTTCCAGCACCTGGTCCGCAAGGCGGCGGCCGGCACGCTCGATCCCGAGGCCCACGAGGGGTTTCTGCAGTCGCGCCGGCGTTGGATCGAGTCCCTCGGCGACTCGCGTCCGGCCATGCTGGCCTGGATCCAGCAAGCCGACGCGCTGGGCCTCGACTCGGATCCCGCGGCCTACGTCGATACGCTCGCGTCCGTCACGCCTGCGCAGGTGCGTCGCGCCGGCGAGCGACTCGCCCTCGACACGACCTTCTATCTCGAACCTCGTCCGGCGGACTGACGCGTGAGCACGCCCTTCGAAACCCTCCGCGAGCCCCTGACGAAGCGGCCGCTGCTGCGCGCAACGAGCCGCGCCGGTGTGGAGCTGTGGATTGCGCCCATGCCGGGCTTCGCGAAGACCTTCGGATCGGCGACCGTTCGGTTCGGGTCGCTCGACACCCACCTGCCGGACGGCACGGTGCTGCCCGACGGCATCGCGCACTTCCTCGAGCACAAGATGTTCCAGACGCGCGACGGCGACGTGTTCGACCTCTACGCCGCGCGAGGGGCGTCGGCCAACGCGTACACGAGCTTCGACCACACGACGTACCTGTTCACGGCGACACGCGACTTCGACGCGAACCTCGACACACTGCTCGAGACGATGGCGGACATCACGACGGACCTCGAAGGGGTCGAACGCGAGCGCGGCATCATCGCGCAGGAGATCGCGATGTACGACGACGATCCGTCGTGGCGGGGGTACTTCAATCTCCTGCGGGCGTTGTACCGGCGGCATCCGATCCGGGTCGACATCGCCGGGGACCGGGCGAGCATCGGCCGGATCGACCCCGCGTTGCTGCGCCGCGTCCACGCCGCCTACTACGCGCCGACCAATCTGATCGTGGTGGTGGCCGGTGACGTCGATCCCGGGGCTGTCCTGGCCCGGGTCGACCGCGCGTTTCCCCGGCGCGCCGGCCGCTCGAACCGACGCAAGGCGGTGGACGAGCCCCGGTCGGTCGCCAAACGCGAAATTCGCGCGGCCTTGCCCATCAGCCGCCCCAGCGTGTCGTTGGGCCTGAAAGATCGGCCCGCAACCGGGCGGCGCGGCCGTCTGCGGCGGCACGTCGTGACGACGATGGCGCTGGACGTCCTGTGCGCCGACGGCGGGCGCATCCAGCGCGCGCTGTACGACGAGGGCTTGGTCGACGACTCGTTCTCCGCGTACTACGAGATCGACCGGGACTACGCCTACGCGACCTTCAGCGCGGACGTCGACGAGGTCCGCCCGTTCCAGCGGCGTCTGCTCGCGTTGCTGTCGCGGAACGGAGGCGCGGCGTTCGACCCGACTGAGGTCGAGCGCAGCCGACGGCGCATGATCGGGCGGCACCTGCGCAACTTCAACGCGCCGGAGGAGGTCGCGCATTGGTTGACGGGCGTGGCGCTGGACGGCAACCCGCCCGGCGCGGGCATCGAGCTGTTGCAGTGCGTGACGCCGCGCATGTTGGCGCGTAGGTTGCGTGATCTCATCGACGCGCCGCGCGCGTGGTCGATCCTCACACCTTCTCGTCGCGCGAGCTGAGAATGAGCAGCGGCGTTCCCAACCGTCGCGCACAAATTCGGCGGCTTGCTCGGCACGGCGTCGGCCGTAGAATCCCGAGCCATGTCTTCCATCGCGCGCGACCGAATTCGCAGATGTCTCGCGATGATTCCCCTCATCCAGGCGCGCCCCGGCATCCGCATTCCGGAGCTGGCTTCGATCTTCGGCGTGAAAGACGACGAGATCTGGGAGGACATCACCGAAGTTCTCACGATGTGCGGCGTTCCGCCGTACCTGCCGCACAACTACTTCGTCTTCTCCATCCACGGGGACGAGGTCAGCATTCGTTTCGCCGAGCACCTCAGCCGCCCGGTGCATCTGACCCTGCAGGAGGCGCTTGCGATCGACCTGGCGCTTCGCAGCGTCTCCGGCGGCCGGCCGCCGGCGTTCCAGGATGCGGCCCCGCGGCTGCGGGAGAAGCTGCGCCGTCTGCTGGCAGGCAAGGAACGCGAGGCGCTCGAGACGTTCGACCGCTCGGTGGGAGGGCGCGCACCCTCCGAGGAGGTCACCGAGACCATCGGCATCCTCAAGGACTCGATGTCGCGGAACGTGCGCGTGCGTGTCGAGTACTACACCGCGAGTCGTGATGCGGTGTCGGAGCGGGTCATCGAGCCCTACGGGCTGATCGATCACAAGGGAGACTGGTACGTCATCGCGCGCGACGAGCGTCGGGGTGTCGCGATCCCGTTCCGCGTGGACCGCATCCGCGGTGCGAGCCCCATCTCCGGCGAAGAGTACGACGTCCCCGACGACTTCACGACCGAGGCGTTCCGCAAGGACGAGATGTGGAGCCGAACGCCCGAGGACATCGAGGTCAAGGTCCGTTTCAGCGCGGCCGTGGCGGCACGGGTGCGCGAGGAGTCCGACCGCAAGTCGCTCCGAGAGGCCGCGGACGGCGGCGTCATCCGCACGTTCCGCATCAGCCGCGATCGACCGCGGTGGTTGTTCACGCACGTTGCGCGCTACGGTCCGGACGCGGAGGTCGTGTCGCCGCCCGGGGTGCGCGCGGGCATGGCCGCGTTCCTGGAAAGCGTGCTGGGCCGCTACGGCGCGGCCTACGCGCCGCCGGAGCGCCGCGGCGAAGACGACGAGCAACCGCGCCGCCCGACGGCCACCGCCGCCGCCGTCGCGCGACCCAAGAAGGCGCGCACCAAGCGCAAGCCGCGCGGTCGCTGAGCCGGTATCCCGGTTTCCGGTGTCGCTTCGCGCGACAACGTCGTGCGTCGCGCTGAAGCGGTTCCGGGGATTCGGCCTGCGACGCCGCTCGGGCGTGCTGGCAGCGCCCCTAATGCTTTGATAGGCTGGGGTTTCGGGCGTTTGGGTGTCACCTGGCCCAGCGGGTTTCACCGGCCTCCGGGTTCACTGAGGGCAGTTCGGTGTGCGGGACCGGACGGTCAGCGGTGGCTCTGCCGGTTCGGTTGCCTGCCTGCCACGCACGCGATGGCCCGAGAAACGACACACCTGGATCGTCGGCATCTTCACCGTGTCGGATGGAGGCTACGTGATGGCAAGGCAGCGTGACGGAGGGCGGCCCCTACGCCTGTGGTTCCCGATCCTTCTTGTACTTCCGCTCGTCCTGGGCGCGGGACTCTTCGACCCCGTGACACGGTCGGCCGTCGCGGCCGACGAGTACAAGTGGCGCAACTCGGCACAGGGCCTGACGGCACAAGCGATCAGCGGACTCCGCATCCACCCAAAGGACCCGGACGCGCTCTACGCGCACGTCCACGGCAAGGGCCCCTGCATCTGCGGCGACGGCGGCAAGACCTGGGAGCCGCTGATGGCGATGGGGGAGTCGTACAGCCCGCGCAGCAACGTGCGCATCAGCCTCGACCCGCGCGATCCCGAGGTCTTGATGCTCGTCGTCGACGGCCAGATCTACCGCTCGGAAGACGGTGGCCAGAACTGGATGAAGCAGACGACGGCGTCGCATGCGTCGTACAGCTGGGACCGCAAGCGGACGGCCTACCTGGCGTACGAAGTCGTCGTCGATCCGGCGAAGAGCGTCCACCTGCTGGTCGGCACGAAGGGCGACGGCCGACACCACGGCGGTCTCATCCAGAGCCGTGACCGCGGCAAGACGTGGGACAAGACCGCCGGTAGCGACATGAGCAAGTCCGGCCTCGGGTGGGACACGCAGATGGTGCGCATCGATCCGCGCACGGAGAAGAACGTGCTGGTCGTGGGCCGCACCGGCGTGTTCATGAGTGACGATCGCGGCTTCACGTTCAAGCGCAACGATCCGGGCGGCGAAGGCCACCACGACTATCGTTCGATCGCCGACGCCGGCAAGGAGGTCTGGCTCGCCGACGCACGTGGACTGTGGACGTTGAAGGGCAAGAAGTGGAGCAAGCTCGTGGCGGAAGGCGACGCGGTCGCCGTCGCCGTGGATCCCTTCAAGTCGAAGCAAGTCTACGTGGCGTTCGCCGACCGGGGCGTGTTCACGGCGAGCGACTCGAAGCACAAGAAGTGGGAGCCGCTGGGCGGCAAGGCCGCCGCGCTGGATGCCGAGATCCGCGAGATCGTGATGCATCCGAAGAACAAGACGCTGGGGTACTTCGCGTCGCCGGCCACGGGACTGCACGTCACCGACGACGACGGGAAGACGATCGTTGCGATCGCCGACAGCAACATCCCGACGATCGTGCCCGGCCTCGTGGCGGCGGGCGTCCATCCCGGTGAGGGCTATCCGCACCTGGCGGTGACGGAGTACGGCATCGTGTTCCGTTCCGCTGATCGCGGCGGCGCGTGGGAGCGGGTCGGCCGGCTCGGCATGGAGCCGCTCGGCGTGAAGCCCGACACGAAGGACGGCGCGTGGATCGCGTACGGCCGGCGTGTCATGCACTCGACGAGCGACGGCGCCGCCTGGAAGGTCGTCTACACGCCGGAGAACAGCGAAGAGCGCGTCGTGGACGTGGGCCGCGACAAGGAGGGTTCGCTTTGGATCCTGCTCGAGCGCTCGGGCCTGGTTCTGTACTCCGACGACGACGGCGAGAGCTGGAACCCCGGCAAGGAGCCCGGCTTCTCGAGCGAGACGTGGGCCACGTCGCTGGCGATCGATCCGGCCAACTCGGACCATCTGGTGATCGCCGCGCGCACGCTCGAGACGATTTGGAAGGACTCCGACGAGAACGGCGGCGTCTTCGAGTCGTGGGACGGCGGGCTCTCGTGGGACAACATCTCCGACAACATCAAGCCTTCCAAGAAGGAGAAGGCGCCGGAGCGCCGCGCCAAGCAGGACTGGAACCGCGGCCGTCTGGCGGTCATCGACCGCGTGTCCGGCCTGATGATCTACGCCGCCGACGGCGGCGGCATCTTCACGCGCGCCATCGTCGATCCGAACGGTGAGAAGCCCGACACGCCGCCGAGCTGGGTCGCGGTGACGCCGACGCAGGTCGCGAACGCGTCGTACGCGGCGGCGGCGTTCGCGGTGACCGGCCGCACGGCGCCGAAGTCCAAGCTCGTCGTGCAGCAGGTGGACGTGAAGAACGCGCGTGCGCTGGTCTCGATCAGCGGCCGCACGCTCAAGGATCTCGACGCGTGGGCCCGCAAGCCGGCGGACGAGAAGAAGGACCTCGAAGCCCCCGCGGGCTGGACGGTCCTCGACGATCCCGGCGTGACGCTGAGCTCGTTGCACGCGGACGCGAGCCTTCCGGGCCGGATGATCGGAACGGACTTGGAGACCGGCAAGGGCGTGATGATCTTCGAGGTGCCCGGCTCGAAGCCCATGGCCGCCGACGAGGAGGCCGAGGACAGCGTGGAGGAGCCGGCGAGCAAGCCCGCGTCCGAGCTGATGCCCCCGGACGGGTTGCTGGGGTTCACCGGCAGCGCGGATCGCGACATCGTCGTTTGGGAGCTGAAGACGGGACAGCCGCGCGCGAAGATGAGCGGACACACGGCCGACGTGCGTACGGTCGTCCTGGCGTCCGACGAGACGGTCATCGTCTCAGGCGACGGCGCGAAGAAGATCCGTTTCTGGGACGCTTCCGACAAGTCTTCGAAAGGCGAAATCGATGCGCCGGGTGAGGTCAACGCCATCGCCTTCGACGACGACGCGGAGAAGATGTTCGCCGGGCTGGAGACATGGCAGATCCTCGTCATCGAGAAGGAGGACAAGAAGATCGTCGGGACGCTCGAGGATCACACCGACGCGGTGACGGCGCTGGCGACGTACGCCGACACGAACAAGCTGATCTCGGCAAGCAAGGACAAGACGATTCGCTCGTGGGATCTGTCGACGGGGAAGACGACCGGTATCGCCGACTTCGGCAGCGAGGTCAGGGCGCTTGCGGTGAGCGCGGACGGAAAGCGCATCTACGCCGGCGGTGCGGACAAGGTCATTCGGGTGTACGGACCCGACCTGAAGGAGATCGAGCACGCCGAGCTGCCGGACGCGGGTGTCCATGCCCTGAAGCTCAGCCCCGACGGCAGGCGCCTGTACGCCGGCGTCGAAGGCGGCGTCATGGTCTATCAAGCCAGTGACATGGCGCCGATGTTGAAGCTGCGGGGACCCAACAAGGGCGTGCTGTGCGTCAGCATCAGCGCGGACGGCGCGTGGATTCTCGGCGGCGACGCGGAGAACGGCCTTTGGTTCTGGGGCAACGACAAGGAAGAGGCGCGCTGGTCGAGGTCGGCCGCTCACGGCAGCCCGATCCTGGCCGCGGCCATGACGCCGGACATCAGCGTGCCGAAGCCGGCGGACGAGGCGCCGAAGCCTGGCGACGCACCGAAGCCTGGCGACGCACCGAAGCCGGGCGACGCACCGAAGCCGGGTGATCCGCCCAAGCCCGGGAACGGCGACGACAAACCCGCGAACCCGAATCCGGCTGCCGGCGACGGCGACACCAAGCCGGGGGATGAACCGAAGCCGGGGGACGCGCCGAAGCCGGGTGATCCGCCCAAACCGGAGCAAGGGGGGGACGACAAGCCGGCGCCGCCGGCCGCGGGCGACGGCGAGAAGAAGCCCGGAGACGACCCGAAGCCGGACGACCCGAAGCCGGACGATCCGAAGCCGCCGGAAGATCCGAAGCCGGACGACGGCAAGAAGACGCACCAGGGCGTCGGCAACTAGGCTCCGTTTCGAAATGCCGCGTCGCGAGCCCGGGGAGACCGATGCGAGCCCGAGTCTGAACGAGCGGTTCTCGCCGCAGGCGGGCTCTGTGCCCGTCGAGGACGAGGTTCCGAGTTCGGGCGGGGCGCAGCAAGAGGATCGCCGGGCGCAGCAGCGGCAGTTTCGAAACAGAGCCTAGGCGCTACCGCGCGACCAGGACGACCAACCGGCGCTGCACGACCATCTCCTTGGCGAGTGTCTTGCCGTCGATGTGCTTCGCGACGTTCGGCAACGTCTTCGCTTGCGCGAGCACCTCGTCGTCGGCGCTGCCGGCGTCCACCTCGAGGTGGCCGCGCACCTTGCCGTTGACCTGCACCGCCAGCTCGACGGTCTCGCGCTCAAGCGCGCTTTCGTCGTAGATCGGCCAGGGCGCATGAACGGCGAGTCCCTCGCGGCCGTCCCGGCGCCACATCTCTTCGGTGATGTGCGGCGCGAACGGCGCGAGCATCGGCAGAAAGGCGTCGACCATCTCGCGCGGCAACGGCTTCGTGTCGTACATGGCGTTCAGAAGCTCCATCAGCTTCGCGATCGCCGTGTTGTAGCCCATCTCGTCCATGTCCCGCGTGACGCCGGCGACGGCCTTGTGCAGCGCGTGGCGCGCCTCACCCTCGGCGGGCGCATCCGTCCGGTCGGCGGCGGCGTCGCGTTGCGTCCCGACGATCAAGCGCCAGGCGCGGTTGAGGAAGCGCCAAACGCCCTCGATGCCGGAGCGGTCCCAGATCTTGTTGCCCTCGGGCGGCCCGATGAACAGGATGTAGAGACGCAGCGTGTCCGCGCCGTACTGCGCGATGATCTCGTCGGGGTTGATGACGTTCTTCTTCCCCTTGCTCATCTTCTCGATGACGCTGTAGGCGGGCTTGCCGGTCGCCTTCACGTACGGTTTTCCGTCCCGCACCTCGATGTCTTCGACCGGCAGATAGGGCGCGTGTTCGCTCTCGCGGTAGGAGGGCGACAGGATCATTCCCTGGTTGACGAGCTTTTGGAACGGCTCCTTCGTGTGCACGGCGCCGATGTCGAAGAGCACCTTGTGCCAGAAGCGTGCGTAGAGCAGGTGCAGCACGGCGTGCTCCGCGCCGCCGACGTACACGTCGACCGGCAGCCAATACCGCTCCTTGTCCTCGCCGACGAAGCGGTCGGCGTTGGCCGGGTCGGCGAAGCGCAGGTAGTACCAGCACGATCCGGCCCACTGCGGCATCGTGTTCGTCTCGCGCCGCGCCGGGTTGCCGTCCGCGTCGGTCGTCTCGACCCACGCCGCGACCGCGGCCAGCGGACTCTCGCCCGTGCCGGTGGGCGCGTAGCTCTGAATGTCCGGGAGCTCGACCGGCAGCGCGGACTCGGGCAGGGTGAGGACCTCCCCGTCGCGTCGTCGGTGGACGATCGGGAAGGGCTCGCCCCAGTAGCGCTGCCGCGAGAACAGCCAGTCGCGCAACCGGTACTGGACCTTGGCGCGGCCGTGCCCCTCGGCCTCGAGGTGCTCGGTGATGCGTTCCTTGGCGGCCGCCACATCGAGGCCGTCCAAGAGGCCCGAGTTCACCATGACGCCGTCGCCCTCGTGAGCCGCCCGGGTGATGTCGCCGCCCGAGACGACCTCGACGATGTCGAGCCCCATCTGCTTGGCGAATTCCCAGTCGCGCTGATCGTGCCCGGGCACCGCCATGACCGCGCCGGTGCCGTACGACGCGAGCACGTAGTCGGCGATCAGGATCGGAATGCGGGCGTCGTTCACGGGGTTGACTGCATACGCGCCGGTGAACACGCCGGTCTTGTTCTTCACGTCCGCGATGCGGTCGCGCTCGGAGCGCTTGGCCGTCTCCTCGACATACGCCTCGACCGCTGCGCGCTGCGCGTCCGTCGTGATCTTCGTCACGAGCTCGTGCTCGGGCGCCAGGACGCAGAACGTGGCGCCGAACAACGTGTCCGGTCGCGTCGTGAAGACCGTGAAGGCGTGCTCGTCGTCGACCCGGAAGCGCACCTCCGCACCGTACGAGCGGCCGATCCACTCGCGCTGCATCTGCTTGATGTGCTCGGGCCAGTCCAGGTCGTCCAGGTCCTCGAGCAGGCGGTCGGCGTACGCCGTGATCTTGAGCAGCCACTGGCGCATCGGCTTGCGCACGACCGGGTGGTTGCCGCGCTCACTGCGCCCGTCGATGACCTCTTCGTTTGCCAGCACGGTGCCCAGCGCCTCGCACCAGTTGACGGCCACCTCTTCCTGATACGCCAGGCCGCGCTCGTAGAGCTTCAGGAAGATCCACTGCGTCCAGCGGTAGTACTCGGGATCGGTGGTGTCGATCTCGCGCGACCAGTCGAACGACCACCCCATGCGCTGCATCTGGCGTTTGAAGGTCGCGACGTTGCGCCGCACCGCTTCGCGCGGGTGGACCTGGTTCTCGATCGCGTAGACCTCGGCCGGCAGACCGAAGGCGTCCCAACCCGTGGGGTGCAGCACATTGAAGCCGCGATGGCGCGCGTAGCGGGCGCAGACGTCGGAGATGGTGTAGTTCTCGACGTGCCCGAGGTGCAGCCCGGCGCCCGACGGATAGGGGAACATGTCGAGCACGTACTTCTTCGGCCGCGCGTCGTCGTCGGACGCGCGGTAGGCGTGCTCGTCTTCCCAGCGCTGCTGCCATGCAGGTTCGATCTGGGCGGGGTCGTAGGCCGAGGCGGACACGGTCGTCTCCAATCGGTTCCGGCAAAGGCCGCGATGGTAACCCGTTCGCCCTCGTTCGCGCCTTCCCGCGCGCCCGACTAGATTGCCCCGGTGGAGCCGCAATCCAGCTACCGACCGTCCGCCGCCCACGTGCTGGCGTTCTTCGTGGCGGCGGCGTGCGTGCTCGTGCCGTTCGCGGGCGTGCGCGAGCTGTTCGATGCCGACGAGGGCCGCTACGCGGCGGTCGCGTACGAGATGGCGGAGACCGGCGACTGGATGAGCCCGACCGTGAACGGGTTGCCGTTCATGGACAAGCCGCCGCTGGTGTACTGGATCCAGGCGCCGTTGATGACGCTGCTCGGGCCGTCGCCCTGGTCGGCGCGCGCGCCGACGCTGCTCGCCGGCTGTCTCTGGGCGCTCTTCGTGTTCCTCTTTGCGGCGCGGTGGACGGGCAGCCGGTCGAAGGCCGTCGCCGCGGGACTTCTCGCGTCGACGAGCGCGGCCGCGATCGTCGGATCGCGCGTCGGTCCGCAGATGGACATGCCGCTCGCCGCGTGCGTCGCGGGCGCGCTCCACGCCGCGCTCTGCGTGCTCGCCTCGCCCGAGCGCCGGTTGCCGCGGATCGGTCTCGGTGTCGCCGTAGGGCTGGGGCTCCTGGTGAAGGGGCCGCTCGTCGCGGCGGTGCCGTTTCTGGTCGCGATCGCGTGGGCGCTCGCGGGCGTCTCGATCCCGCGGCTGCTGCGCACGATGTTCTGCCCGTGGGCGTGGGGCGCGGCCGTGCTGATCGCCGCGCCCTGGTACGTCGCCTTCGAGTTGAAGCACCCGGGTTGGATCGAGCACTTCATCCGCTACGAGCACTTCGGACGGTTCGGCGAGAGCGATCACCGCGACTTCCATCCGTTCTGGTTCTACGTCCCCGTCGCGCTGCTGTACCTGCTGCCGTGGACGCCGCTTGCGTGGGCGCATGCCAAGCACGCGGACGACGGCATCGCGCGCCGCCTGCTGCGGTTTCCCGCGCGGCTCGTCTTGGATAGTCCGTGGTGGCGGCGCCCGTGGCGTGCGCTCTCTGCGACGCTGCCGTTGGGCAAGGAAGGCCGGCCCGTTCTCGGCGGTCACATGGCGTGGGGTTGGTTTCTCGCCGCCTTCCTGCTGTACAGCGCGTCCACGCGAAAGCTGTTGAACTACCTGCTGCCCGCTGCGTTGCCGCTGTTCGTATTGGTCGGCGCGCGCTTCGATCTGCTGCTGCGCGACCGGCGGCGGGTCGTCTACGCGTTGCCGCTGTTGCTGGGCGCCGGCGTGCTCTTCGTCGGGGTGGCGATCCACATGGGCTGGTGGTTCCCGCTTGCGACCGGGCGGCTGCCGACGTCGCTCGAGCTGCCGCGCTTCGCGCCGATCACGCCGTGGATCTTCCTGGCGGGCGGCGTGCTGCTGACGTGTGCCGTCGTCTCGACGGCGATCCATCGCACTCGCTTCGCAGGGACGTTGATCGTGTTGGGGACGGTCGCGTTCTGGTGGTCGCTCGACGTCGGCGCGGCGCGCGGCTCCCATCTCGGTTCGGCGCGTCGCGTCGCCGAGGCGCTCGCGGAGGAGAGCGGGCCGGGCGACGCGGTGGTCGCGTTGAAGCGCTACCCGCAGGGGCTGCGACTGCACCGTCTCGTCCCGCTCTGGATGGCGGGCGGCGAGCGGGGCGCGTGGCACCATCGCGAGATCGTCGACGCGTACGCCACGCCGGCATGGGAAGCGATGGAGCGCGACGACGAGGGCGCGCCCGTCTGGACGGGACGTCCGGGGGTGATCACCAGCGCCGAGTTCGAGCAGCTGTGGGCCTCCTCGCAGCGCGTGGTGCTGATCTGTCGTTGGGCCGAGGTGGCGCACCTGAGGCCCGTCGTGATGAGAGGCCCGTTCGCGGGCGCCGGGCGTACGGATTTGTACGTGGTCGCCAACCGGGCGCGCTGATAACGCTGGAAACACCCCGCCGTTCGCCTTCTCCTACGGGGACATGTCGCTCACCCTGCTGGTTCCGTGCTTCAACGAGGGGGCCGGGGTCGACGTGTGCCTGGAGGCGCTGACGGCCTGGCGCAGCCAGTCGGGGTTCGCGGGCGCGTTCGAGATCGTCTGTGTCGACGATGGCAGCACCGACGACACCGCCACGCGCCTCGCCGCCTGGGCCCGGCGTGACGGCGCCGTTCGCGTGGTTCGCACCGGCGCGAACCTGGGCAAGGGCGGGGCGCTGCGGGCGGGCATCGACGCCGCACGCAACGCGTACGTGATCTTCCTCGACGCGGACCTCGCGGTCGGTCCGGATCACATCGAGCGGGTCGTGCGACGGCTCGACGACGGCGCGGACGTAGCCATCGGCTGTCGCCACGTGCCGGGCGCGGAGGTCGTACGGGCGCAGCGCGCGACCCGGCGCTTCATGGGTCGCGTCTACTTGGCGGCGGCCCGTACCCTCCTCGGCCTACGGGTCCCGGACGTCACGTGCGGGTTCAAGGGCTTCCGGCGCGACGTGGCCCGCCGGTTGTTCGGCGCGAGCCGCGCGCGGCGGTGGGGGATCGACGCCGAAGTGCTGTACCTGGCGCAACGCAGCGGCTGCCGCATCGATCCGTTCCCGGTTCGCTGGTTCGACGGTTCGACGTCCGCGGTGCGACTGGGCCGCGACGTCTGGGGCGCCTGGCGCGAGCTGTGGGGTTGTCGTTGGCGCGGTTGGTTCGCCCGCGCCGCGCAGGTGTCGCCCGTCGAGACCGCGGAAGAGCGTGTCCCGACCGGTTCGTTCGGGGACTAGCGAACGTGGCGCCTCGTCCGCGGATCGTGCTCGGCGTCGTCGACGGGCTGCACGACGCCGGCGCCGCCGTCGTGATCGACGGACGCATCGTGGCGGCCGTGAACGAGGAGCGTTTCACGCGCGTGAAGCTCCAAGGCGGCTTGCCGCAACGCAGCATCGAATCGGTGTTGTCGACCGCGGGTATCGAGGCGCGGGACGTCGACCACGTCGCAGTGGCCGGACTGGGCACCCCGACCATCGCGACGCGTCTGTTCCGGCCGTTGCAGCGGGTCTATGCACGCTCACTCGGCATCTGCTTCGATCGACCGTGGCACCCGGTGGATCGCGCCGGCGACCTGGTGCGCTACCGCCTTCCACTCACACGCTCACGTTCGAATCGCGGCGGTCGGCTCGAAGCGGCCCTCGCGGAACCCCTGCTGCGGCGCGCGTTGCCTGGGGCGCTCGGCGACGCGCCGCTCTCCTTCGTCGACCACCATCTCGCCCATGCCGAGAGCGCGTGGCGAACGGCGGGGGACGGTCGCTGGCTCGTCGTCACGGCCGACGCGCACGGCGACGGCCGCAGCCTGACGGCCTGGGTGGGGGACGCGGCCACGGGGCGTCTCGCGCTGATCCACGACGAGGGCGTTCACGAGAGCGTGGGCGCCTTCTACTCGTACGTCACCCGCGCGCTCGGATTCCGCCCGGGTCGTCACGAGGGCAAGGTCCTGGGACTCTCGGCTCGCGGAGATGCGAGCAAGGTGGATCTGCCCTTCCCGTTCGACTGGGACGGCGGCGGCCTCGTCTACCGGGGCGCCTGGGGCTTGAAGGGCAGCCGCCGGATGCGGGTGCTGCGCGACTACCGGCGCGAGCACGTCGCGGCATGGGTGCAGGCCGGCACCGAGCGCGTGTTGGTCGAGGGTGTGAAGCGCTGGCTCGAGCGAACGGACCTCGATCGGATCGCGGTCGCGGGCGGCGTGTTCGCGAACGTGTGCGTGAACGGCCTCCTCGCCGGTCTCGACGGCGTGCGCCGGCTCCACGTGTTCCCGCACATGGGAGACGGCGGTCTCGCCGCGGGCGCGGCACTGCACGTCGCCGGTCGCGCGCCGTACGCGCTCGGCTCGGCGAACGTCGGCCCCGACCTCGACGAGCGCGACGTCGTCGATGCGTGCCGCGCGTCGGGGTTCTCCGTGAGCGAACCCGCGGATCCCGACGCGGTGCTCGTGGACGCGCTCGCCCGCGGCGAGATCGTCGCGCGTTGTGAGGGGCGAATGGAATTCGGCCCGCGCGCGCTCGGACACCGTTCGGTGCTCGCGCCGGCGGATCGGCCCGAGATCACTGAAACGCTCAATACGGCGCTGCAACGCGACTGGTTCATGCCGTTCGCGCCGCTGCTGCGCTTCGAAGACGGCGCAGCCTCGTTCGACGACTTCGACGCGGCGCGTGCCGCGACCCGATTCATGACGGTCGCTCTGCGCGCGAAGCGCGCGTTCGCGCAGGCGTGCCCGGCCGCCGTGCACGTCGACGGTACGGCGCGGCCTCAGACCGTCGTCGCGACCGAAGATCCCGCCCTGCACCGGCTCGTGACGGCCTACGTCGAGCGCACCTCGATCCCGGCGGTCATCAACACGTCGTTCAACATCCACGAGGAGCCCATCGTCCACACGCCGCGCGATGCCGTGCGCGCGTTTCGCGCCGGCGGGTTGCGGACGATGCGCTTGGGCCGGTGCATCCTGAAGGCGCGATGACGAACAACGCGTCAGAACCGAGCCGGCTCGTCATCGGCGGTCTCTTGTTCGCGGCGTGCGTACCGTACTTCCTGATGCTCGGCACGCCGCCGTTGTGGGACGCCAACGAACCCCTATATGCGCAGCCGCCCAAGGAAGTGCTCGAGTGGGAGCAGGGGGACTTCTGGGCGCCGACCTGGAACGGCAAGACGTACTGGGCGCATCCACCGCTTTCGACGTGGATCACCGTGCCGTTCTACGCGTACATGGGCAGCACGGAGCTGGCCGGTCGCCTCCCGATGGCGATCGCGGCGGTGCTCACGATTCTCGCGACGTACTCGCTGGGCGCCCGGTACGGCGGCCGCCGGATCGGCTTGCTCGCCGCGCTCGTTCTGGCGGCGACGCCGAAGTTCTGGCTGTTCTCCCGGCAGCTTGCGGGCGACGTCTATCTCGTCGCGTTGCTCACCTGGGCGTTCGCCCTCGCACTACCGGCCGTGTCGGGTGACGGGGGCCGGCGGCGCCTCTGGCTCGCGCACGTGTTGGTGGGCATCGGGTTTCTCGCGAAGGGGCCCGTGATTCTCGTGCTCTACGGTGGCGGGCTGTTCTTCGCCTGGTCGTTCGCTCGAGAGCGCGAACGCTTCTCGGCACTGCACCCCGGTCGCTCGCTGTTGGTGATCGGCGTGATCGGACTCGCGTGGTTCGTGTACATGCAGCTTCGCTTTCCGGTCTTCTTCGGCGAGCACTTCGGGCACTATC
>CBDCWP010000019.1:0-7099 GCA_965223505.1 Planctomycetota bacterium
GCTTCAGCCCGCCGGTACCGAGCGTGAGCAGCGACGCCTCGCCGGGCGACTCCGAGCGGAAGTCGACGAACGTCACGTCGCTCGGAAGTCGCACCTGCCACGTCGCCTTGCCGTTCGGCAATGCGTCTTGCTTCCCGGACCAGATCCACACCTCGCGGCCCTGCGCCATCACGAGATCGAGCAAGCCGTCGCCGTCCACGTCGACCCGTGTGAGGTTCTCGCTTCGCGGCGGACCGTCGAGCTCGACCTCGATCGTTTCGGCACGCGTGTCGCGGCCGCCGAGCAGCAGCACCACCACGAGCGCGGCATGGGGCGCGAAGCGCATCACCGGCCGCTCCGCGACACGACGAGGTACAGCGCCGTCTCGCCCCAGAGGACCGCATCGGTCTTCTCGTCGGCGTTGAGATCCTCGATGATCGCGTCCGGATTGACGCCGCCGGGCGGCTTCACGCGTTCGAGTAGCGACGTCGAGAGGTCGAGCGGCTCGCCCGGCCCGGCGTTCACGGTGCCGCGCAGGATCTCGACGCCTCCCAGGTCGCCGAGGTCCACGAGGTCGTTGTGTCCGTCGCCGTCGAAGTCACCGCCAAAGAACGCCGTGCGCTGGAAGTCGTTGCTCAACGTGAGCCGCGACGAGTACTCGCGCTTGACCGAGAAGTACGGCGACGACTCGAAGGTACCGTTCTCGCCGAAGCGGAACCCGACGTACCAGATGTGCGGCGTTCCGCCGCCCAGACGCCGGAGCACGTCGAGGATCGTGCCGCGGATGGAGTCGCCGACGTACTCCTTGTCGCCGTCGCCGTCCAGATCGACGAACGTCGGGTGCAGCGCGACCGACTCGGTGTCGATCCGCGCGCGGAACTTCACGAGCCGCTTCGTCTTCGGATCCCGGATGGGCCCCGGATAGTGGAAGAGCGTCGTTCGAAGGGAGCCCAGCCTGTCGTGCCGTCCGTTGACGAGCGTGACGAGCAGGTCCGCCGTGCCGTCGCCGTCGACGTCGTCCAGCTGCACGCGCGGCGTGCGGATCTCGAAGGACTTCCGCTCCGGGTCGGGCTCCAGGAACGGCAGATGCAGCCGAAAGGACGGCGGCATGGCGGCCGTCGCGTTGCCCGGCTCCGCCACCGACCAGGCGAGCAGCCACTTCTCGTCCAGCGCCACGAGCTCGCGCATTCCGTCGCCGTCCAGATCCACGGCGCGCAGGTTGGGCACGTACGCGGTGCGCACCAGGAGGTACTCGGCGGAGTAGCTCGCGAGGTTGTTGGGTTCGAGCGTAAGTGTTCGGTCCTGCTTCGCGGTGCCGCCGAACACGCGGATGGCGCCGTTGCCCTTCGCGAGCGGGAACCAGATCTCGTCGCGCCCGTCGCGGTCGAGGTCCGCGACCGCGTCCCAGAACACGAGCCGCTGCCCCGCGCTGCGCGCGAGCAGCGTCGGTGTCGCGTGCCGCTCGGAGCGCGGCCGCGCCTTGCCGTCGGGGCCGATGTCGGTCAGTCCCTTCGGCGAGAGGAACCGCACGCGCGTCTCGCCGTTCGCGCCGAAGCGACCCACGGCCACCGCACCCGCGTCCCCGAGCGCACCGTCACACGGCACGCGTATGGCGCGCTTGGGATCGAAGTACGTCTTGCGCGTCGGGGTCTTCGTAGCGAACAAGAAGTGCAGCGCTTCTTCGGCCTGCGTGCTCTCGCCGCGTTCCGAGAGCACCACGAGGTCGGTGAGACCGTCCCCGTCGAGATCGGCGGCGCGCACGCCGCGAATCGTCTCGCCGACTTCGAACTTGTACATGCCGGCGTCGAGCGCTTCGGCGCCGCGCCCCGCGCTCAGGATCGCGATCAGTGCGGCAAGGAAGGGAAGTCGCACGCGCGGCATGCGCGAATGGTACTCAACCGTGCAGGTCCCGGCGCGAGAAGAGCGCCACCGCCAGCAGCCACGCCACGGCGCCCGCCGTGACGGCCAACAAGAGACCGCGCTCTGGCATCGCCTCGTCCCAGTGCTCGTTCAGTCCGCGGCCGAGCTTGCCCGTGACCTCGCGCAGCCGCTCCGGATACCAGGCGTAGATCTTGAGCAAGACGTCGCGCGAGAGTCCGAGCAGCACGTCGGCCGACTTCAGTCCGAGAAACAAGAGAAACGTCCCCGACAACGCCGGCACGACGGAGTCGCACAGGCTCGAGAAGAACAGGCCGAGCAACGCGCTCGCGATCAAGCTCGCGAGGCCGACCAGGACGGCGTCCTTCAGATGCGAGCCCATGACGCCCGCGGTGAGAAAGACCTCCCGTCGTCCTTCCTCCTCGCCGAAGCCCGGCGGCAGCTCCTTCACGACGTCGCCCAGCCCTTCCCCGAAGTGTGCGTGCCCCAGCGAGACCACGAGCACCACCGACGCGAACAGCAAGCCCGCGAACGCGAGCACCAGCGCCTTCGCCGCGACCCACTCCGAGCGGCGGTACGCGTGCGGGAGGATCATCTTGAGCGTGCCCTGGCCCAGCTCGCCGGCGAGCGCCGTCGCGCCCAGCACGAGCAGGAACACCTCGGCCACCCAGAAACCCGTGCCCAGCGTGTGCGCCGCGACGGTCCAGCCCGTCGAGCCGTCGAGCGGCTCGAGCGTGAGGCCCGACAGCAACGTGACGACGGCGGCGGCCCCCAGGCCCACCTTGAAGAGCCGCCCCTTGCGAAGCTTCAGCCACTCGATGCCGAGCAACCGCGTCAAACGCGACGCGCTGCCGAGGATCGCGAAAACCAGGATGAGGCCGACCAGCCCGATCTCGGCCCAGTCGCCGATCGCGCGGAAGTGCGCGTACGCGAACGCGATCATCGCGAGGTACGCCGCGCCCTGCAGGCGGCGCTGCATCGGCGGGAGCTTCGCCAGGCGCGACGGCGCGACGAGGAACCCCAGGACACCGAGCGCGATCGCCGCGACCAGCGGCTCGCCGCCGCGAGGCGCGATCTGCCGCAGCAGCTCCGTTCCGGCGACGCACATCGCGTAGGGCCACAAATGGGTCGGCGGCGCCCACCACGCCTCGCGCACGCGCCGTTCGTGCGGGGTCCTCGTCATCCCATCACCCCCTCGGTCTTGTCGAGGAAGTAGCGCTCCAGGCTCTCGCGGATCGGGGTGACGGAGACGGCGGGCAAGCCGGCGTCGAGCAGCACGCGATGCAGCTGCGGCAGCAGGTCCTCCGCGCCGTCGACGAGCAGGGTGCCCGTCGGCGTCCTTGCGCGCGTTGGCGTCCGGGAGGTTTCCTGCGAAGCGCGTCGAGCGCGTCACCGTTGCCGGCGGTCGAAACGCGGAAGCCGGAGATGGCCTGGGAGAGCAGCGCGGACAAGCGTCCCTCGGCGACCATCGTGCCGCGGTGGATGATGCCGACCTCGTCGCACAGCATCTCGACGTCGTGCAGCAGGTGGCTCGAGAGGAAGAACGTGACGCCGCGTTCGCGCTCGGCGCGAATCAAGGCGCGCATCTCGTGCATGGCCGCGGGATCGAGGCCGTTCATCGGCTCGTCGAGCACGACGAGCCGCGGCTCGCCGACCAATGCCTGGGCGATGCCGAGCCGCTGGCGCATGCCGAGGGAGTAGCCCCCGACCGCGCGGTCCTGTGCATGCGTCAGCCCCGACGGCGTCGAGCAGACGTTCGACGTCGCCGGCCGGCGCGCCGGCCAGGCGAGCGAAGATCCGTAGATTCTGGCGCCCGGTCATGGCCGGGTAGAAGCACGGCACCTCGACGAGCGTTCGAAGGCCGGTCGCGGCCTTGATGCGGTCTTCGCTCAGGTCCACGCCGTTGAGGCGCACGCTGCCGGACGTCGCGCTGATGAGACCGGCGGCGATGCGAATCGTCGTCGTCTTCCCGGCCCCGTTCGGGTCCCAGGAATCCGTAGATCGCGCCGCGCTCGATCGAGAGGTCGATGCCGTCCAGTGCCTTGACCGCACCGTAGTGCTTGGTCAACCCCCGGACTTCGAGCACGGCTTCGCTCAAGGGCGGCCTCTTACGTCGTTGCCGGCTTCGGCTTCCACAGCTCGTTGACGTGCGAGTCGATCTCGTTCGCGACGGCGGTGCCCATGTAGTACATCTCGTCGAGGCGCGTCTGGGTCGTCTTGACGTAGCCCCTCGTCCTTGATCGACGAGAGAGGTTGATCTTCACGTTGTACGAAGCGACCCGCAATGCCGCGCGGGCAGAACTCGGCGCCGGCGGCGCCGTCCGACACGGCGTTCTTGTTGCCCCGAGAGCACGGCGTTCTTGGCGAGTCCGATGATCTCCAGGCACTGCTCCATCACCTTGAGCGGGACCTCGCAGGCGCCCTTGAGCGCGTCCTGGATGGCCGCCGTACGCGCGGTCTTCTCGTCGTCCGACTCGCGCGGGAGCTTGAACGCGGCGCTGACCGCGTCGTACGCGGCGGCGTCGTCCACGGCGAGCTGCAGGAACGCGTCGCGGCCCTCGGCGGCCTTGGCGGAGATGGCCTCCATCAGCTCCGCGTGCGCCTCGTACTTCTTCCGGCCGAGCGTGAGCTGCGGAGAGCATGCGCACGAGCGACGCGCCGTGCGCGCCCACCATGGCGGCCCCCGGAACCGCCGCCGGGCGTCGGGGGTGTCGCTGCCGAGATCCTCGAGGAACTCGTGAACGGTCTGGGCTGGCGTATCCGGTCATCGTCTCTCTCCGGGGCGGGGGCCCCTGTTTCCCACGAACGCAGGGTCCGTGCCAACCCCCTGGTCTCGTCGAACGAACGTTGGGACCGCGGCAGCCGGCCCCGGCGGCCTCACGCTCGGGGTCGGAACACGCCCTCGGCGGCGAGCGTTCGCCGCAGCGACGTCCCGGCGCAGAAGTCGTAGTAGACGAACCGAACGCCCGCCGCTTCCGACGCCATTCGGTCGTATTTGGAGTCCCCGAGCATGATCGCCTCGTCGGCCTGCGCGCCGACGGCCGCGAGTGCGCGCCGGACCAAGTCCGGATCGGGCTTCTCCCCGGGTGTCCAGCTCCATCGCGGAGATCACGTCGACCTCGGCGCGCAGCCCGCAGATGCCCGAGGATCGCCTCGGCCAGGCTCGTCTGCGTGTTGGTGACGATCGCGCGGCGCAAGCCGTTCGCGCCCGAGATCCGACAGCGCGTCGAGCGCCTCCGGGTTCGTCGTCATGTGGGCGAGGCTCTCGGGCATCACCGCGTCGTACGCGTCGCGAATCTGCTCGAGGGTCGCCTGGGGGTAGAAGACGCGCTGGTCTTCGACGAATGCCTTGTCCGAACGCCGCGTCGAGCTGCTCGCGCGAGATGGGCGGCGCGTCGAACCGCTCGGCCGTCTTGTTGAGCGCGTGAAACCACGCGTCGTGTGTGAGTCCACGAGCACGCCGTCGAGATCGAAGAGGACCGCCCGAACCGCGCTCACCGGCTACGCGTTCTGCAGCTTGGCCATGCGGGTCTCGATCACGAGATCCGGGTCCCAGTCGATGACGCGTACGCGCTCGGCGAAGCCGTCGGGGGCCGCCGCCGCGGGAATCAAGCCGACCACCTCGCTGCCGTCCACCTCGACGCCCGCCGCCTCGGCGCGCTTCGCGATCTCGTCGAAGACCTGGATCGGGCTCGTCTTTCTTGAAGTCGACGAGGTTCATCGACACCTGTACCTGCTCCTTCTCCGGCAGGTCGAAGCCCATCGCCTTGACGCCGGGCAGCCCGCCGTCCTTCTCGCGAATCGCCTTGCCGATGGTCTTGGCGAGCTCGACATCGCGCGTCTTCAAGTTGACGTTGAAGGCGATCAGGAAGAAGCGCGCGCCGACGCCGGTGATGCCGGCCGTCGCGTGCACCGCCGCCTCGCCGAAGTCCGGCGCCGCGGTTCGGATCCGTCGCGATGCTGTCGCGAATGCCCTCGAATTGGCCCCGGCGGACCTTCGCGAGATTGCGGCGTTCCTCACGCAGGGCGGCGTCGCCGTAGAGGTAGGTCGGCACGCCGGTCTCCTTCCAGATCGCCTCCCCCGGCCGCGCGTGCGGCGTTGATCGCGTCTTCCTCCGTCGCGTCCCCCAAGGGAACGAACGGCACGACGTCGGTCGCGCCCATGCGCGGATGGGCGGCCCTCGTGTGCGTTGAGGTCGATGCGGTCGCGCGCCGCCGCAACGCCCGCCACCGCGCCACGAATCACCTCGTCCGGCGTGCCCGGCGATCGTGATCACGCTGCGGTTGTGATCGGCGTCGCTGTCGGTGTCGAGCAACGTCGCGCCCCGCGCTCGCGAACGCTTCGGCGACCGCCTGCACGACCTCGGGATCGCGGCCGTTCGAGATGTTGGGGACACATTCGAGGATGACGCTCATGACGCTCCTAACTGGGGACGATGCGCCGGTTGCGGACGACGACGCGGCCGCGCACGAGCACCGTGTGGACGAGGTTCGTTCCCATGCGGTAGGGCAGGAAGGTGTAGGACGGCGCGTCCAGGATCACAAGGTCCCGCGCGACGGCCGACGGCGATCTGTCCGTGCGTGTCCGCCAGGTCCAACGCCGCTGCCGCGTTGCGCGTGATCGCCCACGATCAACCTCTTCGGGCGTCATCTTCAGCAGGCTGCAGCCGAGCGCCGCCACGAGTCCCAGGTTCTCCGTCGGACTCGTGCCCGGGTTGAAGTCCGTCGCCAGCGCGACCGGCAGGCCGAGGTCGATCAACCGGCGTGCGTTCGGGACGTGCTTGAGCCCCGTGAAGAGGCTCGCCGGAGGGCAGGCAGCACCGGCACCACACCGGCCTTGCGCAACGCGTGGATGCCGCCGAGGCCCGTCGCGTCGACGTGCTCGACGGACGTCGCGCGGACGCGGGCCGCGAGCTTGGCGCCGCCGCGGTCACGGAACTGATCCGCGTGCACCTTCGGCTTGAGCCCGTGCTCCTTGCCGGCGCGCAAGGATGGCGTAGGCCTCCTTCACGCTGAAGGCGCCGCGCTCCACGAACACGTCGCAGAACGTCGCGAGCTTGCGCTCGGCCACGGTCGGGATCATCTCGTCGATGACCTGCGCGACGTAGTCCGCGCGCTTGCGGGCGAACGCCCTTCGGGACGACGTGCGCGCCGAGGAACGTACGCACGACCTCGATCGGGTGGTTGCTCCCCGCACGGCGAAGCGCCATCAGGCTCTTGGTCTCGCTCTGCGGCGTGAGGC
>CBDCWP010000020.1:0-40371 GCA_965223505.1 Planctomycetota bacterium
TTCTCGATGATGATGAACAGTAGATGTCCGCCGTCCAGCACCGGGATCGGCAGAATGTTGAGCACCGCGAGCATCACGCTGATGTAGGCGAGGAACCACAACAGCTCGGCGAACGTCGTCTCGGCGACGTCGCGGCTGACGGTCACGAGGGTGATGGGGCCAGCGATGTTCTTGTTGAAGTTGATCGTGCCGCTGAACAGCGCGCCGATCGTCCGGAACACGGTCGAGATCTCGCGCCAGGTCTTCGCGCCCGCGAGCGCCAGCGCGTCGCCGAAGCCCTTCGTGTCGTGGGGCTCCTTGTAGCGCATGAGCTCGATGACCGGCTTGCCGAGCGGCACCAGCGCGACGGGGGTGACCTCCACGACCCGCTCCGGCTTGCCTTCGCTCTGCACCGTAAACACAAGCGGCTCGTCTCCGGCGCCGGACAGCGCGGCGATCAAGTCCGTGAACTCCGAGATCTTCTTCTTGCCGATCTTCAAGACGGCGTCGCCGGTCTGGATGCCGGCGTCGGCGGCCGGTGACGACGGATACCGGAAGAGGCCGTCGGCCGTCTCCGTGAGCACGCCCTTGTCGAGCAGCGCCACGCGGTTGCCTTTCGGCGCGTCGAACACGATGTCGGCCAGGACGGCGTGCATGGGGCGATCCAGCTCCCAGCGCTGCTCGAGGCCGTTGCCGCGGATGTAGATGAGCGCCTCGACGTCCTTGCGGAAGTACGTGCGCTCGAGATCGTGCTGCGAGTGCACCGGCGTGCGGGCGCCGCCGGACTCGAGCGCGATGACCCGGTCACCGTGCTGCAGCGGCGTGTCGCCGCGCGCGACCTTGACACTCGGATGCCCGAACGGGGCCAGCCCGACCTTGTAGGTGGGCTTCTCGTCGGTCGACGCGACCTCGCGGGAACCCAACCGCAGGGTGAACGACGAGCCGTCGTCGCGCTGCAAGACGACGTCGGCAAGTCCGGCGTTGAGCGCGCGTGCGTAGAGCTGCGGGAACGACGCGCCGCCGCGAATCGGCACGCCCGCGGCCGTGAGGTGCTCGCGGTGACCGATGACGGTCTCGTCGCTGCCGTCGCTCAGCCGCACCTCGAACGCGTTGCCGATGCCCACCTTGAGGCGCCCTTCCGCCTCGTCGTAGTACGGCGTGACGTCCACCGCGCGTTTCGTGTCGTCGTCTTTCTGAAGCTGGAAGCGCGCCTTCTCGCCGCTCGGCAGGTGCACGATCTGGATGATCACGTCCTGATAGGAGCGGATCTCCTCGTCGTTGATCTGTGTGATCTCTTCGCCCGGCTCCAGTCCCGCCATCCAGGCGGGATCGCCCGGTTGGACGGCGCCGATGACCGGCGGCTCGAGCGGAATCTGCATCCCGTACGCGACGCCGTAGAACGCGAACGCCGTGATGACGTTCATGATGACGCCCGCGCTGACGATGAAGATGCGGGCCCAGGCGGACTTGTTCACGAACTCGCTCGGGTCGCTCGACCTCGTATCGCCGATGATCTCGCCGCCCGCCATCTTGACGTAGCCGCCGAGCGGGATGACCGCGACCCGGAAATCCATCGAGTGGTCGTCCGGGTCGAGCTGGCGAGCGCCGATCGTGAACCGCCGCTTGCCCTCCTTGGGGCGCTCCCAGCCGAAGAGGCGCGGACCGAACCCGATCGAGAACGTCTCCGTGCGGGTCCCGGTCATCCGGCAGGCCGTGTAGTGGCCCCATTCGTGGATGAAGATGAGGAAGCTGATGCCCAGGATGGCCGCGATCATCGAGCCGCCGGGAATGGCGGCGATGACGGGAATGCCCACGGCAAGGGCGGGGATCAGCGTGCGTGCTCTCAACATGCGGCGGCCTCGTTCCGTGCCCACGCGTCCACGCGCAGGAGGTCCTCTAGGGACGGATCGGCAGTGTAGGGATGGTTGCGCAGTGCGTCGGCGCAAACCGCCGTGATCTCCGGAAAACCCAGGGTCCCGTCCAGGAAGCGGGCGACCGCCAGCTCGTCGGCCGCGTTCAGTGCCGACCCGGCCGTGCCGCCGCGGCGGGCCGCCTCGAAGCCCAGCTCCAGCGCAGGGAACGTCACGGTGTCCGGCGCCTCGAACGTGAGCGATGCGTAGTCGCGAACGTCGAAGGTCGGCGCCGACGCCGGCAGCCGCTCGGGCCATCCCAGCGCGTACCGAATCGGCCCGCGCATGTCGGGCGGGTTCATCTGCGCGATGACCGAGCCGTCCACGAACTCGACCATGCTGTGCACGATGCTCTGGGGATGGACCGCGACCTCGATGCGGTCGGCCTCGATGTCGAACAGCCAGCGTGCCTCGATCACCTCCAGCGCCTTGTTCATGAGCGTCGCGCTGTCGATCGTGATGCGCGGGCCCATGTCCCAGGTCGGATGGTCGAGCGCCTGTGCGGGCGTCACGTCGCGGATCTCGTCGGCACTGCGCCCACGGAACGGCCCGCCCGACGCGGTGAGGATCAGCCGCCTGACCTCTTCGGCGCGGCCCGCCCTGAGGCACTGGTGCAGCGCGGCGTGCTCGCTGTCGACGGGCACGATCTCCGCGCCGGTTCGGTGCGCCTCCGCGTTCAGCAGCGGACCGGCGACGACCATGCTCTCCTTGTTGGCGAGCGCGAGACGCTTGCCCGCGCGAATCGTGGTGAGGCTGGCGTCGAGCCCGGCGGCGCCGGCGGTGCCCTGGACGACGACCTCGACACGCGGATCTTCGACCAGCTCGCGCACGGCGTCCTGTCCAACGCGGAGCTCGGGATCGCCGGCGCGCAGCGAGGGGCGCAACGCCGCCGCGGCCTCCTCGTCGATGAGCGTGATGGAGCGCGCGCCGAGCGCGCGGCCGCGCTCGAGCAGCTTCGTTCCCTGTCGTCCCGCCACGAGCCCGACGACGTCGAAGCGGTCGCGGTGCTCGGTCAAGACGTCGGCCGCCGCGTCCCCGATGGAGCCGGTGGCGCCCAGCACGGCGACGCCGTGGAGGGGCGCGTCGGGGTCGTCGCTGCTCATCCGCAGCATCTCCGGCGCCGGGGGCTCGAATTCGCGGAGCGCATACGACCACCATACCCCCCGATTCACCGTCGCATCAGGGGATCTCATGGGTTGCCGTCAGGCGCGCACCTACCATGCGTTCGCCCATGCAGAGGAGACGCTGATGAGCGGCATGACCTATCGCGACGCCGGGGTCGACATCGAGAAGAAGATGGCCTCGGTGGCGAGCATCTCGGACCTCGTGAAGAGCACGTTCCGTCCAGGCGTGCTGCACGAGCTGGGCTCGTTCGGCGGCATGTTCTCCGGCTCGTTTCCGAACATGGAGGACCCGGTGCTCGTCGCGACCAACGACGGCGTCGGCACCAAGGTGCGCACCGGCGTGCGCGCCGGTCGCGTGCGCGGCCTGGGCCACGACATCGTCAACCACTGCGTGAACGACATCCTCGTTCAGGGCGCGGAGCCGCTCTTCTTCCTCGACTACTTCGCGAGCGGAACGCTCGAGCCGAACGTCTTCGAAGAGGTGCTCGCCGGCGTCGCCGAGGCGTGCCGCGCGTGCGGCGCCGCGCTGCTCGGCGGCGAGACGGCGGAGATGCCGGGCGTGTACGCCGACAACGAGTTCGACATCGTCGGCTTCGTGGTCGGGATCGTCGAGAAGGCCAAGGTGTGGCCGCGCGGCATCCAAGCCGGCGACGCGATCGTGGGCGTGCGCTCCGACGGGTTGCACACGAACGGCTTCTCGCTGGTGAACCGTCTGATCGATCGCGACGACCTCGATCTGGCCGACGATCCCGGCGGACTCGGCGAGTCGCTCGCCGACGCGCTGCTGCGTCCGCACCGCTCCTACCTGCCGCCGATCCTCACGCTGCGCGAAGCGGTGGAGATCCACGGTCTCGCGCACATCACCGGCGGCGGACTCCAGGACAACGTGCCGCGCGTCCTCCCGGAGGGGCTCGGCGCGCGCATCGACCGCTCGGCCTGGACTCCGAATCCGGTCTTCGAGTGGCTCTGCGAGGCCGCGCAGATGGACCGCGACGAGGCGTACCACGTGTTCAACATGGGCTGCGGCCTCACGGTGATCGTCGACGCGGCCGACACGCAGAAGACGGTCGATACGTTGCATGCGGCCGGCGAGGAGGCGTGGGTGATCGGCGCCGTCGAGGCCGGCGAGGGCGTTCGGTTCGGCTGATCGTCAGCGGTCGCGGGTCTCGAGGTAGTCGAGCGGGATCCACATCGTGCCGCCGGGATCGATCATCTGGCTGACGCCGAGGTGCACCGTCGGCAGCGGGTTGTACTTGCGAACCGTCTCGTCGGAGACGCTCTCGCTGATGAGCTCCTTGCCCGACTCGTCGATGTAGTAGATGCGAAACGCCGTCGTGCCGACGTCCGTCGGCCGCGCGACGGCGACGAAGTGCCGCTCGACCAGACGCGGGTTCACGCGGTCCACGTTCGGCGGCCCCACGCGTACGTTGCCCTCCGCGGTCTTGCGCTTCGGCAGTAGCACGTCGATGCGGTAGCCCGGAGACGTGAGGACGGTCACGCCGTCGACGGTGGCCGTCTCGTCCGCGGCAAGCAGCCCGGCCTGCGTGAGGTCCTCCAACCAGCCGTACCGCCCGTTCGCCTCGCGGTAGGCGCGCTGCGCCTCCAGCACGGCGTGCAGCTTGGCCAGGGCAACGTCCTCGCGCGCCACCATGGCCCGCGCGCGATCGCTCTCGCGGAACGCGATCCACAAGACGATCGCGATGCTGAGACCGATGACGATCCAGGACCAGGCGAGATGCTCGCGGGGGCGGGCGTTGACCATGGCGGAAGATACCAGCGCCGGTGAACGCCGGCGTCCGGCATCCGTATAATCCATACGTGAGTGGAGCCACAGCCGCGGAAACAATGCCGTCGTCCGGCGACGGAACGAAGGGCGACCGTGCCGCGGTCGAGGATCGCGCTTTCGATCGGCGTGCCGAGGGTGATCTGTCCGGGGTGTTCGCGAAGCTGACCGGCGAAGGCGCGATCGCGCTCTCGACGCTGGCCGTCTTCACCGTCATGGCGCTCGTGATGGGGGACAACCTCGTGTTCCTCATGGGGAGCTTGATCCTGGGCGGCGGCATCGTGTGCCGGCGGCTTACGCGCACGAACCTGGTGGGTGCGCGCGTGCGCCGCGTCGTCCCGGCGCGCAGCCGGGTCGGACTTCCGACCACGCTCACGTACGAGCTCGAGGCGGCGGGCGACCGGCAGGCCGTGGGCGTCGAGGTCGCGGATCGGCCCACACGCGGCATCCGTCCCATCGCGATCTACGTGGAGTTCCCGGTTTCGCAGCGCGACGAACCGATCCAGGCCACGACGCACGTGCGCTTCACGCGACGCGGCCGGCACACGCTCGAAAACCTCTGGATTCGCAGCCGCTACCCGTTGGGGCTGTTCTCCGCGCGAAAGTTCTGCCGCGCGTCGTCGCGCATCCTCGTGCACCCGGCCGAGGGCCGCATCACGGGCCGGTTGCGGCAGCGACTGCGCGGCCGCAGCCGCCTGACCTCGCGACCGACGCGATTGCTGAGCGGCGACGACCTGTTGTACGGCGTGCGGGAATATCGCGACGGCGACGACCCGCGGCGCATCCACTGGCGCACGACCGCCCGCCGCGGCGCCCTCACGATCAGCGAGTGGCGTTCCGAGGTCGGCAACGAGGTGGTGCTCGTGCTCGGCCGCGGCCAGGGCGCGGGACCGCGTGCCGTCGCCAACTTCGAACGCGCGGTGTCCTGCGTCGCGACGATCTGGCGCGCCGTGCTGCGCGACCGGTTGCCGGGACGGCTCCTGTGGGACGACGCGGTCGACCCGATCGCGAGCGATGACGGGCACGGCGTGACCCGCGGGCTCGACGTTCTCGCCGAGGTTCGTAGTCAAGGCCGACGGCGGCCGCGCGCGACGCTGGAGAAGCTCGCTCGCGCGCCGGGGCGCCGCACGATCGTCTATGTGGCGTCGGGGCCGGAGGCCGGCCTCGACAAGTTGCTTCCGGCGGCCGCGGGCCGGGGCGGCGACTGGATCGTGATTCGTTCCGATCGCAAGCGGCTGCCGCGCTGGGT
Source organism: Planctomycetota bacterium (assembly GCA_965223505.1). Taxonomy (GTDB): domain Bacteria; phylum Planctomycetota; class PLA2; order PLA2; family JAEUHO01; genus CBDCWP01. Next base: position 6,046 of record CBDCWP010000020.1, read on the forward strand.
GCGGGGGCTTCGATGAGCGGCGCGCGGCTCGACGTTCGCCGCGTGCCCCTGCCCGCGGTGCTGGTGTTGCTGGCCGGCATGGGCATGGTGGCCATCTACCCGCTGCCGGGCTTCCCGCGTCCGTTCCTGTGGTCGTTCGTCGTCGCCGCGGCGATGCGGTTGGCCATGGGACGCGACGGCTCGCGGCTTGCGCCCCGCTGGGTCTTGCAGACCATCGCCTGGGTGCTGGCCGTCGTGTGCGTCGGCTGGCTCTTCAGCGGCGCGCAGAAGTACAGCGGCATCTGGCCGCTGGTCGGACTGCTCTCCGTGCTGGCCGCCTTCCAGTCGCTTTGCCTGCTCATGCGGCTGAAGCCGTTCGGCGCGTTCTTCGTCATCGTGTTGTCGTCGACGCACGCGGCGGGAGCGGCGTTCCTGCGCAAGGATGTGGGCGCGCTCTGGACGATCGTCGCCTACGTGGCGGTGCTCTTCTGGGCGCTGATCCTCTTCGAGCGCCAGGCGTCGCTCGAGCTCGACGATGACGAGGCGGAGAGCGCGACGCGGCGCGTGGTCGTACCGAACGCGCGTCCGCTGCCGGCGCGTATCTTGATGCGTACGCTCGCCGTCATGCTGTTGGCCGGGTTCCCGATCGGCATGGCGATCTACTACGTCGCGCCGCGCGTGGGACAGATCCGCCACGCGCTCGATTTCGAGATCGACGTCGCCGACGAGACGTACGAAGACGTCGAGGACCGGGGACCGTTCGGCTCACGAACCATGCCGTCGTCGTTCGGGATGACCGGTCCGTCGATGACGCCGAGCACGGTGCCGTACGGCTCGGTCGCAGAGATCAAGAAGGACCAGACGGCGCTGTTCGAGGTCAAGGAGTTCGACCCGGGCACGCTCGCGGTGAAGGCGGCGACCGGCGACGTCTACTTCCGCGATCACGTGATCGACCTCTACCGGCGCGACACGCTCGACTGGGTTCCGTCGGGCGCGCTCAAGACGAAGAAACGTCACAGCGAGCCGACGGCGATGGGCGCGCGCGGCTGGTTCCGACTCGAGGAACGCAACGCCCGCGAAGGATCGGTGCGGCTGTTCCGCGCGCGGATGTTGCTCGGCGGCCACAGTCGTCTCTATCTCATGCCCTTGGCGCTGCAGGTGCGCGTCTTGCGCGAGGACGCGAGCGGGAAGCTCGTGCCGTATCCGTTGCTGCACCTGCACGAGCACCACAACGCCATGCAGCAGGCGTACTTCCACACCGCGAGTGGAACGATCGAGACGTTTCGGCCCGACGACGTCGTCGAGCACATCAGCCTGCCGCAACCGCGCCGGGGACCGGACCTGGCGCTGCACCGCTCGGCGCTCGATCCCGAGATGCCGGCGACCTACCTGCAGGTCCCGGATGCGTCGCGCGACGCCTTCCGCCGCCTCGCGCTGGGCGTCGTCGGCAACGAGACGAGTCCCTGGCTGCGCGCGGAGGCGCTGGAGCGCTGGCTCAAGGCGCCGCCGTTCGTCTACACGCTCAAGGTGCAGGAGGCGACCGGCGAGGACTACCTGCTCGAGTTCCTGCAGCGCAGTCGCAGCGGCCACTGCGAGGTCTACGCGGGCGCCATGGTGATGCTCTTGCGCGCGCTCGGCCATCCGGCGCGGTACGTCACGGGCTTCTGGGGCGGCGACGTGCTCAACGACCGGAAGACGATCTTGATGCGCGCGTCGCACTACCACGCCTGGGCGGAGCTCTACCTCGGCGAGGACGTCGGTTGGGTCCCGCTCAACCCGACGCCGCCCGACCGTACGCCCGCCGATGCGACCGCCACCGAGCACGAAGCGGCCGCTACCGAAGGCAAGGACACCGTCGATCCGCAGGGCCGCACGTCGTCCTTCCTCGAGTACGGCGCCGACGATCACGCGGCGCTCTGGGACGGCATCGGCCGTTTCCTGGACACCGTGCTCGTGCGTCCGCTGCGGTGGTTGTTCAGCGCCGACGGGTTCTTCGCCGGGCCCTTCCTGCTCGCGTTGGGCTTCTTCCTCCTGGTCGGCTGGAACCGCAACCGGCAGGTGCGGCGCGTGGCCACGTCGGCGGGCGCGAAGGTGCCCTCGGGTCCGTACGGCAAGGCGCTCCTCCTGCTCGCCAAGCGCGGCCTGCGACGCCGAGCCGCGCAGACCCCGCGCGAGTTCGGTCGCATCGCGATCAAGCTGCTGCCGAAGATCCGCGCGCCGTTGACGCAGCTCACGTTCCTGCACGAGCGGGAGCGCTTCGGTGCGACCGATCCGCAGGGCCTGCGCGCCGCGCAGCGCGAGGCGCTCGACGCGTTGCGCGACGGGCTGAAGGCCTCCGACACGAAGGCGTCCTCGTGAGCGGCGATCCGGCGCGCGACGACGCCGTGGCGATCGCGAAGACGCTGCGGGACAATGGCTACGACGCGTTGCTGTGCGGCGGGTGCGTACGCGATCACCTCATGGGCCGCGTCCCGAACGACTACGACATCGCGACCTCCGCACGTCCGGAGGAGACGGCGGCGCTCTTTCCGCACGCCGTGACGGTGGGCGCGCAGTTCGGCGTCGTCATCGTTCCGCGCGCGTCGGGGAAGATCGAGGTCGCGACCTTTCGATCGGACCAAGCGTACGTGGACGGCAGACGTCCCGAAGGCGTCGTATTCTCCGATCCCCCGACGGACGCGCAGCGGCGCGACTTCACGGTCAACGCGTTGTTCGAAGACCCCGAGACGGGCGAGATCCACGACCACGTGAACGGGCTGCCGGACCTTCGTTCGCGGCTGCTGCGCGCCATCGGCGACGCGGAGGCGCGCTTCCGCGAAGACCACCTGCGCATCTTGCGCGCCGTCAGGCTCTCGGTGCAGCTCGACTTCGCGATCGAGCCGCAGACGATGGAGGCCGTGCGCGCGCTCGCGCCGCTGGTTGCCAAGGTCTCCGCCGAGCGCGTCCGCGACGAGCTCGTCAAGCTGCTGCGCTTCGGACGCGGCCGCGGACTTCGACTCCTGAGGGACGCGGGGTTGCTGCCCGTCATCCTGCCGGAGATCGACGCCATGCGCGGCGTCGAGCAGCCGCACCAGTGGCATCCGGAAGGCGACGTGTTCGTGCACACCTGTCTCGTGCTGGACGGCGTACCGCCGCTCGACGCGGACGCGGAGACGGACGTGCTCCTCTCGGCGCTCTTGCACGACGTGGCGAAGCCAACGACGCAGACCTTCGATCCCGACGGCCGCGTGCGATTCAACAGTCACGACCGGCTCGGGCGGGAGATGTCGCGCGAGCTCCTGGAACGCCTGCGCTTTCCCAAGCGCACGATCGAGCGCGTGGAGGAGCTGGTGGGATCGCACATGAAGTTCGGCGCGGTCGAGCAGATGCGACCGAACAAGCTGCGCCGTTTCCTGGGGCAGGACGACGTGGAGCTGCACCTGGCGCTTCACGAAGCGGACTGCGGCGCGAGCCACGGCAACCTGAGCGCGTTGGCGTTCTGCCGCGACAAGCTGAAGGCGTACGGCGAAGAACCGGTCATTCCGCCGCCGCTGCTGACCGGCACCGATCTGCTCGCGATGGGGTACCCGGAGGGGCGGCGAATCGGTGAGATCCTGCGGCGGGTGCAGGATCTGCAGCTCGACGGGGAGCTTGCCACGCGCGAAGAAGCGGCACGGTGCGTGCGTCGGGAGTTTCCGCAACCCCCTGCCGGAGTCCTGAGTTGGCACAGCAACGTCTCGTCCGGAATACGAACGGTCGTGGATGGGTAACACCGTTCCTGCGGACGGCGACGCTCGTTTGGGACGGTCTGCTTGCTCGCTGCGGTGTCGGCGGCCGAGGAGCCCGTCGACCAGGCGACGGTGCTGCGGCGGGCGGCGCGCACCGACTTGCCGCTCGAGCAGCGGCTCGCCGCGGTCGAGCAGGCGCTTGGCGCCGACCAGATCGACGCCGTCGAGACGGCGGTGCGCGCGGCCGGGTCGCTCATGAAGGACGCGCCCGAGCAGGCGGGCCGATTGCTGCTTCGCGCCGTCGCGTCCGGTTGGATCGACCGCGAGGCGCTCGCGACGGCCGGCGCGCAGATCCGGCACGCGTGCCCGTGCGTCGACCCGCCCAAGGAGAGCGACGCGCTCTACGTAGCAGCGCTACTGCTCGTCGGCGAGTACGTCCCCGACGGGCCCGTGCGGCTCACGCTCCAGTGGCCGCCGACGGACTTCGTACGGTCGGTGCTGGATCTGGAACTGGGAGGCGTGTGGCGGGATCTGACGGTCGACGAGGCGCAGGCCCACTTGCGGGCGGCCTGGCCCGTGCTCGCATGGATGAACCGCGCGGCGTCGGACGACCCCGCGCTCATGCGTGACGGCATGTCGAAGCTGCTGGAGAACAAAGAGCAAGCCGTCCCGTTCTTGATGGCCGAGGTGCGGCGCGGTGCCGGCACGGCGCAGGAAGGCCGGACCGAGCGGGCGACGCGCGCCGCGTTGGCGCTCGGCGCGATCAAGGACCGGCGTGCGACGCCGGCGTTGATCGAGGGACTGCGCGGCAAGAACGGTTGGTTGCGAACCTACTGCGCGACCGCGTTGGGGGACCTGGGGGACCCGGCCGCCGTCTTCGCGCTGGCGCGGCAGATCACGTTGTTGGGGGATCCGCTGCGCGACCGCGATCAGTGGGACTACCCCGGCCCGACGAACACGAGCGTGCCCGCGGAAGCCTGGGACTCGATCCAGTACTACGTGATCGACACCGCCGCGGCCGACGCGCTGCTGCGCCTGGGCGTGCCCGGCGCTGCCGGTTGGTTGATCAACTTCCGCCTCAATCCGCGCGCGGCGAACTATCGCATTCGCGTCTACCAGGACGCCGTCGATGCCATTCGGCGCTCGGTGCCTTCGGCGCCGATCGACGCGTTCAACGTCGACCAGGGTTTGCCGCTTCGCTCGGCCGGATTCGAGAAGCTCGCGCGCTGGTGGCACGTGCATCGTCACGACGACGGCTTGACCAAGACGCGGGTGGACACGACGGACGCGGGCTTCCAGGCCGCCGCCCGAGAGTTCGCCGAGACGTTCCGGCGCAACGACGTGCGCGAGATCATGTCCGCGCGCGCGGCGTGCACGGTGGTGGGACCGCTCGCCACCGACGCGCTGATCGAGGCGGCGAACACCACGGAGAACCCCCGGCACAAGATGGACCTCGCGCGCGCGCTCGGTCTCGTGGGCGACCCGAAGGCGGTGCCGGCACTGATCGAGCTGGCGCGCACGAAGTCCGCGATCGTTCGCGCCGCGGCGGCCGAAGGGTTGGGTGCGTACGCCGGCACGTCCGAAGAAGCGCTCGATGTCCTGCTCAAGCTGCTGAGCGGACGCGCGGAGGCGCCGCGGGTGGCCGCGTTGCAAGCGCTCGTGCGCGCGCCTCGCTCGGAGCGTGTGCTGCAGGCGGTGAAGACGGCGGGCGCGAAGGGCACCCGCAGCAGCGACTTCGATCGCGCGGAGACCGTCGTCCTGTTCGTTCAGGAAGGCGAGGCGCACTGGTCGAAGATCGCGGAGGGGCTGCGCGCGCCTGAACGTGTGTTGCGTCGCACCTGGTGGGACCTGCTGCGGCACGCCGTCGATCTGCCGGACTACTTCCACGAGCCGGTCGTCGAGCCGGGGACGCCGGGCGCCCGGCACGTGACGCGCGGAGCAAGCGCTGAAGGCGCTGGAAGCGAGGCTCAAGTGACCTTGCTGCGATGTTTCGGCATCACGAAACGCTACGGCAACGCGACCGTGCTCGACGACGTGGGCCTCTCGGTGGACGCCGGGGCCTCGGTCGTCTTGCTCGGTTCGAGCGGCAGCGGCAAGACCACCTTGCTACGGGTCATCGCCGGACTCGACGAGGCCGACCGCGGGACGGTCGAGCTCGACGGAAGGGTGTTGAGCGACCCGAGCGTGCGCGTGCCGCCGGAGGCGCGTCGCATCGGCATGGTGTTCCAGGCGCTCGAGCTCTGGCCGCACATGACGGTGGCCGAGCACATCACCTTCGGTATCGAAGGGCGCCCGCGCGGGCGTCAGGCCCGACAGCACGCCGTCGCGCAGGAGCTCATTGCGCGCGTAGGGCTGGACCCGTCCGTGCTCGCGCGCCGTCCGGACACGCTCCTCCGGGGGCGAGCGTCAGCGCGTCGCGATCGCGCGAACGCTGGCCGCCAAACCGCGCGTGATCCTGTACGACGAGCCGCTCGCCAATCTCGATCCCGACCGGCGGGACGCGCTGCGCGCGCTGATTCGCCGCTTGGCGAACGAGCAGGGCACGACCGTCGTCTACGTCACCCACGATGCCGTCGAGGCCCAGGAGATGGGCGACGAGGTCGCCGTGCTCTCGCACGGACGTCTCGTCGAGCAACAGCCGCCGGACGCGCTGTATCGCAGCCCGAAGACGCTCGTCGGCGCGCGCGCGCTCGGCGCGGTCTCCGCACTGCCGGCCACGTTCGATGGCGCGAAGGCCGCGACCGCGCTCGGTGCGGTCGACGTGACCGACGTCGATCGCGCGACCGCCTTGGGAAGCGGTCTCGCGCTGCTGCGGCCGGAGGCCGTGCGCGTGGTCGAGCGCGGCGGCGTCGGCGCGGTCGTTCGCTCGGCTCGGCCGCGCGGCGCGCTGTACGGCGTCGAGGCGACGGTGGGGGAGACGGTCGTGCTCTGCCGGTCCGAGTGTCCGGTCGAAGCCGGCGTGTCGGTGCAGCTCGCCGTCGACGGACCCGCGGCTTTCGTGCCCGCGGAAGACGCACGATTCCGGGAGGCCTCATGACCTTCTTGCAGCGCATCGTGCCGGGACTGCTCGCCTGTGTCGTCGTCGCCGGTCTGTTGGTGATTGCCGGCTGCGGCGACGAGGTCGACCCGGTCAAGCCGCCCGTTGCGAACGGAGAGAGCGACGGAAATCAACCCCCCGCCAATGCCAACAGCGGGAACGGCGACGACGACTGGGACTTCGAGGAGGAAGCGCCGCCGTTTCGCACCGCGGCGGAGTGTGGCAAATGCCATCGCGAGATCTACGAGGAGTGGAAGGCGTCGTATCACGGCCGCGCGATGTCCGATCCGCTGTTCCTGGAGTTCTCGGCGAACATCGACAAGGAAGAGTGCATTCGCTGCCACGCGCCCGTCTCGCTGCGCGAGGCGGGGTTCGAGACTCCGATCGCGCGCGCCGAGCTGCGCGACGACGCCATCTCGTGCTTGACCTGCCACCGGTCCGGCAAGCACGTCACCGGGCCGTTCAAGGGGTTGAAGGGCGCCTGCAACCCGATCTACGACCCGGATCAAACCGACGTCGTCAAGATGTGCTTCGCCTGTCACAACCAACACGACACCGGCAACGAGTGGCTGCGCGGGCCCTACGCGCCGGACGCGCCTGAGCCGCGCACGCACCCCGAGCAGAACTGTCTCGACTGCCACATGGAGAAGGTGTTCCGGCCGCTGGTGAAGGGCGGCGAGAAACGGTGGGGCCGCCGTCACACCTGGCCGGGCGGGCACGATCTGCGGCAGCTGAAGAAGGCCGCCACGCTCGACGTCGAGATCGAGCCGCTGAACGAGGGCGGCTACCGCTTCCGGGTGTTCGTCACGAACACCGGCGCCGGCCACAACATCCCGACCGACGCGCGGCACCGTTCGTTCGACACCTACGTGGCGCTGTGGAACGAGGACGGCACGCCGTTGCTCGATCCGTTGAAACCGCTGGAGCAAGGTCGCAGCCAGGCCGCGAAGTACAAGAAGCAGTACCGCACGTCGGGACTGCGCGACACGCAGATCGCGCCCGGACAGCGCGTCTCGGCGGCAGGCGAATGGAACGGCTACGTCGACGTGCCCGAGGCGGTCTCGGGCCGCGGGGAAGCCTGGCTGGTGTACCGGCTCACGCCGCGCCACGCGCTCAACAAGAAGAGCCTGAATCCCGACAATCCCCACGACCTCGGCACGGCCGAGATCGCGCCGGTCGTGGTGAAGGTGGAGTTCACCTTCGGCAAATGAACCCCGTCGCTCGCCACCTTCTGTCGTCGGTCTGCGTGCTGCTCGCCTGCGCGTGCGGCTCGTCCGGATCGAGCGTGCCGGTGAACGTGCCGACCGCGCCGGTCGTGAAGGAGAACGTGCGGATCGCCGAGGCGGTCGGCCAGCTGCTGTCGCCGGACGAGCGTGAGAGCGAAGCGGCATTGAAGCGGCTGCTCCGTCTCGACGAGTCGCAGCGCGAAGAGCTGACGGCGTACGCCGCGCAGATCCCCGACGAGCGCGATCCGCGCTGGCTGAACGTCCTGGACGAGTACCACGCCCTGCCGGAGCTCGAGGCGAGGGACCGGCTGGCGTTCCTCATCTGGAAGGCGAATCGCGCCGAGCGCTTCTTCGTCATGAAGGCGCAGAGCCGTTTGCTCGACATGGCGCGCGAGCACCCGGAGGTCATGATCGAGCGTCTCGAGGCCGGCGGACCGGGCAGCGAGGTGTTGTCGGTGGCGCTCGCGTTGAGCGGAGAGCGCCGCGCCGTCCCGGCGTTGCTCGCGCGCTATCGGTATCCGCAACAGCCCGGCGAGCGCCGCGCGGCCGCGGAGGCGCTGGCGCGGCTCGTGGGGGAGGAGCGGCGCCCGCGGGTGCGCGCGACGCGTGACGAACTCGAGCGCGATGCGCTGGCCATCGAAGCCTGGTATCAGGAGCAACAGGCGCTCGCTTCGACGGCGGAGGACGACCAAGCCGCGGCGGGTGCGGAGAAGGAGCCGGTCGATGGATAGCGTACGGATCACGCTGTGGATCACGGCCTGTGTGCTCGCGCTGTCGATCGCCGGGGTCTCCCAAGCGGAGGACGCGTCGATCGAAGACAGCGTCGCGAAGGCGCTCGCTCAGGAACCGCAGGCCGCGCTCGCAACGCTCGAGTCGCTGCTCGCCAAGGCCGTCGCCGCGGGGCCGAAGGACTCGAAAGACATCCGCATCGTGCGCGAAGCGATCGCGACGCTGTTGGTGGAGCAAGGCAACGCCTACGGTTCGCTCGAACACTGGGAAGCGCTCGTTCGCGATCATCTGCACGCGCCGCACCGCGTGCAGTACGCCGAGGCGCTCATCGCGGTGGCGCGGGTGAACCAGGCGCGGGGCAGCACCGCGGCGGGGAGCCTGCCGTACCTGATGGACGCCGTGAAGGCGCTCGACAACATCGAGGGCTGGGCGTCGGTTCGGGACGACGCGCAGTGGTGGGGACGGGCCGTCAACGCCAAGGCGCAGGCGTACTACTTCCAGACCAAGTTCGACGACGTCGTTACGTACTTGACCGAGGAACGGCTTGCGAGCGTGTCGGACGCGTACCGCCGGGCGGCCTACGACGTGCTCGCGCTTTCGCACTACGCGCGCAAGGCCTACGAAGAGGCCGCGAAGGCCTACGAGGCGGTCGGCAACGTGCGCGGCGCGGCCGCGGCGTGGGCGGCGGCGAAAGACGGCGATCGCGCGATCCGGCTGTACGTGGATCTCTTGACGAGCGGTCCGCTCGACCTCGCGCTGCTTCGCGAAGCCGTCAACGCGGCGCGCTATGCCGGCGGCCATGCCGTGCTCGAGCAGGCGTTGGCCGAGATCGAGGCACCGGAGGGTCTGCAAGGCGAGCTGCTGCTTGCGCGTTGCGATCTTCTCGCCGAGCTCGGCCGCGGCGAAGACACGGTCCCCCTGCTCAAGGAAGCGGCGCTGAAGACGTTGGACCCGCGTCCGCTGACGCGGCTCGGTCGCTTGTACCTCGTGCGCTCCGGCGGCGACGAGCAGGGACGGGCCGACGCCACGGAGGTCTACCTGGAGGCGCTTCGCCGGGCGCCGGAAGACCCGCAGGCCGTCGCCGGGTTGTGGCACATCGCCGGACGGGACTATCGGGACCTTTGGCTGACGCGCGGGGAGGGCCCCGGCGCCGAGCGCACCGTGCGGATCCAGCGCGCGCTCGTCGAGGCCATGCCGGACGACGGCACGGCGCTGGCGAACCTGGGCAACACGCTGCGGGTCATCGGCCGCACCGAGGACGCGCTCGCGTCCTACGAGAAGGCGATGGAGGCGGAGCCCTACGACCCGACGATCGTGAGCGACTACGGGCTGGCGCTGGCGGCCGCCGGCCGGTTCGAGGAGGCCCTGGACGCCTACGAACGGTCCGTCGCGCTGGACGCCGGACATCTCGCGGGACGCCAGAACGCGGCCCGAGCGCTGTGGTTGGCCGGCGACGACACGCGCGCCTCGGCGCACCTCGCGGCGGGCATCCGGACCGCGCGGGCGCTCGAGCGGGGCGCCATGACCTACCGATTCCTGCTGGATCGTGCCTGGCGCACTACGAAGGGCGTGACGCAGCGGTAACGATCGGCGTTTTCGGCGCCCATCCGGGGGCCGGGGACTCCCGCAGGGCGGTGCAAGGTCCGTGAAGCATCCGTAGTATAGAGCGGAGCCCTCCGCTGGAGATCCTCATGACGCTTGCGCGACCCGGACTGCTATTGGTAACGCTCACCGGCCTGCTCTGCCTGCACGGCGCGGCCGTCGCGGCGCCCGAGGACAACGGCGGGGGCGTCAAGAACGCGCCCGCGGCACCGGAGGGCAAGGACTTCGAGGAGCTCGTCGAGAAGGCGCGCAGCTACTTCGACCTCGACGAGGATCTCTGGCGTCCGCGCATCGTGATGCAGGAGGCCCTCAAGACGCTCAAGGGCGAGGACGGCAAAGGCTACGACCTGCTCCGCGACATGGAGATGTTGCGCAAGGTGATCGCCCAGGGGCGGTTCTTCCGGCCGCAGATGAGCGACAAGAAGTGGCAGCGCAACAACGCGATCACCGAGTTCAAGCGTCAGGGCAATTGGAACTTCGTCAAGTCGGAGGATCTGAACCTCGTCTACTCCTTCCCGAAGTCGTACCCGAAGAAGAACAAGGACTTCAACAAGGGCGAGCGTGACGGCCCGTGGCCGGCGCTCATCTCCCTGAACGAGAAAGAAGACTACACGGGCAAGAAGTATCCCGGTTTCGAGCTGCTGAAGCGCCGCTATCCGAAGGACGATTTCGGTGACATCTTCGACGACTGGGTCGTCATGGTGCCGATCGCCCCGGCCGGGAACTACTTCGACGATCGCGGCAGCATCCGGCGTGAGCTCTTCACCTATCAGTACGGCCAGTTCCTCAAGCACGCGCACGTCGATTTCGAGCGGCTCATCCTCGACGGCGCCGAGCCTGCGCTTGCAGCCGCGCCGGCGCAAGGCGTCGTGTTCGCCGGGTTCATCTTCCGCAAGGGCGCGGTGCTCGACGAGGAGTCGAAGGCGCTCGTGAAGAACTATGCGACGGTGCCGGTGTACACCGTCGACTGCCCCGAGCTGGCCAAGGGGCTCAAGGAAGCCGGACATCAGAACGTCACCGAGGGCAAGTCGTCCGACGGCGCCGCCCTGTTGGCGTGGATGAACGGCGTCAAGCGCCAGACCCCCAAGAAGTTCAGCTGGAACCTCCAGAAGCCCGAGCATCAGTTCGCATGGTGGGTGAATCTCGAGCAGGCGAATCCCAACGCGGCCATGCGCGAGATCGACGTGGAGGTCGTCGACACCGAGGAGGAGCCGAACACGATCAAGATCGAGGCGCGCGGCATCACCAAGATGTCGCTGTTCCTCAACGACGAGATCGTGGATCTGGACCGCACGGTGCGCGTGGTCGTCAACGGCAACCTCGAGCGGGAGGAGCTGGTCGAGCGCGACCTCGACCTCCTGTTCAACAAGGACCCCTTCAAGCTGCGCGAGTCGATGTACTTCGGCTTCCTCTTCCCGAGCCGAATGCTCGGCATCAAGGTCCGCGCCCGCAAGAAGGTCGAGAAGCCGGTGAAGCCGGAGCCCGAGGCGCCGAAGGCGTCGCCGGAGGAGGAAGAGAAGGCCGAGAGCTACTTCAACGGCGCCGTGAAGCTCAAGGACGCGGGCAAGCTCGACGGCGCGCGCAAGCGCCTCGAGGCCATTCTCGCGATGCCGCTGAACAGCTACACGGAGCGGGCGAAGAAGCTGCTCGAGGAGCTGAAGTAGCCCCGGATTGGGCTCGGTGAGCGACGCGCCTCGATCTCGATTCCCCACCCCTGCCGTCCTGGTGGCGGGTGCGTCCGGACTGATCATCCTCGTGATCGAGTTCGCGGCCGTGCGCATGCTGGCGCCGGCGTTCGGACAGTCGAATTACGTCTGGGCCAACGTGATCGGTTGGATCCTCGCCGCGCTGGCCGGCGGCTACTGGGTCGGCGGCCGCCTCGGCGACCGCAGTGAGCGTCCCACGCCGCTCTTCGTCGCGCACGGCATCGCGGCGCTGTACACGATCGGCGTCGCCTTCCTGGGGCCTTCGGTCTGCCGCGGTTTGATCCCCGAGGGCGTCGAGAGCGGCGGCGTCTTGCCGTTGGCCTTCGTCGGCAGCTCGATCGCGTCGATTGCCCTGTTCGTCGTGCCGGCGTTCCTGCTCGGCATGACGAGCCCGTTCTTGATCCGCATGTGGTCGCGCCCGGACGACGCCGGGCGAACGACGGGTTCGATCTACGCGTTCGGCACCCTGGGAAGTCTGGTCGCGTGCTACTACGCGCCGACGCTGTGGCTGCAGGTCTGGGGCACGCGGCTGACACTGCTCCTGTGTGCGGCGCTGTTGATCGTCATGGCCGCGGCCGGGGCGGTGTTGCTGCGCGGTCACCGCAAGCCGGACGGGGCGGCGGACGGGGCGGCCACCGTCAGCGGCCGGGTGCCCGTCGGGCTGGTGGGTGTCGCGCTTCTGGCCGGCGTGGCGATCACGATCGTCGAGTTCGCCGCCGTTCGGTTCATGTCGCCCTGGTTCGGGCAGTCGAACCACATCTGGGCCAACGTGATCGGCGTGATCATGCTCGGCATCGCGCAGGGCGCCGCGCTCGGCGGGCGCTTCGCGGACCGCGCGAACAACGGCAACCTCATGTACTGGGGCTTCGGCGTGGCTGCGATGTGGCTGGCCGTCGTCGCCGTGTTCGGTCCCCGCATGTTCGAGCTGCTGGCGCCCCCGGATCTGCTCAGCACCCAGGTGCTGCCGGTGGCGCGGTACGGCAGCCTGTTCGCGGCGGCGCTTTGCTTCGGGGTGCCCGTGCTGCTGCTGGGGATGGCGACGCCGTTCCTGGTGCGGCTGGGACGCGAGCATGCGCCGGTCGGGCGCACCGCGGGCGCGATGCTCGCCTGGGGGACGGTGGGGGGGCTGCTCGGCTGCTTCCTGACGCCGGTCCTGCTCGTGCCCGCCTTCGGCTCACGCGGCACGCTCGTGCTCGTGGGTCTTGCGATCGCCGTCGTCTCGTTGCAGCAGCTCTTCCGGTCGCGCGCACGGCGTTTCGCGCCGGCTTTGGCGGGAGCGCTCTCGTGCGCCGGGGTGCTGATCTGGCAGATGACGGGCGCGCCGCCGTTGCGCGTCCACGACGGACAGCTGGCGGAACACGAGTCGCGTTATCAAACCCTGCGCGTCGTCGAGCGGGAGCTGCCGTTGCTGGTGCCGACGCCGGACCGGCCGCCGGCGATCGGCGGCATGGCGGGCAAGACCCGGACACGCTTCCTTCGGCACGACGAGGACGCCGAGACGTACCAGAGCCTCTACCTGCCGCGCCCGCCGAACGAGGCGGTGCTGACGGGGTCGCGCTACTTCGAGCACATGGCCGTGGGCGCCCACTTCGTCCCCCGTCGGGAGAGCGGCGAGCTGCGCGTGCTGATCATCGGCTACGCGGGCGGGACGGTGCATCGAACGCTGCGCGAGATCGTCCCCGACGACGTAGCGCTGTCGGTGCTCGGCGTGGAGATCGATCCGGGCGTGATCACGATCGCGCGTGAGTTCCTAGCGCACCAGGAGCTCGAGGACGACGGGCTCGAGCTGATCACGGGCGAGGACGCGCGCACGGTGGTGAACGCGCTGCCGGCGTCGCGCACGTTCGACCTGGTGCTCGTGGACGCGTACGCGCGCACGAACTACCTGCCGTTCCAGCTCGCATCGAAGGAGTTCTTCGAAAAGGTGCGGTCGCATCTCGCGCCGGACGGGTGGCTGGGGGTGAACGTGCTCGGCAAGGGCATGGACGGCCTCGTCTCGAAGTCGGTGGCGACGACGATGACCGAGGCGGTGGGGGACACGTTCGTCACGCCGAATCGTTTCTACCCCGGCAACGTGATCTTGTGGACCTCGCCGGGCAGCGCCGTTGCGCCGCGCGTTCGTCTCGTCGCGCCGATTCACAAGGGCTTGCGCGGCGCCGTGTACGAGGTCGAGCGACTGACGGTGAGGCACGATCCGAAGAAGGACGGCGGGATCGTGCTCACGGATGATCTGAGCCCGTCGGACCGGATGGCCGACGAGGAGCTGGGGCTCTGATGCGGACACTCGTGATCATCGGCGTGTTGCTCGTCTCGGTCGCAGGCGCCGAACGTGCCTGGGCGCGCGAACCCAGTCCGGCGGTACGCACTTCGATGGAGCTGGCGGTGCTCGAGGGGCGTGCACGCGACGTTGCGACGATTCGCAAGGCCGCGAAGGCGGACGGCCCGCTCGGCTTGTGGCCGCAGGCGGTCTTGGACCTGTGGTGGCGCCCGGATCCGTCCGTTCAGAAGACATACGAGGCGCTGGTGGGGGGGGACGTGAACGGCTTGATGGGGGAGCGATATCGCTGGTTGTTCGCCGCCCCACCGCGCGGCGACTACCCGATGCCCACTGACGGCGCGACGGATCCGTATCCTGTGTTGTCGGCGTTGATCCTCGATCGCGTCCATCGGGACCGCATCGGGTTGGCCGGGTTGCCCGAGAGGAGTCCCCTCAACGAGCACCGGGAACATCCCAACGAGCGGGTTGCGTGGTTCGCCAACGCGGCCGAGAACGACATGGCGCGGACGTACTACGGCGGGTTGCCGCCGCGGACCGAGGACGTCCAGCTGCAGGAGAAGGCGGACGAGCTCGAGTTCCGCAACGGCCTGCTGGCGCTTGCGATGGTGCTCTTGCTGGTGCTCGTACCCATTTGGATCGGGCGGAAGTTCGAGTAACGGGTGATTGGACGTAAGAAAGGTGCTGGGTTACTTTGAATTGGGCCGTTCGACCGACCTGCGCGGCCCGTTTGAAGGGCCGCGATGAGCAAGACTACGCATCTCCGTGGTCGCCATGGTTCAATGGCGGCATGCCTAAACGGTCAAGCAAGAAACAGGCCGCCCGCAAGCGCGAGGATACCAACCAAGCCGCTGCGCGGATCGTCCGCCAGACCACTGGCCAGCAGAAGCCCGCAGACGAGGGGAAGAACCCCGCTGCGGTCGCGCTTGGCCGTCTGGGCGGGCAGAAGGGCGGACCAGCCCGCGCCAAGAGCCTGTCTGCGGCTCGCCGTAAGGCCATTGCTAAGAAGGCTGCGCAGGCTCGATGGGGGAAGCGCAAGTCAAAGTGATCCCACGGGCCACGATTTGCCGACAGGGTGGATATACTTCCGGGCCCACCTTGGAGATAGAGCGTGCCTGACGAACAGAAGGCAGAGAAGCAAGTCCCGATTAAGTGGGACATCCCCGATGACGAGGGGCCGGTCCACATCTCAAACATGCTTGTGCAGCATACGGACCACGAATTCCTCGTCCGCTTTTTCCAGGTTTACCCACCTCTCTTACTCGGAACCGACGAGGAGAAAGAGGAGCAGGCCAAAGAGATCAAGCATGTCGAGGCTCGCTGCGTTGGGCAGTACGTTCTGGCGCCTGAGCGCATTCAGAAGTTCATTGACGCGCTCACCACGAATCTTGGCCGCTGGAACGCAAAGCAAAAGCAGGGGGACTAGAAGTGAACATTGTCGCAGATCCGAAGTCCATCATAGAGGCCGACTCGTCCCTAAGGATCGACCTCGCGCCGATTGCAGCTTCCACCTTCTTGATCTCAACCGGGGCGGGCGACGTGGATAGTGCGGACAACCAAGGGCCGACACACGAAGAGCTGATTGAGATGGCCCGCGAGTATCCGGCGCTCTCGGATACGGAGATTGACGAACTCTGGGAACTGACGTCGAGGTTCGACGAAACCCGCGCCCGTGCTGAGGCTGACCCGGATTTTTAAGCGGCCACTATGCTTGAAGAGGCTCCGTTCTTCCCCATGCGAGCCTTCTGGGCGTTAGCAGGTGCCAAGAAGCGCTTGGTGATCGTTCTTGCGCCCAAGAAGCCGGGCGGCGCGCATCCAGTCATTTACGGAACTGGTGCTCCGCCTTGGGCGGGCCGACAGTGGGCCGAGAAGTGGCACCTGCTTTTGCATCTTCGCAAAAACGATATCCCCCAGTTCAGGTTGTCGAAGGACACGTTTCTCTATCTTGAGACAATTCCAACCGGGGGAATCCCAGACGACCCAAGACGGAAGTTCCGTGGACTTGTGCCAATGGACTTCTGGGTTGATCTACGCAAGATGATTCGCCAGCACATGAACCACAAGCCCCCGTAGCCGCTTGACATTGCTTGATCGCTCAAGCATAATGTCATTATGAATCGACTAAGCGATAGGCGACGCGCGCAGATTCTGTCGTGTCTCGTGGAAGGCATGAGCATTCGTGCCACGTCGCGGATTGCGGGCGCAGCCAAGAACACGATTCAGAAGCTGAGCCGGGACGTGGGGATCGCCTGCGGCCTCTTTCAGCATGAGCGGCTGCGCAATCTGCCTTGCACACACATTCAAGCCGACGAGGCGTGGGCGTTCTGCGGCATGAAGGAGCGCAACGTGCCTCGGGACAAGCAGGGCGTGTTCGGCTATGGCAACGTGTGGGTCTGGACGGCCCTGTGCATGGACACGAAGATCGTCCCGTCCTGGGTGCTCGGCAACCGCGACCAAGAGGCAGCCATGGCGCTGCTGTGCGACCTACAAAAGCGGCTGGCCCACCGCATCACATTGAACACGGACGGGCTAAGGGCGTACCACACAGGCGTCGTCGTGGCCTTCGGTGGGGACGTGGACTACGCCCGCGTCGTCAAGAACTTCAGCACGCCCAACAGACGTTGGAGTGGTGTCGACAACCGTTACTCGCCGCCGATCGTCACCAACGTCAAGCGCGAGCGCGTCTGCGGCAATCCCAAGGTGGCCGAGGCCAGCACGTCCTACGTCGAGCGCTTCAACCTGGGGCTCAGGATGGGCATGCGCCGCATGACTCGCCTCACCAACGGCCACAGCCGCAAGGTCGAGAACTTCGGCTACGCCCTCAACCTGCACTACACGCACTACAACTGGTGCCGCAAGCACGAGAGTCTGAACGGCGCGACACCCGCGATGGCCAACGGGCTTACCAGTCGCGTCTGGACCACAAAGGACCTGATCGGCCTCCTACCCGCATGGAATAGGGACAAAGAGCCCAAGAAACAGGCGATTTCAAACTGACCCAGCACCGTAAGAAACACCATAAGAAACATTATCAGACGTTCTCAGGGGGCTGAATCACGGGCGACGCTGGGCGACCATGGGCCCACTCCGACCCCCGGAAGCCGGTCCGACGGCTTCGCCACCAGCCCCCTGAGTACGTCTGATGAATGTTCTGACGGAGGCACCCGTCGCGATCCGTGCGCCGAATCACGGGCGACGCTGGGCGACCATGGGCCCACTCCGACCCCCGGAAGCCGGTCCGACGGCTTCGCCACCAGCCCCCTGAGTACGTCTGATGAATGTTCTGACGGAGGCACCCGTCGCGATCCGTGCGCCGAGTCACGGGCGACGCTGGGCGACCATGAGCCCACTTCGGCCCCCGCAAAGCGCTCCGACGGCTCCGCCACCAGCCCCCTGAGTACGTCTGATGAATGTTCTGACGGAGGCACCCGTCGCGATCCGTGCGCCGAATCACGGGTGACGCTGGGCGACCATGGGCCCACTCCGACCCCCGGAAGCCGGTCCGACGGCTTCGCCACCAGCCCCTGAGTACGTCTGATGAATGTTCTGACGGAGGCACCCGTCGCGATCCGTGTCGCCTCGGGCAGTCTCCGCTGTCGGCTCCGTACGGGCCGAATCCCGTACATAGCGGGCTACCTATGGGCGGGCGGGAATGCCGATAGCGACTCCATGCCTCGCCGCCGACGCCCGCATCGAGCCCGCTCCAACCACGACGCCATGGCCATCGGCTGCGTCGTGGCCCTGGTCGTCCTGCTCGCCGTGATGGGCGTCAGCCGCATGCAGGCCGGGACTGACAGGCTCCCGGAGGTGACCCTGGCGCCCAGACCGGCCGCGCCCGCCGTCGAGCCGCCGAAACCGGTCGTTCGCAAGCCGGCCGAGCACAGCCGCCTCAAGGAGCTCCGCAAGGTCATGATCGACGTGCAGCGCACCGCCGAGAGCCTTCGCGTCATGGCCAGAGGGCCCGCCTTCGAGAACACCCGCGTCGACGCGCTCGCCAAGCTGTCGGAAGCGCGACGGTCACTCGGCGCCTACCTCGACGAGCACCCTGACGACGACCGCGGTCATCGCCTCTGGGACCGCCTGCAAGGGATGTACATCACCCTCAAGAAATTCTGACTACGCGCTCGCCTCCTGCAGGAAGTCCGGCATCTCGTCCGCAGACGGGCCGTAGACCGACGGCACGCTGACGTCCAACAGACGCAGATACACGCTCAGCTGGCCCCGATGGTGATAGCCGTGGTTGAGCAGGATCCCGCGCAGCAATCCCGCGCGCGGCAACGTCATCATGGGGGTGTCCCCCATCTTCGCCGTCCACGGCTCCCCCATCTGCTCGTCGCTAAATCCCGAGATGATCTGCTGCGCGGATTCGTTCGCCGCGTCCAACGCACCCAGGATCTCGTCCGTGCTCGCCGGCGAAGGCGGCCCGTCGCTGAAGTCCGGCATCTCGACCTCGCTCTGGGTCGCCATCTCGGAGACCACCCGCGCGTTGTTCGCGATGTGCAGCCCCAGCTGACCCAGGGTCATCGATTTCTCGTGCGGCTTCCAATCCAGCTTGTCCGACGGAATGCGCTCCAGGATGCGACGCGTCGCCGCGTTCTCCTGCTCCATCTCGTCCAGGAACATCTGTGCCATGCTCATCGTGTCTCTCCGTACATGGGGTGTAGAGAACCGCTGCGTGCCTCACGTCAACGAGCCTCGAACTGGGTCTGCAAATAGGTCTTGAAGTGCTCGAGGTTCCGGACGATCAACGCGCCGTCCCCCGACGCCTTGCACGCGATCAACGATCCCTGCACCGTGGCCGTGCAAAGCGCCGACAACGACGCTGTGTCGAGCTCGAGCTCCCGGCTCTCGCACGCGTCGTCGAGAAGCCTCTGGAAGCGCGCCTCCGAATTGACGAAGCACGTGTTGGCAGCGGCGCGCAAGGGCAGGTTCGTGCTCGAGACCTCCTGCACCGTGGTCCCCGCAAGACACGACTTCAGCATCTTCGGGTCGCCCCAGCACCCCCATCAGGAAGTCCACGTAGCCGTACACCTTGGCCAACGGATCGTCGAGCGCGTGATACGGCGCCTGTTCGAACATGTCCCGCGCCATGTCGTCCCAAGCGCGCAGGCACGCCTCCGCCAACGCCTCCTTGCTCGGGAAGTGATGGAAGAACGCGCCCTTCGTCACGCCCGCCTGATCGCAGATGGCGTCAACCGTCGTCGAGGCGTAGCCCGTTCGGCGGAACAGCTCCGTTCCCGCTAGCAGCAGCTTCTGCCTGCCTCGACTCGCTCTTCCCGGCGCCATGCCCCGTACAATACCGACCAGTCGGTATGTTTCAAGCCCCGGGATGACGGCGGAGCGGACTTGGGTCCTTGCTCCTGCCGCGCGACCGCGCGGCGTCAGGGCGCTAGCCTCACGACCCCTCGGCGCCGCCGCACGACGCTGCGCCGCCGTCGTCTTCCGGCGCGGGCGCCGGCTCTTCGTCGGGACTCGCGTCACCGCCGCCGTCCGTCGGCGTGGCGCCGCCCGAGGGCTCCGTGGGCTCTTCGTCCGAGCACGCCGTGCCCGCAACGCAGATCGCCAAGATCGCGAACGAGCAGGCCAGGTATCGAATCGTCTTCATGGGGTCTCCCCTAGCGCTTGACGAACTTGCCGTCACCGATCTTCGCGAACTCCTGCAGGAACGCGACATCCGTGTCCTCGCCGATCCCGATCACATGGATCCGCAAGTTGGCTGTCTCGTTCCATTCTCGCACGATCTCGAGGATCTTCCGCCCGTCTTGCACCTTCCCGAAGGTCGGCTTGCCGTCCGTCAAGAAGAAGATGGTGTCCAGCTCCACCGCGCCGGTGACGCGGGTCGCGGCACGGAAGCCGCGCTCGAGCGCGTCGTGGATGTTCGTCAACCCCACCGGCTGCATGTCGGTGACCCAGCGCTTCAGCTGGTTCTGCGTCGTCGCGCTCACCTTGACGACGTCCTTCTGCCACGGGATGACCTCGTGGTTGAACAGGATCACGTTGAAGTGGTCGCCCGCGTTGAGGTTGAACACGGCGCCCAGGAGCTCCTTGCGCACCGCCACCATCTTGCTGCTACCTGCCTGCGATCTGTCCGCGCGGCCCCTCGAGCGCCCAGCGCATCGACGCCGAGATGTCGACGATGAACAGCACCCGATCACTGAAGGTGTGAATGCCGTAGAACGTGACGCCCTCGCGCTCGTCCAGAGGGATGCCGGGGGGCATCGGACTCTTGGGCATCTGAAACGCGGGCCCCGCTTCTCGAAACCACTCGTTCCAGGGCTCGTAGTACGGCCCGATCCGCTCCTGGCCGGTCAAGGACAGCAGGGCGACGTGCGCGTCCTCGCGCAGACGCCTCAAGTCATGGCGCTTCAAGAAGTCGATCAAGGGCCTGATGCCGCGCTTGTCGTGCATCTGCCGGATCGCGTAGATGGCGGCTGTGATCAGCGGCGCCTCCGCCATGTCGAGATCGAGCATCTCGATCGCCTTGCGGAGCATCTCGCCGTCGTCGCGTTCTGCCAACGCGCCGATGACGGCCACGCGGGTCGCCATGGGTGCTTGCGCGTCGTCCACCACGATGTGCAACGCGTCCGTGATCGGCCGGCGATTCACCTCACGCACCGCGTCGAGCCAGTACTGCGCGCCGTTGGGCTTCCTCTTCGGATCGGCGTGCAGCCACAGCGTGTCCAGGTCGATCAAGGCGGTCTCGAGGACGTCGTCGGGCAGCTTCCGGAGGACCCGCGCCATCACGTTGCAGCCGCGTTGGATCAATCCGCGCGTCCGCGTCCACTCGTTCTCGAGTGCTTCGATGCCGGACCTGGCTTCGTCCTGAGCCTTCGCGATCTTGCGCGCCTTCTTGTTGTAGGACGCCATCGCCTCGCTGCCCTTGTCACTCTTGTCGAAGTCGGTCTGCAAGCGCGCGAGCTTGTTTTGCAGCGCCACCATCTCCGCGTGGCTCGCCTCCTGCGTCTCGCCGATCCTCTCCAGCTCCCCGTAGGTCAGATCGACGCCGTAGATGATCTCTGCGACGACGTGCGGGTTCCGACTGTCCTTCAACAGGTCGAACGCGCCGCTTCGGACCTTCGGGTCCTTGCTCTTGAGCGCCTTGCGAAACGCCTTCTTCAGCGCCGTGAACGGCTGGGGCGTGTCGGCGTGCGCGCCCGCGACCGGCAGGAGCGCTAGGCAGATCGCCGCACCGACGGCAACGAGACGGGGAGCGCGCATGAAGACTACTCCTGGATCTCGTCTTCGCTCGTCTTGGCGTCGGGAGGCACCGTCAGCGGGCGTGTGAGGCTCTTCTTCGCGCCCACGGCCCTCAAGAACCGGTCGCGCAAGGCCTCGTAGAACTCGTCCGGCCTCTCCGCCATGTCCCCCATCGGAAGCTGCGCCGCGGCGAAGGTGTCGTGACCGCCACCGTGTCCGTCGCTGATCTCGTGCGCGATGCTGCCGGCCTTCACGTCCTTGCCCTTCATCGCGCGCAAGGAACAGTTCATCACGGGCCCCGTCTGGCCGGCGACCATCACCCACTTGATGCCTTCCAAACGGAAGAGCAGGTCGGCGATCTCCGCCACCATGTCGCTGTGATCGACCTCGCCGAGGTGCGTGCACACCGTGTCGTCCGTGATGCGCGCGCGCCGCAAGCCGCGCTCCAGCACGACGAAGTAGTCTTGCCGGACGCGCGCGCGTTCGATCCGCGACAGCACGCGCTTGTCCGCCGCTGCGTACATCTCGCGGTAGATCGTCTCGTCGAGCGGGTTGTCCGTTCGGGCCAGGTCCATCGTGTCGGTGCGAATGCCGTACGTCAGCGCGGTCGCGACGTCCGACGGCGCGAGGATGCCGTTCTCCACGAACAACGCTCCCACCATCGTGCTCGTGCTGCCGAAGGCCGGGTCGTAGTACGGGAACTCCACGCCTTCGAGCTCCTGCATCGACGGGTGGTGGTCCACGACGACGTGCGGCACGACGCCGTCCGGCAAGCGGCACGTTCCGGCGCCCGGATGGGTGTCGACGACCATCACGAGGTCGTGCTCGCCGTAGTCGATCTTGAAGCTCGGAATGATGCCGATCTTCAGATGGCGCAGCATGGCGCGGTTCTCGACGCGTCCGACGCGGCCCGTGTACGCCAGGATCGAGTCGACGCCGAGCAGACGCCGCAGCAGGTACCGCAGGCCGCAGCCGCTTGCCAGCGCATCCGGATCCGGATTGTGCTGAAGATGGATCAGCGGCTTCTTGCGGCCGCGCGCGACCGCGATCAGACGGCGCAGGTGCACCACGCCGAGCGTCGACGGCGGGGCGCCGTTGGATCCGGTCTGCAGGCGCGTCAGCATCGGGACAGTCTACGCCGCCGGGACTGGTTCGGGGGCCGCCGCTACGACCCCTTCCAGGACTGAAGGAACCGGGCCAGGACGCGGACGCCGAAGCCCGTGGCGCCCTTCGTGAAGCGGCCGTCGTTGCGGTCCGTCCACGCCATGCCGGCGATGTCCAGGTGCGCCCAGGGTCGGTCCCCCGTGAACTTCTGCAGGAACGCGGCGGCCGTGAGCGTGCCGGCGCCGGGCGTGCCCAGATTGCTCACGTCGGCGTAGGGGCTGTCGAGCTGTCGCGTGTGCCCCTCGCCCAGCGGCATGCGCCAGAGCGCGTCCCCCGAGGTTGCGGAAGCCGACCGCAGTTCCTCCACCACGTGCTCGTGATTCGAGATCACCGCCGCGTGGTGGTTGCCGAGCGCTACGACGCAGGCGCCCGTCAACGTCGCCAGGTCGACGACGGCCTTCGGCTTGGGGCGCAGCTTCGACGACACGTAGGCAAGCGCATCGGCGAGGATCAGACGGCCCTCCGCGTCCGTGTTGCGCACCTCGATCGTCGTTCCGTTCATCGCGCGCAGGATGTCGCCCGGCTTGTACGCAGCGCCGTCCGGCATGTTCTCGACCGCGGGCACGACCCCCACCACGCGCGTCGAGATCTTCAGCGCCGCGATCGTCTGCATGGCGCCGATCACCGCGGCGCCGCCGCACATGTCGAACTTCATGTCCTCGAGCTTCGCAGCCGGCTTGATCGAGATGCCGCCGGTGTCGAACGTGATGCCCTTGCCGACGATCGCGACCGTCGGGGCGCGCTTGCCGCCGCGTCGCCTCGGCTCGTACGTCATGAGGATGAGCTTCGACGGCTCCGCGCTGCCCTTCCCGACGCCCAGCAGCGAGCCCATGCCCAGCGCTTCCATCTCGTCCTCTTCGAGGATCTTCAATGAGAGCGACGCATCGGCGTCGCAGACCCGCTTGGCGGTCTCCGCCAGAAACGTCGGCGTGCCCGTGTTGCCGGGCTCGTTGCCGAGGTCCCTGGCGAGGCATACGCCCTCACCGAGGATGCGTCCTTCTTCCGCGCCCTTCCGGCACGCGGCGTCGGCCGAACCGTTGGTCAGCAGCGTCAGCGACGACACATTCTGCTTCGAGGGCTTCGACTTGAACGTCTCGTACCGGTACAGCCCGACCACGGCGCCTTCGACGAGCGCTTCCGCCATCTGAGAAGCCGCGCGGCCCGTCAGCTTCGCGGGCATCACGAGCGAGATGGAACCGGCCCCGGCGTCGCGCGCCGCACGCGCAGCGCTTGCCGACGCGCTGCGCACCTTCTCGAGGTCCTTGCCGTCCCCGATGCCGGCCAGGACGAGCCGCGGCAGGCGCGTGTCACGTCCGGCCAACAGGACCCGCGTCTGCTCGGCGCTTCCGTCGAACGCGTCGCCTTCGCGCAGGCTCGCGTACCCGCCGGAGAACGCGCTCCCGCACGAGCGCACGAAGCGCGCCGCGTTCTCCTTGGCGCGAACGAACAGGACGGCGGCATCGTCGCGCGCGCGCCCGAGCGGAGTCGTCTTCACGGCAGTCTGCATGGCTCTCCCTCTCGCCGGCCGAGCAGAGGGCTAGCCCTGCTTCTCGTATCCGAGCTCCTTCAAGATCCCGAGGACCTCGCTCCACGTGGGGAATGCGCGACCACTGCTCTCCTTGAAGCGGTTGATCGCGTTGATGAACTCGAGCTCGTCCTGTTCGAGCTCATACTGATTCGGGCCGCGCCGCGTGCGACGTTGACCCGCGCGGCGGTCTGCCCCGGAGCGCCGCTCGACCGCGACGGGCTTCTCCTCCGTACGCCGCTGACCCTTGCGACGCTCCACGGAACGGCGGTCCATCTCCGGCTTGCTCTGCGCCGGCTCCGCGCTCTGGTCGTCGAGGTCGTCGTTCATGAGGGGCGCAGCCTACGCCTGGGCCGCGCCGGGGCCAACCTCTGAGGCCATCGTCCGGCTACTGGAGTACGACTTCCAGGTCCCACACCGCGCCGCTCTCGATCTCGTGGGCCTTCTCGAACTTGAGCCCCTTGTCGGTCTTCCCACGCACCGTGACGGGGCCGGGAGTGACGGGAACGAGCTGTCCGGTCAGGTAGAGCGGGATCCACTTGCCGTCGCCCGCTCGCATCTCCAACGTGATTTGTCCCTCGGGGGTGCGGCGACGATCGTCGAGGATCGAGAGGATCCGGATGTAAGCGTGCGACGCCATCTCGACCCGATCCAGCTTGACGGTCTCGCCCTCACCGACGTCGAACGGCTTCGTCGTCACCTTGACGAGTCCTTGGCCCTCGAACTCGGCGGTATAGCGCCCGGGCTTCACGGCAAAGGCCTCGATGGCGCCGCCGCGCGACGTGAACGTGCCCATGCGCCGACTGCGGTCGCCTGTGAGCTGAACGAGGCGCATGGTCACGGGATCGACGATGCGACCGCGCGTGTCGGTCACGTCGACCTGAATGGCGCCCGTGCCGCCGAGCGCAAGCGTCACGTCCGTCTTCTCGAGCGGTCTCACGACGACGGTTCGCGTCTCCGAAACGCGATCGCCGTACTCGACCCAGAGCTCGTACTCGCCCGGCCGAATCTTCGGGAGGTTCATCACGCCGCCGTCGGTTCCGAGCTGCTTCCGCTCGCGCTTCATGCGGCTCAACGTGCGCGACCCCTCGTTGTTCTTCGTGGGCTCGAGGTTCACGTAGATGCGCCCCCCCGGAGGGCGGGCGTCCATGCCCGTGAACACGGCGGCGATGCTGCCCAGCCGCGGGATGTGGAACTCCAGCTCCTTCTCGCCGGGCATCGCCCCGTCAGGCACGAACTCGCGGCCGAACGACGGGTGGCTCAGCTCGATTGCCTGGCGTCCGAGGGAGAGTCCCGCAATGCGAAATGCGCCGTTCGCGTCGGTCTTCACGGAGCGCGTCTTGAAGTCGTACCACCAGTGCCGCTTGTACTTCACGATGTTGGAGGCGGACACCACGACCTCCGGTACGCCTTCGCCGGTGGTCTCGTCGACGACGCGCCCCGCGATCTCGCCGCCGCGTAGCAGCTTGAACGTGCGGTGGACGGTTTCGCCCGGATGCACGACCGTGCGCTTTGCGCGCTGGGTCCCGTCGAGCGTGTCGTGGTCGGACCACTTGTAGTCGTCGTGCGTGATGACGAACTCGAGCTGCACCGAATCCCCCAGGGGGCCGATCTCGAAATGGCCGTTGGCGTCGGACATGAACCGCAGCGCCTCGGTGCCCCGATAGGGAATGCCCCAGATCGCTTCGCCGAGATGCTTCGCGAGCAGATGGCCGAGGACGGCGATCTCGCTGCGGTCGACCTTCTTGCCCTTGCGACCGCGGTTCATGCCGCCGCCGCCCGGGTCGTACTCCGGTGCGAGCGCGGTGATCTGTTGCAGGTACAGGTCCACGCGGGCGTGCGGGACGGGACGGTCGGTCTCGGCGTCGACGATGCGGCCGATCACCTTGCCCGCGGGCTTGAGCACGATGCGCTTGTCCTCGCCGGGACCCTTGACCGGCACGACATTGAGGAAGTAGTTCGCATGCCAGGCGAGTACGTGGGTGACGAGGTCGCGCGGCGAAGCGGCGATCTTGAACCAGCCGGCGGCGTCGGTGCGCGCCTCGCCGGCGATGCGGAAGTCCCCGATGACCGGGATCGGCGCAGCGGGATCGAACTGCTGCAGGTTCTTCTGCGCCCTCGCGAACATCTCCTTCGTTCCCGCGTTGTACGACACCAGCCGCACCGGCGCGTCGGCGACGGGGGTGCCCTGCTCGTTCACGACGAAGCCGGCGTAGACGCCGCCCTTGGGTGTGTCCGGGCTGGTGAGCGCATCGGCGCGGCGCGCGTTGGTGTCGAGCACGTCCGGGACGAAGTCCTCGACCTCGGGCGGCGCCGGATCCACCAGCAGCGCTACGATGCCGATGCTGATGGCGATGAGCGCGATCGCGGGTACGGCGTAGCGGCGCATCCTAGCTCTCCAATTGTGCGCCCGTAGCGTGACCCCACTCACCATACGAACGCCGTGGCCGGATGTTGGAATTCGCCAATCGCTAGATCCTGCCCGCGAGCTCCGAAACGTCGAACGCGGAGGACTCCTGGCCGTCGATGCGCTTCGAGTCTTCGTCCTCGTGGTGGGTGGAGAACTCGATGATCTCGGAGTCTTCGAGGCCCCAGAACCGGTGCTCGACGCCGGGCGGCACGTGCTGGTGGTCGCCGGGCTCCATGACACAGGACTTGTCGCCCACCTCGAGGAACACCCGTCCGGAGATCAGGTAGAAGACCTCGTCCTTGACGGGATGGAAGTGCAGCGAGCAGCGGTAGCCCTTGCGCAGGACCAGCTTCTTGCCGCAGTAGTCGCGATTGACGATCCAGTGCTCCTCGCCCCACACCTTGGGCACCTTGTGCGTGGGAGTTTGGACGAGCGATTCCGACGAGGTCGATTCGGGGGTCATGGCGGTCATTGTCCCGGGCGAGACGGGTGGGGCAAGGAACAGGCCCTCCGCGGGTTGCATGTAGGGGCAGCCCTCGTGGTTGCCCAACGCCTGATCGGGCGGCCACGCGGGCCTGCGGCCACTTGGCCGGCCGCGGTTTCGCGCCAGCGGACCTAGGCCGAGCGGGCCGTCCGCACGAGGCCTGGAAGTGGGGGGTAGGGCGAGAGCTTGGAGCATCCAAGTCGAGCCCGAAAGGGGGCATCTGCCCCCTTTCAAACAAGAGATGGCGAGAGCGGCGACGGTGAGGCCGCGGTTCGCGCCAGCGGACCTAGGCCGAGCGCGCCGTCCGCACGAGTCCATCGATCAGTGTCGAGAAGTCGATCCCCTCGGCTCTTGCGGCCTGCGGCACCAGGCCGCGATCCGTCATGCCGGGCATCGTGTTGACCTCGAGCACGTACAGGGTGCCGTCCGCGGCCATGCGGATGTCGGTGCGCGACACGCCTCGCAGACCCAGCAGCTCGTGCACGCGCAAGCCGAGTGCGCGCGCGGCCGATTCGACCTCCGGATCGATCGGCGCCGGCACCAGCTCCGTCGCGCCGTCGGCGTTGTACTTCTCGAAGTAGTCGAAGAACGCGGCGCTCTTCATCCGGATCTCGACGATCGGCAGCGCGTGCGCCTCCCCCTCGCGATCCTCGAGCACGCCGGCGGTCAGCTCTCGTCCCGGGACGAACGCCTCGACGAGAATGCGCTCCGCCGGCGGCGCGAGCTCGTCGAGCATCACCGTGATCTCGCCTGCGTCCTTCGCGATGCGCACGTCGACGCTGGAGCCGCCGCACGGGTTCTTGAGCACCAGCGGCAAGCCGAATTCGTCGATCCACTCGTCGATCAACATGGCGCGGCGCCGCGTGAGGTCCTTGGCTCGAACGACGCGAAACGCCGGCGTCGGGATGCCGTGGAACCCGAGAATCTCCTTGGTGCGCACTTTGTCGAAGGCGATGGCACTCGCACGATGCCCGCTGCCGACGTACGGGATACCGGCCGCGTTCAAGCACGCCTGCAGCACCCCGTCCTCGCCGAAGGCGCCGTGCAGGATCGGCAGCACGACGTCCGTGCCGCGGTTGCGCAGCTTGAGCAGGGCCTCGCACGGATCCGGTAGCTCCGTCCAGGCGTCCGAGTCGTGCGGGTCGAAGCCCTTGGGCGCGATCGTCGCCTCCGGGTCGTCCGGGCGGTCCGCCGACCGCGACACGGCGCTGACGGCCGCGGTCAGCTTGCGGCCTTCGGGAATGCGCCAGTGCCCTTCGCGCGTGATGACGACCGGGCGCACCTCGTAGACGTTGGCGTCGAGCGCGTCGACCACCCGCCGGCCGCCCTCGAGCGAGACCTCGTGCTCGTTGCTCGGCCCCCCCATCAGCACGGCGACCCGCAGCCGCTCGCCGGAAAGCCGCTTTTGCCCCCGTCCGACCATCCCAAGCTCCCGTCCTACCTACCGACGACACCCATCATATGGCGTTCGTACGAGAATACGACAACGAGATGTGGTAGGCAGCCGTGAAGCCGGCGCCGTCGCGAGACGGGTGCCTAGTAGAGCGCCCCTTCACCGTCGAACACGAGCGGCATGAGGGAGATCTCGTCCGGCTCCGGCCGGCCGGTCTCTCGGTGCCAGCGGCGCACCTCGGCGTCGACGAGCACCCGCGACGTGTGCGGGCTGTCGACCCCTTCGGCGTTCTTGACGGGCGCGAACTCCCACGCGCGCTGCACCTCGTGCACCTCGAGCCGCGGCGCCTCCGGGAACACGTCGAAGATGAAGCGCTCGAACTTCGTGGCGTTCGGCGCGTCGGGCTCCACCCGCCCGGTCTCGGCGGCCCAGAACGGGACCTTCTTTCGCGCGCGGTGAAGCGGCAGGTCGTAGTCGCCCGCCATGAGGTCGTGCAGCCAGCGGACCGAAAACGCATGGATCGCAATCGATCCGAGCGTGAGGTCTTCCGCGCCCCCGTCGGGCAGCTCGCTGTACTCGACGATGCGGTGCCGGCCCTGCAGGTCGCGCGCGAAGACCCCCACGGCCTCGTCGGGGCTCGACTTCGCGACCGCCTTGCTCACGACGTGCGCCTTGCGGTCCACCATCCAGCCGAGCATCACGGGGTCAAGGGGCCGGCCGAGCGGATTGTCCACTTGGAACGTCGTCAACACGTCGACGTCCGCCGCGAGGAGGTCCGCCAGCGCGCCCGAGTCCCACAGGGCCTGCGCGCCGCCGCCGTGGCCGTCGGGCGCCATGGCAAGCTCACCCTCCTCCGCCAGGATCGCGCGGCCGTCGTCGTCCAGGCACGGCAGCTCCCCCTGCACGATGAAGTGGACCTGCGCCGGATCGAGACCCCAGTCCGCGGCGTCCTCGAACGCCTCGCGGGTCGCGGCCTCGGTCTGGCGGCTGACGAGCACGTAGTACGAGACCGGCGTTCCGCAGCGCCTGCCTACGGCGGCGACCCGCTCTCCCAGGATGCGATAGAGCGTGCGATCCGGCTGCGGGCCGAAGACGAAGGTGCCCTTCGGGCCGGGATGGCCGAGCCGTGTTCCCTGCCCGCCCGCCAACAAGAGCGTCGCGACGCGACCGCCGGCGAGCAGGCCTTCACCCAGCTTCGCCAGTCGGCGGCGCAGGCCGCCCTGGGCCTGCTGGCGCTTCCACTTGAGCGCGATGGGCGGTCGCAGCGGCGGCGGACCCTGCTCGGGTGTGTCGAGCGCCGCGCGCAGCAACGTCCACGGATGCGCGGCCGCGGCGGTGAGGAACGCCGACGACGCGGCATCGTCCAGCGTCGCGGCATGCGCGACCAGATGCGTCTGGCCCGCGTCTTCGAGGATCTCGCGCGCCTCGCCGGGAGTCACGCCGACCGCCTACGCGTACTTCTTGAAGGCGACCGTCACGTTGTGGCCCCCGAAGCCCAGGCTGTTGGACAGCGCCGCACGGACCGGCATGTCCCGCGCCTCGTTGGGGACGTAGTCGAGATCGCACTCGGGGTCCGACTCCTCCTGGTTGATGGTCGGATGGACCCGATCCTCGGCGATCGAGAGCGTCGTGAAGACGGCTTCCACGCCGCCCGAGCCTCCCAGCACGTGCCCCACCATCGACTTGGACGACGAGATCGCCAGCTTCGAGGCGTGGTCGCCGAAGACGGCCTTCAGCGCGGCGGTCTCCGCCGCGTCGTTGAGGGCCGTCGAGGTGCCGTGGGCGTTGATGTAGTCGACGTCCTCGGGGTTCAGACCGGCGTCCTGCAGGGCGAGCTTCATCGCGCGCTGCGGGCCGATGCCGCCGGGTGCCGGCGCCGTCATGTGATGCGCGTCGGCCGACATGCCCGCGCCGACGACCTCGCAGTAGATGCGCGCGCCACGGGCCTTGGCCCGTTCCAGCTCCTCGAAGATGAGGATGCCGGCCCCCTCGCCCATCACGAACCCGTCGCGGTTCTTGTCGAACGGACGGCTGGCCGCCTTCGGATCGTCGTTGCGGCGCGACATCGCGCGCATCGCGTTGAATCCGGCCATGCCCATCGACGTGATCGTCGCCTCGGCGCCGCCCGTCAGACAGACGTCCTGCTCGCCGTCACGGATGCTGCGTAGCGCCAAGGCCATGGCGTGATTGCTCGACGCGCAGGCGGACGCGGTGATGTACGACGGACCCTGGAGGTTGTAGCGAATGCTGAAGTTGCCGGCGATGGCGTTCGCCATCATCCGGGGCACGAAGAAGGCGCTCACCCGTCGCGGGCCCTTCTCCATGATCGTGGTGTGCGTGTTCTCGATCGAGTCGAGGCCGCCGATCCCGGTGCCGATGATCGTGCCGGCCATCTCGGGATCGAGCGAGTTGTCCGCCGGATCACCGTTGCTCAAGCCGGCGTCCTTCATCGCCGCGTCGGCGGCGGCGATGCCGTAGATCGTCATCAGATCGAGCTTCTTGATGTCCCGGCGCTCGACGTAGTCCGTCGGCTCGAAGTTCTTGAGCTCGCCCGCGATGAGGCAGGGCATGTCCAGACCTTCGGCATCGAACCTCGTAATGAGATCCACACCGCTGCGGCCTTCGAGGAGCGCCTTCCAAGACGTCTCGACGTCGTTGCCGCAGGCGTTGACGGTACCAAGCCCCGTTATGACAACGCGGCGCGTCATGGAGGCTAGTCCTTCTTCTTGGCGTTCGCCTCGATGTACCCGATGGCGTCACCGACGGTCTTGATCTTCTCGGCTTCCTCGTCCGGAATGCTGAGGTCGAACTCGTCCTCGAGCTCCATCACGAGCTCGACGGTGTCCAGGCTGTCGGCGCCGAGGTCGTTGATGAACGACGTCTCCTCGCTCACCTTGTCCTTGGGCTGCCCCATCTGCTCGCAAACGATCTCGATGACGCGGTCTTTCGTGCTACTGCCCACGTACTCACTCCTTTGTGTCGAATCCGGGGTGCCTCGCTCGGGGCGCTGCCCGATGGTGACACCCCCCAAGTTGCGGAACGTTGTCCTACATGACCATGCCGCCGTCCACAGGAATCACCTGTCCGGTGATGTATCCGGCTTCGGCGGAGGCAAGGAATACCACCACTTCGGCGACGTCTTGAACGGTGCCCAGCCGTCCCAGCGGAATCCGGCCCTGAAGCTCGTCCGCCACCCCGCCCTCCAGGGCCGCGGTCATGTCGGTCTGGATGAACCCCGGGGCCACCGCGTTCACCGTCACGCCGCGGCCGGCCAGCTCCTTCGCCACGGCCTTGGTGAAGGCGATGATGCCGCCCTTGCTCGCGGCGTAGTTGGCCTGGCCCGCATTTCCGGTCATGCCGACGACCGAGGTGATGTTGATCAGGCGCCCGCGCCGGCTCTTCATGAGCCGCCGTGTGGCCGCCCGGGTCAGGTAGAAGGCGCCCGAGAGGTTGACACTGAGCACGTCGGCCCAGTCTTCGTCCTTCATCCGCATCAGTAGGCCGTCGCGGGTGATGCCGGCGTTGTTGACCAGCACGTCCAGCCCGCCGCCGTGCTCGGCCGCGGCCTCCACCGCCGCCTTGGCGCTCTCGGGGTCGGAGACGTCGGCCTGGACGAAGTGGCAGGCGTCCGGCGCGCCGGACTCGGCGATCGCCTCGGCTGCGGCCGCCTCGTTGGTGCCGGTGAGCGTGACGGTGGCGCCGCGGCTCGCGAATGCCTTGACGAGCCCCCGGCCGATGCCGCGGGTGCCGCCCGTGACGAGCACGGATACGCCTTCGAAGTCGTTCATGCGGGGTCTCCGGACGCTTCGGAAGCGGGCAGGAGCGCGTCCACGCTCTCCGCATCGTTCGCCGGCAGCGTCTCGATGTCTGTGTCGATGCGCCGGATCAGACCGGCGAGTACCCGTCCGGGCGCGGGCTCGATGATGCGCTCGACGCCGAGGGAACGCGCGCTCTTCACGCACCGTACGAACTGCACGGGGCTCGTCACCTGCGCGATCAGGTTCGTCCGGATCTGATCGACGTCGGTCGTCGGCTCCGCGGTCACGTTGGAGATGACCGGGACGCGCGGCGCCGCGAGGGTCACGTTCTCGAGAGCCTGCGCGAGGCGATCGGCGCCGGGTTGCATCAGCGTGCTGTGGAACGCGCCGGCGACCGGCAGCCGCGTCGGACGGCGAACGCCCTGCTCTTTGGCAATGCGCTCCGCGGCGTCGAGCGACGGGACGTCACCGCTGATGACGACCTGGCCCGGCGCGTTGAGGTTCGCGACGCTGCAGACGCCTCCCGTCTCTTCCCGCGCCGCCGTGCAAACGGCTTCCGCCTCGTCCGTCTCGCAGCGCAGCGCGATCATGCCCGAGGCCACCGCCTCGCTGGCCACCTGCATGCCGAGGCCGCGCTCGCGCACGAGCATCAGGGCGTCCTCGAGCGAAAGTGCGCCCGCCGCGTACAGCGCCGTGAACTCGCCGAGCGAGAGGCCGAAGCAGGCGCCGAGCTTCGATTCGTCGAGCGCGCCGGCGGCGCGCAGCGCCTCGGTGACCGCGGCGCCCACGGCCAGGATGGCGGGCTGCTGCAGGTCGGTCCGGACCAGCTCGCTGTCGGGGCCGTCGCGGCAGACCGCCAACAGGTCGAGACCGAGCGCCTGCGACGCGCGGTCGAAGACCTCGCGTGCGGCGGGATGTGCGTCGGCGACGTCGGCGCCCATGCCGACGTGCTGCGCTCCCTGTCCGGGAAACGCCAAGGCCCAGCATGCGCTCATGCGCCCTCCGCGGTTGCTGTCGGCGACAAGGCGTCGACGATGCGGCCGCCCACGTCGTTGACGATGTAGCCGTGGATGGCGCGCACGCCGCTACGGAACGCGTGCGGACCCGAGCGGCCGTGACCGATGATGTACCCGCCGTCGAGTCCGAGCAGCGGCGCACCGCCGTACTCCGAATAGTCCGCGCGGGCCGCGACGGCACCGAGGATCTTCCCGGCGAGCTCGGGCTGACTCGCAAGCTCCGTCTTGAGCGTGCGCAAGATGAACTCGCCCATGCCCTCGGCGGCCTTCAACGCGATGTTGCCCGTGAAGCCGTCGGTGACGACGACGTCGGCGCGGTCCTCGAAGCACTCGCGCGGCTCGACGTTGCCCACGAAACCCGGGACGGGATTGTCGCGAAACACCTCCCAGGTCTCCGCGACGAGCCGGTTGCCCTTGTGCTCTTCTTCGCCGATGGACAGGATGCCTACGCGCGGCGACGTGACGCCCAGCGCGTGCTTGACGTAGTGCGACGCCATGATCGCGTACTGATGCATGTGCACCGGCTTGGCTTCGGGATTGGCGCCGCCGTCGATCACGATCGTGACGCCGTTCGGGCGCGGAAACGGAACGGCGATCCCGAGCCGCTTCACCCCCTCGAGCCGCCGGCACCAGAGCGTGGCCGCCGCGACCGCGGCGCCCGTCGAGCCCATGGTGACGACGCCGCTGACCTCTCCGTGGCGCAGCAGCTCGGCGCAAACGCGCGGGCTGTTGTCTTTGGTCGAACGCACCGCGCGCACCGGATCCTCGCTGGACCCGAGCGGCTTCGCATCGCGGACGACGATGCGGTCCGCGTCCGACTCGTGGCGCGCCAGCTCACCCTCGATCTGCGCGCGATCGCCGACGAGCACGATCTCGACGTCGTCGAAGTCGCCCAGGGCGCGTAGCGCGCCCTCCACCTGGGGCGCCGGCGCCGCATCGCCGCCCATGGCGTCAATGGCGATGCGCATGGCGCGTTAGTCTTCTTTGTCGATGACGGCGCGGCCTGCGTAGTACCCGCAGTTCTTGCAGACGCGATGGCCGGGGCCCATGTAGCCGCAGCGGTCGCAGGCGCGCAGGTTCTTCGGGGTCAACGCGTGGTGCGAGGCGCGCATGCGCGT
>CBDCWP010000021.1:0-495236 GCA_965223505.1 Planctomycetota bacterium
GCGCGCCTATCATGTCGGGCCCGGTGGTTTCGGGCTTGGCCATCGTGGATGCGTTTCGGACTCGAACCTGCGGGTCCGTGGGATGTCCAGGCCCCGGGCAGGAGCACAACCGATGGACGGCAGGAAACAGCTGCGCGAGCGACTGACCCAACCGGGGCCGCTGCTCGTCGGCGGCGCGCACGACGGCCTCTCGGCGGTCCTGGTGCGCGAGGCCGGCTTCGACGCCGTCTGGGCGTCCGGCTTCGAGATCTCCGCGAGTCACGCGGTTCCGGACGCGAACATCCTCACCATGACCGACAACCTGCGCGCGGCGGCCAACATGGTCGAAGCGTCCGGGATCCCGGTCATCGCCGACTGCGACAACGGCTACGGCAACGCGATCAACGTGATCCACGCGGTTCGCGGCTACGAAAAGGAAGGCATCGCGGCGATCTGCATCGAGGACAACGTCTTTCCCAAGCGTTGCTCGTTCTACGCGGGCGTGAAGCGCGAGCTCGCCGACATCGACGAGCACGCCGGCAAGATCAAGGCCTGCCTCGACAAGCGCCGGTCGGACGAGTTCGCCATCATCGCGCGCACGGAAGCGTTGATCGCCGGGTGGGGCATGGAGGAAGCGCTCAAGCGCGGCCGCGCGTACGCCGACGCGGGCGCGGACCTGGTGCTCGTGCACAGCAAGTCGAAGGATCCCGACGAGGTGCTCGAGTTCGGACGCCACTGGGACCGCGACGTCCCGCTGGTGGCCGTACCGACCATCTACAAGACCACGACCGCCTCGACGCTGGCCGAGGCCGGCTACAAGGTCGTGATCTACGCGAACCACGGCCTGCGCTCCGCCATCAAGGCGATGCGCTCGACGTTCGAGACGCTCGTGAAAGAGCAACACTGCAGCGCCGTGGACGATCGCATCGTCCCGCTGCAGGACGTGTACGACCTGATCGGCGTGTCGACGATGAAGGAAGAGGAGAAGACCTACATGCCCGCCGGCGGCGGGAAGGTCGGCGCGGTGATCCTCGCGGCGGGCGCAAGCCCGGAGCTCGGCGAGCTGACCGAGGACCGCCCCAAGGCGATGCTCGACATCAAGGGCAAGCCGCTGCTGGCGCGCCAGGTCGAGGCGCTGAACGCGGCCGGGGTGAAGGACATCTCCGTCGTCGTCGGCTGGAAGAAGGAGGCCGTCAATCTCCCGAACCTACGGACGTACGTCGCGGAGGAGAGCGGCGGCGAGCTGGCCTCGCTGATGAAGGCCGAGCCGGAGCTCAACCGGCGAACGCTGGTGCTCTACGGCGACATCCTCTTCGACAAAGGGCTGGTGGAGCGCCTGCTGCAGGCCGAGGGCGACGCCGTGCTCGTCGTGGACCGCGCAAGCTTGCCCGACCGGTCGAACCGCGACCTCGTGCAGACCAAGAACCACGTCGACACGAACGGGCGCTTCCTGAACGGGCAGCGGCTCGACTCGTTGTCGCTGATCGGCCAGGGCATCGAGAACGCCAACGGCGAGTGGAACGGCATGATGATGCTGTCCGAAGCCGGTGTGGCGTCGCTCAAGGGCCTGTACGAGCGATTGAACACAGATCGCGCGGACCAACCGCTGCACCAGGCGTCGCGCCTCGAGGAGGCGGCGCTGACCGACATGATCCAGGCGCTGGTCGAAGACGGCCTGACGGTCAACGCGATCGACACCTACAAGGGCTGGATGGAGATCGACACGTTCGAGGACTACCGCCGCGCGTGGAGCCAAGTGTAGGACCGTCCTTGTCTCGAAGTCTGCAACCGTTCATCGCGGGCGGGGTCGAGCCCCGCCCCTACAGGGCAACCCGCCGTGCCTAAGACCACCGAATTCCTGAGCGCGCTGGAGTCGAACGGATACG
The DNA here is from genome assembly GCA_965223505.1 of Planctomycetota bacterium. Classification (GTDB taxonomy): domain Bacteria; phylum Planctomycetota; class PLA2; order PLA2; family JAEUHO01; genus CBDCWP01. The sequence goes on from CBDCWP010000021.1 coordinate 1,866, forward strand.
ACTTCTTCACCGGTGTGCCCTGCTCGCTGCTCAAGGGCGTCATCCGCCGCTTCGACGAAGAGCCCAAGTGGGGCTACGTCAGCGCGGTGCGCGAAGACTCGGCCGTCGGCATCGCGGCCGGGGCCTACATGGCCGGCAAGACGCCGGCCGTGTTCATGCAGAACAGCGGCATGGGCGTGTGCATGAACGCGCTCGTGAGCCTGAACATCATCTACGAGATCCCGTGCCTGCTCGTCGCGTCCTGGCGCGGCAAGGACGGCAAGGACGCGCCGGAGCACATCGTCATGGGGCGCATCATGGAGTCGTACTACGACCAGATCGGGCTGCCCCACCGCATCCTCGATCCCGACTCGATCGAGGACGACGTCGCCGCCATCACGAAGGAGATCCAAGCCCGCCGGGTGCCGGGCGCGTTGATCGTCGCGAAGGGGATTCTCGATGCGTCGAGCTGAAGCCGTCGAACAGGTGATGAAGGCCGTCACGGACGAGCTCGTCGTGGCGTGCAACGGCATGATCGGCCGCGAGGTGTTCACCTACGGCGATCGCGAAGCCAACTTCTACATGATCGGCTCCATGGGCCTGGCGCTCTCGATCGGCATCGGCGCGGCCGTCAACCGGCCCGACAAGCGCGTGCTGGTGATCGACGGCGACGGCAACGTGCTGATGGGCGCGGGCGTGCTCGGCAGCGCCGTGGCGGTCGGCGCGACCAACCTGCTGCACGTCGTGCTCGACAACGAAGCCCACGGCTCGACGGGCGATCAGCGCACGATCACCGAGACCGTGGACCTGGCCGCGCTCGCGCGCGCGTCCGGCTACACCTGGGCCGAGCGCGTCGAGCCGGACGCGCTCGCGGAGACACTGCCCGCGTTTCTCGAGCGCGATGGACCGGCGATGCTGCTGGTCAAGGTCGAGAAGGGCAACCAGCCCGGCATCGCGCGCGTGAGCTACGAGCCGCCCGAGATCACGAAGCGCTTCGCGGACGCCACACGAGCATGAGCACCCAGGCCTTTACGCTGCTGAACCCGGGGCCGATCAACGTGTCAAAGGCGGTGCGCCGCGCGCTCGCCGAGAGTCCCGACCAGTGCCACCGCGAGGTCGAGTACCTCGAGATGCAAGGCCGCGTACGGTCGAAGCTCGTGGAGGCGTTCGGCATCGCCGCCGACTACGAGGCCGCGCTGCTCACGGGCTCCGGAACGGCGGGCATGGAAGCCATGGTCGCGTCGGTGTGCGGCGACGGCGTCGTCGTCATCGACAACGGGGTCTACGGCGACCGGCTCGCCAAGATGGCCACCGCCAACGGCGTCACCCATCGCCGCGTCACCTACTCGTGGTTCGAGCGGCCGGATCTCGAAGCCATCGAGAGCGCGCTCTCCGACGAGTTCGACACGATCGCCGTCGTGCATCACGAGACGACGACCGGGCTGCTGAACGATCTCGCGCCCATCGGCGAGCTCGCGCGCAAGCACGGCAAGCGGTTGATCATCGACAGCATCAGCGGGCTCGCGGGCGAGACGTTCGACTTCGACGCGATTCGCCCGGACGCCGTGTGCTGCACGGCGAACAAGTGCGTGCAGGGTCTGCCGGGGGTCTCGTTCGTATTCGTGCGCAACGGGACGGAGCTTCGACAGCGCTCCGTCTATCTCGACCTCGGCAACCTGTTGACGAAGCAGCGCGCCGGCGACACGCCCTTCACGCCCGCGATCCAGGTGACGGCGGCGCTGGAGACGGCGCTCGACGAGCTGATCGAAGAGACGGTCGAAGGCCGCATCGCGCGCTACGGCAGGGCGTCCGCGGCGATCCGTACGGCGCTCGCGAACCTTCAGCTCGACCTGCTGCTGCCGGAGGCGTACCGAAGCAACACCATCACGTGCGCGCGGCTGCCCGAGGGCGTCACGTACGAGCAGATGCACGCGCGCATGCGCGAGGAGGGCTACGTCATCTACGCCGGGCAGGGCAGCCTGAGCCGCGAGGCGTTTCGCGTCGCGAACATGGGGTTGATCCCCGACGAAGCGCTCGAGCGCTTCGAGCCGGCGCTGCGGAAAGCCATCTCGTGATCGCCGTGTTGCTCGCGGCGGGCGTGGGCCGCCGGCTGGGCGACGACCGGCCGAAGGTGTTGCTCGAGATCGGCGGGCGCACGCTGCTCGACCGGCACGTGGAGAACCTGCGCAAGGCCGGGGTTTCGTTGCGCGTCGTGACGGGCTTCCACGCGGCGCAGCTCGCGGCGCTCTTGGACGACGACGTGGACGTCGCGCACAACCCGCACTTTCGAAGCGGCAGCGTGCTCTCGTTGCGCCGCGGGCTCGAGGATCTGGACGACGACGTCGTGGTCATGGACGGCGACGTGCTCTACGACCCGACGATCCTGACGGACGTGATGCACCTCGAGCGCGGCTTCGCGCTCGATCCGCGCACGGATCCGGGCGACGAGGAGATGATGATCGGCGTGCGGGACGGCAAGGCGCGAGCGATTCGGCGCGGCAAGCTCGACGACTTCGACCTGGTGGGCGAGGGCGTCGGGTTCTTCAAGCTCGACCGCGCGCACATCGAGCCGTTGATGGCGTGCATCGATCGTTGCGACCCGGCGGGCGACTACGAGGCGGCGCTGGACATGTTGATCGGCGAGCACGGGGCGGACTACGTCGAGGTCGGCGACCGGCCGTGGACGGAGATCGACTTCCCGGAAGACGTCGTGCGCGCCGAAACGGAGATCCTGCCGCGGCTGTAGGGGGGCAGCCCTTGTGGCTGCCCAACCGCGCGTTCGTGCGCAACCTGTCGACACGCTTGGGCGACCACGAGGGTCGCCCCTACGAAACCACCGCCGGCGGACGTCGCTCGAGCCGGCGCTGCATCCACAAGGTCACGATCGCCAGGACGTTCATCGGCACGCAGGCGATCATCGCGTACTCGAGCGGACGACCCAACGCGCAGCAGATCGAAAGGATCGTCAGGTGCGTCGTCGGGCCGTTCCACAAGAACAACACGATCGGCACCCGCACCCGCGCCCGGTACGCCTCGCGGTCCGTCACCGGGTCGCGGCCCAAACCGACGAAGTACGGCAGGAACGCGCGGATGAGCGCGCCGCGCAACCCGGGCGACGCCTGCGCCTCCGCGCGCATGGCCTCCACGTCGTCGACCTTGCCGTCGTACCGGCGCTTGTAGCGGTCCAACAGCGACGACGTCCACGCCAGCGAGACGCCCGCGCCGACGCCCCACCCGACGGCATGCGCGATGCCGTGCAGGCGGTAGATCCACAACAGCAACCCGACGCTGATCGAGACGGTCGCCGTGAGATCGCCGATCCCGTCGGCGATGCGCCCCATCACGCCGCCGCCGCCGCGCAGCCGCGCGAGCTGCCCGTCGGTGCAGTCGAAGATCAGGAACGCGAAGACGAAGCAGGCGCCGGCGATCCCTTGCCCCAACGCCAGCAGGACGCCGGCGGCGAGCCCCATGAGGCCGGCGACGCCGGACAGCATGTTCGGGGTGATCGGCGAGCGTTTCACGGCGGCGACGATGGCGCGCGCCACGGGCCGGTTGACGACCCGGTCCATCAGCTCATCGGTGATCACCCGCCTGCCCATCAGCGGCAGAAGTGTAGATACGCGCGGGGGCACGACGAAGCGCAAGCCGCTACACTTCCGCCATGGCAAGCCTCGTATTCGTGCTGGCGCACTCGACCGACGAGCCCGATCGGGCCGCGACGGCGCTTCAGACGGCGCTCGACGCGGCGCGCGCCGGCAACGACGTCGCGCTGTGGCTGACCGGCGAGGGCGTTCGACTGGGCGTCGAGGGCGTCGCGGAGACGCTGCGCGAGCCGACGCCGACCTCGGCCGCGGAGATGATCGAGGCGCTGGCCGATGGCGGCGCGGTGCTGTACTGCCATCAGGGCTCGTTCGAACGCCGCAAGTTCGAAGCAGAGGCGCTTCGCAACGGGGCGCAGGTCGCGGCCGGCGATGTCTTGGCGAAGTTGGTCTCCGAGGGCGCGCACTCCATCACCCTCTAACGCTCTCCCGGACCGCCATGGGATGCTGTAGCCATGCAGCGGTTGGAGGTGATCCAGGGCCAGGCCAGCCCCGACACGATCCCGGTCGAGACGGGCATCGTGCTGGGACGCTCGCGCGAGGTCGACCTGCGCGTGTACGACGAGACCGCGTCGCGCCGCCACGCGTCGATCGAGCTGCTGGACGGCCGCTGGTGCCTGCGTGACCTGGGCTCCGCCAACGGCACCACGCTCAACGGCGAGCGCATCGCCGGCGAGGCCGTGCTGTTCGACGGCGACGTCATCACCATCGGCAAGGTATCGCTGCGCTTCCTGAGCGGGGACGGTGCGGACCGCGAGACCGTCGTGCCGACCGCGGACGGCGAAGCCGTCGAGGCCGCGGTCGACCCGGAGGCCGCCGATCCCTTCCGCGAAGGCGCCGACGGGGCCGCCATGCGCCGCCTGCGGCTCGTCTGCGACGGCGCGGTCGCCTGCACGGAGGCGTCCGACCCGCAGGACGTGCCCGGCGCCCTGCTCGCGCTCATCGTGGAGACGCTCGAGCCGCAGCGCGCCACGATCTGCCTCACCTCGCCGAAGGACGACGGCAAGATCGGCGTGCAGATCGCCGCCGCCTTCCCGGAGGGCGCCGCGCCGCCCGTGTCGAAGACGCTGCGCCAACGCGTGCTCGAAGCGGGCGAAGCCGTGCTGATTCGCGACGCCGCGGAAGAAGAGACGTCGTCGTCGCTCTCGATCGTGCGCAGCCGCTATCGCTCGACGCTCGCCGCGCCGCTCAAGACGTCGGAGGGCGTCGTCGGCTTCGTGAGCGTCGAGGCCGAGGACCCGGGCCGCTTCGGTCCGCAGGACCTGCGCGCGCTGGCCGCGGCCGCGCGGCAGGCGGCGCTGGCGCTTCGCAACCTGCGGCGGCTGTCCGGCGCGCGCGCCGAGGTGCAGCGCCTCGCGGCGGAATCCCAGGGCGGCGCGCCCGAGCTGTTGGGCGCGTCGGCGCAGATGCAGCGGATTCGCGACCAGATCGGCAAGGCCGCGGCGGCGGACTCGCCCGTGCTGATCACCGGCGAGACCGGCACCGGCAAGGAGCTGGTCGCGCGCAACCTGCACGCGCAGAGCCCGCGCGCGGACCGGCCGTTCGTCGCGCTCAACTGCGCCGCGCTGGTCGAGGGGCTGCTCGAGAGCGAGTTCTTCGGACACGAGAAAGGCGCGTTCACCGACGCGTCGGAGCAGCGCGACGGCCGCATCGCCGAAGCCGCCGACGGAACGTTGTTCCTCGACGAGGTCGGCGATCTCTCGGCGTCGCTGCAGGCGAAGCTCTTGCGCGTGCTGTCCGAGCACACGTACACGCGCGTCGGCGGCCGGGACCAGCTGGAGATGAAGTGCCGGGTGCTGTGCGCCACCAACCGCGACCTCAAGGCGATGGTCGAGGAGGGGACGTTCCGCGAAGACCTCTACTACCGGCTCGCGGTGCTCGTCATTCCGGTGCCGCCGTTGCGGGAGCGCGACGGGGACGTCGTGGTGCTCGCCGAAGCCGGGCTCGAACGCCTGGCCGCGCGCATGGGCCGTCGCGTACCGAACATCAGCGAGGAGGCGCGCGAGACGCTGTCGAGCTACGACTGGCCCGGCAACGTGCGCGAGCTCTTCAACGTGCTCGAACGGGCGTTGGTCCTGCTGGACGGCAACGAGATGACACCGGACGACCTGCCGCGCGAGCTGCGGGAACCGCGCAGCGAGCGATCGAGCGACGGCAAGGACACGGCGTCGACGGATACGCGGGTCTACAACCTGCGCGAGCTGGAGAAGGAAGCCGTGCGTGCGGCGCTCGAGAAGACGGGCGGCAAGAAGGGCGAGGCGGCAGCGTTGCTGGGCGTCTCCTGGCCGACGTTGAATCGCAAGATCAAGACCTACGGCCTGTAGGGGGCAGGCCGCGGGTGCTCGGCGGCGCTGCGCCGTGTCGTCGCTGCGTGGCAGACCACGCGGCCTCCTCCACGGCTTTGCGGCGCCTTCGCCCCAGCGACCCGCCCATCCGGAGAGGGTTGGTGAGGGCCCCCACATCCCGTTCAATGGCCGTTGAACGTTTCGTTCAATCGGACCGGGGTGAGCCGGGTCTGCCCAAACCCGGGCTGTCGTCGTAAACTGCTTTCAGATAAAGCACTTGGGTTCATTTGGCGGGGTCGGTGGGCGACCGGCACGGCGCTTGTGCTAGCCCCCGTCGATGATGGAGGTAATCACCCTGGCCGACGGACGCACGATCCGCGAATGGACGATCCACTGCCCCAGCTGCGGGCAGCCGGTCTCCGTCGCGGGCGACGATCCGGTTGCCTGCCCCGCCTGCCACGCGGAGGTACGCCCGGGCGGCGTGCCGACCGCAGCGCTTCGCACCAAGGCCAGGGCGCTCGACGACACCGACTCGCTCGTCGGACAGAGCCTGGGCAAGTGGCGCCCGGTACGCCTCATCGGCCGCGGCGGCATGGGACGCGTCTACGAAGCCGAGCAGGAAGGCCGCGGGAAGCGCCGCGTCGCGCTCAAGGTGCTCAGCGAAGACCTCGCATCCGACCCGGCGTTCGTGAAGCGCTTCCAGCGCGAGGCGCGCCTACTGTCGGGCCTCTCGCACCCCCACGTCGTCCAGGTCCTCGAACAGGGCGAGACCGACGGCCGACTCTGGTTCGCCATGGAGTACGTGCGCGGCGAGAACCTGCGCCGGCGCATCGAGAAAGGACCGCTGCCCGCGCGCGAAGCCGGCCGCATCGCGTCCGAGATCGCCTCGGCGCTGTCCTACGCCCACGAGAAGGGCGTCATCCACCGCGACCTGAAGCCCGAGAACGTGCTGCTCGACGAAGCCGGCACGGTGCACCTGGTGGACTTCGGCTTGTCGCGCCTCGTTTCCCGCGGCCTCACCGAAGCGTCGACGCGCCTCACGCGCACCGACGTGATCATGGGCACGTACGAGTACATGTCGCCCGAACAGCGTCGCGGCGACCGTGAGCTCGACGCGCGCGCGGACGTCTTCGCGCTCGGCGTCATCCTGTACGAGATGCTCACCGGCGCGCTGCCGGTCGGACGCTTCGCCGCGCCCAGCCGCACCTCGCGCGGCATCCCGGCCGCGTTCGACTCGCTCGTGGACCGCGCGTTGGCACCGAAGCGCGACGACCGCGTGCCCTCCGCCCGCGCCTTCCAGGAAGACATCGGCAAGGCGCTCGCGAAGCCCGCGCCGCCCCTGCAGCCGCCGCCCGTGCCGGTCGCGCGCGCGGACGTGAACGAAGCGCGCGGCACGCTCCGACACATCGACATCCTGGCGACGGTCGACAAGGTCGTCGGCCTGATCGCGCTGCTCGTCGGCTTCGGGGTCCAGATCCCGATCGCCATGGGCACGAGCTTCCTGGTCGTCATCCCGGGCATCGCGCTCGTCATCATGGGCTTCCTGCTGATGCGCCTGGGCGGCCGGCTCTCGCGCATGGAGGACGGTTCGCGCGAGGCGCAGATGGTCGCGAGCGGCATCATGCTGTTCTTCCCGCCCTTCCTGACCATCGCCGGCGTGTACGGACTCATCGTGCTCACCACCGACAAGGCGCGCTTGGCGTTCCGCGTGGGACGCGAGCCGCTCGCGTCGAGCGACCGGCCTTCGGTCATCCAGCGCCGCGTGATCAACCTGTCCTCGCCGTCGCATCCGAACCGCGCGTCGTTCCTGCTGCGCGCGTTCCACTTCGCGGCGATCTTGTGGAGCCTGTACGTGGGCTTCGTCGCCCTCGAGACGCTGCTGATCGACCCGGACGCCAACTTCCTGTCGCACGTGGAGAACAGCTACTACGAGAGCATCGAGTACGCCTTGGTCATTCGCAACATCACGATCGTCGCCGCCGGCGTCGCCGTTCTCGTGATGCTGCGCATGTTCGCCGTGCGCCGCCGGCAGCGCGGTCTGGGACTGGCGGTCATCGCCTTCCTGTTCCTGGCGAGCGCCGCGGCGTTCGTCACGGTCGCGCACGACAGCCAGTTCCGCGCATCGACCTCGAGCATGCCGCGCCGCGTGTACTTCGGCGCCATCGAACAACGACATGAACCCGCTCCCCGGCTGGCTCAGTCGCTGAACCCGTCGCCCCCGTCTACGGAGACAGTAACGTGAAGAAACTCATCATCATTGGCCTCATCGGCGCCGGGCTGATTGCATTCATCGGTACGGATGTCGTGGGCTCCGCCGTCTCGGGCGCACGCGATTCGCTGCGAGACAAGCTCAAGAGCGAGACGCCGCTGGCGACCCAGCTGGCCGAAGCGCAACAGGCCGTCGATGCCTACGCCGAGAGCATCATTCGAGGCGAGGTCGCGGCCGAGAACCTCAAGGACATGATCATCGACGTCGAACGTGAAGTTCGCGCGCTGGCCGTCCGCGTGGAGAAGGGTCGCGAGACCCTGGTTGCGCTGCGATCGGAGCTGAAGTCCGGCGACGCCGCCGACGGCGCGCTGGTGCCGGCTTCGGTGCGTCCGGTCAACGACGGCGCGCAGCAGCGCAACGCGATCCGGCACGTGCACGCGTTCCGGATGGCCAGCGAGTCGCTGACCCGCCGCGAACGTGACCTCGAGCGCCTGAAGCAGGAATACGCTTCCACGGTGCAGTCGATCGAGAAGGCGCGCGTCGAGCGCGTTCGCTTGAGCGACGAGGTCCGCACGCTGACGGCGGAGCTCGAGTCGGTCAACGCGCGGAAGGCCGCGGCCCGCACGCGCGAGTCCGTCGGCGACAGCTCGGTCGCGAAGAGCGGCTTCGCCCGCGCGAAGGATCGGCTGAGCCGGATCAAGAACGCGATCCGCGAGCAGAACAAGCTGCTCGAGTACTACGAAGTGCGCGGCATGGAGTCCGACGTGTACACGGCGGATTCGTTCGAGGTGTTGCACCCCGAAAACGCGGACGTTGCCATCGAGGAAGCGCTCGCCGCGTACCCGGGCAACTAGCTCGTAGCCAGAAGCCCTGAGCACGGCCGACGGGCCGCGCCGAAGGGGGTAATCGTCAACGAAGGTGGCAGACCGCGCCCTGACTGCGGTCGGTGGTCGCGGTCTGCCGTTTACAGGAGCCGGTGCAATGCAGAAGCGATTCTCATTCACCAAACCCTTCGCCTTCTTGGCCCTCCTCACAGTTGTTGGGGGCCTTGTGGTGGAGATCCACATCCGTGGGGAGGAACGCAAAGCGCGAGCGAGCCTTGGGGGCGCGATCCGCAACGCGGACCTTCCAGACACGGCCGGGGAACAAATCCAGGTGGACCTCAATGCGGCTCGGCGCCTCGCACGGTGCGGGGATGTGAGCGCCGCGGCGACCCATCTGGATCGGATCTCCTCACAGGCCCCTACATTCACCACCCATGGGCTCGCGTCGCTAGCGCATCGCGCCGCGGGAAATGGGGAGCAGGCTGCGCGGCACGCTCAGTTCGCCGCGCAGCTTGCGCCTGACGACAAGCGCGTCGTCGCGTTCGCCGAGCAGGCGCTCACGCTGGCGATGTTCGACGCCGTCCGTCCGTACGCGCGCGTCTTCGGCGGCATCTCACTGGCGTTCCTGCTCGTGCTGTTCTTCCGGCGCGGCGCGCGCCGTCATCAGGAGCGCGCACGGCGCCGCTTCGTCGACGGGATCGCCGGCCGAGTGCGCTTCTCGGTCGACGGACAGCGCGCGCGCACGCGTCCGACGGTCGCTCCCGACAGCGATCGACTGGCCGTCGACATCTTCCTCAGCGGCCGCTACGGCATGTCCTGTCCACGTCGACCTCACAGGGGACTCTCGCTGCACATCACGGCGTCCAACGCGAGCGCAAGCCGCACCGTGCGACTGACCCCTGTCAAGGACGTGAGCAGTGACGCGGTGCGGGTGATGGTCAAGCCGGAGACGCTCGCGCGCCTGAAGAAACACGCCGGCCGCTGGCGCTTCCAGGTCGCGCTGGACGACCGCACCATCGCCGTCGGCCACCTCGACGTCGCGGCGCAGCTCTCGGCCGTCGGCGCCTGATCCCGACGGGAGGGCCCCGCGCCCCATCCGCGTCCAAGCTCCGCCGGCGCGAGCGGAGGTCGTGATGACGTATCGGGTGTTCTTGATGGCTTGGTCGCCGTTCCTTGCGCGCCTGCCTGCGCGGACGAGGACGAGCCGACGACGTTCGTCTTCGAGATCGAAGAAACGGAGAAGAAAGACGGATAGCCGTCGTCTGTTGAGTGGCGCCTACGCACGGGCGTAGGATGCCGCCCCACTGGAATTCGAAAGGGACATCACCATGACTCGTCTGCTCCTCACGGCATTGGTTCTCGTCGCCTGCGTGCTCGCGGGCCCCGGCACACGCTCGTCCTCGGCCGAAGACGTCACGATCAAGATCCAGGAGGACGCCGATATCGAGCAGGTCCTCAAGCAGATGAGCAGCGCGCTCGACGTGCGCATCGTCTGGGACCCGAACGACAAGCAGATTCGAGGCAAGCGGGTCAGCGACCTCGACTTCACGGGCAGTCGCGCGGACGTCTTCAGCCGCCTGCGCGCGTTGCTGACCTTCTACGAGCTGGTCATGATCCCGGTCGGTCCCGGCTCGGACACGCTCCTGGTCATGGACGCGCGTCGCTCCTCCTCGATTCTCAAGCTCAAGGCCGAGTTCGTCCGACTCAACGACGGCAACCTCGCCAAGTACGAGGGGCAGGACGGCTTGTTCATCACGACGACCATCCAGGTCCAGCACATGACCGACCTGCGCAACGCGCGCAACGCGCTCACGCGCATCGTGACGGGACAGAACATCGGCAACGTGACCGAGGTGCCGGACGCGAACGCGTTCGTCGTCACGGACTTCGCTCCGAACGTGGTCGCGATCTACCGGCTACTCAAGGAGATGGACCAGCCGCCGACCCACGTGGAGAGCTCCGGACCCGTGTTCCGCGCGGTGAAGCTCGAATACGCCAACTCGCTCGAGGCCGCCTCGTCGCTGTCGGCGCTCTTCCCGACGCGCATCGAAGCCGCGACGCAGAAGCCGATGGTCAGCAGCGCGACGCGCGTGATTCGCGCGGATCCGCGCACGAACCAGATCCTGGTCACCGCCCCGTCCCATGACATGGAGCAGATCCTGGAAGCGGCCAAGACGCTCGACACGCCGACGGCGGCGTCGAAGGTCAGCGCGCACATGATCCACCTCGAGCACGCCAACGCCGACAGAGCGGCCGCGGCGCTGCACAACCTGATCCGCACCTCGCCCGCGCTGTGGCAGGAAGACGAAGGCAATCACCACACGCGTCCGAGCGTGGTCTCGTCCGAAGGCAATACGTTGCTGATCTCGGCCGGCGCGAAGGCGTTCGAGTCGATTCGCCGACTCGTCGCCGAGATGGACGAAGCGGCCAAGACGGACGACGAATAGAGCGTCGAAACCACGACCCTTGTCCCTACTCGCCCCCGGGCTCGGCCCGGGGAGCTCCGTTCGACTGGCGGCGTAGCCGCGATCTTCTATGATCGTCGGCATGCACCGGCGCCCCCGCAAGACCAATGCCTTCGAGAAAACGGCGGAGATCAACGGCAGCGCCCTCAGTGACGACGTCGAGGAACCGCCGGAGGATGCCGCGCTCCCGCGCTATCGGCGTTGCTGCCGCCGCATCCACCGGGCGTACATGGCGATGCACGAGGGCGACATGGATCCCGAGGTGTATCGCATGAAGAAGGAGAACCTCCTTCGACGCGCGGTGCAGGACGCCGTCGCGATGGAGGCGGGGCCGGAGCTGATCCGCATGGTCGAGACGCTGCGGCTCGCGACCGCCGTCAACGAGGTCGAGCTGGAGAGCGTTCGGGCGTACTTCCGGTAGGAGCAGCCGTCAGTGCTTCAGCTGCGCGATTCCGTCCTCGATCCCCCGGATCGTCAACGGGACCATGCGGCCCTTCATCAACGCCCGCACCATCCCGATCGAATACGTGAACCGCCAGTGCTCGCGCGGCACCGGATTGATCCACAACACACGCTCCCAGGTGTCGAAGACCCGGCGCATCCAGTCCGTGCCCGACTCTTCGTTCCAGTGCTCCACCGACCCGCCCGGCTCGGTGATCTCGTACGGGCTCATGCTCGCGTCGCCGACGAAGATCACCCGGTAGTCCGATCCATAGGTGCGCAACACCTCCTCGGTCGGGATGGTGTCGTCGAAGCGGCGCGCATTGTCCTTCCACACCCGCTCGTAGAGGAAGTTGTGGAAGTAGAAGTGCTCGAGGTGCTTGAACTCCGACCGCGCCGCCGAGAACAGCCGCTCGACCTGAAGGACGTGGTCGTCCATGGAGCCGCCGACGTCGAGGAACAGCAGCACCTTCACGAGGTTGTGCCGCTCCGGCACCATCTTGAGATCGAGGTAGCCGGCGTTCTTCGCCGTCGCGCGGATCGTCCCCGACAGGTCGAGTTCCTCCTCGGCGCCTTCGCGGGTGAACTTGCGCAGCTGCCGCAGCGCGACCTTCATGTTGCGCGTGCCGAGCTCGGCTTGGTCGTCGAAGTTCCGGAACTCACGCTGATCCCAGACCTTGATCGCGCTGCGGTGCCGCGAACGATCCTGGCCGATGCGCACGCCCATCGGGTTGTAGCCCCACGCCCCGAACGGCGACGTGCCCATCGTGCCGATCCACTTGCTCCCGCCCTGGTGCCGCTCCATCTGCTCGGCCAAGCGCTTGCGCAGCGTCTCCAGAAGCTCTTGCCAACCGCCGAGCGCCTGGATCTTCGCCTTCTCCTCCTCGCTGAGGTAGCGCTCCCCCATCTTGCGCAGCCACGCTTCCGGGATGCGCTCGAAGGGATCCTCGACGCGCTCCATGCCTTGAAACCAATGGGCGAAGACGCGGTCGAAGCGATCGATGTGCCGCTCGTCCTTCACCAGCGCCGAGCGGGAGAGGTAGTAGAAGTGCTCGACCCGATAGCCGGCGACGTTCTCCTTCATCGCCTCGAGGAAGGTGAGGTACTCCTTCAGCGAGACCGGCACGCCGCCGCGTCGAAGCTCGAAGAAGAAGCCGATGAACATCCCCGCTCCGCCTACCAGCTCGTCGGGCGGCGGCCGCCGCCCAGGTGCTCGGCCACCCGCCGTACGTCCTGCTCGTTCTTGAGCATGGAGCCGGCGAGGCGCGGCATGCGCCGGTTCTGCGCGTCCTTCTCGAGCGCCTTCGGATCGGTGTCCTCCATGACGAGCAGCCGGATCCAGTCCAGCAGCTCCGAGGTGGACGGCTTCTTCTTCAGCCCCGTCACCTCGCGCAACCCGTAGAAGACGGCCATGGCCTGCTCGACGAGCTCCCGCTTCAGCCCGGGATAGTGCGCTTCCACGATCGTGCGCATCGTGTCCGGGTCGGGGAACCGGATGTAGTGGAAGAAGCAGCGGCGCAGGAACGCGTCCGGCAGCTCCTTTTCGTTGTTCGACGTGATGATGACGGCGGGCCGCTTCTTCGCGACGATGGTCTCTTTCGTCTCGTAGACGAAGAACTCCATGCGGTCGAGCTCCTGCAGCAGGTCGTTCGGGAATTCGATGTCGGCCTTGTCGATCTCGTCGATCAACAGAACGGCCCCGTGCTCCTCCTCGAACGCCTCCCAGAGCTTGCCGCGTCGGATGTAGTTCTTGATGTCGTGCACCTTGTCGGAGCCGAGCTGCGAGTCGCGCAGCCGCGCGACCGCGTCGTACTCGTAGAGCCCTTGCTGGGCCTTGGTCGTCGACTTGATGTGCCACGACAGCAGCGGCTTGCCAATGGCGCGCGCCACCTCTTGCGCCAGCACGGTCTTGCCGGTGCCGGGCTCGCCCTTGACGAGCAACGGGCGCTCGAGCGCCACGGCGGCGTTGACGGCGACGAGCAGGTCCTCGGTCGCGATGTAGGTGTCGGTACCCTCGAAGCGGGGCGTGGGTGCGGCGGCGTCTTGCATCCCCAGATGGTGACCGGGGTCCTGAAATGCGCAAGCCGGACCAACGAGCCGCGCCCGCTTCCCGTAGAGAGCTCCTGAACAGGCGCATCGACACGCCCTTCGATCCGGAGGGGCGTTTTTGCAGAATGATTGCACTTCTCATCGGAACGGACGCCCGCATGATCCGTCCAATGGGTTGAAGCAAGCCGAGAGCTTCCCGGAGACATCACACCCGTGCCCAACGCCGGCGACCGCTTCGGTGACTTCGTCCTCCGCCGAGAGATCGGGCGGGGCGCTGCCGGTACCGTCTGGGAGGCCCACCAAGAATCGTTGGACCGCACGGTCGCGCTCAAGATCCTCTCGGCGCAGACCGGCGACTCGACGTGGGTCGCGCGCTTCAAGACCGAGGCCGGCCAGGCCTCGCGGCTGTCGCACTCGGGCATCCTGCCCGTCTACGCCATCGGCGAGACCGAGGGCCTGCACTGGTTCGCGATGGAACTGGTCAAGGGACGCGATCTCGCGCACGCGCTCAACAACGACGGCCCGCTCGACCTCCAGGAAGCCGCTCGTTGCATTCGCGACGCGGCGTTGGCGCTGCACCACGCGCACGAGCACGGCGTCGTGCATCGCGACGTCAAGCCCGCGAACATCATGGTGCGCGAGGACGGACGCGTGGTCGTCGCCGACTTCGGGCTCGCCAAGCACGTCAGCTCCGGCGCGTTGACCACGACCGGTCTGCTCGTCGGAACGCCCTACTACATGAGCCCCGAGGCCGTGCGCGGCGAGCGCGACGAGATCGGCGCGCCGACCGACGTGTACGGCCTCGGCGCGACGCTGTACGAGCTCGTGACGGGCAACCCGCCGTTCCTCGCCGAGAACTCGGTCGCGCTCATCAAGAAGATCGCCGAAGAGCAGCCGCCGCCGCCCTCGAAGCACAACGCGAACGTCCCGCGGGATCTCGAAACGATCATCCTCGCCGCGCTGGCCAAACGTCCCGAGCGTCGCTACGCCAACGCCATGGAGCTCGCCAACGACCTGACGCACTTCATCGCGGGCGAGCCGATCTCACGTCGACCGTCGGGCGTCATGGAGAAGGTCGGCCGTTTCGCGCGCCGCAACCGCACTGCCGTCGCCGTCGCGGCCGTCGCGCTGATCGCGCTCGCCGGCGCCATTGCCTTCTTCCAAGGCGAGATGGAACAGAAGGAGCAGGAGCTCGCCCAGAAGGACAAGGAGCTCGAGGCGCTCGAGGACAAGCTCGGCGACCTCATCGACGACGGGCGCTTCGATCAGGTCGAGCAGGAGGTCCAGAAGGTCGCGGCGACGGGCGGCGTGTCGAAGGAGAAGGTCCAGGAGGTCCTGGAGCGCTCTCGCGTGAACGTGCTGGAGCGCTTCAAGAAGCTGCTGAGCCCGCCGAAGAAGGCGGCGGGGGCCGAGGTGCCGCAGACGTGGGCCTCCTCGGCGCCTTGCAAGGTGACGCTCGAGCCCACACCGAAGGACGCGCACATCCGGATCGTGACGCTGTCACGCAACGGCGGCTACCAGGATCTCGACGGCGCGTCCGACTCGGTCGAGCTCGCGCCGGGGTTGTATTGCATCACCGCTCAGGCGGACGGACATCACAGGGCGATCGTCGGCGCGCTCGTGCCGCCGGGCGCCGAGGTGACGCTGCCCGTCGAGCTGCCGGCGCTGTCCGAGCGCACGCGCGGCATGCAGTACTACGGCGGGTTCTGGGGCGCCGATCCGAGCAACGAAGGCCCTTCCGAGCTCGTGCGATGGGTCGATCCCTACTACCTCGACGAGGCGCCTGTCGCGGTCGGCGAGTACCAGACGTTCCTCTCGGAGCTCTCGGCCGACATGGAAGCGGGCGTCGCGTCGCTCGACGAGATGCGCCCGAGCATGCTGATGCTCGAGGGCGCGACCGAGCAGCTCGACGCGATCGTCGCGGGGATCAACAAGGATCAAGCGACGACGTTCGCGCGCCGCGCGAGCAAGCGCGTGCCGAGCCGGACCGAGGTCGTCACCGCCGGGTTGTTGAACGCGGCGCTCGAGGCGATTCCGCAGCCGCAGCGAACCGTGTCGGGGAACGAGGCGAAAGCGCTGCTGCGCGCCGAGATCACCCGGTCGAAGGCGTTCCGCGTTCCGACCTGGGTCGCGGACGAGCGCGGCACGCTCGAGTTGCAGTTACCGAAGCAGCCGCGCTTGGGTCCGCGTCGCACCAAGACCGGGCGTCCGATCCGGCGTGGCGCAGGCGGCGCTGCGGCCAAGAGCCGCAAGGCCGCCGAGAAGGACGCGGTCCTGCGGCTGGCGCTGGATCCGTAGTAGGGGCAGCCCTTGTGGCTGGCCCAAGGCGACCACGAAGATCGCCCGGATTGCTGTAGGGGCGGGGCTTGACCCCGCCCGCGAACGACGTGATGTGTACCCGGTTCCACCGGAGGCGACACGTGACGGCAGCGCGCGACTACATCGACGGACAGTGGTTCGACCCCGAGGACGGCGGCATCGAACGCTTCGATCCCGCCACCGGCGAGATGATCGGCCTCGCACCGCGCAGCGGCAAAGCCGAGATCGACGCCGCCGTCGACGCCGCCAAACGCGCGTTTCCCGCCTGGTCCGACACGCCCGCGCCGAAGCGCGCGGAAGTGCTCTTCCGGGCCGCCCAGATCATGGAGCAGCGCAAGACCGAGCTCGGACGCCTCGTCACGCGCGAGATGGGCAAGGTCAAGATCGAGGCGCTCGGCGACGTGCAGGAGGCCGTCGACATGGCCTACTACATCGCGGGCGAAGGCCGCCGCCTGTTCGGTCACACGACACCGAGCGAGCTGCCGAACAAGATTTGCATGACGCTGCGCGAGCCGATCGGCGTGTGCGGCTTGATCACCCCCTGGAACTTCCCGGTCGCGATCCCGTCGTGGAAATCGCTGCCGGCGCTCGTGTGCGGCAACACGGTCGTGCTGAAACCGTCGGAAGAGACCGGTGGCTGCGCGACGGCGTACGTCGAATGCCTGCTCGACGCGGGACTGCCGCCCGGCGTGATCAACATCGTGAACGGTACGGGCGAGGACGCCGGCGCGCCGCTCGTCGTTCATCCCGACGTCCCCGTGCTCTCGATGACGGGATCGACCGAGACCGGCCGCGTCATCAACCGAGCCGCGGCGCCGATGCTCAAGCACGTCCACTTCGAGCTCGGCGGCAAGAACGGCATCATCGTGCTCGACGACGCGGATCTCGACTTCGCCGTGCAGGCGATCCTGTGGTCGGCCTACGGCACGACCGGACAACGGTGCACGGCCGGCAGCCGGATCATCGTGCAGGACGGCGTCTACGAAGCGCTCGCCGAGAAGCTCGCGGCGGCCGCTGCGGCGCAGAAGGTCGGCCACGGCTGGGACGACGACGTCGACGTCGGGCCGCTCGTTCGTCCCAGCGCCGTCGAGAAGGTCGAGCGCTACGTACGCATCGGCCAGGAAGAAGACGGCGCGGCGCTCATCTGCGGAGGCAAGCGTTGGCAGGGTGACGGCGACCTCGCGAACGGGTACTACTTCGAGCCCACCGTCTTCGCGGACGTGACGCCCGACATGCGCATCGCGCAGGAGGAGATCTTCGGTCCCGTGACGGCGCTGATCCGCGTGCGCGACCTCGACGAGGCGATCGAGGTGCACAACGGCACGCAATACGGCCTGTCGGGCGCGATCATCACGCGGGATCTGGCCGCGTCGATGAAGGCCATGCGGTCGCTGAAGACGGGGATCGTGTACCTGCACAACGGCACGATCGGAGCGGAGGTCCACCTGCCCTTCGGCGGGGTGAAGGCCACCGGCAACGGCCACCGCGAGGCGGGCATCGCCGGCATCGACTTCTATTCGGAATGGAAGACCGTCTACATCGACTACTCCGGCGGCCTGCAGCGCGCCCAGATCGACACGTAGAGTCCGAAAACCCGCCTTTTGCACGCCGGGGCCGAACGCTCGGGCCAAAATCGTGTTTCATAGGGTGGCGCGAGACACGATGCGAGGTGCTTGGGTGCGCGGCTTGGGACTGCGGGGACTACTTCCGGTCTTGTTCCTGGCCCTCCTTGCGCCCTCCGCGACCGGCGACGAAGCGCAGACCGGCGACATCTGGGACTGGCGCGTCGCCAAGGATCCGGCCTACACGCTCAACGCGGCGCTGTACGCGCAGAACCACGGCGGCGGTGTGGTGCTGCAGCTCGAGCCCACGCAGCTGGCGTGCACGTTCTGGCGAGGAATGGCCACCGACCCGCTGCCGGAGCGGCTGCCGCCCATCGTGATCGCGCGCGAAGCCAGTGCACAGCGCAGCGCAAGGATCCAGGCGCGATCGGTTCTCGCTCAGGAGCTGAAGGCGCTCGCAACGTCGGGCGTCTCGGACACGCCGCTGCTGGAGAGCGTGCGCGACAACATTCGCTTCGCCGCGGAGAACCTGCCCGCGCCGCGCACCGTGTTCGTCGTCACGACGCGCGCCGTCAAGGATCGATCCGAGCTCGAGGTCGCGATCATCGAAGCGCAGCGTGCCGAGTGCAAGGTCGTCGTGGTCGCCCCCGAGGTCGCGTTCTCCGACAACGGGACGTTGTTGCTCGAGTCCAAGGTGCGAAGCGGCGAGGCGCCCGTCGAAGAGGTTCCGTTCGAGTGGGACATCAACCTCCCGGCGTTGTGGCTCGCCCAGGTGCGCTGGACCGGACGACAGGCCGAGCTCGTGCCGGAAGACGTGCGCAGGGATCCGTGGCACGGCCATTCGCACGTGCGCACGCGCGGCTTCAACTACGTGCCGTCGGGCTTCGGCGACTACGCGTTGTCGCGTCTCGCGGCCGAGACGAAGGGGCGCTTCTACCTCAATCGCTTCGGCGCGCCGTCGAAGACGAAGGCGCGCTGCACGTTCCTCACCGATCCGGGCAAGTTCCGCCGGCTCGCACCGAGCCTGGCGCACAAGCAGACGTATTGGAATTGGCGCCGCAAGGACGAGAACGCGGTGCCCTACGACCGCGCCATCTCGATCCTGCTCGAAGCACCCGGCCTGCTCGCGCGCGATCCGCGCCGGAAGAACCCGCGCGGCATCGCGAAGAACCTCGATCCGCTCCCGCTCATCTTCCGCAGCAAGGCGGAGCTGGCGAACGCGCTCAAGCTGGCCAAGCGCAAGGACCAGCTCGCGGTCCGCGCGCTGAAGGTGCTCGACCGTTTCGTGCTCGCCTACCGTTCCGAAGGCGGCAACGAGCGCTTTCTCGCGCACGGCACCCTGCTCAAGGCATGGCTGCACCGGGTGCGCTTCCATCTGAGCGAGTACCAGACCGTCGTCGGCTCGATCAAGGACGAGAAGCGGCTCGCGTCAGGCGTGGCGGTGCAGCTGGCGCCGCGCGTGCTCTGGGAGTTCTGCTTCGGCGTTCGCGGCGCGGGCCAGCGCAACCTCGGCTATCGCGGAGGCGAGACGTCGCAACGGCTGCTTTCCGCGGTCGTGGACTCGTCGATGATCGTCCGCCGGCGGTACGGCAACACGCCGTGGGAGACCGCTTCGAAGCTGGGCTTCCTGATCACATACGTCGAAGGCTGGGCGGACGGCCGCACGCGCGGACCCGCGCCGGCGCCGAAGTCCGCCGGCTCGAAGAAGAAGCCGACCACACCGTCGCGCAAGGGCCCCAAACAACCGAGCAACCCGCCGCCGCCTACCCCCGTGACGACGCCCTCGCGGCCTTCGGTCGGCGGAAGCGGTACCGGCGGAGCCGTCACCGGCGGGTAGAACAGTGAAGATGCGGCTCGCGGTGATCGCTCTGCTCGTCCTGCTCGTGCCCGCAGGCGCTGTGCACGCCAAGGGCGGCAAGCCGAAGAAGCCGAAGCCGCTGACGGTCAGCCAGGCGCGCAAGATCCTGGTGAAGGCGTGGAAGGAGCAGCGCAAGCAGCGCTGGTCGCGCCTCGACTCCAACGCGTTCAGCACCGTCTACGCGGTGGCCGTGCGCGAGAAGACGCCCAAGGCCATGGACCTCATGGTCGACCTCGCGACGATGACGCCGCAGCCGTACCAGCGGCACCGCGCCGTCGGCTACCTCGCGACGAGGTTGAAGCCGCACGAGAGCGAGCCGCGCGGACGCCACGCGCTGCGCCTGGCCGACGCGGCCAAGGAGCTCTCGCTCGACATCAAGCCCTCCTCGTTCGTCACGCCCAACTGGTCGATCGCGGAAGCGCGCGATGCGAACAACATCATGGAGCGCTACCTGGCGACCTACTACCTCAACGAGCTCTTCTACTTCCCCGAAGACGCGAAGGCGTGGGTCGTGGACGTGATGAACCACAAGGGCAGCATCGCCCGCCGCGCGCTGGCCCGCGCCTTGATCGAGACCGCGCCGCCGGATCTGGAGAACGCGGTCGTGAAGCGTCTCCGCGCCGAGCGCCGGGCGGAGGTGCGCGCGCTGTGGATCGAGGTCGCGGCGATCTACGGGGTGCAGGAAGTGCAGAAGAACTTCGTCGCCTTCGCGGCCGCCGACGACGACGCGGTGCGGGGCGCGGCGCTTCGCGCGCTCGCCACCACGCCGTCGGATCCCGAGTGGCGCGAGCGTCGGTTCCTGCAGGGGATCGACTCGGAGATCCCCATCGAGGCAGCGCTGGCGGCGCACGCCGCAGGCCTCACGCGGCGCGACGCGTTCGCCGGACGCCTGGGCGAGCTTCTTGCGTCCCCGCATTGGGAGGTGTCGGCGCAGGCCGTGGACGCGCTGGCCCAGATTCGTAGCCGCCGCAGCATCGAGGTGCTCGTCAAGACGCTGCCTGAGATGAGCTTCGACGTCGCGAGCCGCTGCCGTTCGGCACTGTTCCGGCTGACGAACCAGCGCTTCTACGACGCGAAGATGTGGCGCGAGTGGTGGAGCCGCAACCAGAGCTTCCAGCCGAACACGTCCATTCCCGTGACGGAGCTGCGCGAACGCATCGTCGGCCAGGTCGACATGCTGCCGCCGGAAGGCCGCCGTTTCGTGGTCGTCTGCTTCCTGCCGGGCGCGACGGCGCTGTCCGGCGACGAGCCCGCCTACATGCAGAAGATGTTCGACGCGGTCCTGCACGGCCTCGACGAGGAGGCGGCCGTCGGCATCCGTGCGAACGGCTGGTGGAAGATCGAAGGCAGCCGCATTCGCCTGCAAAGCGACCCGAAGACCAGCCGTTCGCGCTACATGCCGGTCCTCCCCGCGGGTCTTCGCGATCGCGGTGAGGCGCCGATCATAAGCGACAAGAAAACGTCGATGATCCCGTACGCCGACGCCACGCCGCAGGCGATGAAGACGGCCAAGGACAACGTGCTCACGATCGTGAAGCGCAACGGGTTCCACACCGGCTCGGACCGCGCGATCTGGAAAGAGCTCGAGTACGTGTTGCGCAACGCCGAGACCGAGTCGATCGTCCTCTTGACCGTCCGCGATCTCCCCGAGGTGTCCGAACGCGAGATGCGGCACCAGATCGCGCGGCTGCGGTGGGCGACGGTGGGACGGCCGATCCGGGTGCGCATGGCGCACATCGGCGACGCGTTTCCGCAGCGGTTGATCCAGGTCGTCGAAGGCCTGGGCGGGATCTGGAGCTTCGCGCCGCCGCCGCCGAAGCCGGAGCCGAAGCCGCCCGCCCGCGACGGCGGCTAGTCGAGGCAGCCCTCGTGGCCGCCCTATTGGGCGACCACGAGTGTCGCGCCTACCCGGGCCGCTCGCGCCACGCGGCAAGAACCAGATACACCCCCAGCACCGTCACGATCGCGCCGCCGGGCATGGTGCCGATCCAGATGCCCGTGCACGCCACGACGATGCCGGCGACCGTCCCGGTCCACGCCGTGGCGTGATAGGCCGCCATCGGCTCCATGCGCGTCTGAAACGCCGCGCGCAGCGCGCGGCCGCCGTCGAGGGGCAGGGCGGGGATCAGGTTGACCGCCCCCATCAGGAGGTTGATCGCGAACGCCAGCGCGAGCACGTCCGGCATCCAGAGGGCGAGCGCGAGATCGGGCACGTCGCCGCGCGCGAACAGGAGCGCTCCGAACACCGAAGCGAGCACGAGGCTCATGAACGGTCCGGCCAACGCGACGCGCACCTCGTCGCGGGGCGCGCCGCGCTGCACGTACGCGAACGGCAACAGGTGCAGGAAGACGCCCGAAACGTGCAGCTTCCGGTGCCGCGCCATCCACGCATGGCCGAGCTCGTGCAGGAACACGCAGCCCAAGAGAATCGCCGCGGCGACGAGCCGCGTACCGGTCGTGCCGCCGGCGTCGCTCGCCATGATGAGGAAGCCGATGAGCAGGATCAGGATCGGATCGACGTAGACGCCGATGCCGCGCAAGCGGAAGAGACGCACCCACAGCCCGCCCGCGGGCATCGTCGTCACGTCGGGCGTGCGCGTCTCTTCGTTACCGGTCGACGTACGTTCCGCCGTTCTGCTCCGCGAGCTCCTTGAGGAACTGCACGGTCTCCACGAGATCGACGCCGATGCAATGCAGCACGACGCGCTGGTACTTGTTCCACTCCGCGACCTGCGCGAGAATCTCGTCGCTGTACTGCTTCGCGGCGGCGGCGGTCGGGAACGGCTTGGGCGTCAGCCCGCTCTTCGTCGGCGCGCCGTCCGAGAGCACGATGATGGTGTCGAGATTGATGTCCGGATAGGCCTTGTCGAAATTGACGAGGCCCGCCAAGCGAAACGCGAGCTTGAGGGCGCCGTGGATGTACGTCGAGCCCTTGGGCTTGAGCGCCCGGATCCACTTGTAGGCGTCCTTCTTGTTCTTCTTGGAAGCCTTCATCATCGTCGGCTTCCACTGCTTCGAGATGTGGTTGAAGGCGATGATGTTGAACGTCGTCTCCTTCGTCAGCTTCTCGATCGCCTTCTTGAGCTCGTGCTTCGCGACCTCGATCTTCGGGCCGCTGAGGATCTCCTCCGGCGGCGGCGGCGGCGGCGGGGCGCCGTCACCGGTCGTGGTGGGCGGCGGCTTCCATTTTTCGGCCGGATTCTCGTTCTTCGTGGGCAGCTTCATCGAACCGGAGATGTCGATCACGAACAGCACGCGGTCGGACTTGATGCGCAGCCCGTAGAACTCGACGTCGGCGTGGTCGATGGGCTTGCCGCCCTTGCGCACCTTGGTCTTCGAGCCGAACTCCTCTTTGTGCTCCTCCCACCACTTCGCCCAGACCTCCGGGTACGCGTCGAAGTTCTCACCCGTGAGGTGCTGCAGCGCCTTGCCCATCGCCTCGGTCACACGCGGCGACGCGGGACCGAGCGCGCTGATGAGATGCGGCACGGCGCGCTTGAGGTCGCGAGCCTCGATGATACGGACGGCCTGCATCTGCACGGCCCAGGACGAATCGCCGAGACGTCCGATGACGAGGTCTTCCCAGCCCTCTTCGGCGTTGGCGAGCGCGTCGAGCCCGGCGCTGCGCACGCGATGGTCTTCGTCCTGGATCAAGGCCTTCTGCAGGTACTTGAAGCTCTCCGGCTCCTTCGGATCGCGCGCGGCAATGCGTGCCGCCGCGGCGCGATACGGCCACTCGCCGCCGCTGGCCGCGCGCTTGAGGATGACCTTCTTCAGGACCTCGGGCCCCTCGAGAAGCACGGAGAGCACCGCTTCGAGCGCTTCGTTCTCCGCCTTCACGACACCGCGCATGGACGCGATCTTCTTCTCGAGCTCCGCGGACGCCTCCCAATCCGGATCGGTGAAGCCGCCTTGATCGCCGCCCTTGCGCAGCAGGCTCGCATGCTCGGCTTCGTATTGGTCGACCTCGTGGTGCACCTCCCACCAGAGCTCGCACTCCTTGACGAGTGCGGAGGTCAACAGCCGCCACGACCGGCCCTCGCCGTCCTCGATGAAGACCTTGAGCAGCTCCGCTTTCTCCTTCGGCATGCCGCGCTTGGAGAAGAGCTCTTCGAACTTGACAGACGCTTCCTTCCACTCTTTGTTGTCGAGCTTCGCTTGCGCCGAGATGCCGCTCGTGAGCAGAGCGATGGTGGCCGCGAGAAGCAGCAGCGTCGGCCGTACGTGGGGCATGCGCATCGGCGGGTCTCCAGGGGGAAGAGTGTACCCGCCGGGCGCGCACCGCGGGATCGCAGGCAAGGACCGTTACCGGCGGGGAACGTAGATCCGCAGGTCGATCAGGATGGGCGCGTGCGACGCGTCGTCCAGCTTCTTGAGCGACTCGGCTCGCTCCATCGGGCCCACGCCGTACGGCAGCACCGCCACGTGCGCGTCGCCCTTCTCGAACCGCGCGACCGCCCAGAACGCGGTTCCGGGCTCCAGCGCTCGCGCGCTCTTCGGCCCCACTTCCTCCACGGCATCGAGATCGGGACCGATGGCGAAGTGGGCATAGCTCGAGAACACGCTCGCCGAGCGCAGCTCCCCCGTGTAGGGACCGAGCCGTTCCTCCGCCGCCGCGAAGCGCGCCTTCCACTTGTCGAGCGTCTCGTCCTCGGTCATCGACGCGTGAACCCACTGGCGAATCCGCGCGTCGCGTTCTTCGTCGGGAATCTCGGCGTTGAGGACGTGCATGACGCCGCCGACCATCTTCGACGTCATCTCCTCGAGACTGCGATGGCCCATGAAGGTGCACGACCCCATCGCGATGGAGAGAACGAACGCCCAGATGGCGAACGCGCGTCCGCGGTACTTCGCAGGCTTGGCTCTGCGCATGCCGATGATCGCGATCACGAGCGGGATCGCCATCAACCACCAATAGCCGGTCACGAGCGCCGCGAGCGACAGCGCGAGCGTGATGATGAACGCGGCAAGCGACGTGCCGGAGATCGGACGCCATCCGGGCGGCGGCGTGTGTTCGCCGGCACCGTCCTGGTGCGGCGGCATGCCGGGCGGCATGCCGCGTTCGGACGCTTCATCGGGTTCGGGACGTTCTTCCACGACCCCCTTGTACTAAGGAACGCGGCTGCATGGGTACGCGCAAACCACTGTTGCAAGGCCCCGAAACCACCGGTACACAGGTGCGCCGCAAGGAGGCGCGCATCAGCAACGACACGCCGAACGACGGACCGCGACGCCCGGCCCTGGGCGTTTGGCGGCTGACCCTGCCCGCGGCGCCGTTGCCGCTGCTGCTGCGCCGCGATCGTCCGTTCGACAACACCGCGACGGCCACGTCCGCGGCCGACGTGCTGCGGTACGTCGCGGTGGCGCGCGCGACGCTCAGCGGTCCGCTCGTGCTGGAGATCGACGGCCCGGGCGACCCGCTGGCGAGCCCCGAGACGGTGCTGCGTTCGCTCGCGCTGGTGCACGAGCACCATCCGGACGTCCTGACCGGCCTGGTCATCGACGGGCCGCTGCTCGCGGAGTACCAGGAAGAGCTGGAGGCGTTCGGGCTCAACTACCTCGCGCTGCGTCTCGACGCCGTGCGCCGCTCTACGGCACAGCGCCTGGTGGACGGCGCGGTGTACCGCGCGGACCTGCTCGACCGCGAGGCGGCGGCGGCCCTGTACGTGGACGAGTCGAAGCGCGCGCTCTACGTGGCACGCGAGAGCGGCATTCCGGTCGCGATTCGAACGACGTTGATCCCGACCGTGAACGCGGACGAGATCGGCGAGATCGCGCGGGTCGCGGCGGAGGCGGGCGCCGAGCGTATGGACATCCATCCGCACGATCCTCGGCCGGACACGCCGCTGGTGAAGGGCGGCATTCCGACGGACGCGGAGCTTGACGAAGCGCGCGCGCAGGTGCACGCGGCGTTCGAGCGCGTGGAGCTGCACGAGGAGGGCGAGCATCCGGAGCTCTCGTGGTTGGCGCCGGACCGATTCCAGCCGGTGGACATCGACGCGCTGGAGGCCGTCGACGTGCTGCGCATCCTGCCGGACCCGCTCGGCGAAGAGCCGGAGCCCGGTCGCGTGCTACCGCGGCGCCGCGCGCAGCTGATCGCCGTCGCGTCGCGGGACGGCACGCTGGTGGACCGTTCGCTCACCGACACGCCGAACCTGCGCATCTACGCCGTGACGCAGGATCACATTCGCCTGATCGGCGGACGCACGTTCGTACCCGACCGCCGGCGCCGCGAAGACGGCGTGGGTGACGCGCGGGTGTTCCTGCGCAGCCTGGTCGGCTGCAGCGCGCTGGTGGCGACGCAGCTGTCGAAGCGCGCGGTCACGCTGCTGCAGGCGGTTGGCATTCGTCCGGTGGCGGTGCGCGGGCCGGTGGAGGAGATCCTCGACCGCGTCGCGCGCGGGACACTCCGACACGCGCAGGATCAGTAGGTCACCGGGTACGGGTTCCCGACCATGTTGAGCAGGAACAGAGCACCGGAGAGGATGACCCCTACGCCGATCGCGACGCGCCAGACGGTGGGAATTGACACTAGCCGTAGGCGTCGGCTCCGGCCTTCCTTTCTGGGCACCGCATCCTCGAGGCTCTGACGAAGCAGCCGCACGCGAATCGCATCCTTCATGTTCCACCAGAGGATGAGGTTGAAGAGGGCGATCCCCAGTTCTGTCGGGCCGGTCACGAAGACCAGACCGAATGTGCCTGCGTCACGGAACTGAGGCACGGCCAGGAATGCGAGGAAAGCGACCTGCACCGACGCCAACCCGAACGTCGTGGCGAACGGCGCACGCGCCACGACGAACAGTCCGGTAACGAACAACGACGCGAGCAACAGATGCGCGACGAGTATGGACCTCGGAGCGCTGAGCACCTCGGCGAGAATCAGCGTCGTAGCGATGCACGACAGAATCGAGCCGATCGCGATCAGTATCGCGAGCTTCGTCAGCGTCTTGCGCTCGAAGCTCTCGCGCTCGGCCACACGAAGGAACGAGGTCGCGACGTTGCCGCCGGTCGAGCTCATCCGCTTGGTCGCGCGGTCTCCGACCGCCTTCGGATCACCCCGGCGTTTGATACGGATCGGCGACCAATAGTTCCAATCGGCCATTCAACCCGATTGTACGCGGCCGCTCGGGGGCGCGCCGGCGCTACTGCTCGCGCGTAACCGGCACGTTGGCGGGACTGGCCGTATCGAAGGTCCACTCGACGGTCTCGTTGTCGGCCTGACGAATCAACTTCAGCCAACGGACCTCTTTCGTGATCACGTGCTTGAACGAGAGGTCGAACGTGTACTGGTACCGATCGTCGACGAGCGTCATCGCGCTGTCGTAACGCAACGGACTCGCCGTGTGACGCGCGCCCGTCGAATCCTCGAGCAGGAACGTCTCGTCCGTCGGGCGCGTGAACGCCTGCGAGCGCAGCGTGACGTTGAACGTCGTGTAGCCGTACTCGAAGTACGCGCGATGCCGTTCCGTCGCCGTGTCCGGATCGGCTTCGAACCGGATCCAGGCGGAGTCTTCCAGCGTCGCGATGAGAACGCCGTCCGGGCTCATGCGGGTGAACGCGCGCTGCGCGTCCGCGAGGTTTGCGTATCCGGGCGCCGCGCCGCCGGCGACGGTCGGTCGCGCGGCGCCGGTCGCGGGCAGCGGGTTCGACCCTCCGCCCTGGCAGGCCGCGAGCGTGAGCCCGAGCGCGAGGACCGAGAGGGCGGCGAGCGACGAGCGAGTCGAGTCGGACATTGGGGTCTCCCTTCGGGCGCACCCATGGGGGCGGCGTCCGTAGAATCGAGGTCCATGCTCAAGCTGGACGCCACCGACTACTACGATCTTTCCGAAGCGGGCAGATTGCTACTCAAAGATCCAGGTCGGCTGGCCCGCGAAGCACGTTTGCGGAAAATCCCCTCGGCCCACATCGGCGGAGAAATCGGGCTCCCGAAGCCGTGGGTCGACGCCGCGGCCGGTCTGACGGCCACCGACGAAGACTCCATGCGCACCTATTGGCTCGCGCGGCTGGAGCCGCCGTCGCCGGACGCCCATCGGGCGTCGCGCGGCCGCTCGGCGCTCGGCGACGTGGAGCTGTTGGACGGCGACGAGGCGGCGAAGCGGGTCTTTGCCGACGCGGCCGGGCTGCGCCGGCTGGCGATGGACGGCAGGCTCCCACCCATTCGGGTGGATGGGCGCCCACGGTACGACGCGCTGCTCACGGACCTCGTCGCCTACGAGAAGAGCGACGAGGACGCGGCGCGTGCGGCGGGTGTTCGGCGCACGCAGGTCATCGAGTGGGCGCGCTTCGAGTACACGACGGAAGATGCCGGCGCGTCCAAGGTCGTCGAGCAGCTGCGCGAGGCGTACGGCGACGAACGGGCGGCGGGCGAAGAGGCGGTCGAGCCCGCGTACGAGATTCCGACGGAGCTGCAGCTGGACGAGATCGAGCCGCTCATCGAAGCGGATGGGTTCGAGACCACCGTCGACGACGACTGAACAAGCACTTCGCCGTCGGGCCGGAGCGTCTCGATCGGGCGCCGGGATCGGGTCGGTGCCGGCGAGAACGAGCTAGCCTTCCGATGCCGCCCGGATGGCTTGCAACATCGTCGTCACCCGTTCGTGCACCGCGTCCGGAATGATCGGGTTCACCACGTCCACGAACACGGCCAGGTAGCGAACGGAAAAAGAGCTCTCGAGCGTCTGCCTTAGCTCGTCCTCGCCCACCCACTTGCCCCAGATCACGAAGACGATCGTGCACAACGCGACGCCCATCACCGCGCCCATCGCAAAACCCAGGCAGCGATCGGTGCCGGTCAAGGACGCGTTGCGCATGGCGCCGCGCGCCATGTACGAGATGATCACCGCGAGAATCCAGACGACGACCAGGATCAGAAACCAGCCGGCCTCTTCCTTCCACGCCGAGGGCAGGAAGCCGATGTTGTCGTTCAGCCACGCGCCGACACGCTCGTTCTGCCAGCCGGCGATGACGATGGCCGCCCAGAGCCCGACTGTGCGCACCGCCTGCCACGCGAAGCCCTTGAAGGTGCCGCGGACGGCCAACAGGAGGCACACGACCAGCACGATCATGTCGGGTGTGGTGAGTGCGGCGACCGGCATGGGCGGATGGTACCGGGCTCCCGAGGCCCCCATCACCTTCCGTCGGCGCGACGCAGAACGACCGGTACCATGACCGGCCGTACAGGAGCCCTCCAATGTCCCGACGCCATCTTGCGACCCTGATTTGCCTGCTCTTGCCTCTTTGCCTGGGCGGCTTCGCCCTCGCCGAGGACGAGCCCGAGAACGAAGAGCCGAAAGCCGCCGACGACAAGGACCGCGCCGAGATCATCGCGATGGTCGATGAGCTGCGCAGCGTCGCCGCTGAGATCCGCGGCCTCGAGTGGAAGTTCAAGGTGCCGGCGGATCTGCTCACGCGCGAGCAGCTCGCCGCGAACCTCAAGAAGATGGTCAAGGAGGAGCTCACCCCGGAAGAGCTCGAGCGCGAAACGAAGGTCATTCGTCGCCTCGGGTTGATCTCCGAAGACGAAGACCCGCTCAAGATGGTCCTCGCGTTCCTCGAAGCGGGCGTCGGCGGCTACTTCGATCCCGACAAGAAGCGTCTCTTCATGATCGACGGGCTGAAGGGCGAAGCGCAGAAGCCGATCATCCTGCACGAGCTCATTCACGCGCTCGAAGACCAGTACATCGATCTCAAGAAGCGCACCGATCCGATCAAGTTCGATCCGGACCGCCTGTTCGCGGACAAGGTCCTCGTCGAAGGGTCGGCCGAGATGGCCCGCATCATCTACGAGAACAAGTTTCCGGACGCCGCGCGCGCGAACGTCGAGGGCAGCAACCGCGAGGGCGCCGGCAACCAGATGCAGGTGTTGCGGATCACGCCGCTCTTCCTGTTCCTCCCCACGATCCTGCACTACCGCACCGGACCGAACTTCGTGATGCACGCACTCGAGCCGGAGGAATACGCCCAGAAGATGACGGCGCTCTACGAGAATCCGCCCACGACGCAGGAACAGGCCCTGCACCCGTCGCGCTGGCTCGGCGAGAACAAGGACTACCCGCGCACCATCGTTTGGGGCGGCGACTTCGCCGCCGTCGCGGGCGAGGGCTGGACGAAGTTGCACGAGGTGCCCGTCGGCGAGCTCGACATGGCGCTGTACGTCGACTTCTTTCTCGGCGAGGACAACGGGCGGGCGACCGGACCGGACATGGCGCAGGGCAACTACGTCAGCGAAGAGTCCGTCGCCGTGGCGAACGGCTGGGACGCGGGCCGCAGCATCTTCATCGAGAACGGCGAGCGGATCGGTGTCATCGAGGGCTTCTCCTTCGACTCGCTCGACGACGCCAAGGAAGCGTACGACGCGTTCACGCGCTGCCTCGAGAAGGCCGGTGGGGACACGTGGAAGACCGAGGGCGTGGATCACGGCCTCGGCAAGCCGGCGGGCGAAGCGCCCGACGTCCAGGCGCTCGACTTCACGGACAAGCACGGCGCAGGGCGCATCCTTCTGCGCGGCGCCGAGCTCCTCATCGCGCACGGCTTCACCAAGGAAGAACTCGGCAACGTCTGGACCTGCGTGCGCAAGACGAAGTTCGTCAAGGACGCGCGGGACACGGGCGACGAGAACGCGCGCATCGATCCCTTTGCCGGCTACGACTTCGTCGATCGCGACCGCCTCTTCGGCGTGAAGCTCGTGGACGGCTGGAAGGCCGACGCGCCGCCGCCCGCCATGAGGGCGCAGATCCCGCTGGCGGTCACGATGGTGTCGAAGGGCGCCGCGACCATGCTCGTCATCCTGATCGACCAAGGACAGTCGGAAGCCGCGCTCACGCCGAGCATCGGCATGATCCTGAAGAACTTCGGGATCCAGGTCGACGAGACGAAGCTCGAGAAGAGCGTCGTGGCCGGCATGCCGGGCGTCGCGTACCCCTTCATGGGACAGACGTTCCATCTCGCAAGCGACGGGGTGCGGACGCTCCTCGTTCGAGAGATGGGAACCGCGGCCGACGCGGCGACCGCCGACGAGGCCAAGCAGATCCTGAAGAACATGAAGGCCATCCTGGGCTATTGAATCGACTCGCACTCCCGTTCGTCCTCGCCCTCGTCCTCTGCGCGCCTCAGGACGGTCGCGGTGAGGAGGAGCCGGGCCTCTGGCAAGGGTCGAATCGCGTCGCGCTGAAGGACGGGCTCACGTCCGACAGCACGGGCCTTTGGATCTCACGGCGGGATCTGGCGGACGGGCTGCGGGTCCACGCCAAACGCCTGATTCCGTCGGTGCAGGACAAGCCGAAGCGCAACGAGAGGCGCCGCGCCGACGCCTGGGTCCTTTGCTTCGAACGCTTCTGCACCCGCTACGACGAACCCACGCGGGGCGTGACGGGGAGCGAGACGTTCAACATCCGCAAGATCGCGCGCGGTCTCGGCTTCCGGCTGCGCGAGGTCGAGGGCGGGTGGCGCGTCGACGCGTCGGCCCGGCGCGCGGCCCCGGCGCGAGGACGCCCGGGCGAGCGCGTTCCGCCGCTGCGGTTCCGGATGCTCGACGGATCGACGCGGGACACGTACGAGCGGCCGGGACAGCGGCTGTTGATGGTCGTGTGGTCGCCGTGGTCCACGTCGCGCAAGCACGTGGGAACCTGGGTGTCGCAGGCGAAGGCGCGCAAGCTGGACGTGCTGGCCGTGGCCGTCGACCTCGAGGGCGAGCCGCGCGTGCGTCCCTACGCGCCGCCCGACGCGGACGGCGACGTGGCACTCGACCCCACGGGCCAGGTGCTTCAAGGCTTCGGCTTGGCGACCGTCGATCGGTGGATCCTGATCGACGAGCTGGGACTTCACCGCGCGTCGGGCCCCCTCGATCGGCCGGGGGACTGGCTCTGGATCGACCGGCACCTCGCGGAGTCCAAGGCGCCGGCGCCGCCGAAGCCCGAGCGCCCCTTCGAAGGTGTGGGCGTCGAAGCGCTGCGCGAGATCGTGCGCCGCTCGCCGCGTGACTTCCGTGCGAAGCTCGCATTGGTGAGCGCGCTCCCCGCTGCGAGTCGCGAGGAGGCCGCGACCCTGTTGCGGGAGCTCATCGCGAAGCAACCGCGCGACATGAGTCTGATCCTGAGGCTGGCCAAGCTGTCGATGGACGCGAACGATCGCGGCGAGGCCGTACGCATCCTGGATGCGGCGCGCCGGCTGAATCCCGCGCGCTTGCCGCTGCGGCGTCAGTTCTGGGCGCTCGCGTACCCGGAGCGGTTCTACGACGGCGAGATCGACACCGCCTGGCAGAAGACGCAGAGGAAGGCCGAAGACGAAGAGTGGGGCTGGGTGAAGAAGAGGTAGGGCGACTCGGGGGACGCGGGCTGTAGGGGCAGCCCTCGTGGCTGCCCAATTGGGCCACCACGAGGGTCGCCCCAACCAATTGCGCGACGAGGAGGGTCGCCCCTACAAGTCGCCGAGCCGCTGAATCGAGGCGACGGATTCGCGGGGCACCAGGATCCGGTCGTGGGTCTTCCAGATCCCGAAGCGCGCCGCCTTCTGCAAGTACTCGGACTTGGACGGTGCGTCGCCGCCCTCCTCGTGAACCGCAGCATCGAGCAGGATCACGCCCTCGGGCGTGATCGTGTCGCAGCGGCCGACGAAGACCTGCGGCCCCTCGGTGTCGACGACGACGGTGATGCCGTGCAGCTCGCCCTTGTCGTGGTGAAACGTGCCCATGTCGGCGCGTCGCGCTAGGCGCAATGCTGGTCGAAGACGGTCACGAGATCGAACGCGATCGACTGTGCGTCCCGGCTCTCGATCATGTGCCGAGGGACGAAGTGAACGAGCTCCGTGCCCGTGAACAGCATCGCGGATGGGCTGCTCGGCGGCACGTCGGCGGCGTAGCTGCGCGCCTTCGCGGTCGCCTCGACGTCCTGTCCCGCGAACACCGTCGCGACGTGGTCGGGCCGGTTCTCGTGCTGCATGGCGATGCGCAGCGCGGGCCGCGCCTGTCCGGCGGCGCAACCGCAGACGGAGTTGATGAAGATCAGCTTGGTGCCTTCGCGAGCCATGAACGCCTCGACCTGCGACGCGTCGACGAGCTCTTCGATTCCCATCGCGGTGACTTCTTCGCGCATCGGCTGGACGAGGACCGGGTCGTAGGGCATGACGCTCTCTCCGTTGTTGGACGAGCGCTCATTGTAGTCAGCGGCCCGCGAGCGGCCCCGCGCGGTCAGACCGTCCGGCCAGGCCTTCCGCCGCGGCCGGGCATCCGGTGCCCCCGGTCAGTCTTCGCCGACGAGCTGGCGGAGCACCTCTTCGGCCTCGGAGCGCGGCTCGGTCAGCGGCGCGCGCTTGACGAATTCGGATACGACCGGGTCGTCGAAGTTCACGAGCTCGTCGTAGGTGCCGCTGAAGACCACCTGCGCGCCGCCGGCTCGCGGCGCGAGCATGGTGATGCGGTCCGCGATGATCTTCACCGACTCCATCTCGTGCGTCACGACGACGATCGCCATGTTGAAGGCCTGGTTGAGGTTGCGAATCAGATCGTCGATGCCGCGGCCGATGCGCGGGTCGAGGCCGGCGGACGGCTCGTCGCAGAACAGCACCTGCGGATCCATGGCGATCGCGCGCGCGAACGCAACGCGCTTGACCTGGCCGCCCGACAGCTGGCTGGGGAGCCGGTCCTCGAAGCCCGAGAGCCGTACGAGACCGAGCTTCATGCGGACGGAGATGTCGATGATCTTCGGATCGAGCTGCGAGTGCTCGATGAGCGGCAAGGAGACGTTCTCGAACACGGTCATGGAACCGAAGAGCGCGCCCGATTGATACACCATTCCGATGCGCTTGTAGACCTTGTCGATCTCTCGTTGCGGCGCGTTGACCATGTCGACGCCCAACACCTTCACGCTTCCGGAGACGGGCTTCAGGATGCCCAACAGGCACTTGAGCAGCGTCGACTTGCCTGAGCCGCTTCCCCCGAGAATGATCATGACCTCGCCGCGATGGACGGTCATGCTGACGCCGTTCAAGATGACCTGCTCGTCGTAGCGCACGACGAGGTCGCGCACCTCTACGACGGGATCCCCTTGTGTCGGTTGCTTTTCGCTCACGCGAGGATCTTATCCCAAACGCGCACCCGACGCAGATCACCGTTGACCTGCGCCTGACCATCGCTAGCCTCGGTATGGATTGGCGTGTTGTGGCGGGAGAGAGATGGGCGAGCCGCCGGGTAGCTCACCGAGTGACTTCGAGGGCACGGACCTCGCCCGGATCGGCACCGCCGCGCTCGGCAAGACGCTGGACGTCCCCGCGCTCGCGGAAGCCGTACACGAGTTCAGCAACCGCGAGCCCGGCGCGGACTCGCCGCAGGTGCTCGGCAAGTTCCTCCGACAGATCGGCGACGCGCTCCATGCGTCGTGCGCCGCGCTGTGCTTGTTGTCGGCCGAGCGCACCCACGCCGATCTGATTCTCGTCTACGGCACGCCGCCCCCGGCGAGCCACCTGGGCTCGCCGCCGTTTCACGAGTTCGGTGAACCCTGGCCCGGCGTGCGCGCCACGGAAGGACCGCCGCCCGACGTCCTGGCCTACGTCTGCGCTCAACCGCTCCCGGTCGCCGGCGTTGCCGGCGTCGCGGGCATTCCGCAGGTGAGCGGCGAGTGGGGCGCGGTCGCATCGTGCATCGGGGGCGTGATTCCCGGCGCCGGCGGGCCGCGCGGCGCGATCTTTCTCGGGCGCGCACCGGACGCGGCGCCCTTCGCGCCCGAAGTAGCGGCGGTGGTCTCGTCGCTCGGCTCGGTCATCGCGCTGTACGCGCAGTACGCGCGGTTGCGACGCGCATCGGATCAACAGACCCACCGCGAGGGCAGCCTGACCGAGGTCGCAGCCGCGTGCATCGAGGCCTCGGATCCCCCGCCCTACGCGTTGGCGCAGCAGACGGTGTGCGACATTCTCAAGGCCGATGCCGTCGAGATCTGGGTGACGCGCGACGGCGCGCGCAGTCTGCGGCTCGTCGCTTCCCGGCACATCCCCGAGGGTCGCGTCGGCATGTTCGTCCCGTCGGCGGCCAATGCATCGCTGCCGGGGTACGCGCTCGCCAGCCGGAAGTTCCTCCAGGTCCCGAACCTGTCGACGGAACGACGATTTCCCGCCGGCGACAACATCCTGAACGCGGGAATGGGCTCCGCGGCCGCCGCGCCGCTCGTCGCGGCCGGAGCGCCGTTCGGCGCCATGTGCGCCTACTTTCGCGGGCACGTCGAAGTGAGTGACGCGGACACGCGATATCTGCAAAGCGTGGCGGACCTGCTCGCCGGCGCCTTGGCACGGCGCCGCGCGGAAACGGAGCGCCGCCACAACGAAGCCGTCCTGCAGGACGTGATCACCCGCAGTCCCGTGCCGTTGATCGTCTACGACGATCACGAGCGCATGGTCGCAAGCAGCGATCTCATCTGGGAGATCACGGGGCACGATCCGAGCGACGTGCACGATCTGTCCGACTGGTTCCTGCTCGCCCACCCGGACGAGGTCCAGCGCTATCGCGTCCGCTCGGCGTTGGACTGCGTGCAGCGCGAAGCGAAAGACGTCCGCGCCGTCGGCGACTTCGAGATCTCGTGCGCCGACGAGTCGACTCGGCACTGGAAGCTGGTCTTGAATCCGGTCACCCGCGACGACGAACATCCGCTGTACTTCATGGCGGGGCTGGACATCACCGAAGAGCGCCGCGCCCAGTCGCATCTTCGCCAAGCGCAGAAGCTGGAAGCGGTCGGGCGGCTCGCCGGCGGCATCGCGCACGACTTCAACAACCTCCTGACGGTCATCAGCGGGTACGTCGACATCGCAATCGGCAAGCTGGCGGAGGACCACGCGGCGCGGCCGCCGCTGGCCGAGGTCGCGCTGGCGGCGGACCGCGCGAGCCAGCTGACGGAGCGACTGCTGGCGTTCTCGCGTCGCCAAAGCCTCGATCCGGAACCGCTCGACCTCAACGAGCTCGTTCGCAGCCTGCTCGGGCTGATGCGGCGGCTCATCGGCGAGAGCATCGAGTGGAAGCTCCAGCTGCGACATCCGCTGCCGCTCGTCCGCGCCGACCACGCCGGGCTCGAGCAGGTCCTCATCAACCTCGTCCTGAACGCGCGCGACGCGATGGAGGACACGGGTTCGATCGCGATCGGTTCACAGCCGGTGCCCGCCGGAAGTGCTCCGCCGCTCGTCGGCGGTCCGCCGCTGGACGTGGACCACGTCATGCTGTCGGTGTCGGACACCGGCTGCGGCATGCCGCCCGAGATCATGCGGCGGGTGTTCGAGCCGTTCTTCACGACGAAGGAGCGGGGTGCAGGCACGGGACTCGGGCTGGCCAACGCCTACGCCACCGTCCGGCAGTCCGAGGGCGACATTCGCGCGACGAGCGAGGTCGGCAAGGGCACGACTTTCGGCGTCCTGCTCCCCGCGACGGCCGAAGATCGCCGGTCCGTTGCGCCCATCGAGAGCGGCGCGCCTCGCCGAGGAACGGAGACCGTCCTCATCGCGGAAGATCGCAGGCCCATCCGGGATCTGGCTCGCGCGACGCTGGAGGACCTGGGCTACACGGTCCTCTCGGCCGTGGACGGGATCGCTGCCCTCGAGGTCGCGGCAAGCCACGAAGGTCGCATCGATCTCCTCGTGACGGATGTGATCATGCCGCGCATGGGCGGCGCGCGGCTGGCGGAGAAGCTGCGCGACGCACGGCCGGGACTCAAGGTGCTCTTCGCCTCCGGCTATCCGGGCACCGAGTTCCCCCATGCGAAGTCGCCCGCACACGACGAAGCGGTGCTGCGCAAGCCCTTCACGTCG
The DNA here is from genome assembly GCA_965223505.1 of Planctomycetota bacterium. Classification (GTDB taxonomy): domain Bacteria; phylum Planctomycetota; class PLA2; order PLA2; family JAEUHO01; genus CBDCWP01. The sequence continues at coordinate 38,232 of CBDCWP010000021.1, forward strand.
TCGGAGTTGGGGCGACGCGTCCGCGCGGCGCTCGACGACGGCGAACCCGTGGCGTAGGGCCCACGAGAGCGGAGCGGTCGGCAAGCGCCGTCGCGCATCCGGCAAGCCGCATGCCCGCGCGGATCCGCCAACCGACCTGCAACCGACCTCGATAACGTGGCCGTCTCGCGGATCGGCCGCGCTATCTTTGGGTCGTGCGGGCCGGGTGCCCTTGTCGAGGAGCCGTCATGCCTCAACTTCACGACGAGACCTTCGCGAACGCATTGCGCAATGCCGCGGGGTTCGGCGAGCCGCCCGCGTCGCCCGAGGAGCGGCTGAACGACATCCCGTCGATCGAGTCGCTGGGAGACCTGCCGTCCGGAACGCCCGTCTGGATCCGGGCGGATCTCGACGTCGCCGATCGGGACGGCGTCATCGGAGACGATCCGCGTTTGGCGAGCCTGAACGAGACGTTGGCGTTCGGTCGCGAGCACGGCTGGCGCATGCTCTTGCTCGGCCACCGCGGACGCACGCCGGAGAAGACGCTGGAGTACGTGCACCACAAGCTCAAAGAGCTCGAGCCCGGCGCGGGTCCGTTCATCAAGGACTGGTTCGACGAGCACGCGGAGACCCTGACCGGCATCGCGGTCAAGGCGGTGGAGAGCCTCAAGCCCGGCCAGTGGCTGATGTTCGAGAACGTTCGCCAGTACGGGTTCGAGACGCGCATGTGGAACGCCGTCGAGGCGCAGGTGAACGAGGTCGCGGATCACTTCGAACGCATCGCGTCGGCGATGCGCGAGGGCGCGACGGTGTACGTGAACGACGCGATCGCGGCCTCGAACAAGGACTTCTCCAGCATCGCGTTGCCGCTGGCCATGGGCCGGGTCGCCTTGGGCGCGTTCACGCGCCGCGAGCTCGCGGAGCACGTCGTGCGCGCGCGCGAGGCGGGTCTCGTGTGCTTCTCGGGGATGAAGCTCGACAAGCTCAAGGACTTGCACCGGATCGTCCGGCGCGGCGAGGTCGAGATGATCATCGCGGGCGGAGGTCTGGCGATGGCCCTTCGCCGTGCGCGCGGCGAGCTCGAAGGAGAAGACCTCTCGATCGGCGCGGCCGGCGACCCGGTGAACAAGGACGAGAAGGCGTTCGTGCCGGCGTCGGCGATCGAGAAGGCGCGTCAGCTCCTGAAGGACGCGGCGGCCGCCGGCATCGAGGTGGTCCTGCCGATCGACTTCGTACTGGACGACGGCACGACGGCGGACGACATCCCGCCGGACGCCTGGCAGCGCGACATCGGACCGAAGACGCGCACCCTGTTCGAAGAGGAGGCGCTGCGCTGGGCGTCGGAGACGAAGAAGCGCGTCGGCTTCTACAACGGCGTGATGGGTCAGTTCGAGAACTCGTCGTTCGCGGGCGGCACGGAGTCGATCATCGAGACGCTGAAGAAGCTCCAGGCGGCGGGCATCGCGATGTATGTCGGCGGCGGCGAGGGCCGGGCCGCGCTCGAGCGCTACGCGACGCTGGGGGACGTGACACACGCGTTCACGGCCGGCGGGACGATCTTGAAGTGTCTGGCCGGTCGGCCGCTGCCGTTCGTGGAGACCATCTACGCCCAGGTGACGGCGCAGGAGTAGGGCGCCGCCGAGAGCTGGCGAGGAGCGCGTCCGCGCGACTCGGTGGATCGACCTACCAAGCGATACGAAGTGGTGGAGCGGTCGCCCCCAGCCTCCGGGAGCCCGGTCGAACGGGATCGGCTCGCCAGGTCGAAGGCGCCGCAAAGCCGACGAGGAGGCCGCGTGGTCGTCCACGCAACGACGAGAGCGAAGTAGTCGGCGCAGCGCCGCCGAGAGCTGGCGAGCAGCGCGTCCGCGCGAATCGATGACCCAACCTACCAAGCGATACGAAGTGGTGGAGCTGAGGGGAGTCGAACCCCTTACCTCGTCATTGCGAACGACGCGCTCTACCAGGTGAGCTACAGCCCCACTTCGTAGGTCGGGGGAGGACGGTACCTCCGAGGCACCGGGGGTCAAGGGGCGGGGCCAGTCGCCGGCTCGGTCGGCGCCAGGGCAGACGCGGGACCGGGCCGGGGCGCAGGAAACGGGACTTCGCGTCCGCTACGCCAACGTCCCCTTCAGCTCCTCGGCGACCTCCCTGACGCGTCCCTCGTCCGTGCCGCGAACGACCACGCGCACGTGCCAACAGCCGTCCTCGCACACCGGATACGAACCGATCGCCACGTCCGCGACGCGTTCGCTCAGCTCGGTGAGGCGCGGCGCGATCTCGCCCTCGCGCAGCGTCGTCGTAACCTCCGTTCGATGCAACGGCTCCGGCCGGAACTCCAACGCGATGCCCTCGATCAGGTCGCGGAACAAGAACGGCACGCCCGGCAACGCGTACACGCCGCCGATCTCGAACCCGAACGTCCCGGTCTTCACGCCGTCCACGATGCGCGCACCGCGCGGAAACATCGCCATCGACAGCTCGGCGTCGGTGACCTTCTCCTTGTAGAAGCCACGAATGCGCAGGTCGGCGCGTTGGTGCCGCTCGAGGTCGACGTCCATTGCGCGCGCGACGGCCGGCCGCGTCATGTCGTCGTGGGTCGGTCCCAGCCCGCCGGAGATGATCACGGCATCCGCGCGCTTTCGCAGCCGTCCGATCTCGTCGACGATCTCGTCCAGGTCGTCGCGAACGACGGACAGGCTCGCGATGTGCACACCGTCCTTGGTCAACCGCTGAATGAGGTGCGGCCCGTTCTCGTCGGTGACCTCACCCGAGAGGATCTCGTCGCCGACGATGAGAATGGCTACGGACTTCACGGCCGGATTGTACGCGCCCCGCATGCGACGAGCGCAGCGTCCCTACGCCGGCGACGACGGATCGATCACGCGCCAGCCGTACTCGCGCCCGATGCGCTCGAAGACGCCGCGATGCCGGTCTCGCGCGCGCTCGTAGGCGAACGCCTCCAACACCACGCTCGTCCCCTCGCCCAGACCGGCCTCCGTGCGTGCGGCCGTGTTCGACGGATCGAAGGGATAGTAGACGAGCGAACCTTCCTGCGTCGGCGCCAGGGGCTGGTGCGGCGCATCGTCGGGCGCGATGCGGTACTGGACCTCGAATCCGTTGTCGTGAATGCGATCCGCGCGAAACTCCGGCGGCGGATCGATGTCGATGGTCCGCTTGCCCATCTTGAAGATCGCCGCGAACGTCTGCATCGTCGTGCGCTGCAGATAGAAGTCGCGCACGACCTCCTCGGCCTCGCGCCAGAGGCGCGCGACGAGGGCGTCGAGGGCCCGGTCGTCGCAGATCCGGGTGACGACGTCGACGACCTCCTCGAGGTTCGCCGCGTCGATGGTCTTCATGTTCGGCCGCGTCGCGGGGAGGTCGACGCCCGCGAGGTCCAGCGCCCACGGAGACGGCAGCTGATACTGCCGTACGGCGTCGTGCGCGATGAACCGCGCGAGCGCTTCTCCCGCGCGCGCGTCCTCGGGTAGCACGACCAACAGCGGTTCTTCGTGGGGCAAGGCCTTGGGCATGAGCGCAACACGCTACAAAGAGACCGCGTAGAGCGTGATCTCTGCCCCTTGCGGCCGCGCCGGCAGAATCGAGGTCGCGCGTAGCCTGAGGCCGACCGATGCGAGCGCTGCGGCAAAGCCGCCCGCGAACGCGCGCCCCGGATCCGCGATCAACCCGCGCCCGTCGGCCGAGAGATGGGCGGCCAGGAATCGCGCGACCGCCGGGATGTTGCGCTCCTCGTACAGCACATCCGCGCCGAGCACGATGTCCCAAGGGCCGCCTTCGACGTCGTCTCGCCAGTCGGCTTCGATGAGCCGGCTCGGCACGACGTCCAGCCGCGCGGCTGAGAGCTCGACGAGCCGCAGGGCGCGCGGCTCCCAGTCGAGGAAGGCAACCGACGCGCCGCGCCGTGCCGCCGCGAGCCCGGAGGGGCCGGCGCCGCAGCCCAGATCGAGCACCTGCACGCCGTCCAGGCGCGGGCCGTCCAACAACTGCGCCGCGAGCGCGGCGCCCGACGGCCAGAGGGTTCCGAAGTAGGGCACGCGGTCGTCGTCGCCGTGCTGCGCCGCGGCATCGTCCAGCGTCGCGTCCGGGTCGGCCAGCACGTAGAGCCCGAAGTCCGGGGCGGTGTCGAGGCTCCGCCATGCGAGCGGGTTTCCGTCGAGATGAGGAATTTCCATACGGCGCGTTTCTCGGCGATGGTTGGACCATCATGGACTGGCTGATCGTCGACGGACACGAGGACATCGCGATGGCGTTGCTCGAGACGCCGCGGGACTTCGGCGCGCCCGCGCCCGAAGGGCAGGCGCTGTCGTTGTTCGACGCGAAGCGCGGCGGCGTCGGCCTCATCCTCGGCACCATCTTCGCGACGGAGGGGTACTGGGAGGGCTTGAAGCCCCACGATGCCGGCGTGCAGCAGATGGAATGCTACGACCGGCTCCTGGTCGACCACGCGGGCGACCTCTTTCGCGTCGAGAGCAAGGGCGATCTCGCGCTGTGCCGGCGCGGCGGCCCCATCGGGCTCCTGCATCTGATGGAAGGCGCGGATCCGATCCGCTCGCCGCGCGAGCTGGAGCGTTGGGTGAACCGCGGTGTTCGCGTGGTCGGCATCGCCTGGAACACGCGCAACCGCTATTGCGGCGCCAAGGGCGACGACCATGGGCTCACGGCCGACGGGCGCGCGCTGTTCCAAGAGATGCGGCGCCTCAACGTCATCCCCGACATGAGTCACCTGACGCCCGTCGCATTCGACGACGTCATGGCCATGGACGGCGACCTCGTCGTCGCCAGCCACAGCAACGCCCACGCGCTCCACTCCCATCCGCGCAACCTCACGGACGAGCAGATCCGACGCATCGCCGAGCGAGACGGCCTCGTCGGCGTCGTGCTCTTCAACCCCTTCCTCAGCCGCAACGGCGCCAGCCTGGAGACCGTCGTCGAGCACATCGATCACATGGTGCAGCTGGTCGGGGCGGAGCACGTAGGGATCGGATCCGACCTCGACGGCGGCTTCACGACCGACGACGCGCCGCAGGGAATCGAGACCGTGGCCGACCTGGGCCGCATCGGCGAGGCGCTGCGCACCCGCGGCTACGCCGACGAGGACATCGAGAAGATTCTCGGCGGCAACTGGATCCGTGTTTTGCGGAGGGCCCTGCCTGGTTGAGTATCGTGCCCATCCAACGCATGGGACGTCGACGCATCACGGGCCGCTTCCTCGCTATCGCCGCGCTCGCGGGACTCCTGACCGGCTGTGGCGAGGACGACGTCTCGCACGGGATCGAGGGCGTCGGACTGAAGAACCGGCCCACCGGTGATCCGATCGAGGTCGCGTATGCGATCGAGGCCGGCGAGTCGTGGTCGCTCGAATTCGAGCTGGACGTGTCGGTCTACGTCGAGACGAACGAAGGGGGCAAGATCAAGCGCAACGACCTCGAGGGACGCATGATCGGCTCGGTCGTACAGCGTCATCGGTGGGACGAGACGCAGGGCCGGGCGTTCGGCGACGTCGAGGTGCGGTTCCAGCGCATCGAGGGCAACGGCGAGGTGCACGACACCGAGCAGGCGGCCGCCGCCGGGACGTTTCACTACGCGCCCAGCGGTCGGCCGGAGCGCGGATCGCTCGAGGTCGAGCAGAACAGCCGCAACGAAGGCTGGAAGGTGCTGCATTCCGAGTACCTCGCCGGCTTCGGCGGCAGTCCGTCGTGGCTGCCGGACCGTGCCGTGCGCGTGGGCGAGTCGTGGCCTGCCGAGACGGTGATGGACCACGACGCGCTTCGCCGGATCTTGAAGGCGCACGCGTTCCCCGGTGCGCGGCTGCCGGACCTTACGTTCGACGGCGAGGTGCGGCTCGAGCGCGTGTTCCAGGAAGACGGCGAGACCCGCCTCGAGCTGCGCATCGACGCGCTCGTGGAGCGCAAGGGCCGCATCAGCCACGGACGGTCCAGCGGGCGGATCGCGATGGGCCATCGGATCGAGGGAACCGCGGTGATCTCGAAGCGTACCGGCTTGCCCGTCCGGATCGACGTCGTGCAGACGGGCACGACCGACATGAAGTCGCCCCAGGAGACCGCCGAGCAGCGCTCCCGGCTCACGTTCAAGGCCCGCGCGCGGCCCGGTCGATAGGATCGCTCCATGAGCAGCAACGGAGACGCCGCCGCTGAACCTGCCGTTCGCTTCGAGAACGTGACGAAGCGGTTCGGGGACTTCGTCGCCGTCGACGGCATCTCTTTCTCGGTCCCGCGCGGCAGCCTGTTCGGGATCCTCGGCTCCAACGGCGCCGGCAAGACCACCTCGATCCGCATGCTCATGAACATCTTTCGCTGCGACGAGGGCACGGTGGAGGTCCTCGGCAGTCGCGTGAGCGACGAGCTCAAGCCGCGCATCGGCTACCTGCCGGAAGAGCGCGGGCTCTACAAGAAGATGCGTGTCGGCGAGATGCTGCGGTTCTTCGGACACATCAAGGGGCGCAGCTCACAGGACCTCGAACCGCGCATCGACCGCTGGCTCGACTACCTCGGTCTGGGCGGCTGGAAGAACCGCCGGGTCGAAGAGCTCAGCAAGGGCATGTCGCAGAAGCTGCAGTTCGCCGTGACCGTCGTTCACGCGCCCGACCTACTGGTGCTCGACGAGCCGTTCGCCGGGCTCGATCCGGTGAACCGGGACGTGCTGCGCGACGCCGTCCTGTCGCTGCATCGCGAAGGAACGACGGTCGTCTTCTCGACGCACGTGATGGAGCAAGCCGAGCAGCTGTGCCGCGAGCTCGTGCTCATTCATCGCGGCAAGATCCGGGTTGGCGGCAGTCTCGACCAGGTGCGCGCGTCGGAGGGTCGCCAGGCGGCGCATGTGCGCTACCAGCTCGAGCCCGGCAAGGATCTGGACGACCTGCCCGGCGTCACGCACATCGCCGACCACGGCAACGAGGCGGAGCTCACGCTCGAGGAGGGCTGTGACGCCAACGCGTTGCTGCGCGCGTTGATGGAGCGCGCGGTCATCACCGGGTTCGACCTTCGCGAGCCGAGCCTGCACGAGATCTTCAAGCGCATGGTCGGGGAGGACGCATGAGCCGCATTTGGTGCGTCATCAAGCGCGAGTACCTGGAAAACGTGCGCACGAAGGCGTTCCTCATCGGTCTCGTGCTGACACCGATCTGGATGGGCCTCATCTTCGTGGTGCCCGCGTTGGCCGGCAGCGCGGAGGTCAAGGCTGTCGAGGTGGTGATCGTGGACGAGACCGGGGTCCTGCTCGGACCGTTGACGCAGGACCTCGAGCGCTACGAGTCGTACGAGATCCGGACGCTCGACCCGGAGACGGCTTGGGACGAGGACGACTACGGCATCTCCGAGATCGACGCGTTGGAGCTTCGGGCCGGCGCGGGCGAGCTCTTCGCGGTGATCCTGACCACGCCGCTGCTCGAGAAGCGCGAGCCTGGTCCCGACGAGAGGGCGTATCGCATTCTCGGTCCCAGCGGCCTCTCGGCGCGCGCGGAGGTCGCCCCGCGGCTGTCCGCCGCCGTCGACCGGGTCGTCAACGCGCACATCATCGATCAGCGCGACATCGACGAGGAAGACGCGAAGCTGCTGCAACGGCGCGGCATCGAGTACGTCCCGCTCGACGCCGAGGGCGAGGCGGCCAGCGACGTCAGCATGGTCACGCCAATCATGTTCATGATGCTGCTCTTCATGGGCATCGTGGGCATCAGCCAGATGCTCATCAGCAGTACGCTCGAGGAGAAGAGCAACCGCGTCTTCGAGGTGCTGCTGTCGTCGCTGAGCCCGTTCCAGTTGATGGTCGGGAAGATCCTCGGTATCTGCGGCGTGGGACTCACGCTGATGCTGCTCTGGTCGGGCGGCGGATTGCTCGCGGCGGCGGGCGCCGGATTGGACGGCATCGTGAGCGCCCGGCAGGTCGGCTGGTTCCTGGTGTACTACTTCCTCGGCTTCCTGATGATCTCGAGCCTGATGGTCGCCGTCGGCAGCGCCTGCAACACGCTGAAGGAAGCGCAGAACCTGATGGCGCCGATCTCGATGCTGTTGGCGATGCCGCTCTTGCTGTCGATCGTCATCCTGCGCGACCCCAACAGCAGTCTCGCCGTGGGTCTGTCGTTCGTTCCGCCGTTTACGCCGTTCATCATGATGACGCGGCTGGCGAGCGTCCCTGGACCGCCTGCGTGGCAGATGTGGGCCACGCTCCTGGCCCTCGTGCTCGGCACGTACCTCGCGTTCGTCGCCGCCGGACGGGTGTTCCGGGTGGGCATCCTGCTCTACGGCCAGCCGCCCAAGCTCTCCCAGATCTGGCGCTGGATGTCGTCGCGCGACTAGCGGGCGCCGAGCAGCCGGCGAGCCTAGCGGGTGGGATGGAAGAGGCGGTCGCAGATCTCCGCGGCGATCTCGCGGTCGGACTCCGCCAGTCGCGCCTCGTTGCGAAGCGCCGTGTTCTCCCCTTCGACGCGCGCGCGCTCGCCCGGTGACAGGTCTTCGGACGTGAGTCGACGCAGGTGATCGACGTGTGAACGCACGTTCTTGCGCACGGTCGGATGCTCGTAGATGCCGCGCAACCAACGGCCGAGGATCGGACGGCCCCGCCACAGGTCGCCGCAGCGGTCGATGTAGTCGATCGCGGCTTCTTCGCAGTCGAGACCCTTGTAGTGGGTGCCGCGGTACGTGGGCACGTCGCTGAAGATGTCGGAGTCGGTCAGACGCGCGACGAGGAACAGGTTCTCGAAGATCGCGCGACGGAACGCGTTCACCGAGCGGGTGAACTCGCCGCGGTAGAAGTACGCGAGGCCGAGGTTGTAGAGCGCGTCCGGATCGTCGCCGACGAGCTGCCATTCGCGAATGGCACGGTCGAGCTCCCCCATCCGGAAGTACGTCTCGCCGAGCAGGAAGCGCACGTCGAGCGGGTCGGTCGTCGCGAGCCTGAGCAGCTTGCGGAACTTGCGCGCGGCCTCGTCGTAGCGGCCGAGCCAGAACAAACAGAGGCCCCGGCCATGAAGCGCGCGCAGGTACGGCCGCGTCGTCGTGTCGGACCACCAGCGGTAGCGGCGGCTGGTCAGATCCAGGTGCCGGCGCGCGAAGCGTTGTGCGCGGCGGAAGTCGCGGTCGGCCCGCTCGAGACGGCCCATGTCGTAGCAGGCCTTGCCCCGGCCGCACCACGCGTCCGCGTTGTCGGGCTCGAGCTCGAGCGCGCGGTCGTACCACTGGAGCGCCTCTTCAGGCTCTCCGCGTTCGAGGTGCTTGGCGCCCATCCGGCACAGGCGAGTGACTTCTTCCGACATGGGCGAAGTGTACCAATGCCGGACGGTCGGGCGCCTTCGGTGCACAATGTCCGGGCATGCGACGAAGGCCTCCGATCCTGTTGATCCTCGTGGTCGTGGCCGGGCTCACGGTCGCCATCGAGCGGCTCATCGTGACCGACGCGGAGGCGCTCGAGCAGTGGGCGGAGGACGCCGGCGAAGCGGCGTCGGACGTGGACCTCGAGCGGCTGCGGGCGCTCATGGCGGACGAGGTGACCTTCCAGCACCGGGACCTGGACGCGACCATGGAGCACCTGGGCGGGCAGCTCCGCAAGTACGCGCCCCGCAACGTCGCCGTGGAGCTACGGCAGATCGAGGTGCACGGGGACGTGGCCCACTCCGACGCCCGAATCAGCTGCGTGGTGGTCGGACGGCCGGTTCGTCTGGCCGCGAAGCTGCATTTCCAGCGGGCGGACGGCGTTTGGCGGCTGTCCAAGGTCGAAAACGTGACGCAAGCGGGCCTCGCCCGCTGAAATCCGGGCTCCGCGACCCGCTGGTAGTGCGTAGCAAGTGTTCAGGATGCGTTCCGACGAGGTCGATAGGGCTGCTGCCGTCGTGAGCCAAGAACTCGCCATTCTCTTCGAGATCCTGCTACCGGACTCGCTCGAGCCGTTGCTCAGCGAGGCCGTGGACTGCACCGTCACGCGCGAAGGCCGCGACGGGCGCCACAACGTGACGGCCTCGGGCGTCTTCGAGGGCGGGCTCACGGCCGACCTCTTCGGCCTTGCGCGCAGCCAGGCGCTCAACGGCGCGCTCGTGGTCGCGGCGCCGGACGCGAAGCGGGTCTTGTACTTCCGCAAGGGCGTCGTCGTCGGCGCGCGCAGCAATCTGGCGGAGGAGCGGTTGGGGCAGATCCTGCTCTCCGCGGACCTCGTTTCGTTGGACGAGGCGCAGCAGATCATCGACGCGGAGAACCACTACGGCATCGGCGCGGCGCTCGAGATGGTCTCCGCGGAGGCCGCCCAGTGGGGCATGGAGCGGCGTGTCTGGGAGATGGCGACGGGCCTGTTCTTCGTCGAGGGCGGTCACTACGTGTTGGTCGAGGGCGAGCCGGTGTTGGAAGGCGTGCTCGAGGTCGGCTTCCAGCCGATGCAGCTGTCAATGGACGGCATGCGGCGCGTGGACGAGCACCGCAACTTCCTAGCGCAGCAAGAAGCCTCGGGCAAGAAGAAGAAGCGCGGGTTCTTCAAACGCAAGCAGGCCGCAGAGGCGTCGTAGCGCGGCTCCGCTTCCCTACTTCAGCACGATCCACGCGCTCGGCTTGCCCTGCTTGCCGCCGACGATCGCGCGGACGCGCCAACGGAACGCCTGCGTCGCCGACGTGTCCATGCGCTCGAGCTCAAGCGTGACCGCCGTCGTCTTCGCCGGCTTGCGCGCGCTCGGAAGCCACGTTCCGCCCGCGCCGGCCTCCTCGACCTCCAGAAGGTACGCTGTCGCGCCCTTCACGGCACGCCAGCTGAACCCGACCGGCACCACCGCGTCCCCCGGTAGCTCCGTGCCGGCGCCCGGCGCGATCGGCTTCGGCGCGCCCGTCGAGGCCGTCGTCGCACCACCCGCCGCGCGCGGCGCCGGGGCCGGCGCGGACGCGGGTTCGCGACGCGGCGCCCCACCCGTCGGCGGTCCCGCCTTCGGCAGCTCGCCCGGACCGATCCAGATGCGCACGAGCCCGCCCTTCGGAACCCGCTTGCCGCCCGCCGGCTGCTGATCCACCACGCGCCCGGGCAACCCGGTGCGCGCCTTCTCGATCTGCGGCTCGAGGCCGAGGTCCTCCAAGATGCGCTCCGCCTGCAAGTACGTACGGTCCAGCAGATTCGGCACGTCGACATCGCGGACGTACACCGCCGGCGCCATCGGCGTCTCGGCGTCGTAGTCGCCGCCCGCGGTGACGACCACCTTCACGACCCCGCGCGCGCCAGGCTCGGTGCCCGGCGCCGGCTCCTGACGCAGTACGCGTCCCACCGGATGTCCGGCGACACGCTCGACGTAGAGAATCATGTTCGCGTCGCGTGTGAGCTGCTCGGCGTCGTTCAGATCCAGGCCCAACAGCTCCGGCACGCGGCCCACTTCGACCGTCGCGGCACGCGGCGCATCCGGAGAGCCGATCTCCTCGGCGGGTCCCTCGCCCGTCGCGTCCGCGTTGATGTCGTCGAGCCACGGGTTGCGATCCGGCAGCGCCGCGTCGGCGGCGGCGGGTTCGGGCGCGGCCGGCGCGTCTTGCGACGGCGGCGACGTGACCGCCGGGGGATCGTTGCCGAGCGGCACCGCCGGCGGCGGCGCTGCGTGCTCGGGCACGTCGGCGACGCCCCCCGCATCGGCGGGCGCGGGCGCCGCCGTCCCGGCGTCGCGCTTGGAGCCGGCGTTCGGAATCGGCTGCACGTTCAGGTTGCGGAAGCGCGGATCGCGCGGCAGGCGTCCGTCCTCTTCGGCCAGAACGATCAGGTCGATCGCGCTCCCGCGTGGCAGCGTGCGACCGGGACTGGGGCTCTGGATGAAGACCTCGTCGATCTGCATGCCGACCGAGAGCGCCAAGGCGCGTTTGTCGCGCGGGTAGTACTTGATGTAGTACGCGTAGATGCGCTCACGCGACATCTCATAGACGTTGCCGACGCGGAACCCGACCCGGCCCAGGACGGCGCGCGCCTTGTCGAGCGGCTGGTTCTGCACCGCGGGCACCACCACGGTGCGGGAGAGGGGCGCGCCCTTCTTGGCGCCGGCTTCTTCGTCCCCGTGCGCAGCTTGGCCCGCCAGAAAAACCAGCGCGCAGGCAAGGGACGCAGCCGCGCGCACCCACCGTTCGCGCCCAGTGCCTGCACCCCAGCCGTCCATCGACCCAGTGTACGCACGAAGCGCGCGGATCAATCATTCAGGAGCGCGCCGTCGCGCAGGTGCAGCACCCGGTCGGCCTCCGCCAGCATGCCGGGATCGTGGGTGACGACCAGCAACGCGCTCGTGCGCGTACGCTCACGCAGCAGCGCAATGACGCTGCGACCGGTCTCCTGGTCGAGCGCCGCCGTGGGCTCGTCGGCGAGCAGCACGTCCGGATCGTTGGCCAGCGCGCGCAGGACGCCCGCCCGCTGCCGCTCGCCGCCCGAGAGGCGATGCGGACGCTCGTCCAACATCGACGACATGCCGATCTCGGCCGCAATCGCCTCCACACGCCGTCCCGCCTCGGGACCGGTCGCGTGCGTGAGCGCGTTCTCGCGCACGCTCAGGTAGGGCACGAGGAAGGGCTCCTGAAACAGGAATCCGACGTGCGCGCGCCGGACACCGGCGCCACCGTCGGGTGTGGCCGGCAACGGGTTCCCGAGGAGCCATACCGCCCCTTGGTCCGCTGCGCGCAGACCCGCCAGCAGGAAGAGCAGGCTCGACTTGCCGGAACCGGACGGGCCGACCAGCCCGACGAACTCCCCGCGACGCACGGCGAGGCTCACGTGGTCGACGGCACGCACGCGCCGGTCGCCGTCCTGGTACTCGAGCACGAGGTCCTCGGCCCGTAGCAGCTCGTCGTCGTCTGGACGACGGTCGTGATGGTGGTGCTCGTGCATCAGATCCCCCGCCTCTGGATGATCGCGACGGGATCCATCCGCCGTAGCCGCCGCGCGAGGGCAAGCGCGCTCACGGCGGCGGACAGCACCGGCACGGAGAGCGAGAACCAGAACGGGCGCGGGTCGAAGACCCACACCACGATGCCCTTGGGGTCCAACGCCCACACCTTGTAGAGCCAGACGACGAGCACGCCCAGGGCCAGGCCCAGCAGCCACCCGGCGAACGCGACGAGCCCGGCCTCGAACGCGAGCTTTCGAACCAGCGCGCCGCGCTTGTGGCCGATCGCCAGATAGAGACCGAACTCGTCCTCGCGGACCTGGAACGCGATCACGTTCAGCAAGGCCGTCACGAACGCGACGACGATCGCGATGGCGCCCGTGATGAACCCGATCAGCAACGGCAGGTTCTCCATCGAACGATCCAGCCGCGTACGGAAGAACGCCTCGTCGAATGTGCGAAACGCACGTTTGCCCGTGTAGTCGACGGCGTTGCGCAGATACGCGTCGCTCTCGGCCTTGCGTCCGGGTACCGCGTAGATCAGCTCGAAAGGCGGCAGACGCGCGAGCACCGACTGGGACTTCGCGGCGTGCTCGTAGTCGACGACGCCGACGCGCGAAGGGCCCTCGAGCACACCGACAACGGTGAACCGGCCGAGGATCGCGTCGTCCTCGCTGACGTTCTGGCCGAACACGTCGCCCATCGACATGCCGCGCGCCCGCAGCACCGACGCGTGCACGACCGCGCCGTCGGAGCCTGCTGCCGGAAGCTCGCCTTTGGTGATACGGCAGCCCACGCGTTCGAGAAACCCCCGCTGGAAGTCGCTCGGCAGGGCGATCACGGGCGCGCGCCCCTCGCCGACGATCATCGGCGTTCGCATGGCCAGCGACTTCGCCGGAACGCGCTGCTCGAGCGCCGGGTTCGCGTCGAGCAGCTCCTGGAGCTCCTCGTCGAAGCTCACGCGCGAACGGGGCGCCACCATCGTGAACACCTCGAGCGGCTTGACATACGTCTCGCCCGTCGCCTCGAACGCGTTCGTCGCCGTCACGATCGCGACCATGAGGCACGTGACGAGCAGCTGAATGCCAAAGACGGGCAGAATGCGACGCGGGTTGCGGACGAGGTACGTCCAGGGCGACAGTGTGCGCTGCACGCTCACGCCAGTGAGATGGACAGCAGCGTCTGGTCGTCCGCTTGGGGCTGGTTCGCGGTGAACACCGCCGTTGCGCGGCAGAGCCCGGCGACCACGCCCGCGGGCGATCCCTCTGCGGCGCCGATCGCGTCCCGCACGCGCTCGTCTCCGAAGCGCTCCTGCCCCTCTCCCACGGCGTCGGCCAAACCGTCGCTGAGAATCAAGAGGGTGTCGCCCTTGGCGAGCGTCCCGCTACCGCCTTCGTACGTGGACTCGGGCAGGATGCCGAGCGGCAAGCCGAGCGGTTCGAGCCACTCATCGAGCGTGCCGTCGGCGCGCCGGATGATGGGCGCGAGGTGGCCCGCGTTCGCGAACGCGATCTCGCCGGAGGCCGGATCGAGCACCGCGTAGAAGAACGTCACGAACATGCCGCGTGACGCGCGCGCGGCGACGATCTTGTTGACGGCCGTGAGCGTCTTCGCCACGTCGTCGTGGTAGAGCGCTTCATAGCGCACGTCGGACATGATCCGGGCGCCGAACAACGCGCCGGGCACGCCCTTCCCGGACACGTCGCCGACCATCACGCCGACGCGCCCGCCCGGCAGGCGAATCACGTCGTAGAAGTCGCCGCCGACGTGCTGTGCCGGCACGGAAGAGACGGCGCCGATCACGCCCTTCAGGGCCGGGAACTCCCCCGGCAGGAACGTCTTCTGGATCTCGGAGGCGACTTCGAGCTGTTGGCGCAGCAGGTCGCGCTCGCGCTCGGCGCGTTCGAGCCGCACGCGGTCGAGCGTCGCCGCCGCCTGGCCCGCGAAGGCCTCGATCAGCGGAATGTCCGCCTCGGTGAAGCGCCGCGTGATCGCGTTGCTGTCGACGTAGATCACGCCGATGATGCCCTGTTTCGTCTTCAACGGCACGCACAGGATCGTGCGCAGGGAGAGGCTGATGATGCTCATGCGCGCCTGGTAGGCGTCCGACGAGGCGGCGTCGTCGATCAGCTTCGTGATGCCCTTCTCGGCGACCTCGCTGACGACCCCCTGGCTCACGCGGAACTTCTTCTCCTCCAGCGGCTTGCCCGTCTTGTCGCGGGCAATCGTGAAGTCGAGTTCGCCGGTCTCCTCGTCCCGCAACATGAGGAAGCCGCGGTCGGCGCGCACGATCGACACGAGACTGTCGACGATGGTCTCCAGCACGGCGTCGAGGTTGACCTCGGCGTTGATCCGACGCGTTACGCTCAGGAGGTTCTGAAGACCCTCGGCCTCGAGAGATTCGAGGCTGACGTCAGCTTCGGGGGCCCCTTCTTGGTCCGACATGTGTCGCTCCGGACAACGGGCCTCGATCCTACCCCAAGGCTCGCAAGACCCCTCAGTGCGATGGACTTTGTCGCAGAGTCCTGTTCACGACATCGAGCAGCTTGTCGGAGAGGAACGGCTTGTTCAGGTGCGCGGTCCTGCGGGCCACTTCGCCGACGCGGCTCCGCTCGCGTCGCCGGACTCGACGATGATGGGCATTGGCTGCGCCAGTGCCTGAATCCGCTCCGCGATCTCGCAGCCGGGCGCGTCCGGGAGGTGGTTGTCGAGCAGCGTCAGCGCGACGCGGCCAGGCGCCCCCGCGAGCAGGTCGAGGCCGTCCTTGCCCGTCGCCGACTCCCAGACCACGAACCCCGCCTGCTCGAGGTAGAGCCGGGTGATCTCGCGAACGCCGGGCTCGTCGTCGATGATGAGGACGGTCCTGCCCTCGGAAGGAGGCCCGGCCACCGCCGTCGGCGCTTCGGTTCCGGGCACGGACAGCTCGGACGGCAACGAAACGAGCACCTCGGCGCCCTTGCCGCTGCCGCCGAGTCGATCCGCCCACCGACGCGCTCGACCAGATCGCGCACGACCCACAGCCCCATGCCCGTCGCGAGCGTCGGGGCGCGCGATGACGCGGGCCATGAACGAGGCCGCGCTGCGCAGCACGGCCATCTGCTCTTCGGTCGGCTCGAACGAGCGTCCTTCGCTGGCGGCGAGGGCGGCGATGACGTCGCCGCCGTTGAGCGCGGCACGAAAGACCGTATGAGCTGCCATGTTCCACCACCCATCCGGGTTCATCCGCGACCCACGCTAGGGAACAGGCGCGCGCGAACAAGCCGCCTGTCGCGGTGTCTTGAGGACTGGTTCATTGCGGATACGCGTCCTGTAAGGTGCGCGCATGAACGCGAAGGGCGACAGTCCCTGGCAAGTCGACCGCAATCCCCTAAGGCCGCTGCGGGGATCGGTGCGGGCCGGCACCGTGATCGTCGGCGCGGGCA
Organism: Planctomycetota bacterium; assembly: GCA_965223505.1. Lineage (GTDB taxonomy): Bacteria > Planctomycetota > PLA2 > PLA2 > JAEUHO01 > CBDCWP01. Next base: position 54,480 of record CBDCWP010000021.1, read on the forward strand.
TCGCGGGTCTTCAGCTCGCGCGCTCGCTCGCGGAGCGCGGCGACGAGGTCGCGATCGTGGAGGCCCGGCACATCGGACACGGCGCGTCGGGGCGCAACGCCGGGTTCTTGCTCGCCGACGGCGCGACTCCGTACGCCTCGCTCGCGGCGCGAGACGGCAACGAGATCGCGCAGGCGGTCCGCTTGCTCGGAACGCGTTCACGCGAGATCGTCGCGGCGCTCGACGCGCGCGCGATCGGCCTTCGCTCGTGCGGCAGCCTACGGCTCGCATGCGACGCGGACGAGGCCGACGCCCTACGCAAGACGGTCGGCGCGCTCGGCGACCCGCTTCGGTTCGTGGAAGCGCACGAGCTCCCGGCGCCGTGGCGCGACCACTCGTTCTTCGGCGCCGCGGAGGACCCCGACGACGGCGTGATGAATCCGATGCAGCTGCTGTGTGAGACGTGGGAGCGGGCGCGCGACGCGGGCGCCGTGTTGTTCGAGCGTTCGCCCGTTCGCTCGATCGAGGCGTCGTCCCGCGGTGTGGAGGTCACGACCGACGCGGGAACGCTCTCTGGCGAGCGTGTCGTGATCGCGACGAACGCGTGGGCGCGCGCGCTGCGTGGTCTGCCGATTCGACCGATGCGCGCGCAGATGCTGGCGGCGCGCGTCGACCCGACGCCGGCTTGGCCGCAACCGGTGTACGCGCGTGGTGGCGCCGACTACTGGCGCGTCCTCGACGGCGAGATCCTGATCGGCGGCTGTCGCGATGCGGGCGGCCCCGCGGAGGCCTGTGACGAGGCGCGTCCGAGCACGGCCGTGCAGTCGGCGCTGGACGTGCTGCTGCGCTCCCTCGTTCCCGGGGGCGCCGTCGAGATCACTCACCGGTGGGCCGGCCTGATGGGGTTCACGCCGGACGAGCGACCGATCGCGGGGCCGATCGACGACACCGGGCGGGTTCACGCGCTGGCCGGCTTCAACGGGCACGGGATGGGTTGGGCGCCGGCACTGGCGGAGGCGCTCGCCGAGCAGCTGACGGGCGGAAACCGAGTGCATGCATCCTTCGCCGCCGTCCGCTTCGACGGGTAGGCTGCGCCCGCATGATCGAAGGCAGGGACGTCGTCACGCTCGATACTTTCACGGCCGACGAGATCCGTTGGGTAACAGCACGGGCGCGTGAAATGAAGCAGGAGGGCTTCGGCGCTCCCCTGCAGGGTCGCTCGTTGGCCATGGTGTTCTTCGATCCGTCGCTGCGCACGCGGGCGTCGTTCGACATCGCGTTCTCGACGCTCGGTGGCACGGTGATCGACCTGGTCGCCTCGCGCGACCTCTGGCCGCTGGAGATTCGAGAGGGCGTGGCCATGGACGGCGCGGCGGACGAGCACGTGCGCGACGCGGTCGCCGTGCTCTCCGAGTACGCGGACGCCATCGCCATTCGCGCGCTCGCGCGTCATACCGACTGGAGCCAGGAGCGGCGCGATCAGGTGATCGTGGCCTTCCAGAAGTACGCCAACGCGCCGATCTTCAACATGGAGAGCGTGCTGGACCACCCCTGCCAGGCGTGGGGCGACGCGCTCACCCTCGAAGAGGAGCTCGGTGACCTGCGGGGCAAGAAGATCGCGCTCACGTGGGTCTATCACCCCAAAGCGCGCCCGTTGGCCGTCCCCCACGGCGTCGGCGTCATGGCGGCCAAGCTCGGCATGGAGCTCACGGTCTGTCATCCCGAGGGCTACGCGCTCGACAGCGGCGTGAACGACACGATCAGCCGCTGCGCGGCGGAGTCCGGCGGCACGGTGCGAACGTGCGACGACCTGGCGGAAGCCGTGGAAGGCGCCGACGTCGTCTACGCGGCGCCCTGGGGCGCGATCGATCTACACGGTCAGCCCGAGCGCGCGAAGGCGCGTCGCGACAAGCACCGCGATCGGCGCATCACGCAATCCCTGATGGCAGCCACGAACGCGGGGCGGTTCATGCACGCGATGCCCGTGCGTCGCAACGTCGAAGCGGACGACGCCGTGATCGACGCGCCGCACAGCTTGGTGATCCGCCAGGCGGCGAACCGGCTTCACGTTCAGCGCGCGCTCTTCACGTCGGTCTTGGGCGCGGGCGCGTAGCCGCGATCCAGGTCGAGCTCGGCGGGCGGCCGGGCCGCGGCGTCGGTGCCGCGCGCCATGAGCGCCGAGACGACGAGGATCGAGCCCAACAGCGCGAAACAGCCGGCGATCGTCCAGACGATGATCTGCGGCCAGAGGTAGACCGCGACGCCGGCGCCGATTGCGATCAGTCCCGCGACGAGCATGCCGACGCGCCACCGCATCGATCGTCCCGGGGGGTTCCACGTGCCTTGCTTGCCTTCCACCGTGCGATTCATCCTCGTCCAAACCGGGTCCGGATCCGGCTGGACCGCTCCGGCGGGGTCGGTACCTTACCCTACCTTCCGAATCCGAGGTCGCGCGTGGCGGACAAAGACAGCAAGCTTTCCGAAAACGTCGACGGCGCGTTCTACGTCGATGATCAGTGCATCGATTGCGACGCCTGCCGCGAGACCGCGCCCGACTTCTTCACGCGCAATGACGACCGGGGCTACTCGTACGTGTACCGGCAGCCGACGAACGAAGACGATCGGGAGCTCTGCCGCGAAGCGATGGAGGGTTGCCCGGTCGAGGCGATCGGGGAGGACGGAGAGGAGTAGGAGGACGGGAGGCCTAGGATCCGTCCTACTTGGCGTTCGCCTCCGCGATCTGCTTGGCCGCGATCTCGTCGAGGCGCTTGGACGCCTTCTTGATCTCCGGATCGTTCGCCTTGATCCAGTCCTGCGCCATCTTGGCCGTCGCGAACTCCTCGCCCGTCAACAGCTTCAGCACCTCTTCGACGATGGGAACGATGTCGCGCTGGTTGCGCGCGGCGCGCTTGCCCTTGCGTTTGTTCTTCGCCATCTGCTCGCGGCCGAGGCGCTCCGCTTCGCGCTGGTCGCCGTCACCGGCCGTGCCGGTATCGACCGTGACCGACACCCCGTCCCACTTCACGCCCTTCTCGAGCTTGATGGCCTTCAGGAGCTTGAAGATGTCCTCGACGAGCCGCATGTCCCTGAGCTCGCCGATCGCGAGGAACGCGTGCTTCTTGACCGAGTAGTCCTTGTGACTGGTGAGCTCCTTCAGCTTCTCGGACGCGGCCTGGTACTCGAGCGCGACGATGGCGTTGACGCCCGCCATCACGAGGGTCGAATCCTTACTCTGCTTCTCCATCGCCTTGAGCACGCGCTCGCCGGCGTAGCCCGGCAGCGCGCGCTGCTTGCCCAGGTAGATGACGGCGGCGGTGCGCAGGTCCGGGCTGCGGTTCTTCGTCTGCTTGAAGAGCACGTCGGCGACCGAGCGGTGCTGCACCACCGCGAGCTGACGCATGGCCCAGTCCTGTTGAGCGAGCTTCTCGTCGCCCTTCAGCCCCTTCGCCTTGAACTCTTCCTTGAAGACGCTGATCGCTTCGGCCGCGGCCTCGTCCGACGCAATCGGCGGAATCGGTTCCTTCTTCTTCTCGTCCTCGGCCCCGGCGAACGGCGCCAAGACGGCGAGACAGAGCAACGTGACGCCGAATGCGGTCAGGTGGCGCGCCATGGCGAATCTCCAGATCACAGGCCGTCAATGATAGCAGGTCGAGGGATGGGAGCGCCGTGAAGTCGACGGCCGGCGCTACCCACGAAAACCCTATTCGTAGAGATTCAGGTACGTTCCCCCGCTCGCGTTGGCGATCGCCGCCATCATCTCGTAGGCGTGCGACTCCACCCCGATGGTGTGGATCGGGACCATGCGCAGCCGCGCCTTCAGCCCGATCGCCGCTCCGACGACCGCAGGCTCCTTGAGTTCGCCCTGGTTGGGCGCGTTGCACGCAGTGAAGAAGATCTCGTCGGGGCCCGACTTCCAGGCCGCCGAGTCCTTGGCCCCGCCCAGGTCGAGCGCGTCGCGCATCGCGTCGTAGTGCGCCATGCCCGCCCCGTGCACGAGTCCGTCGATCGTCTCGATCGCGGTCTTCTTCGTGCCCCCGTTCGCCGAGGTGAACTTGCCGAACGTCGTGTTCACCGTCGTGTTGAAGGCGAGCAGGTCGAACTTCGTCGACTTGGGCAGGTCGTTGATGGCCCGCTTAAAGTGCGCCTGGATGAACGCGCCCACGGTCAAGAGGCGCGTGTGCAGAATCGGTCGCGCACCCGGCACCTCGCACAGAGCAAGCAGGCGGTCGACATCCTTGAAGCGGTGTGGATCTTCGTTGCGCTGGCTGTTGGTGATGATGAAGACGACGCGCCGGCCGTAGACGGGAATGCCGAACGCGTGCGGGAGCTTCTCCGGCTTGCGACGGATCGACGCCGGATCGGCGCCGCCTGCGTAGGCCTTCCACGCGGGAACGTCCAGGCCGAAGTCCTGATCGGTCAGGAACGCAAGCGTCTCGATCAGATCGCGGCGTTCGCGCCCCTTCGACATGGCGAGGCTCGCAACGAGCGGCCCGAGCAGCGGCTGCACCTCGAAGGAGGCCGCCCGTTTCGGCTTCACGTTCGGATCGGGCTCTTCGCCTTCCTTGGGCTTGGGCGGCTCCTCCGTGGCGATGAACCGCAGGGCGCGCGCCGCGGCCGCGCGTATCTGCCAGTCCTTGTGCTTGAGCAGCTTCACGAGCGGCTCGATCGCGTCCCTGGACTTGCGCCGGCCGAGAACGAGCGCGGCCTGGGCAGCGGCCATGGCGTCCTTGCCGTTGAGCATCTCCATGAGCAGCGCGGTGCTCTTCGCGTCCGTCTGGCCCTCCATCGACATCAGCACGTAGAGCTTCGTCGCGCCCTTGCTCTTGCGCAGCGCCGTCGCCTTGGCCTCCTGCGCTTCCAGCGAGTTCTGTCCCGACAGCGCGCGGATGCCCGCGATGACCACAGCCGGGTTCTCTTCGCGGGCCATCGCCGACAACGCCTCGCCCACGGCGTCGGCGCTGTCGTGGTACGCGAGCACGGCGAACGCGTCCTCGCGTTCCTTCCAGTCGTCGCTCTTCATCGCCGCGCGAAACTCCTTGCGCGCGTCGCTCCAATCCTCGGCGACGGCGGGCGCGGGTACGGCGAACAAGCACAGCAAGACCGCGGCGGTTACGAAGCGAGGCATGACAGCCCAGGTTAGCGCATCGACGGAGTCCCGTCAGGGACCCCCGAGGCCCTTCTGGGCGTGGACGTGGATCTTCTCCGACATGCGCTCGAGGTTCTCGTCGGCCTGCTGATAGTTGCCGGCGCGAATCTTCTCGTCGTCCTCGGGCCGGAACCGTCGATACGCGGCGTTCGCCGCCTCGGCCGCTTCCAGGTCTTCGAGCTCCCGATAGACGTCCTGGGCCTTGGCCCACGCCCGCCAATCCTCGGGGTCGATCTCGAACAGGCGCCGGACGGTCTTCAGCGCGTCCTCGAACTTGTCCTGCTCGTACTGCGCGTTCGTGAGGTTGCGAAGTGCGGCGCGCTCGCGCGGGAAGTCGATCAGCACGTCCGCGAAGGCCTGCTCCGACTCGGCGAAGCGCTTCTGCGCGTCGTAGATGACACCCTCGAAGAACCGCACCTTCGCCCAGCCGGGCTTGAGCTCGGCGGCCTTGCGCAGGTTCTCCCACGCCGGTGCCCAGTCGCGCTTTCCGATGTACGCCCGCGCGACGTTCACCCAGCCATCGGGGTAGTCGGGCTTCATCCGGGTGACCTCTTCGAAGAGGTACGCGGCCTCGTCGAACTGCTCGTCGAGGTAGTACGCGATGCCGAGATCGTTGATGCGCTCGGTGTCCTCGACGACGTCGATCGCGCTCGGCTTCGGCGGATACGTCGGCGTCCCCTCCGCGGTGACGGGCAGCGCGATCCGGGCCGTGCCGATGTCCAGAATGGGCAGCTTCGAGACGTCCACTTCGATCAGCTCATCGTTCGGACGGTGCTGGATGATCTTCGAGTCGGGGAAGAGGAAGTCGATGTACTGCCGCATGAACTTGCGGTAGTAGAGCGTCGCCTCGAGCCGCAGGTCGCCGGTCGCGCCTTCCGGCACGCGGAAGCGGTACCGAACGACGTCCGCGGTTCCCGGGCCGATGACGTTCTTGTAGACGACGGTGTGCACGTCGGGACCGATGCGGTTGACGACGTGCTTCCCGTGCTTGTCCATGGGGTACGCGCGGTAGAACTCGGCACTCTGATCGACGATGCCGGTATCCTCGTCGATGTCGCCGGAGACGTAGAAGGGCTCCGCGTCGCCCACGGCCGCCTCGAAGCGCACCCAGACCTCGTTCGAGTCGATCGTCCCGCCGGGGAACGGGTGCCCGACGCCCACGTTGCGGACGACGACGTGCGCTTCGACGATCTCGCCGGGCTTCACGGCCGGCAAGATGCGCGGCGCCGGGGCGAACAGGCGCCGCCGCGCATCGCCACCCTCGAGACGCGGCAGCACGATGCCCGTCATGTCGACGCGCAGCGCCGTGCTGAGGAAGGCGTGCTGGCGTTCGATCATGTCGGTGTCGCCGCGCATGTGCGGCAGAGCGGAGTTCGCGGCCGGGAAGAGATGGCTACGGACGAAGCCGCGCGCATCCGCGGCGGGGTCCTCCGCGTCGGCCACCAGCGGCATGTGGCAGTCCTGGCACCGCTTGGCGAACGGCGGGTGATAGAAGGACCGCACGTTGCCGAGCGAGGCGCCGCTGTCGTCGTGCGCGTCGAACTCGTCCTGCGCGCGGAACCAGTGACGGCGATTGAGCTCGGGAGGCACCTCGGCCTTGTGGCACGCGGAGCAGAATCCGGGCTCCTGGATGTTGTGCGGACGCAGGCTCTCGATGTGCGCGTCGGGCTTGGCGCGCAGCAACACGTCGTGGGCCTCCTGCAGCGCCGGGTCGTCGTACTTCTCCCAGGCGTACGCTCGCCGGCGCCCAACGACGTAGTCGCCGTTGCCGAGCGTGCTCTGCACGTCGATCGCGTGACAGGACATGCACGTCAGACCGGCGCGCGCCTCGACGCTCTCGAAGTCCAGGTCGGGGTCGTCCATCTTGCCGGTGAACAGCAACGCGGGGTCGTGACAGGACGCGCACCACTTCGTGTCGACGAGCGGATACGTTTCACGCATCGCCTGGATCGTTCCCTTGTAGAAGGGATTGGTCATCGACGAGTGCCGGTGCGCGCTGCGCGCCCACTCCGCCGTGATGCGTGGATGACAGCGGGCGCAGCCGGTCATGTCGGTGATGGGCGTATGGTCCTTCAGGAACTCGCCGTCGGGCGTGTTGCTGCGCGCGAGCCCGTAGTTCTTGTTCGAGACGAGCGGCGCGTCCTCGCCCCGGGCGAACGCGCCTTCTTCGACCGGCATCATCTGGTCGACGGCGAGGAGCAGCACGCCCACGAGCGCCATCGCGGTGACGCCCGCGCCCAGTCGATGCCATGACGCGGGATTGGTGCCGAAGCGGCGGTGCACGACGTAGAGCAACAAGACGCCGAACCCACCGATGACGTGCAGCGGCCAGACCCAGTCGCCGCGCAGCGAGGAGCGCTCGAAGGCGAGCAGGACGCCCGAGAGTCCGACGCCGAGCACGGTGAGCGTGACGAGCGCACCGGTGAAGCCGATGACCGGGCGGCGCAGCATCTGCGCCTTCGCGTGCGGGATGACGAACGCCAGGAGCAGGGGAATCGCGACCAGTCCGACGAGGATGTGCGCGAGCAACGCAACGGCGGCGGTCGTGCTCGCGCCGTCGCTGCGCAGGAGGAAGAGACCGCTGCCCGCCAGCACGACGAAGCCGAACAGCAGTCCCCTCACCACGAGCTTTTGCCACCGTGTCAGGATCTCGCTGGTGAGCCGCTGCGCCATGGGAGTCTCTTTGTGGGTGATGTTCCGCGGTCGGGATGCACGCGGCCGGGGGAGCGGCCTCGATTGTCGAGCGTTCGCGCCCGGGGACGGAACGCCGGTCGGTGGCGCGCCATTCCCCGGCGGGAATCGAAACCGCTATGGTATGCCCCCGCCTTCGACAGCAGAAGTGCACGACGAATTGGAGCGCCCATGTTCGAGAACACCCGTGAGGGCATTCAGGCCGAGCTACGAGAGATCGACGAGGCGGGGCTGACGAAGAGCGAGCGCATCATCACGAGCCCCCAGCGCGCGCTCATCACGACGAGCGACGGCAAGGAGGTGCTCAACTTCTGTGCCAACAACTATCTCGGTCTGTCGGACCACCCCGCGCTGATCGACGCCGTCAAGGAGAGCTTGGACGCCCGCGGGTACGGCATGTCGTCGGTGCGCTTCATCTGCGGCACGACCGACCGCCACCGTGAGCTCGAGAACCAGCTCGCTGCGTTCGTCGGACAGGAGGACTCGATCCTCTACAGCTCTTGCTTCGACGCGAACGCCGGGCTGTTCGAGACGATCCTGGGGCCGGACGACGCGATCATCTCGGACGCGCTCAATCACGCGTCGATCATCGACGGCATCCGGCTGTGCAAGGCGAAGCGGCTGCGCTTCCTGCACATGGACCTGGGCGATCTCGAGGCGAAGCTCAAGGAGGCCAAGGAAGCCGACGCGCGGCGCATCATGATCGCGACAGACGGCGTGTTCTCCATGGACGGCGACATCGCGGACCTCGAGGGCGTCTGCGACCTCGCCGAGAAGTACGGCGCCATGGTGATGGTGGACGATTCGCACTCGACCGGATTCGTCGGCAAGACCGGCCGCGGCACGCCGGAGCACTGCGGCGTGACGGACCGAATCGACATCATCACGTCGACGTTGGGAAAGGCGTTGGGCGGCGCGTCCGGCGGCTTCACGGCGGCGAAGCAGGAGATCGTGGATCTGCTGCGACAACGCTCGCGGCCGTATCTGTTCAGCAACTCGGTCGCGCCCCCCATCGTGGCGGCTTCGCTCGCGTGCATGCAGCTGCTGACCGGGAGCACGGAGCTCAGGGACCGGCTCGAGGCGAACACGATGCGCTTCCGGGAGGGCATGACGAACGCGGGTTTCGACATCCGGCCGGGCGTCCATCCCATCGTGCCGATCATGCTCGGTGACGCGCGCTTGAGCATGCAGATGGCCGACGCGATGCTGGAAGAGGGCATCTACGTGATCGGCTTCTCGTATCCCGTGGTGCCGAAGGGCCAGGCTCGCATTCGTGTACAGCTCTCGGCGGGACACACGCCGGAGAACGTCGATCAGGCCATCGCGGCGTTCACGGGCGTGGGCAAGCGCCTGGGCGTGCTCTCGGAGTCGCCCGCCTAGAGCCCGCCTGCGGCGAGAACCGCTCGTTCGGGCTCGGGCTCGCATCGGTCTCCCCGGGCTCGCGACGCGGCATTTCCGCACAGAGCCTAGCCGTCGCCCCAGCTCGCACCCTCCGGGCGCACGATGTCGTCGTCGGTGTCGGGCAGGCCGTCGGCGCCGAGGGACCGGAGGCGGTATACGCCGCCCGCGGCGTCCACGACGCGATACTGGATCGGCCGGCGGTACTGGTCCTCGGGCAACACGTCGCCCTTGTACGTCGAGTGGGCGTTGACGAGCTCGTGGAAGCGTTGGGGGAGAACGCCGGTTCGCTGGTGGTGCTCGACGAGCGCGTGCTCGATGTCGTCGAGGATGGCCTCGGTGGCTTCGAGATCTTCGTCGCGCTGCTGGGCGTTGAGGAAGCTGACCGTGCCCCACGCAAAGGCGGCGAGGCCGAGGACGGTGACGACGGTGACGATGCGGCGCCAGCGGCGATGCCGGACAGGCTTGGACGCACCCTTGGACTTGCGCCGCGCGGGCAGCGGTCGCGAGGCGACGTCGCCTTCGGTCTGCTCATCGGGTGCGGCCACGTGCGTCTCCACGCTCGGACGAACGTCCGAGCCACGGGATTATGCCGCCAAGGGTAGGGCGTTCAGCGGCCCGCGCCGACCACCTCCCCGGTGATCGGAATCAGCAGCTCGCCCAGGTCGGCGACCTCGACGATGAGATGAGCGCGAAACGGGCCGCGTTGGGCCGGCACGTGGAGCTGAATCGTGAGGACGGCTCCCGGCCGGTGACGGAATGCCGACGGTGCGACGGCCACATTCCCCTCGATCCCTCGCAGCTGCGTGTGTACGACGGGGTCGGACCCGCCGCCATGCCGGCGCAGCTCGACGGTCCGCGTGAGCGCGGCGCCCGGGCTCAGGCGGCCGAGCAGGAGCGCCGCCGGGGTCGCCGCGAGCGGCCGCCCTACGAAGCCACGCACCCGACACGTCGCGACGTCCAGCGGAGGGTCGCCGTCGGTGACGATGCGAACCCGCACACTGAAGGGGCCGGCGCGCGAACCCACGCGCAGGTGGATCGAGAGGACGCCGCTTTCGTTCGGGTCCAGATGCTTGGCGAGCGGGGCAGTCAACGCGCAACCGCAGTCGGTCTGGACGTCGAGCACGCGCAGGCGGCCGGAGCCGACGCGTTGCCAGGGAACGCGCACGGACCGGAGGGAGGCGGCGTCGATCCGGCCCACGTCGATCACGGCCGGCACGATGACGCCGCGCCGCGGCTCGACGTCGGAGCGTCGTGGGCGCGTCGCGAACCCGAAGACGAGGAGCAATGCGAGCAGGACGGGAACGAAGTAAGCGGGGCGGCCGCGCATGCCGAGACCTCGTGTCGCGGCCAAGACCGGTTTCGCGGGCGGTCGGATTCGGAGCCCGCTGCACGTGCGCCGCGCACAGGGGTCGCGTCGTACGTCGGTCGTTTTCCCGGGGCCCCCAAAACGCAACATCGCGCGAGAGGCGGTCGCGGTTACGCCAGGCCGCTGCCTACCCCTCTTCTTGCCCGTGGTAGATGGGATAGACCGGCTCCGGCAAGAGGCCCGCTTCGAATGCCTGGTCGAAGAAGAGCTGCACGGCCTGCCGCCCGCGCTCCCCACAGTCCAACGAGAGGTCGTTCACGTACCGGTCGACGTAGCGCTCCAGCGACTCCGGATCGTGCTTGCGGGCGTATTGCATCGCCCACTCGAGCGCTTCCTCTCGGTGTCCCAACGCGTATGCGATCGAACGCTTCAGATCCAACGCGATCCGGTTGCGCTCTTCCACGTCGATGTCGCGTCGAATCCCGGCCGCCGTCAACGGCAGCGGCAACCCCTCGGTCTCCTCGCCCCACCAGAGCCCCAGATCCACGACCCGCATCAGGTTGTGATTGCCGTACGTGAACTGGTCTTCGGTGACGAGGACACCCGAGCGCGCCTGGTTCGCTCGCACCATCAACGACACCTGGCGGGCCGGCATCGGCATGAGCTCGAACGTCGCTGTCGGAAGCCACAGACGCAACGCCATCGCGGCGGTCGAGTGCTCACCCGGCACCGCGACCTGCAGTCCGTCCACCTCGCTCGAACGGATGTGCGATCTCGAGACGAGCAGCGGGCCGCGCTGGTCCCCGAAGCTGCAGCCGCACGGCAGCAACATGTAGCGGTCGTCGACGATCGGATAGGCGCCGAACGACATCGTCGTCACGTCGTAGGTGCCCTTCGTCGCGTCCTCGTCCAGCGCCTGTACGTGCTTGCGGACCAGGGCGTAGGCGCGGCCCTCCGTATCGACCTTGCCCGTCGCCAGGGCGAAGACCATGAAGGCGGCGTCCGATTCGGCGCCGTAGGCCACGGTGATCACGCCGTCCTTGCGCCTCGCGGGCATCTTCGGGATCGGCTTGGGCGGCGGACGGACCGGGCCCTCGTCTTCCTCTGCTTCGGCGGCGGCGGCTGCGGCGGCGGCGCTCCCGGCAGCCTTCTTGGCCGCTTTCTTGGCCGCCTTCTTCTTGGCGGCCTTCTTCTTGGGAACCGCAGCCTTCTTCTTGGCCGCCTGCTTCGCGGATTTCTTCGCGGACTTCTTGGCGGCCATCGCCCCTCCCACAACCGGCGCTGAAAGGCTACCCGGCGCGACGGGTCGTCCAAGCGGAACCCTGTGACACCGAAGGGCCGCCACGGGCGTCGATCGGTAGGATCCGCAGCGCGACCCCTTGGAGACACCCATGGCCGACGGCATCTTCCTGGCAGGCGGCGTCCGCACCCCCATTGGCAAGTTCGGCGGCTCGCTCGCCCGCCTCTCCGCGCCCGACCTCGGGACGGCAGCCGCGACCCAGGCGCTGGCGCGCGCGGGGCTCGCCCCCGACGCGGTCGACCAGAGCATCTTCGGGCACGGCCGGCAGGCCGGGCAGGGCCCGAGCACGGGCCGTCAAGTGTCCGTGCGAGCCGGCGTCCCGGTCGAGCGCCCCGCCTGGACCGTCAACATGGCTTGCGGCAGCTCGCTCAAAGCCGTCACGCTCGGCGCCGACGCGATCCGGCTCGGGCAGGCCGACGTCGTGCTCGCGGGTGGCATGGAGAGCATGTCGAACACACCCTACTACCTGCCCCGCGCTCGCTGGGGATATCGGCTGGGCAACAGCGAGATCGTCGACGGCATGTACCGCGACGGCTTCCACTGCATGCTGGCCGATCAGCTCATGGGGGCGACCGCGGAGAACCTGGTCGATCAGTACGACTTGAATCGCGACGAGCAGGACGCCTACGCGGCGCGCAGCCAGCAGCGCTGCGAAGCCGCGCGGAAACGCGGGCGGTTCGACAGCGAGAAGGTCGGCATCACGCTCCAGGACCGCAAGAAGGGCGAGTACGTCTTCGACGCGGACGAGCACGCGCGCGACGGCGTCGTCGCCGAGAAGCTCGGCAAGCTACCCGCCGTGTTCCGAAAAGACGGATCGGTGCACGCGGGCAACTCGAGCGGCATCACCGACGGGGGCGCGAGCATCGTGGTGCTTTCCGAGCAGGCGGCCGAAGCACACGGCGTGACGCCGATGGCGCGCCTCGTCGGCTACGCAGAAGGCGGTGTCGATCCCAAGGTCATGGGCCTCGGCCCGGTGCCCGCCGTCCGGAAGCTCTTGGACCAGACCGGGATGACGACGGACGACGTCGATCTGTGGGAGCTCAATGAGGCGTTCGCCGCGCAGGTGCTCGCGTGCAACCGCGAGCTCGACATCGACGAAGAGAAGCTCAACGTCGACGGCGGGTCGATCGCGCTCGGTCACCCCATCGGCGCGACGGGCTGCCGCATTCTCGTCACGCTGTTGCACTCGATGGCGGAACGCGACGTCAAGCGCGGCGTGGCGACGCTGTGCATCAGCGGCGGCCTGGGCGTCGCCGTGATGGTGGAGAGAAGCTGACCGGATCCAGGGGACGTCGGGGCTGACGGCCTACGGGCTGCTCTCGCCCTTGTCCTTCTCGCCGTCCTTCTTCTTGTCGAGCTCGTCCTGCTTCTTCTTGGCCTCTTCGCGCTCTTTCTTGCGCTTTTCGAATTCCTCGCGCTCTTTCTCCCAGTCGAAGTCCTTGGGCGCGTACTTCTTGGTCAGCTCTTCGAACTTCTTCTCGGAGCGGATGTTCGCGAGGTCCTCGTCGCCCAACCAGAAGTGGATGAACTGGAACTTGTACTGCTGCCCATAGTGAATCAGCTTGCACAGGTTCATCGCTTCGTCGACCTCCGAGAGCGCGTCGTTCGTACGCTTCATCAGCGAGTACGCGCACGCGAGGTTGTAGCGGGCGCCGAAGGCCGAGTTGCGCAACATGACCAGATCGCCCTTGGCGACCTCGAGAACGGCCTTGCTGAGTCCGCGCGCACGCTCGAGGAACTGCGCCGCTTCCTCCCAGAGTGTGGCGTCCTTGCGCATCAGCATCCGCCCGCCGATCGTGTGGCACGCGAACATCTCCAGGCCGATCTCCGGCGGCAACGGCCGCGCGGGCTTTAGCGAGTCGCGAATCGTCTCGAGACCCAGATCCCACTCGTCGTCGTAGAGATAGAGCAGTCCCTTGATGGTGTCCGCGGCCGCCGCTTTCGGGACGAGCTTGCTCGCAGCGAGCGAATACTCGGCGGCCCGTTGGCGTGAGATCTTCCCCGGGCTCATGTTCGCGAAATCGCTCAGGATGCGCCGGAACGCCAGCTTGCAGAGCTTGTCTGCCGCGAGCACCGACTGCCAGTTGACGAGCTTCGGGGTCTCTTCCGGGTTGCTGCAAGCAATGAGCATGAGACGCGTCGGGTGACCCATCTGCTTGACCACCCAGCGTTGCGGCGCCGCCTTGAGCATCAACGCCTGCGTGTACGGATGCGGGCCGCCTTCGGTGTCGACGTCGACGATGCAAACGACGGCGTGCATGCCGTCCGGCCCCTTCAACGCGCGGTATTCGGAGGTCAAAGAGAACTCGTCGACCGCCTCGCCACCGGCGCCGAGGATCTCCTCCTCCGTCGGCAGGCCCTCGGCCGGCTCGTCGACGACCTCCCAGCCCTTGGGCAGGTCCTTCTGCGTCGTGATCATGACCTCGGCGTTGAAGTCGACCTCCTCGGCGTGCGCGGCCGCGGCGGCGGCGCACGTCACGACGAGCGGCATCAAGAGGCAAAGCAAGGCACGCATGGCACTCCTCCGTATCGCTGCGGCGGGCCGAAATCCGCTCGCGGCAGCGCGTTTGGGCGCGACCGGACAGGGTACTCCCAAGGCACGGCCTCAGGAACCCAAGTCGCCCGTGAAGCCACCGACCCTCGCACGCCCTCGGGAGAAAGGCCCTTGCTCACATCAGGGCGAGGACGGTGATCGTCGTCACGGCCATGACGACGGTCATGAAGGCGCCGACCCGGACGTAGTCGCGCGTCCCGTAGCCGCCTGGGGACATCACCAGCAGGTTGCACTGGGCGAACGGCAGCAGGAAGTTGCAACTGCAGCCGTAGGCCATCGCGAGAAGCGCGCCCTTCGGGTCCAGCCCCTCCAAGCCTGCCGCGGACTGCACCGCGACCGGCGCCATGATCGCCGCCGCCGCGGCGTTGCTGGTCAGGACCGACAATCCCGCCGCCATCAGGAACAGGGCCGCGAACACGGCGGTGAGGCCCCCCATGTCGGAGATGACCTCGAACCAGTCGGCTACGATCCCGGAGATCCCTGTATTCTTGAGCGCGATGCCGAGCGGCAGCGTGCCGCACAACATCGCGAGCACCTTCCAGTCGATGGCGCGCACCACGGCGTGGCGCGCGATGCAGCCCGTGGCGACCATCAACACTGCGCCGCCGATCGCGCTGATGGCGAGCGGAAACCCGAACACCACCGGCGGCAGGAGCGTCAGCAGGAGGATGCCGATCGCGACCGGCGCGCGCGTCACGTCCTCGCCCTGCGAGAGATCGGTGAGCACGATGTAGTCGGGATTCTGCGCCAGCGCCAAGACGCGCCGCGACGAACCGGAGACGAGGAACGCGTCGCCCATCTGGAGCCTTTCGTCGGCAAGACCTTCCTGGATCGGCTCGTTGCGCCGCCACAGCGCAACGACGTTCAGTCCGGTGCGCTTGCGGAAGTCGAGCTCCTTGAAGGACCGGTCCAGCGCGCGCGAGCGGGGTGCCGGCGCGACCTCGGCGAGCGTCGTTCCGTGCCCCAGCAACCGCTCGATCGCGCGCGTCGTCGGCAGGCCGAGCTGGAGCAGTTCCGACTCCGCGAACATCCAGGCGTCCTGATGGTCTCCCTGGGCGTACATGACGTCGTCCGGCTGTAGCACGAGATCAGGCGTCGGTTGCAGCCACTTGTCGCCGATCGTTCCGGGACGCCGGATCATGATGACGCCGAGGTTGTAGCGTTTGCGAATGTCCGCGTCTGCGATCGTCATGCCGGCGACCTTCGACCCCTTCACGACGAGCATCTTGAACAGCTTCTCGGCGAGCTTGTAGCTGTCCGCGGCGTCCTTTGGCAGACGCGCCGCCGTCATGCGGTCCTCGCGACGGATGACCGGCAGCAGACGCCGGCCGAAGACAGCCATCGCGACGATGCCGACGACGGTGATCGGAATGCCGACCTTCGCGAACTCGAACACGCCGATCTGCTGACCTGGAAACTCCTCGGCGTAGTAGTCGGCGACGATGAAGTTCGGCGCCGTTCCGATGAGGCTGATCGTGCCGCCGAGCACGGCCGCGAACGCCATCGGCATCATGATCCTCGACGGCGCGATACCGGCGCGCGCCGCCAGCGCCGCGACGGCGGGCAACAGGATTGCCACGACGGCGGTGTTGTTCATGAACGCGGCGAGCAGCGCGGTCGCCAGCATGATGAGGCTCAGCAGGCCGACCTCTCTGCGGCCGCCGATCCGCTGCAGGCCGCGGGCCATCAACGTGGCGACGCCGCTCTCCTTGAGCGCGGCGCCCACGACGAAGATCGCGCAGATGGCGAGTACGGCATGGTTGCCGAATCCGACCAACGCCTCCTTCGGAGCGGCGAACAGGACCCCCGGGTCGTCCGGCGCGTCAAGGACGCCGGTCGCGTACAGCACGACGGGAATCCCCAACGCGGTCATGGGAAGCGGGATCCAACGCGTGATGAATAGCGTCGTCGCGACGACGAGCGTCGCGAGCGCGATCCATCCCTTCAAGTCGAGACCGTCCTGCGCCGCGAGCGAGAGGCAACCGAGCCAATCCATCGCGGGATGGTAGCGATGCGACGTCCCGGAAGCGACCAGAGGCGCGAAACCGTCGCGATCTGCAGCAGTTGGGGTCCGAATGCGGTCGGTCACGGCCAACGCGATGGACGCGCGTTGTCGGGAATTCGCGACACGGTGAGCAGAGGCGCGACTCCGTCGAGGCATCGCAACGCGAAAACGGCTCAATCGAGGAGAAGTGAGGCTCCGCGGAGACCTGAGAGCATCCGAAGCACCCTATTTGCGGCTCCGACGAGCGATTGTCGAGGAACTTCGACGCGACTTGAAAGCCCTCTTTCGACTTTAGCGCTCAAGGAACGGACGTCGAAATGTTGAGGGTCAGAGAGGCCGGGGGGGTGGTCTCGGGAGCCAAGTCACCCCCTGCATGCTTGTCGACGCCGCGCCCGGCGGAATGAGGCCGCACGGCCCGGAGCCCGCCACAGCGCAGACGCCTGCCCCGCAACCAGCAACCGGCGTCGACCAGCATGAAACGGCCGGCCGAGCGAGCGCCTTGGGAGGGCCGCTCGCTCGGCCCTCCATGAATGGGTGAGGCGACCGAGGCCGCACTCCTCGAACCGGTTCCGCCGGTCCAGACGAACCGAAACGGGAGAGGAGAGTCGATGCCCACGACGAGGCTGCTCACCGCACTTACGGCGCTATTGATCGTATTCACGACGAGCGCCTGCGGAGGCGGGGGAGGAGGAGGCGGCGGCCAGGTCGTGCCGCCGGATGGCAAGGCCCTCTCCCTCACTCCGAAGGCGTCCTTCTCCAGTGACGACGTGTGTCATCTGTTGATGCGGACACACTTCGGCATCACGCAGCAGGAGCACGACGGCGCGATGGCCATGGGTCTCGACGCGTACGTCGACCAGATGGTGGACTTCCAGCTCGACCCCGTCTTCGAGGCCGCCGCGCTCGACGCGACGATTCCGGTCGAGGACCGGGACGACCCGAGCCGTGAGCAGCTCGAGCGCTGGTGGATCTACATCATGACCCACACCGACCAGCCCTTCGTCGAAGCACTGGCGATGTTCTGGCACGACCACTTCGCCACGTTGACGGACGTACTCGACGGCGACGAACGCTGGTGGTACTTCAACCACCTCAACCTGGTGCGCACGAGCGGCCGCGCGAACTTCCGCCAGTTCCTGTTCGACATGGCTACCGACTGGGTGATGCTCGACTTCCTGGACGGCATCCGTAGCCGTGTCAACAACATCAACGAGAACTTCGCGCGCGAGTTCTGGGAGCTGTTCACCCTCGGCGAGGGCAACGGCTACACGCAGGAAGACATCGAGGAAGCGGCGCGCTGCTTCACCGGCTACGACGACTTCACGGACGCCAACGACGGCGACCGGGAGAAGATCCGTTGGGAAGCCGACCGGCACGACACCGGGGACAAGACGATCTTCGGTCAGACGATCACGGGCCGTTCGGGCGACACCGCCTGGCTCGAGTACTTCGACGTCATCGACTTGACGCTCTCCGAACGTCCGGTGGCCGAGTACATCGTCACGAAGCTCTGGGAGTACTTCGTTTACGCCAATCCCCCGCAGGAGCTGGTCGATCAGTTCGCACAGGTCTTCCGAGACAACAACTGGGAGATCGCCCCGGTCCTCAAGACCATGTTCAAGTCCGAGGCCTTCTACTCGTCGGCGGCCAAGGTCGGCATCATGAAGAGCCCCGTCGACTACGGCGTCGGCTTCATCCGCAGTACGACGCTCAACATCGAGGAAAGTCGCCTCGAGGACGGCCTGACCGCCTCCGGCCAGCGTCCCACCCGCCCGCCGAACGTTGCGGGCTGGGAGCACGGCGACCTCTGGCACTCGGCCCAGAACGCGGTCGAGCGCGCGAACATGATCCAGGATTGCATCACGCGCCGCAGCTACCAGGCAAGCCAGAACATCGATCTGGCGAACCTGCTGCCGCCCGGCGTCGACGCCAACACGCCGCCGACCGCGGACGAGGTCGTCGACTACTTCGAGTTCCTGTTGCACGTCGACCTGTCGCAGTCGGAAGAGATCAAGTACGTCGACTTCCTGAACTCGTTCCGTCAGTCGGATGGGACGGTCGTCGTCGACCCGTTCAACCCGGAAGACAGCCGGCACGTGGACGAGCGCGTGCGCGGGCTGCTTTTCATGTTCTCGCAGCACCCCGCCTACCACGTTCGCTAGAGGAGAGGAGGTCCACCTATGTGCGACGGCCACGACACCAAGGAGAAGGCGGGCGTCACAAGGCGTGATGTCCTGAAGTACTCGGCGGTGGCCGGAACCGCGATCGCGGCGATGGGCCCCTTGGGTTCGAAGCTGCTTCCCAGCGCGACCGGCGCGATCGCGCAGCAGACCCACCTGACCATCGTCAACATGTTCGGCGGCAACGACGGCTTGAACACGGTGATCCCCGTGGCGAACGGCGTGTACGACACCTACGCCGGTAGGCGTCCCACGATCGCGATCGATCCGCAAACGGACGCCGTCCATGCGCTCGGCAACAGCAACTACGTCCTCCACCCGCAGCTCCCCAACATCGGGCGGCTCTACGGAGACGGCGATGTCGCTGTCATCAACCTGGTCGGCTACCCGAATCCGAACCTCAGTCACTTCACGAGTGAGGACATCTGGAGCCGGGGCATTCGCAACAGCTTCCCGATCGGGCAGCAGCCGAGCGGCTGGATTGCGCGGTGGGCGGGACAGTACGAACCGCAACCGACGGGCGCCATCTCGGTCGGTCTGAGCCGACGTCGGGACTTCACTGGCGGCACGTCAGACCCGCTGATCCTTTCGCGTGCGAGCAACTTCCGGTTCGACCGCGACGGACAGTACTCGAACAACCACGACTACCGCATGGACATCGTCCGTCAGGTGCTCGCGGAGAGCGGGGCGGTGGGTTCCTCCGCGACGGCGCGCGACTCGATGGACCAGGCGCACCAGCTGATCGATCAGACACAGCTCGCGCTCGAGGAGTACGAGAACTTCGCCAACAAGGCGGCGTACTCGAGCGACCGCCCTTCGCGGTACCTCCAGGACATCGCGCGTCTGATCCACGGCGGATTCGACACGCGCATCTTCTACACGGGATTCGGCGGGTTCGACACGCACGGCGACCAGGGCGCCGCGACGATCGACCCCAACAACGAGCCCCGTCACGCGCGCCTGCTCCGTCGTCTCGACGAGGGCATCGCTTCGTTCGAAGCGGACATGAAGGCCATGGGCATCTGGAACAAGACGTTGATTGCGGTGATCTCCGAGTTCGGGCGCCGGAACTTCGAGAACGGTTCCAACGGCACCGACCACGGACACGGCGCGGCCATGTTCCTGATCGGCGGCGCGGCAAACTCGGGGGTCTTCGGCCCAGAGATCACGAGCGAGATGATCGACGAGAACTGGATGGCGCCGCACATCGACTTCCGCAATGTGTACCGCGAGGTCCTGGCGGGGCATCTGGGTGTGACCGACTTCTCGTCGATCTTCCCGGAAGCGCCAATGAACCCGTACGCGCCGATGGGGCTCGTCTAGGTGCGCCTCACGTTCCTGCCAGCCCTGCTGCTCTTCTTCCACCCCGTGCTCGCCGCCTGCGGCGGCGGCGGCGGTGGCGGCGGCGGCGATCAGATCGCCCCCGCCCAGCTCACCTACGACACGTCCGCAGGTGTGTACCGGGTGAGCGAGCTCATCAAACCGAACCAGGCCACTCTGACCGGTGGCGCCGCGACATACTCGGTCGACCCCGCGCTACCGGCGGGGCTCGACCTCGACCCGTTGACGGGTGAGATCTCGGGCACGCCGACTGCGGAGGCCGCAGCGACCGACTACACGGTCACGGCGGCGAACGCGGCAGGTTCGACTACGGCGACGGTGAACATCGTCGTCGGTGCCGCGCTTCCTGCGGCCTTCCTGTCGCTGGCAAGCGGCTTCGTCGCCGAACCGGTCGTCCAGGGCAACACCAAGGTGGCGAAGATGGCGCTGGCACCGGATGGCCGCATTTTCTTCAACGAGGTCGACGCAGGCGAAGTCCGGGTGATCGATCCGGCCAACGGGCTGCTACCGACGCCGTACGCGTCGTTGACGGTCGCTCAAGGCGGTCATCGCGGCTTGCTGGGTCTTGCCCTGGCGCCCGACTTCGCGCAGTCCGGCTTCGTCTACGTGATGGCGACAGTGCCCGGCCCGAACCTCGGCGACCCCGACCGCAGCGTGGTGTTGCGGTTCACCGACGACCCGGTCAACAACGTCGGCACGAACGGAACGCTGAAGATCGACAATCTACCGGCGTCGAACATCAACAACGGCGGCGAGCTGTTGTTCGACTCGCTCGGGCATTTGTGGGTGAGCGTCGGGGACGCCGAGAATCCGGTGAATTCGCAGGTCGCTGCGACCGTCTCGCTCGCCGGCAAGATCCTTCGCTACGACGTGTTCGATGCGGCGAATCCGGACGTTCCGGCGACGATCCCGCTCGACAACCCTGACCCGCAGAGTCCCGAATGGTGCCGTGGGCTGCGCAACACGTTCGGCCTGGCGATGCACCCCGCGACCGGAGGTCTCTTCGGTGTCGACAACGGTCCGACGGGGAACGACGAGCTGAATTTCCTCGAGTCCGGCATGAACTTCCAGTGGGGCGCGCAGAACACCACACCACCGGAAGGCACCCGGATCCTGACCTATGCGGACGTGATCGTTCCGACCGCGGTGGCCTGGCACACCGGAACGGGTTGGGGCGCGGCGTTCGCGGACAACCTGTTTCTGACAAGCTACGACGACCAGGCGATCCGCCGATTCCAGGGAACCGGCCCCAACATGACCCAGCTCGACGACGAGGAGATCTGGGCCGAGTTCGCGTTGCAAGCGGACGACAACAAGCCGTTGGACGTCGTCATCGACCCCGTGACGGGGAACATGTACATCGCCACCTTCAAGGGCATCTGGCGGATCCGGAAGCTGTAGGCCCACCGGTCGTCTCTACCCGGAGGGTCTCACCGACGCCTCGCCGTACGTTTCGACGACGGCGGGGCGTCACTTCGTGCCGGACATGCCTTGGTCTCGCGCGGCCCGTGCAATCTCGATGTGATCGGTGATCACCCCGGTCAGATCCCAAGCAAAACACTGTCGGTGCTCAGCGGGAGTGGCGGCGCCATATGTCCAGAGTCGTAGGCCGGCGTATCGCGCGTAGTCGACCACCTCGTCGTCTAGGCACCGGTAGTGTGCGACGATCACGTCGATGCCGAGGCCAGTGGCTCGTTCGAGCACGTCGGTACGCGGCGCGACGTCGAAGAGCCAGCCTGTATCGCAAGGACCGATCGAGCGCATGTCCACCATCGCGGCGTGATGGAACGAGCTGATCAGAACCCGCACCGCAGGTGCGTGACGCGCCAAGTAGGCGCGAACCACGGGCACGGCATCGGGCGCCTTGATCTCCAGGTTCCAAAGCACGTTGGGCCAACGACGCAGCGCCTCGTCGACTGCTGCGACTTCGTGGCCCACCGCGACGGAGATCTCGGCACGGGAGGTTCGCTCGACCGGCCGCCCGTCGGGGAGCGTGGCGTCGTGGAACAAGATCGCCTCTCCGTTCCGGTCGAGGCGAACGTCCGTTTCGACACCCTCCGCACCCGCGCGGAGCGCCGCGTCGAAAGCCTGGACAGTGTTGTCGGGGGGGCCTTGCGCTACCCGCCCTCGGTGGCTGATGATATGGCCCACGACTTCGTATGATAATGAGGCGCATGAGAAGTCGGGGGCTCCCGTTGATGGGAGAAGGTAAGTGGTCATGAATTCGGTGTTGGTCGTGGAAGACGAGGCGGTGACGCGCGCGCTCATCACCAGCACCCTTGCCGACTTCGGGTATCAGGTTCTCAGCTCCGACAGCGGCAAGGAGGGGCTCTGGATCGCGCTCAACAAGGAGCCCGGGCTGGTACTTCTGGACCTCATGCTTCCCGATCTGAGCGGCATCCAGTTCTGCAGCCAGCTGCGCAACGACCCGCGCACACGCTCGGTGCCGGTGATCATGGTCACATCCCGCGGCGAGGAATCGGACGTCGTCCGCGGACTCGAGGCGGGGGCCGACGACTACGTCGTGAAGCCCGTGCGGCCGAGGGAGCTGGTCGCGCGCATTCGCGCCGTGCTGCGGCGCGGGGGCAACGCTGATACGTTCCAGGAGAACGATACGATCGTCCACGGCACGATTCAGATCGATCCAACGCGGCACATGCTGGTCGTGGACGGCGAATCCGTACATACGACTGCGACGGAGTTCCGCGTGTTGCATTGCCTGGCGAGCCACCCCGGACGTGTATTCACGCGCGAACAGCTCTTGCGTTCGGCCTCCCGCCCGGAAGGCGAGATCATCAAGCGGAACGTCGACGTGCACGTGCGCGCGTTGCGCCGCAAGCTCGGGAGCCACGCGAGCATCATCGAGACCGTGCACGGCGTCGGCTACCGCTTCCGCGAAGAGGACTGACCCCGCGCAGGATCGGCTCGTTCGGTATGATTCCGCGCCGTGAGTCGCGAAGCCGTCATCCTCGTCACGTTGGTCGTCTATCAGGTGATCCTGCTCGGCATCGCGGTCATGGCGCACGGACGCAACCGCTCCGGCAGGGACTTCTTCCTCGCCGGCAAGAAGCTCGGTCCCGTCGTTGCGTCAGTCAGCGCGTCAGCCAGTTCGTCTTCCGCATGGACCCTCATGGGCGTGAGCGGCGCGGCGTATGCCGACGGTGTATCGGCACTGTGGCTGTTTCCCGCGTGCGTCGGCGGCTTCCTGTTGAACTGGTGCGTCCTCGCACCGGCGTTGCAGCGCTTCAGCCACGGCAACGACGCCATCACGGTCACGGACGTGTTGGCCGGCACGGGGGAGAGTCGTTCCCGGGGCGTCGCGTGGCTCGCGTCATTGATCGTCCTGATCTCGCTGAGCGCCTATGTGGCCTCGCAGTATCAGGCGGCCGGCAAGACGTTTAGTGAGACGTTCGACCTCTCGCTCGAGGGCAGCATCATCATCGGGGCCGGGGTCGTGTTGCTGTACACGCTCCATGGCGGTTTCTGGGCCGTGAGTCTGACGGACACACTGCAGGGACTCGTCATGGCCGCCACGGCGGTGATCCTGCCTGTCGCGGCGCTGATCGAGGTAGGAGGCCTGGCGGCCATCGACTGGTCCGGTGGGGAGCCGCGGCCCGTCAGCATCGCCGTCGGCGCAACGCTGGGGCTCCTCGGCATCGGCCTCGGATACCCCGGCCAGCCGCACGTGGTCAACCGCTTCATGGCGCTGGAGAACTCGGCGAACGCAATGAAGCAGGCACGTCGAGTGGCGGTCGGGTGGGCCGTGATCGTGTACGCGGGCATGCTCCTGCTGGGTCTGTGCGGACGCGCTCTGATGCCCTCGCTGGGAGACAACGAGAGCATCTTCATCGCGGCGACGCTGAAGCTCTTTCCACCCGCCGTGGCCGGCATGATGCTCGCCGCCGTACTGTCAGCCGTCATGTCGACGGCAGACAGTCAGCTTCTCGTCGCTTCGTCGGCCGTCACACACGACATGGGGCTCGGCGGGTCGACGTCACGCCGCATGCTGGTGCGGTCGCGCATCACCGTCGCCGTCCTCGGCTCGGCGGCATGCGTCGCGGCGATCTACCTGGAGAAGAGGATCTTCTCCAACGTGTTGTTCGGTTGGTACGCCATGGGTGCCGCATTCGGGCCGCTGCTGCTAACGATGATCGTTGGGCAACGGACGCTCACGCGCAGGAACGTGTTCATCGTCATGGCGACCGGCTTCGCGACGAGCGTGACGGGCTTCTGGGGATGGCCGGGTGTGCTGGAGGGACCGGCGTACAAGTTCCTGCGCGCGGGTCTGGTGTCGTTCGGGATCGCATTCGGGCTTGCGATGTTGCTGTCGAAGCGGCGGGCGTGACCGGCGGAAAACGTCCGGCCGCGCAAAACGGCGGCGCGCGCTCCCGAACGACGCCTGATCCGTTCGATCCAGCCGTGCCGTTCGAGTCGCTCGCGGCGCTCGATCCGTTTCCGGCCCCCTGAGCGGCGTTGATGTCCTCCCGGATGCGCGCCGTCTGAGGCACTCCCCGCGAGAGCGGCCACCCAATGCGTCCTGCGTCGTACAGCACGTGGTGGCGCCTGCAGAGAAGGCCAAGGTCGTCGATCTCACGGCCACTGCCGCTCCGGTGCGGCGTGCGGTGCGCGAGCTCGAGACCCAGTCGATGGTCGCAGGTCGGCACTTCGCAGGTCCCGTTCGCCCGGACGTAGATCGCCCGTTGGACCTGAGCCGGGACGTAGCGACTTCTCGGCACTGCGCTCGTATCACCCACACGCCGCGTGCCGCCCTTCTTTCGCAACGGGTCGTTCTCGTCGAGGTAGAAATTCACGACGCGCGTGAATGTCTGCCCGTCGGTGAGGAACGTTCCGGCCTTCTGTGATGCGACATCGCGCGCGCGTTCGAAGTCCTCCCTCGCCTTCGAGGTGATGTGAACGCTGATTTGCTCGATGCCGATCTCGCCCTGGGCGTGTTGCTCGAAGCGCTTCTTGACCTTGCGCCGGAGCATTCGGATGGGATTCGAGGCCGCGGCAAGAAGCCAGTCGTCGCCCGGACGGATGATCTCCGGGCGTGCAAACACGCGCCCGATGACGGCAGCCGCCTCGACGCTGATCTTCCCGCTTCGAATGCGTGGTTCGGCCTCGGGCGCGACGGCGAGTGTCTTGCCGAGATTGCTGAGCGTGCGGACCTCAGCGGCGCTGAGCCCGAGCTTGACGCCGTACTCGACCACCGACGCGCAGCCCGAGAACACGAAGTGCGCGTTCTCGTCGATCTTCGCCAGGTCGCGCGCCAACCGGAGCTGAAGCTCGCGCAGCGCGGCAACGTCGCCGGCGACTCGATCGTCGACGCCGGGGATCCGGTTGGCGTCGATGCTGCGCTTGTCGGCTCGGATTCGCATGAGAACAAAATACTAACAACTGGCACCGACGGTCCTCAAAGCCCAGCAATCTGCGGATTGGAGGCGTGCATCGATGCCGACGCGACCGGATTCGACCCTGCCCGCCCTACACCCGCAACGCCTCGACGTCGTCGATCTCCTTCGCCAGCGCTGAGCTGAGCACCTCCGGGTCCCCGTCGGTCACGAGAACGTCGTCCTCGATGCGGAATCCCCCGACCGGCAAGAGGGACTCGGCGCGGCGCCAGTCGACCGCATCGTGATGATCCGCGCGCAACTTCTCGTCATTGAGCAACGCATCGATGAAGTAGATGCCCGGCTCGATCGTCACGACGACGCCCGGCTCGAGCGGCAGGTCGGTTCGCAGGAATTTCAGCCCGGGGCGTTCACTTCGCTCGCGACCTTCCAGGTAGCCGCCCACGTCATGCGTGCCCAGGCCGATCAGATGCCCGATGCCGTGTGGAAAGAACAACGCGGGCGTGTCCCGCTCGACCAGGGCGTCCGGACTGCCGCGCAGGAGACCGAAATCGACCAGGCCGCGCGCGATCCCGGTGTAGGCCTCGAGATGAAGCTCGCGGTACTCGACGCCGGACCGCGCGCCGGCGACGGCCCTCTTCTGGACGTCGAGCAAGATGGAATAGAGGTCGCGCTGCTCGGCCGTGAAGCGTTTTCCTACGGGATAGGTGCGCGTGACGTCGCTGTCGTAGCCGGCGACCTCCGCTGCCGCATCGACCAGAACCAGCTCGCCGTCTTGCATGACGCGGGCGGTAGGTGCGGCATGCAGCACCGCGGCGTTCGGTCCGCTCGCCACGATCGACGCATAGGCGCACCGCTCGGCGCCCGCTCGCATGAACCCCGTCTCGATCTCGACTTGCAGCGCACGCTCCGTCAGGCCCGGTGCTGCCATGCGCATTCCGCGTTCATGGCCGTCACACGACGCCGCCGCCGCGACGCGCATGAACGCGAGCTCGACCTCGTCCTTCGTCCGTCGCTGCGCGTGCAAGCGCTTCTCGAGCGCCAGGTTGGCGTCGGCGTCGATCGCGAACGACTGAACGATGCCCGGGTGGATCGCATAGGCGGCCGGCCGGTCGAGCAGATCGGCGTTGCCGAGCAACGCGCTGGGCCGCTCCGTTCGTTGCGCGAGCCACGCCTCGAGCTCGTCGAGGGGAAACACGGCGCTCAGACCGCACGTCTCGCCAACCGCGTCGAGCGACTCGGCACCGCCATGCCAGACAATGTCGTTCTTCGAAGGCACCGGAACGAACAATGACCAGCCGTCGTCCGCGCCGTCATCGCGGGGGTCGAAGACGAGCACGCCGCGCGGCCGTCGCGAGCCGCTCAGGTAGTAGTGGTCGTCGTGCGCTCGGAACGCGTAGTGCTGGTCCGTTCCATCCACGACGATCTCGGAACCGGCCGGAACGAGCACGAAGCCGTCACCCCATTCATGCTCGTCTGACATGAACGCCGAGCGAACTTCGGCACGTCGCGCGACGAAGGCGCTGCGCACGCGATTTGCAGTCGGGATCTCGAGTCGTTGCTGTGTCGCCGGCATGTCTTGGGTGTCCCGCGCGGGATATCGAACAGTGCCACTAGCACAACCCACCCAGAGGTCCACTGCAATACGAAGTAAAGCGATTCTGACGGACGCTCGGCGCGTTTTACCGAAAAGCTGTCCGCTACTGCACGAAGGTCCCTATACCCAGGCAGTGTCTCGCCTCGGATGCAGGGTCGGACGAGACACGGCAGGAACCCGGCTCCGTCAAGGGGGTTTGAGTGCCTGTCAATCGGTTCGAATACAGATACAGGTGGGACCGACGGCACCCTGGTGTCGATAGACCTGGAGGTTTCGTGCCTCTTCGCGGCCGGCGGCCTCGAAACGCGCGCAGCCGCCCAATCTCAGGTCGTCGACGGGCGTCTCGCGGAGGGCATCCTCCCGCTGCGCAAGCCGGGCAGTTCGCTCGGGTGTTCTGGATTCGTTCGTACGACACCCTGATCTCGAACGGAGGCCACCCAATGCGCACGGCGTCATGGCATGGGTCGATTCCCAAGAGCGCCGGAGGCCGCGCGCCTCACCCGCTCGTCTTTCTCGCACTCTTCTTCGCCGCGCTCGCGCTTCCGGCGTGCGGTGGCGGCGGCGGCACCGCCGACCCAGGTGCGACCGTCCCGCCGTCGAACCTCGTGTACGACGACGGCAATCCGCTCTACCGCACCGACGCGCCGATCACGCCCAACTCGCCGACGGTGGACGGAGGCGCGGTCACGCTCTATACCTGCACGCCCGCCCTTCCGGCCGGACTCTCGATCGACCCGTCAACGGGCGTGATCTCGGGTACGCCGTTGGCACCTTCGGCGGCCGCCCCGCACACCGTCGAAGCATCGAACGCCGGTGGCTCGACCCAGTCCGTCGTCGTGATCGAGGTCAAGTGGGCCTTGTTCAAGTCGATCGAGCCCCAGCAAGGTCTCTCCGACGCGGACATCCGGTACTTCCTCGACCGCACGCACTTCGGGTTCAACGACGCGAAGTACGCGGACATCAACGTCAAGGGCATGAGCACGTACCTGGACGACGAGCTCGCCGCCATCGGTCCGACGCCGGCGCTCGAAGCGGAAGCCGAAGGGTTCGTCGAGGACACGGACTTCCCGTCGTTCACGGAGCTCGCACTCTATTGGCTGCACATGCTGCAGCGCACCCCCAATCCGCTCCAGGAGTCGATCGCCCTGCACTGGCACGATCACTTCGCGTGCTCTTCGGACGTCCTGAGCGAGGCCAGCACCTACTGGTTCTTCGACCACATCAATCTATGGCGTCACAACGGGGCCGGCAACCTGCGTGACCTCATCCTCGCGATGGCGCGTGACTGGTCGATGCTCGAGTACCTCGACGGCCGCGACAGCACCGCCGCGGCGCCCAACGAGAACTTCGGCCGCGAATACCTGGAGCTCTACTGCAACGGCGCGGACGAGGGCTACGACCAAGCCGACATCGTCGCGGCCGCGGCGCTGTTCAGCGGCTACCGGCGCGTGTTCAATCCCGGCACCCAGCAGTTCGACATCGTGTGGAATCCCAACTTCCACAACGCGAATGACCAGACGTTCCTCGGCGTGTTCTTCCCCGGCGTTTCGAGCCAACCGCAGGACGAGTACGCACAGGTCGTCGACGTTACGCTGGCGCACAAGCCGCAGGGGGACACGATCGGCTACACGTCGCGTTGGATCGTGAAGCAGATCCTGCGCCGCTACTGCATGGAGAACCCCGATCAGGTTCTCATCGACCAGCTCGCAACGGTGCTCGAAAACGCCAACTGGGAGCTGACGCCGCTGTTCAAGACGCTGTTCCTCTCGGAGGCGTTCTACTCGAGCCAGGCCAAGGCCGGCTTCGTGAAGACACCCACCGAGCACATGCTCGGCTTCATCCACTCGACGGGCCTGGTCGTTCAGATTCAGCGTGGCAACCTCGGCTTCGGGGACGGCGGTCAGCTGGGTCTCGACAACGTTCTCGCGAACCTGTCGAACCGGATGACGCAGCCTCCGGTCGTGGCCGGCTGGCCCGAGGGTACGTCATGGTTCTCCGCACAGGGCATGGTGGACCGCGCCAACGCACTCGAGTTCATCATCGGTGAGCAACGCGGCTTCCAGGCGAACGAAGGGGTGGACCTCACGACGCTGCTCACCAACGGCACGACCTCGACGACGACGCAAACTGTCGACGACATCGAGCTGCGCTTCGGCATCACGCTGACACCCTCCGAGCAGACCAGGTTGGAGGAGTATCTCGACACGGACGAGGTCGGCAGCCTCACGAACGACCCATGGGACGCGTCGAATCCTACGCACATCGACGAGCGGCTGCGTGGGCTGCTCTACGTCATGGGCCAACATCCCCAGTACCTGCTTCGGTAGGCGCGCAACAAGAAAGGCAAGACTCATGTGCAACCACAAGAAGAAGCACTCAAAGACGCGCGCCCGCCTGACCCGTCGCGACGTCGTTCGCTACGGCATCGCGGCAGGCGCCGGGATCGCTGCACTGGGACCGTTCGGCGGCAGGCTGCTGCCGAAGGCGACCGGTACGCCGCTTCCGAACCACCGGCGCTGCGTCGTCCTCTACTGCTACGGCGGGTACGACGGCCTCAACATGCTGGTGCCCACGGCTGGCGAGGCGGTCACGCCGTACACGAACCTGCGGCCCACGATCGCGATCACGAGCGGCACGCACGCGCTCAACGGGATCGCCAACTTCGAGCTCAACCCGAATCTCGACAACATGGCTGCGCTCTACAACCAGGGCGACGGCGCGATCTTCCAGAAGGTCGGCTACCCGAGCCAGAATCTCAGCCACTTCACGAGCCAGGACATCTACAGTGAAGGCGTGCGCAACGGCTTCGGCGGACTCCCGATTCAGGAGAGCGGCTGGATCGCGCGCTTTGCCGACCTGTACGCCCCCACGCCCTTGGGCGCCGTGTCCGTGGGCGTCGGCAAACCGCTCGACTTCGTCGGTGGAACGTCGAACCCGTTCCTCGTGGATAGTCTCAACGGATTCGAGTTCGACGTCGACGGCGACTACCCGGCGAACCACCAGCATCGCCTCTCGGCCGTTCAGGACATCCTGAGCGGGTACACGGGCGGATCGTTGGACGAGGACGCCGCGACCGCGCTGGAACAAGGACTCGCGCTGACAGTGGACATCCAGGACGCGGTAGACAACTTCACGCCGCCGGCCGGCCAGCAGTACCCGAACAGCTCGCCGGGACGCTACATGAAGGACATCGCGACCCTGATCCAGCACGGAACGGAGACGCGGATGTTCTTCACCGGCTTCAGTGGCTGGGACACGCACGGCAACGAGATCGCCGGCATGAACAACCGCTGCACCCGCCTCGACGACGCCGTCGGCGCGTTCGCGGGACACATGCAGGAGATGGGCCTGTGGGATGACACCCTCATCCTCGTGGTTTCCGAGTTCGGCCGGCGCAACTTCGAGAACGGCTCGTTCGGCACCGACCACGGACACGGCAACTGCTTTTTCGCGTTCGGCGGGACGGTGAACTCCGGCTACTACGGCAACGAGCTGACCGCGGCGGAGCTGACGCTCCCGAACAACAACTGGCTGGGATACGACATCGACTTCCGTGACATCTACAAAGAGATGATCGACGATCACTTCGCCGGTCTGGGCACGAACTCGAGCTTGATCTTCCCCGAGCCGCAAGACATCAACACGAACCTCAACTACATCACTCCGTAGCTGTGTTCGATCGGTTCCGCCGGCGTGTACCGGCGCCGGCGGAGCCATGACGGTTCGCGTCCCCGCAGCGAATCGTCGTCTCCCGAAGCGGGTATATCGAACCGACCTCCACGTACGAAGGGTCGAACCTCGCATGGCCGCACGAATCCCGAACCTCCGCCCGATCCGGCCGGGCTTGCGCGCCGCCCTCTCGGCGGCCGCACTGCTCTCCCTCGTCGCCGCTTGCGGCGGCGGGGGGGGCGATGCCGCGCCGACGACGGCGCCCGCGAACCTCACCTACGACGTCGATCCCGGCCTCTACCGCGCCGGGGAACCGATCACCGACAACAACGCGTCTACGACCGGAGGCGCGCCGACGAGCTTCACCGTGAACCCGCCGCTGCCGAGCGGGCTCGTTCTCAATGCCGTCACAGGCACCATCGGCGGCACGCCGACCGTCGAGACGCCGGGCGCGGCGTACACGGTCACGGCCGCCAACAGCGCGGGCCAGACACAGACGGACGTCACGCTCGCGATCGGCAAGCCGCTCCCCGGGAGCTTCGTGAGCTTGAAGGAGGGCTTCGAGGTCGAGTGCGTCCTCACGGGCCTGAACAAGGGTGCGCGGATCGCACTGTTGCCCGACGGACGCATCCTCTACACCGAGGTGAGCCTGGGCCGCGTGCGCGTCATCGACGCCAACGGCACGTTGCAGCCGGCGCCCTATCTCGATCTGCTCTCGTTCCAGCTCGGAGGCGCGACCGTCGACCTGCTGCAGGGCTCGCACCAGGGGCTGCTCGGCCTCGCGATCGCGCCGGACTTCAACGCGTCCGGACACGTCTTCGTGAGCCTCACCATCGGCGAGCAGGGGCAGCCGGACCGGATGGCCGTGTTGCGCTTCACGGACGATCCGACGCCGAACGCCAACCAGGGCACCGACATGCAGGTGGTGCTGGACGACCTCCCGACGGCGGACACGAACTGCGGCGGCGAACTGTTGTTCGAGCCCGATCCCGGCGGCGTCTACGCGACGGACCGCATGTGGGTGAGCGTCGGCGATGCGGAGAACTCGCTGAACGCGCAGGCGCCGATCGCGACCACGCCCGCGGGCAAGATCCTGCGCATCATCCCGACGACGCCCGCGACCTTGCCGCCGGAGAACACGTCGGGCACGCTCCAGTACGCGAACGGCTGCCGCGCGATCTTCGGCATGGGCACGCATCCGACGCTCGGCGGCCTGTTCGTGGGCGACAACGGCGGCATGGACCTGGTCAACGGCCACGACATGCTGGACGAGGTCAACTACGTCATCGAAGGAAACAACTACGGCTGGGGCTCCGGCGCCGGCGGCAACCCGTTGAAGGTCAAGGAGTGGACGAACGTGACCGTCGTCCCGGCAGGGCTCACCTTCCACACGGGCGCTGCGTTCTCGACGACGGTCCCCCCCACCGACAGCCTGTTCGTAACGGCACACCTCACGCGCGAGATCTTCCGATTCGTGATGTCCGGCGTAGCACGCACCGACGTGGACCTCGAGGAGGTTTGGGCGCAAATGACGCTCAATCCCAACGACAACCCGCTCGACATCGTCGTCGACCCCGTGACGGACGACCTCTACGTCATCACGTTCGGCGACATCTGGAGGATCAGCGCGATCACGCCGTGAACCCTGGCGGGCAAGTCGCGGTATACCTGACCAAGGAGGTATCGATGCGACCTGGAGCCATGCGCATCTTCACAGCGCTCTTGGCGCTGATGCTCGCCGCATGCGGTGGCGGCGGCGGCGCCGCCGGACCGACGCCGGATGCGCCCACCAACCTGAGCTACGACGACGCGAATCCCACGTATCGCACCGACGCGCCGATCGTGCCTAACAGCCCCTCGACGCTGGGCGGGACGCCGACGTCCTATACCGTCAACCCGCCGCTGCCCGCAGGCCTGGTCCTGAACCCCGCTACGGGCGTGGTGTCGGGCTCGCCCTCGTCGGCCGCGCCCGCCGCGCCCTACACGCTCACGGCCGCCAATGCCGGCGGGTCGACCGATACCGTCGTGACGATCGAGGTCAAGTGGGCGACGTTCAAGTCGATCGAGCCGCACGCGGGGCACACGGACGACGACATTCGCCACTTCCTGAAGCGGACGAACTTCGGGTACGAGGTCGACAAGCACGCCGAGATCACGAGCAACGGCTTCGACACGTACCTCGACGGCATCCTCGACATGACGCCGAACGCGGCGCTCGAGAACGCCGCGCGGCAGGCGTATTTGGTCGATCTAGACGACCCCAACGGCGAAGCGCCGACGCAGGCCGACCTGGCACGTTGGTTGATCTACCTCATCCAGAACAACCCCAACGCGTTCCAGGAAGTGCTGGGCATGCACTGGCACGACCACTTCGCGGCGTCGTCGTCCGTCCTCGACGGGTTCAACAGCCGCTTTTTCGTGGATCACATCAACCTGTGGCGCCACGCGGGGGCCGGCGACCTGCGGCAGCTGCTCATCGACATGGCGCGCGACCCGGCGATGCTCGTCTGGCTCAACGGCATCGACAACATCGCGCTCGAACCCAACGAAAACTTCGCTCGGGAGTACTTCGAGCTGTACTGCTTCGGCGTCGGCAACGGCTACACGGAGAACGACATCCAGGAAGCGGCGCGCGCGCTGACCGGGTATCGCTACCAGTTCAACCCGAACACGCAGCTCGTCGACGTGATCTTCAACCCGTTCTTTCACGACACGACCGACAAGACCGTGCTGGGAACGGTCATCCCCGGGCAGAGCCTCACCGACGACTACGAAGCGTTGGTGGACATCACGCTCGCGGAGCTCGATCCGGTCAGCGGCGTCCCGCGGGCGGCGCTTTGGATCACGCGGCAGACGCTTCGACGCTTCGTGATGGACGCGCCGTCCGCCGTGCTGGTCGAGCAGCTCGCGGCCGTGCTCGCCGCCAACTGGGACCTGACCGAGATGCTTCGGACGATGCTGCGTTCGGAAGCGTTCTTTTCGACCGTCGCCAAGACGGGCTTCGTGAAGACGCCGGTCGAGCACCTGATGGGGTTCATCCGCTCGACGAAGATCACGTGGGATCCCGCCACGATGGACTTTTTCTTCACGTTCATGGGGAACCGACCGACGCAGCCGCCCACGGTCGACGGGTGGCCGGAAGGAACCCAGTGGTTGTCGGCACAGGGCATGGTCGACCGCGCCAACGCGCTCCGCTTTCTGATCAGCGACCGCAACCACCAGACGACCAACAACGTGGATCTCACGCAGCTGATCGCGCCGCCCACGCCGCCGGCGACCAAGCCCACCGCGGAGGAGGTGCTCGACTTCCTCGCGAACCGACTGAGCGTGACGCTCGCGCCTTCGGAGCGTACGCAGATGCTCGATTACATGAACACGGATCTGGTCGGCGGCAACGTCGTCCCGGATCCGTTCGACGCGGACGACGTCGTCCACCTCGACCAACGAATGCGCGGCGTGCTGTACATGCTCGGACAGCACCCGTCGTACGTGCTCCGCTAGGGAAACTCGGCATGTGCCAACGACATCGACGCAAGCAACGGACGCCCGGCCGGGTCTCCCGGCGTGACGTGATCCGCTACGGCCTCGCCGGCGCCGGCATCGCCGCGCTGGGACCGCTCGGCCGGTCCATGATGCCCGCGGCGCAAGGCGCGCCGCTCCCCAATCACAAGCGGTTGGTCGTCATCAACTGCTACGGCGGCTACGACGGGCTGAACATGATGCCGATCACGGCCGGCCCCGCTGCGCAGGCGTACCAGGATCGCCGGCCGGCCATCGGCATCGACCCGCTGGACGCCTTGCCGCTCAACGGCGTCAGCGACTACGGCCTGCACCCCAACCTCGCCAACCTCCAGACGCTGTTCAACGCCGGCGAGGTGGCGACGTTCCAGAAGATCGGCTATCCCACGGAGGATCTCAGCCACTTCGTCAGCCAGGACATCTACAGCTTCGGCGTACGCGGCTCCTTCGGGCCGCTCGGGATTCCGGCGAGCGGTTGGATCGCGCGTTACGCGGAGCTCTACGCACCCACGCCGCTCGGCGCGTGCGCCATCGGCGTCGGCCTTCCGCTCGACTTCGAAGGCGGAAGCTCGAATCCGTTGACGCTGTTCAACTTGACGTCGTTCCAGTTCTTCGCGGACGGTGCGTACCCGGCGAACAGCCAGCACCAGCTCGACACGATGGACGCGCTGTTGAACGGCTACAGCGGCACGCCGCTCTCCGAGTCGGCCGCGCTGGCCGAGCAGCAGGGTCATCAGCTCAGCAACGACATCCAGGACGCGCTGCAAAACTCGGCATCGCCACAGGCGGCGAACTACCCGGCGTCGTCGCCGGGTACGTTTCTCAAGGACGTCGCCAACCTCATCAACCACGGCACGGAGACGGAGGTCTTCTTCACCGGCTTCAACGGCTGGGACACGCACGCCGCGCAGACCAACCAGAACAATGCGAACACAGGGACGATGGCCAACCTGATCACGCGGCTCGACGGCGCCGTCGGCGTTTTCGCGCAGGATCTCAAGGACATGGGCGTCTGGAACGACACGGTCGTACTGATCGTGACCGAGTTCGGGCGTCGCAACTTCGAGAATGGGTCGTTCGGCACCGATCACGGCCACGGCAACACGTTCTTCGCCACCGGCGGCCCGGTGATCGGCGGGTACTACGGACCGCAGCTCGCCGAGGCGGACCTGCTGCAGAACTACCTCGACTACGAGATCGACTTCCGCGACGTCTACAAGGAAGCGCTGTCGAGGCACCTGGGCGTCGATGACGCACCCGTCTTCCCCGAACCGCTCGAGAAGAACAACACGCTCAACTATCTGCCGGTGTAGCGACGGCATCGACGACGCGGTGCAGTTCCTTGATCGAGATCGGCTTGGAGATGTACTCGTCCATGCCGGCCTCGATGCAGCGCTCCCGGTCGCCTTGCATGGAATGCGCGGTCATCGCGATGATCGGAATCTCCGGGGATGCCGGCGTTTCGCCGGCGCGAATCCGGTGGGTCACCTCGAAGCCGTCGATCCCGGGCATCTGAACGTCCATTAGGATCAGGTCGAAGTGCCCTGAGCCGAGCAGCTCGATCGCGGCCTCGCCGGACTCGGCAATCGCGACGTCGTGACCACGCTTGTGAAGCATGTGTTGTGCGACGGCGGAGTTGACGGGATTGTCCTCGACCAGCAGCACACGCAGCGTGGGGCCGCGCTCGGGCTCGCCGTTGTCGTGGTTCGTGACGGCGGGGGACGCGGCACCCATCGCGAGTTGGATCTCGTCGAGAAGCTCGGACGGGTTGACGGGCTTGAGGAGCTGCGATCGGTAGCCGAGTTCCTTCGCGCGGTGCATCCCGCCGGGGTACGAGCCGGAGCTGAGCAGGATCAGCTCGACGTTCGGGATCGAGCCGTCGCCGTGCAGGGCCTCGGCGAACATGAAGCCGTCGGCCTTGGGCATGTGGAAGTCCACGATCGCCATGCGGATCGGATCGTCGGTGTCCGCGGCGGCACGCAGCCGATCCAGGCCGGCCTCCGCGCCCGCGACGGAGACGGGCCGCAGCCCCCAGCGCTGCAACAGACGCTCGAGCACCATCCGATTGGTTTCGTTGTCGTCCACGATCAGTACCGGCAGTCCGCGCAGGTTCGCGGGCGGCCGGTCGAAAATCGGAAGCGCCGCCTCGGGCGCGAGGCCCACCGGGATCACGAAGTGGAACGTGCTGCCCTTGCCCACCTCGCTCTCCACCCAGATGCGACCTCCCATGAGATCGACGAGCCGCGCGGAGATGGCGAGCCCCAGACCGGTGCCCCCGTACTGTCGCGTCGTCGACGCATCCGCCTGCGCAAAGGCCTCGAAGATGTGCTCGACCTTCTCGGGGGGAATGCCGACACCGGTATCCCGGACCTGGAAGTGCAGTTCGACGCGATCCGCCCTGAGCGGCCCCTCGGGCTCCACGTGCACGACGACCTCGCCGTCCTTCGTGAACTTGACCGCATTGCCGACGAGATTGACGAGGATCTGACGAATGCGAGCGACGTCTCCGACGACGCCGTCCGGCACTTGCGTTGCGACGTCCCAGGCCAGCTCGAGTCCCTTGTCGGACGCGCGTACGCCGAGGACCTGCAGCGTTCGGCCGATGAAGTCGCGCAGGCTGAACGGACGCGGGTCGAGCTCGAGCTTGCGGGCCTCGATCTTGGAGAAGTCGAGGATGTCGTTCAGCACCGTCATCAGCGCGTCGGCGGAGTACTTCACGGCATCGAGGTACTGACGCTGCTCGGCGGTGAGCTGCGTGTCGAGGGCGAGCTCGGTCATCCCGAGAACGCCGTTCATGGGCGTGCGCACCTCGTGACTCATGTTCGCGAGGAACTCGCTCTTGGCCCGCGTCGCGGCCTCGGCGTGCTCCTTGGCTTCGACGAGCTGGGCCTGCGCGCTCTCCAGCGCCCCGGCCATGTGGTTGAAGCGTTCGCCGAGATCGTAGAGCTCATCCTTGCCGTCGATCTCCACACGGGCAGACAGATCGCCCTCGCCGACGGCCGTGGCCGCGCGGCCCAGCCGCCCGATTCGCCTCGTGAGCGCGTGCGCGATCAGCCACCCGAACGCGAGCGCGAGCAAGGTCGCCAATCCCGCCGTGATGATCGTCGTCCTGCGCAGCTCGTCGATGGGCCCGAAGACGTGGTCCTGATCCCATTCCCAGAGGAGGATCCAGCCCAGCCCGCCGAAGCTCTCGTGCCCGCGGGATCGCGCGAAGGCTGAGAGCACCTCACGACCGCCTCGCGTGTGCTCGGCTACGAGCACGTCGCTCTCGCCTCCGAACGCGACGCCCTCGAAGAACACCGGCGCCTCGCGCGGCTCGCCGATCGGCTCGTCGCTGATGTGAATGAGCAACCGGTTGCCGCTGAACAGCGCTACGCGGCCGCCGGCCAGCCCCTGCGCGCGTTCGTTGATGAGCTCGATGACGTCGTGGATGTTGAGGACCGCCTTCAGGACGCCGGCGAACGCGCCGTCGGCATCCGTCAGTCGAACGCAGACGTCGCAGGAGTAGATCCCGGCGCTGTCGTCGAACTGGACGTCGCCGACGTAGACCCCCTCCTCCTTGGCCGTGTCCCACCACGTCTCGCCCTTCTGCATGAAGTCCGACGTTCGATGCGTCTGCGCGACGTTCGCGCCGTACCGATTGGTGAGGAAGACCTCACCGAAAACGGGATATCCGCGCGCGTTGCTCAGCTTCCGGAGGCGCAGCCGCATGTCGGCGGAGAGAGGGTCGGCGATCAGCTCCCTCATGAGCGGTGTCTCGCCCGGCGACGCCTGCCAGCGCTCGTCCTGATCACGAATGTACGCATCCACGTCGTCGAGACGGGCGAATGCGGCGTGCGAGCTCTTCAGCGCGTCGCGCACGGGACTGCTGTCCGCGTAGGCCTCCCACTCGCGGACCCAGCCGGCCATGTCGCGGTCGATCTCGCTCATCAAGGCGCGCACCTGCATCTTGGACGATTTCTCGATCGCCTCGCGCAGGCTCGCCTCGCCGGACGACGATGCGTAGAACGCCGTCCCCCAGATCAGAACGACGGGCAGCAGGGCCCCCAGGATGAGCTTTGTAGCGATCCGCACGGCGGCACAGATACTAGCCCGCATGGTTCATGAACTGGCGCTGAAGTCGTGCGGTTCTCGCCCGCCTTTCTGCCCGGTCTCCTCGCGCAGAACCGCCGCTCGGCGACCGAACGTCTTCGCCCCCCGGTGCTCGCGCCGGAATCTCACAAGGGGATCTACTGCGCGGGCGAGCCCTCCGGCTGCGCGGCGGATCCTGCGAAGCTCCGGTCGACCACCACCTCCGGTCGTGCCCCTTTCACGTGTTTCCAGCGAGAGATCATGAACCAAGCGATCGGCACGACGCCGCCGAACGTGAAGATCCACCCGCCGACCGCACGCATCCAGGTCAGCGTCTGGAAGGTGGAGCCTCCGATGAAATCCGCCGACCTTGCGGACGCGTATCCGTCCTCGAGCACTACGCCGAGTTGCACGAGACCGACCGGCAGCGTATCGAGGAGCAGCATCAGCATCAGTCCGATGTTGAGCGCCCAGAACGAGGACCTCAGCGTTCCAGCCCCCCACTTGCCTTCCGGCAACAGGAACCGTGCGCAGAACAAGCTGACTCCGATCGCCAGGTTGCCGTATACGCCCATCAACGCAGCGTGACCGTGATTCACCGTCAGGTACGTGCCGTGCTCGTAGTAGTTGACGATGGGAAGATTGATGATGAGGCCGAAGACGCCCGCGCCGAGGAAGTTCCAGAAGTTCACGCCGATGAGGAACAGGAATGCGACGTCCTGCCCGAAGCGCGCGCGGTTACCAGGGTTCTTCGCGGTAGCGAGCGCGCGCGCGGGCATTCGTCGGAACTTCCATGCATCGAGTGTGAGCAGGATCAACGGAAGGACCTGCAGCGTGGAGAAAACACTGCCCAAAGCGAGCATCGAGACCGGCTTTGCGTTCCAGTAGAAGTTGTGGGCAATGCCCAGCAGGCCGGATCCCAAGAAAAGCAGCGTCGCGATGTAGCAGGCCCGGACCGCGCGCTGCTTGCTCACAAGCCCCATGAAGACGAGGAAGAACGCGACGATCACCGTCGTGAAGACCTCGAAGAAACCCTCGACCCACATGTGAATCACGGCCCAACGCCAGAAGTCCGCAATCACGAAGTTCGTCTTTGGTCCCGAGATGAACCCGGAGATGAAGAGCACGAGCACGGAGCACACGGTGAACACCAGAAGCCACGGAAGCGAAAGCGGGCCCATGCGCCGAATGGCCGGCTTCGCACCTCGGTAGAGAATCAACAACCACAGCGCGATGGCGACGAACAGCAGCCCCTGCCATGCGCGGCCGAATTCGACGAACTCCCATCCTTGATGACCCAGCATGCGCCAATAGCCCTGCATGACGCCCTTGGGTCCCAGAACGATGCCGACGAGACTGCCCACGACGAGCACGATGACGAGCCAGAACAGGGAGCGCACGAGCAGCATCTGCTTCGGGGGTTCCTCGCCGGAGATCTTCGGCAACAGGAAGATCGAAGCGCCCATCCAGCAAGCGCTGATCCAGAACAGCGCCAACGCCAAGTGCAGGCTCCGCGTGATCGTCACCGGCAGCCACACCGCGATGTCGATCCCGAAGAAGACGGTCGCGCCCAGAAAGTCGTGCGCGACGAGCGCGCCGAAGAGGACTTGAACCAAGAACAGCACGGACGCGACCGCCATGAACGGATAGGCGGCTCGCTGAGTGGGAGTCGGCGTGGACTTCGCGACGCCGTCGTCGGTCAGGACGTCGGACTTGTCACTCACGTCCCAACCGGCGGTTCGTCCGGCCCGACCGTAGCCGTAGAGGACGAACCCGACACCGAGGATGAACCCGAGGATGCCGATCACGCTCCAGAGTGTCGTGGGCGCGCTGGGCTGATTGCCGGCCTCGGGATCGAACGGCCAGTTGTGCGTGTAGCTGTAGTCGTAGCCGGGCCGTCGAGCACCGCAAACCCATGCTCCCCAATAGAAGAACGCAGCGAGGTCGGACAGCTCCCGCTCGTCGGTGATGTAGCCTGCCGGCTCGAATCCCCCGTCGCCCTCGTCCGTGAAGAACCAGGCGACGTGGCCCGCGTAGATTCCGTACGCATGCACGTCCGCCGCCGAAAGCGTCACGACGTTCCTCTCGGCGTCTAGCGTGTTGTTCTTGATCTCGCGTTGAACCCGCAACGCGACGACATCCTCGTCCACGCCGCTCTCGCGCGCGTAGTACGCCCGCATGTACTGCGCGCGGCGACGAAGCGCATCCGCAGTGAAGTCCGGCCCGCGACCGGATCCGTCGCCGAAGTAGGAACCGTACTCCATCAACGCGCGCTGCAAGAACACGGCCTGGCCGGCGAGGATCTTCTCTTCGTCGAACAGCACGGCCCCGTCCGGCCCCTCGAACCTGGCCATTGGCGGCGCGTCCTGATAGGTGCGCGTCGCCATCCAAGCGAGACCCGCGCCCCCGGTCACGATCACGACGAAGAGCGGGATCCACCAATGACGTTTCTTCATTGGTCCTCCATCCAACTGACACGTCGCTGAAACCCGAGCGCGCAAACCCGGTCGCGCACGTGAACGCCGGAATTCCGACCTTTCCGATGTCGCTGGGGGTACGTACGCAGTATCGAACGGACGGCGTGGAATCGTCCGCAATCGGGCAGTCCTCCGTGGAGCCGTCGTTTTCAGCGAGACTGCGCGCATGCGTACGAAGCCGCGCCCATTGATCCTCCGAGACGGCACGTCGCTGCTCGTTCGGCCGGCGGAGCCGGCGGATACGGAAGCCTTCGACGCGTTCATCGACCGCATGGCGGTCGAGCGTTCGACGACCGGCTGCGACGCGTCGAATCCTTCGGAGCAGTTCTGCTTGCTGGCGCTCCGCACGCTCGACGGCGCGCAACGGGTGGTCGGCGCGGCGGAGTACGTCGTCACCGACGACGGATGCGCGAACGCGGCCCTCGGCGTCGACGAGGCGTTCAGAGGGCTCGGACTCGCGACCGGGCTCCTGCGTCGTTTGGCGCTCACGGCCGCGCATCACGACGTGCGCGTGCTGCGGGCGCGGTCCGGCAGCGCCGCGCTGCTCGAGGTGCTACGCAATTCGGGCGTCCCGCAGCTCGACACCGCCGAGGCGGGCACGGTCTCGTTCGATCTCGGC
This sequence comes from Planctomycetota bacterium, assembly GCA_965223505.1. Taxonomy (GTDB): domain Bacteria; phylum Planctomycetota; class PLA2; order PLA2; family JAEUHO01; genus CBDCWP01. Next base: position 95,686 of record CBDCWP010000021.1, read on the forward strand.
GCCGTGCCGACGCCGCAGAGTCGCGAGCAGTCGGAGACGCGGGATCGCCTCGCGACCGCGGCGTCGATCCATCCGTTCTTCCATCCGACCGCCGTCGCCGTGATCGGCGCGTCGCGTGACCCGAAGAGCCTCGGGGCGCGAACGCTGCGCGCGCTCGTGAAAAACCGCTTCCGTGGTCCGGTCTACGCCGTGAACCCGAAAGCCGACTCCATCGGCGCGATGCCGTGCTTCCCGTCCGTTGCCGCTCTGCCGCGCGAGGTCGAGCTGGCAATCGTCCTCGTCCCCAAGGAGCACGTGCTCGGCGTCGTCGACGAGTGCGCGGCGGCAGGCGTGCGAGCGGTGGTCGTCATCACGGCGGGGTTCGCGGAGACCGGTGACGAGGGTCGCGCGCGTCAAGAGGCGCTGCTTCAGCGGGTGCGCGGACACGGCATGCGCATGGTCGGTCCGAACTGCATGGGGCTGATCAACGCCGATCCCGCCGTACGGCTGTGCGCCTCGTTCGCGCCCGTGTTCCCGCCGTCCGGCAACGTCGCCATGTCGTCCCAGAGCGGTGCGCTCGGGTTGGCGCTGTTGGCGGCGGCCGAAGAGCTCGGCCTCGGACTGTCGAGCTTCGTGAGCGTGGGCAACAAGGCCGACGTCTCCGGCAACGATCTCTTGCAGTACTGGGAAGACGACCCACAGACCGACGTGATCCTGCTCTACGTCGAGTCGTTCGGAAACCCCCGCCGCTTCGCGCGCATCGCTCGGCGCATCGGACGCCACAAGCCCATCATCGCGGTGAAGAGCGGCCGCACCGGGGCGGGGCAGCGAGCCGCGGGCTCACACACGGCCGCGCTGGCGGGGAGCGACACGCCTGTGCAGGCACTGTTCCGTCAGACGGGCGTCATCCGCGCGAACACGTTGGAAGAGATGTTCGACCTCGCCCTGCTGTTGAGCAGCCAGCCGCTGCCCAACGGCCGCCGCGTCGGGATCCTGACCAACGCGGGCGGCCCCGGGATCCTCTGCGCGGATGCGTGCGCATCCGAAGGCATGACGGTGCCGGAACTGTCCGAGGGCACGCGCTCGAAGTTGAGTGCGTTGCTGCCCGAGGAAGCGAGCGTCACGAACCCGGTCGACATGATCGCCTCGGCGGGACCGATCCAGTACGCCGAGGCCACGCGCATCCTGCTGGAGAGCGACGAGGTCGACGCGCTGATGATCATCTACGCGCCCATCGAGGCCTCGGACGTCGAGCCGGTCGAGCGCGCCCTCGACGCGGTGCTCGAGTCGACCGGCCGAACCAAGCCCGTCGTCGAGTGCGTCATGGGCGAAGGCGGTCGCGGACCGTCGCGGAGTCTTCGCAAAGGCGTGCCGTCGTACGTGTTCCCCGAAGCCGCGGCGCGCGTGCTCACCAAGGTCGCCGACTATGCGGCGTGGCAGCGGGCGCCGGTCGGCGTGGTGCCGCCCCACGACGACTTCGACGCCAAGGCGGCGCGCGCGGTGTGCCGAAAGGCGCTCGAGCGGGACGGCGCGGGCTGGCTCACGTTCGATGACGCCCAGGCCGTCCTGCGTGCCGCGGGACTTCCCGTGGCCGACGGCGGGTCGGCGAAGAGCACGGATGAGGCCGTCGAGCTGGCGGAGCGACTCGGCTACCCGGTCGCCATGAAGCTCGCGTCGCGAACGATCGTGCACAAGACCGACGTCGGCGGCGTCGAGCTCGACGTGGCGAACGCCGACGCGGTGCGTGCCGCCTTCACGCGCATCCGCGAGCGCGTTCACGAGGCCGGCGAGGCCGACGCCTTCGAAGGCGTCTCGCTGCAGGTCATGATCGACCGCGGCACGGAGGTCATGGTGGGCATGACCCAGGCCCCGGTGTTCGGTCCGGTGGTCGCGTTCGGCCTCGGCGGCGTGCACGTGGAGGTGCTCAAGGACGTCGTGTTCCGCGTGACGCCGCTCACGGACCGCGACGCGCACGAGATGGTGCGGGACATTCGGGGGCGGCGGCTGCTGGAAGGCTACCGCGGCCATCCGAAGGCCGACCTCGCGGCGCTCGAGGACGTGCTGTTGCGCATCGGCAAGCTGGCGGATCAGATCGAGGAGATCGACGACCTGGATCTGAACCCGATCTTCGCGCTCGAGCCGGGCGAAGGCTGCCGCATCGCGGATGCGCGAATTCACGTCCGACAGGCCTGAACCAAGGCGGTAGGCTGACGTTCCCATCGAGATGCGACGCCGCTTCATCCTCCCCGCCGCCCTGCTGATCGGCCTTGCCGCGGCGGTGGTGTTCTGGCAACCGCGCGCCGACGACGTCGCCGGCTCGAGCACGGACGCGGCGCAGGACGACGAGGTCGAGCGCGCGATGCTGGAGGCGGGACCACGCGCTGACGACGAACGCGAACCGCCCGGTCCGACCCCCGAGCCGTCGGGGGCACACTTGGAGGGCAGGGGCACGCAGCCGCGCTCGGGCCCCGTGACCGTGACGGTCGTAACGGACCGGGGTCTCCCGGTCGGCAACGTCCTGGTCACGATTCCGAGTCGACCGGATTGGACGCTGCGCGAGAAGACGGGCGTCGACGGCATGGCGCACTTCGACGAGGACCTGCCGTGGGACGGTACGCGGACCGCAACCGTTCACTTCCATACCGCGGAGAAGCACCCCATCGTCGGGCCGACGCTGCGGGTGGTGCGCGCCACGCTCGTACCGCTCGTCCTGCGCACGGTCGACGCGGAGACCGGCGAACCCGTGCCCGTGGAAGGCATGACTGCCAACTTCGACAAGCGACCGGGAACCCAGCGACCGGAGGACGGCGTGTACGAGTACATGGTGCGCGCGGGCCGCGAGGCGCTGTTCGGCGGGCGCATCGACTTCAAGCCGATGCGCGGCCGGGTCGCGTGGGATCTCGTTTCGTGGAGCGTGCCGAGGAGCGCATACGCCGAGCGCCTCGAGGTCGTCGCCCCCTTGCGTCGCGAGGTGCCGGTCAGCGTGATGGTGCTCGACCACACCGGCGCGCCGTGCGCCGACGCGCTGCTCACGAGCTTCCAGATCGCCGGCAAGACGGTCTTCAAGGTCGTCGCCGAGAGTGATGCGTACGGCAATCGCCATGTGGAGGGGGTCCCGTACTTCCGCGGAGAACGTCTGACCGTCTCGGCGGGCATCCCCGACACGACGGCCGCTGCGTCCGCTTCGGTCGTGCTGGGCCCGTACGCCGACCAGGCGGTAGCGCTCGAGATCCGACTCCCGAAACCGAGTCCGACGATCGGCAACGGCGCGATCGGCCTCGGCGGCGGGTCGGGCTACTCGAGCCGCGGCCGCAACGGGCAGCGCAAGAAGATCGTGCCGAGCGGCACGGTGATCGCGCGCGTGTACCGCTACGACGGGACGCCGGCCGTCAACGCGTTGGTGGGCGCGGCCGGACGGACCGGGCGCACGAACGAGAGCGGTCGCGTCGTGCTGAAGGAGTGCTTGCCGGGATCGCACGGCATCTGGGTCAAGCAGAAGGGGCTCTTCCGCATCGACGGAAAGGTCGAGGTCCTTGCGGAGCGCACGGTCGAGGTCGAGCTTCGCGAGAAGAGGGGCAGGGCGCGCGACATCGAGGTCGTGGACGAGAACGGCGATCCGCTACCGTTCGCGCTTCTTCGGCTCCAGGGCGGAGCGTCGAGCGAACGCTGGATCGACGAGGTCGGCGGTGTGCAGCGTCTCGACGGCTTCACGGACCACGAGGGCCGGCGCACGTTCGCGCGCATCGATCCGCGCGTGACGAAGATCACCGCGCAGTGGGGCTCGCGCAAGACGACAGTGGACATCGGCGCGGACGAGACCGGCAGGCTTCGGATCGTCTTGTCGCGTCCGTGATCCGATCGTCGCGACTCCCATGGGTCGACCTGCTGTACCGCCCCCGTAGATCCATGGGTCCGGCCCCAGTTTGGCCCGATTCACGGTTCGCTGTGGCCAACAGCGCCCCACCGGCGTTTGATGAAGGGGAGAACTCGTCACTTTTGGAGGTGCGATGCGGCGATCCGGCACCCTGTGGACACGACGCCTGGTTCTCGGAGCCCTGATTCTCGGGGCCTGCGGCCTGATCCCGGCCCTGCGGGCCGACGCGGGCGGCGACGACGGCGAGGTCTCGAACCTGCGCGGCGAGCGCAAGCTGGCTCTCATCGAGATCGGACGGCGGCTCTTCTTCGATCCCGTCGTCAGCCGCTCGGGCGACCGCTCGTGCGCCTCGTGCCACGATCCCGAGCACGGCTTCTCCGACCCCGCGCAACGGAGCGAGGACGACGCCGGCATCACCATCCGTCACGCTCAGACCCTGCTCGACAGCGCGCTCAACCCGTCCGCCCACTGGGACGGCGAGTTCATCTCCATCGAGCGCCTCGTCACCGCGCGAATCGGACTGCCCGGCGCCGGCGGTAGCGGCGGCGGCTACGGCGGACGCAACCTCGCGCCGCTTCGCGCCGGCCACTCCGCGATCCCGTTCGACCAGGACCTCGACGCCCCCATCGATCCCGGCGGCAAGCTGGCCGCCGAGCTCGGCAAGCTCCCGCGCGCGCAAGACGTGCTCGAGGACAACGGGCGCTACGCCGCGGCGGCGAAGGCCGTCTGGGGCGACATGAAGATCACGCGGCCGCGCATCGCGCAGGCCATCGGCGCGTACTGCCGCACGATCGAGAGCACCGAAGCGCCGTACGACGAGTACGTCGCCGGCAACACCCGCGCTCTCACGCCCGCCGCCATTCGCGGCAAGGAGCTCTTCGAAGGACGCGCCGGCTGCGCCCAGTGCCATCTCACGACGACCAAGTTCGAAAAGCGCCACGCGACGACGCGTCTCACGAAACCCGTCATGCGCAAGGTGAAGCGCGCGACCTTCACCGACTTCGACTTCCACAACACGGGCATCGCCTGGGACGACGTGCACGCGTCGCGCATCCGCCGGCAGGTCGCCGAGGAGCTTGCGCCGAAGCAGCGCAAGGGCAAGCGGCTCGAAGAAGCGACGGCCGCGGCCAAGGACAAGCTCGGGGACCCGGGCAACCACCGCATCAGCACCAACCCGAAGCTTCGCCGCGCCTTCAAGACGCCGACGCTGCGCGATCTCACACGCCGCGGGCCGTACATGCACAACGGCGCGTTCACGAACCTGCACGACGTCGTGCGACACTACGTGAAGGGTGGGAGCGACGATCCGCTGCAGGACGAGCGCATCGTCCCGCTCGCGCTGAGCGAAGGCGAGATCGACGACCTGGTCACCTTCCTCGAGTCCCTCACCGGTCACGAGCGTCCCGGCCTGGCACAGCATCCGTGCAAGTGGCGTCCGGATACGACGAAGCTGCGGTTCCTCGACGGCACGGGCAAACCCATGGCGGGGCTGAGCGTGAAGCTCAACCCGGCCGGCGACCGGCTTCCGAACGAGAAGGCCGGCAAGACGGCCGTCGAGCTCGTCACGGACGACAAGGGGCGCATCGAGTTCGCCCCGCTCGCGTTCACGCACGTACAGATCCAGCTGCCGAACGAGATCGAGCCCGCCCGAGGACCGCTCGTCCCGGACCTGTGCAAGAAGGCCGACATCATCGTGCCCGTCAGCGGGCGCATCCAACTGATCGCGGTCTACCCCGAAGGGCAGGAGCCGCCGAAGCGCCTGGTCGCCGAACACAAGGGCACCTTCGTGCTGCCGGGGCACACGCCCCCGCGGACGCGACTGGTGCTCAAGCACGTCCTGGGCGCGGGCAAGAGCCGAATGGCCACGTACGAGGGGTGGAAGCGCACCGACGTCACGTCGGACGTCCGGATCCTGCTCCCCGGGGCCAAGAAGCCGGTCGACGTCGATCTCGCGGCGAAGGGCGGAGCCCGCATCGACGTCAGGTGACGGCCCCGACCGCGCTTTCGAGAAACCCCGGGCACCGTCTCCCCGTCTAGGTGGTGACACTCGAACGGGAACCCCGGGGGACAGGCGTGCGGCGCGCGACACGGCTCTTGACCTTCGTCATCGTGATCGCGGGCCTGAGCATGGCCTTCGCCTGCTTCCCCGTGAACGACTGGCTGAAGGCGTTCATCGACTGGACGGCCTCGATCGGCATCTGGGGTCCCGTCGTCATGGCCGCGGCGTACATTCCTGCGACCGTCCTGATGATCCCCGGCTCGATCCCGACGCTGGGCGCCGGATTCGCCTTCGGCGTCGCCTGGGGCACGGTCGCCGTGTCCGTGGGCAGCGTGCTCGGCTCGTCGCTGGCGTTCATCATCGGCCGCACGGTGGCGCGCGACTGGGTGCGGGCCCGCATGCAGGGCAGCCCCAAGCTACAGGCGATCGATCGCGCGGTCGGTGAGAACGGTTTCAAGATCGCGTTGCTGATCCGGCTCTCGCCGGCGTTCCCCTACAACCTCATGGGCTACGTGTTCGGCATCACGAACATCCGCTTCCGCGACCACTTCTTCGCCAGCTGGATCGGCATGTTCCCCGGCACGATCATGTACGTGTACATCGGCGCGACGGCGCGCAACCTCAGCGAGGTCGCCGCGGGCGGCATGGCGCAACGCAGCGATCTGCAGTATCTGCTCTTCGGCGTCGGCCTGTTGGCGACGATCGTCGTGACCGTTCTCGTCACGCGCATCGCGCGCCGAGCGATCCGCGAGTACATCCCCGAAGCGGAGGAGGGCGACTCGCAACCCGAGGCCGCTTCTGCAAGTTGATTGCGCTTCAGGCGCGGACGACAATCGGAGCCGTGTCGTCGCACTCGACCCGCTGGACGCTGATTCGCGATGCCGCGCACGGAGATCTCGCCGCGCGCGACGCGTTCGCACAGCGCTACGGACCCGTAGCGCGCGCGTATCTGACGGCCCGCTGGGGCCGGCACGTGCTCGGGTCCGAGATCGACGACGCGCTACAGGACGTCTTCGTCGACTGCTTCAAGGAGCAGGGGGCGCTCGAACGGGCCGATCCGGCGCGCGGGGGCTTTCGCGCGTTTCTGTACGGCGTGGTGCGCAATGTCGCGCTGCGTCTCGAGACGCGTCGACTGAAGTCGCTCGCGCGCGCCGAGGACGCGCACCTCGAAGCCGTCGAAGCCGACGACGAGTCGCTCGCACTCGTCTTCGACCGCGCGTGGGCCCGGTCGATCGTGAAGCTGGCTGCGGCCCGGCACGCGCGGGTGGCGGCCCGCAAGGACGCCGACGCCGTGCGGCGCGTCGAGCTACTGCGCATGCGCTTCGAGGACGACCTGCCGATTCGGGAGATCGCGATCCGGTGGAAGGCCGACGCCACGCGGCTTCACCGCGAGTACGCGCGGGCGCGCGCCGAGTACCGCGACGCGCTGAAACACGTCGTCCGCGAGCACCACGGCGGCGAGCCCAAGGCCGTAGACGCCGAGTGCGCGCGGATTCTGGGCCTTCTCGCGTAGATCCCGGCGATTTCTCGGTTTCTGCCCGTGAAACGCGCCCTTCCGTCGGATAGAGGATTGGACCCCCCGCGAGAGGCCCATGGCGGACGACGACAGCACACCTCCCGAGGAAGAGCGCGACACCGTGCTCGACGCCGGACTGCGCGCCGCGTACCCCAAGCGGGCGCGGGAGCAGCCGAGCATCATCGAACGCATCGAGCGGGTCAGCGGCGCCTCGTCACGCGTCCTGCTGCGGGACATCCCGGACGAGCACTCGCCCGTGTTGAAGATGCACAAGAAAGGCGATCCCGAGGGGGCCGAGGACGACACCCGTTATCAGGTGCTCGGCGAGATCGGACGCGGGGGCGTCGGCCTGATCTTCAAGAGCCGCGACCGCGACCTCGGCCGCGACGTCGCGCTCAAGGTGCTGCGCTCGGAGCACTTGGAGAAGGACGGCGTCGTCGATCGTTTCATCGAGGAGGCCCAGGTCGCCGGCCAGCTCCAACACCCGGGCATCGTCCCGGTGTACGGCATGGGCCTGCAGCCGGACGGGCGCCCCTTCTTCGTCATGAAGCTCGTCAAGGGGAAGACGCTGTCGGCGTTGCTCTCGGAACGGCGCAACGCACAGACCGACCGGCAGAAGTACCTCGCGATCTTCGAGCAGATCTGTCAGACGATGGCCTACTCGCACGCGAAGGGCGTAATCCACCGCGATCTGAAGCCCGCGAACATCATGGTCGGCGCGTTCGGCGAGCTGCAGATCATGGACTGGGGCTTTGCGAAGGTCCTCGGCCGCGACGAGCCGGAACAAGTGGCGCTGGACGACGCGGAGAGCCTCATCGCCACGGTGCGCACGGAAGCCGAGGGTTCGCAGTCGATCGCCGGCTCCATCATGGGCACGCCAGCCTACATGCCGCCGGAACAGGCCATGGGGCGCGTGGCGGACGTCGACGAGCGCGCGGACGTATTCGCAATGGGCTCGATCCTGTGTCAGATCTTGACCGGCGAGCCCGCGTACGTCGGCGAGGGCAGTGACCGGCTGATTCAGGCGGTGCGCGCGGACATCGACGACGCGATGCAGCGCCTCGACGCGTGCGACGTCGACGACGATCTTCGAAAGCTGGCCAAGGCGTGCTTGTCCCCGACCCGCGGTGACCGGCCGCGCAACGCGGGTATCGTGGCGGACGCGTTCAGCGCGTACCTCGCGGGGATCGACGAACGTGCCCGCGCCGCCGAGCTCGAGGTCGTGAACGCGCGTGCCGAGGCGGAACAACAGCGTGAGGCGGCGGTTCGCCAGCGCGCCAAGGCGGAGCAGGAACGCGAACGCGAGGCGCAGGCGCAATCGCGGATCGCGTTCGAGCGCAAGCGCAGACGACGCACGTTCGCGCTGACGGGACTGGTGCTGGCGGCGCTGCTCGTCGGCGGTGGCGCGTTCTTCTTCGTCGCGCAGGAGCGCGCGGAGCAGGAGCGCGAGACGGAGCAGCGCGTCTATCGTGCGCTCGACGAAGCCGGACGGCTGCGCAGCGCGGGCAAGTACAGCGAAGCGACCGCCGTCGTCGAAGCCGCCATGGAAGCCGAGTGGGAAGACGACGAGCTTCGGCGCGAGGCCGGCGCGGTGATCTCCGCCATCATGAAGGAGGCGGGCGAGGCCCGGGACCGGGAGCTGCGCGCGCAGGCGGACGCAGCCTTGCTCGCCGAGCTGTCGGAGATCAGCGAGTGGGTCATGACCCAGTCGATCTACGTGCCGATGGGGCTCGATACCGACAAGACGGAAGAGCGCTACGCGAGAGCCTTCCTCGACTACGGCATCGATGTCGCGGATCGCGACGGACAGGAGCCGACGACCGCACAGATGATGGCGGGCGCGCAGCACGTCGTGCCCGGTTCGCCGTTCGCCGTCGAGCTCGCCGCGGCGCTCGACGACTGGATCTACCTGCGCCGCGTGGCGCTCAGGCAGGATCGGTTCCAGTGGAATCGTCTGCGCAACCTCGCCAACCACCTCGATCCCGATCGTCGCCGCGCAAGACTCCGGGCCGCGGCACACGGATCGGATCTCGTCAAGCTGCGCGCACTGGCGGAAGAGGCCGTTCGCAGCGGGGGGGAGATGCCGGCACGAACGCGCGCCGCGATCGGCCGGGCGCTGACCGACGCGTGGGACCCCAAGGGCGCACTCGACTTCCTGCGCGATGCGCAACGCAAGCATCCGGGCGACCTTTGGATCCACCACTACGTCGCACACGCATGCGTTTACTCGAACCCCCCGTTGTGGGAAGAGGCAATCCGCGCGCGCATGGCGATCGTCGCCCTGCGACCGGAGTCGGCGCACGCCTGGTCGCAGCTCGCATACGTATACGTCGCGTCGGAGCAACATGCCGACGCGATCGACGCCTACGCGCGTTCGCTGACGCTCGACTCGACGTCGTTCGTCCCGCACATGCAGTTCGGCATGGCGCAGGTCGCCGTCGGTGACGAAGCCCGTGCCCGCGCCGCGTACGAGGCCATCGAGCTGGACGAGCCCAACCTGCCCATGTTCCTGATGGGCGTCGGCATCGGTCTCGCCTCGAAGACGAAGCTGATCGACGCCAACCGCGTTTTGAAGGAAGCCGAGGGCCTCGATCCGTCGAACCCGCTGCTGCCGGGTGCGCGCGCGCAGCTCGCACTGGCTTCCAACGATCCGGAAGGGGCGGTCGCGGCCGCAAAACGCTCCGTCGAGCTCGACGGCGGAACCGGCCCGAGCTACATGACCCTCGGGAGAATCCAGTCGCAGCTCGGCAACATCGACGCGGCGATCGAGGCCTACCGCGGCGCGGTCAAGGCCCAGCCCGGCTTCATGACCTACGGCTTCTTCATCGACATGCTCGAGCACACGGGCCGCACCGACACGTGGGTCGAGGTGCTGCGGGAAGCGGCGGCGGCGCACCCGAACAAGTACTGGTTCCAGTCCGCGCTTGCGCGTGGGCTCATCTCGCAGGGGAAGATCGAGGAAGGCTTGACGTACCTCGACCGCGCGACCGAGCTGCGGCCCGACGAGAAGGTCATCCGTGTCGAGGTCGTGCTGAAGCTGATGGCGCGCCTCGAGGACCCGAGTCCGGCGATCCTGAAGGCGGCCCGCGAGCTGGCGACGTACGCCACGCAGCTCGATGAGCCGCACGACGCGGCGTGGGACGCGATGGCAGCGGTACACATTCGCGCCGGCGAGCTCGACGCAGCAGAAGCCGCGCTGTCGAAGACCCCCGCGACCGAGACGAGCCGCCATGCTTCCCTGCGCGCGCTGTTGGCGCTGGAGCGCGGCGACAAGGCGGGCGCCCGGGCGCTGCTTCCGAAGATCTACGGGTTCATGCGCGCCACACGCTGGGACCCATTCTGGTTGGACATCACGGGCGAGCTGCGAGCGCGCCTGCAAGAGGGCGACTGAGTTGACCGAGGACCCGAGTCAAGACCCCACCGAGTTCAGCATCCTCGCGAATCTGCAACGGCAGGGCCGCCGTGCGCCGCGCGTCCACCTGCGCAAGTTGGACGCGGACGAAGGCGAGCGCACGGGCGGCATCGGACGCTACGAGGTGCGCGGGGAGATCGCGCGCGGCGGCGTCGGCATCGTGCTCAAGGGCCGTGACGTCGACCTGGGTCGCGACGTCGCGATGAAGGTGCTGCGCGAAGAGCACGCCGGCAAGCCGGATCTCGTACAGCGATTCGTCGAAGAAGCGCAGATCGGCGGCCAGCTGCAACACCCCGGCATCGTGCCGATCTACGAGCTCGGCCTGCGCGACGATCGCCAACCGTACTTCTCGATGAAGCTCGTCAAAGGCGAGACGCTCGCGGCGTTGCTCGGCAAGCGCGAGAGCCCGGCCCACGACGTACGGCGGCTCGTCGGGATCTTCGAGCAGGTCTGCCAGACCATGGCGTACGCACACTCGCGAGGCGTGATTCACCGCGACCTGAAGCCGTCGAACATCATGGTCGGCGCGTTCGGCGAGGTGCAGGTCGTCGACTGGGGCTTCGCGAAGGTGTTGCAGCAAGGCGGCATCGCCGATGAGCGCAAGGCGAAGCGCGCCCGCGACGACTCGACCGTCATCACGACCGCGCGCACCGCATCACAGGACGAGTCGGAGATCGGCTCGGTGATGGGCACGCCGGCATACATGCCGCCCGAGCAGGCGCTCGGCCGCGTCGAGGAGCTCGACGAACGCTCCGACGTCTTCGCGCTCGGAGCGATCCTCTGCGAGATCCTGACCGGCAAGCCGGCGTACCACGGCGATGCGAAGAGCTCGCTTCGCGCCGCGTCGCAAGCGCGACTGGAGGCGGCGGAGGAAGCACTGCGAACGTGCGGTGCCGACGAGGACCTCGTCCGCATCGCGCGCGACGCCTTGCAGCCGACCCGCCGCAAGCGTCCGGCGAACGCGGGCATCCTGGCGCAGCGCGTCGCGGCGTATACGGCGTCGCTCGAAGAGCGTGCGCACCGCGCAGCGCTCGAAGCGGCACAAGCACGGGAGGCCGCCGCGCGCGAACGACGCGCGGCCGCCGAGGGACAAGCGGCAGCGGAAGAAGCGCGCGCCGCGGCGGAGCGCGCCGACGCCGACGTGGAACAGCAGCAGCGCGCGCGGCGACAGGCGTTTCTCCTCGGTTCCGCCGCCGTCGTCCTCGTCGTGATCGCCGTCGGGACGTTCTTCTGGGTGCGCAAGGTCGGACGCGACGAACGGCGCGAGACGGCACGTCGGGTCGAAGCGAGCATGCAGGAAGCCCGCGAACATCGCGCCGCGGGGGATCTCGGCGCCGCCGCGGCCGCGGCGCGCCACGCCGTCGAGCTGTCGTACGGCAAGTCCGTGGCGCGGGTGTTGGCGGACACGGGCGCGCAGCCGGGGCACGACGTCCGGCGCCCGCTCTTGCTGCTGCAGGACATCAACGGCGAGCAGGCCGCGAACGTCGCGGAATCCGAGCGCAGGCGCCGCAACGACGAGTTCGTTCGGAGGCTCTCGGAGATCCGGCTGAGCCGAACCGACGTGATGGCCGACATCGACACCGAAGAGGTCTACGGCGACGCGTTCCGCGAGTTCGGTGTCGACGTGGCGACCCTTCCGGTCGCGGAGACCGCCGACTACCTGCGCAAGAACGCGCCGGAGATCATGAGCGACGTGGCCGGCTACCTCGACGACTGGGCGCTCGACCTGCATTCCGACCGGGGCCTCGATGGGAAGAACGAGAAGGGCGAGCTGGTGGCGCGGCTGTTCGACGTCGCCACAGCGATCGATCCCGATCCCTGGCGGCGCAAGCTGCGCGCCGCGATCGTCGCCGATGACAAGGCGACGCTGAAGGCGCTGGCGTCGGAGAGCGACGTGGAGGCGCTCACGCCGAAGTCCATGGTGCTCCTCGGCGTGGCGCTGGGGTTCTCGACGATCATGGAGGACGCCGATGCGGGCGAAGCGGTGACCGGGTTCCTGCGCCGCGCGGTCCTCGTCCACCCGGACGACCTGTGGCTGCGGTTGGCCATGGTCGCGACGTCCATGTTCGCCATCATCGGGCAGGTCGGCGACGAGGACTTCGAGGCGAAGCAGAACGCAGCGGCGCGCGAAGGTGTGCGCCACCTCACGGCGGCGGCCGCGCTACGACCCGGCAGCGCCGCCATCTTGGGATTCCGGGCGATGCTGCGCATGCACCTGAAGGACTACGAGAGCGCGGCCGCCGACTTCGAGGATGCGATGCCGCTTCTGGAAGGCGAGGAACGGGCGGCGATCGCCGCCGCGTGGGTCAACATGCTCTGGCTCCAAAAGGAGTACGAGCGAGCCTTGAAGGCGGCGGAGACCTCGCTCACGGCCAACCCGGAGAGCGCGGTGCTGCGCAGCCAGGTGGCCGACATGCTCATGCGCGGTCCGGTGCGCGACGTGAAACGCGCTCTGACGTTGGCCGTCGAGGCGCGGGATCTCTTCCCGGAACAACACGCGTCGTACGACTGGATCGTCGCGAAGGCCCAGTACGAGAACGGCCTCTACCGAGACGTCCTCGCGACGTGCGGGCCCTTGATCACCGAAGACGGCGAGCGGCAGGCATTCGAGACGCATGCAGTGATTCTCTCGGGACTCGCACACGCGGCGTTGAACGAGACGGACAAGGCACAGGCGTTCTATGACGAGGCCGCGGCCGTCATCCAAGGCCGGCCCGTGTTGGAAGACATCGCTCCGTACTGGGTGAAGCTGAAAGCGCTCTTCGAGGAGTCCGGCGACAAGTAGCGCTCCCCGGCCCGGCTCTGCTAGGGTGCGCGGCCCGTCCCCAGGGAGTCGCAGTCGTGCAGCTCGGTTTCGTCATCGATCACTCGCGCTGCATCGGCTGCCACGCGTGCACCGTCGCCTGCAAGAGCGAGAACGACGTTCCGCTCGGCAACTTCCGCACGTGGGTCAAGTACACCGAGACAGGTTCCTTCCCGTCGGTGAAGCGCTCGTTCGCGGTGCTTCGCTGCAACCAGTGCACGAACGCCCCGTGCGTGACGATCTGTCCGGTGCACGCGCTGGACAAGGGCTCGAACGGCATCGTCGACGTCGATCCCGACCGCTGCATCGGCTGCAAGAGCTGCATGCAGGCGTGTCCGTACGACGCGCTCTACATCAACGATGCCAGCGGCACCGCACAGAAGTGCCACTTCTGCGCCCATCGCGTCGAGCAGGACCTGGCGCCCGCTTGCGCGGTCGTCTGCCCCACGGAAGCGATCATCCCGGGCGACTTCGACGACCCCAAGAGCCGCGTCTCGAAGATGCGCGCGTCGGGCGAGTTGAAGGCGCGCAAGACCGAGGCGGGCACCGGCCCCAACGTCTTCTACCGCGAGGTCGCCGACGCCGGCATCGACCCGCTGCAGACCAACGCGGCCGGCGGCTACCTGTGGGCGAACCAGATCCCGAACGTGCAGGTCGCGTCGGAGCAATGGGAGGCGATGGAGGCGCGCGCGTCGGGCTTCGGGGCCGCATCGCGCACGGTCTACGACATCCAGAACCCGCCGCTCTGGGGCTGGAAGGTCTCTGCCTACCTGTTCACGAAGGCGATTGCCGCCGGCGTCGTGGTCGCCGCGACGCCGCTCGTCCTGAGCACCATGTTCCACGACGTCCCGTACGGCGAGACGCCGATCGCGTGGGCGGCCGGGATCGGGCTGGCGTTCCTCGCGATCACGGCGGTCCTGCTCGTTGCGGACCTCAAGCGCCCCGCTCGCTTCCTCTTCATCCTGCGTTACCCCAACTGGTCCTCGTGGCTCACCCGCGGCGCCGTGATCCTCGGTCTCTACGGGCTCCTGCTCGTCGTGCTGCTGTTGCTCTTCGCGCTGGGGATCGACCCCGGCTTCACGGCGGCGGCGGTGCTGATGGGACTGACGGCGATCGTCGGCGGACTGACGGCCGTCTACACCGCCTGGTTGTTCGCCCAGGCCAAGGGTCGCGTGTGGTGGATGCGGCGTCAGCTCGCGCGACATCTCTTCTTCAAGTCGTGGCTCGCGGGGTGCGCCGTGCTGATCTTGATCTTCTCGGCCGCCCCGTTCGAGTCGTCGGACTGGGCGATCCTGCAGCAGATGTTCGGCCTCGGTCTGATGGCGCATGCCTTGTTCATCGGCATGGAGTCGACGTTGTTCCCTGCCGGGCGCCGTGCCGAGTTCGAACGCACCGCGCGACTCGTGAAGAAGGGGCCGTTCGCCGTGCAGCACAAGCTCGTCGGCGTCGGTGTCGGCGTCGTGGTGCCGCTGCTGTGCCTCGGCGTCGCGTTTGGATCGGAGCCGAGCTGGGTACTGCCGATCGGCGCCGTCGCCGCTCTGATCGGACTGGCGAGCGAAGAGGACCTGTTGGTGAGGGCCGGGCAGGCGTTGCCCATCCACTAGGAGTCACGTGACCACGCCCTATCGCACATCCCCGTGGGAGCTTCAGGTCGGCCCGGCGCCCGACCAGTGGGACGATTGGGTCGAGCTCGATCCGGCCGCGTGGCCGCAGCGCAAGGAACTCCACTATCGCTGCGTGCCCACGATCTGCTTCAACTGCGAGTCGGCGTGCGGGCTGCTCGCGTTCGTCGACAAGGCGACGGGCGAGATCAAGAAGTTCGAAGGCAACCCGGTCCACCCCGGCAGCCGCGGCCGCACGTGCGCGAAGGGCCCGGCGACGATCAACCAGGTCCACGACACCGAGCGCATCCTCCAGCCGCTCAAGCGATCCGGGCCGCGCGGCTCCGGCAGGTTCGAGTCGGTGTCCTGGGAGGAGGCGCTCGAGGACATCGGCGGCCGCATCCGCAAGGCCCTCGACGAAGACCGCCACGACGAGGTCATGTACCACGTGGGCCGCCCCGGCGACGACCACTTCATCCCGCGCATGCTGACGGCCTGGGGCGTGGACGGGCACAACAGCCACACCAACGTCTGCAGCGCGTCGGCGCGCACGGGCATGGCGCTTTGGTGCGGCGCCGACCGGCCTTCGCCCGACTACACGGACACCAAGTTCATCTTGCTCATCTCCGCACACCTGGAGACGGGGCACTACTTCAACCCGCACGCGCAGCGGATCATGGACGCGAAAACGAACGGCGCGCGCATCGCCGTCGTCGACACGCGCCTGAGCAACACCGCGACCCACGCCGATCACTGGATCTCCACCTGGCCGGGCAGCGAGGCCGCGCTCCTGCTGGGCGTCGCGCACCAGCTGCTTGCGACGAACCGCATCGACCGCGACTACGTGGAGAAGTGGACCAACTGGGCGCAGTACCTCGAGGCCAAGGACGCGGGTGGGCCGGGTACGTTCGATCGCTTCCTCGAGCTGCTGACCGCCGAATACGCCGCGTTCACGCCCGCGTACGTCGCGGAAGAGTGCCGTGTGCCGGAAGACACGGTCACCACGCTGGCGGACGAGATCGCCGCGGCCGAAGGCAAGTTCGCGAGCCACCTCTGGCGCAACGCCGCGAGCGGCAACCTCGGCGGCTGGCAGATCATGCGCTCTCTCATGCTGCTGCACGTGCTGACCGGCAGCTTCGGCACGCAGGGCGGGCTCAACCCGAACAGCTGGGACAAGTTCGTGCCCAAGCCGAGCGAGTCGCCGCCGCCGATCACGCGCTGGAACGAGCTGATCTGGCCCAAGGAGTGGCCGCTCGCGCACTACGAGATGAGCTTCCTACTGCCCCACCTCCTGCGTGAACAAGAGAAGCGCATCGAGGTGTACTTCACGAGGGTCTACAACCCCGTCTGGACCAATCCCGACGGATGCTCGTGGATCGAGATGCTCGAAGACGAGAGCAAGGTCGGTTGCCACGTCGCGCTCACGCCGATCTGGTCGGAGTCGGCGCAGTGGGCGGACTACGTGCTGCCGATGGGGCTGGGGCCCGAGCGCCACGACGTCATGAGCCAGGAGACGCACGCCGGAACGTGGATCGGGTTCCGCCAACCGGTGAACCTGGAATACCGGCGCCGCGAGGGCGAAGAGCTCTCGCAGACCCTGGGTACGAACCCGGGCGAGGTGTGGGAAGAGGCCGAATTCTGGGTGGCGTTGACCCACCGCATCGATCCCGACGGCTCGCGCGGCATTCGCAAGTACTACGAGTCGAAGCAACACCCGGGCGAGCCGATCTCGCTCGACGAGTACTACGCCGACATCTTCGAGCACTCGGTGCCGGGCCTGCCGGAGGCGGCGAAGGCCGAGGGCCTGGACCCGCTCGCGTACATGCGCAAGTACGCGGCGTTCGACGTGCCCTACGAAGGACAGCGACGCTACGAGAAGGACGGGTTCAAGACGCCGAGCAAGAAGCTCGAGATCTTCTCGTCGACGCTGGCGGACTGGGGCCACGCCGACGCCGCGACGCCGGGCTACGTGCGCTCGCACGTGCACTGGCGCAACCTCGCCGACGGCGAGATGACGCTGTTGCCGACCTTCCGGCTGCCGACGCTCATCCACACGCGCTCGGGCAATGCGAAGTGGCTCCAGGAGATCTCGCACACCAACCCGCTGTGGATCCATCCACAGGACGCGGCGCGGCTCGGCATCGAGAACGGCGGCTTGGCGCGCGTGAGCACGCGCATCGGCTACTTCGTCCTGCGCGCGTGGGTGACCGAGGGGATCCACCCCGGCATCGTCGCGTGCTCGCACCACGTCGGGCGCTGGCGCACGCAGCGGGAGATCGGCGGGCAGCGACAGGCGTCGGCGCTCGTGGACATCGAGCGCGGCGACGGCACGTTCCGGTTCCGCCAGAAGCAGAAGGTCGAGCCGTACGCGAGCGCCGATCCCGATTCCGAGCGGCTCTGGTGGCACGAGGTCGGCGTCAACCAGAACCTCACGTTTCCCGTGCAGCCGGATCCGGTGAGCGGCATGCACTGTTGGCACCAGGTCGTCACGGTCGAGACGGCGAAGGACGACGACCGCTACGGCGATATCTTCGTGGACACCAAGCTCGCGCGGACGCACTACGAAGCGTGGCTGGAGAAGGCCGTGCCGGCGCCGGGCCCCGGCGGGCTGCGACGGCCGCTGTGGCTCAATCGGCCCCTGCATCCCACCGAGGATGCCTACCGGATGTAGGGGGGCGCTTGGGCAGCCACAAGGGCAGCCCCTACGGGGAATCGTCACGTGCACGTGAACGTGCACGACACCCCGGACCGCGACGCGGTGAACGCGGATACGGATGTAGGGGCGACCCTCGTGGTCGCCCAATTAAACGTCTCTTGGCGTCCCGGGTTGGGCAGCCACAAGGGCTGCCCCTACACGCGTTCAATGCATGGGCTGCCCCTACCGGGACATGTGCAACAACATGAGCGCGCTGGCGGTGCCGAAGTTCTTTCCGGCGCCGTCCCAGTCCAACCACGTTCCGTCCACCTCGACGACCTGCAACACGTCCTTCCGCAGCTGCTTCATGATCTGCTTGCGTTCCGATTGCGGCAGCAGCTGCGCCGCGCGCGCCGCGTGGTAGTACGCGAAGAAGTAGAAGTACGCCGAGACGCCGCGGGGCGCAGTCCAGCTCCCCGTCACCTTCGCGACGGTGCGAAGGTCCGCGCGGTACTGCATGAACGTGTCGAGTGCCGTGCGCACGTCTTCGATCTTCGTCGCCTGCAGCAAGAAGAGCGCGTGCTCGCAACCCGGCGCCCGCCCGATCGACGACTCGAGCTTGTTGAAGTTCCGCGGCTCGGGATAGGTGTAGGTGAACACGCCGGGCGCGTCGCGCATCTTCATCAGCACGTCCTTGCCCTTCTCGAGCACCTTGTCCTCGACGACCAGTCCGAGCTTCTTGGCGCGAACCAACGGGATCAGTGACGGCGCGGTGTTCATGCTGTGCACGCGTCCCTTGTCGGTCTCCGGCCAGCCGCCGAATCCGCCCTTCCAGCGCTTTGCGAAGGCGGCGTTGTAGGACCAGGCCCCGTTCTCGACCTGTCCTCCGACGTGGAACGCCACGGCCTTCTGCGCTTCGTGCTTGAAGGACTCGTCCTTCTCGAAGCGGTCGAGAAAGAGGTCGAGCGCGTAGGCGGTTCCGAACGAATCCGCGTTGGCCACATCTCCTTGCATCCAGTGCTTCAACCAGTCGATCGCCTTCTGCACGGCTGCCGCGGCGCGCGTCTTCTGTTCGCCCTTCAGGGTGTCGGCGCGGATGTCGAGCGCGCGCGCGACGAGCGCGGTGACCGGCGGCACCCACTGCATGTGGCGTGCGCCGAGCAGCCACGAACCGTTCGGCTGCTGCTGAGCCAGCAGGTAGTCGATCGCGTGCTTTTCGAGCTCCTTGACCTTGCCCTCGGCGAACGGAAGCTCGGTCGAGGTGCCCTTGCGGGTGTACTTCGGCTTCTCGAGAACCTCGTACATCGCCATGCGCTCGGGCCAGGCGTGCCACGCGCGGACCTTGAGCTGATACGGACTGTCCTTCGGGAGCTTGTTCCACGATTCGACGGCGCCGTTTCGGTCCGTGGCCTTGTGCTTGCGCGCGCCTTCGATGTAGTCGGCGGGCGGCGGCACGAACTTCGGCTTCTTGCCGATCTTGACCTTCGCCTTCGCGAGCGCGCCCAGGAGGAACTCGTGGACGAGCTCCGGGTCGAACGTGCCGATCCCCTCGATGCTGTCGACGGGTTTCCCGTCGTCGCCGGTCACGAGCAACGCAAACGGCTTCACCTCCTTGGCCGAGCTCCCGAGCGGCGCCAGCGGGTCGGGGCCGCGCAGGAACTTCGCCGTCCATGCGTTGCCTCCGTAGTGTGCGCGCGTCGGGACGAAGTGCGCGCGGACGAGATCGCGGACGTTGGGATCGGCGAGCACCGTCGCGAGGAAGATCTCCTCGACGTCGCTCTTCCCGTTGTCGCCGTACGCGCAACGAACGAAGCAGAGCACCGGCTTCTTCTCCGCCTTCGCCTTGGCCATGCCCTGCGCGGGCGTTCCCGCCCACTCGACGAGCTTCATGAACTCGGGGAGGACGGTCGGCTGCGGCGGCCCGGACATCGGTTGGGGCGCGACGAACTTCAGCGGCTTCTCGGCCTTGATCACCCACCCATGGAACGTCGCGGCTTGCGCCGCGGCGTCGCGTACGACGTTCGTGACGTCGACGCGGATCTCCGAGATGCCCGGGGCGATCTCGAACGTGACCTCGGGCTCCGGCGCGATCTTCGGCTGCACGTTCCACGTCGTCTTGTGTTCTTCCCACGGTTCCTGGATCGGATAGATCCCGGCCGCGAGGTTCTCCGTCAGCGGGATGGAGCCCGGCGCCACCCGCATGACGAGCTCGGCTGCATGCGCCTTCTCGAGTCCCGTGAGATCGAAGTGCAGGAGCGCTCGATTGCGATCGGTCTGGTCGATCGACATGTTCGTCATGCGGCCGAAGTTGCCCTGAGCGAGGTACGAGATCACCATGCCGTCGGCCTTGGCCTTGCGCTCGATCTGCTCGCCGTTCTGACGAACGCAGACGAGCCTGGGGCCGTCGCCGTGCTCCTTGGTCATGAACTTGACCCACTCGGGGCGCGACGTCGAGCGAGGCTCGGGCTCGTCCTCCTTGCCGCGGGCCGCTCCGGCCGAGAAACACACCACCAACAACGCCGCTGCGACCACTCGCACCATGAGTCCCTCCGATCAACGGACGACCAGGAGACCCAGCGTAGTCCCGCTCGTCGTCCGTGTTGTTAGACGGCTGCGAGGATCGGCGGTTCGGTCGGACGGCTACTCGCCGTCGGTCTCTTCCTCGAACGGCTCGTGACCGGCAGTGGTAAACGCGTTGCCGATCGCGGCGAAGTCGACGACGTTTTTGCGCCCGACGACCGCGATCGCGTCGTTGTCGAGGTCGGGGTGGACGGCCAGCACGCCCTTCATGGGCATTGGAAGACGGAACAGGTTCAGCGCCGTCGCCCCCTTGGGCAGGTTGTGGAACTCGAACTTGTGGAGGACGAAGCCGCTCTCGTCCCAGGCGGCCTTGCCGAGGGTCTTCGGATGCAACAGCATGGCCGAGTGGAACGTCCGGTCCTTTGCGGTCGTCCCCACCGGTACGGGATCGACGAGCTCGGCGCCTTCCCAGCGGGTCAACGGAGCGAACGAACCCGGACGCGTCCGGAACTCGAGACGTTCGACACCCGCCTTGCGGGGCACGACGGAGACCTTGATCTCCCCGGCGAAAGAGACCTTCGCACCTTCCTCGATCTCCTTTTTCAGCTTCGAGATCTGTTCCGGCGTGCCCTCGTACACGTAGCGCGTCGTCGCGTCCGCCGTCTTGGCGGCCTCGATCGCCTTGGCAAGGTCCTTCGGATCGAGCGCGCCGTCGAGCGCCTTCTCGAGGCTGATGCTCGTGACGCGATTGCCGTCGCCGTCCATGACGAAGAGCGCCGGGCGCGACGTGTCCATCGGCTTGAGCAACAGATAGCCCTCGGGCACCTTGACCATGACGCGCACGAATCCGTCCGCCGCTTTGATGACGGGTTCGGTGTTCAGTACGTCTCCGAGCCGACCGCTCGAAAAATCAAGGCTGCTTCATCAGGTCGCGCCGCCGGACATGCCGACGAGCACGCGGCGCTTGGTCTCCTTGGCCTTGGCGGCCGCGTAGACCAGCGACGTGTAGCCCTCGTAGTTCCAGGTGAGCTTGGGTGTCTCCTTGGGCGCCTCTTCGGCGGGCGCGGGCACCGCGCAGACGGCGAGGCCGAAGACGAGGATGAGTACGGTGCGCATGCGATCAGGCTAGCAGGGTCCGGTAGGGGCAGCCCTTGTGGCTGCCCAAGGACAGACGAACATCCCTGGTCGGGCGACCCCAAGGGTCGCCCCTACCAGTCGTAGAACCCCTGCCCGGACTTCTTGCCCAGTTTCCCCTCGGCGACCATGTCGCGCAGCAGCTGCGGCGGGTCGAAGCGCCGGTCGTCGAGCGCGCCCGAGAGGTACTCGGCGATGCCGAGGCGCACGTCCAGGCCGACGAGATCGGTGAGCTTCAGCGGTCCCATCGGATGCCGGTAGCCGAGCTCGAGCGCGGTGTCGATGTCCTGTGCGCTCGCAACGCCCTCCTCGACCATGCGAATCGCCTCGAGACCGAGCACGAGACCGAGACGGCTTGTCGCGAAGCCCGGCGAGTCCTTCACGACGACGACGGTCTTGCCCATGCGCTCGCCCGCGGCCCTCGACACCTCGACGACCTCGTCACTCGTCGCGTCGGTCTTGACGAGCTCGAGCAGCTTCATGAGGTGCACCGGGTTGAAGAAGTGCATGCCGACGACCTTGTCGGGGCGGCCGCTGGCTTCGGCGATCGCACCGATCGGCAACGACGACGTGTTCGTCGCGAGGATCGCGTGCTCCGGAGCGGTCTCGCCGAGGTCGCGGAAGATCGACTGCTTGAGCTCGAGGTTTTCCGGCACCGCTTCGACGATCAGGTCGGCCTCGGCGGCGGCGACCTTCAGGTCGAACGGTGCCGCAGCGAGGTTGGCCAGCGCTGCGTCACGAGCTTCCTCGGTGACCTTGCCGCGATCGACGCCCTTTTGCAGGTTCGCGGCGACGGCGTCGAGGCCCTTCTGCACGACGGCCGCATCGACGTCGAAGAGCGCGGCTCTGTAGCCGGCTTGCGCGGCGACGTGGGCGATGCCGTGTCCCATCGTGCCGGCGCCGATGACGAGGACGCGTTCGAGCTGTTGCATGCGTTCACCTCCGAGCGGCGAACGGTAGCACTATCCAGGCGCGTTGCCGCCTACGGGTAGCAGGGGTCGTAGTAGCGGACCGGGCCGCACGGATCGTCGTAGTAGACCTCTTCGTAGACGACGACGCGGCGCGGGCGGCGGCAAGGCCGGCGGCGCACGCGGCGGTTGCAGCGGTCGCACTCACACGGGTCGCAGCCGCCGCGGTGCGGAGGGCTGTTGTAGACCTCCTGGTCGTAGGCGATGGCGTTGCCGGCTTCGGTTCCCACGACGGCGCCGAGGATGCCGCCGATCAGCGCGCCTTCCGCCTTGTGGCCGCTCGAGGAGGCGGCCGCGCCGACGGCTGCACCCACGGCGGTGCCGCCGACGGTCCCGAGCGCTCGGGTGTGGCCGGGGCCCTGCGCGCAACCGGCGAAGATCAGGCAGGCGACGGCGACGGTGGCGATCAGCGTGATTCGCATCGAACGACTCCTTCGTGGGGCGCGCGGCCGGCACCGCCCATCCCCTTGGATCGGCCAGGATACGGCCGTCTTGGACCTCTTGCCGCCGTCACTTCTTTCGGCGGGCCAGAAAGGCGTCCATCCGGGCGTACTTGTCGGGGTGCTCGAAGAGGTCGGCCTGCGTCTCGTTGTCGAGCCGCATCAGGTCCGCCTCGGAGGCGCCGTGCACCCAGGCTTGCAAAGCCGCCTTGGTCCGCTTCACGGCCTCGGGCGCCTGCTTCAGGATCGGGTCGAGCAGCTTCATCACGGTCGCCTCGACCTTCACGTCCTCGACGACGGCGTCCACGAGACCGATCTTGCGCGCCTCCACGGCGTCGATGATGCGTCCCGAGAACAGGAGCCGCCGAGCGTTCGCGAGGCCGACCAGCGCGGGTAGGCGGCGCGTTCCACCGGCGGCGGCCATGATGCCCAGCCCCACCTCGGGCTGTCCGAACTTCGACGACGCCCCGGCGATGCGGAAGTCGCACGCGAGCGCGAGCTCGCATCCGCCGCCGAGGCACCAACCGACGATCGCGGCGACGGTCGGGCGCGGGAAGCGCTCGATGCGCGAGAACAGGGTCGAGTTGATGCCCTCGAGCGCGTCTTCGCGCTTGCGGTCGCGCAGCTCGGCGATGTCGGCGCCGGACATGAAGGCCTTGCCGCCGGCGGAGGTGATGACGAGCGCGCGTATGTCGTCGTTGTCCTCGAACGCGCCGAGCGCGTCGTGCAGGTCGTCGACCATCTGATGGTTGAGGGCGTTGCGCACCTTCGGACGGTTGAGCGTGATGGTGGCGACGCCGTCGTAGACGCGCGTGAGGATCGTCTCGTAGCTCATGTCAGTCTCCCGGCGTCAGCACGAGCTTGCCGAACACCTCGCGGTTCTCGATGCGGCGGTGCGCCTCCCCCACCTCGGACAGCGGCAACACGGAATCGACGATGGGCTTCAGCTTGCCGGACTCGACGAGGTGCAGCAACCGGTGAACGTCGCCGAGGCTGCCCATCGTGCTGCCGAGGATCTCGAGGTTCTTGAAGAAGACGAGGTTGAGGTGCATCTCGACCTTGGGGCCGGTCGTGGCGCCGCAGAAGACGTAGCGACCGCCGCGGCGCAGCACGCGCAGCGAGCTTCCGAAGGTCGCCTGGCCGACGTGATCGACGACGACGTCGACCCCCCGTCCGCCGGTGAGCTTCTTGATGGCACGCGACCACTGCTCGTCCGAATAGTCGATGACGTCGTCGGCGCCGAGTGCGCGCGCGCGGTCGGCTTTCGCCTCGGACGAGGTGGTGGCGATGATCTTGGCGGCGCCGGCGAGCCTGGCGATCTGGATCGCGGCGGTCGAGACACCCGATCCGGCGGCGTGCACCAGCACGATGTCGCCGGGCGCGACCTTGGCGCGCCGAACGACCATGTTCCACGCGGTCAGGAAGACGAGGGGAAACGCCGCGGCGTCTTCGAACGACACGTGGTCGGCGAGCGGCAGCGCGTTGCGCGCGGGGATGACGACGTGTTCGGCGCAGGTGCCGTCGCGGGTCTCTCCGAAGATGCCGTAGCGAGGCGAGAGCTGATCGAGGCCGGCCGCGGTTTCGGCGTCGTCGCCTTCGACGACGCCGGGGGCGATGACGACGCGGCGGCCTTCCCGGAAGCCGTGGACGCCGGCGCCGAGGCCGCTGACGAGGCCGGCGCCGTCGCAGCCGGGGGTGAGCGGCAGCGGGAACTCGTGACCGGGGACACCGCGGCGAACCCAGGTATCGAGGTGGTTGATGCCGGCTGCCTTGACCTGGACGCGGACCTCGCCGGGCCCGGGCTCGGGGACGTCGCGGTCTTCGAACAGGAGCTTGTCGTAGTCGCCGTGCTCGCGGATGACGACGGCTTGCATGGTTGCCTCCGGGTCCTTGATGGCGGAAGCGACAACGATAAATCGCTAGAATCCCCGGACGCTCAACTGCCCGAGGGAAGTGATGCCCGAGATCGGACGCTCTTGGTGGATCCTGTTGGGGACCCTAGCTGCTGTCTGTGTCGGAGCCTCGACGTTCGCGAATCCGAGCTCCAGGGACGATAAAAAGGGAGGCGACAGTGAGACGATCATCATCGTCCCTCCGTGGGCCTTGGTGGCCGACGTCCAGCTTGCAGCGGCACAAGAGCTCGGGGTCCCGGTAGCGTTCGAGAATGACCTCGGAATGCGCTTCGTTCTGATTCCAAAGGGCGGCGGACGTCGCGAAGGCCCTCCGTTCTACATGCAGGTGGCGGAGACGACGGTTACACAATTCGAACGCTGGGAAGGCCGCAGGCCGTATCCGAGGAACGTGTTTTCGCTGACCGTCAAGAAGCGCCCGGCAGAGTACGAGCTCGGCCCGGGGGGAAAGCCCGTCCTCGTCAAACCAGAGTTGAAGTCGCACGAG
This sequence comes from Planctomycetota bacterium, assembly GCA_965223505.1. Classification (GTDB taxonomy): domain Bacteria; phylum Planctomycetota; class PLA2; order PLA2; family JAEUHO01; genus CBDCWP01. The sequence continues at coordinate 120,964 of CBDCWP010000021.1, forward strand.
TGGGTTGCATCGAGGCGTGGACATTGGGTTCCAGCACACAACCCTGCCAAGCATGAAAAGGGGATGCTGATACGCAAGAAGCCCACGTGGACGTTGGTCGACGGCGAACAACTTCCATCCAAACACTACGACCGCGCGACGCATCCACTCGGGCTGACGAGCCCGTCCGAGGTGCGCCGATTTGTGGCATGGCTCAATGAGCGGGACCCGAGTCGCCGATATCGAATCCCCACCGAAGACGAGTGGGAGCACGCTTGTCGCGCCGGAACGCGGGGGAAGTGGTACTGGGGAAACGAGGAATCTAGTGCGGCTGTATTCGAGACATTCGGCCGCACGACGCCCGGCTCGTACTCATTGCAACAGATGCCGTCGCCCGTTGCCGGACTACGTCCGAATCCGTGGGGTCTGTACGACATGCTGGGCAACGTCGCCGAGTACTGCGTTCCCGTCCCTGCCCTGAGCAAGAACGCCATGGTCGTTCGCGGCAGCTCACACGCAGGTGGACTCGAACCGACCGAGAAACGCTTCATGCCCCCGGCCGAGCTTCGCGAGGACGAGGGTATTGAAGCGGTTGGTCTGCGCCTCGCCGCAGACCCGTAGCGTGCGTTTCATCGCAGATCGTTCCAGAGCACACGGCGGACTTCCGTAGCGCCGGCGTCCAGAGTCAAGCGCGTCTCGGCCTCCAACCGGCCACGTCGCTCACCGGAGTCCTGAAGAAAGAGCCCAAGATCCCACTCGTGAACCCGCGGCGCGTGCCCACCGGTGAAAATCGTCACTCCATCAGGATCGGCGACGACGTCGCGGATCGCCCCGATACCTGCGTCAAGAATCGCAATCTCGGATCCGAGCTCCGCATTCCAGATGCGAACGGTTCCGTCACGGCTCCCCGAAAGGAGCATCGATCCGTCGCCTGAGACCACGAGTGCCTCGACGTAGCTCTCGTGTCCCTCCATGGTTCGGATCACGCGGCCGGACGCCCTGTCCCAGATCTTGATGAGCGTGTCGGTCGTTCGAAGGACTGGGCTCTTTTCGTCGGGCACACCTCTCCCACCACCTGCCGAGTAGATTCGTTTCCCGTCGATCGAGACTGCGATCGCGCCGATCCCACCGGTATGCGCGTTGGGCCATACAGTTGGCTGCGCGCTTGCGAGGTCCCATCGGACGATCGCGCCCCTTCGTGTTCCGGTAATGAGCTCGCGCTCATCTTCGCTCAATGTGAGGCAGGCGACGGGACCCCACTCGCCCTCGAACGTTCGCTGTAGCTCGTCTCGCGAGAGGTTGAATTCGTAGGTGTTCCCGCCTCTCCCGCCGGCATACAGACGCGAACCGTCTCGCAGCGTCGCCAGATCCAGAACCACGTCCGAGTCCGCACCGACATCCAAATACAGTCCCGATGCAGCTCCCTTCTTGGCGAGATCGACGACGCCGACGAGAACCGGCCCCGCTGCGGGCGTATCCAGGCCCTCGACGGGAACCGGGTCGCAAGCACTTGCGGCGTCGGCGGCCCACGCCCCTTCGTAGAGTCGCCGACCATCGGAGGAGACTAGGATCGCTCGCCCATCCACCGCAGAACATGCTCCGGAGCTGACCTCCGACCCCTTCACTTCCTCCGCCGGCGCGCCGGAGCCCAAATCGAATCGATACGTAGCCGTCCTTCCGAAGGACTCGTAGGCTCCAGCAAACACGCCGCCTACAGCGCCGGACGCGACATACAGATCCGATCCGTCGGGTGACAAAGCCAGGTTGAAAGTGGCACTTGGGGCTCCCATGCCGCCGCGCGCGGTGATCTCGCTGACGCGCGGCCTGCCTCGATCGAACGACCACTTGTAGACTGCCCGATCGACGCGGCCGGCGGAGAACAGAGTGCCATCCGCCGAGTAGGCGACGCCGGAAACCCATCCGTCATGGCCGTCGAGGGCGTGAATCAGCGCACCGGTTTCGACCTGCCAGACGCGAACGGAGGGGAGGCGGGATCCGCTGGCGAGTGGGGAGCTACAGCCGGAAACGAGGATCTCTGCGTCGGCTGAGAGCGCCAAGCATGAGACGGGGCCGGAGTGATCCTTCAAGACACGTAGCGTGGACGCTGTTTGGGTGTCCCAAATACGGACCTGTCGATCGGCAGCACCCGAGAAGAGTCGGTTGCCACTGCACACCAGGACGTTCGCCGGAGCAGTGTGCCCTTCCAAGCGTGCGACGAGTTCTCCACTCTCGGCGTCGAGTGCCAGGATGACGAAGGTGTCGCCTCCGACGCGTCGCTCGTGCGGCTCGATCGATGCGGAGTGCGTCCCCTCTGGGAACTTCCACTTCTGTGGCTTGGGCGGCTCTTTCGTGGGCTCGCCAACTGGAACCGGCGGATGCTGCTCAAAGTGCAAGACATGAAGTGGCATACCGGACCATCGGCCTGTACCGCTGAAGATCTGCCCCTTGCCGTTTAGCCCGAGTGCTGTTACCGGCCGATCCTGCGTGGCAACGAAGAACGGCTCCTTCGTTTCCTTTGTCAGCTCCCAGCCACGGATGACACCGAGGTCGTTGCCGGCATAGAGCCGCTTCCCGTCCCCTGAAACGACGAGGGCCGTGATCGTATTGCTCATCTTCCCGACGGACCGCAGTTCGCTTCCGCTGTCGATGGACGCGATCCAGACTCGACCCGACGACGCGCAGACGTACTCGCCTCCGCGCCCTGGAATCAAGGTGATCAAGCGCGGGGTCTCCGAATGGGAGCGATGCGCTTCGCGCGCCGGCGTTCCCCTGCCTGCATCCCAAAAACGAACGACACCGAGCGCATCGAGCGACAGCACCCAGTCTCGTTCTCTACAATACGCGATGCGCATTACCGCGCCTTGGTGCCCCGCAGCAACGGCGGTCGCCTCGTCGAGTGTCTGGACGTCGAGCAAGCGAAGTGCATGATCCGGATGCGACGTCACGAGGCGCGATCGCGTTCTCGACACCGCCAACGGGACTGCTCCTTCAACGGGCTCCGGATTGGAACGCTTGGTGAGATCCCACCGGAGGACCAACGGATCTCTGTTCGATGCTGCGAAGAGGTACCTCCCATCGGGGGACGTGACAAGCGACCGAACCCCGCCCTCCCGGCCCTCCAACGTTCCTGCCAGCCGAGCGGACCGCCAGTCCCAGACCTGTACAGGCGGCACCGCGTCGGCCTCGACGCGGAACCCCACGAAGAGCTCGTCGCCATCCGGTGAGAGCGCAACGCTCGATACGATGCCGGCGCCTACGTCGATCGTCTGAATCGGTCGTCTCTGTCTCGTAGACCAGATGGTCACGGCCCCGGTTGCACCGACGAACAAATGCTCGCCGTCATCGGAGATACAGATTGCCCGCGAGCGGAAGCTCTCTAGCAGCGGGTCACGGCTTCCCGAGAGTCCCTCGATTCGCCAAGCATGTTCGTGCTTCTCGAGGTCCCACACGTGGACGGTGCTTCCATACGGATCTTCGTAGGGGCTTCCCGATTCGCTGCCACCGGCGTCGAGCGCGTACAACAGGTGTCCCTTCAATTCGACATCGAGCACCAGACCAGTGAATCCCTCGATCGTATCCACGACCCGAAGGGTCTCGAGATTCCACACGCGAATCAGGGAGATTCCGCCCGAGTCTCCTCCGGTGTAGAGGTGTTTGCCATCGACCGCAATGGCTCGAATCTCTGACTCATGAGCTTGCATTTCCAACACATTGCGCCCCGTCGTCACGTCCCACGCTCGAATCTTGCCATCAGCGCAACCCACGAACAGGGTCTCCTCGTCCTTGCTGAATGCGGCGCACAGTGCCAGAAATCCGGCGCCAAGCGGTTGAAACGTGGGGAACTGTCGTTGAGCGGCAATGCTCAGCGCCGCCCAACCTTCCCGCGTCTTCCCAATGCTCAACGACTCCGCCGCAGCGAGGTGCGCCGCCGCGTGTCGCTGGCCGTGAAACAGCGCATTCGAGAGTTCAGCGTAGGCATGGGCAAGACTCTCGCGAGCGCTGTTTCGTGCCTTCTGGGCGTCCTCTCTTTGCCGCTCGGCTTCTCGCTTCCCTGCAGCCAACACGTTTCCGATGATCACTGCGCCGACTGCGATTACGGCGAGCGCTGCGATGGAGACACGCTTTAGTAGCTGACGTCGTGTCGCGGCATCACGCTCGACCAGGCCACGGTCACTCAGCTCCTCGATCCGCTTGAGACGAGCGATACTCCTGGAATTGCCCGGGTCTAGTTGAAGGATGCGGTGCGATGGCGCGCGGGCGCGCTCGAGCTGCCGCAGTAGCTCTCCACCTTGAAGCCCTTCAGCGCCATCCAACGCCGATCGCGCTTCACGGGACAGGGCGTCGATCTCCTTGCCTAGTCGATCTGCAGCCTGCCACGCACGTACTGCGTCGACGAACTCACCCGCGCTCGCCGGCCGCTCTCGCGGGTCACGCGAGAGGGCGGCGACGCAGACGCCGGAGAGCGCTTCGGGTACGGCGGGATCAACATGCGCCGGTGGGACTACGTCTTGCGTGGACACTCGACCGACGTACTCCGCAAACGTCCGGAACTCGAAGGGACGCTTGCCCGTGAGCACCTCGTACAGGACTACCCCCATGCTGTACACGTCGCTACGAGCATCGACCTCGTCGATGCGACCCTGCGCCGCCTCCGGCGACATGTAGCCCGGCGTGCCGAGTATTCCGGTGGCAGTTTGCAAGTCGTCGGTGGATTGGTACTGCTCGATACGCTGCGCGAACAGAGTTTCGACGAGGTCTTCTCGCTGGCGCAGCTTCGCGAGGCCCCAGTCGAGCACCACGACCTCGCCGAAGTCGCCCAGCGCGATGTTCGCGGGCTTGAGATCTCTGTGAATCACACCTTGCTCGTGAGCGTAGTGGAGCGTGTCGCCCACCTTGAGGAGAGTCTCGATGAGTGAGAGGCGCTCTCCCAATTCCTGCACTCTCGAAGCCTCGAGCTCCTTCTCGAGAGTCCGGTTGCCTCGGACGAAGCGCATCGTGTAGTAGGGCACACGATTCGGCGTCCGACCCAGCTCATACACCGGCACGATGCCCGGGTGCTCCATCAACCCAGTCACCCTTGCCTCTTGTAGGAAGCGCTGTTCATGCTCTGCGTAGCGGTCGGATCCGCTGCCCGTAGGTGGCTCGACCTCTACCGGGGTGGTCGGCGTGTAGCCGGCTTGGTCGCGACCGTGAGGGCGCATGATCTTGAATGCAACTTCGCGATTGAGCACTGTGTCGACCGCGAGATAGACGATTCCCATGCCACCTTGGCCGGTTGCCTTGAAATTGACGTACCGGTCGTCGCGAAGGTCCTTGAGAGGATCGCTATCACTCTGCATCGGCGTCCCCGGGAAGTCGAGTTCACTGGACTCGGCACCCTACCAATTGCATCTGAGTCCGGGAAGTGGGTTTGACTGCCAGCAGGAGCCTGCTGGCGAGCATGGTCCTCCACTCGTAGAATGCGCTTTCTAATTCGGTCGGGGGGCCTCGAGGATGGCAGGCGGAACAAACAAGGCGACGTGGTGGAACACCGCCATGACTGCGTACGCGGCATCCGTAGCCCTTGGCGGGTTAGCCGGATACTGCTATCTGTCGGCACCGCCAACTGTCGCAACGCTCGCCACTTCCCTTCTCGCAGCCGTGGTCGGCGGGTTCGCATACGCACTTCTCGAAGTTCGGACAGGTGGCCGTCGAATTCAGGCTCGTCCGGTTTGGATCGGTGCCGTCGCGACGTTCGCGTTGGCTTGTGGTGCGGTGGTTCACCTGCTGGGCGCCGATACTGCTCCGGACCAGCCAGAGCCTTCGTATCCACCCATGGTCGAAATGTTGGATCTGAAGCACGCATCGGCGGACGAGCTCGCGCTGCTCTACCAGATGCGCTGGCACATGCAGAATCAGCGTGTGCCCGAACAGGAGGCGATCTCCTTCTTCCGAGACGTAGTCGGCGGGCTACGGCAGGCACCCGCGGAACAGAGGCTCCTGGCGCTGAAGCACCTCCTCGCAAACCTGTCTCCCGATGCGGCGAAGCGTCTCGGCATCAAGGGCGAAGATGTCGGTCGCGCACAAGAAGGCAGTCCGTATCGAGGCTTTCTGCCTCCGCCTCCCGGCTCCTGCGGCGGCGTTTGCGGAAAGTCGCCAGCCGCCTCGACCTGTGGGTCGTGTGGCGGCAGTTGCGGCTCGTCATGCGGTGGAACCGGAGGGGCGGCCCCCGTCGCGTCCTGCGGTGGCAGCGGCGGGTCGTGAGGTTGACGAGCGCAACCCGTGAAGGTTGTCATCGAGGTGATCTCCGGCCCCGACGCAGGCGCGTCGTTTGAATTCGAAGGCGGCCAGTCATTCGTTCTGGGCCGGGCGACACAGGATGGTCAGGGGCTCAAGCTGCCCAAGGATCCGTATTTTTCGCGCTACCACATGCTCTTCGAGTTCGCACGGGACGGGTGCGTCGTGCGTGATCTCAGGAGCCGAAACGGCGTCTTTGTCAACGGCGTGCGCGTCGCCGACGCCGTGCTCGCAGACGGTGACGAGATCGAGGCGGGCAGGACGAAGATGCAGATCACCATTCGCGGCACACTCGAGCTTGCGACGCAGAGACCGGAGCGCTACGACGTAGGATCTTCCGTCGGACAGTTCGAGATCGGAGAAGTCATCGGCGAAGGGGCATTCGGGCGTGTCTATGACGCGCATACGGCGGGCGACCCAAAACCGATTGCACTGAAGATCCTGCGATCGGAAGGAGCTCTCGACGACGATCTCAAGGACTACTTCGTCCGGGAAATCAAGGTGATGTCGGAGCTCGATCACCCGCATGTGGTCAAGGCGCTTGGAGCGGGGAGACACCGTGACGACCTGTGGCTGGCCATGGAGAAGATCGATGCGCCAAATCTCGAGACGATCGTCGAGTCGTCAGGAACACTCGCCGTCGCCGACGCCGTCGAGATCGGAACGCACCTGCTCGAAGCGGTTCTTTACGCCCACGCCAAGGGGATCGTCCATCGCGACGTGAAGCCGAGCAACGTTCTTGTTTCGGGCGAGCCCGGCTCGTATTGGGCCAAGATCGGTGACTTCGGGTTGGCCAAGTCTTACCGCAATCTGGGCTATCACCCGCTGACAGGCTCGGGGGAAGCTCGCGGAACTCCCCACTTCATGCCGCCTGAACAGGTGCTCAACGCGAAGTACGCGGGCCCACCGGCCGACATCTACGGCTTCGGTGCGACGATGTATTGGGCGCTTGCGAACGCGTGGCACGTGGATGAATCCGCGGAAGACGGCAATGTCTGGCGGGCGATCCTCTTGGCACCGCACATCCCGATTACGCAACGCAGGCCAGATCTACCGGCGGAGCTCGGTCGTATCATCGATCGGTCGCTCGAGCGCGATGAGAGTGCACGCTTCGATTCCGCCGTCGATGTCCTTCGAGCTTGGAACGACGTAGATCGCTCCGGTGCTGCGGAGCGAACTCGGTGGTAGGCTCATCCGTCTGCGTAGATGGCCTTGAACTCGGGCATGTGCCGCAGGGCTTCAAGATCGGGATCCCCCTGAGTCGCGTGCGCGTGGTGCAACTTGATCCGGCTTCGAAGTTGCGTTGCTCGCTGAGACTCCTCATCGAGCCCGCTTAGTACCGCTCGCCGGAGCTTCCACTCCAGGCCGAGCCATTCCAGGGCTCGCTTCGTCCATTCGCGGCGGCCCTGCTCGTCGCGCTTCGCCAACGACAGCGAGGCTGCGCAGGCGCCGTTATAGAGTTCGAGAGGGTCACGTCCGATAGAGGCATCCTCGAACGCACGCGAGAAGTAGTCGGCCGATAGTCCATACTCTCGCATTTCATAGGCCACGTAAGCAAGCGCCAGTGCTTCCTCGGCACTTGCTTCGTCCGTCTTGCCAGCCCGCAACAAGTGCGAGCCGTCGCGAAGCCGTCCCAGGGTCGTCGGGCCGACCCATGTCTCATTCAAGCGATTCTCGTTCGAAGCCAAAGCGGCCAAGGAAGCATCGAGCGCTTCGACCGCTTCGTCGACTCTACGCTGTCTCAGGCACTTTCGCGCCGTGAATCCAAGCTCCACCGCAAGCTGCTCTGCGGCTCTCGAATCGCCGATCTCGACGAGGTACTTGTGCACGGTAACGCGCTCGCGCTCCTCGTCTGTGATTCGATCTGTGTCCCAGTCCCAGTCCAGTAGCCCGAGCACCCACCGGCAGGTACGCGCGAGGTCGCTCTTGTATTTGTCGCCGCCACTGCTCTTCGTGAGTTCGACACGCAGCTCAAGCGCCTTGCGATACCAGACTAGCGCTTCGTCGGGCTTCTTCGACCGTTCGGCCACGATTCCGAACTGCTGGTACGCATATGCGAGATTACTCTTCCATGTCGAATTTGCCGGAGACCTCGCATAGAGAGCCTCGCGGATCCGGAGGTTCTCCTCGAAGTGAGCAGACGCGGAGGTGAGGTCTTCCGCCCCCCGATCGAGGTCGACCAGACCCAAGCGCTCATGCGTTAGAGACTCTTCGGTCTGCCAGAGTTCGTTGGTCGGAGCACTCTTGGCCAGCGCCTGAATGACTGGAAGCGCCTCACTGTGCCGCTTCAGAGCGTCCTCCCACTTTCGATCTGCTCGATGGACCTCACCCAAGCCGTCGAGCGCCGCCCAAATTGCATGCTTCGGTTCGTCACCGGCATCCACCTGTGCGCGGGCCGACCGAAGGGCCCGTTCGTAGTGGGTGATTGCCTTGTCCCAGTTTCTCGCCTTCTTCGCCGCCACTGCGAGTCGAAGCTGCTCATTGAATGCACCTGGAAGTTCAGTGATCAGTGTGTCAATCGAACTCTGGAGTCGCGACTCGGCCTCCACCCACTCGCGTTCGGAGCGTGAGGCTAGCAAGCTCTGAACCAAAGCGTGGGCCGTTCGATAGAACTTCAAAGCGACGGCCAGACGACCCTGCCCGCGCTCAAGCTGACCCAACCATGCCAATGCAGTGGCCTCCTTCATTCGAAGTTCCGGCTCGACGTCACGAGACTCCTGGGCGGAGCGAAGAAGCGCCAAAGTCTCGAGCCAGGCATCGCGCTCCCGGACGGGATCTTCGAGCTTTCCGTAGAGCAACGCGGTGTGGGAGACCAAGTCGGCCAGAATGACACTCGCCTCACGAGGTCGCTGATACCCCTCCAAGGAGCGCTCGAATCGTTCGCGAGCCTCAAGGAGGCTCTGGAGCTGCTCGGGAGTCTGGCTGGGACCGTACTGCCCCACGACCCTCTCGAGGTCGGTTAGGGCCGTCTCGATCAGCTCGACCTGCCACTGCCCAACGGCGTCCTCACCCAAGAGATGCAGAGCCCGAAGTGCGACTCTCCGTACACGTTCGTCGTCGTCGGTCAGCTGAAGACGAACCAGCGTTTCCGTAGCCGCAGCGTCTCGCTCACCCACTCCTCCAAGCGCAAGTGCGCACCAGAGCCGGACATCGGCATCGGGATCCCGAAGTGCTTCGACGAGAGCCTCAGTGGCATCCGCCGCGCCGGGGCCGGCGTCCGCCAACGACTGTGCTGCACGGCGTCGAACTTCCAGGTCCGAGGACCGCAGGCGATCAGCCGCGGCAACGGCGTCGAAGCCGGCCTTGGGGGATGCGATCCGGTCGCCGCACGCAGAAGCGCAGAGAAAGAACACACAGGCCAAGACTCTCAGGGCGCGCAATGGGCAACTCCCCCGTATGCAGTTCTGGAGTGGATACCATGTTCTCCCCACGCCGACCAGACGTAGGATTCGCCCACCGTGAGCGACACCCCCACCATGCGCGCCGCCGTCTACCGCGGACAGGACGACGTCCGGATCGAGTCCGTCCCGCGGCCCGAGATCGGCCCCGGCGAGGTCCTATTGCGCGTCGGCGCCTGCGGCGTCTGCGGCACCGACATCAAGAAGATCCAGCTCGGCCTCGTCGAGCCGCCGCGCATCTTCGGCCACGAAACCGCCGGCACCGTCGAAGCCGTCGGCCCCGGCGTCACCGACTGGAAGCCCGGCGACCGCGCCGCCGTCTACCATCACATCCCCGATCCCACGTCGTGGTACGGCAGCCGCGGCCTCTACGCCCAATGCGAGCAGTACCTCAAGACCGGCGCTACCGCCGGGTTCGAACCCGCGGGCGGCGGCTTCTCCGAGTACGTGCGCGTCATGCCCTGGATCGTCGAGCACGACGGACTCGTCCGCATCCCGGACGGCGTCACGCTCGAGGAAGCCGCGTTCGTCGAACCCGTCAACACCTGCCTCAAGGCCGTGCGCCTTCTCGACTCCGACGAGGACGAGGTCGTTCTCGTCACCGGCGCCGGCAGCATCGGACTCATCCTGATGCAGCTGCTCGTGCGCGAAGGCAATCGCGTCGTCGTCTCGGACCCGCTCCCGGGCAGGCGCGCGCTGGCATCGAAGCTCGGCGCCGAGCAGGTCGTCGATCCGATCGACGGCGACGCGGCCGCCGCGTGCCGCGAGCTCACTGAGGGGCGCGGCGCCGACCACGCCGTCATCGCCGCGACCGGACGCGATCCGATTCGCGACGCACTACGGGCAACACGCCCCGGCGCCGGCATCCTGCTCTTCGCGCAGACGAAGCCCGGCGACGAAGTACCCATCGACGTCGGCGACCTGTGCGTGAACGAGAAACGACTCTTCGGTTCGTACTCCGCGTCCATCGACATCGCCGATGAAGCCGCGCAGGTCGTGTTCGATCGCGAGATCGAGCTACGCGAACTGATCTCGCACCGGTATGGTCTCGACCAGGCCGCGGAAGCGATTCGCGTGGCCGCCTCGCCCGATGATGCCGTGTGCAAGGTGATCGTGACCCCGGAAACGTAGCGAATGACACTGAGGACGATGCGCGCGGCCGTGCTTCGCGGTCCCGAAGACCTGCGCATCGACGACGTTCCCGTTCGCGAGCCCGGTAAGGGCGAGGTCCGTCTCCGCGTCGAGGCCGCCCTGACCGGCGGCACCACGAAGAAGGTCTGGCGCCGCGGCTATCACGCGCGCATGGGCGACTTGCCCTTGCGCCTCGGCCACGAGGGCGCGGGCGTCGTGGACGCCGTCGGCGAGGGCGTCGAAGGCGTCGAGGTGGGCCAACGCGTCGTGCCTGCGAACTCGGCCCCGTGCCGCGTCTGCTCGCGCTGCCGGCGCGGCATGACCGCCCAATGCATCGACATGACGTGGCTGCGCGGGATGTTCGCCCGGTACGTCATCGTGCCCGAGGCCATCGTCGCGTCGAACCTGCATCCGATCCCCGACACCCTCGATTTCGAGACCGCCGCCTTGGCGGAGAACCTCGCCTGCGTGCTCAAGGGGTTGGATCGCAGCCCCGCGCGGGCGGGCGAGCGCGCGCTCGTCATCGGCACCGGCGCGCTGGGGCTGCTCTGGGTGCGTGCGCTCTCGCTACGCGGCGTGCACGTAACCGCCGAGGGCCGGCGTCCCGAACGTGAGACCGTGGCGCGCGAGATGGGCGCGGCGGAGACCGAGATCGAAGGCAAGTACGATCTGGTCGTCGAGGCGGTCGGCACGACCGAGGGCTGGGAGACGGCCATCGATGCCGTGAACGCGGGCGGGCGGATCAACTTTTTCGGCGGCCCGGAGCGTGGCAGCACCGTCCCAATCGACACGAACCGGCTGCACTACGACGAGCTACTGTTCACGGCATCGTTTCATCACACGCCGTATCACTTCGCGGAAGCGGTGAAGCTGCTCGCGCAAGGGTTCGTCGACGGGTCGCTGCTGATCCAGACCGAAGTCGTGCTCGACGGCCTGCAGGACTTCTTCGCGACGGATGGCGGCGCGATCAAAGCCGGCGTCAACGTTCGGTAGCGTCCGGCACCTCGATCTTCACGGAGGTGTGCCGGCCGTTCTGCACGATGACGTGTTTGGTAGCCGAACGCGATCCGAAGTAGATGCCGACGCGCACCTTGCCGGGCTCGACCATGTGACACGTGCGCTTGCCGAGGTGATCGACGAACGAATCGACGCGCTGCGTCGTGCCGTTCACGTCCATCCAGGCGAAGTTCGACGGCTGCAGGATCTCTACGCGGGCGAACGGCAAGGGGCGCCCCTGGGTATCGACGGCCTCGACGCCCACCGTGCCGCCGCGGACGGCGCGAACGCTGACCACCTCGACACCGACCTTCACCTCGATCTTCGTGACCAGCGGCGCGCCCGCCCCCCAGACGACGCAGTCGAGCTCGCCGAGCGGCTGCTTGCCGAGATCGAGCTCGCCGCGCTCGTCGGCGGTGCCCTCGGCGCTGATGATCGTTCCGCGCCCTACGCGAACGATCGCGCCGCGCGCCGCCTTGCCGTCGAAGCGCAACACGCGCAGCAGGACGGGGTGGCTCTTCTCGGGCTCGACGGCGAGCGCCTCCTCTTCGATCGTCTCTTCGAAGTCCAGGTCCTCTTCGATCTCCACGTGGTCGTCGACCATGGATTCGTCCGGGTGGATGCGCTCCGCCCTGAGCTCGATGCGAAGCCACTCGCTCGGGTCGTAGGGAAGCGTCCCCGAGCCGCCGATGAGCCACCCCTCGTGCGCGCCGTACAGGTCCACGGGCTCACCCGGATAGTGGGCGACGCCTTCGAGCCGAGAGCGGCCGAACGCGTCGGTGGTCACCGACACGTAGCGGCCGCGGCGGGCGACGACGGCCTGGGGCTTCCAGCTCGCAGCGATGTCCGCCGGCACCTCGGCGGGGAACACGACCTGGATGTTCGCCGCGGGGCGCACGGGCAGCTCGCCGACGAGCTTCTCGCTCCACGGCGCGACCGGGCCGGGAAAGTACGCAGGCTCCCAGATCAGGCCCGCTTCGGTCTTGCCGGTCTCGAACGTGACCGTGCGGTACGTACCGGGCGTCATCGTGGCGATCGCGGTCGGCGTCGCGGCCTCGCCGCCGGTGAAGGCTTGCTTCAGCGTCCGTTCGAGGCCGACGTCCGCGCCGCGAACCGCGTGGCGCGGCCGAAGCTCGACCGGCACGCCGACGTCGCCGAGGGTGACCCGGCTGCCGGTCAGCTTCGTCCGGCTCAGCTCGTGCTCCGCCGTCGTGAGCCAGACCGCCTCGGAGCCGTCCCACGGCACGGTGGGCAACACGACGCGGCCGGCCTCGTCGGTGCGCAGGCCGGTTGGCAAGACCGGCACACCGGCAAGCGGGGCACCGGCGAACCCGAGAACCGTCACCGTCACCGGCCCTTCGGTGCCGCCCTCCGTGTCGTCTGCGGCAGCGACGGCCCCTGGTGCGAGGCCTGCGTTGCCGCCCACGTCGGTTCGCATGAGGCCCGCAGGCACCGCGTCCTCGTTCGCCGCATCGTCGTCCGTTGCCGACGGCTCGCGGTCGAACGACTGCCACACGAGCAGCCCCACGAGTGCGAGCGCAATGAGGATCGCCGAGAGGGAGAGCGACCGACGTGTCATCTGCTCAGTCCAACGTCGGAGGGACGGCGCGCGTTCGCTTCATTTCTCGGACTTCGGGGTATTCGGCGGCGGCGCCGCCTGGCCGAGCTTCACGCGAAGCCTCTCCGTGCGGCCCTCGCGAACGTCGACATACGCGGATCCGGTGCGCGATCCGAAGGAAGCGCTGACACTGACGGTGCCGACCAGCCTGTGCAGCGTGCGGCGCCCGCGTGCGTCGGTGAACGGATCGACGCGTTGTTCGTCGCCGACGACATCGACCCACGGGAGATCGGGCGTCTGCTTGACGGTCAGCGTCGCGAAGGGAACGGGCCGGTCGTTCTCGTCCACGACCTCGACCTCGACGTTGCCGCCGCGCGGCCCCGTCCAGTCATGCCTCGTCTTCCGACCGACATCGATGGAGACCTTGCGGGTGAACACCGCGCCAGCGCCCCAGACCAGGACCTCGTGCTCCCCGGGAGCGAGATCCTGGACGAGCACGGTCCCGTTGCGCGAGAGCTTCAGATTGCGGCCCGCGACGTGGACGCGGGCGTCCTTGGCCGGCCGCCCGCTCGGACGACGAACGGTCAGCTCGAGGGCGCCCGTCGTCGGCGCCTCGTCCTTCGTGATCTGGAGCCGGCCGAGCGCGTTGAGCGCGAGCCGAAACGAGCCGTCAGACACGTGAATCACCGCGCGCTGGTGCTGACCGAGCGCGTTGGCGAGCACGATCTGCCGCTGGCTGACGTGTTGGATGTCCACGTTCAGCTTGGTCGCGAAGTAGACGAGCTTCCCGGCCTTCGCGAGCGAGGCGCGGATCACCGCCGGATCACGCGATGTCGCGGACAGTCGCACACTGCCGCTCACGTTGGACTTCCCCATGGCCCCGCTGACGGAAACGGTCTCGCCCGGCAGGTGCGGAATGCCGTCCAGATGAATGCGCCGGAAGGAGTCCATGTGTTTCGGCGGTGTGAAGCTTCGGCCCACGATCGTCGCCTGTGCGCTCCACGCGTCGGCCGAACGCGGTTCGTTCTCGGCGGGGAACAACACGGTGACCTCGGCCACGCGCCGCAGCGGATAGAACGCCCGAAGCCGCTTGACGCCCGGGGCGATCGAAACGGTCCACTTGCGACCGTCCCACGCGAGACCGTCACGAAATTCGGGAAGCGTCAGCTCGAGGATGGTCGAGTCTCCGGCGCCGACGGCGGCGACCCGACTTCCCGCAGCCGTCACGACGCCGTCGAACGCCGGCTTCACGGTCCAATCGTCGCAGGCGATTCGATCGCCCGTCTCGGCGTCGAGGCAGTCGAGCTCGATCGGAATGCCGCGCGGAAGCTGCAGCAGCGCGGTCGGTCCCTCGACGACGACGCTCGCCGCGTCCTGCTTGCCCATCGTCACGCGCCCACGATCATCGGCGAACGTCACGACCAAGGTCGGTCCATTCGACACGGGTCGAACGGTCTTCGAGCCGTCCCACGGAAGATCGCGCAGCAGCGCCTTGCCGTCGGCGCCGGTCGTCTGCAACGCCACGCTCCATCGGGCAAGCTCGTTCTTCGGGTTGCTCTCCGCGGTCGTGAGCTCTACGCCGCTGAGCGGGACGCCGGTGGGCCCGATCACCGTGACCAGGACGTCGCCGCGACGATCGTCGCGCGCGCGCCGGCTGCCTGAGAGCGTGGGCTTCGGCGCGCTCGCGTCGGCAGGCGCCTCGCCGAGCAGCATCGCGCGCTCTTCTTCGGACGGCTCTTGGATCGCAAGCTCGGCGCCGGAGAGGTCGGCGTCGATCGGATCGTCGAGCAGCAGATACGCCGCCCCGCCGATGAGCAACAAAGCGAGCAGCAACCAGCCGTGGCGGGCACTTCGGCGCACCGCGTCCTCCCGGGGAACGGTTCAATCGTACCCACGATTCGCGGGGGGCTCGCCTAGGCCTTCGTCTTGCCTTTGCGCAGGTACTTCAGGCCCCGGATGAGGATCTGGAACAGCAGGAACACCGCGCCGAAGGTGAGCAGCTCGAGCCCCAGGTCCTCGAAGAGCTTCTCGTCGTCGCTCCAGATCCAGCGCGCCGCGACGTAGGCAACGACGGCGCTCGCGATGTCGATGATCCAGCCCTTGAGCTTCTGCCACATGCACGCCAATGTACGCCATCGGTGCGGCCTGGACACGCCGCTTCGGGCCGGTTCCCGTACAACATCGGCCATGAGCGCCGACTACGTCTTCAACCTGTCGCACGTCCACAAGGCCTACGGCCGCAAGGTCGTGCTCGACGACATCAACCTCGCGTTCCTGCGCGGCGCGCGGATCGGCGTGATCGGCCCCAACGGCGCCGGCAAGACCACGCTGCTGCGCGTTCTCGCGGGTGTCGAGACGGAATTCGACGGCACGCGCTGGGCCGACGACAAGGCATCGATCGGCTACCTCTCGCAGGAGCCCGAGCTCACGCCGGGCACCGTTCGCGACAACCTCAATGAAGGCGTGGCGGACATCCACGCCTTGCTGGATGAGTTCGACGAGCTGACCGGCAAGATGGCCGATCCGGGCCCCGACGACGACATGGACAAGATCATGGCGCGCATGGAGGTCGTGCAGACCGAGATCGACCACAAGGGCGCGTGGGAGATCGATCACAAGCTCGCGCAAGCGTCGCACGCGTTGGGCTGTCCGCCGGACGACAAGGACGTCGGACCGCTGTCCGGTGGCGAACGCCGCCGGGTGGCGTTGTGCAAGCTGCTCCTGCAGCATCCCGACGTGCTGCTGCTCGACGAGCCGACGAACCACCTGGACGCGGACGCCGTCCTCTGGTTGGAGCGGCATCTGGACGAGTACGAGGGAACGGTCATCTCGATCACGCACGATCGCTACTTCCTCGAGAACGTCGCGCAGTGGATGCTCGAGATCGAGAACGGCGTCGCCACGCCGTACAAGGGCAACTACTCGACGTATCTCGCGATCAAAGAGAAGCGCATGCTCGAGGCCGACCGCAAGCAGAAGGCACGCAAGCGCCTCCTCAAGCAGGAGCTGGAGTGGATCGGTCGCAACCCCCGCGGGCGCCAGGCCAAGCAGAAGGCGCGCGTCAAGGACTACGAGCGGCTCTACGAGGAGACGCAGAAGCACGAGAAGAAGGACGACCAGGTCACGCTCACGATCCCGGTGCCGCGCAAGCTGGGTGAGAAGGTGATCAACGTGCAGGGGCTGACCAAGCGCTTCGGCGACCGCACGGTGATCGACGATCTGTCGTTCGAGGTGCCGCCCGGCGCGGTGGTCGGCGTCATCGGGCCGAACGGAACCGGCAAGACGACGCTTTTGAAGATCATCTCGGAGCAGATCGAGGCGGACGGCGGCACGATCGAGATCGGCCCGACGGTCGTCATCTGCTACGTCGACCAGGATCGCGCGGATCTGGATCCGGACAAGACGGTCTTCCAGGAGATCACGGACGACGCGGACGAGATCACGCTCGGCAAGATCAAGGTCAACTCGCGTGCGTACGTCTCGAAGTTCAACTTCAAGGGGCCCGATCAGCAGCAGCTCGTCGGGAACCTGTCCGGCGGACAGCGCAACCGCGTTCAGCTGGCGAAGATGCTGCGCAAGGGCGGCAACGTGCTGCTGGTGGACGAGCCGACGAACGACCTCGACATCACGACCATTCGCGTGCTGGAAGAGGCACTCGAGGGATTCGCGGGCTCGGCCGTCGTGGTCAGCCACGACCGGTTCTTTCTCGACCGCATCGCCACGCACATTCTCGCGTTCGATCACGATGCAAAGGCGCGCTTCTGGGAGGGCAACTACGCCACCTATCGCGAGCGGCTGCGGGAGGAGGACGGCGGAGACTCGGACGGGCCTTCGAAGCACCGTCGTCTGAGATGATGCGATGAAGCGAACGGCCGTCCTCGTCCTGTCGCTCTGCTGCTTCGCGGGCTGCGGGGACGAGAAGAGCGTCGACGACGTCCCGGACGCGCGCGCGTCGCTCGTCGCGTTCGCGCAGGCGATGGACGCCGGCGACTGGAAGACGGCGCAAGGCTACATCGACCAGACGTCGGCGAACGGGCGCGAGTACGCGTCGCTGTTGCAGCAGGTCGCGGGGATGCTCGCCATGCGGCAAGCGGTCCTGGGGGAGGTCGAAAGGAAGTTCGGACGTTCGGCGCGCGATGCCGCGGCGCGCACGTTCCTGCTGCCGCGGGTCGGGGGCGTCGAGGGACCGTATGCGCAGATCGTCCCGCCGGACGGGGTGACGGTCGACGAGGAGACCGCGGTTCCCGTGCCCGGGTTCACCGGCTTCGCGCAGCTCGTGCAACGCGGCGACCGCTACGTGCTGGATGTGAACGAGGCGCTGCGGGACGCGGCGGTGCACGACGCGCGGATCAAGATGCCGGACTACGTGCAGTCGGCGGCGCTCTTCGAGTACCGGCTCGAGCGCGCCGAGACGGCGGAGGCATTCATCGAGTCGTTGGGCGGCGACGCGCACGAAGAACCGAAGTAGCGCGTATCCCCGAGGCCCCCTCGCGCGTTGCCCCCCCGGGCTTGGGGGGGCGAAAAAAGGGCTGCCGGACCGTCCGCGTCGATTCCGCGGGACAATCGCGCCCGAGGTTCGTCTGGATGGGTGCGATGGCAATGCCCCCCACTACGGAAGCGCTGGTCACCCGGGCCCGAGCCGGTGACGCCGAGAGCCGCGAGGCCCTGGCCCACGCGTGGCTGCCTTCCGTCTACGGCGTCGCGCTTGCCTGCACCGGCCGCGCAGGCGAAGCCGAAGACCTCGCCCAAGAGGCCTTCTCCCGCGCCTTCGGCAAGCTCGACACCCTGCGCGACCCCGCGCGCTTCGGCCCCTGGATCTGCCAGATCGTGCGCAACGCCGCGCGCGATCTCCGACGCAGGCCCACGCCGCCGGCCGCCCTCGGCGAAGCACAGGAGATGCTTCCCGACGATCGGCGCCACACCGCCGATGCGAGCGACGCGGTACGCGCGTGGCGCGGCCTGCCCGAAGACCAACGACTGGTCTGCTGGCTCAAAGTGATGCAGGGCATGCCGTTTCGAGAGATCGCGAACCTCACGGGCACGTCCAAGAGCGCCGTCTACCGGCTCTACGGAAAGGGACTCGCCCGCCTCCGAGAGGAGATGTCGACATGTTGACCTGCAACGACGTCCAAGGCGCGCTGCCCGGCATCGTCGCCGGCGAGCGCGACACCGAAGCGCTGCGCGAACACGTCGCCGCGTGCGACGACTGCCGCACGGAGCGCGACCGGCTCGCCACCGAGCTCGGGAGCCTGCGCGAAGAGCTCGCCGCGCTCACACCGTCCCCGTTTCTAGAGAACGCCGTTCTCCAGACCGCGCGTGAAACCGAGATCGAAACGCGGAGACCTCGGATCTCGCGGCGCACCTGGATGCAGGTCGGCATCGGCATCGCCGCCGCCGCGCTCCTGTTCGTTCTGCGACCGGGCGTGGACGACGAACCGACGACCGAGCCTGCGCCCGAGCGACACGCGATCGGAGACGGGTCGCCTCGCGTCTGGACACCGCCTTCCGCACGTCAGGTGGCCGACGCGCGCGCCAAGAACGTCGTGGATCTGAGCGTCATCGACGCGTCGACCCACTTCCCCGGCATGCTGCACAAGCCGGACGCGCCCGGGAGCCGCGACAAGGTGATCAGCGAGACGTTCCTGCCGATCGACGAGCGGCTGCACCACAGGTGGGTGTACGGCGACGGCGCAGCCCTTCCCGGCCGCAGAAAGTTCCAGGTCTACAGCCAACCCCGGCCCGGCGTCATGCTCGTCGGCAACGGCTTGCTGCGGGAGATGGACGACGCCGTCGTGCACGGCGCCGTCGACGTCATCGTCAACGGAAAGCACTGGCGCAGCACGCCGGGGTCCGCCGAAGCCGAGCTCACCCTCGGCGCTCCGGACGAACACGGCGCGCGCGCGCAGGTGCGCGTCCTCGTCAGCACCGCCTACAGCGGGACGATCCTGATCGAGGACACGCTCGCTCGCGCGCTGGGGCTCCATCAGTTCGAGATCCCCGGTGGGTTCGAGACCTCGGGCACGGGCACGATCGAAGGCCAGCGCGCACGCGCACGCGTGCAGATCCCCGAGCTCGACTTCGACAAGGTCGTCGAGGTACAGGTGCGCAAACCGATCGAGCGCGCAAGCAAGGCACCGGCGGCGTCGATCAGCGAGCTCCACTTCGAGCGCACCGTCCCGCAGTCGATCACCGTCGGCTCGGCGATGACGTTCGAGCAGAGCAAGCTGAAGGTCCACGGCAACGTGCGCGGCGCGCGCAGCGCCGACGCCGACCGCCGGTTCCAATTCCCGACGTCGTCGGGGCCGTTGGCCGTCGCGATGCACTTCGCGCCGGGCCGCAGCGACAAAGAATACGTCCCGATGGTCGCCGAGAAACCGCCGGCCACGGGGCAACAGGCCACCGTGATCGCGGGCACGTACGACATCGGCGCGCCCGACGCTCTCGCCCGCAAGTTCTGGGTGAACTACGTCACGCTCGGCAGCAAGGACGAACCGCATGCCCGCGTGATCATCTCGCGCGTGTGGCGCGGCGCTACGGCGATCCCTTCACGCGAAGGCGTCGTGGTCACCAACGTCGCCGCCGACGGCACGATCACCTTTCCGCGCATGGCCGGCGAACGCGGCGCGAAGCTGCGCATGCTGGTCACGCGCAAGGACGGGGTCTCGACGTTCCACGACGTGATCGTCAACAAGCAGGAGCTGACGAACCCGCCGCAGGCCGTGCTCATCCAGGCCGACGGCACCGTGAGCTTCAAGGGGTTCCAGTTCCGCATCGACGACGAGCTGACGCCCCAGCAGAACGCGCTCGCGCTCGAAGCGTTCCTGAAGGAGCTTCGAAAGGTCGCGGATACAGAGGGCGCGCGGGACGCCCAAGGGCTGTCGCGCTACGAGCTGCGGATCGTCGCGGAGCCCGGCGTGCGCTGGCGCGTCGTGCAGTACGTCATGCAGACCGCGGCGCACCCCTCGGTCAAGATCCACAAGATCCGGTTCGGCGACACGCCCTACGAGCTGCCGAAGGACAAGGGCCTCGCGGACGAACCCTTCAACAAGTCGATCAACAAGATCAAGGCCAAGGTGTTCTTGAAAGAGGATCAGTACGGGCAGCGCGTCCGGATCCAGATCGACGGCGGCATGGCGCTCGAGACGCCGGCCGTGAAGGACGGTCCGGCTCAGCTCGACGAGAAACACGCCGGCTATCTGAAGAACGGCATCGTCGTCCTGAAACGCGAGATCGACAGCAAGGGCGAGAGTCTTCCGCTGATCGGCGAGGTCTCCGCGCCGCCCCCGAACGGCGGCAAGATCCCGTACGCCGTCATTCGACGGATCTACCAGGCGTTCCTCGACGCCGGCGTGACGCGCGTTCAGTTCGAGGGGGCGGCGTCACCGAGGAACGCGCCGCCGCGATAGTCGGGGGAGCGTCTACCGGACGTCCACCCGCACCGCGGCTTGCGGCCGCAGCTCGACGGCGAGCTTCGCCTTCGCCTTCGCGCCGGGTACGCGCAGCCGTACGTGCGGCGGAACGTCGGTGCGGAACCAACCCTCGTACCGAACGGCGATCCCACGCGCCATCTTCACGACGTGCGTGCGGTGCAAGATCGTTCGCGGCTTCTCGTGGCCGGGAAGCACGACCGTCCCGTCGTGCTCCGCGACGATCGACATCGGTGCGACGCGGCCCTTCGGCAGCACGACGACGACCTCGGTCTTGCCGTCCACCGGCACGACGATCTCCGCCTTGCGGCACGTATCGGGCACAAGGTCGCCGGAGGTCGTCACCAGGCCTTCCGACAGGATGATGCGCGAGTGCGTGCGGGTCCGCGAAGGGATGAACTCGATCACGCCCTCGTCGTCCGTCACGAGCTCTTGCGACACCGTGCGCGCGTGATCCGCGGGCAACAGGTCACCGACCGGGACGAGCTTCACGCCCAGGTTCGGGAATGGGCGTCCGGCGCCGTCTACGAAGCGCAGCTCGGTCCAGGTCGAGCGATGCTTCCAGCTCGGAGGGGCAACGCCGGGGCGCTCGTCGCCGGTCAGTGACTTCAGGAATTCCGTCAGGTCCGCGATGTCGCGCGGCGAGACGAAGAAGGGCTTGATCCGCCGGTCCTGCAGCGGGTCCTCGCTGCCGCCGGTGGCGTAGTGGAAGATCACCTGCTCGAACGTCTCGAACGCGCCGTTGTGCATGTACGGACCGCGCCGCGTCAGGTCGCGCAACGTCGGCGTCTTGAACGCGCGACGGTGCTTCGCCTTGGTGCTGAACGGGTGCCGGCCGGGGTCGAGCGCCTCGATCTGCTCGGCGGTGAGCGCCTTCGCGCGCGCCGCGGTGCCGAGCTCCTTCCAGGCGACGCCGGTGTTGTGAAAGTCGAAGTCGGTGAACGCGGCGCGTTGCCGACGCGTTCCGGGCGTGTGGCATTGCGCGCAGCCGGCGCGGCCTTCGAAGAGCGCGAGTCCGCGCCGCGCCGCCGGCGAGAGCGCGGCCTTGTCACCCTTGACGAAGCGGTCGTACGGCGACTCGGTGCTCTCGAGCGACAGGCAGTACGCCGCGATCGCGCGCGCGATGCGAGCCGACGACACGGACGTGCTGCCGAACACGG
The DNA here is from genome assembly GCA_965223505.1 of Planctomycetota bacterium. Taxonomy (GTDB): domain Bacteria; phylum Planctomycetota; class PLA2; order PLA2; family JAEUHO01; genus CBDCWP01. The sequence goes on from CBDCWP010000021.1 coordinate 142,889, forward strand.
CGCGGAACGCCTCGCGATACCGGCCGCCGTCCTCGAGACGGTCGGATACGCGCGGCAACTTCAACAGATCCGCCAGCACCTTGGCGCGCAGCTGGTCCTCGTCGAGCTCACGGGAGTCCCCGTCGCTCGTATCCGGCGCCGGCGCGCTCGACGCCGTGGTCGGCGACGGCGAAGACGCCTCCGCCTCGCCGGAGGCCGTGCCGCCGTCCGACGACGCCGTGGACGCCGTGGACGCCGAAGCATCGGCGCCGTCCGCGCTCGGACTCTCCGCGGGATCCGCGGCGGGCCGCGAGCCGGGCGAGACCGCGCCGACGGGGTTGTCGAAGTAGCCGCTTCGACGCGAGTCGTCGTTGGCGCCTTCGCGCTCGGGGGTGTCGCCCTCGCCCGGCACGTCCTCGGGCGGTTCGTCGGTCGGATGCTCGTCGGTCGATGCCGGCGCGTCCGCGCCGTCTTCGACCGGCGCGGGAACGCGCTCGCCCGGCGCACCGGAATCCGCGCTCGCGGGCGCCCCCGGCGCGCGGCTGCCGGACGCGCCGCGCGGGCCTCCGCCGGGCACGGCGAAGTCCGTGATCACGGAGCCGTGGCCCTGCAGCCCCTTGCGTCCGGAGAGTTCGCCGATGCGAGCGTGCACGAGCTCCTCGATCGTCTCGAACTCGCCGTCCCAATGCGCCGACGGGTTCAGGTGACTGTCGATGATCGTCTGGCTGTGTCGGCGCGTGACGCCGACGTCGTCTTCGCTGCGAACCGCCGGATCGGAGAACCCGAACTCGGGGTCGTGGCACGAGGCACAGGAGCGCTCGCCTGAACGACTCACGAGCGGGTCGAAGAAGAGCCGTCTTCCGAGCTCGACCAAGGCCTGCTCCTTTCCGTTGCGCTTCGACTTCGCGCCGCCGCCGGCTTCGACCGCCGGCAGCACGACGAACGCGAGCATGCAGATGAGGAAGAACGGAACGGCCATCAACCAACGTGAAGACATCGGCGACTCCTACTCTCACGAAGCCAACGAAACGCCGCGAACGCGCGCGGCACAGCCACACATCGATCAGCAAACTCGATGCCGGTTCGATTTACCGACACATGCCCGAGTTTCGGTCCCTAGTGGGTCTCGAAACGTAAAACGTAAAACGCTTCTTACGCGTTCGACGCGTCGAGCGACGTAGCGAGCATGCGATGAAAGTGATGCACGCCGCGTTCGTGCTTCGGCGCGTAGCGTCCACGTCGATAGAGGCGCGATTGCATTCCCGACTGACACGCTTCGACGATCGCTTCGTCTTCGAGCTCGACGCGATGCAGATCGGCGCCCGCACCGTCGTCGAGCTTCGACTCGTCGCGCACGAACGCAAGAAACGATACACGTGTGTGTCGCGCCGATAACGGTGCGACGACGTTCACGTTGACGCCCCAGGAATAGACGTTCAGCATGAGATTCGGGAACAACCAGAAGTAATAGGCGGCGACGTGCTTGTCTCGCTCCGGTGCGTCGGCCGGTAGCTCGAGCGTCGCATCTGCCGACGAAGCGATGCCGATCTGAACGCTGCCGTATCGTTCGAGCTTCACTTCGTACGATCCGAAGTCGAGCGCAGCATTCAACCCTGCATGCACGAACGGGATGTGCAGTCCCTCGAGGTAGTTGTCGACGTAGAGCGCCCAATTGGCGGCGACCTCGTAGGTGCGAGAACGCCCCTCGTCGAACGTCAGACCGTCGTCGAGCGCCCATCCGACGCGCGAGCGAACGCCTCCGATCCAGTCCTCGAACGAACACACGGGATCGAGCGCGGCGAAGAGGAGCGGACCGAGGGTGCCGTGGGCGACGGCGGGCAGGTCGTCTTCCGGCCCTGGGAAGTCCTCGGCGCCGTCGAAGCCCGGCGCCGAACGCAGCCGGCCGTCCAGCTCGAACGTTCGCCCGTGGTAGTCGCAGCGCAGATGCCGCGCGCGGCAGGGCGCGCGCAAGACGCGATTGCCACGATGCGTGCAGACGTTCGACAGCACCCGAACACCGCCGTCGGCGCCGCGGGTCAGGACCAGCGGCTCGTCGAGGCATCCCGCGAGGAGGAAGAGCGGATGCGCGCTGTCCGACGCCGGAAGCAGGTCGTCACCGTGCCCCAGGACCTGCCAACTTCGAGCGAACACCCGCTCGCGCACCTGAGCGTGGAATGCCTCGTCGGTGTAGCACCAGGATGGAAGCGTGCGCGCGCGGTGGATGTCCGGGTCGACGTCGAGCGGTTCCTTCATCGAGGCCGGCCACTGTATGCGCTGCGGCGCGGCGGGAAATCCCTAGAAATGGAGGTTTCACGCGCCGGTCGGACAACGCGGCGGGCCGGGGCGCGCCAGGCCGCCCGAAATGGAGCCGACGGCCCGCTCCGGCCTGAATTCGGGCCCTGGGAATGGTCGAAAGGGTGGCATGTCCTCTCAGCCGCTCGACGCCCTGCTCGCGGACCGCGCGACCGCCAAGACGGAGGGGACGCCGCTGGCGGGCGCGGACCGCGCCATGGTCGAGCGTTGGGCCGACTTCACCAAGGCGCTGGCGATGTACCCGGAGACGAATAGCCGGGTTCAGGAGAGCCGGAATCAGTTCCTCGAGGCGCTGGCCGGCGCGCTTCGCGGGGACGACCGGTCGCGCCCGTCCGCGGCGATCAAGCTCGAGCGAGACGAGATCATCGTCGACGGCACGCGAGGCCCGATCACACACGGCACGAACCTGTACTGGATGTACGAGCGGCTCGACAAGGCCGCCCTCGAGGGGGTTCGGATCCACGCGGACGTGCAACCCGACCAGCTCATCGCGTTCGCGAAGCGGCTGCTGAAGAACTTCGCTCGGAAGAACCTCCGCGTGACACCGCAGGATCTGTGGCCCGAGACGTACGAAGGACTGGAGCTCGTCCTGCGGAAGTTCGAGGGTGGTTTCCACGGTGGAGGAAGCGGTACGCCGACGGACATCTTCGCCCGCCGCGATGAAGCGCCGACCGAGAGCGAGGTCATCGGCGCGGACAGCGGCATGACCGGCAGTAGCGAAGAGCCCGAAGGCGGCGCCGAAGAGGCGGCGTTCGAGCGCGAGCTCTCGAAGCGACTCGCCGGTGAAGAGCGCGTCGTCAGCCGGATTCAGAGCCTTCGCGGCGCGGTCGAGATGTCCAGGAAGGACGAGGGCGACACCGTTCACGTCGACCTCGTCTCGGGCATCGTCCGCATGTTGCCCGTCGACGTGGCCGCGGACTTCAACAGAGTCGTGGATCTGACCGAATCCGTGCTCGAGGCGCTCAACGAGCACGTCGCACACGAAGGGCTCTCGATCGAACCGGGGCCCGACGGCGGCATGGCGGACTTGAAGGCTCTGCTCTTCGCGGCGAGCCGCAAGTACTTTGGGCGCGCCAAGAGTGACGCCGGGAAGCAGATCTCTCGAGAGCAACGAGGTGACGGCAGCGACCTGCACAAGACCGCCAAGCAGGGGCACAAGGGCGACGAGAAGATCGTGGATGACCTCGACGCCTTCTTGGCAGAGCTCGCGCACCTGCCGATGCCCGGCAACAAGGCAATGACGGCCGAGCAGGCCGACCTGGGCGCCGAGCAGCTCGATGTCTACCTGACGTTCCTCACGGACGTGCAGTCCGTCGAGGTCGTGCGCAACCTTCATCCCCCGCTACGAGAGCTGCTGAAGCAGCCCAACGCGGGCGAGCTGAAAGTGCTCCAAACCCACCTCGAGAGAGAGTGGTTCCGCACGGGCGCAGGCGACGGAAGAGTCGGCAAGACCCGGATCCTAGGTCTGCTGCAGCAAGCGCAGGCGACACGACTTCTACGCCGGTGCGGCTTCCTCTCGAAGGAACACGTCGTAGAGGCTTTCCCCCAGAACTTCGGGCACTACGTCGACGCGCTCGACTTCAGCAATCGCGAGGACATGGCCGAGTTCGAGTCCGTCTGCAGGACCGTTGGCGAGGCACGCATTCACGAATCAGCCGACGCCCTCATTCGCGATGCCGCGCTGCTCGACGGCGCTCGGGCCGAGAAGCTCTTGTCGCATGCGTCGTTCCATCTCATGCCGTTCGCGAAGATCCTCATCGACAGGGGGGGAGACCGCTTTCGCGACCTCGTCATCAACTTCCTTCAGGCCGTCAAGCCGCGCAAGCGAGAAGCGTGCTTGCTCACGATCGTCGAGAACCCGATCTTCCTCTCGTCTCGGTACCTGTCGCTGATCACTTCTCCGGTTCTGTCGGAGGAGGACGAACGCAAGCTCAAGCACGAGGTGGCAGAGGTCCTGTGCCGCTTCATTCGCGCGGCGGTCCACGTCTCGGGGCAATCCGAGAGGCGGCTCGAGGCCGTTCGCCACCTCGCGTTCTTCCCGACCTCGCAGACTGCCATCATGCTCCAAGAGCTTCAGAAGGCGCGACGCCTCTGGTTCTTCAAAGCCGAGTCCGCTGAGATTCGCACCGCTGCACGCCTCGGCCTCCTGACGATCGAAACGGAGAAAGGCCGTGTGTGACCTGCATCATCCCGACGAGGGAATACCCCGGCGCACCGGCATCACGGACCTGGTCGACGAGCTCGTCGTGTGTCTGACGAACAGTCGCATCTACTGGGCCAAGCACCCGAGGGTGCAGTCCTCGATCGAAAATCTCGAGGTGATTCTCCAGGCACGCTGCGACGCGTCGAGCACGGGCGTCGTTGACCTCGGCGCGGCGGACGGGTACCTGTTCCACGAGAAGCAACCGCTGTTGGGTGCGAGCCTCTCGGCGGCGCGGATCATCGAGCCGCTTTCTGCGCTCAGCTCCGGCGGGATCCGTTTCAAGCGCGGCGCCGACCAGGCCGCCTTGCTCGCCCTGGTGGAGCTGCTGGGCTCCAACAAGGACGTCCGACGGTTCGACGAGGCCAACGAGGTCCTGCGCGCGAAGGGCTGCCATGCCATCGAGCTGCTCCCTGAGTACGGCGAAAGCGCGGGTGCCGGTCCTCATGTTGCGGCGCACGACTTCGGGCTCGTCGAGGGGGACGCCGACCAGGGCCTCGGCGAGCCCAGTCCGACGACCGTCGACATTCCCGTGGCGATGTACCAGAGCATCGTCGACTCGCTCCAGGACATCATGGTGCGCGCGTGCCGCGGGGAGACATTCGACATCGCGGGTATGCGCGGACACGTCGAGACGGTGCTCACGCAACTGCACGCCGACCCCGCCGCCCTGATGCGCGTCTGCCGGTACGAGCACTACGACGCGTTCACTTTCGGGCACTCGATTCGTGTTTGCGCGATCGCGCTCCAATTCGCGCGCCAGTTGACGAACGACCCGGCGTTGCTCGAGCGCGTCGGTATGTCCGCGCTGCTGCACGACGTCGGCAAGGCCTGGGTGCCGTTCGAGATCCTCTACTCACGCGGCCGCTTGAGCGACGAGGAACGTGAGGAGATGAACAAACACACGCAGTACGGCAGTGAGATCCTGCTCGGCCTGCCGGACAACGACCCCATGGCGGTTGCGACGGCGTACAACCATCACAAACGGACCGGCAAGTCGTCGAGTGACACGGTGCGACTCTCGACGGTGACCCGGATCGTGAAGATCGCCGACGTTTTCGAAGCGCTCACGGCGGTTCGCCCCTACAAGGACCGGATGTCGGCGCTTCGCGCATATCGCATCATGATGTCGATGGGAGATCACTTCGACGGCGGTCTACTGCGTCGTTTCATTCAGCTACACGGCGTATATCCGGACGGCTGCCGCGTCTTGCTCGATACGGGCGAAACAGCGCGCGTCGTGCGCCAGTCCTCGGCGCTGCAGTTCCCCGTCGTCGAGATCGAAGAGCCCATGGACTCGAAGCTCAGTGCGGGCGGAGAGCTGAAACACGACCTGAGCACGTTCCCCACCGGCGAGATGATCGGGATCACCGAGCAGATCGTGACGCCGGAAGACGACGCCGAAGCGGCGTAACGGCTATCTGAAGACGAACCAGACGCCGAGCAGCGACCCCAGGATCGCCGTTCCGTAGCAGATCACGGCCATGCCCTTGCCGAGGCGGATGCCCATGTCCTGAACGGTGAAACGGAAGCGGTGGGCCCAGTGGAAGAGCGGCAGCGCGATGAGCACGAGGAGATACAGGCGCCCGAGCGGGTGCTTGACCAGACCCCACAGCCGCTCCTCGCTCAGCCACCCCGCCGGTACGGCGATGCCGGTCAAAACGATCGTGATCGGAAACAGCATCGCGGACGCCATGCCGCCGGCCGCGAACAAGGACCACCAGAACGGTTCGTTCGACTTTGCCATGGCTACCCCAACACGATCCAGGCGACGACCAGCGATGCCACGATCCACGCGCCGTAGTGAGCGCCTCGGATCATGTGGGCCGGCACCTTGTTCTCGCCCTGCCAAACGACGACCACCTTGTCGGTCAGGAACAACCACGTGAGCGTGTGGAAGAGAACCATGAGCAGAACCACGATGTGGAGCACGATGCTGACCGGGCTCTGCAGAAAGGCGTAGAACTCGCTGAACGAGGCGCGTGTCGCGGCGTTGGCCGCGAGAAGGAGCAACACGAACGAGTAAATGCCGACGAACACGCACGTCAGCTCCCTCAGCATGTAGATCCGAAAGGCGGGCTTCTTGAGCCACCAGTCGTTCTTCATGGGGCGAACGTAGTCCTTGGGCATCAGCTCTTTCCCCCCGGCATCAGCTTCGACTTGTACCAATCCAGCGTGTTCGACGCCTTGGCCTGCTGGATCGCGCCGGCGGGGTCGACGTCCTTGGGACACACCCGCGAGCACTCGCCGACGAACGTGCAGTCCCAGATCCCGTGGTCGCTCGACACCTCGTGCGCACGCTCGCCCACGCCGCCGTCACGGGAGTCGAGGTTGTAGCGCTGCGCCAGCGCGAGCGCAGCCGGCCCCATGAACGTCGCATTGAGCCCGGCAACCGGGCACGCCGAGTAGCAGATCATGCAGTTGATGCACATGCTGTACTGCTTGAACTGTGCGAGCTCCGCCGGCGACTGCCGGTACTCGCCCTGCTCCAACGAACGCTCTTCCTTGGGAATCAGCCACGTCTTGAGGTCGCTGAGGCTCTCGAGGAAGCGCTCCATGTTGATGACGAGATCGCGCACGACCGGAAAGTGCTCGAGCGGCTCGACGCGAATCGGGCTGGGGTAGTAGTCGCGGAGGAAGGTCGAACATGTGAGGCTCGGCTCGCCGTTCACGACCATCCCGCAGCTTCCGCACACGCCCATGCGGCAGGACCAGCGGTACGAAAGCGTGCCGTCGATGTTGTCCTTGACGTAGTTGATCGCGTCCAGCACGACCCAGTCTTCCTTGTAGGGAATCTCGAATTGGTCGTACCGAGGCGCGTCGTCCTCGTCAGGGAGGTATCGGAACACCTCCATGACCATGGTGCGGGTGTCAGCGCTTGCCATAGACGCGTTCTCCGGGAGGCCACCGCGTGATCACCACATCCAGGTAGTCGATGCGCGGATCGCCGTCCGTTTGATAGGCCAGCGAGTGCTTCAAGTAGTCGTCGTCGTCGCGCTCGGGGAAGTCCGTTCGCTGATGCGAGCCGCGCGACTCCTTGCGCGCGCTCGCGCTGAACGCCAACGCCTCGGCGGCATCCACCGTGAACTCGAGCTCGAGCGCGCTCACGAGCTCCGTGTTGAAGGTGCGACTGTGGTCCTGGACCTTCACGTTCGCCGCGCGCTCCTTCAGCTCTCGCACCTTCTCGCACGCCTCGTCGAGCGACTTCTGCGTCCGGTAGATCCCGGCGCCGCCTTCGAGCGCGTCGTTGAGCTCCAGCCGGATCTTCGCGATCGAGTCCGAGCTTTCGCCGCCACGGCAGAAGCGCGAACGCACCTCCTCGTCGTAGTCCGCCGCCGCCTTCGAGATGACGTCGGTGTCTACACTGTCGTTCTCGCCGGCGTGTCGGGCCGCGGCCTGCGCCGCGCGACGTCCGAAGACGAGCAGCTCGGTCAAGGAGTTCGAGCCGAGCCGGTTCGCGCCGTTGATGCTCACGCACGCGCACTCGCCTGCGGCGTACAGCCCCGGAAGCGGCGTCGCGCCGTTGATGTCGGTGTGCACGCCGCCCATCATGTAGTGCACGACCGGGCGAACCGGGATCGGCGCGTGGACGGGATCGACGCCGACGTAGTTCTTCGCGGTCGCGCGCACGAACGGGATCTTCTTGTCGATCTTCTTCTCGCCCAGATGCCGTACGTCCAGGTGCACGTAGTCACCGCGCTCGCCCTGGATGGTGTTGCCCTTCGCCTGCTCCTGCATGAACGCCTGTGAGAGTCGATCGCGCGGACCGAGCTCCATGCTGCGCTTCTGCGGGTGGTTGGGGTCGTTGACGTCGAGCGGCGTTCCGAGCTCGTAGTCCTGGAGGTAGCGGCGGCCGTCCTTGTTGAGCAGGATGCCGCCCTCGCCGCGCGCCGCTTCCGTGATCAGAATGCCCGTGCCCGGCAGACCCGTCGGGTGGTACTGCACGAACTCCATGTCCTTGAGCGGTACGCCGGCCTGGTAGGCGAGCGACATGCCGTCGCCGGTCTTGATCGCCGCGTTCGTCGTGAACGGGAAGATGCGTCCGGCGCCGCCGGTGCAGAGGATGACGGACTTGCCGCCGATGGCCCGCATCTCGCCCGAGCGCAGCTCGATGGCGGCCACGCCCTGGCACCGGCCTTCGTGTACGACCAGCTTGCACACGAAGTGCTCGTCGTAGCGCGTGACCGGCTTGTACTTCTGCGCGGTCTGGAAGAGCGTGTGGAGCATGTGGAAGCCGGTCTTGTCGGCGGCGAACCACGTGCGCTCGATCTTCATGCCGCCGAACGGCCGCGTGGCGACGGATCCGTCGGGCTCGCGGCTCCACGGACAGCCCCAGTGCTCCAGCTGCAGCAGCTCCTTCGGCGCCTCGTTGACGAACGCCTCCACCGCGTCCTGATCGGCCATCCAGTCGGCGCCGGAGATGGTGTCGTAGCAGTGGTCGTCGAGCGAGTCGTTGGGCTTGATGACCCCGGCCGAGCCGCCCTCGGCCGAGACCGTGTGACTGCGCATCGGGTAGACCTTGGAGACGACACCGACGCTGAGCTTGGGGAACTCCTCCGCGATGGTGATCGCTGCTCGCAGTCCGGCGCCACCGCCGCCGACAATGAGCACGTCGTGAACGGGAATCGCCATGGAATCTCCGTTGGGCGTCCTTGGGAGCGGGATGATGGCACGCCCCCTGCCCTCAGTCCAGGCAGGCCAGGGCATCTTGGACGGTGGAATTCAGCCGGCCGTGGACGCGGGTCGGCACGCATAGAATCGCTTGGATGAGTGCGCCGAAGTCCGCAGCCGCCGCGTCCCTCGTCGCCCGTCTCGCGCTCGAGCCGCACCCGGAGGGCGGCTGGTATCGAGAGACGGTGCGCGCGGATCTGACGATCCCGGCAACGGCGCTCCCCGATCGATTCGGCGGTGATCGCAGCGCGTTGACGTCGATCCTGTACCTGCTCGAGAAGGGTGACCGCTCGCGCCGCCATCGCCTGAAGTCGGATGAGATCTGGCTACATCAGCTCGGTGACGGCGTTCGCCTGCGCACGTCCGCGCCCGACGGAACCGAGCGCCTCGATGTCGGCGTCGGCCCCGACCCGGATGCTCGACTTCAACACGTAGTGCCGGCCGGCTGGTGGCAGCAGGCGGATGTGTCGTCGGGACCGCACGGCTTCGCGCTGCTGGCGTGCGTCATGGCGCCCGGATTCGAGTTCGAGGACTTCGAGCTGGCCGGCGGCGCCTGAGCGCCGCCGGCCTCGTCCCTACTGCAGGATCGTGATCGTGATCTGCGCCGTCGTGCTGCCCGACGCATTCGTCGCGGTCACCGTGTGATTGGTCTGATTGGTCTGGGTCGTCGGCGTGCCCGAGATGACGCCGGTCGTCGTGTTCAACGTCACGCCGGCCGGCAGGGCCGGAGTGATGCTGTACGACGCGACGGTGCCGCCGGACACCGTCGGGTTCATCGTCGCGAAGATGCCGCCCGTCACGTAGCCCACATTGGGCGTGTTCGAGTACGAGAGGTTCTTCGGCGCCCCGAGCGGCGTGGTGATCGTCACGGTGGCCTGCGTACTGCCCGCGGCGTTGGTCGCCGTGACCGTGTAGTTGGTCTGCGAGGTCACCGACGTCGGCGTGCCGCTGATGACGCCGGTCGTCCCGTTCAGCGTCAGTCCGGCGGGCAAGGCCGGTGAGACCGCGTAGGTGTCGACGGCGCCGCCGCTGATGGTCGGCGAGTTGTCCGTGATCGCGCAGCCGGTCGGATAGCTCACTGGCGAGCTGTAGGACAGGTTGCTCGGCGGCTGCAGCGCGGACGTCACGGTGATGTTCACCGTCGCCATCGTGCTGCCGCCGGAGTTCGTGCCGGTCACCACGTGATTGGTCGCACTCTGTGTCACCGTCGGGGTCCCGGAGATGACGCCGGTGGTTGCGCTCAACGAAAGGCCCGTCGGCAGCGCGGGACTCACCGTGTAGTTGGTGATCGTTCCCCCGGTGTTCGTCGGGACGTTGTTGGTGATCGCCGAGTTCTGGACGTACGTGACCGGTGTCGTGTACGCGAGATTCGCCGGCGCGGTCGCGTCGACCTTGATGTTGACCGTCGCCTGGGTGCTGCCCGCGTCGTTCGAGCCGGTCACGGTGTAGTCCGCCGCCGCGGTCGGCGCGGTCGGCGTACCGGAGATGACGCCCGAGACCGGGTTGAGCAAAAGCCCCGCCGGCAGCGTCGGGCTCACCGCGTAGTTCGTGATCGCGCCGCCCGTACTCGCCGGAACGTTGTTGTCGATCGCGACCGACTCCTGGTAGCAGACCGGGGTGTCGTAGGTCAGGCCGGCAGGCGGAATGTCGCCCTGCACCTTGGCGAACTGCCCGCGCACGTGACCGCCGGGATTCGCGGCCGTGTGCATGTTCGCGTAGAAGTCGCTCGCGTCCGCGAGCATGCGCGCGAACGTGCGCCCCGTGAGCGTCACGGTGCCGTCGGAGGTGTTGCCGGACGCGTTCGCGACGATCTGGGACGAGAAGTCGACCAGGACGGGGCCGTTGACACCGGCCGGGCTGTCGTGAATGTGCCCTGCCGTGATGTCGGTCGCCGGCGGGGCGCCCATCGTCAGGTTGAACGAAGCCGTGAACACGCCGGTGAAGATCACGGTGATCGTGCCGTTGTCGGGGCCGATGATCGGTGGGACCTCGTTCTCGTCGAGCATCGCCGCGAAGAAGGTCACGGGCGTTTGCGTCAGCTGACCGCGTACCAGACCGGCAGGCGCCGTGGCGGTATGGAAGTTGGCGTAGAAGGCGCCGGGACAGGCCAACATGCGCGTCAGCAACGTCTGTTCGCAGGTGATCGAGCCGTCCGCGGATCCGGTCGGGACGCTCACGTTGTAGTCGGCGCCCGCCTGCAGATCGATCACGACCGGTCCCTCGGCGCCGGCAGGCGCCTCGTGCACGTGAGCCTGGTTGACGAGATCGATGCCCTGCGCATCGGGCACGGCGAGGTGCGCGATGCCCGCCGTGAACGAGGGGAACTGGAGCGTGCAGCCGCCGCGCGCGTTGGCGTCGACGATGGTCGTCTCCTGATCTCCTTCCATGCACGTCCAGAACTGCGGGTCGTCGTCGCAGAGCTGGCCGCGCGCGATGCCGATGGGCGCCGACGCCGTGACGAGGTTCAGGTAGAAGCCCCTCACGTCGGCGCAGATCCTCGACAGCGTCGCGAGCGGCGGGGTCACGCTGCCCGACAGCGTCCCGAGACTGGCGTCGACGACGGCCGAGCCGACGTCGAGATCCTGCAGCGCGATGCCGTTCTGGCCCTCGTTGCCGATGTGTACGCCGGCCGCGGTGATGTCCGTGATGACCGGCGACTTCGTCGCGATCACGAAGTCGACCCGGCCGCTCGGATCGACGGCGAACGTCCCGGCGCCGCGCGCGGCGGGATCGGAAGGCGCGGTCACGTTCGAACCCAAGGCGACGGCATGCACCTCCAGGCCGGCGAAGGGAGCAAGCTGCTCGCGAACGAGCCCCGGCAGCGCGAACGAGGTATGGATGTTCACGTAGAAGTCGTCCGGCGCGTTCGCGATCTCGTCTGCCAGTGCGGGCGCGATGGCCAGCGTATCCGAAGCCGTACGCGTCGTGCCGTCGAACGCCGCGCCGCCCGACAGTAGATCGACTTCGATGGGCCCGTCGACCCCCGCCGGGGCGCGATGGATGTGCATGCCCGTGATGTCGCCGACGTAGCCGGCCTGGGCGGTGGCGGCGAACCGCAGCTCGCCGTCGCTGCGAAGAACCACGATCACGGACGCGCGCGCGTCGGCGTCGACGACGGTCGTCTCGTTGCTCCCGAGGAGCGTCGCCTTCAGAACGGCCAGCTGCACGACGCCGGGGCCGCCGCCGCCGCTGCCGCCTCCGCCGCCGCAGGAGGCGATCGAGACCACGGCGAACGACAAGAACAAAGTGGTAAGGGAGAAACGTCGCACGAGACACCTCCGGTCCATGGGACCGACTGCGCACCCGTGACCACCCGAACCGACGAACCCCTGCCTTGCGTATGCAAGGGCAGGCATCCTAGCGGGGCACGGTCGAAAGTGCCACGATGACCCGAACAAACCGGGCCAGGAGTCCCTCGGTCGTTGACTTCGCCCCGATCTCGCGTACGACGGTCGTATGCCTCTGTCGAAAAACGAATATGCAGACGCAGTGGACATCTGCGCCTGCTTCAACCTACGAAGTGCCGCGCGAAGCGTAACGCGCCTGTTCGATGACGTTCTGGAGCCGTCGGGGCTCCGATCGACCCAGTTCGTCACCCTCGTGTCGATTCACGTCGACGGACCGGTCGAGCTGCCCTCTCTCGCTCGGAACCTGCACGTCGATCGCAGCACGCTGACGCGGAATCTCGCGCCGCTCGAGCGCGACGGATTCGTTGCGCGGAAGACGACGCCGAGCGGCGCCGTCGAGGTCAAGCTGACCGCCAAGGGCCGCCGAAAAGTGGAACGAGCCGCGCCGTACTGGGCCGAGGCGCAGGGCCGCTTCGAGAAACGCATGGGCAAGCGCCGATGGAAGTCTCTCGTGGGCGAGCTCGGCGACGCGCTCAGAGCGGCCGAGGACGCCTAGCGCAGCGTCCGGTCGAGATCGACCACGATCGTCGCGCCGGGCATCATGCGTTCGCCTGCGTCCGCTTCAACCTCGACCTTCGGTGTGCTCAACGCTTCGGTGTGCTCCTCCCACCACTTTCGAGCGTGCTCGGCGTCCCATCCCTTCGCGTCAGCACAGTCGGCGAGCATCTCGCGTAACGCCCACGCGGATGCCGGCCTGGCGGCGGGGTCCTTGGCGAGGCACGACATGATCACGGCCTCGAGGTCGACGGCGAGCGACTCGCTGATGCGCTCCGACGGCGGCACGGGGTCCTCGTTGAGATGCTTCGAGCAGATGTCGATCACCGAGTCGCCCTCGAAGACCGGCTCGCCGGATAGTAGGTAGTACCCGACGCACCCGAGCGAGTAGAGATCGCTGCGATGGTCGACGTCGTCCGCTCGCATCGACTCCGGCGACATGTAGAGCGGCGTGCCCGCGACGATGCCGGCCTGGGTGATGTTCGCGTCTTCATCGACGCCGAGATCCTTGACGAGGCCGAAGTCGAGGATCTTGGCCACGTCCTGCTCGCCGCCCTGCTCGCACAGGAAGATGTTGGCCGGCTTGATGTCGCGGTGAATGAGACCGGTGCCGTGCGCTTCCGACAGCGCGCCCGCGATGTGGTCCAGCACGTGAATCACACGCGCCGCCGGCAACCTGCCGTCGGACTCGACGATCTCCTCCAGCGTCGCGCCGTCGAGCAGCTCCATCGCGTAGTAGAAGACGCCTTCCGGTGTGCGGCCGTAGTCGTAGACCGTGACGGTGTTGGGGTGGCTGAGCTGCGCGGTCAGCTGTACCTCGCGCTCGAAACGGCCCAGCGCGACCTCGCCGATCCGGTCCGGATGGAGCAGCTTGACGGCCGTGGGGCGACGCAGCATCGCGTGCCGGGCCTTGAACACCATGCCCATGCCGCCCTCGCCCAACTTCTCTTCGAGCGTGTACTGCCCGAGCCGCTCGGCCTTCTGCACCTGGCGACGCAGACCGTAGATGACCCTCGAGGCGGACCACGTCACCAACGTCGTGATGGTCCACCACATCGTGGTCATCGTGGCCATGGCGAACGCGGCCTTGGGCCGGTCGAGCGACTCGGCGGAGATGATCGCCAGCTCGTCGAACTCGGGGCCGGCGTTGTAGTACGAGAGGTACTGGATGGCGACGAGCGGCATGCCGATCACGATGGCCAACCACGCGGTGCGCGTCGCGCTGCTGGGCACGTAGACGGCGCGCGCGATCAGGCCGAACGACAACGACATGATGACGATGTGGTCCGGCCGCACCATGAGCGGCAGCGAACGCCCCATCATCATGGCCGCGAGGGAAGCGGCGAAGATGCCCCCCGCCTCGACGTATCGCACGTAGCGCGCGCTGCACCCGGGCTTGCGGCAGAGGAGCCAGATGAGCAGGAAGCTCAGGATGCAGACGTAGTGCCAGACGAACGACGGGTGGAGCAGCTCGTTGTACATGCTGCCGATCGCCGCCAGCACGACACGGAAGAGCGCCGCGACGCCGAACAGACCGGCGGCGAAGAGCCCGAAGCGCGCGACCCGGCTGCGGAGGAACGCCCGCCCCTCCTCGGTGCTCGCGAAGCTGTCGGCGCCCGTGGACCACATGCGGCTCCAACGTATCCGGCCCCGGGGCCCCGACGGCCAGACCCCGTCGCTCCGGGCTAACACCGACGCGCCGCCCGCGTCTTGTGGAGTGCCATGGGAACCGCTGTTGACGTCCTGCTCCTGGCCGGTCACCGTCGGTTCGCGAGAACTCGCCGGGAGCGGGGCATGGACGCAGAGGACCGGCTCATCGTCGCCGCCGCGCGCGCCGGCGATCGCAAGGCGTTCGAACGCCTGCACCGGCGGTATGCCCGCATGGTGCACGCGATCCTGCTCGCGAGGGTCCCGGCCGGCGAGGCCGAGGATCTGACCCAGGACGTCTTCGTCACGGTGCTGCGCAAGCTGCCGAAGCTTCGCGACGACGGAGCGTTCGGGGGCTGGGTGGCGCGCATCGCGCGCAATCGGGCGGTGGACTTCCATCGGCGCAGGAAGCGAACGGAGACGCTGCCGGAAGAGGTACGCATCGAGGCCTCCAGAGCCGTGGAGGCGCGCGAAGCGCTGGACGCGATTCGCGCCTTGCCCGACGCGTATCGCGAGACGTTGTTGATGAGGTTGGTGGAGGGAATGAAAGGACCGGAGATCGCGTCGCGCACCGGGATGACCCCCGGGTCGGTGCGGGTGAACCTGCACCGCGGCATGAAGATGCTGCGCGAGCGATTGGGTTGGAAGGACGCGTCATGAGTGACGACAAGGACTATCTGTGGGACGGAACGGGCTCCGACGAGGACGTCGAGCGGCTCGAGGCCTCTCTAGGGGGACTGCGGTACGACCGCACCGCGCCCGTGGCGACCAAGGCCGCGTCGCGCCTCTGGGTCTACGTCGCGGCCGCCGTCCTGCTCGTGGGCGTCGCGTACGGCGCCTTCGCGCTGACGAGCCGGGTCTTCGAGCCGACCGGCCCTCCGTCGTACATCCTCGGCGAGGGCGCGTTCGACGCGGGCAGCTGGATCGAGACCGGGGCGTCCAAGGCGCGCGTTCAGGTTGCGGACATCGGCTACGTCGACGTCCATCCGAGATCGCGCATCCAAGCCGTTCGCTCCGGCTCGACCGAACACCGGTTGCACCTCGAGCGCGGACGCATCCACGCGAAGATCAACGCGCCGCCCCGGCTGTTCATCGTGGATACGCCGTCGGCGACGGCCGTCGACCAGGGGTGCGAGTACACCCTCGAGGTGGACGAGGACGGCAACGGCCTGCTGCGGGTGACGCTGGGCTGGGTCAACCTCGAGCTCGAAGACGGACTGGCCGAGGTGCCCCGCGGCGCGGCGTGCGAGTCGCGCAAGGACGCGGGCCTGGGCATCCCCTACTTCGAGGACGCGACGAGCGCGTTCCGCCACGCGCTCTCGGACCTGACGTTCGGCGACGACCCGAAGCTGGATGCGAAGCACTTCCAGACGGTTCTCGACGAGTCGCGGGAAAAGGACTCGCTCACGCTGTGGCACCTCCTGCGCGAGGCGAAGCAGCAGTTCGTCCGCAAGCTGCTCGTCGGCAAGCTCATGGAGCACGTCCCGTTGCCGACGGGTGTGACCTTCGTGGGCCTGTGGAACGGCGACGACTACATGCTCGGCATCTACGAAGACGAGATCAAGCAGACCTGGTGGTAGCGTTCAAGAACTAGGCGGCGCCCCGACGTACGCGTCGATCGGAATCTGCAGCGCGTTGGCAGCGTGGCCGAAGAGCTGCGTCAGCCCGATCAGCAGGGTGAGATTCACGATCTCGGCCGACGAGAAGTGCGCCTCCAGCTGCACGAACACGTCGTCGGAGATGTCGAGCGAGTCCCGCGCGTACTTCTCGGCATAGGTGAGCGCCGCTCGCTCCGGCTCGCTGAAGGCGCCGAGGTCGCCGTCGCGTAACGCGTCGATCTCGTCCATGGTCGCGTCGTGCTCGAGCGCGAACGCCTTGTGAAGCGTCAAACAGTAGTGGCTCTGGAGCGTGAACGAGACCTGCACCATCACCAGTTCCGTCAGCCGGGGCGGGAACGAAGACTGCGCATAGATCGAGTCGAACATGCCGAGGAGCGGTGCCAGCGCCGGCGGGTAGTGCGCCATCGTTCGAAAGAGGTTCGGCACCTTCTCGAACCGTTCGTGGAGAGCGTCGAAGAACGCTTGGCCCGACGCGTCGGCGTCGTCTCGTTCCACGAGGCGAATGCGGGGCATGGGGTTCTCCTGTTCGGCGTCCAATCCTACGCTCGAGCGCCGGGGGGTTGCCAACGCCTCCGGAATCCGCATCCTGGGGAACCGGAAGCGCTGCCGGCGCGTTGCAGGAGAAGGGAGGTCCTCATGGGTCATCGATTCACGCTTCGCGCGGTGATCTGGATCGTGGTGTCGGTCCTGACGGCGGGCGCGGCCGGCGCGGACGACATCAAGGAGGTGAGCCCCGACGCCCAGGTCAAGGGCCGCAAGTCGCGCGGCAAGCTTTGTTCCTGGAAGTCGGCCGACGGGCTGCAGTTCAACTACCGGGTGCCGAAGGACTACGACCACGACAAGGGCGCGAGTCTGACCTTCATCCTCCACGGGTCGAACCTGTCCCGCGGCTGGGGCTTCGCGAACCACTCCTACAAGACGTTCCGGCCGGACGACATCGTCGTGAGTCCCGACGGGACGACGCCCAACGGCAACGGCGGCTTCAACTTCATGGGCGAGAAGAAAGACGCCAAGCGCCTGCACGGTCTCCACGAAGAGCTCAAGAAGACCTTCAACATCAAGGCCACGTACCTCTACGGTCACAGCCAGGGCTCGTTCTTTTCGTTCTACTACGCGGGCGAGTACCCGGAAGACGTCAACGGCGTCGTTGGACACGCCAGCGGCGTTTGGAACTGGACGACCGCGAGCAAGAAGGGCCACCACCAGGCGATCGTGCTGATGCACGGTACGCAGGATCCGGTCGTGCCGTACGTCCAGTCGGCGGCGGATACGACGTTCACGGATCGCAAGTACCCGATGGTGCGCAAGCGCCATCTGGAGTGGTGGAACCACTGGCCGGCCGAACACAACGGCGACACGCCGCACACGTCCCAGCAGCTGGCGTGGGTCGAAGGCATGACCACGACCGACATGGATCGCCTGACCGCGTGCTGGGACGTGCTCACGGACGTCAAGAAGAAGGAGGAGCACGACTACGCGGGCGTGTACCTGCTCGCCAAGCGCATCGTCGAGCTCGAAGGCGCGCCCGGGAAATGCAAGAAGTCGGCCGAGAACGCGATCAAGGTCGTCGACGAGCTGGTGAAGAAGCACATCGACGCCATTCAGGCGCCGGAAGACCTGAAGTTCGCCGATGAGGACTGGATCACGCAGCTCGGGTTCTTCATGCGCAGGTTCGAAGGCGTTCCGGCGGCCGACAGCTACGTCGAGACGTTCGCGCAGGCGCTGGAGAAGCAGCAGAAGGACGCCGTCAAGCACCTGAAGAAGTACTTCAAGGCGCTGAACAAGGGAAAGCAGGCCGACGCGTTCAAAGAGGGCATCGCGGCGATCGAGAAGGGGTTCCTGTGGCCCGAGACGATCGACAACCGCATCCGCAACAACCTGAAGGACTGGGCGAAGGACGCCAAGAAGCTGAAGATCCCCAAGAAGGTCATGAAGGACTACGAGGCGATCGCGGCGGTGTTCGACAAGCGCATGCAGAGCGGCTGGAAGGCGTTCTCGAAGATCAACGCGAAGGCCGGCAAGCTGTAGCCGCCGCTTGGGCCGTAGCGGCGGGGCCCGACCCCGTCCGCGAAACTAGAACTTCGCTCGCAACCCCACGTCGATCAACGAGTCCAGCGACTCGATGTCGCCCGGCGGGTCGATCACATGATCGAGGCGCACGCCGATGCTCAGGCTGAGCTCGGCGCACAACGGCACGTCGAGCCGGGCGTCGAACGTCGTCAACGAGAGATCGAAGTCGCTCAGGTTGGGCAGGAAGTCGAGCTTCGCGCGCAGCGTCGTCTTGCCCGGTCCTTCGTAGACGTACTCCAGACCCGCGTACGCCGACGGATCGGTCATCGGCGAGAGGCCGAAGCGGCGTTCGTGCGTGAAGCCGGCGCCGACCTCGCCCTTCAGCTCCGCGTAGCGGCTCTCGGCGAGCACCGTGCCGACGCCCGCGACCGTGGCGAACCGATGCTGAAGGTCCGCCAGCTCGTTGCGGTCGTAGTGGACCTGCAGGAACGAGTACGCGCACTTGCCGAACTTGCGATCGAGACGAAACAGGCCGTGCCAGGTCTCGGTCGAACGCTTGCCGTCGCTCTCGCCGTACACGTAGGTGCCGCCCACCTTCATGAGCCACGGGTCGCGTTCGTAGATCGCCGTGGCGTCGAGCTTGATGTCGAAGTGGTCCGCGTTGCCGCCCGCGGAGCTCGACGCGACGCCGATCTCGAACGACCACGGATCTTCGACGGGCTCCGGCTTCGGCGCCGGCGCGACGACGCGCGCCGCGTCGGCGGCATCCGCGGTCTCGGTCGCGGCGGCGATCGCCGGTATGTCGGCGTCGCGCCGGATCTCCGTGACCGCGGAGCGGGGGATGAGCACCGTTCCGAGCACGGGATGACGAAGCCGCAGCGAATCGCCGACGTCCTCGACGACGCCCGACAGAACGTCTCCGTTGCCCAGCACGATCGTGTCGGCGCGCGCGGCGTCGCACCAGCAGGACAACGCGGCGAGCAGACAGGCTGCACGAATGCCGTTGCGAATCATGTGGTCTCCTGTGCGCCCGGGCCGCTGTCTAGCCGTCGGGCAGGAAGAAGGATGCGGCCGTGAAGCCGCCGTCGATCGGGAGCACCGCCCCGTTGATCCAGCCGGCCTCGCCTCCGGCGAGGAAGCGCACTGCTGCGGCGATCTCTTCGGGCGTACCGAGCCGTCCGGACGGCGTACAGGCGAGGATGGCCTGCTTGTAGTCGTCCTTGGCGAGCACGGGCTCCGTCAGCGGGGTCGGCACGTACCACGGCGCGATCAGGTTCACGGTGACGCCTCGTGCGCCCCACTCGCGCGCGAGCACCTTGGTGAGCTGCACCAACCCGGCCTTGGCGACGGCGTAGGGTGCGCCCGTCGGCAGCGCGGTGAGGCCGGCGACACTGCCGATGTTGACGATCCGGCCGAACCCGTTCTCCCGCATCCCCCGGCCGCACAACCGCGACCAGTGAAACGGCGCGGTCAGTCCGAGCTCGAGCAGCGCGTCCCAGTCTTCCAAACGGTAGTGGTCGGCGCCCTTGCGAACGTTCCCGCCGGCGTTGTTGACGAGGATGTCGATGACGCCATGACTGCGAAGCGCCTGCTCGACCGCGTCGGTGCTGGCATCACGTTCCGTGACGTCCACGACCATCGGCGTCGCGGTGCCGCCGTCCGCCTCGATCCGGGCGGCGAGCTCGACGAGGTCGGGCTCGGTGCGCGCCGCCAACAGGACGTGCGCACCGTCGCGAGCGAGGCGCCGCGCGATGGCCGCGCCGATGCCGCGCGATGCACCGGTGACGAGGGCGGTGCGGCCTTCGAGGTCCGATGCCATCTAGCCGCCTGGCTTGCGCAGGTGCTTGGTGCTGAAGTTGCGCTCGGACGGCAGAGGGCCGGCCGACGGAGACGGCACCTTCCCTTCGAGGGGCCGGCCGCCGGGCGCCGCGATCTCCGGATCGACGGCGAAGTTGATCTCCTCCGCGCCTTCGATGCGCGAGATCAGCTCGACGAGGCTGCGATGCATCGCCCGGGTGAAGACCGTCCCCTCGAGCCCGACGCGCCGCCCCTTGAGCGTGACCTTCAGCTTCTTCTGGTCGCGCAGGATCGGATGCGCCTGGATCGCGCGCCGCACGCGTTGGGCGAGCGGGCTTCCGGCGAGCGGGTCCGCTTCGGTCTGCGCTTCTTGCTGCGGCTTCTCGTCGGCCATGGGTCCCTCCGGCGAAGGCAATCTACCCGCCCCCGCGACGCGCGCGAACCCCTGGACCGGACGAACTAGAGGAAGAGCACCGCGGTGCCGCCGCCTTCGAGCTCGACGCGGGTCCTGCTCTTGGCATCCGCGTGTCGAACGAAGCCCAGTGCGCGCTGCGCGGCGACGGTCGTGACCGTGCCGACCGTTTCCCCGTCCTTGAGAATCGACGCGCCGGCGACGGGGACCGCCCCGCCCTCGACGGCGAGCGAGGCGAGGAGCCGGGGCGGATGACCGCGGTCGCGCGCCATCACGACGGGTTCCTGCCCGGGAAAGCAGCCCTTGGCCCAGGAGACGGCGTGCTCGAGCGGCGCCTCGTTGAACAGGACCGAAGGACCGAGCTCCGGACCGTACGCGGGCCTGCGCAGCGCCACGCGCAGCGCGTCCCACTGCGCGGCATTGGCGGCTTCGGCACCGGCTTCGATGAGCGCCTCGCGAACGGCCGCTGCGTCCGCCGCGGCGGCCGCGATCTCGAAGTTCGGATGTCCGGTCAGATCCGAGCGCAGGACGCGCGCGCTCGTTGCGCCGATCGTCGCCTCGACGTGCCGGTCCGGCTCCGGCGCGTCGGCTCCCGCGGACTCGAGCACGGCGGCGGCGCGCGGTCCGGTCAATCCGAGACGCGCTTGCTCGGACGAGACGTCCTCGAACGTCACGTCGTCGGCGATGACGTACTTCTCGAGCACCGGCAGCGCATGCTCGACGGCGGCCGTCGGCAGGTCGGCGACGAGCGCGTCACCGAGATTCCACAGCAGTAGGTCGGCCAGCACGCGGCCGCGGTTGTTCAGCAGACACGCATGCCGCGCCATGCCCGGCTCGATGGCGTTGACGTCCTGCGTGAGCATGCGATGCAGGTAGTCGCGGCGGTCGTCGCCGGTGACCCGATAGACGGCGTTGCGCTCGGAGGCGCGCAGGCCGGCCGTGCTCTCGAGCGGGTTCACGACTTCTTCGGCACCCACGGGACGTCCTTCTCTCCGGCGTTGTGATTCGCCAGGCGGGCCTTCACGAACAACATGTCCGACAGTCGGTTGAGCCAACGCAGCTCGGCGGCGTGCGCATCTCCGTCTTCGCGCAGCGCGACCAACGCGCGCTCGGCACGCCGGCAGACGGTGCGCGCCACGTGCAGGCGGGCCGCGGCCTCCGTCCCGCCCGGCAGGATGAACGTCTTCAGCGGCTCGAGCTCCGCTTCGCTCCGGTCGATGGCCGCCTCGAGCAGCTCGATGTCGGCATCGCCGACCGGCTCGACACCCGGGTCCTTGTCCGCGCCGGTCGCGACGTGGGCGCCCAGTCGGAAACACGCCTCTTGACACTGCGCCAGCGTTTCGTCGACGCGCGGCGGCAAGACGGCCGCGCGCGCCCAACCGAGCACCGCGTTGAGCTCGTCAACCAGCCCGTACGCCTCGACGCGCGGATGCGACTTCCGGACGCGGTCGCCACCGTAGAGTCCGGTCGACCCGTCGTCGCCTTTGCGGGTGTAGATCTTCATGCACCGATGATGCCACGCGACGGGCGGGGAAGGCGACGCGGGGCGCGGAGCGGCGAGTAGAATCCGCGCCCCTTCTTCGCGACTCCCCCATCATCGTGCGCAAGTCCCCGCTTCTGGCCGTGTTCCTCACGGTGGTCATCGACCTCCTCGGCTTCGGGATCGTGCTGCCGCTGCTGCCGCTGTACGGCGAGGCGTTCGATGCGCGCGGCATCACGCTCAGCCTGCTCTTCATCTCGTTCTCGGCCATGCAGTTCGTCGCGTCGCCGATCTGGGGACGGTTCTCGGACCGCTTCGGACGCCGGCCCATCATCCTGATCGGCCTGACCGGTTCCGTGGCGTCTTACACGTTGTTCGGACTCGCTCCGGGCATGTCCGCCGCACTGTTCTGGCTCTTCGTCTCGCGGATCGTCGCCGGCGTGTTCGGCGGGACGATCTCGACCGCGTACGCGTACATCGCCGACGTGACGA
Source organism: Planctomycetota bacterium (assembly GCA_965223505.1). GTDB lineage: Bacteria > Planctomycetota > PLA2 > PLA2 > JAEUHO01 > CBDCWP01. The sequence continues at coordinate 165,411 of CBDCWP010000021.1, forward strand.
CGACGAAGGAACGCGGGCGAGGCATGGCGCTGATCGGCGCGGCGTTCGGCATCGGCTTCACGCTCGGCCCGACCATTGGCGGCCTCGGCTACGAGCACCTCGGTCCTGGCGCGCCCGGCTACATCGCCGCGGGCTTCTCCTTCGTCGCGCTCTTGTTCGCGGCGTTCCGGCTACCGGAGCCGGAGCGGCACGCCGAGCACAGAGCACGGTCGTGGTTCGATCTCGACGCGTTCCGCACGGCGATGCGTACACCCGCGGTCGGCACCATCCTGATGACCGGCTTCGTGTCCGTCGGTTGCTTCGCGCTGCTGGAAGCGACGTTGTCCGTGCTCGCGAAGCACCGCTACCAGCTCGGCATCGGACAGATCGGGTTGCTGTTCTCCTACTTCGGGCTGTGGTCGGCGGTCAACCAGGGCTACGTCGTGCGCAAGATGATGAAGCGCATGGGCGAGCGCACGCTCATTCTCTGGGGACCGGTGCTGCTCGGCGCGGGTCTGTTGGTCATCGGCGCCGCGTCGGTGTTGCTCGAGCAGCTCGATCTCGGTTTCGGTTGGCGCCTCGCGGCTTTGTTGGTGATCGCGCCGCTGCCGGTGCTCGGATTCGGCATGATCATGCCGTCGTTGAACAGCCTCTTGTCGCGCGCAACGGATCCCACGACCCAAGGCGGTGTGCTCGGCGTGAACCAGAGCCTGCAGAGCCTGAGCCGGATCATCGGACCGTTCGTCGGCCTGAGCCTCTTCTACGTCAATGACGCGGTCCCGTTCCTGCTGGGCGCCGTCACGATGCTGCTGGCGATGGGGCTGGCCGTGAAGATCCGCAGGACGCCGCTCGAAGACCGCTACTGATTCGAAGACGCGCTACGGGACCGTCGGGAAGAGCTGGACGTCGAGGTCCGTGACCGGTTCCTCGCCCTCGACGAACCCGACGGGCTGCGCATCCGCCTCGGTCGGACCCCCGAACCAACCGCAGAACTCGCCCGGCTGACAGAAGAACCCGTCGGCGTCGAGGTCCTCGCCCGCCTTGAGGTGGTACTGGGCCGGCGGGAGCCCGCGGAGCCAGAATCGGTAGTCGCACATGGCGCAGGCGACGGACAACGAACGCGCGATCGACGTGTCGGCATCGATCGTCGCGATCTTCAAGTCCACACCCGCGCGCTGGACGTCGCCCACGTACATCACGATGCGCACCACGCCCAGCACACCGTCGGTCGGGTTGGTCAGCCGCAGGATGCCGGAGTAGGTACCGGGGGCGAGTCCTTGCCGATCGACGGTCACCTCGACGCCGTCGACGTTGACCTCGCCGTTCCCGGGCGAGACGGGCACCAGGGTCGCGGACAACCACGCGGCGCCGTCGTCGGTCTTCGTGGGCGTGCCCACGACCTGGAGCTGGCCGCCGCCGCAGTTGAACACCGGCAGCTCGTAGATCGACTCGGCGCCGGCGAAGCGCAGGGAGTGGGTCGGCAACAACAAGGACGGTGGATCCACGCGGGGCGTGCCGGCCAGCACGAGCGCGCGGTTGATCGCGCGCTGTGCCTGCACCAGGCCCGAGCCGTGGGCGACGTCGTCACCGGGCACACCGAGATCACGCGCGGTGTCGCGCATGATCTGACGTAGGTCGTTCGCGCTCAGCGTCGGATCGATCGCCAGCAGGAGGGCGGCGACACCGGCGACGTGCGGCGCCGCTTCGCTCGTCCCTTGCAGGAACGACTGCGAGAAGACGGCGGGGAACACCGTCTCGTCCATCACGCTCGACAAGATGCCGTCGGGCCAACCGTCGCCCCAACGGTCGACGACGAGATGCCCGCCCGGCGCCACGAGCTCCATCTCGTCGCCGAAGTTCGAGTACGACGTGGTGAAGAAGTTCGTGCCGACGGCGCCGACGCACACGACCGACGGATAGCGGGCCGGGAAGATGATCGCGGACTTCGTGTTGCCCGCGGCGCCGACGACGAGCACGTCGCGATTCGCCGCCCGGTCGCACGCGTCCTTTAGCTCGGGGCTGTCGACCGTGATCCCGAGCGAGAGATTGATGATGTCGACCGGATCGATGAAGACGCCGATCTCGTCCGGCGCGAGCCCGGCGCAGTAGAGGATCGCCGCGGCGACGTCGCTGAGCAGGCCGCCGCCGACGCCGAGAACGCGGACCGGCATGATCGACGTGTTGCACGCGACACCCGTCTTGCCGCCGATGATGCCGGCCGTGTGCGTGCCGTGCCACGAGGACAGGCCCGAGGACGCATCGAGGTCGCCTGGATCCGTCGGATCGGCGTCGCGGCCGTCGCCGTCGTTCGAGAACGCGTCGTCGGAGATGAAGTCACGCCCCGCGACGAGGTTGTCGACGATCGAGGGATGCGGCACGACGCCGGTGTCGAGAACCGCGACGACCACGCTCGGGTCGCCCTCGGTGATCTTCCAAGCGCCCGGACAACCGATCGACTGGAGGTTCCACTTGAGGGGGAAGGACTCGTCGGTGGGATCGGCCAACGCCCTGACGATCCAGTCCGGCTCGGCCCAACGCACGTTCGGATCGGCGGCGATCGCGTCGCAGAGCGACACCGCCTTGCGCTCGCCGCTCTCGCCTTCGTCGCATTCGAACCCCAGCTTCAACGTGCCGCTGCCGGTGTCGCCGATCAGGCGCAGGTCGTGCGCGTCGCACACGTGTTGCGCGTCGGCGCCGTCCTTCATCCGCACGAGGATGTGGGTGCCGGCGCACCTCGGCTCGTCGTCGGCGAACGGCAAGACGATCGGCGTCTCCGCGAGGTCGGCGTGGACCGCGATCGACGCGCTCACCGGCTTCGGCGCGCCGACAGGGTCGCTGAGCGCTGCGCGCAGCACGTAGGAGGCGTGTCCGGTCACGATGCTCACGACGAAGTCGTACGTCTCGCGCGCGGACGCGGTGAACGACGTCGTGACCGGCGACGGCCCCCCCGCCGTGGTGGCGACGACATTGCCGGTGGCGGTCTGGAACACCGCGACGTTGACCTGATCGGCGACCCCGCCCTCGGGAACGAACGACAGCTCCAGATCGACGACCTGCTCGTTGAGCATGGTGATCCGGAACGCGTCGACCGGGTCGACCCGGCCGAACTGGACGGCGGTGACGCCGACGTTGCCGGCGATCTCGAGTGTCGTCCGCGCGGCCATCGGCGGAACGCGCGCCGCGTCCGTGACCGTGTCGTTCGGCTCCTGCTCGATGATGCGCCCGAGGTCGACGTCCGTGAGCAGGATGGTGCCGCTCAGCCCGTCGGGCGCCTGGGGCGGCGGGTCGGGCTCCGGCGTGAACACGCCGCCCCCGCCGCCGCACGCTCCGAGCGCCAGCAGCACCGCGATACACAGAAAGAGAGCGCGCACGCGACGCGCGGAGAGGGCTTCGAATCCCATCGAACGCTGCAAGAGCTGCATGCCGGACGACTTGCTCCTGGAGGTCTTTGTTGTTCCGTTCCGAAAGCCCGCGGGAATTCTAACCGCGTTCGTCGGCGGGGGGCGCCGATCGGCCGGGCCCCGGTCGAAGTCGCGTCCGCCGCAGCTTTCGGGCACGATGCAGACGGTGAAACAGGACCAATTCCTACAGGTCGCCTCGGTGGACGACGCGCGTACGCGTTGGTACGCGGCGCTCGCGCTCGATCCGCGCCCGGCGGAGCTCGTGCCGCTGGACCGGTCGCTGGGCCGCACCCTCGCCGAAGACATCGTCGCGCCCGGCGACGTTCCGGCGTTCGACCGCTCGAACGTCGACGGGTTCGCGGTGCGCGCCGCCGACACATTCGGTGCCGACGAGCGAACGCCCCGTCTGCTGCGGATCGCAGAGGAGTCGATCGATGCCGGTCACGCGCCGACGAAGGAGCTCGAAGCGGGGCACGCGGTCGTCATCGCGACCGGCGGCGTCGTACCGCGCGGCGCGGACGCCGTCGTCATGGTCGAAGACACGGAGACCGACGGCGACCTGGTGAAGGTCACGCGACCTGTATCGCCGGGAGGACGCATCAGTAACGCCGGCAGTGACATCACGCGCGGCGAGACGTTGCTGCGCGCGGGCCTGCGACTCTCCGCGCGCGAGACGGGAACGCTCGCGGCGTGCGGCGTCGACCCTGTCGCCTGTCGCGCACGGGTGCGCGTCGCCGTGCTCTCGACAGGCGATGAGATCGTCGCGCCCGGCACGACTTTGGCGCCGGGGCAGGTGCACGACGCGAACGCGACGCTGCTCGCCGACGCGATTCGCGAGCTCGGTGACGAAGCGCACGTGCTCGGCATCGCGCCTGACGACGCGGAGCCGTTGCGCCGGATGCTGCGCGAAGCGTGGGCGGACAGCGACGTGATCCTGCTCTCCGGCGGAACGAGCAAGGGCGGCGGCGACCTCTCGTACCGCGTGCTGGCCGAGGAGGCGGAGATCATCGTGCACGGCGTCGCGCTGAAGCCGGGCAAGCCGCTGTGCCTGGCGGCGTGGGACCGGAAACCGGTCGTGATCCTGCCGGGGTTCCCGACGTCCGCCATCTTCACCTTCCACGCGTTCGTCGTGCCCGTGCTCGGCAAGCTCGCGGGACGCGCCGGTTTGCCGGCGTCGACGATCCGCGCCAAGCTCTCCCGTCACATCCGCTCCGATCGGGGCCGCGCCGAATTCACGTTGGTCAGCCTCGTCGGCGGCGACGACGGCTGGGTCGCGTTCCCGATGGGCAAGGGCTCGGGCTCCGTCACCACCTTCGCGCGCGCGGACGGCTTCTTCCAGGTCCCCGCGAACGTGGAGTACGTCGAAGCCGACGACGTGGTCGACGTCACGCTGCTCGGTCGCGACCTGCGCCCCGCGGCGCTGGTGATCGTGGGTAGCCACTGCACGGGCCTCGACGTGATCGTCGGCGACCTTTCGAAGACGCTGGGCGACGTCAAGGTGATCACCGTCGGCTCGCGCGGCGGCGTCGACGCGCTGCGCCATGGCGCCTGCGACATCGCGCCGGTGCATCTGTTCGACAAGGAACGCGGCACGTGGAACGAGTCGTTCGCGCCGCCGGGCACCCGGTTGCTGCGCGGCTACGGGCGAACCCAGGGCCTGGCATTTCGAGCGGAGCACGGCGACCACTTCTCCGGCGACGTCGAAGCCGCGTTCCTCCGCGCCGCGCGCGACGAGACGCTTCGGTTGGCGAACCGCAATCCTGCGAGCGGCACGCGCATCCTCGTCGAGGAGTTGCTGGGCGACGCGCCAAAGCCCGCGGGCTGGGCGACGTCGTACACGTCGCACACCGCCGTTGCCGCGTCGATCGCCCAGCGTCGCGCGGACTACGGCATCTGCCTCGCATCGGCCGCACGCAAGGCCGGACTCGAGTGGAGGCCCTGGCGTGCGGAGCAGTACGACTTCCTGGTGCCGGACGATCGCTGGACGTCTCCGGGCGTCACGGCGTTTCGCAAGACACTCGCGACGCCGAAGGTGCGCGCCGCCCTCGAGGACGCGGGGTTCGAGCTTTGATCCGCGGCGCGCTCGTTCTGTGCGGTGGTCACAGCACCCGCATGGGCGCGCCCAAGGCGCTGCTGCCGTTCGGCGAGGAGCTCATGTTGCAGCGCGTGGTGCGTCTCGTCTCGGAGGCCGTGACGGACGTCGTCGTGGTCGCGCGCCCCGGTCAGGAGATGCCGCCGCTTCCGAAACACGTGCGGGTCACCTACGACGAGATCCCCGATCAGGGTCCGCTCGGCGGCATCGCGCCGGGCCTGAAAGTCTCCCGCGCGGACGCGGTGTACGTAACCGGGTGCGACGTTCCGTTCTTGAGAACGGCCGTCGTCGACCTGCTCTTCGACCGGCTCGCGTCGAACGACGTCGCCGTGTGCGAGACCGATGGGTTCACGCACCCGCTGGCGGCGGTCTATCGCGTCGGCGTGCTGCCCGTGGTCGAGAAGCTGCTGGCAACCGAGCGCCGGCGGCCGGTGTACCTCTTCGACCGGGTGCGGACGGTGCGCGTGAACGCGGCCGCGCTTCGGAAGGTCGATCCGAACCTCGACACGCTCGCGAACCTGAACACACCGGAGGCCTACGAGGCGGCGCTGCAGTCGCTGTTGGGCGAGACGCCGTGATCCGGGTCGAGCTCTACGAGGTGGCGCGGCGGCTGGCAGGCGTCGCGAGCCTCGAGGTCGAAGCGTCGACCCTGGGCGAGGCGCTCCAGGCGGTCCGTTTGCGATACCCGGTGCTGGAGCCGGACGTGATCGTCGGCCGGCGCCTGGCGCCGCAGTGGCGCGCCAGCCGCAACGGCCGCGAGTGGATCGAGGATCCGGACACCCCGCTCGAGGTCGGTGACGCGCTCGTGCTCGTGAGCGCCTTGGCGGGCGGGTAGCGGGAAGTCGAACGCGCTCCCGGCGTCCAAGTCGATGGTCACTGGGAGAGTCGCATGCCGTCCAAGAGCGTCCTTGGTTGTGTTCTGTGTTGCGGGGCCGTCGCAGGGTTCCTCGCTTCGGCCTTCGTGCCGTGGGCGCCGGCCCACGCGGATGACGAGGAAACGGCGCGGCTGTACGTCAACTGCCCCGAGGCCTCGGTGCAGCCGATCGTCGACTTCGTCGCGGAGCGGGGCGGCATAGTGCACGACATGGATTCGTTCAAGCGCCTGTTCGCGTCGCGGAGAGTCCCGCTGTTGCCGCCGCTGCAGTCGGGTGTCGACGTCATCACCGCGATCTACGAGTCTCTTGCCGCGGCCCGGCAAGAGGGCGAGGTGCTCGACGTCACGAGCTTGCACGTCCGCGAGCGACGGTTCCGCCTCACGGTGCGCATGTCGAGCTACGAGACGGCCGATGCGCTGCGCACGGCGCTCAACACCAACCCCTACCTGAGACACCGCATGGGGGAGGGCAACCGCGTCGAGCTCGGCAGCTCGTCGCGCACCAAGGACGGGCACGTCAAGCAGGACATCGCCGCGAAGCTGCCCGAGTCGGTCGGGGACGTCAGGGTTCCCGAGATCGTGCCGGACGTGAGCATTCGCGTCGCGGACGTCGACCGGATCGCCCTGAAGACCGACCTGCGTCTGATGCAGGCGGGCCCGGAGCGGCGCGATGCGAATCGAAGCCTCGGCGTGATGACGATCTCGCGTGAGTTCGTCTACGAGGCGACCGAGCTGGTGCGCCTGCGCGCGTTTCTCAAGCTGCTCGCCGAGCACCCGGACTTCACGGTGATCGACGTCCGCTTCACGATCGACGAGAAGGAATCGACGGCCGAGCGCCTGCTGGTCGGGAAGTCGACGGTGCGCGTCGCGCGCTACGGAGCCAATCCGCCGAAGTAGGCGCGAGCTGCGACGTCCGCGGAGGGACGCATGGGAAGGCATACGGTGCTCGCGCTCACGGCGGCAACGGCGCTCGCTCTCGTGGTGCTCGCCCCGAGCTGGTTGGACCGCTCCGCGGATGCGGACGGACAGCCGTCGACCGAGCTGGTCGTTCGGTGTGCACCCGACCGAGTGCAGTCGATCGTCGACTTCGTGACCCGGCAAGGCGGCACGGTGCACGACCGCGCGACCCTGGAGCCGCTGCGCGCGAGGGCACGCGGAGCCGCGCCCGGACTGCCGGCGATCAGGTCGATCATCCCGGTCTGGGACGGCCTGCACGAGACGCTCTCCGTCGTCAACGCAAGCGCCGGTCGGCATCCGGTCTCGCTCTCCCACGTGGACATCCAGGACCGTCGCATGCAGCTCACGGTCGAGACGCAAGACCGGAGTCTGATCGACGCGCTTCAACGGGCCCTGCTGAAGCACCCGGTCGTCGCGGCGCGCGTCGCCGGCGCCAACCGTCCCGTCGAGCGCGCTACCGCGAGGAAGGACCGGAGCGGATCGTGGCGCGCCGACCTCACGGTTCATTTCGGGCGACCTGCCGAAGCGAAGCCGCCGACAGAGGACGCCGAGAGGACGATTCGCCTCGATGATCTGAAGACGGCATCCAAGCGTGCCGGGGTCGAGCTGATCTACGCGTCGAACGAGCACCTCGAGGCACATCGGCGCACCGGCCTCGCCACGATCTGGCGCGCGGTCACATACGCACGCGTGGAGTCCGACGGTCTGCAATCGCTCTTGCGCGAACTCGAGTCGATCCGCGGCGTGAGCGTCGCCGTGCTTCGCGTTTCGGTCGATCCGGAGGGCGCCGCCGCGTTCGAGAAGGTCAACGTCCGCGTGGCCAGACGCATCCACTGGCGGGACTGAGTTCCTGACGAACACGTGTCGATTGAAATCGCAGCGTTCGACGTTGCGCGCCCGCGGCTATGCTGGTCCGGGGCAAGCGGCTACGTGAGGTGGTTGGAGCGCTCGACGTCTCGACCCGCATGGTGCACGCGCAACGGAACCACCGACGACCGAACCGGGGTCTGCTCGCCCTGGGACTCGCCGCTGCGCTTCTCACGGCGCTGCTCGGCTGCGGCGACGGCGAGCTCGATTTCGTCTTGCCCTCGGACGCCGTCTTCTCGGTCACCAACCCGGCGGGGATGCCCGTCGCCGGCGCGACCGTCTTCCTGGTGCCGGCATCGGATATCGACACCGGTGACGTCACCGGAAACGACGTTCTCTCCGGCGCCGCCGAGACCCGCGACGAACCGCTCGAAGACGCCGTTCGCCTGCGCGGCGCCTCGTACCCGCGGGGCGTCACCGACGCCGGCGGTCGCGTCCTCATCGCCGACGTTCCGTTCGGCACCTACTTCTGGTTCGTCCTGCCCGCGGCCGGCGACACCGAGCACCTTCCCGGTGGCGAAGGCTGCCGGCTCGCCCGGCAGAGCACGACGTTCCTGGGCACGACCACGTCGATCCGCCTCACGTCGCAGCCCTCCGCTGCGGCGGCCTTCGTCGGATCCACGACCTGTCTGGCTTGTCACAGCGCGCACGGCGGCTTTCGTCAGCACGCACATCGACTCGCCTTCACGGTGCCGGGGCAGCTCTCGGCGCTGCAGGACGCGACGCGCTACCCGAACATCCAGGGCGGCTGGGCGACGTTCCTTCCCGCCGCCGTTCACACCGGCGGCACGCCCGTCTACTTCTCGGACTTCGACGGCGGGCGCGAAACCGACAAGTTCAAGACGTCGCTCAGCGATCCGCGCCCGGCCGAGACGCTCTTCGTGATCGCGTGGCTCTGGCGGGACACCGCGGACAACCGCTTCAAGATCACGCTCGAGAACGTCATCAACGCGATCGATCCACCGCGAACGCTCGTCGTCGAGCTGACCTACGGCGGGCCGTTGCACATGCAGCGCAGTCTCGTGAGCGTCCCGGGGCGCAACGGACGCTACCCACTGCTCCAGTGGCAGTCGGAAGGCGACGAGACGAAGTTCGACCGAACGCGCAAGGTGTTCCGCGACTACCGACTCGACTCGTTCTGGAGCGCGGGCACGCAGACGTTCACCGACCCGCCGGTCGATACCGCCTTCGAGGGCAACTGCACCGGCTGTCACTCGAACGGGTTCGAGCGCTTTCGGGACCCGGGCACCAACGAGTGGCTGTCGCGCGCCGTGTCCGACGTCGGCGGCGCTTTCGACATCGACGGCGACGGACCCGCCGACGAGATCAACCTCGGCTGCGAGACCTGCCACGGCGCCGGCTCGGAGCACGTGGCCTGGGCGCAGGCCAACCCCGTCTCGTCGGCCGCGCGGTTCATCGTGTCGAACGCGTACTTGAGCCCGTCACGCGACATGCAGGTGTGCGGCCGCTGCCACGACCGCGTCGTCGGCAACGGCCCGCATCCCACGGGCGAGCCGCTCGATCCGCAGGGGCGGCGCGCCCGGCCCGGCATCAGCCGCATGCAGTTCCTCGCAAACCACGTCACGCGCAAGGGGCCCGATGCGGCCGACTATTGGAACGACGACCTGCACAGCCGCAACCACTACCAGCAGTACGCCGACATGTTGAAGTCGAAGAAACACAGGAACGACCGCATCCTCACCACGTGCACGGACTGCCACGAGAGCCACGGCAACGGCCCCTTCGTGCGGCATCTGCGCGCGGATCCCTCCGACGCGAACAGCGCGCTGTGCCAGCAGTGCCACCTGACCGACCACTTCCAACACATGTTCGACGAGACCGGCACGACCCACGCGGGCGACGCGACGACCTGCGTGCGCTGCCACCAGACATGGGCATCGCGCGCGGGCGCCGGACGGTACGGGATCATCATCACCGGCGCCACCGGCACGGCGCTCGACCTTCAACGGACGTACTTCCAGAACGACCGACGCAGCCACCTCTTCCTCGGCGTACCGGGAAGACTGCATCCCGATGTCGCGGGCGTGCTTCCGGCGTTCGCCATGCCGATCCCGTTCACGAACGAGTGCGGGGCGGGCTGCCACAGCGTCGTCAATCTGCAGAACCTCAAACCGACAAACGGCGTCGAGATCGACGTCTCGCGCCGCCCGTTGCCGGACCTGGGACGGGGTGCATCGGGAGACGACCGATGATCCGCGTTTGTCTGCTCCTTTGCGCGACGTCGGCCGTGGTGGCCAACCTCTTGCCCGCGTCGCGCCATGCTCCCGCCGCGGCCGACGAAGAGAAACCGTGCTTCATCGGCGCCGCGAAATGCAAGCACTGCCACTTCCGGCATCACAAGACGTGGAAGCAAAGCGGCCTCGCCCAGGCGTTCGAGGCGCTGAAGCCGGGCGCGGCCGCCGAGAAGAAGAGGTCGAGCGGGCTGGACGTGAAGAAGGACTACACGAAGGACCCGAAGTGCCTGAAGTGCCACACGACCGGCTACGGCACCCCCACCGGCTATCCCGTGCCGGTGGCCGATGGGTGGACGGCCGAAGAGCAAGAGCGCGCGAAGATCAATGAAGGCGTGACGTGCGAGGTCTGCCACGGCCCGGGCAGCCTCTACGCGCCCTACAAGCGCAAACACAAGGACTACAAGCGCTCCGCCATCGTCGAGCGCGGCGCGATCGCGCCGGTGTCGTCCAAGACGTGCGACCAGTGCCACGTGCGCGAGTGTCCGACGATGGGGTCCGACTACCGTTTCGACTTCGCCGCCAAGCGCCGCTCGAAGCGCATTCACTCACGCGTGCGGCTCAAACACCCGCACTGAGGAGAGAACCCACCCGTTGACCCGGCACGCCCCCCTGCCGCTTCGCGTCGTCTGTGCCTTCCTCGCCCTCGCCGCCGGCGCGCTGGCCGCGACGGCCGACGACGACCTGCCGGCGCCGGTCCAACCGCCGCCGCCGACGCCCCTGGAGGCCGAGTCGCCTGGCGAAGCCGACAGCGAGGACGTCGCCGACGACGACGAGGAAGCGATCCTCGACGAGACGTTCGACGAGGAACCGCTCGGCGCGTTCGACGAGGACGAGCTTCCGGTCCTGACCGCCGCACCGCCAAGGCTCACCTTCTCCGAGCTGTTTCACGGCTCGATCCGGGTGCGCTACCACGGCCGCTTCACGGGCAGTGACTCGGACAACGACGGGTTTGCGTATCTGCGCCTGAACTTCCGCGACGAGGACGACGTCGGTCTCTCGGGCTCGTTCTACGGCCGCCTGAGCCACGACATCGACGGGCACGGCGACGACGGCAGCTTCTTCGTCTTCGACTCGGTCACCGACTCGTTCACGCACCGCGTGAACGGACGCGTCTACCACGCCTACGTGGACTACCGCCCGTGTTGCGGAACGCCCCTCAACCGTGTCCGTGTCGGCCGGCAGCAGATCGACGGCGGCGAGTTCTTCCTCATGGACGGCGTCCACGTGCGCCTGAGCGAGTACGGACTCCGCCGGGTGCAACTTTCGGTGTTCGGCGGCGTTCCCACGCACCTGTTCGAAGGCTCGCCGGACGGCGACGTCATCGCCGGGGCGTCGCTCTCCGTGCGACCCTGGGGCGGCGCCGAGGCGCGCGCGGACTTCGTGTACCTCGAAGACGACAACCAGTTCTACGGCGAGGTCGAGAACGATCTGTTGACCCTGTCACTGCGGCAGACCGTCGGCCCGTTCGCGACGGCGCGCGCCTCCTACCAGCACTTCAACGGCGAACCGCGGTACGGCGCTTTCGCGTTCGACGCGTATCTGCCGAGGCGCCGCGCGCTCGTCCGCGGTGCGTTCCGGGGCCTGTTCACCGCGCAGAACGAGCAGGTGTTCGACCTCGACCCGTTCTTCGCCGTTGCGCAGCGGCTCGAGCCGTACTTCGACGCGCACCTGGCCGTCTCGAAGGAGCTCGGACGCTGCTTCCACGTCGAAGGCGGGATCGCGACGCGCCGGCTCTTCGACGACGCCGACGAGGGCACGTTCAATCGCGAGTACCAGCGCTACCACCTGAGCCTCTCGTCGTTCGATTGGCCGTGCCACGCGTTGTCCATGTCGCTCACCGGCGAATGGTGGCAGGGCGACGAAGACATCGCGTCCGTGACGTTCGATCTCGACTACAGGCCGAGCGAGCGCTGGCGCATTCGCGCGGGAACGGACTTCGCACTGTATCGATTCGACTTCTTTGGCAACCGCGAACGGCAGAACGCACGCGGCGTGTTCGTACGCGCGACGTACCGGCCCGGCGAGCGTTGGCGCTTCGACGGACGGGTGCGCGTCGACCACGACGACTTCGACACGTACACGACCGTTCGGTTCGGCGCGGAGATGGACTTCTGATGAACACGCCCGCACGAAAATGCGTGATCGGACTCCTGCTGTTCACCGTCTATCTGGTGGGCTGCCGCCTGTTCGCCCCGCCGGAGTGGCGCCCGGGCAGCGCACGCGCGCCGGTCGAGTTCGTCGGTGGACCGCGCATGGACCACGCCGCGCACGTCGAGCGCGGTCTCGCGTGCGCCGACTGCCACGCGCCCGATCCCAGGACGGGCGAACCCGGATCGCCTTCCCGCGACGACTGCGCGCAGTGTCACGACGAGATCGACGAAGCCTGGCCGGCGCAGAAACGCGTCGCCACCGCGTTCTTCCGACCCGACGGAACGCCCCGATGGCGGCGCGCCGTCGCGGACTACGACCCCGAGGTCATCTTCGATCATCGCGGACACGGCGCAATGAGCTGCCTCTCATGCCACGGCGCGGTGACGCGCCAATCGCGACGGGTGGCGGGCGAGTTGCACACGATGGACCAATGCATGCACTGCCACGAACGCCAGACGGCCGCGAACGAGTGCGCGACGTGCCATCGCGTCCTGCGCGACGACAAGGCGCCCGCGAACCACCGGTACCTGTGGAAGGAGCGCCACGGGCAGATCGTTCGTAATCACGGATCGATGGAGGCCGGCCGCTGCGACATCTGCCATCGCGACGCGTCGTATTGCGACGACTGCCACCAGGACGAGCCGCCGCGCGACCACACGGCGCTATTCCGGATCCGCACCCACGGCGTTCACGCGGCCATGGACCGTCAGAAGTGCGCGACGTGTCACATGACCGACTTCTGCCAGCGCTGCCACGAGAACACGCCGCCGCGCTCGCACCGCGGCGTCTTCGCAACGGGACGCAACACGCACTGCGTGCAGTGCCACTTTCCGGTGACCCAGACCCGCTCGTGCCGCGTGTGCCACTTCGAGAATCCGACGCACGACACGGCGCCGGATCAGCCGCCGTCGCACTTCCCGGGGATGAGCTGCCGCAACTGTCACAACGCCATCGGCCAGGGCGGCGCGCGTCCGCTGCGTCACCTCGACAACGGGCAAGTTTGCGAGTCTTGCCACCGCTAGCGGACTTGGCCTAGGTCTCATGGATCGACGGGACCACGAAAAACACTGGGCCGAAGAACTGCGCCATGGCGATCAAGGGCACCAAGATCCGGAACGACCACCGCTTCGTCTTGTGATGGAACCGGCGCATGGCGATGTAAGCGCCGATGGCGCCGCCGAAGACGACGTAAAACCAGAGCGTCGCCTCGGCGATGCGCCGCTGTCCGCGCTGCGCCCGCGCCTTGTCACTCCGAAACAGCGCGAATGCGAAATACGACATCAAGACCCCCAGCATCCAGAGGAAGACCAACATGTTCTCGGGCGCATGCCAGTGCTTCGGCACGGTCAAGCAGAAGATCCCGATGACGGCGGCGGAGCCGAGGATGTACTTGGCGTCGTGGCGGTTCACGCGCACATCTTGCCGGAGCGGCCGGATCACGCGCCTAGAATGCGTACATGCCCCCCGGTGGATACCACGGCCGCTACGGTCACTTCGACCTGGAGCGAACCGAGGGGGCGCTGCGTCCGCTCTCCGACGACGTGCTGCGGCGCTTCCTCGGCGGATCGGGTCTGGGGGCATGGCTCCTCATGCAAGAGAGCGCAGGCGGCTACGACCCGTTGGGGCCCGAAGCGCCGATCGTCATCGCGCTCTCGCCGCTGGTCGGTTCGCCGCTCACGACCAGCGCGAAGTTCGCCGTGGTCACGAAGTCGCCGCTGACGGAGCGCATCAACGACGCGCTCTCGAGCGACCGTTTCGCCATCGAGCTGAAGCGCGCCGGCATGGACGCATTGGTCGTCACCGGCTGGTGCGACGACTGGTCGGTACTGGTCGTGGACGACGGCGCGATGCGCCTGGAGCCGGCGGACGACCTCGTCGGTCTGTCGTCGCTCGAGGCCGAGGAACGCCTGCGCAAGAAACACGGCGCGACGTTTCGCTTCTTCGGCATCGGCCCCGCGGGCGAAAACGGCGTGCGCTACGCGTCGGCGTCGGGCGACAGCCGGCACGCCGGCCGCGGCGGCACCGGCGCCGTCTTCGGATCGAAGCGGCTCAAGGGCGTCCTCGTGCGCGGGACGACGCCATGCGAGGTGGACGACCGTGAAGCGGTGCTCGCGCTGGCCAAGGAGCTGTCGGCGAAGTCGCTGGGCGCCGGGACCGCGAAGTACCGCGAGCTCGGGACGGTCGCGAACGTCCTCGTGATGAACCGGCTCGGGGCGCTGCCGACCCGCAACTTCAAGGAGGCCACGTTCGAAGGCGCCGAGCAGATCTCCGGCGAGGCGTTTCACACGACGCCCGACAAGATGCGCAAGCACTGCGCCGCGTGCACGATCGGCTGCGAGCACGTGTTCGCGTCCCGGAGCGGCCGGCAGGTGCGCCTGGAATACGAAGGCATCTTCGCGCTCGGCCCGCTGTGCGGCATCGACGACCGGGACGTGATCCTCGAAGCGGCGGCACGCTGCGACGACCTCGGGCTCGACGTCATCTCCGCCGGTGGCACGATCGCCTTCGCCATGGAGTGCAGGGAGAAGGGCCTGCTCGAGAACGCACCGTCCTTCGGCGACGGGGACGGATTGCTGTCGTTGCTGGACGACATCGCGCACCGGCGCGGACTGGGCGACCTGCTCGCGGAGGGCTCGCGGCGCGCGGCGCTGATCGTCGGCGGCGGCGCCGAGCACTTCGCGTGTCACGTCAAGGGACTCGAGCTGCCGGGGTACGAACCGCGCGCGCTGCAGGCGATGGGACTCGGTCTCGCCGTGGGTGCGCGCGGCGCGGATCACAACCGCTCGGGCGCCTACGAGGAGGACTTCCGCTCGGGCGCGGACCGCTTCGTGGCCGACGACGCCAAGGGCCCTGCGGCGGCGAACAGCGAGACGCGGGCGGCGATCCTGGACAGCCTGATCCTGTGCAAGTTCCTGCGCGGCGTGTTCGAGGACCTCGAGGCGGAGAGCGCGCGGATGCTGTCCGCGATCACCGGCTGGGACGTCACGGCCGCCCCGTTGCATCGAACAGGCGAACGGATCGTGACGCTGAAGAAGCTCTTCAATCTGCGCGAGGGCTGGGAGCGGTCGGAAGACACCCTCCCACAACGGTTTCTGAGCGAAGCCCTGGACGGCGGCGCTTCGTCCGGGGCCGCGTTGAGCCCCCACGACCTCGACCGTATGATCGTAAGCTACTACCGCGCGCGCGGTTGGACCGACGACGGCCGGGTTCCCGCAGAGCGGATCGAGAGCCTCGGGCTGAGTGACGTCCAGCCGGCGCCGAAGAGGTAGCGGAGGTCGAGCCCGACATGAACTCGCCGTTGACCGCGGACACGGAAGCCACCGAAGCGCCGGCCAAGACCGTCACGCTGGAGATCGACGGACAAGAGGTCACCGTCCCCGAAGGCACCACCGTCTGGCAGGCCGCCAAGGACATGGGCATCGACATTCCGGTGCTTTGCCACGATCCCAAGCTCGATCCCGTCGGCGTGTGCCGCATGTGCGTCGTCGAGGTCGAAGGTGCGCGCACCCTGGTCGCGTCGTGCGTGCGCGACTGCGAAGACGGCTTGAAGGTCAAGACGGGCTCCGAGACCGTCGTGCGCAACCGCAAGGTGCTCACCGATCTGTTGATGGCGGATCAGGACGCGACCAGCCGCCGCGACGAGAAGACCAACGACGACGAGCTGTTCAGCCTCGCCCGCGAGTTCCAGGTCGACGGCTCGCGTTGGCCCCGCGGCAACGGCCGTCCCGACGACGACTCGTCGCCCGTCATCTCGGTGGATCACCAGGCCTGCATCCTTTGCGACCGCTGCATTCGCGCCTGTGACGACATCCAATTCAACATGGTCATCGGCCGCACCGGCAAGGGCTATGCGACGCGCATCGGCTTCGACCTGAACAACCCGATGGGCGACTCGACCTGCGTGGAGTGCGGCGAGTGCGCATCGGCGTGTCCGACCGGGGCGCTCACCAACAAGCCGATCACCGTGCCGATTCGGCCGCCCGAGACGCTCGAGAAGGTCGACTCCGTCTGCCCCTATTGCGGCGTCGGCTGCGCGCTGACGTTCATGGTCGACAGAGAAGAGAACAAGGTCGTCTACGCCGAGGGCCGTGACCCGAGCGCCAACGAGGGGCGGCTGTGCGTCAAGGGCCGTTACGGCTTCGACTACGCGACGCACAAGCACCGGCTGACCAAGCCCCTGATCCGCAAGGAGAGCTCGTACCCGAAGGGGCCGCTCAGCGCGAACATGCAGCGCCGGGACGACGGCACGCGCGGCGAGAGCGTGTATCCCGACTACGACGAGGCGCTGAACCACTTCCGGGAAGCGACGTGGGACGAGGCCCTCGATCTCGTGGCAAGCAAGCTCAAGTCGATTCGCGACGAACACGGCCCGCAGGCGCTCGCCGGCTTCGGCAGCGCGAAGTGCTCGAATGAAGAGGCGTATCTCTTCCAGAAGATGATCCGCGCGGTGTTCGGCACGAACAACGTGGACCACTGCACGCGGCTTTGCCACGCGTCCAGCGTGGCCGCGCTGCTCGAGACGATCGGCTCGGGCGCGGTCACGACCGTGTACGGCGACATCGAGAACTCCGACGTCGCGCTCGTGACGGGCACGAACACGACCAGCAACCACCCCGTCGCAGCGACCTTCTTCAAGGAGGCCGCGAAGAACGGCACGAAGCTCATCATCGTGAACCCGCACCGGCCCGAGCTGGCCGATCACGGCGAGTACGTTCGCATCCGGCCTGGCAGCGACGTCTCCTTCTACAACGCCATCATGAACGTCATCCTCGAGGAGGGCCTCGAGGACCGCGCGTACATCGAGAAGTTCACGGAGAACTTCGATGCGCTCAAGGAGGTCGTTGCGCGCTACACGCCCGAGGTCGCGGCGCCCATCTGCGGCATCTCGGCCGACGAGATCCGCGACCTGGCGCGCACCATCGGCAACGCGAAGGCGATGATCATCTTCTGGGGCATGGGCATCTCGCAGCACGTGCACGGCACCGACAACGCGCGCAGCCTCATCTCGCTGTGCCTGATGACGGGCAACGTCGGCCGCCCGGGTACGGGCCTGCATCCGCTGCGCGGCCAGAACAACGTCCAGGGCGCCAGCGACGCGGGCTTGATCCCGATGGTCTACCCCGACTACGTGCCGGTCAACGACCCCGACGCGCAGAAGCGCTACGAGGAAGCCTGGGGCGTCTCGCTCGATCCGAATCCCGGCAAGACGGTGGTCGAGATCGCGCACGCCGCGGTCGAGGGTGAGCTCAAGGGCATGTACATCATGGGCGAGAACCCGTTCATGTCCGACCCGAACGTGAAGCACGCCCGCGAGGGGTTCATGAACCTCGACTTCCTCGTCGTCCAGGACATCTTCCTGACCGAGACCGCCGAGGTCGCCGACGTCGTGCTGCCCGCGACGAGCTACTTCGAGAAGACGGGCACCTACACGAACACGGACCGGCGCGTGCAGATCGGCGCGACGACGCTCGAGCCGCCCGGTGAAGCCCGGCTGGACTGGGAGATCCTGTGCGAGGTCATGACGCGCATGGGCTACGAGCAGTCGTACGACGACATCGAGGACGTCTTCGTCGAGTTCAGCGAGATGACGGAGAGCTACAAAGGCCTGCGCTACCGCCACCTGGGCGGCCCGGGCAAGCTCTGGCCGTGCGCCGATCCCGACAACTCCGACGGCGAGGTCGTGCTGTTCGGTGACGGCTTCCCGACGCCGTCGGGCCGCGGCAAGTTCTCGCCCGCCGAGGTCATCCCGCCGGCCGAGCTTCCCGACGAGGAGTACCCGTTCGTCCTGAACACGGGGCGGACGCTGCAGCACTGGCACGGCGGCTCGATGACGCGTCGCGCAAAGGTGCTCGACCAAATCAACCCCGAGGCGTTCTGCGAAATCCACCCCGACGACATGGCGTCGCTCGGGCTCGAGGACGGCGGCATGGTGCGCTTGAGCACGCGCCGCAACTCCATTCGCGTGAAGGCCGTCGCGAGCACGAAGACCTCGAAGGGCAGCGTGTTCATGCCGTTCCACTACCGCGAGGCGGCGGCGAACCTGCTGACGACCGACACGCTCGACCCGATCGGCAAGATCCCATCCTTCAAGTTCGCAGCGCTCAAGGTCGAGAAGGCGTGAGCCGTAGCCTCGCGCTGCTCCTGGCGCTCGCGGTCTCTCTGGGCGCTTGCGGGGACGGCGCGAAGCGCGTCCGCCTCGTCACGACGACGTCGACGCACAACTCGGGTCTCCTCGAGCACTTGCTCGCCGAATTCACACCGCAGACCGGCATCGAGGTCGATGTCCTGGCCGTGGGAACGGGCAAGGCGCTCGCGCAAGGGCGGCGCGGCGACGCGGACCTGCTGCTCGTACACGCGCGCGAGCTCGAAGACGCGTTCCTCGCCGAGGGCCATGCGATCGAGCGGCGCGATGTGATGTGGAACGACTTCGTAATCGTCGGGCCGCCGTCCGACCCGGCGGGCATTCGCGGCATGAAGGAACCGGCGGCGGCGCTCGCGAAGATCGCGAAGACGGGGGCGCGCTTCGCGAGCCGTGGGGACCGGTCGGGCACCCACATGCGAGAGCTCGCGCTCTGGAAGGCGTCCGGTGTCGATCGCACGTCCAACGGCGGTTACGTGGAGGCGCGGCTCGGCATGGGCGGCTCGTTGATCTACGCGGACGAGAAGCGCGCGTACCTGCTCGCCGACCGCGGCACGTACCTCTCGCACATGAAGCGCCTCGATCTCGAGCTCGACATTCTCGTAGAGGGCCACGCCTCACTTCGCAATCCCTACGGCGCGCTGTTGATCGACCCAGTGCGACACCCGGTCGGCAATGCGGAGGGCGCCCGCAAGCTGTTCGACTGGTTGACCTCGCCGGCCGGTCAGGCGCGAATCGCTTCGTTCCAGGTTGACGGCAATCCGCTCTTCCATCCCAATGCCGCCAAGTAGCTCGTGATCAAAATAGGAGATCGACCGTGGAGTTCCTCTGGGAGGGATTCAAGACCGCCGTCCATCTCATCCTGAGCGGCGACGCGGAAACGTGGCACGCCGCGTGGGTGACGATCTTCTGCTCGTTCATCGCGGTCGCGCTGGCTGCTCCGCTCGCGGTCACGTACGGCGGCTGGCTGGCCGTCTATCGCCCGCGCGGGCACCGCCTGCAGGTGTTGCTGCTGCGCATCGGCATGTTCGTGCCCACGATCTTCATCGGGACGATGGTCTGGGGCTTCCTCTCGCGGCGGGGCCCGCTGGGCGAGCTCGACATGCTCTACACGAAGGGCGCGATCATCGCCGGCGAGTTCCTGCTCGTCTTCCCCATCCTGGGCGCACTGACGCACAGCGCCCTCGAAGCGCCCGACCGGCGACCGTTCGAGACGGCGCGTACGCTGGGCGCCGGACCGGTGCGCACCTTGTTGACGCTGTTGGGTGAAGTACGCGGTGTCATCGTGGGCGCGATGCTCATGGCCTGTGCCCGCTGCTTCTCCGAGCTGGGCATCTCCGTCACGGTCGGCGGGAACCTGCAGTGGCAAACCAGCACCTTGAGCGGCGGTGCCCAGCTCATGGTGCGCCAGGGGGAGTTCGGCGAAGCGCTCGCGTTGGGGTTCATCCTTCTGTTCTTCGCCGGCATCGTCGCCGTGCTCGCGCCGTTGGTTTCGAAGGAGAGCAAGGCGTGATGCGCATGCGGAACATCCGCGTCGTGTTCGGCGACGTCGTCGGCCTGTGGTTGGACGAGCTCGACATCGAATCCGGCGAACGACTCGGCGTCACGGGCCCGAACGGCTGCGGCAAGTCGACGCTGATGCGGGTGCTCGCGGGTCTGCAGGCGGTCACGTCGGGAACGGTGCAGGGGCTGCCGGCGCCCGGCCGCATCACGCTCGTGCATCAGCGCCCCTACTTCTTCCGCGGCACCGCGCGAGACAACGTCGTCTACGCGTTGAAGACGGCAGGGAAGCCAACGTCGGAGGCGGACGCGTGGCTGGAACGGCTCGGCGCCGCCGAGCTCGCCGATCGAACGGCGGGCGTGCTCTCGGGCGGCGAGCGCCGCCGCGTCGCGGTCGCGCGCGCGCTGGCGATCCGGCCGGAGATCCTGCTGCTCGACGAGCCGTTCGCCGCGCTCGACGACGAGGGCCTCGCGACGATGAACGCCGCGATCGGAGCGTTCGAAGGCACGCTGGTGGTCACGGCGCCGGACCTGAAAGACGCGCCGGTCGCGCGGACGGTCGAGCTTCGTCCCGCCGAACGTCGAAACGGATAGACTGGGATGGTGAGGTGCGCGCGACCCGTCCTGCTTCTGTTCGCGACGTCGCTGCTTTGTGTCGCGCCCGCGGCCGCGGACAGCAAGAAGAAGCCGCAGGGCGCCGACCGCGAGGCCGAGCGGTATCCGCCGAGCTTTCGGTTGGCCGTCGAGGAGGCGATCCAGTACGGCGTCGCGGTCATCAAGAAGGCACAGAAGAAGGACACGGGGACGTGGGGCAGCCCCGACGCACCCGAAGCCATGGGCCGCACGGCGCTCCCGTTGCTCGCGCTGCTGAAGGCCGGCGTCCCCGTCGACGACCCGCACGTGGTGCGCGCGCTCGAGGCGCTCTCGAAGATGAAGTTCGAGCGCACGTACAGCACGGCCTGCTACCTGATGGCGATCCAGGCGATCTACCAGCCCAAGCTCGACATGTGGGACACGGACGTGGGCGCCTTGCGTTCGAAGCGCCTGAAGCCCAAGGAGGTCTACGCCAGGCTCACCCCCGAGCACCGTGAGGCCGTCGAGAAGGGCGTCGCGCACCTCACCGCTGCGCAAAACTCCATCGGGCTCTGGACCTACGTCGACGAGCGGGTCAAGACGCCGGTCAAGTACGACCTGTCGAACACGCAGTACGGCCTCCTGGGGCTCCGTGCGGCGGCCGACTGCGGGGTCAAGGTCAAGCCGCTGGTCTGGAAGGCCGCGTTGCGCGGACTGTTCCTGAATCAGGACGCGAAGGGCGAGAAGGTCACGCTCACGAACGACGTCGAGAAGGACGGGTACGTCTTCCGCACGAAGGACGTCGCGGAGACCCGGCCCTTCCGCTACACGCACGCGAAGAAGCACGGGCCGGCCGGCGAGAACACGGTGCCGACGATGCCCGCGACGGGATCGATGACGACCGCCGGGGTCTGCTCGGTCGCGATCTGCATGGAAGGGATGTGGCGCAGCCGCAAGTTCAGCGGCACGGAGCGCAAGAAGGCCAACGACGCGATCCGCGACGGACTGGCGTGGCTGCAGCAGAACTTCACGGTCGAGAAGAACCCCGGCCACCCGAACATGCGGCATCACTTCTACTACCTGTACGGACTGGAGCGCATGGGCATGCTCACGGACCGGCGCTGGATCGGGTCGCACGACTGGTACAAGGAAGGCGCCGACCTGCTGCTGGCGCGCCAGCGGGAGCCCTTCGGCGGCTGGGCCGGCGGCGCCGTGCAGAACGCGTTCGCGGTGCTGTTCCTGAAGCGCGCGACGGCCCGGTCGATCGCCGTCAGTGGCGATTAGAGCGTTTCGCGCACGATCTCCGCGACGGCGTCGACGGCGGGGCGGCCCGCGTTGATGCAATCGATGCGGGTGTAGCCCTTGCCGCCGGCTGCTTCGAACGTCTCGCGCAGCTCGCGTCCGATCTCGTCGATCGTCTCCAGACAGTCGGCGACGAACGACGGCGTGATCACGCTCATCGAGGTCAC
Organism: Planctomycetota bacterium; assembly: GCA_965223505.1. GTDB lineage: Bacteria > Planctomycetota > PLA2 > PLA2 > JAEUHO01 > CBDCWP01. Next base: position 187,668 of record CBDCWP010000021.1, read on the forward strand.
CCCCTCGCCCGGCAGCTTTGCAACCGACGCGTCGGCGTAGGGCGTCAGCCACTCCTCGCGGCCGAAGCGACTTTGATAGACCACGCGCCACACGTCGTCATCGAGGTCGAGCGCGCTCGCAAGGGCGTCGGCGGTGCGCCGGCATTCGTCCGGGTAGGGATCGCCCTCCGCCGCGTAGCGCTTCGGAATGCCGTGAAAGGACATCAACAGGGGGGCGTCCTTCGTCGCCACGACGCCCGCGTCGACGACCGTCTTCCGGAGCGCCTCGATGTAGGCGGGATGGTCGGGGAAGGATCGAACGAAGCGGAGGGAGGGCAGGTCCTTCCGGGTCGTCGCCCACTTCGCGACGGCGTCGAACGCGGACGCGGTCGTGGCGCTCGAGAACTGCGGGAACAACGGCAGCACGACGACGTCGCGGCAGCCCGCGCGCACGAGCTCGTCCAGCGCACCACCGAGCGGCGGGTTGCCGACGATCATCCCGTACCGGACGAGGTAGTCGTCGCCAAGCGCCGCGGCGACACCGTCCGCCAGCTGCTTGGTGTGCACCAGCAGCGGCGAGCCCTGTTCGGTCCACACGCGCTTGTAGAGCGCGGCCGACTTCCGCGGCCGCGTGCGAAGGATGACGCCGTGCAGCAACGGCTTCCACAGCCAAGGGTTTACGTCGACGACGCGCGGATCGCTCAGGAACTTCCGCAGGTACCTGCGCAACGCAGGGGTGGTCGGCGCGTCGGGCGTGCCGAGCTGGATGAGCAGAACGCCGGTAGGTGCGGTCGCCATGGCCGGCCATGCTGCCTTGATTCCGCCCGGTCGGCGCAGCCTTGCCCGACTGAGGCCGCTACTCGTTCGGGTTCCGCCGTCAGCGGGTCGGGTCTGCGGCGGGCGGGGTCGAGCCCCGCCGCGACAGCACTGTATCGCCGGCGGATCGCTGGTCGTTCAGTGCATGGACGAGAATCGTCTGCGCGACGGGATCGTCTTCGACAATGAGAATACGTATGGGGATATCGTGAATCGGGGGGTTCAGTTGATCTGCTCCGTTCCCACCATCGGCCGAGAAACCACGGGCCACACCCCTCCCGCGGCTCACCCCAACATCTCGGAAACGTCGCTGGAATCGGGCCCTATTCCTTGCGCTTGACCTCGATCACGACGTCCTCGTCGCCCGCGCGGGCCCGGGCCTGACCTTGGTACGTGCCGCCCCCTTCGACGAGCCGATTGCCGCTGCTCTGGGCGCGAATCGTCCAGGTTCCGTCCGGCACACCCTTGAGCTCGAACGTCCCGTCGGGCATCACCGCGCCCCAGATGTTGAATTCGCCCTGGATCACGACGGCGAACGTGTCCGCCTCGAGACCGGTCGGTAGCTCCAGGCGGCCCCGGATGGTCTTGCCCTTCTTCGGCGTCACGACGCGCTCGCCGCCCCCGGCCTCCAGGTCCTTCAGGAACACGTACTTGTCGTCGGGCAGGCCCGAGATGCGCAGCGTGTAGCGCTCGTCGCTCTTCAACCCCTGGAAGACGACGCGCCCGTCCTCGTCGATCTGTTTCCACAGATGCAGGCGGTTCTCGGGCGCCGTCAGCGTGGCGTGCGCCCAGCGTTCGCCGGTCCAATCCTTGATACGGATCCGGATCGCAAGCCCCGGATCGACCGTGAGCGTGACGCCGGTCGCGCCGGCGTCACCCTTGATCTCGTCCGGGTAGTCCTTGTTTACGTCGATCCACTGCGCGTCGACGCGCGCAAGCAGCCGTCCGCTGCCCTTGCGCAGCCCCTGGATGACGAACTTCCCGTCCTTGCCCGTCGGCTCGGACTGCTTGGTATCCGTGCGAACGATGTAGTAGGCGCGGGCGCCCTCGACGGGCGACCCGGAGGCGTCGCGGATCACGCCGGAGATGGTGAAGGCCTGCTCGAGCTCGATGGTCGTGTCCGCCGGCGTCCAGCCCCGAACCGCTCGCGGCAGCAACGACTTCGCCTCGACGTTGGAGACCGTGACGTCGTAGCGCGAACTGCCGTCGAGCGCCTTCAGCCGCACGATGCCGTCCGCGCCCGTGCTGTGCATGCCGCCGACGCTGTGCGGCGCGATCATGCCGTCGTTGCGGATCGAGGCCTCCTCGCTCTCCTGGTGCGACCGAATGGAGACCGACGCTCCTTTTACGGGGTCGCCGCGGTGATCGAGCACGGTGATCGCTGCCGTCACACCGGCCTTCAACACGAAGTCGACGCGCTTCGTTCCGCCGACGGTGTCGATGGGCTCCGGCGGCTGGTACGCGTCCGGCACGCGCGCCTCGACGCGGTAGTCACTCTCGCCCACGCCTTTGAGGACATAGCGACCGTCCTTGTCGGTGGCGGCCGACGCATGAGCGTTGCCGAAGTCGATCTCGTCGCCGTGCCGCAGCATCGGCTTCGCGGAGATCCGCGCGCCCCCGACCGGCGCGCCGCTCGCATCGCGGACGACGCCTTCGATCGTCGTGGGTGTACCCAGCTTGATCTCGAGCTCGTTCTTCGACGTGTCGAACGGTCCCGCCAACGTCGCGGCGACGTTGCTACCCGGCACCCGATAGATCTCGATGAAGATCACGGTGCCCGGGCTGACCGACCTCGAAGTCGAACGTGCCGTTCGAGAACGACGACGAGTGCGTGCCGCTCCCGTTCTGGTAGCGCTGGTGCACGACGAAGCTGCCGGACGGGACCGGGTTGCCGTCCGGGTCGACGACCTTGACGACGTAGCTGCCGGCGCCGCTCGTGACCTTCTCGAGGACGAGCTTCGCGTTGACGGTGCCGGCCGCGAGTTTCTCTTCCGCGCGCCACTTCGCACCCTGCCAGTCGAGTTCCGCGGAGACCTGGAACGTGCCCTCGGGCAGGACGTCGACCACGAAGGAGCCGTCCTCCTTCACGGACGCGCGCTCCCAGACCCAGTTGCCGCCGCGGAAGTTCACGCTCTGAACCGTCACCTCGACGGCGTTTGCCGGCGCGCCTTCCGGCGGCAGCACCGTACCGGCCATTTCCAGGCCCTTCGCGAGTACGACGCGTCCCTCGAGGTCGCCGTCGTCGCCGCCTTCGATCTCCTGCCAGTCACGCGCCTTGACGTGACCGCCCGCCTCGATCTGCACCGCGACGCGGCCCTTCGGGAGCGGACCCGCGCGCACGCGACCGTCCGGTCCCGTGTTGAAGACCTGGTTGATGCGCACCCAGCTCCCCTCGTCGGTCTCCCGTGTACCTGCGACGACCACGGCGCCGGCGACGGGCGCTTCCCCTTCGCTGCTGACGACCTCCAGCTCGAGCCAGCGCGCCGTCTCGAGCGTGATGTCGAGCGTGTGCTTCGAGCCGCCGGCGAGCTTGAACGCATCCGAGCGCTTCGTCGGATGATCGACCGCACGCACGACGGAGCTGGAACGACGCGTCGGGAACGATGGAGTCGAGGACGTACTGTCCTTCGCCGTCGGTGACGGCGCTGCCGAAGCCCGCATCCTCGCCGAACCCGAACTGGCGGACGACGAGGCCGCCCTGGCTCTCTGCCACGACCGTGACGATCGCACCCGCGATCGGCTTGCCGCCCGCATCGACGCGTCCACTCACGCGGCCCGCCTCGACGACCTCGACATCGTGCTCCAGCGTCTTGCCGGCCTCGACGGTGACCACGAGCGCGCCCGCCGGCTCGTCGAGGTTTTGCATGCCGGGCGAGGCGAAGCCCTTGCCCAACGCGAAGACGGTCGCGGTGCCGGACAACGGGTTGACGTCGGTCAACTCGAAATTGCCGTCCGCGTCGGCCGTCGTCGCCGAGACGGTCGCGAATCCGCCACGGCCCATGTCGGCCGGCACCGCCATGACGGCGATACCGCCCACGGGCGCACCCGCCTTGGTGAGCACGCGCCCCTTGATGTGCGCGACCGGCGTCATGGTGACGACGACCTCGTCCTCCGAGCCGCTGCGAAGCTGAACGGGGGGCGCGACGTAGCCGTCGGCGCGCACGAACATGCCGCCGTTCCCGGCGCCGACCGCCAGGGAGAAGCGGCCGTCGGGACCCGTCGTGGCGCTTCGGATCGTGAGGCCGCTGCGCGGGTCGCCGCGGCCGCCGATCACCATCGCCCCCTCGATCGGCTCGGCCGTGTCCTGGGCGATCACCTTGCCGTGGATCGTCCCGCCCGCGGCGCCGATCGTGAGCGTGTACTCGCCGTCGTAGGGCAGACGCACCGGCGCGCCCATCGCGCGCAGCTCGCCCGGCTGGAACGCGGAGATGATGACGTCGCCGGCCATCAGCCCGGCGACCTCGAAGCGTCCGTCGGCGTCGACCGGCGCCGTCGCGCCCGTCGCGACCATGAACGGACCCGAGGATTGCGCCGCGGGCTGAACGACGACCCAGCCGTGGAACGGCTTCTCGTCGGCGCGCACCACACGGCCCTTCAAGGTGATGTCGCCCGCGGGCAGCTCGACCGTCACTGCGACCCGCGCACCCTGCGCAGGCAAGCTGGCGGTCACGACGCCTTGGCGGCCGTCGTCGTCGATCGCGCGGACCTCGTAGAAACCTGCCGTGAGACGCCGGAACCGGAAGGCGCCGTCTGCATCCGCCTCGTAGGTGTCGTCGGCGGGACCGGTCGCCATGCCCGCGTCGAGGATGCGGTCGATCCAGCTCTTCATGATGCCGGCCATGCCGGCGCCGGGAACGCTCAGCTCGACCTGCGACACGAGCCGCAGCTCGACCCGCGCGGGCGCCGGGTTGCCGCCGATCTGGACGACGCCGACGATCTCGCCGGTCCCGGTCAGCGCCGCCGACGGCGCGTCGGCAGCCGAGCCGTCGCCGGAGCCGCTGAGCTCGGGACGCTCTTCTTCACGGCGGGGCTCGTCGGCGGTGGGATCGTCGCCGGGGGCCTGCTCGTTGGCGTCGGTGTCGAGCAAGAAGTACGCGGCGCCGCCGGCGGCGGCGACGACGAGGAGCAGGATCAAGATGCGCATAGGGAACCTTCCCCCGTACGGGGCATGGATGGATCGCGTCGTGTGCTGCCGGGGAACCCTACCGGGGCGTGGCAGCGTAGCAGTTGCGTGTGGGTCCGCAGACAAGATCCACCAACGGGCCGCGACCGAAGGCATGCGGGCGTCCCGGCCCGGCGTCGTCCGAATACGATGAAGGCCGCACTCGTGGGAGCTGTGCCTTGCGTCGACTGAGCATCGGGCTGCTGTGTCTGGCGACCGCTCTGTGGATCGCGCCGCCGAAGGCCGAAGCCGCGAGCGCGTACGAGCAGGACATGAAGTTCGCGCTGAAGGAGCTGAAGAAGAAGTGCGGCAAGTTCTTCAAGCGCAAGGGCATCGACTGGAAGAAGGTGTCCAAGGAGTTCACCAAGGAAGCCAAGTCGATCAAGAGCGATCCGGAGCACTTGCGACTGATGCTGCGACTCCTCGCGCGCATCAAGGACGGCCATGCGGCGATTCACGCGGTGGAGAAGGGCTCGGAGCTTCCGTGGCCGGAGGACATGAAGGTCCGCCAGAACGCGATGGGCATGTACCTGTGTCGCGTGGAGAAGAAGGTCTACGCGAAGGTGACGTTCTCGAGCGCCAAGGAGGTCGGCGTCATGCCGGGCGCGCACATTCTGAAGCTCGACGGCAAGAAGATCGACAAGTGGCTCTCCGACCGTCAAGCCGAGCTCAGCGACACGATCAGCTACTCGACGGATCAGCACGCATTCTTCGCGACGTGTCACTGGGGCCTGACGGCGCCCGAGGGCACGCGGATCGACGTTGAGTTCAAGGACGTCAAGGGCAAGAAACGCAAGCGTACGATCACCGTCGGGCGCGCCAGGGCGTTCGTGGTCGGGCCGGCGTTCCTGCCGAAGGGCGTCAAGAGCACGAAGGACGTGAACTACGCGACGACCGAAGACGGCTGGGGCTACATCCACATCCGGCGTTGCAAGGGCGACATGCCGGAACAGGTGGACCAGGCGATCGCGGAGCTTGGCAACGTGCCCGGGATGATCCTCGACTTTCGCGGCAACTCCGGCGGCGGCTTCGACCATGACGCGTTCTTCGGACGGTTCATCCCCGGCAAGAAGAAGCTGAACGGTTTCGGCGCGGCGGGTCCGCGACAGTACGGCGGACCGGTGGTCGTGATCGTCGACGGGACCGTCGTGAGTGCGGGCGAGACGGCGAGCGGGTACTTCAAGGAGTTCGGCCGCGCCTACATGATCGGGGAGAGTCCCACGGCGGGCATGTCGTCCTCGAAGGAGACGATCGAGCTGCCGTCGAAGAAGTTCAACCTCTTCGTCTCGGTCGACTCGAACATGCATCGCTTCAACCAGGGCGAAGGCATCGAAGGGATTGGCGTGCCGCCGAACGAAGTAGTGCTGTTCGACCCGAAAGACCTCGCGGAGGAGCGAGACACGCTCATCCGGCGCGCCGAGGCGATCCTGACGGACTTCCCCCAAAAGCAGGTGAAGTACGACCCGAAGAAGTTCGGCTGGAAGCCGCCGGAGTAGCGGCTAGCCGTCGTCCTCGGGTGTCTCGTTCTCGTTCTCCGCGGGCGCAGGGTCGGCTTCCTCCGGCGCCGCATCCGTTTCGGCGGTCGCCGGCTCGGCCGCGGCGCTCTCGAGCTCCGCGATGCGGTCCTGTGCCGCCCTCAACTTGGCCTTGAGATCCGCCGTCGCCAGCGCATCTTCGGCCGCCTTGAGCTTCGCCTTCAGCACCTCGATCGACTCGCCCGCCTCCGCCGGCGACGATGCCTCGCCGCTCTTCCCGCGCAGGCGCTGGAGCAACGCCTCGTGCGAGAGTCCGTCGGACGCCCCGGGAACGCTCATGCCGCCCTCGAGCTGCTGGAACGTCGTCGACGTCTTCGACTTCGATCCACCCCGGCAGCAACCCGAGACGATGACGGCGGCGCACAGCGCCGCGACGATTCCCAAACACCTGCACTTCATGACGTGATCTCCACGAGGGGACGCAACACGAAATCCCTGATCGCTCCGCCGGCGAGAATCGCATCGCGCGCGTCGTTGTAGTTCACCGCGACGATGCACTGCTTCCCGCCGTCGATCTTCACGCGGCCGCAGAGGATACCGACCGCTTGGATCGCGTCGGCGGTCTCCCGGTACACGATCGTTCCGCTGTCGCCGCCTTCGCACCAGCCGCGCAACAGCATGCACTCCGGGTAGAACGTCGGGGTGTTGCTGCCGTTCAGCTTGAGCCCGATGTCGCCGGCGTCGGCCCAGCGGTAGAACGTGACCTGCTTCACGGCGCCGTTCTGCGCGACGTACCGGTAGTCGTGCTGGTTGCTCACGCGGTCGCGGGCGAGCACGTCGGCGACCTTCGACGCGATCCACTCCCCCGACGTGCTGTTGGGCTCGGACTCGTGGATCAGGGCCGCGTCCATTCGGTAGTCCGAGTCGTAGATGTCGTCGCACCATGCCGTGCCCACGACCGGATCGCCCAGACGGCGGGTCTCGGTCGAGCTGAGCCGCGCGCGAATCTCGCGAATCAGGTTCGGCTTCGCGGGCGGGTTGCCGTCGTAGGCGTTGTGGGCCACCGTCAGCCACGCCGCGAAGGGCGCGCCGCTGTCGGGCGTGACCTCCACCCGCGCCGCCAAGCATCCCTTCGCCGTACGCGTCGTGGTGGCGCGGCGAAGCTGCATCAACGCGCCGCGCGTGCCCCACGTGGCGGCCGGGATGCTCTTCGCGGTGAACACGTCGTCCGGGGGCGGCGCGCTCTTGGGAAGGAACACGTCGTCGGAAGGCGGCGCACTCTTGGGCGTGAACACGTCCGGCGGCGGCGCCGACATGCGCGGCGGCCTCTTGGCGCGCTTCTTCACGCTTGCGGAACGCGGCCTCGTGGGCGGCTTCTTCGGCGCCTTTCGTGCGGCGCGGGTCGAACGCTTGCGAACGGGCTTCTTGCGTGTCTTGGGGGCCGACTTGCGCTTTCGCTTGCGCGGGACGACGACGTGAATCGGCACCTCGATGCGTACGCGGTCTCCAATCTTCGCGTCCCCCGGTTTCGCGCGCTTGGGCCGGCGTTTCAGGGTGATCCGTCCGAACACGGCGCAGGCGGGAATGCCGTGGTTCTTCCGGCCGGGCGCGACGCGAACCCTTAGCACGCACACGGGTCGCTTGCGGCCGCGCTTCTTGCGCGTTCCACTCGCGCACTCACGAAACGCGGCGTGTTCTTCTCGGAGACGCTTCGTACGATGTTCGACGATCCACGCGAGCACGCGGCGCTGCTCCGCAACGGGAAGCCGGTGCAGCGGGATGGGCCCGCGACGCCGCCGTCCTCGTTTGGTTGCCACGCGTGCCTCCTAGCGGCGCCCCTCCCCCGTCACCGAGCGGTGGACACCTTGAGATAGGTCGCCTTCTCGGCCTCGTTCGAAAGCGCTTCTCTCACCTTCGCGTCGTTCGTCTTGCCCATGAGGAACGCGGCGATGAACCGGCGCGTCTCCTTGACGACCTTGCCCCTGGACGCGGCGGGCGACGTCGTCGAGATCGGGATCTTGTAATGGTCGCTCGCGACCGTGATCGCGCCCTCCAACTTGGCCTTGAGCCCGCCTTCCAGCGACACGCCCGCGGTGAGCTGGTTGCGTAGCGTCGCGTCGGGACTCGCGTTGTCCTTGTCGAGGTACTTGTCCGCCACGTCGCGGACCTGCCCGAACGTGAGGCCGCCGGAGGTGTTCGCGACGCTCGCATGCCCGTTGTTGCCGCCGTTGCCGTTCGGCTGGCTGCCGTCGCTGCGGGTGGACAACCGCAGAACGCGCCGAACGTTGAACGAGATCCGGGTGTGCGGGTAGCGCGCTTTCAGGACGTAGAAGTCGTCGTCGGCCTTGCGCCGGCTGCCCTGCGGCACGCCGCGCGGCATCTCCAAGCGCTCGTTCTGGTACTCGGTGTTCTTGAGGATCGGATACAAGCCGGGTGTCGCGTAGATCACGTACGCGTAGCGCATCGAGATGAACTGGTTCTCGCGGAAACCGGCTTCTGCCGCGCTCGTGCCCTCGCCGACGCCGTCCTCGGCTCCCGAGGTGCCCGTGCCGAGGCCCTTCGTCGCCGCCTGTACGGCGACGTCGGAGAACTTGTTGATCGTGTCGGCGACCAGCTTGCCCATCTCGGTGTTGTCGACCGACATCGAGAACTTGTTGAGCGTGCTGCCGGGCCCCATCGCCGCACCCAGCTCGGCCTGGCCGAGCCCGCCCTCCGCCGAGACGACGTACTTCTCGTCCAGGTCGGGCAGGTAGACGATGTCGTAGAGCATGCTGACCGGCAGCGCCTGCGGCACGGTCGAGTCCCACGACACGTCGCCCGTGGCCGTCGTCAACGCACCCGCACTCTTGCTCTCCGTCGCCTCGGTGGACTTGTCGTTGCTGTCGGGCTTGTTCGGCTTGTTCGGGTCGCTGACGACCGGCGGCTTCAGATCGTCGCGCTCGCGCTGCAGGCCATCGTCGAGCCCGATGGAAGCGAGCGGCACGTACGGATCGCCGCCGAGGAACTCGAGCAGCTCCTGCGGCGCGTTCAGGATGTGCACGACGTCGCCCTTCACCTGACCGGCGATGTAGCCGGCGTCGCCGGCCACCGGGATTTCCCGCTTCAGCGCCATGTACGGGCGCTGCATGTAGAAGGGAATTCCCGCACGCTCGCACTTGTTGGGATCTGCGGGAGCCACCTCCACGCGCGCGCAACCGATCGACGCGACCGCGCAGAGAAGAAGTAGGACGGCAATGCTGCCCACGGCATTTCGCATGAGTGAACTCCCCAACGAGACCCACCGAGCGTCCTCGAGACGCGCGTCAACAGCCGATGGGCTCCTGCACTTTGGACAGTCTGCCAAATTGCTGCGCGGGCGCGCAAGCGCGCGCGATCGTTGGTCGCACGTTGTCAGGCACCCGAAGGCTCGGGTTCTCCCTCGCCGTCGTCGGTGAACTTCTTCCAGAGCCCGCTCAGCGAGTCCGTGACCTTGCTGAGCACCTTCGCCGGCAAATTGAGCAACCCGCCGCCGACCGTGCGCACGACCTCGGTGACGACCTCCTTCGAGAACATGCCCGCCTCCTTCAGCGCGTCACCGACGGCGGACACCGTCGTTCGTTCCGTCCAGGCGTCGAACGCCCGGCACCGCGCCTTCGCGACGTACCCGATGCGCAACGTCACGATCGAGTTCACCGCGCCGTCCATCACGGGCCCGGCCACGGCGCCGACCGTCTTGCCGAAGACGCTGCCGAGCGCGCCGCCGGCCGCCTCGCTCACGTCTTGCAAGTAGGCGCTCGCGAGCGTCGCCGCAGAGACGTCGCGCAAGATCGAGAACGTGCCGCGCACGCCGGGACGGCCGTAGTAGATCCGAGCGATCCGACTCACGAGATTGCAGTTGCGCCAGAGCACGATGAAGGAGTCGACCGTGCCGTTCCACGACACCGCGGTGGCGACCCCCACGCCGAGCGCCTCGTTGCGAATGACCTCGCGCACCTTTTTGTCGAGCGGCGCCAGGAGCTTCGCCACGGATTCGTTCTCGATGCGGTGGGTCTTGGCGATCAGCGCCTTCAACTGCTCCGGCGTCGCCCCTGCGGCTTCCTGCCGCAGTGCCCGGCACGCGGCGGCCGTCTCGTGCACCTGATCGATCGAGCCCTCCCACGCGGGGTTCTCGAGCAGGTTCTTGACGTACCGCTCCACGAAAGCCAGGTGCTTCACCAGGTGCGCGGGCGTGCGCTCGGCTTCGGGCGGCAGCTTGGGCGGACGCACGGCGACCGGCATGCGCAAGAAGCGGTAGATGGGGCGTCCGATGAACCAGAGGAACAGCGCCGCGAACACGACGAGGAACGCGACGCCGGCCCATGCGTGCATGTCGCGGAAGAACCGATACGCCTCCGCGACGCGCATGACCAGGAAGAAGGCCATGAAACCGATGAGCGTGTAGGACGCGAAGCGTAGGAACCGGAAGAGGGTGCGCATCACGGCGCTGAAGTCGCGAAGGGGAGCGGGCATGGTTTGCCTCCAAGGCCGGGAGGCACATCATGTCAGGCTTGCGGGCTACGTGCCCACGGGGTGCCGGCTAGTCGACCCAGTCCGCGACGAATACGTTCGTCTCGTTCGGCTTGTCGTTGTACCGGTTGCTGCAGAACACCAGCCGTTTGCCGTCGCGCGTGAACATCGGGAACCCGTCGAAGTCGTCCGAACGGCGCTCGGCGCCGGGACGCGTGCGCTCGAAGTAGGTGATGCGCTCCGTCTTGCGGGTCTCGATGTCCACCATGTAGAGCTCGAAGTTGCGCCGCTTCGGATCGTCCATGTTCGAGCTGAAGATGATGCGCTTGCCGTCGGGATGCCAGAACGGCCCGAAGTTGGCCGCGCCGTTGTTCGTGATCATCTGCTTGTTGGACCCGTCCGCGTCCATGATCCAGATCTCGAGCTTGTGCGGCTTGACGAGCTCCATGGCGAGCAGACGCTGCGCTTCTTCGGCGTTCACATCGTCGCGGTTCGGCGCGCGCCACACGATCTTCTTCCCATCCCAGGAAAAGAACGCGCCGCCGTCGTAGTCCGGCTCGTCGGTCAGACGTTGGACGTCCGAACCGTCGATCTTCATGGAGTAGAGGTCGAGGTCGCCGTCACGCGTGGAGGTGAAGACGATGCGATCCCCGGCCGGGGACACGGTGGCCTCCGCGTCGTAGCCGGCGGAGCTCTGAAGCAGCTTCACGTCGCTGCCGTCGGCCTTCGCCGTGTAGATGGCGTAGCTCTTGAACACGCCCCAGGTGTATCCCCGGTACGGCGCCTTCTGCGGCGGCTCGTCACCCGCGCCGTGCGTCGACGCATAGAGAATGCGCTCGTCGCCCGGTAGGAAGTACGAGCAGGTCGTCCGGCCCTTCCCCGTGCTGACCATGCGCACGTCGGATCCGTCCGGGTTCATGATGTAGATCTGATCCGCTTCGCGGCCGTCCCGCGTGCTCTGGAAGACCAGCTTCGTCTCGTCGAAGGACCAGTAGGCCTCCGCGTTCTGTCCGGCGAAGGTCAGCTGACGAAGATTCGTCAGATGTCGCTCGTTCTCGAACGGCTCCCGCGCGACACACGGCCCGTTGGGCGCGCCGCCGTCGGCGGCGGGCTTCTCGGCAGGCTCGTCGCGGCAGCCGGCGCAACAAACCAGCGCCAGGAGCAGGAGGGTCGGGACGAATCGCGGAATCGAATTCGGCATGCGCGCAGCATGGCCGCGATCCCGCAAGGGGCAAACGAACGTCACGGGGTATCTTCCGCGCATGGATCTGGAGACGTTCACCGCCCGCGCGAGAACCGCCGTGAGGGACGTGGCCGGGCCGCTCCCGGCGGTGGCCCTGGAGGTGGACCCCGGGCGGCAGTCGCATCCGCTGCTTCCGGACCTCCCGCTGCTCGCCGAGACCGTCGGGGAGGGGGACGAGCGCGTGCTGCGCTGCTACTACGGGTCGTTCCGGGCGCTCGAGGAAGCCGAAACGGGCTTCGACGTCGACGCGGTGCTGCGCGAGCGTGTCGAGACGGAGATCAACGAGCTCGAGGAGGAACGCGCGACGGTCGAGGACCTGAGATCCGAGGACGACCTTCTCGGCGCGCACGCCCGGTTCCGGCGTGGACTCGAGGTGCCCCGCCTGTGGTACCGGCGCGGCGATCTCGTCGCGCCGTGCCTGTGGGCTGTCGACCTGGACCTGTTCCTGGAGCTGCGGCTGCGGTGGCCGGAATGGGAGTCGGTGCGCGGGCGGCCGCTCGTGCTGCAGCTCGGCAAGGAACCGCTGCCGCTCGAGATTCCGCACGACGCCGCGCCGGACGACGTGTGGACGATCGAAGAGGCCGGACTCATCGACGAGATCCCGGACGACGACGACGACGACCCGCCGCCGCCGCGCTTCGGCAATCTACACGTCCTACCTCTCGTTCGCTGAGTCCTCGGTCGCGGCCGCGGCGAACGCCTTGACCGCGTCGGCGCGCGTCGCGAACGTCGGAAAGAGACCACCGACGCCCATCGTGTGCAACGTGCCGCGGACGCGTCGCGGAACGGCGGCCAACGCCATGCGGCCGCCTGTCGCGCGCAATCGCCGGCCGGCTTGAATCAGGAAGCCCGCCGCCGTCGACGGCAGGATGCCGACCGCGTGAACGTCCCAGACGACGTACCGCGTTCCGATCTCCAACAATCGGTTCAACCGCGCCTCGTACGACGGCAAGGTCGACGCGTCGAGGTCGCCGCGCATCACGAGGACGACGACGTCGCCGTGGTACTCCTCCTCCAAGCTCACGGTGTTCTCCACGCCAGGATCGCCGGATCGCCGTCGGAGATGAGATAGACCGTCCCGTCCGGAGCGTGGGCGAGGCCGCGCCAGATCCCGGGCCCCCCTTCGCCCGCACCTTCGACCTCGGGCGCCGGCGTGGACGGCTCCAGCGTGGTCGCGCGGCGGCGCCCGGGATCCGCGAACGGGGCAAGCGCGCCCCGATCGTGGCCGCGCACGACCAGAAAGCGCTCGTCGTGCCACGACATCGACTCGACGTCGGGCGCAGGCACGCCGGGCACGCGGACCTGGAAGTGCCCCAGGGACATGCCGAACTCGTCGAGCCGCCAAACACCGAAGACCTCGTCTTCCTCGCCGCCGCGCTCGACCAGGTACAGGTCCTCCGTGCGCTGCATGCCGCTCGTGGACAGGAGCGCAGACAGACCCGGCCCCGTATCGCGATAGTCGCCCGCGCCGACGTTGGAACGCTTCGCACCGGCGCCCGTGAACACGTGCTGAAGCCGGACCTTGCCGGCGCGTCCCGCCGCGTCCTGATCGATGTACCCCCAGTACACGACCCTCAGATTGCGCTCCCCGAGGAAGATCCGGTTGGGCCGCAACATGGCGACGCCTTGGAAGTCGACCTCGAGCTTCCACAAGTCGCCGAACTCGTAGCCGCGGGCGGCGAACTCGCCGCGGCCCATCAGCTTCGATTCCTCGTGCAGGTAGACGTCCAGCGCGCGCGGAAAGACATGCTGTCCATGCTGCAGGCCGCGGCGTTGAATCGCATAGATGTTGCGGTCGCCGCCGCCGGCGACGACCAGCAGCTCGTCGCCGTAGACCGCGAGCCCGGAGGCGCGCTGCAGCCCCTTCACGCGACAGTGGCTCCACGAAGCCGAGGTTGCCGCACGCCCGTCGCCGTCGCCGTCGCTGCTGAGCACGAAGACGAACAGGCCCGCCAACGCGAGGATCACGATTGGTGCGATCAGGTGTCGGACGACGAACCTCCCCTGCGTCGTAGAAGCGCGACGTCGCCGGCCGGCAGCCGTTCGCGCAACGCACTCAGCGTAACGCCGGCATCGGGATGCGGCGCATCGGGCCAGATGTCGGCGCAAGGGACGAGCACGTACGCCGCGACCTGCAGGTCGGGATGCGCATCGCCGCCCGCGCGGTAGACGACGTCGACGTCCATCGTCCGTGGCGCGAAGCGATCGTCTCGACGACGCCGGCCGCACGCTTCCTCGACTCGACGACAGGCTTCGCGTAGCGCCCGCGGCGGCAGGTCGGTGCGAGCGCGCACGGCGAGATTGACGAACGGCGGCTGCGGCGTCGTCGTGCCGAGCGGCGGGCTCTCGTACCAGGGCGACTCGGCCACCACGTCGAAGCGCGCTCGAAGGAGCTTCAGGGCGACGGGCAACCAGCGGCGTGCTTCGATGTTCGAGCCCAGCGAGAGCAGGACCTCGTAGGTCCGGCGGCTCATCGACCACGAGACCCGCGCTCGATCTCGACGCCCACCTCGTCGCTGAATCGAACGGCCCCCGGCTTCGCGACGCGCAGCCGCACCCACGGCGCGTCGAAGCGTTCCATCAGCAGCGCCGCGAGACGCTCGGCCAGCGTCTCGACGAGAAAGTAGGAGCTCTCCTCGACGTGCGCGAGCACCGCCTTGGCCACCGAGCGGTAGTTGACGGCCTTCGCGATGTCGTCCTCGGCGGCCGCGGCGCTCGTGTCGCAGGCGAGCTCGATGTCGATGCGGATGACCTGTCGCTCGACGCGCTCCCAGTCGTTGATCCCGATGATGCCGCGCGCGGCCAGTCCGCGAATGAAGACGGTGTCCTGCATCAGCCCCTCAACCGTTGCGCGCGTGCTTCGACGCGTCGTCGATGCCACGGAACACCGGCAGCATGCTGTTCAACCCGAGCACCTTGATGAGCTTCTCGACGCTGCGCGTCGGACGCGCGAGTGCCAGTCGCCGGTCCTGCTCACCCAACGTCTTGCCGAGCTGGACGATGGCGCCCAGACCCGCGCTGTTGACAAACGTCATGTTCTCGAGATCGAGGACGATGCCCGGCGCCGCCGCGTCCTGCACGTGCGGCTGGACCGCGGCGTGGAACGCGTCGAGATTCCTGTGCGTGAGCTCGGCCGGCGGCACGACGATAGCAATCGAAGAGGTGGTCACGCCGATAGTCTGGCGCAAAGCCCGAGGGGGAGCAACGCGGGCGCCCGTTGCTCAGCGTTTCCGGAGAACGAGCTCGTATTGGTCCTTTTCGTATGTGTGCAAACGAAGCAGATCGCCGTCGACCGTGGCGTGCGAGGTGTGCGGCGTCTGGAGCTTCCGTCCGCCTCTGCTCGATACGTGCAACGTGATCCGGTCGCCGGACCTGGACCAGGTGCCCGCCGTTCGCTCGCGGCGGTCGTCACGGCTCACGAAGTCGAGCACGAAGGTCGCGTCGGCGCGCAAGAGCAGACGGGCGTTCCATTCGCGCAGCAGCTGGTCGAGCAGTGCCGCGTCCATCTCCCACCTCGCGAGCACCTTGCGGGTCTCGGACCGGTCGAAGACGTACGTCACGTCGACGGAGGCGCCTTCGTCGTCACCTCCGCAGGCGGCGCAGAGAACGACGGCGAGAAGGGCCGTGCAGCGCTTCACGGCGTCTGAAACGCAACGACGGTCCACTGCCCGTCGATCTTCCGGAGGCGCACCGGACGGTGAACACCGTTGGCGCCCTCGTAGATGACCTCCATGGCGCTGCCCACCGTCTTCAGCCCGCGCATGCGCGGCTCCTCGGGCAGCTTCATGATCTCGATCAGGAAGCGGCACACGTCGCCGGTCGTTCCGTTGCGCGCCTGATCGATTCGTTGGTCCGAAACGCCGACCAGGTTGGTGCGCCGGAACGTCGGGTCCGCGAGCTGCTTGGCCTGGAAATTCATGACCTCCGCGTCGAAGCCCATCCACGCGTCGCGTGTCATCACGCGCCGCATCGCCTCCGTGTCCCCGCGCCACATCGCCTTGACGGCGTACTCCGCGACGCCGAACGGATCGCCTCGGTCCGGGCCGTCGCCCCCCCCGGCGTCCTCGCCGAGGTTGCGATACGCCCAGACGCCGCCGACGACGAGTACGAGCGCTACGACGACGACGCCCGCGATGTAGCGCGGTCCGGGGGTTCTTGCTTCGGCCATGCTGCGAATGGTAGCCGGGTCTATGCTGGTTGCGGTGAGAACGTATCCGCTCAACGCGTGGCGTTACTTCTTGCGCGTCGACGTGAACGGCGCTGATCGTCAAAACCTGCCGGACTGCCTGGAGGCGGAGGATCTGGCGCTCTTCGGATTCGTCTCGCGCGAGGAAGCCTACGAGCAGATCCGCTCCGGCACCTTGATCCTGGCCGCGTCGAGCGAGGAACCCTTCCAAGCCTTCGCGAGCGACCTGGCGGTCCTGTCGATGTACCTCTTCCAGATCATCAAAGGCGTCGAGGTCGCCGAGCGACACGTGGCCGAGGACGAGGTGGACGACGTACGCGCATGGAAGATCGTCGCCCGGCAGGGCGAGTGGGTGAAGATCCCGCTCTGCGTCAGCTGCGACGACGAAGGCCGGTTTCACGTGGACGAGGACGCCGACGATCTCGAGATCATTCGGGCTCGCTGGCCCTCCTACCCGCTGTGGTTCCAGGACGGCATGCGCCGCAAGCACCCCTCCCTGCGCGCGCTGTAGGGACGTCCTCGTAGCCTGACGTCGTGATCAACCCCTCCACCGTCGAACACGTGCGCCGGCGCGCGATGGCCGCCGTCGGCACCGCGCTGCGCATCGAGCGCTGGCCCGACGTGCCGGTGCGCTGGAATCGACGCCTGCGCCGGGCCGGCCGAGCCGTCATCGAGAAGCCGGGCAAGCACGTGCGCTCGGCGCTCATCGAGCTCTCGCCCGCGTACTTCGAGGTCTACCCGGACGACTTGTACGGCATCCTCGTTCACGAGGCGGTGCACGTCGGGCTGGCCGTACGCAACCTGCCCTTCGGGCACGGCCCCGAGTTCAAGCAGGCCTGCCGCGCTGCCGGCGGGCTGCTGCACGGACGCTGGCTTCCCGGGCGCGTGTTTCGCTACCGCTGCCCGGTCTGCAACGCGACGCTGGAGCGCCGCCGGCGCGCGACCGACGACCGGTGGTGCGCCGCCTGCGCGGAAGCGGCAGCGGCTGCCGGCGTGGACCCGTTCGCGTCGGACCGGGCGCTCATTCTGTACGAGACCGCGTTCCAGGGGCCCGAGCGCTTCGAAGACGACGACGACTGGAACGAAGACCGACGACGACCCGGCGCGTGCGAGCCGTAGTCCGCACCCACGGGTCGCGGGTCTGGGGCTGGACTCGCGGCCGACCTGCCCTTCGCGCTACCCTGTACGGGATTCGAGTCCTGCCCGCGGGACGGTGGGCGGCGAACGTGAGGGAATGTCCAGATGCTTGGTCGCAAGTTCGCGGGAGCGGCGGTGCTCGGTGCTGCGCTCCTCTTGTTCTGCACGCCGGTCTTCGCCGGTGACGTGCCGTGTGTCGTCGGTGTCGAGGCCGACAAGGCGAAGTCGATGATCGAGGAAGCGGGCTTCGTCGCGAAGCTCAGCTACGACGCGGGCAAGCCCGCCGGCATCGTGTTCGCGCAATCACCCGGTGGCTTCGCGCCGGCGGCCTCCGGTTCGACCGTCGAACTGCGCATCGGCGGGACGGCGCCGTCGGCCGGCAACGTCCCGGTCGATCCGCCGAGCAACCCGGCCGCCGGCACCGGCGACGGTCCCGACATCGGCCTGCCGCCGACGGGCGAGCCGCCGAGCGTCGAACCCGGACCGGGACCGGCCGCGGGCACGTCGGACGACACGCCGCTGACGCGCTATCCCCCCGAGAACGTTCCTTCGACGAACGGCCCCGAGATCCCGCCGGTGTTGGGGCAGAAGCGCGACGCGGCGCTGCGCGCCCTCGGTCGCTGGAAGGTGCGCGAAGAGCTCACGCTGTCGACCGCGGAGCTCGTTGGCAACGTGATCAACATGGAGCCGATGCCGGGCCGCCGTCTGGCCGAGGGCGAGACCGTGACGCTCGTCGTGGCCGTGGCCGAACCGCCCACCACCGACCACCGCAGCGTTCCGAACGTCACGAACACCACGCCGAGCGCCGCGATGCAGCGGCTGCGCGCCGCCGGCTTCAAGCCGGTCATGCGCAGCATCGAGAGCAAGGCCGCGAAGCGCGGCACCGTCGTCTCGCAACTTCCCTTCCCGGGAAGCCTGGCCCGCGAGGGCGCCGAGGTGCGCGTCCGGGTCGGCCGCGGCGACGGCTCGAGCCCCGCGCCCGCGAATCCGCCGGTGAACCCGGGCCCGTCGGACCCGCCGGCCAATCCGGGACCCGAGAACCCGCCCACCAACCCCGGGCCCGTAGATCCCCCGGTGAACCCGGCCCCGGCCGTCTCGCTCGGGAAGGTGAAGCTGCGCGCCCCGCCCGCCGGGGAGAGCTACCCGCGCGCCTACGGCGCCACGTTCGAGTGGTCGAAGGTCGGCGGCGCGACGAACTACGAGTGGGAGCTGCAGGAGGAGCGTCCCTCGGGCGCGTGGGAGCGCGTCCAGACGGAGATCGTCGAAGGCGAGCGCTATCGGCCCGCACAGCTCAAGCGCGGCCGCTTCCGGTGGCGCGTGCGCGCGCTGGCCGGGGACTCCAAGGGCGCATGGAGCGACTTCTTCCGCCTCTACATGTACTGACCGGCGCGCCGCGTCTCGGCGACCGCGCGCTCAATCCGGTTCGTACCGGTTGACCGCGTCGCCCCCGCCGCGCTTCGCCGCCAGCATCGCTTCATCCGCGAGCGAGAGCAGCAAGTCCGTCTTCTTGCCCTCTTTCTCGGCGACGTCGGCCGACGTCGCGATGCCAACGCTGACACGCATCTCGATGTCACGGTCCGGGCCGTATTGGTTCTCGGCGACCTCGGCCCGCAGACGGTCCGCAACGAGGCCCGCGGCGGCGCCGTCCGTGTTCGGGAGCAGGATGCAGAACTCGTCCCCCCCGTAGCGGGCGAGCACGTCGCCGTCGCGCAGCCCCGAACGGAGAACGCGCGCGACATCGCAGAGCACGGCGTCGCCGACGGCGTGGCCGCGCTCGTCGTTGACGCTCTTGAAGCCGTCCTGGTCGATCATGAGCACCGCGAGCGGATCGCCGTAGCGGACCGCGCGCGCCATCTCGCGCTCGAGCACCTCGAGGAAGTACCCGCGGTTGTAGATGCGCGTGAGCGGGTCGCGCGAAGCCTGCTCGGCGAGACGCCGATTCGCGGCGCGCAAGGCGTCCTCCATGGCGACCCGATCGGACACGTCGCGCAGCGTCAACACGAGACCGTCCATGCGACCGCCTGCCCGCGTGACGGGGGAGAGCGTGACGATGCAGGGCACGCGTTCGCCGGACTCCGTCGCGACCTCGACCTCGCCGGCCCACTCGCCGCCGACGTGCACGGCCGCGAAGAGATCCGCCTTCACGCGCGGTTGCTGCTCGAGGGGGAAGAGGTCGGCCAAGGTCCCCCAGGCGGGCTTGGTGCTGTCGCAGCCGAGCAGGCGCGCGCCGGCCGCGTTCACGAACTCGATCGCTCCCGTGCGGTCGGCGATCAGCACCGGCGCCGCCGTGGAGGACAGGGCATCCGCCAACCGGGACGTGCGGTCGCGGGACGCGGCGCGATCGCAGGCGCCTTCCAGGCGGGCGCCGAGCGTCGCAAGATAGGCGCCGCCCTCGTCCGTCACGATGAAGTCGAGCGCACCGAGCCGGGTGGCCTCGACCCAACGCGACGCCGCCTCGTCGTCGCCGAGCACGACGACGGGAACGTGCGAGGTCATCCGCACCGCGGCCTGCAGGAAGTCGAGCGCGGACATGTCGCTCATGCGCTCTTCGAGCAGCACCATCGCAGGCGGGACGGGACGGGCCAGCGCCGCGAGCGCCGAGCCCCCCGAATTGACGACCTCCGTCCGGTGCCCGGCGCTGTCCAGGGCCGCGCCGATCGTGCGCCAGCGCTCCGGGTTGTGCTCGACGATCAGGATGTGCACGGATCCTCGATCTCCCGTTCTCGCAGGCAGCCTACCCCATGATCGAGTAGCCGCCGTCCACCACAATCGTCTGACCGACGATCATCGAGGCCAAGGGACTCGTCAGGAAGAGAACCGTATCGGCCACATCCGCCGGCTCGATGAGCTTGCCCGCGGGCGTCCGCCGGGCGCTCTCCGTGAGCAGCTGTTCCCGGTTCGGGAAGTACTTGAGCGCATCCGTGTCCACGACGCCGGCCGAGATCGCGTTCACGTTCACGCCGCGCGGCGCGAGCTCGATGGCCAGGTGCCGGATGAGGCTCTCCAGGGCCGCCTTGCTGGCGCCGACCGCGGCGTAGTTCGGAATGGCGCGCACCGCGCCGATGCTGGACACGGCCACGATGTGCCCGCCGTCCCGCATGAGCGGCACGCCGTACTGCGCAATGGGCAGCAGCGCCGCGGCGTTGATGTCCATCGTCCAGTGCCAGTGCCGCTGGGTCAGCTCCATCGCGGGCTTGATCACGCCGGACGCGGCATTGCTGACGATGATGTCCAGGTCGCCCCACGCCTCGCCGATCTGCGCGAACATCGACTCGAGGTTGGTCGTGTCGGCGACGTTGCATCGGAGCAGCAACGAGGAACGCCCCGCGGCCTCGACTGCGGCCGCCGTCTCCTGGGCGGGTTTCTTGTTGCGCACGTAGTTGATGGCCACGTCGCAGCCGGCTTCGGCCAGGCGCAGCGCGATCGCGCGGCCGATTCCGCGGCTACCGCCCGTCACCAGCACCTTCTTGCCGGTCAGTCCGATTCCGATGGTCGACATGATCCCTCCGCGCCGCGCGGTTCAACGGTACCCTAGAAGCTCACGAGACGCATGGAGCGCCGGGGGGGCGCTCGCGGGGATCGTCGGTGGAACGCGGAGGCCGCATGATCACCACCCGGACTTGGACAGGGCTCGTCATGACGCTGGTCGGCATCGCGCTCGTCGGCTGCGGTTCGACGAGCGAGGCACGGCAATCGGAAGGCAGCGGAACGCCGGCGGCGCACGCCGGCCCGGACCCTGCGGCGCAAGCACCGCCGACGGCGAACGCCACCGGCACGACGGACAAGGGCTCGCGCTATCTCGAGTTCTCCGACCCCATCGGAGCGGTGCCGGTCGAGTCCGACCCGCTCGGCAACGAAACCGCCTGGTCGCCGCCGGCATCGCCGCCGCCGGCCCAGCCCGACGTCCTGGGACGTCCGCCGCCCCACGCGCACAAGGTGCCGCCGCTGCCGCCGCTCGAGGACGACGAGTAAGGACGGCGAACGTCCACCCCGCGACGGGTGGCTACACTTGCGGCGGGCGACGGTTCCGAGGGTTTGCACGGAGTGCTGAATGCGTCGCATGCACCTGCTGTTGGGCGGGCTTGCGGTTCTGGTGATCGCGAGCGTCGCCATTGCCGTGACGAGCATCGATCGCGAGGATGAAGGTCCGTTCGTCATCTCCCCGCCGAACCACGACTTCGGGCGCCTCATGCAGGGCGAGGTGCGCTCGAAGACGTTCACGATCAAGAACAACACCGGCGTGGACGTGGTGTTGCGCCAGTTCAAGTCGAGCTGCACCGCGTGCCTGAACGTCGAGAGGATGCCGCAGCCGCTGCTGCCGCGCGGCGGCGAGACGACCGTGACGGTGCACCTGGACACGGGCAAGGTCCCACCGCAACAGCTGCGCAAGCGCATCGAGATCTGGACCAACTACGGCCCGGTCCCGCAGCTGTTCATCCCGATCTCGGCGGACACGTTCGCGCCGTACAAGGTCAACGTACAAGCGCTCCACCTGGGGAAGATCGACGGCAGCAAGGACGACTTCGAGCCGCGCGTCATCTCGGTCCGCGCCGAGCCCGGGTTCGTGGTGGCGCCCAATGCGAACGACATGTGGAAACAGGGACTCTCCTCGTTCACGCACGAGAAGTTCTTCGACGTCGGGATCGAGACGAAGAAGGACGGTTACGACGTCGTCTTGACGCTTCGCAAGGAAGCGCTGGTGCGCCCGCACCCGCCGAAGCTGAAGGGGCACCTGCTGCTGAAGGTGAAATGGGGCGAGCTGTCCGGCGCGGCGTCGGTCAAGAACGAAGACTGGCGGTTCGACGAGCGCCTGGTCGAGCTGCGGGGCACCTGGGCCCCGCCGCCGCCGGAGAAGCCGCCTGGGAAACCCAAATAGGCACCGCGCGCGTTCGGGGAGGCGCGGCGCACATCCCGTCGCCGCCGCGCTACCATCTTGGGTCCATGGCTCGCATCGCGCTGATTGCCGTCTCGCTGCTCGCCGTCAGCGCCGTCGTGTACCTGCTGATGGGCGAGGAGCTCGGCCTCGGCGGCGGCGGCGGCACGGACGGCGGCACGTTCGACGACGGCGGCTACGGCGACGATCTCACGGGCGACGCCGGACTCGCGGCCCGCGGCACGCGGCCGAGTGTCGAGGAAGAAGAGGCGGCCGCCAGGGCCGCGGCCGCGGCGCGCGCGGAGGAGGCGAAGTTCGACAAGAGCGAGGGCGTCTTCGGCCGCGTCGTCGACGGTGCGGACCAGCCGATCTCCGGCGCGAAGATCAAGCTCTTCGGCGTCACGGGCCGCAGCTTGCGAAGCGTGGACGCCAAGCACGAGATCCCACAGGGCGAGGCGACGACCGACGAAGAAGGCGAGTTCCTCGTCGGTCCGGCCGGGCCCGACCAGCACTTGAAGCTACGCGCGGAAGCGTACGGCTTCGCGCCCACGATCGTGCGCGTGCCGAAGCGGGGCGTGCGCGTCGACGTGATCCTCGACATCGGCGGTTCGCTCGAGGTCCGCGTGCTCACGATGGAGGGCGACGCGGTCGCGGGCGCGTCCGTGACCCATCACGACCGTCAGTGGAACCCGATCGTCACGACGAAGGCGGAGACCGACAAAGCCGGCATCGCGACGTTCCCCGCGCTTCCGACCGGCCAGGGCGCGCTCGTCGTTCTCGCGAACGGCTACGCGGCGCTGAAGATCGCCAACGTCGGCGTCGCACCGAACGAGAAGGAGACACGCACGATCGTCGTCGACGAAGGCGTCCGCGTCGAGGGCAAGGTGACGGGAGAGAACGACCTGCCGATCGACGGCGCAAACGTGACGCTCCGCTATCCGGACTTCCCCGACCTCGCCGTGACCGGCCCCGTCCAGACCGACCGCGAAGGCCGGTTCACCACGACGGCGTCGGTGCCCGTGAACGGCAAGGTCATGTTCGTCGTGGACAAGGAGGAGTACGCCCAGGAGCGCATGCAACGCAACGTGCAAGCCCAGTCCGAGGTGGCGATCAAGCTGAAGCGCCCCGGCGAGGCGCTGCGCGGGCACGTGGTCGACGCCAACAATCACGGGGTGGGCGGCGTGACCGTCACGTACGCCTGGATGAACGCGGACACCGAAGCGCCGGAGACGCGCACCGCGAGCGACGGCAGCTTCGAGCTCCAGGCGCCGTCCTGGTCGAGCCGGGGCTGGAACCTCCTGGCGATCTCCGACACCGCCGGCATCGCGACGAAGTACGTGCGCTTCGACAAGCAGGGGAAGCCGACCGGGACGATCCAGATCCAGCTCAACGGCGCGGGCACCGTGACCGGCAAGGTCACGGACGCCGGCGGCGCGCCGGTCGATGGTGCGCTCGTGCAGGCGAAGATCGACATCGGCGAGACCCAGAAGCAGCGCATGCCGGGCGTCAACGGCTACAACCTGCGCAATCTGATCGAGAACGACGCCCGGTTCAATTTCAGCGCGGTGAGCGGAGCCGACGGCTCGTACGTCCTGGCCGACATCCCGGTCGCCGCGTACCGCATCACCGCGGCGTTCGGCCTCGACCGGTCGCAGTCCGAGGAGATCGTGATCGTGTCGCCCGGTACGCCGGTCGCCGCGGACATCAAGCTGGGCGGCGGCGGCGTCATCGAGGGCTGGGTCGTCGACTCGAACGAACAGCCCATCGCCGGGGCACAGGTCAGTGCGAGCCCCGCGGGCCCGCGACGCGGCAACTACTGGTGGATGGACCGCCCCGCGGCGCGCAGCCAGAGCGACGGACGGTTCGTGCTCCGCGGCGTCTCGGACGGCACCTACAACCTCAGCGCCTGGGCGGCCGGCTACGGCGCCGGCACCGAGAACAACGTCGACGCCGGCACGGCGGACGCGACGCTGCGGATGACGCCCCTGGGTTGGATCGACGGCGTCGTGTCCGTGGACCGCGCGCCCTTCCGCGGCACGTTCACCGTCACGGCCACACTTCGCAACAACGCCGGCGACGGCAGCTCGCGCATGAACTCGCGCGGCTGGCGCAACAACCGCACCGAGGTCTTCAACACGGATGACGGGCGCTTCGAGCTGCGCGGTCTGACCGGCGGCGAGTACGACATCCGCGCGAGCACGAAGGCCGGCTTGATCGCGTTGCAGGCGGCGCGCGTGACGGTCGCACAGGGCCAGGGCACGCAGGACGTGCGACTCGAGCTCAGCCAGGGCGGCACCGTCTACGGGCGGATCACCAAGGAGGCGACCGGCGCGCCGATCCCCAATGCGTACGTGTACGTCCAGCTGCGCGACCAGGGCTCAGCGGACCAGAGCGGCGCGACGAGCGGGAACACGCGCGCGGATCGCAAGGGCACCTACTCGATCTCGGGCCTCGGATCGGGCGCTTACAACGTGCGAGTGTGGATGGACGGGGGGCAGAGCATCTCCGCCGCGGTCGACGTGCAGGTGGGCACGCGGCACGAGGTGAACCTGGTCGAGCGCCAACCGGGCGCGATCCAGGTCACGGTCGTCGACGAGTCGGGCGCGGTCATCGAGAACGCGCGGCCCAACGTGCGCTCCAGCACGGGTGTGGTGATCAATCCCAACTGGCAGCTCATGCGCAAGGAGGGGTTGCTCGACAACGAGGCGAACGCATGGCACCTGGCGCGGCACACCGCCGCGGACGGGATCAATGTCCGCTATCACGTGCCGCCGGGCCGCTACGAAGTGACGGCGTACAAGCAGGGCTACGTGCTGGCGCCCGAGGGCGCCGCCTGGACCGACGTGCGCGGCGGCGCCACGTCCGCCGTGGAGGTCGTGCTCAAGAAGAAGCCCGACGGCAGCTAGGCTCGGCCGGCACGGCGCGGCTCATCTGCTTTCATTAACATCGCTCATGATCGACCTCGAGACCATCGGACCTGTTATGATTCTTGCTCGGTCATGAATCGGGAGCCGTCGTGGAGCTGCGCCAGCTCGAGTCGTTTCGTGAGGTCGTGCGCGAGGGGTCGTTCACCGCCGCCGCCCGCAACCTGCACATGACCCAGCCCGCCGTGAGCCTGCACATCAAGGCGCTCGAGCAGGAGCTGGACGCGCGGTTGCTGGAGCGCGACGCCAAAGGCGTGCGTCTCACCCCGCCCGGCGAGGTCTTGCTCGAGGCGGCGGAGACGGTGTTGGCCAGCCTCGACGAGGCCTCGCGCCGCATACGCGAGCTCGAGTCGCCGGAGCGCGGCGTCCTCCTGTTGGCCTGCGGAGACACCGTCGCGTTGCACCTGTTGCCGCCGGTGCTGAAGGCGTTCCGCAAGGCGCATCCGCTGGCCGAGGTGCAGATCCAGAACCACGGCTCGAAGGAAATCGTCGAGCGCGTGATGCGGCGCGAGACCGACCTGGGCGTCGTCACCCGGCCGCCGTGGCTCGATCCGACCATCTGGGCTCGCACCATCCACGTCGAGAACCTGGTGCTCGCGCTGCCTCGCAAGCACGACCTGGCCGGCGTGAAGTCCCTCGACCTGACCCATCTCCAGGACGAGCCGGCGGTGCTGCTGGCCAAGCCGGCCGAGACCCGCTACCTGATCGACCGGGCGCTCGGCAAGGCGGGCGTCGACGTGCGCGTGGTGATGGAGTCCAGCAACCTGGAGGTCGTGAAGGCGTATGTGCGGGACGGCCTCGGGCTCTCGATCGTCCCGGAGATGGCCCTGACGGGCCAGGACCGGCGTTGGTTGGAGATTCGCGCCCTCCCGGACGCGTTCCCGCAGCGCCGCATCGCCCTGATCCGCCGCAAAGACCGCAAGCCGGGGCTGTTGGTGATGACCCTGCTCGAGCTGTTGGCGGAGCACTTCCGAGCCTACGCAGAAGACTGAAACCTGCGGAGCCCCGAGCGCATCGAGGGGTGTGAGGGCCGGACAGGATCACGTACGCTGCAATGACGCTCTGCACAGCCCCTTGCGAGGAACCGACGGTGAGCGACGTCCACGAGCGGCTGGATCCGGAGAAGCTGCTCGAGCGGTACGGCGAGCGCATCTACCGGCTGGCCTACCGGATGATGGGCAACGAGGCGGACGCCGAGGACGTCGCGCAGAACGCGCTGATCAAGATCCTCGTCAAGGGCGGTTCCTACCGCGGTGAGTCCGATCCGATGGGTTGGATCTACCGGATCGTGATCAACGAGTCGCGCGAGCTGTATCGCAAGCGCAAGCGCAAGCCTGCCGTGAGCCTCGACGCGCTC
Organism: Planctomycetota bacterium; assembly: GCA_965223505.1. Lineage (GTDB taxonomy): Bacteria > Planctomycetota > PLA2 > PLA2 > JAEUHO01 > CBDCWP01. Next base: position 214,305 of record CBDCWP010000021.1, read on the forward strand.
CCGATCGAATACGACGAGGCGATGCACGCGCGCGGCATCTCCGACTTCACGCGACGGCCCGATCACGACGCGATGGCGTCCGAGGTCGAGCGTCGCGTTCGCGAAGCCATCCAGGAGCTGCCCGACGGCTACCGGGAAGCGGTGGTGCTGATGGACCTGGAAGGCATGAGCTACAAGGACGCCGCGGAGGTTCTGGGTTTGACACTGGGTGGATTCAAGACGCGGCTGCACCGCGGCCGTCTGCATCTGCGCAACCGGCTGGAAGCATTCTGGAAGTCGGTCGACGAAGGCGCGGTCTCCGGAGGAAGCAAGTGATCTCCTGCAAGGACCTGGCGGAGAAGCTGCTCCAGTTCAAGGACGGCGAGCTCTCCGAAGAAGAGACGGAGTACGTGCGCAAGCATCTCCACGTCTGCCCGCCGTGCGTGGACCTGTTCAAGACGTACGAAGAGGTCGTCGACGTGCTCGACCGGCTGAAGCCGGTCAAGATGCCGGACGGATTCCTGGAGCGGATGAAGCGGAAGATGGCGGAACGCGGCGACATCGAGGTGGAAGGGGATCCCGGCGAGTGTCCGGAGTGTCCTGAATAGGTCGCGGAAGAAGCGCGCGCGGCGCGACGACGACGGAACTGCGTTGCAGGATTCCGCAGCCTGCTCGGGCCCTAACGACCCGAGGAAAGGGTTCTCGTTCGCTGCAGCCGCCCCGATGATGGGCCCATGCGAGTCCTTCTCATCGGCGCGGCAGGCCAGGTCGGCACCGACATCATCCCGATGCTCTTGCAACGCGGCGACCACGTCACCGCGTTCGATCTCTCGCCCAAGCCCGCGAGCTGCCCGCCCGAGGTGCACTGGATTCGGGGTGACGTCACCCTCGCGGAAGAGGTCAACGACGCCGTCCAGCAGACGCAGCCCGAACGCATCTACCACTTCGCCGCGATCCTCTCCGCGACCGGCGAGAGGGTTCCGCACCGCGCGTGGCGCGTCAACATGGACGGCACGCGCCACGTGCTCGAGGCGGCGCGTCTGTTCGGCAAGCCCGAGGTGTTCTTCACCAGCACCATCGCGGCGTTCGGCCCGGGCCTGGCTCCGCCCGTGGGAGACGACGTACACCTGCGCCCCACGACGGTGTACGGCATCACCAAGGTCGCGGGCGAGCTGCTGGGCCGGTACTACTACGAGACGTTCGGCGTGGACTTTCGCGGCGTGCGCTTCCCCGGCTTGATCAACGCCGGCATCCCCGGCGGCGGGACCAGCGACTATGCGCTGTACATGTACGTCGAGGGCCTGCGCACGGGTGCGTACGAGGCCTTCGTGACGCCGGAGTCGCGCATTCCCTTCATGTACATGCCGGACGCGCTGCGAGCGGTGCTCGAGCTGGCCGACGCGCCGCGCGAGAACCTCGGCCGCTGCATCTACAACATCGCGGCGATCTCGCCGACGGCCGAGGAGATCGCCGAGGCGGTGCGGGCGCGCATTCCCGGCGTCAACATCACCTTCCGCTCGGATCCCGAACGGCAGGCGATCCTGGACTCCTGGCCCCAGGCGCTCGACGACTCGAACGCGCGCAACGACTGGGGCTGGAACCACGAGTACGACCTGGCGTCGATGAGCGACGACCTCATTCCGAAGGTGCGCGCGCTCATCGAAGCGCAAGGCGGCGAGCAACCTGTACACGCGTAGGGTGGTCGCCCAATTGGGCAGCCACAAGGGCTGCCCGTACTTCCAATTGGGCTGCCACAGGGGCTGCCCCTACTTCTTCATCACGAGCAACACCGCCAGTACCACGAGGATCCCCGCGAACATGCGGCGGATCCAAAGCGGATCCAGCTTCGCCGCCAGATTCGAACCGAGATACGCGCCTACGACCGCCCCCACGGCGATCAGACCCGCCATGCGCCAATCCACGTGGCCGTGGCTCGCGCGACCCCACAACGCCATCAACATCGCCGGCACGATGATCGCCACCGACGTCCCCGTCGCGATCTTGTCCGGCGTGTCCTTGAGCAAGATGAGCGCCGGCACGATCAGGAAGCCGCCGCCCAGCCCGAGAATGCTCCCGAGGACCCCGGCCGCGAGGCCCAGCACGATCAGCAGTGCAAGTTCCATGGTGTCTCCCGCACCTAGTGAGTTCCGTTGCCCATGAGCTCGGTCAGCAGCGCGGCCAGTTCGTCGCGCGTGTACGGCTTGGGCAAGACGCCGCAGAAACCGTGCTTGCGGTAGTTCGCGAGCACCTCGTCGTTCGCGTACCCGCTCGAGACGACGTCGCGCACGTCGCCGGACATCAGCCGATGACGAGCCGGCATGGGACGCCCGTCCTCGCGGGGCTCCTCCTCGACGTCGGACTTCGGACGAACGACGAAGTCCGAGAGGCGCTTCGACGTGAGTACGCTTCGTTCCGCGCCGTAGAAGTCGCACGCGGCTCGATTGGCGTCGACGATGCGGCGCGTGCCGGGATGAACGACGAGCTGGATCGTGCTGTTCTTCTCGAACATGTTGCGATAACGCTCTTCGCTCTCGCGCAATGCGTGGCTCGAGACCAGCAACAACGCGTGGTTTCGCCGGCCCCGAAGCACGAGCACCACGCCTGCGCCGGCCGCGAGGATCGACAGAACGGCCGCCGCGACGAGGCGCAGCTCCGCGCTTTGCAGGGCCCGGGCGTGCGCTGTCACCTCCGACGTCACGTCGTCGAGCACAAGCCCGAGGTTGGCGGCGACCTGCGCGGCGGGCGTGGCGGGGAGCGTCGGATGTGCGTCCTCTTCGTCGTCGAGCAGCTCGAGCGAATCCGCCAGCGCGGGCGTCGCGCGCCCCCAATCGCGGACGGCCGGACGATTCAACGCATCCTCGAACGGAACCGTCCGATACAGCTCGGTGTCGCGCAGCTCTCGCCGGGCGTGCTCGGGGATCCGCTCGAGAAACGCCTCCCGCGAGGCCGCGTCTTCGGCCTCGAGCGCGGCGCTTGCGGACATCGCGTCGTGGCTCGCGACGGTCGAGAGGATCAGGTGCGTCGTCCAACCGGCCAACAGCAGCCACGCGCCGGCCAGGACCCACACCCACACCGAACGCCGAGCGAGGTCCGGCGCCGTGTACGCCGGAGCAGGTGTGTCCGTTCGTTGCGGATCCGAGGAGGGCACGACGACCATCCGTGATACCGGACCTTGGTCGGCTGCGAAGCTCCGAATTCGCGCGCACCCCGCACGCCGCCGGGAAGATCCGCACGGGCGCCGCGGTCCAAACTGCACCCGGAGGTATGCTACCGGGGTCGACCCCGTACCGGCTGGGATCGAAAGAACCACGAGGCGAATCGGAGGCAGGGGGCCTTCGCGCGCTTCGTTTCTGGAGAGTCGAGATGGGGTTGCGAGTTCTGTTGCGCGGTACGGCCGCGGGTCTCTTCGCTGCGTTGCTGCTGGGTGTCGGTTCCGAGGCGCGCGCGGATCACACGAGTCACCAGCCCGGCGCCTGGCGCGGCGCCGTGCCGCGAAGCCACGGGCACGCGCGGGGCCGCTTTCATCGAAGCCGTCCGTACACCGGACGTTACCGGCACCGCATTCCGAGCCGCTTCGACCGTGCGGACTGCGAGCGCGCGGGCTATCCCGTGCACACCGGATGCGGGTGCACGCCGCGCTACGCCGGCGGATCGCCCTGGTACGTCCTGCGGCGCTACCTGTCGTCCGGTCACGCGATTCGCGAGTTCTACGTGCGCAACTACTTCCTGCGGCGCTACCCGTACGTGTTCGCCGACGGCGAGACGCGGCCGGGCGTGACCGACGACGAAGAGAGCGAGGTGAAGTTGCTCGGCGAGGGCAAGGCGCCCCACGAGCTGACCGAGCGCGAGCGCCTGAACCTGGGCATGCGTAGCTTCCTGATCGGCCGCTACACCGAGTCGCGCGAGCACTTCGATGCGGTTCTCGCCAAGGAGCCGAAGCACGCCATCGCGAACTACGGCCGCTTGATGACCTCCGTCGGCAAGAACGACTGGAAGAACGCGTCGGCGGCGCTCGCCAAGCTGGCGGAGATCGGTGAGCTGACGAAGGACGACAAGCTCGTGGTGGACGGCGTGTTCGGCGACCCCAAGAAGCTGGATGCGATCATGAGCGGCCTGAAGGCGTTCACGCGCTGGTCGCCGAACGACGGGCGCGCGCATGTGGTGGGCGCGTGGATGTACGGCGCGCGCGGCAACGCGGATCGGGCGGCGTTCCATCTGAAGAAGGCGCTCCGTTGGCACCCTAGCCATCCGGCGATCAAGATCCTGCAAGGCGACGCGACGGACGAGAAGCCGGCACAGCCCGAGGGGGAGCCGACGGTCGCGCCGAAGGAGACGCCGCCGACGGCGGCGCCGAGCGAGAATCGGGCGATTGCGAAGGCCGAAGACAAGAAGGCGACGGTCATCGCGAAGAAGGACTGAGAGCGGAGCGCGGGATCGAGCGAGAGACGGAAGGCGGCGCGCGCGGTCGTCATCCACCTGGTTGCGGGTAGCGGGTCCGTGAGCGGCGAGCGGCGAGCGGCGATGCTCGTTGTATGGGCGCATGACCCGCAGGCGACGGTCTCCGCTCCCTCTCCCGCTCCTGCTCCCGCTACGCCAGTGCGAAGCCTTCTTCCGCGTGGCTCTCTGTGGGCGACGTTCATATCGCCCGAACGCGCCCGAGCCACTACCCTCCCCCTGATGTCCCGGGCCGATCGCCGCCACGCCGTCGCCTTCCTCGCGCTCTACCTGCTGATCTGCGTCTCCGCCGCGATCACCGTCGCGCGCCGCGCGGAGCGGGGCCAGGGCGCGTACCCGCGTTGGGTCGCGCACACCGAGATGCTGCGCGCCGGCGAAAGTCCCTACCGCCGCAGCACCGACCCGACGGGCCTCGACGAAGGCCACCCCAACCCGCCCATGGGCATGCTGCTGCTGATGCCCTTCCACGCGCTGCCCGCCGCCGCCGGATCGGTCGCCTGGTGCGTCTTCAAGGGTCTGATCGCCGGGCTCGTCTTCCTGCTCGTGCTGCGTTCGACCCACCCGCCGTGGCCGGCGTTCGCGCCGTGGCTGCTCCTGCTCCTGAGCGCGCAGGTCATTCACCTCGACCTGACCCACAGCAACATCAACCTCGTCGTCGGCGGACTCATCGTGGCCGGGGTGTTCGCCGGCATGCGCGACCGGGACTTCCTGTCCGGCCTGGCCATCGGTCTCGCCGGCGTGCTCAAGGTGACGCCCTTCCTCTTCGCCCCGTACTTCGCCTACAAGCGACGCTGGAAAGCGTGCGCGGGCGTGCTCACGGCCGTCGCCCTGTTCGCCTTGCTGGTTCCCGGCTTGTTCCTCGGATTCGACCGCAACATGGACCTGCTTCGCGGGTGGTACGACCAGATGATCGGCCCCTTCCTCGAAGGCAAGGACGTGGGCTACATGCAGACCGGTCACATGAATCAGTCCCTGACCGGCGTCCTGCACCGGCTGCTCGATGACACCGTCGCCTTCTGGGCGCAGCCGCAGAACGGCATCGAAGAGCTGCGCGTGAACGTCCTGTCGCTCGGAACGACGACGGTCGCTTGGATCGTGCGCGCGCTCTCCTTGCTCGTGCTGGGCGTCGTCGCGTGGTCGTGCCGCGCGCCGGAAGACGACCGCGAGCACGTCGGGCACCTCGGCGAGGCCGCGCTCGTATTTCTCGCGATGCTGTTTCTGTCGGAGCGCTCCTGGCGCACGCACTACGTCCTGCTGATCCTGCCGCACGCGTTCCTGCTGTACGCCGTCACGCGGCTCCAGCTCTCGTCGGCCGCGACGCGAACGGCGGCCGTCGCGCTGGGTGTGAGCGCGCTGTGCCACCACGGTCTGTTCGACGAGCTGTTCGGCGACGCCTTCGGCCGGCTCGCGGAGAGCTACGGGGTGTTCTTCTTGGGCGGCGCGGTGCTGTTCGGCGCCTGCGTGCTGGTGATGCGCCGCATCGGCAACGCGGGCCGTGTCCCCGGCGGCGCGTCGTGAGCTACTACGCCCCCTTCGACCCGGACGGAGGGAGCGACCTGCCGGCCTTCGATGCCGGCAAGCTGCGTCCTGCGACCGTCGACGACGCTGCGGGGGTTGCCCGGCTGATCGCCGACCGGCACGGCGCGGACTACGACGAAGCACTGGCACGCACGACCCGGGAGCTCGAGACGACCGTCGCGGAGCCCGACCGGTATCTGATGCTGGTGGCGGAGGAAGGCGGCGAGATCGTCGGCTTCGGGCGCGCGCGCTTCGAAGAGGCCGGCCGCGACAACGAGAAGGCGCCTCGCGGCTGGTACCTGATGGGCGTCGTCGTGACGCCGCGCCACCATCGTCGCGGCATCGGGCACGCGCTGACGCAGGGACGGCTCGACTGGATCGCCCAGCGCGCCGGCGGAGCCTACTACTTCGCGAACCGCGAGAATCGAACGTCGATCGCCCTCCACGACGCGTTCGGGTTCGTGGTACACACGCGCAACTTCGGGTACACGCGCGCCGACCTCTCCGACGAAGACGGCGTTCTCTACAAGGTCGACCTACGCGCATGACACTCCTCCGGTCCGCATCCGAGCTCGCGACGCTGCGCCATCACGAGCGCAGGCTGCTCGCGGTGTTTGCGCATCCGGACGACGAAGCCTACGGATGCGCGGGCGTCATGGCCCGCGCCGCGGCCGATCCCGACACCGCCGTGGTGCTGCTGTGCCTGACGCACGGCGAAGCGTCGAGCTTGTTTCCCGAGCTCTCCCCCGCAGAGATCGGAACCCTGCGCGAAGAACGACTGCGGCAGGTCGCGGAGATCTTGAAGCTCGACGGGCTCGTCGTCGCGTCACTGCCCGACAGCCGCCTGGCGCGTCTGCCGGTGGACGAGCTCGCGCAGCCGGTCGTGGACGCGCTCGAAGCGTTCGACCCGCAGGTCGTCATCGCCCACGACCCGAAGGGCGTCAACGGACACGCGGATCACATCGCCAGCCACTGGGCGGTGCGCTTCGCGACGCGCGAGCGCCCGCAGACACGGGTTGCGATGGTTGCGTACCCGGAGGCCATCAGCGAGGCCGCGAAGCCTCGGCTCCTGTTCCCGACCCCGGACGCGGAGATCGACGTCGTCGTCGAGCTGTCGGAGGCCGAGATCGATGCGAAGGAGGCGTGCCTGCGCGCTCACGACGCGCTCGTCACCCTGCGCCCCGACGGACCGGGCCGCTACCTCGCCCGTCCACCCCGCGAGCACTTCGACTGGCTCGACGGGGACTGCACGCCGCCCGCCGCCGGTCTCTTCGGGTAAACGCGGGCCGGATTCCGCGGTTCGAGAACTGCCCCTTGGCGACGAAAGGCCCGATCCCGTATCCTTCCGGGCCGGACGTAAGGCGTGGAGGGAGCGTCGTTTCCGGACGGCCCCTGCGTGCCCGCACCGAGGGAGTGACGCATGCGTGCAACGTTGATCGCACTGGGTTGGGCAGGGCTGGTTGTGTTGGCCGCATGCGGCGGCAGCAGCGGCGGCGGCGGCGGCGCGGTCGTCATCGGGCCGGTCAAGATCTTCACGACCGCCGAGCTGGAGCCGAACGACGTGATCGGCGACGCGACGCCCCTTCCGTTCGGCACGGCGGGCGTGGGCGACCTGCCGTTCCTCAACGAGATCGACTACTGGACCTTCAACGCGACGCAGGACCAGGTCATCTGCATCGAGATCTTCGCGATCCGCCTCGACCAGGACGGCTGGGACGCGGGCGGGAACGCGCCGCATCTGACACTGCTCGGCCCCCCCGGCGGCGCGACCGTGGAGCTGGACGTCAATCCGCTCAGCCTCATCGGCTCGCGCCTCGACGCCGACATCTCCTGCTTCCGGATTCCGGTGACAGGCACCTACTACGTGTGCGTCCAAGCGAACGATCCCGCGTTCGCCAGCGGTCGCTACGCGGTTCTCGTGCGGGAGGTCCCCGGGCACGACGACCTCCAGAAGGAAGCCGAAGGCGAGCTCGTCACCGGCCTGAACGACACCCCCGGAACGGCGGAGGCCATCGAGCCCGGCGTGATTTGCGGGTTCTACGTCAACGACGAGCTCGATTACTACTCGTTCCAGATCACGGAGCCGTCGATCGTCAGCTTCGAGATGTGCTCGTTCCGCAACGGGACCTGGCACAACCTGCCGCTCCACGACGGCGGCCTGGTCTTGTACGACACGGACGGCGTCACCCAGCTCGCGCAGGACGCCGAGTGGTTCGGGTTTGACCCGGCGATCCAGTACAAGTTCGAGAACCCGGGTACGTACTACATCGCCGTCGACGAGTTCTTCTTCAACAACGGCAGCGCGCCGTACTTCCTGTACTTCGAGCTCAACGACCACGGTAGCGGACTCTTCGATTCCGAGCCCAACAACGTCGCCGGCAACGGGAATCTGATCGCCTACGACGACGTCGTTGCCGGACAGACCGGCGGCGCGGACGACGACTGGTTCAAGTTCGTCGGCAACGCGGGCGACATGCTCGAGCTCACCGGCTTCACGCAGGGCCTCGGGCACCAGACGGCCACGGGCACGGTCAGCTTCACGATCGTCGCGCCCGACGGCACGACGGTGCTCCCCAGCTCCTTTTCCAACGACGGATTCGCCACGATCCGGACGATCCTCCGTGCGAACGGGACGCACTACGTTCGCGTCGCGCACGACGCCGGCAACCCGACGCCGTACTGTTTCTGCGTGGAGGCGGTCAAGCGGGGCACCGAGGAGACCGAGCCCAACACGCCCATCATCGAAGCCGAGGATCTCAGCACGTATCCCGACCGCTGCGGCGCGGGATCGATCGCCGCGGGCGACACGGACATCTACCGGGTCGAGACCGAGGTCAACGAGCTCGTCTGCATCGACATCTACTGCGGTAACGGCCCCTCCTTCCCGTGGGCCCATTTCAACAGCGATGGCTGGGGCGCGACCCTGCAGCCGCAGGTCGAGGTCGGCAACCTGCTGCCGCCCTGGTTCTTGACCGACACGACCTTCAACACACGGGCCTGGGGCAGCAAGGCCGGCCTACCGACCATGACGGTGTGTTTCATCGCGCCGGGCGGCGGATCGGCCATCGTCAAGGTCTCGCGGGAACCCTCCGGCGTGATCCAGCCGACCGACTACTACGTGATCCAGCAGCGGTAGGAACACTCTCGGGTCCGGAATTGCCCCGCGGCGCGGCCCGGCTACCCTTTGCGGCTCGCTGATGCTCCGGGCGCGCGTGCCCGGAGCCGCCCCGGCCCCACGCCGGACCGCGCCCATCGAGGGATTCAGTCGTCGGGAGGACCCCATGGGTCGCTACACCGGACCGAAGGTCAAGAAGAGCAAGCGCGTCCGCGCGCCGATCGCGGACACCACGAAGCACATGAAGGCCGACCTCGATCGAGGCCCCGGCCAGCACGGCATGAGCCGCCGCCGCAAGATGACGATCTACGGCGAGCGCCTGCGCGAGAAGCAGAAGCTCGCGTTCTTCTATCACGTCGCCGACAAGCAGTTCCGCCGCTACATGGCGGAGGCGTCCAGGGGCAAGGCCAACACGGCCGAGAAGCTCAACGAGCTGCTCGAGCGGCGGCTGGACAACGTCGTGCGCCGCGCGGCGTTCGTGCGCACGATCTGGCAGGCGCGCCAGGTGGTCGTTCACGGCCACATCCAGGTGAACGGCAAAAAGGTCGACCGTCCGTCGTACCGCGTGCGCCCGGGCGACGTCATCACGGTGCGCGAGAAGAGCAAGAAGTCGATGACGGCGATGGCCGAGTCCGTCGACGCCGGCTCGATCGTTCCGCAGTGGATCCAGTCCGACACGGACAAGCTGACGGCGACCGTGGAGCGCGTCCCGGAGCCGGACGAGATCTTCCGTCCCTTCGAGACGAACATGCAGCTGATCGTGGAGTTCATCCGGTAGATTCCGCTCCGCGGAATCTGTAGGGGCGGGGCGAGGCCCCGCCCGCTGCTTGCGCATCTCGATTGCGGGCGTCGTCGACAGGTCATCGCCGACGGCTGCGTCCCCGGCATACGTACGTCGGGGGAGGCGAAAACGGGACCCGTCCATCGGGTGCGGGCGCGTAACGGTAGCCGACGAACGACCAGCGGTACGCCGTCGCACTGTGCCTGCGCCCGTCCTTCGAAGCAGGTTGGAAGTACCGGTCTTGCGTTGCGCGCGTCCCGTTGCGAGCCCGCAGCACACGCGGCCGGCAGCCACGAGCCGAATGAACCGTAGAAACGACCCATGGTCGCTGTAGGGGCGACCCTCGTGGTCGCCCAATTGGATGCGTCTTGGCGTCTGGATTGGGCAGCCATAAGGGCTGCCCCTACAGGTCGCCACGTGGACGTGAACGTGCACGTGATCGTGCACGACATCCTGGACCGGAAGGCGGGTGACGTGGGTGCGGGCGTACGATGCACCGCTATGTCCGCCGACGCGCCCGTACCGGAAGCGCAGGAACGAGGATTCCTCGTCGTGAAGCAGCCGTCGGATTGGTGGGCGGCCTTCCGCGCGTCGTCGTCGCAAGCGGACGACGCAGACGAGTACCGAGCGCACCTCGCCCACCTACACGAGGTGCTCGGCGTTCGCCCCGACGCCTACCGCGGCGTCGACCGCGTACCCATCAATCGTAGTCTCGGCGGCTATGCCGACGCCGCGAGAGGCCGCCTGCCGGAGCGAGCCAAGGAGATCATGGCCGCATCAGAGCTGATCTGGAACCGGCTGGGGTCCGAATACCCCGACTGGAACTTCGACGCCGACCTGGTTCCGGATCTCACGCTCGCACGGGAGGTGAAAGCCCTCACGAAGGCGCCAACGGCGTGGGAGATCATTGCCGTGTCCCGAACGTTCGATGACGGGGCCTCGGAATCGTCGTTGGGGTTCGACGTCGCGCAGTGGGGCGGCGATCACCTCTCCATCGTGCGCGAGTCCATGTTGGGCCCTCGGCATTTCGGCTCTTCGATCGACTCGCTTCCGGAGCTCGTCCCGTTCGCGGAGCGTCTCAACGCAACGATGCTGTTCGACGACGTGCAGGACGCCCTGGCGTTTCGCTCATGGTCTCTGCGACAGGACTGGGCATGCGTATCGAAGGGCTACGAGGACGAGTACCAGCTGATCCTCATCTCCGAGGTCAGCTAGCCCTCGGTAACGAGTGAGCCCGCAGCACACGCGGCCGGCAGCCACGCGCCGAATGAACCGTAGGTGCGACCCTTGGTCGCTGTAGGGGCGACCCTTGTGGTCGCCCAATTGGATGCGTCTTGGCGTCTGGATTGGGCAGCCACGAGGGCTGCCCCTACAGGTGCCGCTCGAAATACTCGAGCAGCCGCCGGTGTACGTCCAGGCCCGCGCCGCCGATGCCGTGTCCGCGATACGGATACGTCATGACGTCGAACGTGGACTTCCCGGCCCGTAGCAACGCCTCGACGAGGTGATACGTGTTCTGCGCGTGCACGTTGTCGTCGCCCAGGCCGTGCATCAACAGCAGATGACCGTTCATGCTCTTCGCGCGCTTCGCCGACGCGGTCTCTTCGTAGCCCTTCGGGTTGTCCTTCGGCAGGTGCCGCTCGAAATACTCGAGCAGCCGCCGGTGTACGTCCAGGCCCGCGCCGCCGATGCCGTGTCCGCGATACGGATACGTCATGACGTCGAACGTGGACTTCCCGGCCCGTAGCAACGCCTCGACGAGGTGATACGTGTTCTGCGCGTGCACGTTGTCGTCGCCCAGGCCGTGCATCAACAGCAGATGACCGTTCATGCTCTTCGCGCGCTTCGCCGACGCGGTCTCTTCGTAGCCCTTCGGGTTGTCCTTCGGCACACCCATGTACCGCTCGGTGTAGATCGTGTCGTACAGACGCCAATCGGTGACCGGCGCCACGCCCACGCCGACCTTGAAGACGTCGCTCTTCATGGTGAGCGCGTTGCACGCCATCGTGCCGCCGTACGACCAGCCCCAGATGCCGATCCGGTCCCCGTCCACGTACGGCCGCTTCGCCATCTCCCTCGCCGCGCGCGCCTGGTCCTCGATCTCGAGGATGCCGAGGCGCTTGTAGACGGTGCGAATGAACTTCGCCCCCTGCGCGCCCGATCCACGCCCGTCCGCGTGCAGCACGAGGAAGCCGCGTTGCGTGAAGAACGTGGCCGAGAGGGCCGCCCGCCCCCACCGATTGCGGACCATGCGCGAGCCCGGGCCGCCGTACGTGTGCACGATCAGCGGGTACTCCCGGTTCGGATCGAACGCCGCCGGCTTCCAGAGGCGGTAGTTGATGCGGCCGTGCGGGCAGTCGGGCAGCTCGATGTGCCCGTACTCGGGCTTGGCCAGCTTCACCTGATCCAGCTTCTTGGTCCGCGCGCTCCCGAACGACTCTAGCCGTTTCCGCTCCTTGACGTGCCAGAGCGACATCTCGACCGGCTTCGTGTCGCTCGAGGACGAGACGACCGCGTACGTTCCGGTGTCGTCCACCTGCGCTGAGGTCGAGCCCCAGTTCGAGGTGTCGAACATCGGCGTCGTCGGGTTCGGTCCGACGCCGTGGAAGACCCCGTCGCGCACACCCCCGAAGCTCGTCCCACCGAAGATCGCGGCTCCGTGCTCGGGCTCGACGTGGTACAGGCGATACGCTTCGAAGTCGGGCGGTGTGACGCGCCGCGTCCGCGCCACGGCCGTGTGCCGGGGGTCCGTCTCGATGAGGTACCAAGCGAGGTAGCCGTCGCGATTGCTACGCCAGCGGAATTGATGCCCGTCCACGAACTTCGGTGCAGGCGGCGCGTCGATCCACGCGTCGTCGCGCTCCTCGAACAGCACGACCGATGCCCCGTTCGCCGGATCGCAGCTGCGCACCTCCAGGTGCTGCTGATTGCGGTCCAGCGTCACGACGAGGACGCGTTTCGAATCCGGCGTCCACGCGACGCGGACGACGTACTCGGGCTTCCCGACGTCGAGCCAGACGGGGTCACCGCCCTTGGCCGGGGCGACGGCGACGCGCGCGACTGGATTCGGGTCCCCCGCCTTTGGGTAGCGCATCGTGCGCCCCTCGCTTCGAAGCGGCATCATCGCGGGCAAGCGATACGTGGGCACCTCCGCTTCGTCGAGCTGGAGAAACGCGATGTGCTGCGCGTCCGGCGACCACCACGCCGCCGTGTCAAAGCCGAACTCCTCCGGATAGACCCAGTCGAGCGTCGCGTTGAGCAGCGTGTCGCAGCCGCCGCCGGTCAGCTGCCGCGGACGCCGGTCGCCGTCCGTGTCCGCGACCCACAGCTCGTTGTCGCGCGCGAACGAAACGCGGCTGCCGTCCGGCGCGACGCGCAGGTCGGCCATCGGCGTCTGCGTGTGCGTCAGGCGCGACCGCGTTCCCTCGGCAAGGTCCACCCAGACGAGATCGCCTTTCACGACGGCGCAAAGCGCCGTGCCCGATTCGGCCCACTTGAACCGCGGCGGTCCGGCGCGACCGATGCCGCGCATGCGCTTGCCCTTGCCGGGCACCAGCTCGTCGAGCGCGGTGAAGTCCAGCAGCACGCGTTCCGTCTTGTCGTGCACGTCCCGGACGAGCAACACGCTGTTGGGCTTGGCTTTCTTGTCCGCACCCGGCGGCCTGCGTTGACCGATGCGTACGAGCTGCGGGTGCTTCGGTCGCCACTTCCAGCCCGGCAGCGGCTTCGTGAAGCGCGCGCCGCCGCCATGCAGCATCTTCAGCGTCAGCCGGAGTCCGGGATCCGCCTTCTCCTCCGCGCGCAGTGGCATTGGCATCAGGGAGAGCAGTACCAGCGCGCACGCAGCGCGCGCGAAGAGACGACGCAAGCGAACTCCGTTCATTCCGGCGGCTTCTTGTTCGGGGACACGGACTTGAGCGCGCTCGCGAGCTTCTTGGCCTTGATCTTGGCGGCGAGCTCCTTCTTGAGCTTGCCCTTTCGGTCGAAGACCAGCACACACGGCAAGCTCTTCAGCTTCGCGCCGCGCTCGCGCAACCGGGCGAGGGTCATCGCGCCCTCGGTCTCGGGGTCGTCGCCCTGATCCACGCGAAGCTTCACGGCCCCGAGCTGGTTGCCGTAGTGGCGCACGAGCGGATCCATGAAGAGCTCGTTCTGCAGCTGCTTGGCGAGCGCGTTGTCGGTGTCGAGCTCGTCGTAGGCGTAGACGAAGACACCGCCCTTCTTCTTGCCCTCGAGCGCCGCGAGCGCGGCGTCCAGGTCCTCGCTCCAGCTGAAATTCATGTCGACGCCGGCGGTGAAGCGCCCCTCCATCGCCCCCATCCACCACCGGCAGTACGGCATGAGCTGATCGGGCCACTTGTGCCCCAGATTCGGCTGAACGCGCACCTCGACGACCCGAACCTTGTCGCGCAACGACGTGACGGTCCCCTTGGCAGCCCCGAGATTCGCGTCCTGCGCGCCGGCGAGCGCCAGGGCACCCAGCTCCTTCTTGGCCCACTTGGGAACGCCGGCGCCGCGATACCCGGCGGCGATCCAGGTCGCGCTACAGGGTTTGAGCTCGTCGTCGAACGCCAGCGGCCCGAGGTTCCAGCCGCCGTTGGAGAACCCCATGACGTGCACGCGCTTCGGATCGATCGGCAGGACGTCCTTGAGGTGCGCGCCGATCTTCAGCACGGACTCGATGTCGGCGTCGTTCCAGCCCGTCCCCGTGGACTTCGGCGCACAAACCACGTAGCCGTCGTTCGCCCAGGCCCGCAGCGACCCGGCCATGCCCGACGCGGTCCCGCCGTAGCCGTGCAGGATGATGACCAGCGACTGCGGCTGGTCGGGTGCGATGCCGGCCGGCAAATGCAGCCACGTCTTCAGCCCCTCGATGTCGTGGGTGCTCTCGCCCTTCGGGTACGGCAGGTCGTCCGACCACGCGGACGAAGGTCCGCACAGCAGCGGCGCTGCGCAGACGAGTGCAAACAACAGGGATCGCAGTGCCGCAACCATCGGCGATCAGCCTACGCCGCCTTGCAGCACGCATCTAGGCCGTCCCTTCGCGGAAGCGACCGCCGAACGCCCAGTCGGAAGCCCCCGTGAAACCTCGCGCCGGACAGGAGCGTCGATCCGGCATGAGCAAGACCGTCACCCTCACGAAAGACGACTTCGAGGCGAAGGTCCTTCGGAACGACCGGCTCGTCCTGGTCGACTTCTGGGCCCCCTGGTGCGCACCGTGCGTGGCGCTGGCCCCCACCATCGACGCCCTTGCGGACGCGTTCGACGGCCGCGCAACGATCGCCAAGCTCGACGTGGACGGCGCGCCGGCACTCGCCGCGCGCTATGGGATTCAGTCGATCCCGGCGCTGCTCTTCTTCCGCGACGGCGAGGTGGTGGACCGCGCCGTCGGCCTCCAGTCGCAGGCCGAGCTCAGCGACCGGCTCGAGGCGATCCTGACGGCCCGCGCCGCCGAGTAACCACGTTCGCGTCCGTCACTCGGACGAGTGGACCCAGCTCTCCGCGACGTCTTCGTCCATCCAGTAGTGGGCTTGTCGCTCGTCCCCTTCGCCACGGCTCTCGACCTCGACGGGCCAACGCAGGGACGTGCCGTGGCGGGACCGCAGGAGCTTCGTGAACGCGGACATGTCGGCCCGCGCCTCGTGATAGCTGCGCCCGGCGCGGTCCTCGATCTCGCTGCGGGAGATCCAGACTCCGGGCGACGCGGCGCACAGGTCCAGCATCGCGACGGTGGTGTCGTTCAGGCGCGGCCGCAGGTCCCGGAAGCGCTGCTCGGTCCAGCCCGAGACCGGCGACTCGACCTCGGTGTCGGTCAGGAGCCGCAACACGTCGGCGTAGCGCCGCTTGGGGATGGGAACGTAGATCCAATCGGGCGGAGCGGCGATCGTCATAGCTTGGTCAGCCTCGTTCTATCTGGGTCGTTCTTGGTCTACCTATGACCATAGCGGAGTAGACGGAGAACGCAATCTTGCGGCATGTAGGGGCAGCCCTTTGTGGCTGCCCTTCGCGGCTGCCCACCCCATGCGACCACCGCCGGCGATTCCATCGGGCGACCACAGGGGTTGCCCCTCCGGCGCCCTACCGAACCCGCTGCCCGGGCTCCGCCCCGGTATCCGGCGACAACAGAAACACGTCTCGCCCGCCCGGACCCGCGGCGACCACCATGCCCTCGCTGACGCCGAACTTCATCTTGCGCGGCGCCAGGTTCGCAACGCAAACCACCAGGCGATCGATGAGGTCCTCCGCCTGGTAGGCGCTCTTGATGCCCGCCAAGACGGTTCGCGTCTCGTCTCCGCCCAGACTCAGGGTGAGCCGCAGCAGCTTGTCCGCCTCGGGGACCGCCTCCGCATTCAGCACACGCGCCACGCGCAGATCGATCTTCTGGAAGTCGTCGAACGTGCACTGCTCGGCCAACGGCTCGTCGGCCAGGGGCCCGGACGGCTCCGGCGCGGCATCGGCGGGGGCTTCCACACTGTCGTCGATCATCGCTTGCACCTTCGCGGGATCGACCCGCTGCATGAGGTGTTTGAACGTCTCGAGCTGCGTGCCCGTGAGCGGCGTCTGCGCGTCGTCCCAGCGCTCGATGGGCGTCGCGAAGAGCTCGCCGGTCTGTTCCGACAGCCGCGGCAGCACGGGCGTGAGGTACACGACCAGCTGCCGGAACAGGTTGAGCGCGATCGTGCACGCGTCCTGCAGCTCCCGTGCGCGCTCGGGGTCCTTGCGCAGCTTCCAAGGCTCGACGCCTTCGACGTACTCGTTGGCCCGGTCCGCACGCGCCATGATCAGTCGCATCGCCTTGCTGAAGTCGCAGTCTTCGTAGGCCCGGGCGATCGCCTCGCCCTCGACTGCGGCCTGCTCGAAGAGCCCGCCGTCGTCGGGATACGTAGCCGAGAGGCCGATCCCGTCGATGAACTTCGCGGTTCGGCTCGCGAGGTTCACGACCTTGCCGACGAGGTCGCTGTTCACCTTCGCCGCGAACTCCTCGAAGCCGAAATCGAAGTCGTCGATGCGCGGCGTGAGCTTGGACGCGTAGAAGTACCGCAGGTACGACGGATCGAGGTGTTTCGCGTACGTCTCGGCCTTGATGAAGGTCCCCTTGGACTTGGACATCTTCGCGCCGTCGACGGTCAGGAACCCGTGGATCTGCACGCGACGCGGCAGCGTGAACCCCGCCGTCTTCACCATGGCCGGCCAGAAGAGGCAGTGGAAGTAGATGATGTCCTTGCCGATGAAGTGCCGAATCTCGACGTCGTCCGAGCGCCACCAGTCGTCGAACGACTCGCCGTTGGCGTCGCACCATTCCTTGGTGGAGGCCATGTACCCGATGGGGGCGTCGAACCAGACGTACCAGTAGTGACCGGGCGCGTCGGGGATCTCGAATCCGAAGTAGGGGGCCGGCCGGCTGATGTCCCAGTCGCGCAGCGGCTCCCCGAGGAAGTGCCCCTTCAGGTAGTTCGCGACCTCCGGCTCGAGATGATCGCCGGATTGGGTCCACTCGGTGAGGAAGTCTTGCATCTGATCGATGCGCACGAACAGATGCGGCGCGGTGTGAAGCTCGGGCGTCGCGCCCGACAGCGTGCTCCTCGGGTTCTTCAGGTCGGTGGGGGCGTAGGTCGAACCGCACACCGAGCAGTTGTCGCCGTACTGGTCGGCGGCGCCGCACTTGGGGTTCGGACAGGTGCCGCGCACGAACCGATCGGCGAGGAACGTGCCGGCCTCCGGATCGTAGAGCTGGGTCACGTCGCGTTCGGTGACGAGGCCTTGCTCGCGCAGCGCCGCCCAGATCTCGGCGCACAGCTCCCGATTGGCGGGGGAGTTCGTGCTGCCGAAGTTGTCGAAGCTGATCCCGAAAGCGGCGAAGTCGCGCACGTGCTCCGCGTGCATCTGCGCGATCAGCTCCTCTTCGCTGCGCCCTTCCTGACGGGCGCGGATCATGGTGGCGGTGCCGTGGGTGTCGTCGGCGCAGATGTAGATGCAGCGGTGGCCCCGAAGCCGCTGGAAGCGGCACCAGATGTCCGCCTGCGTGTACTCCACGAGGTGCCCCAGGTGAATGGGGCCGTTCGCGTACGGCAGGGCGGCGGTGACGAGGATCTTGCGTTCGGACATGGGGCGGGTCCTGTGGCGTGATGGTGCCCGCTGGGGGTGCGAATGGCTAGAAGGTTGTCGGGCTGCGGGTCACCCGCGCAGCCCGCACGCCGCTCGAACGCCGTCCAGCACGGGGGCGCCGATCTCTCGCGCGCGCGCGGCGCCTCCCGTGAGGATGCCGTGCACGTAGTCGAGGTTGCGCTCGAGATCCGCCCGGTGCGCGCGCGCGTCGTCGAAACGCTCGTGGAACTTCGCCAGCAGGCGCTTCTTGAAATCGCCGTACCCGACGCCGCCTGCGCGGTATTGGCCCTCGATCTCGGTCAGCTCGGATGCGTCGCAGAACAGCTTCAGGAGCGCGAAGACGTTGCACGTCCCGGGGTCCTTCGGCGCCTCGACCGGCGTCGAGTCCGTGACGATGCCCATGATCTGCTTCTTGACCTGCTTGTCCGTGGCGAACACGTCCACGCCGTTGTCGTAGCTCTTGGACATCTTCCGGCCGTCGGTGCCGGGCACGACGGCGGTGTCGTCCATGATCAGCGCGTTCGGCACGACGAGGGCGCCGCCTTCTCCCGTCGCCGGGTCGAAATCGGGGCAGTACGTGCTGTTGAATTTCACGGCGATGTCGCGCGTGATCTCGATGTGTTGCTTCTGGTCCTTGCCGACCGGCACGGTATCGCTGTGATAGAGCAGAATGTCCGCCGCCATGAGGACGGGATAGGAAAAGAGTCCGAAGTCGACCTCCTTGCCCTTCGCCTGCGCGTCCTTGTAGGCATGCGCGCGGTTCAGCAGCCCCATCGGCGTGACGGAGCCGAGAATCCACTGCAGCTCACTGACCTCCGGCACGTGCGACTGCACGAAGAGCGTGCAGCGCTCGGGATCGAGGCCGAGCGCCAGATAGTCGAGCGCGACCCCCATCACGTACGCCCGCATCGTCTCGGCGTCACGGACGCCGTCGAGCGCGTGCAGATCCGCGATGAAGTAGAGACCGTCGCCGCGATCCTGAAGATCGATCCACTGGCGAACGGCGCCGAAGTAGTTGCCGAGGTGGATGCCGCCTCGGCCCGTGGGCTTGAGTCCGCTCAGGATGCGCATCGGATCGACCTACGGTGGGGACGGCCCGCGCGGCCGCCCGCAATCAGCTGACTGTGCCGACACCCAGGTGTGTCGGCACGCAACGAGGCAGTATGGCCGCTTCGCGACTCCGCCGGACAGAGGATTCGGGGCAGGCCCGCGATCTACTTGAAAGCAAGGTCGTAAACGGGCGTGGGCCGAATCTGGGTCACCAGGCCGATCTGATCACGCACGTCCTTGCGGGCGTTGAACATGAGCCCGCCCGTGCTCGAGAAGTTGAACGACATGAACAGCACAGGTGGCGCAAGCGGATCGAAGGGATCCTCGGTGAAGATGCTGCCGTCGGGCGACCAGGAGATGCGACTGAACGCCGGAATGGTCGTTTGGGGAAGGATGTACTCGAAGCCGCCCGGCGTGAATCCGCGGATGAACAGCGTCTGCGACGTCGGGTTCGGGTTCATGACGTCGACCCAGTTGCGGATGCCGCCCCCGATCGTCGGCTGGATCGGCAGGTCGGACACGTTCGCCTGCGGCGTGATGCGGCGCGTGCGAACGACGCGGTAGAAGCTGAAGAAGTCGGGGTCGTACTGACGCGCGGTCACGTTCACTTCCTTCGGGAACGTGATCCGCATCCAGAAGTCCTGCTTCGGCGGATCGATGCCGATGTCGGGGAACAAGCCGTCGAGCACCGAGAGCTCTCCGAGCTCCAGCCCGATCGAGAGCCCCGGTCGCGTGGACATGTACTTCGTCGCAAACGGGTCCAAGCCGACGATCCGGGGCGCGGGCAGCAGCTGATTGCCGTTGCGGTCGTAGATGGCGCTCAGCGTCAGGAACTTGCGCGTCGTCGCGAAGTTGCTCAGCACCAAGCCGAAGTCGCAGTGGTTCAGCTCGGGATCGACACCGTGCTCGAGATCGAAGCCGAGGGTCACGTCCGAAAGCACCGTGTCCACGGGCTCGTGGAAGCGCTCCTCGTTGTGCACGGCGACGCTCTCTTCGCGGGCCGCGACGGCGTACCTGAAGGTCGTGCCGGCGGGGAACGAGCCGACGTCCGGTTCGACCTTGACCAGCCCGACCGTGCCCAAGACGACGGGCACGCGCACCGAACCGGCCGCGCCGATCGGGACGACGGTCGGCGGGAAGGGTAGGCCGAACGGGTCGTACATCGTGACGGTGTACGAACCGGGCACGAAACCGGCGCCGAGCTTGCTGCCGTTGACGATTTCGTACGACTCGGCGTGACCGGAGAGCGTCACGTGTCCGCCCGTTGCGCGCCAGGTCAAACCGATGGAGGCGTCGTCGAAGCCCCCGGGACGAACGCGGTCCATGTACGCGATGACGAACGACGCCGCGGGGCCGGTCGTCGTATCGACGTGCACCCAGCCGCCCAGCAGTACCGGGCCCGTGAACGTCGTGAGCGGCACGCGCGTCTCACCTTGGGCCGGGACGACGATCGCCGTCGCCCCCGGTCCGTACGCCGCGCCCGCGGGCGTGTAGGCGGTCACGGTCACCGTGGAGGGGAACAGCGTGAGGTTCTTGAGACCGACGACCTGGCTCTGCGACTCTCCGACGCCCGGAATGAACGGCAACACGATCTCTGCCGGCCCAAAGGAGAAGGTCTCGACGCCAGTCGCGTCGTCCGTGCCGCAACCCGGCCCGATCAGGCCCACGGCGAGTACGAGAATCAGAAGCGAGCGACGCGTGAACATAGAGCGACCTCCCCGGTGCGGTTGCAGATCCTCCCAAGCCGATAGGTCGCTCGCAACCTCGGGCATGCGCCGGATCACGTCCACCTGGGTGGACGCGTTAGCCCATTGTTCGACGGCGTCGGTCGGCCCGCCCCCGCGTTGGTGGATCGCTGACCGGGCCGGCTACTGCGTCGGCATGGGTGAGCGCGGCAGCGGCTTGTTGCCTTGCGGGCGCACCTTGCGAATCGCCTCTCGCTGGAGCTCGAGCGACGTCATGACCCGGCGTCCCTTGCGGCAGGTCCTCCAGCGAGCGACGGCGCTGAACGGCCACGTCGAGCGGAAGAAGTGCCGCCAGGCGCCTCGCGCCGTCAGGTGGTAGCGATCGTCGTTGTACTCGAGGCTCCCCCGTCGGGCGTGCGCATCGATCCAGGTGCGGATGCGCTTGGCCTCGCGCGCCTTGGCGTCGGGCTCGGTGGTCGGGATCGGCTCTTCATCGTCCACCGCTTCGATGCGGCTGTGGTGGGTGGCGAGGAGCGCCCGCACGTCCGGGGCGCGCGGAAGGTAGAGGAACGCTTGGCCCCGGCACGCGTCGAGCCGGGGGTACGTGCTCGCGTGAACCGTGATGACGTCGCGCCTCGACTCGAGCTCCGTGACCGCCTCGACCTCGACGGCGAGCCGGCGCCCCTCGCGCTTGCCGCTTCGTCGCAGTGTCACCGTGGCCTGCACGCGGCAGTGCTGCTCGCCGTCCAGGTACAGCACGGAGTACGCGACCTCTCCGGAGCGGTACTCCGAACGCAGGTAGCCGCTCGGCCGAAGCCCGGCTGCGTTGAGGTCGCTACAGGCCTGGTCCAGCGGCTTGATGGCGTGCTTGGGAAGCTCGGTTGCCGCCACGGTGTCCACGATCGGCCGCGCGTAGTAGACGATGCCACGCGAGATCTGGAGCATTCGCAGGAGCACCAGAAGGCACAGGGAGAAACCCGTGGCGCTCAGGGCGAGGATCAGCTCCATCGTCATGACGACTTGGCCACCAGGCCGTGGGACGGCTTCAACCCAAGGTTGTTCGTCGGCGGCGGAACGATCCGTACGGCGTGCGGTTCACCGATCGTGGCATCGATGCGATGGACCTGAAGCGAGAGCGCGGCGACCTCCTGCATGCGGCGCACCGCCTTGCGCTTGAAGGGCGGCAACATGTGCCACGTTGCCTTGAAGGCGCCGCCCCACGTGAACTTGTACGTGTCCGCTTCCGCAGGGCAGATGAAGCCGCAGCCTTCCATGGCCTCGACCCAATGCGCGGCGCCGCGCACCAGGGGTTCGACCTCTTGCCCGACCTCGGGCATCTCGGCGTCGATGGCCGGCCCTTCCGAACGGGCGCGAGCGCGGTGCAGGCGGTGCAGGAGCTCGAGGTCCTCGCAGCCGGCGTGTTGGACCACGACCTGGCCGCGCGGGTAGCCGAAGGGCGGCGGCTCCGCGCAGTTGTTGGTCAGGATCTCGCGTCCGCGTTCCCAGCGGGTGCAGAACTCGACCATGTTCGCATGAACGACATCCGGCCGACGGCCGTGAACCAGCGCGGAGACGGCGGCCATGTCGCTTGCGTCGCGGTCCACGTGGACTGCGACATAGGCGATCACGTCGCGGACCGACTCCAGGCGCACGCGTGCGACCTCCGTGTAGCCCAGCTCGAGAAGCTCTTCGCCGGCCTCATCGAGGGCGGCAACGGCGGCCGCGGGCGCGTCGTCTTCCATCGGCTCGATGAGCGCTTCGGCCCGGTGTCGGAAGCTCCGGCGTACGAGAATCGGGCCGACGACGTAGGGTGAAACCACCACGGCAACCACGATGAGCAGTACGACCAGCACGCCAGCCCCCTGGGAAGAACGACACAGGTCTCATCGACCAGCACGTCACCCGTGCTCAAGGGCTTTGGCCGAACCGCCAGAATTGGACGTTTCAGGCCCCTACGGGGGCAAACGGGACCTCGCCTGGGACTCCGTCGGCGAACCTGAACACCGGCGCGTCCCCTGCCGCGGCGGGCAGGGCAAGCACCGCGCTACAGACGGTCCCGCGCCGGTCGCCGCGCTTCAGGATGCGATGGTCGCGCGGCAGGCGCGTACGGTCGTCGGCGGCGAGCCGCTCCAACCGGACCAGGGTGTCTTCGAGGCGCCGGCTCGGATCCGGCCGCCCGATGACCGGGATCGCCACCTCGTCCAGATCGTGCAAGTTCGTGAGCACGTGCGCGCCGGGGCGTAGCCTCACGACGTCGGACATGATCTTCCGGCCACCCTCCGTTGCCGGGCCGTTCTGGAGGACGAACGCGTCCGTGCGATCGCCGACGAACAGATTGAACCCCGCGTAGCGGCCACCCTGCCAGGCCTCGACGGCGGCGCGCGCGTTCTCGTACCCCAGCACGTCGGTGACGAGCAGGCCACGGCTGCGCAGCCCCGCCGAATCGATGTTGTCCGGGTCACGATTCGTGATGGCCGCGACCAGTCCGTGGCGGTTGATGCCCAGCCAGGTTCCACCCGCGCGTCGATCCCGCGGCGCGACCAACCCGAGCGCCTCATCCCGAAGGGCCGGAGGCTCGAACGGTCGATCGAAGTACTCGTCGCGGTTGGCAAGCAGGACGAGGGGGTAATCGTCGCGCGTGCGGTGGTGGATCAGGAGGAAGCACACCAGAAAAGCGTATGCGGCGACGAGATCGGAATCGAGGCGGGGACGTCGGAGCCGTTCCTATGCGGCCAACTCCGATGCGACCTTGGCGTTCACGTTCTCGGAGCGCGCGTCTTCGAGGGCGCTCTCCGCGACGGAGAACAGGTCCTCGAGAATCTCGACGCCCTCGGACTTGTTGGTCGCACCGCCGATCCGGATGGTGAGCGGAACCGAGCGTTGATCGACGGAAACGGGTTCGCTAGCGACCATCTCCTGGATGCGATCGATCAGCGAACGGGCGCCGTCGAGGTCCGACTGGACGGCCACGACCACGAAGCAGTCGCCGCTGTAGCGCCCGACGATGTCGTGATCGCGGACGACGGCCTTCAGACGTCGCGCGACGGCCTTGAGCGCCTCGTCGACCGCGACACCCGAGCTGTTCGTGCGCAACCCGTCCAGGTTCTCGACGTCGATCAAGAGGCAGGTGAGGGGCGAGCCGTAGCGCTCGCAGCGGCTCCACTCGCCGCTCAGTCGTTCGATGACCTGCATGCGGTTCCACACACCGGTCGCGGGGTCGATGAACGGAACCTGGGTCAGCTCGAGCTGGATCTCGTCGAGCATGCGCGACTTGACCTGAAGCTCCGCGCGGGCCTGCCCGAGCTCTTCCTTGGCCGACACGTCGCGCGCGCGCGGCCGGCCCATCGCGGCGACCATGCCGCCCTCGATCGGGAAGAACCGGTACTCGATCACGACGGCGTGTTCGGACGCTGTTCCGTGCGGGACCTCGAGAAGGACCTCGTCACCACCGGCAGCTCGCACCAGCTCGCGTAGGACGCGATTCCGTGCGGACGGGACCACGAGGTCCATGAAGTCGACGCCGGGACGCGCCCTCGGCACCGTCCGCTCGAACGCCGGGTTCGCGGTCTCGATGCAGCGGTCGGAACGCAGGATCACCACCAGGTCGGCGGCATCTCTGAAGATCGTCTGCAGAAGTTCAGCTTCGAGCATGCTGTGGTGGCCTCGTCCGGACACATTCATCATCGTATCGGTGAAGGTGACCGCTTTAGCGCATTCGTCCACCGCGGCTTGCGTGCGGAATCGAACACCCACGCGCCGCCATGGGCGCGGTTTCCCGCCGCTAGAGGGAGGGGACGCCCATCCGCTCGAGTCGCTCGTCGAGGGCCTGCGAGAGATCGTCGTCCAACGCGTCCCATGCGCCTTCGAGCCGCAGGTCGCACGCTTGCGCGAGGTAGAGATCCTCGGCATGCAACCGGGTCAGCACTCTCGATGAGCGGCTGCGGCGGAGGCGGAACGGCGCCGTAGCTACCGCGCGATCGCGTATCGGTCTCCCTTCGACACCACGACGCTCGGCGTGGCGCCGACGCCCGGCGCTTCGAACACGCCGCGACCGTCGGTCACGCCCCGCGCCCGGATGCTCTTGCCGTCGGACACGGTGACGTACGCCCCACGCACCGGAAGGCCGTCTGCGCCCGTGACGTAGACACGCACCTTGTTGCCGACCCGCTGCAGGACGACCCTCAAGTCCGTCTTGATGACGACCGTGCTCGCTTCGTGGTCGCCGGCCTTGGCGACGACCAGCCACACCCCCGGCGCCTTGCCCTTCACGGGGAGCACCACATCGGCGTCGTGCGCGGCGTGGTCCTTGCCGTCCTTCAGCGCCACCGTCCATTGGTGCGCCGGGACGATGCCCGAGAGATCGACCTTGTGCAGATCGACGAGCGTCTTGCGAACGGCGAACAGCACCTGCAGATCCACCGGGTACGCCTTCAGCTCGACCTCGTCCATGTTGCGGTAGCGAACCGTGAACGAGGTGCCGTCGGCGAGCGGCGCGGTGACCGTCTCGTCGATCGAGAACCGCTTCTCGGTCAGGAAGGCCAGGGCCTCGCGGGCGTCCTCGAGGTTGCCGGCCTTGCGGTACATTGCGATCGCCTGGTCGAGATCGCCGAGCACGTGGTACATGCGCGCCAGCACGTGGTAGGCGCGCCCGCGGAACTCGCTGTACGCCTGCGCGCCGCCGACGTGGACGAACTTCTGGTTCACGAGCGCCTCGGCCGCCTCG
This sequence comes from Planctomycetota bacterium, assembly GCA_965223505.1. Taxonomy (GTDB): domain Bacteria; phylum Planctomycetota; class PLA2; order PLA2; family JAEUHO01; genus CBDCWP01. Next base: position 239,717 of record CBDCWP010000021.1, read on the forward strand.
CGCACGGCTGCCGCCGCCTCCTCGCTCGGATCGCTCTCGAACGTCTGATAGCGACTGTCGGCGAGGAAGTACCAGCTGTCATCGACGAAGTGGCTCTTCGGGAAGCGGCGTAGGAACGCCTCCGCATTGGCCGCGGCGCCGGTTGCGTTGCCCGAACGGCGAAGCGCGTCGATGAGCGCGTAGCTCGCTGGCGCCGCCATCGGCGTGTCGGCAAAGTGCGCCGTCATGGCCCAGAGCGCGTTCAGCGTCTCCGCGTCCATCGGCCGGCCTTCTTCACCGCCGGGCCGTCCCGCCGGCCGCTTGAGCTCCTGGTAGCGCTGTGCGCGTGCGAAGGCCGCCCGCGCGGTCGCGTTCGAGATCGGATACCCGCGCAGCACCATGCCGAGGCGGTCGAGCCCCTCGACCTCCCGGCCGCGTTGCGTGAGCGTCGACGACCAGTCGCTCTCGAGCGCGAAGCCGCGCGCGACGAGATTGCGGTAAAGACCGTTGGCGACCTCGAACTCGTCGATGGCGTGGTACGCGCCGGCGATGGCCCGTTGGGTATCGAGGTCGTTGGGAATCCGGCCGGGATCGCGGCGCACCAGCTCCTCGCGAGCACGCACGGTTGCCTTGGCGTCCTCCGTGGCGATGGCGATGCGCAGCAGGAAGCCCTCGATCTCGACGATGATCTGATCTCGCAGCGGCTGCTCCTTGCGCAGCGACTCGAAGATCCGGCGGGCATCCGCATGCTGCTTCGCCCCGAACAGCGTCTTCGCGCGGTCGTACAGCTCGTCGGGTGTAGGTGGCCGCTCGACATCGGGGCGGCGCGCATCGTCCGGCGTCAGCACGCGAATCGAACGACCCGCGGCACGGCCGTGGAACTCGGGCGCATACATGCCGAAGGCGGTAGTGCCGAGCGCCGTGAACGACCCGAGGTGCGTCGCCTGCAGGACGTACTCGAGCACGTACGCGCCCTTCGGAAGCTTGCTGCAGAAGAACACGTGCCGGTTGTCACGGCGTTCCTGCCAGTCGAAGCGTCCCTTGGACGTGTCCGCCAGGACCTCGAAGCCCGCAGGGATCGGATCCTCGATCAGGACGTATTCGAGCTCGCGCGACGCGTGGAGCTTCAGGCGCACCAGCACCTTGTCGCCGGACGCCACCGCGTCGAGCTCCTGCGGCTCGACCTTCGGACGCGCGGCGGGCCGCAGGATCGTGTAGCCGGGCTTCACGCGCGGCGGTTGCCCCTCGATGGGCGCCTCTTCCGGACGCATGTAGCTGCGCTCGACGCGCAGGCCGTGCTCGTCCGCGGGCAGCGTCTCGGAGGCGACCACCGACTCGAGCCGGGCCGTCCAGTTCAGGCGACCCTGGCCGCGCAAGCGGAACGCCAAGCGGTGTCGGCCCGTGCGCAGCGCGTCGGCCTCTTCGATCTCGAAGCGGCGGTCGACGTACTTCATGGGCGCGGCGGCGGTTTGGACGGTCCGCAGCACCTTCCCGTCGAGCAACACCTCGACCGTTCCGCCGAACCCCTGACCGTGCCCTTCGCCGACATATGCACTCGCGGCCCCGACGAACGCCGCGGCGTCCTTCGTGCTGCCCAGGCCGCGGCGACTCTGGTTGGCCAGCAACCAGTTCACGCCGCGCTCGACGTGCTCGCTCGCCGACTTCGCGCGAATCAAGGCTTCGACGGCGACGCCGGTCGCCTCCCGGTCGCTGCCGACGAAGCAGTCGCCCTTGCGGCCGGCCCAATGCGTCAGACCGTCCTTCTCGACCCGGCGCTGAAGCAGCACGCGCACCAGCTCCTCCACGTCGAAGCCGCGGCCGAGACGTTTCGCGGCCATCGTCATCCACGCGAGCCCCGTCACGCTGAGGTCGTCGCTGCGGCGGCGGAACGTCGTCGCGTACCCGTCGCGTTGCATCTGGCCGGACTCGGCCAACGCGAGGTGCCCGAGCGCACGCGCGTCTTCGGTGCCCTTCGGCAGCATCTGCACGATGGCGTTGCTCGCCATGGTGATGCTGCGATCCAACCCGCGAACGCCGTTCGCCCGCGCGGCCACGAGCCCACGGAGCGCGTAGCCGGTCATCGCGAGGTCGCCCTGCCCGCGCCCGAACCAACCGAACGAGCCATCGTCGTTCTGCAGGTTGCGTATGCGGTCCGCGCCGCGGCGGATGGCCTCGTCGAGCTGCCGCATCTTCTCGGCCGCCGGGCTGCCGGCGGCCCGCAGCGCGTTGCGCGCCTGAATCGCAGGCAGGAAGCGGTGCACCGATTGCTCGACGCAGCCGTACGGAAACACGTCGAGATAGAGCAGCGCATCGAGAAGCGCCTCTTCGACGCCGGGGTAGAGCGCGATGAACAGTCGGTTCGTTCCCGGAATCACGTTCTCCGGCACGTCCAGGAAGGTCTCCTGGAGCGCGCCGATGGTGGTGTCCACCACACCGCTGCGCGCATCCTGGACCTTCAACCCGCGCGCCTGCGTCGGAAAGGTCAGTTCGACGGCGTCGCCGCCGCCGTCGGAGAGCGCCGTCGCCTTGATCTCGACGCTGCCGGGATCCTTGGCCGCGAAGGCGCGGTCCGAGACGCCGCGCATGCCGTTGCCGATCTTCAACGTCTCGTCGTCACCCGACAGATCGATGCCGGTCGCTTCGACGCGGACCTCGACATCGAGCGCGCGGCCGGTGTTGTTGTGCACGACGGTCGGAATGGTGAGCGCGTCGGTCTGCGTGAGGAAACGCGGCGTGTCGACGCGAACGAGCACGTCACGCCTGGCGACCACGCCGCCACGGCCGGCGCCGACGAGCGCGTCCTTCGACACGCCGTGCGCGACCGCGCGCCAGGTGGTCAGGTTGTCGGGCAGCTTGACCTTGACGGTCGCCTTGCCGTTCTCGTCCGTCTCGACGGCGGGGAACCAGCCCGCGGTGTCCGCGAAGCGCTTGCGGACCTCGAAGCTACCGAAGCCCTGCAGACCGAATCCCTCTTGCAGACGACGGGCCGCGATGTCGCCGACCCAGCCGTCGGGCAACGCGACGTTGCGAACGGCCGCGCTGCGCGCAAAGTGCGCTTCTTCGAGAAGGCGCAGTCCTTCCTGGCGCTCGCCTGCGAAACTGCCCTTCTTGTTCTTGCTCGCATAGGCGTCGAGCTTGGCGTCGGCGCTCGGCGGCGCCGGCGGCGCCTTGTCGGCTGGCTCACGCATGCCGGGCGCAACGGCGCCGGTGGGGGCGCGGTAGCGTCCTCCGCCGCCACCGGAACCCGGCTTCCCCGACTTGCGGGGTGAATCCACCTCGAAGTCTCCGAACGACGGTCGAGCGCGTCGCGCCATGCCATCCGCCGCTCCTTCGAGGCGCTCGAGCGCATCCATCGCCTTCTCGGCCTCGACACCGGCGCGGTCCTTGCCTTGGAACGCGAAGAACTTCGCCGCTTCGGGCCGCGCCCGCAGCTCGCTGAGCAACGCACGCGCGTCCCAGGAACCCGGGTCGGCCTGCATCGCACGCTGAGCCTGCGCGACCGCCTGGCCGACGTCACCGCGCCGGATCGATTCGCGGGCGAGGCGAATCGCACTCTGCGCGTAGACCGCCTTCGCGTTGCCCTGGCGCGCGGCGGCGTCGGCGAGCAGGTCCTTGCTCGTCTCGCGCGTCGTTCCGTAGAAGCGCGAGCCCAGCGACGAGGCCGTCATGACGGCGTTGACCCGTCGCTTGTCGTAGAAGTACGGGCGGATCGGGTCGGCGCGGTCGCGCGCGACGGCGTAGACGGTCTCGTCCACGAGCGCGAGTCCGACCTCGGCGGCGACCGGATTGCCGTTCGCGTCGCGCGTGACGAGCTCGACTTCGATCTCCTCGCCGGGGACGGCCGTCGCGGTCGCGACGTTCACGGATACATCGAGGTGCCGCAGGACGACGATCTCGGTGTCGGCTTCGAGCAGCGCGTCCTTCCCGGGGACGGCGATCTTGAAGTACACGTTCGGCGCGTGCTTGCCTTCGACGGGCAGGGCAACCAGCGTGCTCGTCCCGTCGAGCCGTAGGATCCGGTAGTCGAGCACTTGCTCGCCCTCGTACGTGAGCAACGCGCGCACGCCGGTCACCGGACTGTGAATCAACAGCTCCGCGTTCTCGCCCTCGCGATAGAGCGTTCGCGCGGCGACGAGCCGGGCGTGCTTGCTCGGATCCTCGGCCTCGCCGCTCGCCTCGACGTCGGTGTGCGCCATCACGAGGGTGCCGCGCCCTCCGTCGGCCTTCCATCGCAGGCGCCACCGGCCCGGACGCGGCACCCTGAGCTTCAGCTCCGCGCGTCCGTCATTGCCGGTGGTGAGCGCGTAGCTCGCTTCTTCGATCTCCTCGTCGCGCACGACGACCGGCCGTCCGCGGGGCGGCCCCTTCACGTCGGTCGCGACCTCGCTGCGCCGGAGTCGCAACAGGACGACCGAGCCGGAACGCGCAACCGGACGCTCGCGCGCGTCGACGGTGCGCACCTCGATCTTCATCTCCTGCTTGGGCCGGTAGACCTTGCGGTCGGCCTTCACGACGGCCATGTGATCGCCCCGCGTCACGGGGATCCGTCCCTGGTCGGAGATCCAACGCCGGGTCACGTCCTGCGCGCTCGCCTGGACGACGTACTCGGCGTCCTGATCTTGGACCTTCGTGTCGAAGGCGATCCGGGTGACGCCGCCGTCGTCGGTGCGCGCCTCACCGCGCAGGACCAGCACCGCATTCTGCGTGCTCGTTCGACGCTCGGGCTTCGGCCGGTCGTCCTTGAAGTACCAGGAGTAGTCCTCGGCGCCCGACGCGCTGAACGTGCGCGGCATGCGATAGACCTCGTAGCGCACCGGCGCATCGACGACAGGACCGCCGAACGCGTACTCCATCCGCAGCGTCGCCTCGACCTTCTCGCCCGTCAGATAGACCGGCTGCTGCGGCTCGACGCGGATCGTGAATTCGGGCTTGCGATACTCCTGTACGCCGAAGGTGCCGCTCCACGTGCCGTGCCCCTTCACGGCGATCTGAACGCGCCAGTCGCCGAGCGGCGCGGCGCCGTCGAGGGCGAAGCTGCCGGAGAACGACCCGAACGCCGTCGAGGTGACGCGTTCGCTGCGCACCTCCTGCCCGCGCGCGTCGAAGACCTTCATGTCGGCGGCGTGTTTGCCGCCGTTGGTGTAGCCCCCCCCCGTGCCGGCGAGGAAGATCGCGCGCCAGCTGACCTCCTGGCCCGGCCGGTAGACCGGGCGGTCGGTGTAGACGTACGCCTTGCTGCGGAACCCGGCACGGTCGACCTGCGGACCGAGCTTCACGGCCGTGGTCGCGGCGCCGACCTTGCTGAGAACCAGCACGTGCCCGTTCGCCGTGCCCTTCGTGCCCTGCCAGACGCCGTCCTTGCCCGTGACGCCCACCTCGCCGCTGCCGGCGACGAGCACGCGCGCTCCCTCGACCGGCGCCTGGGTCTTGCGGTCGAACGCCCAGACGAGGAGGTGGCGGAGACGCGAACGCTTGACGACGCACTCGATGTCGCTCACGAGGAAGAGCGTCGTCGAAGTGAGGTCGTCGTCCCCGATCACGACCACGTACGCGCCGGCCTCCTCCACGGGCAGCTTCCGGTCCGCCGCGACGAGCTCGAAGGGCTTGTAGTCGTCGAACGTCCACTCGGTCGTCCAGTCGGGCTTGACGATCTCTAGCTGCAGGTTCTGCACGCCGTCGACGGTGCCTTTGCGCAAGAAGTACTCTTCGATCCCGAGCCGGTAGACGCGCACGCGCAACGACTCGATGTTGCGGGTCGTGACCTTGATGACGGCCGGCTCCTCCGTCCCGATGACGCGCTCGGCTTGCACCTCGAGATGCTTCGCGCGCAGCCGTTCCAGACGCTGCCGGGCCTCTCCGGCCTCCGAGGAGCCGGGGTACTTCTTGATGAGATCCTCGTACGCCTCGATCGCGTCCGCGAGCTGATGGAGATCGTCCTCGTACGTCTTGGCCAGCAGGATCGCGGCCAGGGGGGCCACCGTGGACTTCGCATAGCGTCCCAGCACGCCGCGCCAGATCGCGATCGCGCCGTTGAAGTCCTTGCGCTCGTTCAGCGCCATGCCGGCGCGAATCAACGAGGCCGGCGCCCGGCTGTCGGTCGGGTAGGTCTCGGCGAACGCGCGCCACGCCTCGATGGCGCCTACGACGTCGTCCTCTTCCTTGAGGTGCGCGCCCTTGGCGAACGCCGCGTCGACGATGGAGGATCGAACCTGCTTCCAGAGCGCGTGGTTCGGGTGGGCGGCCAGAAAACGGTTCCACTCCTTGATGGCCTCGTCATGCGCGCCGGCACGCAGCAGCATCTGCGCGGCGCTGTGACGCGCCTGGGGAACGAAGTCATCGTTCGGGAAGCGCTCGACGAGCGATCGGTACTCCGCCGCCGCCTGTTCGCTCTGTCCCCGGAGCATGTACGCCTCGGCGAGGTGCTTCTGGGCCTCCACGGCCTTCGGATCGTTGCGGTGCTCGAGGATCGCGCGCTTGTACCAGTCCACGCCCTCCTGGAACGTCGCGTTGTCGCCGCCACTGAGGGCCGCATGCAGGCGCTCCTTGCCGAGCAGCAGCAGGATCTCCATGTGCAGCTTGCCCTTGGGGAAACGCTCCAGCGCGACCGTCAGGTCGTCGCGCCCGAGCGCGCCCTGACCGCTGTTCACGCGCGCGCGACCACGGCCGACGAGCCAGCGCTCGTGCGCCGTGAGGTTGAACGCTTCGCCCGCACGCTTGACGCCGGGCTCGATCTCGGCGCCGTACCTCTTGACGTCTTCGAGGCCCCAGCGCGCAAGGAGCGTGTTCCACGTGTTGGCGGCGGCGGCGTGCTGACCCAGCTCCTCTTGGATCATCGCCATGCGCTCGTAGATGCGATTGACGTGCTCGGGCGGCGCGCCGACCTGGAGGGCGCGCTGATAGCTCTGGAACGCGCGCTGGACGTCGCGCTTCTTGATCGTCCGTCCGAGATCGTCCTGCGTCTCGACACCGTCGAAGTCGGCGTCCGCGAGCTCGAGGTGCAACGCACCGATCCGGGCGCGCGCCTGCGGTGCCGTGGAATCGTCGCTCAGCTGCTTCAGCAGCGCCGCCGCCTTGCCGGGATCGCCGAGCTTCTCGTACGCCTTGGCCGCGGTGTGCCGCATCCGCCCGGCCCACGCGTCTTGACCGTTGACCGCGAGGAAGTCGCTCGTCGCGGCCAGCGCGCCGCGCGCGTCGTCGGCGTTGAGCAGGGCTCGCGCTTCCAGCACCCACGCCTCGGCGGCCTGCGACGTCTTGGGGTGTGCGTCGCGAAACGCGCGCAGCGCCTTCGCGGCGTCCGCCCACTTGCCGTCGCGCAGGGGTTCCTGCGCCTTTCGAAGCGCCAGACGTACGTCGGCGTCGTCGTCCGCGGACGCGCTCAGTGAGACGCAAAGAACCAGGGCGGTGACTACGAACCAAAGGGGGCGGCGCAACATCGAATCTCTCCCGGCGCGGAGCGCCGTGCGAACCGGCGCCCTCTCGACAGCACCGTACCTCCGGAGGCGTCACGGGTCAGTGGGCAGCGGGGGTACGGTTCCTCGTGCGCAGCTTTGGACACACCGCGCCGGGGGTGGTTCCATTCGGGGCCTGTGAAGAACTGGCGACTCCCGCCCCGCGCGCTGCTCAACGTCCTGGGGGCGGGCGCGGTGCTGCGTGTCGTCGACCTGGGCACGCACTCGCTGTGGCTCGACGAGGGAGCGACCTGGTCCTGGGCCGTGCGGCCGACCTGGGGCGGCACCATCCTGGCCGAAGCCAACCATCCGCCTGCCTGGTGGATCGTCACCCGCGTCTGGCTCGATTGGTTCGGCGAGTCGGAATGGTCGTTGCGGGCACCGGCGGCGATTCTCGGCATCGCGACGATGTGGCTCGCCTACCAGCTCGGTCTGCGACTGCTGGATCCGACGCGGCAGCCGCGGCGCGGCGGCTTCGCCCGCGACGGCGACGTGCACAAGGGACGGCGCCTGGCCATGTGGTTCGCCGGCTTCGTCGCCGGATCGACGTACGTGATCGAGTACTGCCAGGACGCGCGCATGTACGCCGCGCTCCTGGCCGAGGCGCTCGGGCTGAGCCTGCTGTACCTGCGCTGGCTCGATCGCGGCACGCGCGGTCCGTTGGTCGGCTATGCGCTCCTGGGCGGGCTGGCCTTGTACACGCAGTACTTCGCGGTGTGGATCATCGCAGGTCACGGTGCGCACGCGCTGTGGCTCTGGTGGCAGGGGCGCACGAGCGGCGAGCGGTTCGACCCGCGACCGTTCATCCTGTCCGTGGTTTGCGCCGGCGTGTTGTTCATCCCGTGGTTCGTCTTCATGCTGCGCAACTACGAAGGCATCTCGACGGGCGACCCGTTCGATCCCTTCAGCCGTCTCGGCTACATCTTGTGGCGCATCGGCGCGGGGCCGGGCCTCGTCGTCGTCGACCGCACACGCCTCGACGAAGGCATCGGCGCCGTGGTTGCGGAGGAGAGCACCATCGTCGCGGTGACGTCGCTGCTCTGGTTCACACCGCTCCTGTTCGGCGCATGGCGATTGCGCCGCATGCCGGGCATCGGGAGCTTCGTTGCCGCGAACGTCTTCGTGCCGATCGCGCTCGTGTTGCTGGTCTTCGTCAAGTTCCCGCTGATGCACGAGCGCTACATGTTGTTCCTCGCGCCGTGGCTGTTGTTGACCGCGACGATCGGCGCGCTGCGGGCCCCGGGCGCGCTGAAGGTCGTCCTGACGACGGGCCTGACCGCGCTGTCCGTCGCCGGGCTCGTGGCGTTCTTCGGCGCGCCGGCGTACTTCGTCGGAATCGGCAACGGCGGCACGCTCGACGGCAAGGAGCTGCCGCAGGTCTACGGAACCGACCCCGATCACGCGCTCACGTTCCTGCACCACGGACACCCGTACGGCAAGGAACCCTGGCGACAGGCGCGGCAGTTCATCTTGGAGCGGTCCCTAGCCGACGCCGAAGCGCCCGAGGGGCGCGGCGATCTCGTGTTCTTGCACCCCGAGTACCTGCACCTGGTCTGGGACTTCTACGACCGGCGCCGCCTCGCTCGCATCCTGCTGCCGCGCGAGGCGATCTCCGCGGTGGAGATCCGCGAGCGCTACGGCGATCAGATCGCAGGCCGGCGGCGCATCTTCCTGATCCTCGCGCACGAAGAGACCGACGACCCGAACGCGTACTACGTGGAAGTGGGCAAGGCCGTGCGGCGCGTCTGGCTCGCGGAGCGCATGACGGGCATCGAGCAATTCGCGCCGATCCTCTTCGATCGCTCGTGGGGTGTGCGTGTCGCGATCTTCAACCGCAAGTAGACTGCGCGGCCCATGGCTGCACGCAAGAAGAAGAAGCGCATCGCGATCCTGACCGGCGGCGGGGATTGCCCCGGGCTCAACGCGGTGATTCGCGCCGTCGTGAAGACTGCGCAAAACGTCCACGGCTGGGAGGTCTACGGCGTTCGCAACGGCGTCGAGGGATTCCTCGAGCCCCACGGCCGCGGCGTTCAGCGGCTCTCGCGTTCCGAGGTCGCGGGCATCTTGCCGCGCGGCGGCACCATCATCGGCGCGAGCAACCGCTGCGACATCTTCGCGGTGAAACGCGGGAACCGCGTCGTGGACGAGTCGGGGCGCATCAAGCAGATCTTCGAGCGCAAGGGCATCTCGGCGTTGATCACCGTCGGCGGGGACGGCACGCAACGCATGGCGCTCGCGTTCCACAAGAAAGGCATCAAAGTGGTGGGCGTGCCCAAGACGATCGACAACGATCTGAACGGAACGGATCGCACCTTCGGCTTCGACACGGCCGTGGGCGTCGTGAGTGAGGCCATCGATCGCTTGTACACGACGGCCGCCAGCCATCACCGCGTCATCTGCGTCGAGGTCATGGGACGCAACAGCGGGTTCATCGCGTTGCACGGAGGCATGGCAGGCGGCGCCGAGGTGATCCTGATTCCGGAGATCCCGTACGACCCCGACCGCGTGGCCGCCGCCGTGACGTCGCGCAGTCGCCACGGTCGCGGCTACTCGATCATCACCGTCGCCGAAGGCGCCCAACGGCCCGACGGCGAGCTCGTGTATCGCGAGACGCTGGACGACGCGCCCAAACAACGTCTGGGCGGCGTCTCGTTCCAGGTCACCGAGGAGATCCGCGAGCGAACCGAAGCCCAGGTGCGCAACGTCGTGCTCGGACACACCCAACGCGGCGGCAGTCCGAGCTCGTACGACCGCGTCTTGGCCTCCGGCATGGGTCGCCATGCCGTCCAGCTGATCGCGGAACGCAAGTTCGGCGAGATGGTCGCGCTGCACGGAACGAAGCTCACGTCCGTTTCGATCGAACGCGCCGTTCGCCGCGTCAAGAAGGTCGACCCCAAAGGGCAGCTCGTGCGCGCGGCGCGCGACTTGGGGATATCCTTCGCGGCAGCCGACGGTTCCGACGATCGTCCGGCCGCGACCCGGCACCGCCACGGCGCCCCGTAACGGACTCCCCATGAGCGACGATCGCCGCATCGACCTGCACGCGCACACGGTTCACTCCGACGGCACCATGACGCCGACGGAGCTGGTCGAGCACGCGGCCGAGATCGGGCTCATCGCGTTGGCGGTGACGGACCACGACACGACGACGGCGTTGGGAGAAGCCCGTGCGGCGGGACAGGCCGTGGGTGTGGAGGTCCTCAACGGCTGCGAGGTCTCCTGCGCGATCCCGAGCGGGATCGTCCACGTCCTCACGTACGGTTTCGACGAGACGGACGAGGCCTTCCAGGCATTGCTGGTCGGCGTGCGCGAGAGCCGCAACGAACGCAACCGCCGCATCCTCGCGAAGCTCGAAGCGCTCAGGGTGCCGCTCACGCTCGACGACGTGTGCGCGCAAGCATTCGGCCGCGTCGTCGCGCGCCCGCACTTCGCCGCGGCGATGGTGAAGCGCGGCTACGTCGACGACGTACGAGAAGCGTTTCGTCTCTACCTGCACGACCAGGGGCCGGCTTACAGCGTCGCGGAGATGCCGCCGCCCGAGGACGCAATCCGCGCGGCGGCCGGCGCGGGCGGCATCAGCGTCATCGCGCATCCGCGGCAGCTTCGTTTGGGCAGCAAGGGCGCGTACCGGCGACTCTTCCGGCGCCTGAAGGACGTGGGGCTTTGCGGGATCGAAGTCGACCATCCGAGCCACAAGCCCGAGCACCGCACGATGTTCCAGGCGCTCGCGGACGAGCTCGACCTGGTGGCCTCCGGCGGCAGCGACTTCCACGGCACGGCCAAGCCGCACATTCGGCTCGGGATCGGCGACGGGACGATTCACGTGACGTACGACACCTGGACCCGACTGCGAGCGCGACGCGCGGCGTAGGCATGGCCACCGAACAACCCACGCTGCCGAATCCGCCGTTGCTCTTTCGGATCCTGCCGCGGCGGGGTCTGTCGCAGACGATGGGCTTCCTGGCGCGTCTCTACGTTCCGATCCTGTTGTGGCCCGTGTTGCTCGTGTACTCGTGGATCTACGGCGTGAAGTTCAAGGAGATGGACCGGCCCTTGTGGCGCTACATCCGCTTCGTCGACTTCTTCACGCGTCGTTTGAAGCCGGGCCTGCGGCCGCAACCCGACGATCCCAAGGCGATCTCGAGTCCCGCGGACGGCAAGGTGCACCACGCGGGCACGATCGAGCGCGCCACGCTGCTGCAAGTGAAGGGTTTCCGCTACGACGTCGCGGACCTCCTGGGTTCGGACGACGATGCGAAGCCGTTCCGGCGCGGCACCTACTCGGTCATCTACCTCGCGCCGGGCGACTACCACCGCTACCACTGGCCGTTCGATGTGACCGTGAAGCGCGTGCGGCACATCCCGGGCGACTTGTGGCCGGTGAACGAGAGGGCGCTCGCGACCGTGCCGCGGCTGTTCGCGCGCAACGAGCGTCTGGTCGTACTCGGCGAGACGAACGGAAAGGCGTTCGCCTTCGTGCCGGTGGGAGCGCTGAACGTCGGATCGATGCGGCTCTTCTTTCACGACGTGCGCACGAACCACCGCAAGCTGAAGGACGTACGCGCGTGGGACCTCGACGTGACCGCGCGCCGCGGTGACGAGTGCGGTTGCTTCGAGCTCGGGTCCACGATCGTGCTCTTGCTGGAGGAGGGCGCCGGCTCCCTCGATGCCCTCGAACCGCGCACGGTGCTACAGGTCGGCGAGTCGATCGGGACGTTAGCTTAGGTCGATAGAGATGGAGTGTTCTTGCGCGCGCCCCACGGTGACGTCGGCGTCCCCCACGCCCAGCTTCGGGTGATACGCGGAGAAGCGGTACGTACCGACCGGCAACCCGCGCACGACGAAGTGCCCGCGCCGGCCGACCTCGTGTGACGTCAGATGGCGCGGCACGTGACCGGGCTCGTCGAGGCGTCGCCACGACACGATCGCCGGCGGTCCGTCGTCGTCGACCCCGTTCACCGTGCCGTCGACCGTCGCGCCCTCGGCCGCGAACAGGATCTCGACCTCCGGTGCCGGGCGTGTGTTCTTCACATCGATGCCGTGAACTTGCACGGGCAGATACGGGCCACCCCACACGGTCAGCCGGTAGCGGCCCGGCCGGATGCTCCAAAGCAGCAGCCGCCGCTTGAGCATGGTGCCGATGTGCTCGCGCACACGCTTCACCGGTGTCTCGCGTTCGAGAACGATGTGCGTGAGGTCCGGCAAGTCCTTGCCTTCCGGCACCTTCAGAGCGATCAGGATGCCCTGCGGACGGGCGAGCTTGACCTGCAGCTGATCGGTCCCGACCGGCACCGCCAACGTACGAGCCTTCACGCGGCCGAGAATGAACCGCAGGTCATAGCGGCCCTGCGCGGCGAGGCCCTGGACGACGAACCGCCCGTCGCCGTCGGTCATGACGGGCAGCAGGTCGAGATCGCCGCCGCCCGACGTGGCGGCCTCCACGCGCACGCCCGTGAGCGGCACGTCCTGGAAGTCGGTCACGAAGCCGGCGATCTGCTGTCCCTCGATCGGCGGCGGTCCGGTGGAGAGGTCACTCGTCGTCATCCGCTCCTCAGCATACGCAGGAGCGCGCCGCCCATGTAGGCCGACTTCCGTGCGCGAGGCGCCGGAGCGCGGGCGGGCAACAAGGCACGCCCCTACCTCTTTCGCCGTAGCATGTTCCGCCCGCTGCGGAGCACGCCATGCCTGAAGAGACCGGACCCGCCGTCGTACGAATCGCGCCGAGCCCTACCGGCGATCCGCACGTCGGTACGGCGTACACCGCGCTCTTCAACTTCGCGCTCGCGCACGTGACCGGCGGCCGGTTCATCCTGCGCATCGAGGACACCGACCGCACGCGCTACGACGAGAACTCCGAGCGGCAGATCACCGAAGCGCTGCAGTGGTTGGGGCTGACGTATCAGGAAGGCCCGGACGTCGGCGGGCCGAACGGCCCGTACCGCCAGTCGGAGCGCACGGCGCTCTATCGCGAGCATTGCGACCAGCTGCTCGAAGCGGGGCAGGCCTATCGCTGTTTCTGCACGGCCGATCGACTCGCGGAGCTGCGCGCCGCGCAGCGGGCCCGCAAGGCGCCGCCGGGCTACGACGGCCTGTGCCGCGGCCTGCAGCCGGAAGAGGTCGAGGCGCGCCTGGCCGAAGACACGCCGTACGTCGTGCGCTTGAAGGTGCCCAAGGACCGCAGCATCGAGTTCAAGGACGAGCTGCGCGACAAGGTCGTCATCGAGGGCAAGACCGTCGACGACCAGGTGCTGCTCAAGTCCGACGGGTTCCCCACGTACCACCTGGCGAACGTCGTCGACGATCACCTCATGGAGATCACGGACGTGATCCGCGCCGAAGAGTGGATCACGTCGACGCCGAAGCACGTGCTGCTCTACGAGGCGTTCGGTTGGACGCCGCCGCGCTTCCGGCACCTGCCGCTCCTGCGCAACAAGGACAGGTCCAAGATCAGCAAGCGCAAGAACCCGACGTCGGTGCTCTGGTACAAGGAGAACGGCTACCTGCCCGAAGCCGTCATCAACTTCCTCGCGCTGATGGGCTACTCGCATCCCAACGGCGACGAGATGTTCAGCTTCGAGGAGCTGCTTGCGACGTTCGATGCGTCGCGGATCTCGACGTCGGGCCCGGTGTTCGACCTCGAGAAGCTGCAGTGGCTGAACGGCGAGTACATCCGCGCGGACGACGTCGACACGCTCGTGCGCCGCGTCCTCGACCACCTCGCATACCGGTTGGGAGGCGGCAAGGAGCCGAACCCGGAGACGGACGGCCCGCTGTACGCCTGGATCGAGGAGAACGACGGCTTCGAGTCCGAGTCGGTGCGCGCGTTCATCGCCGAGACGATGCCCCTCGTGCAAGAACGCATCAAGACGCTCGAGGAGTACGCGCCGATCACGCGCTGTTTCTTCCTGAAGGACGTGTCCGGCTACTCGATGGAGGAGCTCACGCCCAAGAAGCGCGACGGCGGCGAGGTGATCGACCTCCTGCGCGTCGTGCACGAACGTCTCTCGGCGCTGGAGGACTGGGCGACCGATCCGATTCAGGCGTTGCTGCGCGGTCTCTGCGAGGAGCTCGACTGGAAACCGCGCGAGCTGTTCCAGCCGGTGCGCGTCGCGGTCACGGGCTCGAAGGTCAGCCCGCCGTTGTTCGAGACCATGGAGCTGATCGGCAAGGACGAGTGCCTGCGGCGCATCGAGGCGGCGGAATCGGCGTAGGGGCAGCCCTCGTGACTGCCCACGAGCGACGCACGTGATCCGTCGGGCGACCGCAAGGGCCGCCCCTACCTAGTTGTCCCTCTGCCAGTCGACCTCGCCGACGAGCTCGGGACGCTCGCGCCGGTACCAGCCTTTGTCGGCGACCAGGATCAGATTGCCGGACTCGGTCTTCTCGAGCACGCCCTTCACGACGACCAGATCGAGCCGGCGAATTCCGAGGTTGTCGGTCTTCACCGGCATCCCGCTCTCGTCACGAAGCTCGACCGGCAGCGAGTACGGCCCCTTGTCCTCCGCGACGCAGCAGTAGTCCCACGGTGTCTCGCAACCGCACTGCTCCTCGCCCTGCTGGCAGTACTGCAAGGTCTCGTCGAAGAGCGTGAACATGGCGAGCGCGCCGTCGATGCGTCGCACGCGGCCGACGACCGTCACGTTGTCACCCGCGGCACGCTTCTTCGCCTCGAGCACCGAAACGCCGCCCTCGGGGTTCTGCGCCAACAGGAACTCCGAGTTCGTGCCGCTGCCGGGACCGAAGGGCCGGGCGGACGACTGCTCCGCTGTGGTCTGTTCCCCGCAGGCCGTCGAAAGGAGCGCGAGGCCGACCAGGATCGAGAGGTGGAAGGGACGGTTCATAGCTTTCCTCCGAGGGCGTCGACGAGGGGCATGCGCACCGCCCGCCAGGCCGGGATGAGACCACCGACGAGACCGATCGCCAGCGCGGCGCCCAGCCCCGCGAGTCGAACGGTGGGCGACAGGTCCAGGTAGAACGCGCCCATCGGGAACTTCAGTGGGATCTCGCCGAACGCGCCGGCGATCCAGAATCCCAGCAAACCGCCGGTCACGGCGAGCAGCAGGGACTCTTGCAGAAGCGAGACGCCCACGGCGCCGGGGCCGTAGCCCAACGCGCGCAACGCGCCCATCTCGCGCGTTCGCGCCAACACCGCGGCGAACATCGTGTTGGCGCACGCGAACACGCCGCCGACGAAGACGAGCACCGCCATCACCCACGCGAGCGCGGCGATCGGGTCGAGCGCGCGCTGCAACGTCTTGAACAGCTCGACCTCGGTCACGGCCGACACCTCGTAGCTCACGCCGTTGCGGTGAATCCAGATGCGCGTGCGCTCCATCTCGCCGGCGTCACGCAGGCGCACCGCGACACAGGACGCATCCGGCCGCCGCGTCGCGTTCATCACGTCAGCGAGCCGACCCCAGATCTCGGCCTCGAGCACGGTGCCGGGCGCGGCGAAGTGACCGACGATCTTCCAGTCCCGGTTCTCCAACTCGAACGTCTTGCCGACGTCGAGGGCGCCGTCGGGCAGGCCCATCCGCGCCTCCGCCAATCGGCCGACCAGGAGCTCGTACGGGCCGGACGGCTCGACGCCCTCGACGACGGTGACCCGTTCATGCACCAGGAACGCGGAGGGCGTCACGCCGCGCAGCAGACCGATGGCGTCGCCCTTGCGCGTCGCGATGTGCAGCTCCACCGACGCGGCGCGAAGACCGTCGACCTCCAGGACGCCGGGAATGCTGGCTGCGACGGCGTTCGCCTTGCCGAGGTCGATGGCCGACCGCACCAGATCGTGCTCGCCGGTCGTGCCGGTGAGGATGATCACGTCCTGTGACGCCGTCGCGGACGCGGTCTGGGCGAGACCACGCGCGAAGCCGCTCATCAGGATCACCAGCGTCGTGATCAGAGAGACGCCCAACAACGTGAGCAGCGTCCGCGTGCGGCGGCGCCAGAGGTTTCGGAGGGCATAGGCGAAGGGCAGCATCAGTCGGGTTTCACCGCGAGTGCGAGGTTGCGGCGGAAGGTCTGAACGGCCGGGCCGATGGCGGCGAAGACGCCGACCAGCAGCGTCACGACGCCGGCGGCCCAGATCAACGGCAGGTCCGGTTCGATGTCGATGCCCCAGCCCTCGACGCCGAGCGTGAGCGGATCGCTCAACAGCCAGCCGGCGACGGCGCCGACGCCGAGCACCGCACCGAAGACGCTCAGCGACAGGCTCTCCGCGAGAACGAGCCCCGAGAGGATGCCCGGTGTCACGCCGAGCGTCTCCATGACCCCGAGCTCGGCGCTTCGCGTCTGCGCGCTGATGTAGACGGTGTTGCCCAGAATCAGGATCACGACCGCGACGGCCAAGTATCCGAGCATGCGCGCGAAGTCCACGACCTCGTTGACCTCGCCGACGGCGCCTTGCACGAACGCCTGCATGGTCTTCGTGTCGGTGGGCTGCTCGTCCGTCCGGAAGCGTTCGTCGATCTGTCTCGCGATCTGCTCGGGATTCGAGCCCGGCTTCAGCCGCACCATGAACTGCGTCGCGATGCCCTGCTTGTCGCGTGCCAGCTGCAGCTGGTCGAGGTTGACGAAGGCCAGGTTGTCCAGACCCGCGGTCTCGGAGCCGATGATGCCGGCGACGTGCACGTCGACGTTGCCGAGCCGGACGCGGTCCCCCGGCCGCAGTCCTCGACGCTTTGCGAGGCGCTGCCCCACGAGCGCGCCGTCGCTGCGCTGCGCCCAGTTGCGGGCGTCGCCGGCAAGCGTCTGGAAATCGTGGATCTCGTCGAGGCCCTTGCCCGGTACGCCATGCAGCGTCACGAGGTCCAGGTTCGCGCGGCAGGAGTTGATGAACAGCAGCGTCGGCAGCACCGACTCGACACCGTCCATGCGTTCGATCTCGGACTGATAGCGCATCGGCAGCTCGGACGTCAACGGACAGAAACGGCTGCTCTGGAACACGACGAGCACCGGCTGGTCGGCGGAGTCCGACAGCCGGTCCACACCGCTCTCGAGCATCCGCACGAACGCGAACAGCGCCATCGCCAGCGCCATGCCGAGCACCGTGAGGATCGATCGCGTTCGAGCGCGCACAACGGTGCGCCGCACGTACGTCAGCAGCTTGAAGAACACGCTCATGATGCGTCTCCTTCGGCGATCGTCTGCGGCTCGGGATCCGTGATGCGACCCTTGTCGAGATGGATCACGCGCTCGGCGACGGCTGCGGCGCGCGGATCGTGCGTCACCATCACCAACGTCTGGCCGAAACGCCGGTGTAGCTCGGAGAGGAGCGCCAGCACGGCCTTCGCCGCCGTCTCGTCGAGGTTCCCGGTCGGCTCGTCCGCGAGCAACAGCTCCGGCCCCGCCACGATGGCGCGCGCGATCGCAACGCGTTGCTGCTGCCCGCCGGACATCTCGCGCGGCAGATGGTCGGACCGGTCCGAGAGCTGCACGGCTTCGAGCGCGACCTCCACCTTGCGCCGGCGCTCCGCCTTCGAGAGCTTCGTGAGCAGGAGGGGAAGCTCCACGTTCTCGAACGCCGTCAACACCGGCACGAGGTTGTACTGCTGGAAGACGAAGCCGACCGACTCGTTGCGCCACGCGGCAAGCGCGCGAGCGCTCAGGTTCGAGACGCGCGTGTCGCCGATGTCGATCGCGCCGTGGGTGGGTCGATCGATCCCAGCGAGAAGATGCAGGAGCGTCGTCTTGCCGCTACCGCTCGGGCCCATGAGCGCGACGAATTCGCCTTCGGCGATGTCGAGATCGAGATTCTCGAGCGGCGTCACGTCCTCGCCCTTGCCGAAGAAGGTCTTGGTCAGGCCGCGGATGCGAATCAGGGATTTGCGCTCGGTCATCACGGTTTCCTCACGGCTTCGCCGTCACGGACGACGTCGAGAATCACCTTCGAGGAGAGGCCGAGGCGGGCTTCCACCTCGGTCCACTCCCCGTCTTCGCGGATCGTTCGGACGGGCACGCGTCTGGCCTTGCCGCCTTCGGTCGGGTCGTAGACGAAGACCGCGCCGTCGCGAATCGCTGCCGTCCTCACGAGCACGACCGACGGTCGATCCCCCGCCGGCCGCTCGGCGCCATCGTTCTTCACCTCGAAGCGCGCCCGGCAGAGCATCTCGGGGCGCAGCAGCGGATCCGGTTCCTCGATGCGCACCTTCACCTGCAGGGTGTTCTTGTTGAGATCGGCCTCGTGCACGAGGCGATCGACGACGCCGCGGAACGCGCGGTCGCCGACGGCATCTACCTTGATCTCGACCTTCGTCCCCGCGCCGATGCCCCGCACGTCGGGTAGCAACACGTCCACGCGCGCGGCAAGGCGGGACGGGTCGTAGAGCGAAACAAGGGTCCCCGTAAGGCGGTTGAGACTGCCTGTCGATCCGGTGCCGGATCCCTCGCCCTCCCGGAAGTCCCCCTGCGGGCCGACGAGCGCGCCGGGCGCGCTCTCCAGCCGCAGCACGATGCCGTCGACGGGCGACGTCACGGTCAACGCGTCGACGAGCCGCTGCACGGTGCGAAGGACGACCTGCGCTTCTTCGCGCGCAGCGATCGCGCGCGCGTGCTCCGCCCGTCGAACGGCGACGTCGCCGGCCAGGTCGCGCGGATCGCGCAGGCCTTCCTCGGCGATCTCGAGCAACGCTTCGAGCCGCGCGACGTCGGCCTCGGCCTCGGCCTTGCGCGACCGCATCTCCTTCGCGCGCGCAGCGGCCTCTTTGACACGCGCGGACGCGCGGTCCTTGGCAAGCGGGGTGACGCTGCCGGCCAGCTCGAGCTCCTCCTGCGCGCGCAGATCCACCCATGCACGCTCCTCCGCGGCATCGGCCTCCGCCGCATGGGCGTTGCGGGTCTCGACGTTCTTCCGCGCCGCGGCGAGCTGTCCCGCAAGCGTCGCGACGTTCGCCCGCAGGTCGAGCTTCTGCTCGAGGAGCGACGCGGCGACGTCGAGCCTGGCCTTCGCCTCGGCTTCTTCGGCCGTGCGCACGTCGAGCTGCGCCTTGGCGCGCTCCTTCTCGTTCTCGACGTCGAGGTTGCGCAGGACGCCGATGACCGTCTCGTCCTTCACGACCGCCTGGCCCTCGAGAACGTCCAGGCGTTCGACGACGCCCGTTACGAGCGGCCGAACCGTGATCGGGAACGGATCGGCTTCCAGCCACCCCGCCGCCTCGACATAGGTGGCCGAGCGGCTCATGGAAACATCGCCGCCGACGACGCGCACGCTGCTGAGCTGCACGGTCCGCGGCGGGAACAACACGGGCTCCAGCACGGCGTAGAGCACGGCGAGCGCGCCCAGCACCAGCACCGCGATCATCAGACGCGGCAGCACGGGCTTGCGCGGCGCTCGCGGCGCCTGCGCCTCGGTCTTGCGCAGTGCCTCCAGATTCGGTCCGCTGCTCATCGCGCACCTCCTCCGACCATCGCGGCCGTCGGCCAGCCCGCCGCGCGCGCCGCGGCGACGCGAGCGCGAACGAGCGCAATCGTCGCGTTGCGAAGCTCTCGGAACGCCTGCACCTGCGTTCCCATCACGAGCACGGCGCTCGTGAACGCATTCGGGTCGTCGCCCAGGCGTCCGACCTCCGCTTCGAGCAGCGCGGTGGCGGCTTCGAGGCGCGCGCGGGCGCCGTCGGCACGTGCTTCTGCGGCTTCCAACGTCAGGGCCGTCGAAGCCGCGTCGTGCATCGCCTCCAACACGCCCGCATCGAGATCGGCGAACGCCGCCGCGCGCGCCGCCTCGGCCACACGCGCTTCGGCCGGCGCATCGAGCGGCAGCGAGATGCGCAACAGCTGCACGGGAATCTCCAGATCGAAGTTCCCGCCGAGGGCGAGACCGACGTCCGGCGTCTGCTCCGCCACGGCGAGTCGGAACCTGTGGTCGGCCACGCAGTACCTGGCGTACAGGGTTTGAATGTCGCCACGCGCGAGCAGCAGCTTCTTGCGGTCGGCTGCAGGCGCTGTCGGCCAGCCCAGGGGCGCCGCGACGATCGCCGCCTCGTCCTCGGGGCCGGAGCCGATCAAGCGCGCGATGTCACGACGCGCGTCACGACGCTGCGCGTCGAGGATGCGGCGCTCGGAGTCGCGCTCGACCAGTGCGGCGTGCGCCGCTTCGCCGGCGGACGTCGAAACGAGCCCCGCCTGCGTGTACGCCTCGACGTCGAGCTCGTCCGACGGAACGCGCAGATCGGCCAGCGCGCGCTCGAGCGCGTAGGCAAGCGCGAGCTCGCCGACGAGATCGCGCGCCTGCTGGTGGTGCGCGCGGATCCGCTCGCTTCGAATCGAGCGGGCAAGCGCCTTCTCGGCCGCACGCGGGCCGATCCCCAGTAACGCGAGAATGTCGGTGCCGATCAGCGTCTCGGTGACGTCGCCGTCGGCGACCTTCAGCGAGCCGAGCAGCGGGTCCGGACCGGGATCGAGATTGACGGCCGCGATGCGCGCGCGCGCCGCGCGCAAGGCTGGATTGCGCAACACGACGAGCTCGGCGGCCTCTGCGAACGCCAACGGACGCTGCGGCACGTCCGGAACGCGCGTTAGCGATCGGCGGGGGCTCGCCACGAGGGGCCGGTAGCTCACGCAACCGGTCAACAGCAAGAGCGCCACCACGGCGGTGGATCTGGAGAAGCAGGACAAGAGAGAACCTCGAAACGAAGGAACGCGAGTGAGAACACGGCGCGCGCGTAGCGGCCATGACGCTCGTTTCGAGGTCTAGACGATGAGAACTTCCGTCGATGCCGCTGGCGATGAGTCGTAGATCTCCACCTGCGGCGGGACGAGATCGACCGCGCGAGGCGCGTCGACTTCGAACGACGGAAGGAATGCGGTGAGAGCGGGAGCGTCGAGCGTGACGCGATCACCGACCGGCGGGAGCTCGTGCATGCACCCGACCGAGCTGCAGGTCGGGCAGTCGTCGGTGCCCGACTTCATCGGCGCCTTCTCGGCGGCCTTCTCGGCGCAGCAGGCGCACGGCGCCTCGTCCGTGGTGTCGCCGACCAGCACGCCCGCGTACAGGCAGGGGCACGTGCCCCACGCCAGAACGACGAAGGAGAGCACGGCGGTCAGGGCGATGGCTCCGGTCTTGCGCATTCGAGAATCAGCTTACGGCAGGTCGGCGGGCAAAGCACATCCCGCTTCCAACCGTCGGACGAACGTTCGCCAAACGGTGTTCCGCGGCGTCGGGCACGGTCGCCCCGGAGGCCCGACAGAGCGCCTATCGTTCGGTCTTGAACAGCTTCGAGGGCTTGGATTTGTTCGCCTTGTACGCCTCGTGCCAGGCCTCGGCCGTCTCGAAGCTCTGGCCCGTCAGCTTGTTCAGCGCGGCGATCAGAGGGGCCTGGAGGCTGCGGAAGCGGGCCCGCGCGGCGCCACCCATGCCGCGATTGCTGCCGCCTCGCACGGCGCCGGGCGCCAACGACGCCATGAACTCGATCAGCTGCTTGAGAATCTTGACGCGCTGCTTCGAGTAGCTGTAGCTCCCGAGCGCGCGCACCGCGGCGGTGGCGGCGTTCATGTCCTTGCCCTTCTTGGCGAGGTTGAACAGGTCCTTGACCGCGGTGTCGGGCGCGAGCTTGTCGACGGCGCTCAATACGCGCATCTCGAGCTGCCCGGCCGTTTCGTCCTTCTCCTTCGGCATGAACTTCTTGAGCTGCTTGTAGGCGCCCTTCTCGTCGTAGAGCTCGCCCAGGGCGTCGACCGCCTCGAGACGCAGGACGATCACGAGATCCTTGTCCTTCACCACGTCGCCGATCGCGTCCTGCAACTTCGAACGCGCGGCGGGGGTGCGCAGCTTGTTGTGAAGCGCGACCGCTTGCTTGTAGGTGACCTTCAGGCCGGCGCGGTCCTTCGCCTCGTGCTGCGCCTCGATCTTCTCGACGAGCTTCGCGGCGTCCTTGACCCGGTACTCCTCGTCCGGATCGGAGGCGAAGGCGGTTCCGCAGCAAACGACGAACGCGACGGCGATTCCGATTCGCCGTCGCGTCGCAGAGTGATCGGTGCGGTTCGTCATCGTTCCCTGAAACACAGGGTACCGGCGACGGTTGCGAATTGACTCTCGAAGGGGCCGCAAGGCCCTGAGCAGCGCGCAGGCCGCCCACCGTCGAACGGCTATTCGCCGTCGCCGTCCTTCTTGCCGCCGTCGCCGTCCTTCTTCTCGCCGCCGTCGTCGCCTTCCTTTTTCTCGCCTTCGCCCTCGCCTTCCTTCTTCTCGCCTTCGCCTTCGCCTTCCTTTGCGTTGGCGGCCTCCTCGGCGGCGGCTTCGGCCTCTTCCTTCTCGCGCTCGAGCGCCTCTTCCAGCGCCCGCTCGGCCTCCTTCTTCGCGCGCCGAACGGTCGGCTGGGCGACCTTCAGGGGCAGCAGGAACGGACGCATCATCGCACCCTCGCCCACGCCTTCCTGCTGGACGGCGATGCCCGCCACAGCGCCTTCGGCGTTGTAGAGCGGCTCGGCGATGAAGTTGCCCGCGCCCTGCACGGCCCACATCGTGCGCGGCTTGGTGACGCGGCCGACGACGCGGACCTCGTCGCACATCGGCGCGTGGTCGAAGCCCTGACCCAGGCGCGTGACGCCGTAGAGCGTGTCACCGATCTTCGGCTCGACGGTCTGGGTGAGATCGACGACGGTGATCTCCTTGCCCTCGAGATCCTTGATCAGGACGAAACCCAGGCCGAGCTTGCTGTCCTTCGCGCCGAGGATCGCCGGGTACTCCTTCTCGTCACCGGGGAAGATGACGCGCAGGTTGGTGGGCGTCGCCTTCGCATCGACCTGCATACCGAAACGCGGCGCGTTGAACAGCCCGGCCGGCGCCATCACGAGCCCCGCGGGATCGACGAGCACGCCCGTCGCCTCGCGGTTGAACTCGCGGTCGATGTTCTGCCCCTGGAAGTTGATCTGCACGGCCAGCACGAACTTGAGTTGGACGACGGCGGCAGCCTTCGTCTCGATCAGCTGACCGTGCGGCGTGTCGCCCCTCGCCGTAGCCGACGCGAGACACAGGACGGCGACCGCGGCGGCCGCCGAACCGAATTTGCGAATGTTCATCAATCTGCTCCTTCCACAGCCCTTGGTCTAGTTGTCGCGCGGCCAATCCGGCTGCACGAAGACGAAGGCTGTGGAGCGCCCCCGCCGGACAAAGAATCGAATGCGCTTCGGCCGCTCGTCGGCGAGCCGCTTCACGAACTCCTTGAACGCCTTGATCGTCCTGATCTCCTCGCCCTGAATCCGCAAGATCATGTCGCCCGAACGCAGGCCGGCCACGTTGGCCCAGCTGCCGAGCGTGACGTCGGCCACCATCAGGCCTTCGTACTCCTTCGTGAGCTCGAGGTCCACGCGGTCCATGTAGGTGAGCTCGCGAACCTTGTACTCGAGGAGCTCGTCCTCGGCGGAGCGAGCGTCGGCGGCCGTCTCGGGGGTCTCTTCCAGCGTGACCGAGACCTCGATCTCCTTCAGGCCGCGAATGACGGCGAGCTTGGCGTCGACGCCGATGTCCATGTCCTCGATCTTGTGCCTCAAGATCTGCGCGTCCTGAAGGCTCGTTGCGTTCAGCTCGTCACCGTCGACCGCCGTGATGATGTCGCCCGCCTTCAGGCCGGCCTTCTCCGCCTCGGTCCAGGGCAGGACGCGCGTGACGCGGAAGCCCTTCTTGCCTTCGAGGTTGAGCGCCGTGGCGACCTTCGGCGTCAACACCTGCGTCTGCACGCCGAGCCACGCCTTGGCCAGCTCACCGCTGCCGCGACGGCTGGGCTTCTTGGACATGTCGAGCACCGTGATCATGTCCCGCTTGCCGCGACGGAACTTCACCGACAGCGCCTTGCTGCGCTTGTGCTTCCGCATCAAGCGGGCGAAGTCCTCACTGTTCTTCACGGGCTTGCCCGCGATCTCGAGGATCACGTCGCCCGAACGAAGCGCCGGCTTGGCCGCGTCGGGCGGGCCGCCGGGGCGCAGGGTGCGAAGCAGGACGCCGTCGGTGTTCGGGTAGTTGCGCGAAAAGGCCATCATCGTCGTGATGTCCATGGCGCTGACGCCCCAGATGGAGTACGCCTGCTCTTCGCCGGCGTGCTTCTCCATGGGCGCGACCATGACGTCGATCGAGTGGATCTCGCCGCCGCGCTCGTAGACGACCTTGGCCGGCTTGTTCTGCGGAAGATCCGCGATGCGCGACAACAGCGTCGGCACGTCCTCGAAACCCTGGACGGAGACGCGCTCACCCGCGATCGAGACGATCACGTCGCCCGGCTGAATGCCCGCCTTGTCGGCGGGACCGCCGGGCATCACGGCCGAGACCAGGGCGCCGTCCTCGCGCTCGAGGTGATTGACGGGGTCCACCGAGAGGCCCACGAACCCGCGGCGAACTTCGCCGTAGGTCAGGGCCTGGTTCAACACCTTCGTGACCATGTTCGAAGGGATGGCGAAGCCCACGCCGCCGCCGCCGCGCGTGTTGATCCCGACGATCTCACCCTGGAGGTTGATGAGCGGGCCGCCGCTGTTGCCGGGCAGGATCAGCGCGTCGTGCTGGATCCACTGGTTGAAGATGCCGGTCGCGTTTCCGCCGAGCTGCATCGACTCGATGCGGTCGCCCGTGAAGCTGGTGAAGACGCGCGCCGTGTTCGAGACGATGCCGAGCGTCACCGAGCTGCTCATCGCGTGGGGGTTGCCCATCGCGAGCACCTGGTCGCCGACGCGCAGCTTCGACGAGTCGCCCACGGCCGCGAACGCCACCGGCTTCGTCGTGTCCTTGCGCTGGTCGAGCCGCATCTTGAGGATGCAGAGGTCGGTGAAGGGGTCGCCGCAGATGATGTCGGCGTCGACGACCTCACCGGTGGTCAGCTTGCACGTCACACGCGTCGCGTCACCGGCGACGTGGTAGTTGGTGACGACGTAGCCGCCGGGGCTGACGACCACACCGCTGCCCGCGCCGGGCGCCCGCATCTCACGTCCCTGCACGAACTGGCGCGCGATCACCGCGATGTTGACGAGCGCCGGGTAGACCCGGTCGCGCGCGAACTCGACGGCCTTGCGGACCTTGGCTTCTTCGTCCGTCTCGGCGCGAACCGTGGGAGGAGCGAAAGTCCCGACGGCGATGAGCAATGCAAGTGACAGCGTGAAAAGGCGAAGGCGAGACGACATCACGGAAACCTCCGGAAGAGCGGGTCGAGCCCACGGGCAGGGGGCGCGAGTTTAGCCCGTTTCCAGCGCGTTGGGGCTCGGCGCCGAAGCGTTTCACGCCCAAAGGCCCCCTACGAGTCGCTCAAGC
Organism: Planctomycetota bacterium; assembly: GCA_965223505.1. Classification (GTDB taxonomy): domain Bacteria; phylum Planctomycetota; class PLA2; order PLA2; family JAEUHO01; genus CBDCWP01. The sequence goes on from CBDCWP010000021.1 coordinate 265,370, forward strand.
GCTTCTCGGCCCTCTCCGCGGCTGCCGTTCCCGGGTAGCGTTCGCGGATGTCACGCAACCCGCGCTGCAACGACTTCGTCGAGGCTTCGGGATCCGTCTCCGCCTTCGCGGCCGCCTCGACGGCGGCCAGCGCCTCGGCGGCTTGCTTCTCCAGCTGCTCGAGGCCCAGCTTGGCCACGGCCGCGAGCGGCGCGACGTTCTGAAGCCGGGACATCCACGCCACGTCCTCCAAGGCCTTGGCGGTGCGCTTCTTGGCGTCGATGTCCTTCACCACGCGACCCCAGAGCTTGGCCAGCTTCTTGCGGGTCTTCTTCTCGTCGAGGACCAGCGCCACGTCCCACGCGGCGGCGCGCATCTCCGGGTCGGCGGCGTTCTCGTGCTTGCGCGCCTCCTTCGTCGAACGCGTACGCCGCCACAGGCCGAGCTCGCGCAGCATGCGCGGCCGCTGTTCGGCCGCGGGCGTCTGCCGGAAGAGCTGAAGCTCGTTGCGCAGCTGTCCGTCGACGATCTCGGGGATCTGCGTGCCGTTGATCTGCACGAACGCGATCGTCAAGTAGCAGAGGCCGCCCTTGCTGCGCGCGATCCCGCACGCGCAGTGGGTCAACACCTCCGACGTCAGCGGTAGACAGAACGCGGGATAGCGCTTCCATCGCGCGAGGAACGTGTCGAGCCCCCGGCGACCGTCCACGACGACCGCGATGTAGCTCTTCGCGCCGACCTGCTTCGTCGGCCGGTCGATCGGCACGCGGTAGACCAGATGCTCCCAGCGGTACTCCTGGTAGAGCCGGTGCGCGAGGTTGCCGTCGTCGTTCTCGCTGTCGAGGCGATGGTCCACCTTGCCGGCCTTCGCGGCGGCCTGGGAGTGCAGCCGCGCCTGGCGCGCGATCGGCTCCGACCACGGGACCTGCTCCAGACCGACCGACTTGCGAAACGCGTTGACCTGCTCGAACAGGCGCGCTTCGAGCAGCACCTCGGGGACGTCGAGCGGCGCCGGCACGTCCTCGGGCAACGGGTCGTCTTCGGGCTGCGCGGGGACGCCGATGAAGAAACGGATGCGCGCTCCGGAATGGGTCCGATCCCCGGACGTGAGTCCGGTGATCTCGAGGCGGTAGACGCCCTTGCCGTGCGACAAGCGGAACGGGATCTTGAACCGGCCGGAGTCACGGTCCGACTCGAGGTTGCGCAGGCGGTACGCGCGTCCGTTCGGGCGAATCATGACGGCGCGCGGGTTCCGGTACGCCGGGAGCAAGCGGCCTTCGACCTCGAAGATCGCGGGATGCGGGTGCTCGGTGTCGATGACGGAGAGCTCGACCACCTTCTTGTTGAGGTAGTCGACGCCGACGACGGTCTCGTCGGCCGCCGCGCGAGGCGCGAACGCGCATGCGGCTGCGAGGCAGGACATCCACCAGACGATTCGCGCGCGCAACGAGGTCACGAGCGGAAATGATAGTGGCGAGCGCTGCCGGGTGTTCCTCCGGCGGCGCGATGTCGCGACGGCTGGGCGCTCCCTACCGCTGCGCGATGTTGTTGTCGGGGGGACCGGACGGCAGCAGCGGATCCGAGACCTGCGGACCGCTCGGCGGAACGACCGAAGGCGGCGGCGGCGAGGGCGCGAAGTCCGGCGATCCGAACTCGGGCTGCGCGTCGATGGACGGCGGCACGTTGGCCGACGGGGTGCCCGTGCCGGGCACGCCGTACGCGGCGGGGCGGTTCGTGTGTCGCACGATGCGGTGCGGGTACTCGGGCGTGCGCACCGTCACGTTGATGTTCCCGACGCCTTCCGCACCCGGCTTCGCGGCCGCCAGAATGGTGTACCGGCCCGGGCGGGGCGCCGTGAACGTGAGGAACATCGTGCGGCCGTTGCGACTGACGCGCGGCGGGTTCGCGCCTCGCGGCACCTGCGTCTTGTCGAGGGCGCGTCCGCCCCACGGGTCCTTGACGCCTCGGATCTCGGGTTGGAGGTCGGAGCGGCTCGCCGGCTCGATCTTGACCGCGATCAGGCCGCGGCGCGGCGCCGTGATGTAGATGGGATACGTGTCGTTCGACTTCAACGCGGCCTTCGTGCTCAGCGGCGGGAAGATGAGATTGTGCGAGAACTTGTAGTAGGTGGACGACTTGCCGGTGGGCGTCGCGACGACTTTGTACGTCCCGTTCTTGCGCAGCACCACGCCACGTACGTTCATGGTGGCGGCGCCTGCATCCGACGCCACGTGCGCGCTGAGATCGACCTCGTTGCCCTCCGGGTCGAAGAGAGCGACGTTCGGCGCCGCCCAGTTGCCTCGGTCCGACTGGATCGTGAAGTCCAACCCCGACGACTCCACCCCTTCGAACGTGAAGGCCTGCTCCGCACGGCCCTCCGGCAGACGACCGTGGAGCGTTTCGCCGACGGCGACCTCCGTTCGGTTGGCCGCCGCCGGATTGGACCGGCAGCCGCCCACCGCGGCGACGATGAGGAACAAGACGGCTACTTGACTCACGTGAACCCGTACCATGCGCACCTCCTGCCCCGCCGCACTCCCATCGCGGTTGCTCCGTTCGCCGGCGAACTCTTCCGGCAGATCGGCAACGGGATGGGGGCTCGGTTCCCGGGCCGGCCGCGCGCATCCCTTGGGGCTCTTTCGACGCCGAGTGTAACTGGATCATGCAGCCGAACCACCTTCCCTTGTGTACAATTGCAGGTTCGGACCCTACAGGTGGTGCGGGCCTGCAGGGCGACCTCAGGGCGTTCGCTGCGCTCGGCGCCCGGGGCACGGCGGTGGTCACGGCCGTCACGGTCCAGGACCGGGAGCGCGTCTCCGCGGTGCACCCGGTCCCCGCGCACGTGGTCCGCGGACAGCTCGAGGCGGTCCTTGGGACACGCACGCCGGCCGCTTGCAAGACGGGCATGCTCTGGTCGGCGGACACGGTCCGCGCTGTCGCCGCGACGCTGGCCGGCACCGGCATCCCGCTCGTCGTGGATCCCGTCCTTCACGCCTCGGTGGGGCAGCCCCTGGCAGAGAGGGATGCCGCCGCGGCCTACAACGACGCGCTCGCGGCGTGCACCACGGTGGTCACGCCGAACGCCGACGAGGCCGGGGCGCTGCTGGGCCGCGCGCCGCCCGCGCCGGGATCGGAGAGCGAGGACGCGGCGCGGGCGCTCGTCGACCTCGGCTGGAGCGCCGTCGTCCTGACGGGCGGAGACGCCACCGGCGCCGAGGTGATCGACACGCTGGCGATGCGGGACGCGGCCGAGACGATCTCGCTCGAGCACCCGCGCGTCGAAGGCCGGTTTCACGGGACGGGCTGCGCGCTGTCGGCGGCGCTGGCGTTCGAGCTGGCGCGCGGGGCGGACGTCGCAGAGGCGCTTCGGCGCGCGCGACGATTCGTTCACGCGGCGATCGAGCGCGCCGCGGCGCGCGGCGACGGATGGTTGCTTCGCTACGACGCGTAAGCAGCCTTCCGTCCCAACGGGCCGACAGGTACGCTCCGCGGCAGACGGGGGCGGGTGGCAGGGTCTTGAAGATCGCGATCATCGGCGCGGGCGTACTGGGGACCGCGCTCGGGATGTTGCTGCGGCGCGCCGGATACACCATCACGGCGGTGAGCAGCCTGACCGTTCGCTCGGCGGAGAGAGCCGTCGAGCACATCGGCGAGGGCGAGGTGATCGGCGATCCCGGGATGGCCGCCATGGGCGCCGACGTCGTCATTCTCTCGGTGCCGGACCGCGCGATCCCGTCGGTCGCCATCCAGGTCGCGGCCGGGGGCGCCCTGCGCCGCGGGGCGGTCGTGGCGCATCTCGCGGGCGGCCTGCCGTCGGGCGTGCTGTCCGGGGTGACCGCCGCCGGCGGGCTGCGCGGCGCCATGCACCCGCTGCAGAGCTTCGCCGACGTCGACACCGCGATGCAGCAGCTCCCGGACTCGTTCTTCTTCCTGGAGGGCGAAGACGAGGCGGTCGAGGTGCTTCGGACGCTGGTCGTCGCGATCAAGGGCCGCCCCATCGCGTTGCCGCAAGGTTCGAAGGCGCTGTATCACGCCGGCGCCGCCGCGGCCTCGAACTTCCTCGTCACGCTGATCCAGTACGCCGTCACGCTGCTGATCCGGGCGGGCGTGCCGCGTGACACCGCCCTTCCGGCGCTGCTGCCGCTCATCCGCGGCACCGTGGCGAACCTCGAGAGCGTCGGGTTGCCGGACGCGCTGACCGGGCCCATCGAGCGCGGCGACATCGGAACGGTCAAGCGCCACCTGCGCGCGCTCGAGTCCATGCCGGGCGACTTCGTGCGCCTGTACCGCCATCTCGCGCGCAAGACGATCGACATCGCGCTGCAAAAAGGCAACGTCAGCATGGACGAAGCCGGGCGCCTGCTCGAGCTGCTGGAGACGGCCGACTGGCTTCCACCGTTCGAGGAGCCGCCGCCCGGGGCACGTTAGGCTCCGTGCCGGGCGAGCGTTCGCGGCCCGCCTTCACGGGAATCCGGCCGCGGATTACCCTTTGGACGTGTATCCGGAACAACAGCGGTATTGGATCGCGCTGCTGAACCTGCAGCGCACGTGGCAGACGGACGACGGATCCGTCTCGTTCATTCCGCCCCGGCATCGCGACTTCGAGAACCCGCCGGCATGGCCCATGCGCAAGGCGCAGGCATACCTGCTGAACAATCTCGAGCTGATCCGCGAGAGCTACCGCCGGCTCGAGGCGGGTGTGCAGCTCGACTACGCCCTCCTGAACCACGGCCTGGAGGGGTTGACGCTGCGTCTCAACCCCTGGGACAGCATCTCGACCTTGCGCGCCGCCGCGCGCGCGAAGGACGACCTCGGCGGCCGGCTCGAGACGTTGCAAATCACGTCGGATGCGAACGGCCTCAACCCCGGAACACGCTACGTACGAGCGACGATCCAGCGGGCGCTGTACTACTTCGCTCAGTACGTGGACTACCGGCTCTCCGACCCCGCATATCCCGCGGTCTCTTCCGATCTATGGTGCGTACGCGAGTGCGAGAGCGGCACGGGGGATCTGGTCCTCGTGCCACCCGAGTTCGATCTCACCGAAGAGGAAGCGACCACTGCTTAGTCCGAACAAGCCCGTGTCTCAAACGCCGCAAGACGAGTATCGAAGTCCGCTGGTCGTTCGCTACGCCGGGCGCGAGATGCGGCGGCTCTTCTCCGAGCGCACGCGCATCGAGCGCTGGCGCGACATGTGGATCTGGCTGGCGGAGGCGGAGCGCGAGCTCGGCCTCGACATCGAAGCAGCGCAGATCGATGCGATGCGCGCCGCCCGCGAGAACATCGACTTCGATCAAGCGTCGGAGTACGAACGCCGTTTCCGGCACGACGTCATGGCGCACGTGCATGCGTTCGGCGACGTGGCGCCCGACGCCCGCGCCGTCATCCACCTCGGCGCCACGTCGTGCTACGTCACGGACAACGCCGACGCGTTGATCCTGCGCGACGGCTTGCGGCACATCGAGACGAGCCTCGCCGAAGCGGTCGACGCGCTGGCGGGTTTCGCGGAGCGCACGAAGAGCGACGTCTGCCTGGCGTACACCCACTTCCAGCCGGCGCAGCCCACGACCTTCGGCAAGCGCGCCTGTCTCTGGATCCAGGACTTCCTCGACGATCTGAACCGCATCCGAGCCGCCGCCGAGGACGTCCCGTTCCTCGGATCCAAGGGCACGACCGGCACACAGGCCTCGTTCGTCACGCTCTTCGACGGCGACGCGGAGAAGTGCGAGCGGCTCGACGCGCTGGTGGCCGAGAAGGCGGGGTTCGACGGTCCGATCCCGGTTTCGGGCCAGACGTACCCGCGCAAGGCCGACTACGCGATCACGGCCGCGCTGGGCGGCGTCGCGGTGTCCGCGCACCGCTTCGCCAACGACGTGCGGCTGCTCTCCGGCCTGCGGGAGATGGCGGAGCCGTTCGAAAAGGAACAGATCGGCTCGAGCGCGATGGCCTACAAGCAGAACCCGATGCGCAGCGAACGCATCACGTCGCTTGCGCGCCACGTGATGGCGCTCGTGCCGGAAGCGGCGTCGACGGCCGCCTGCCAGTGGCTCGAACGCTCGCTCGACGACTCGGCGGGACGGCGCATCTATCTGCCGGAGGCGTTCCTCGGCGTCGACGCGATCCTGCGCTTGGTGATCAACGTCGGGCGGGGCCTGCACGCCAACACCAAGGTGGCGCGCGCGCGGCTCGAGCGTGAGCTGCCGTTCATGGCGACGGAAGAGATCCTGATGCGCGCCGTGCGCGCCGGCGGGGATCGGCAGGCGCTGCACGAACGCATTCGTGTGAACAGTCTCGCTGCGAAGGAGCGGCTCCTGGAAGGCGCCGAGCGCAACGACCTCTTCGATCGGATCCGTGACGACGATGCGTTCTCGGCGATTCGGGACGACCTCGACGAGCTGTCGTCGCCGGAGCGCTTCATCGGTCTGTCCACACGCCAGTGCGAGCGCTTTCTCGCATCGGACGTCGCGCAGGCCCTCGCCCCCTACCGCGAGCGCCTGGGTCGGGACGTCGAGATCAACGTCTAGCTCTGCGTCGCGGCGGATCGACGGGGCCGCTCGCGACGCTTCCCGAACCAACGGTAGTGGCACCACAGCCGCATCAAGCCGATGGCCGAGCGCGGGAAGTCGTACCAGTGGAGCTTGCTGCCGCCGATGTCGTGCCACTGTTGCAGCGGATGCTCGATCACCGCGGTCTCGGGCGCAAAGCTCGGGTCGACCTCGGCAACGAGACGCATGCGCGCGATCAGCTCGACGTCGAAGACCCAACGCGTCTGGAAGGGCCGCTCGAACAGCCACCGGGTGTGCGCGCACGCGCGCATGAGCTTCGCCCCGCACTGGGTGTCGTAGACGGGCAGCCGCAGGAAGCTCGACGCCGCCGTGGCGAAGACGCGTCCGAGGTAGTGGCGCATCGCGCTGCGCTCGATCGAGCGGCCCAGCATCTTCACGCGCGAACCCATGACGAGCTTCGCACCGGGACGCCGCTCGAGCTCGGCGCGAAGGTCCGCCACCTCGCGAAGCGGCGTCGAGAGATCCGCGTCCCAGTAGCCGATCCAGGCGGCATCGGTCTCGAACGCACGCAAGACGCCTTGGCGAACGGCCTCCGCCTTGCCGCGGTTCGCCGGCAGATGGACGACGTCGATCCGGTCCGCGCCCCCGCTCAATCGGTCGAGTCGCTCGCCGGTCTCGTCGGTGCTTCCGTCGTCGACGAACACGAACGCGGTCTCGGGACTCTTCGCGAGGTGCGCGCGAAAGGCGTCCTCGTCGAGGCGCCCGGCCTCGTTGAAGCAGGGGACGACGAGCGTCGTTTGGGGGCCGGGCGACATGGGGGCGGGATTCTGCCATACGTCCGCCTCGGACCGCCGCGTCCGGCCCCGACGCGCCTTGTTAGCGCTGCGAATCGACTAACCCTCAACCTGCGTACGCAGCGCTGTCGATAGGGCCGCCGGATCCGGGACCGGGCCCTCTCGTCCGTCGAGCGGGCCCCCAGAAGGGTGATGCGGGGGCGTCGAGCGCTCCCCGTCAGGCGAGACGCGATGACAGCAACTCGAAGGGTGCTTTGGGCATGGGTGGCAGGGCTGGCGCTTTGCCTCGGCGGCTGCGGCGGCTTCGACACCGAGGACGTGTCCGAGGGCGTCGGAGAGCCCGGCGGCAGCGGGAGCCCCGGCCTCGGTTCGCTCACGATCGTGACGCAGTCGATTCCGGCCGGCAGCGAAGGCGCCGGGTACGGCGAGGCGCTGCAGACGTACGGCGAGCGCGGTCCCGTGGTCTGGACGGTCACGAGCGGCGAGCTGCCCACGGGCGTGACGCTCAGCGACGACGGCATGGTGCAGGGGACGCCGGCCGACACGGGCTTCTACACCTTCACGGTTTCCGCGACGGACGGCGTCGCCACGGACTACCAGCCGCTGGCGCTCTCCGTCGATGCGTTCGGCGCGTTCGTCACCGACGGACTACGCTTCGGCGACGCATGGAGCGCCGCGCCGGTGTCGATCCAGACTGTCGGGCACGCCGGCAGCGTGGCCTTCGAGGTGGTCGCGACCGAGAGCGGCGGCGCGTTGGTGAACACCCATGCCGATCTCGGCACGGCGACGTATCTGCCCGGCGACGTCCCGGTGCAGGGCGGGATCGACACGATTCGCGTCACGGACACGGCCAGCGGACGCACGGCCGAGGTCACCCTCACCGTCCGACCCAATCCGCTCGAGAACCATGTCGCCCGTTGGGGGCTGACCGACGTCTGGTACGTCGATCTGAACCGGAAGTTCGGCTCGCACCCGTACGCCTCGGACTTCCACGCCGCGCTCGTGGCGATGGGACTGCGCAACCCGGCGTCGGTCGACACGATGGGCACCGAGGCGGACCAGCTCGCCGAGACGGTCGTGCGTGTGATGCTGCATCGGCACTTGAACACGCACTTCCACCGCGATACCGACGGCTCGGCAGGTGTCGCCGGCATGGCGATCTCGTTCGCCTACGACGAGCCCGGCGCGACCTACGTGAAGCCGGCCCCCGGCTCGTGGCTGAACGCGAACGCGGGCGTGTACAGCGTGATCGCCGTCGTAGACAACGCCACGCCCGGCTTCCTCGGCGCCGCGTTCGTCGACTCGCCGTCCAACGATCTGCACGAGAACAACACGCCGAGCGCCGCCGGCATGCTCGGGGTGTTCGTGAACCGCGTCACGAGCAAGGTCCAGATCGGCTACAACGCGTACGGCACCACGCTCGTCGCGGACCCGGTCAACGCGTCGGACGTCGACGCGCTCAAGGCGCTTCTGTTCGAAGGACCCAACCCGGGCGGCCGCTACCACGTCCTCGAGTACAAGATGCGCGGACTGGCGCGCAGCCTCGCCGCGGTGACGGCGCACGAGATCGCGCACAGCCTCGGTCTCGGCCACACGGTGCCGGCGGTGTTCGGGTCGATCATGAACGCCGGCACGGCGATCGCGCCGAGCAACACGTACGAATTCCTGCCGCAGGACGCGGCGGCGCTGCGCCTGGCGCTGCCGGGCCCGAGCCGGCTTTGGGCTCAGGCGGCCGCGAAGGCCACGGGCATGCCCGAGGGCGGCGCCTGTGTGTGCCATTTGGGCGGCGACGACGAGTAGTTCTCTCTCATTGAACCCGAGAGTGTGAACCGAAGGGAGCGCCCGCTTGGGTGCTCCCTTCACCTTTGGGTCCGCGCGGACCCGTGCGCAGATCCGCATGAGCATGCGGCCTGCGGGCGTCTCGATCCCGCTTCGCCGCCGGTCCGGCCGTCGCAGCGACCCTCGACGCGCACCCGGTCCCCCTTCAAGCAGACCCGCCCCCCGAAGTAGAGTGCGCGGTCCCTCCGGCGGAGACCCGTACGTGTCCGAGCATCGCAATCCCGACGACGCTGACCCGATCGAAACCCAGGAGTGGCTCGAGTCGCTCGACGCCGTGTATCGCATCGCCGGCCCGGACCGCGCCCGGTTCCTGCTCGGACGCCTGCTCGGCGAAGCGCGCGAACACGGCTTCGTTCCCGACCGACTGCTCTCCTCGGATCACGTGAACACGATTCCGGTGGAGCGTGAGCCCGCCTACCCGGGCGACGAGGAGCTCGAAGAGCGCATCAACGAGATCATTCGCTGGAACGCGGCCGTCATGGTGAGCCGCGCCAACATGAAGTTCGCCGGATTGGGCGGACACATCTCGACGTTCGCCTCGTCCGCGGACTTGTACGACGTCGCGTTCAACCACTTCTTCCGCGGAAACGAGGGCGGAGGCTCCGGCGATCAGATCTACTTCCAGGGACACGCGTCGCCGGGCATCTACGCGCGCTCGTTCCTCGAAGGACGCCTCGGCGAGGAGCACATGAACCGCTTCCGCCGCGAGGTCGAGCGGGGCAAGGGCCTGTCTTCGTACCCGCACGCGCGACTGATGCCCGACTACTGGCAGTTCCCGACGGTCTCCATGGGTCTCGGGCCGATCTGCTCGATCTACCAGGCGCGCTTCAATCGCTACCTCAACGCCCGCGGCATCGTGAACACCGAAGACTCGCGTGTGTGGTGCTTCGTCGGCGACGGCGAGACGGACGAACCCGAGAGCCTCGGCGCGCTCTCGGTCGCCGCGCGGGAGGGCCTGGACAACCTCACGTGGGTGATCAACTGCAACCTGCAGCGGTTGGACGGCCCCGTTCGCGGCAACGGGCAGATCATCACGGAGCTCGAGACGGTCTTTCGAGGGGCCGGCTGGAACGTGCTGAAGGTCATCTGGGGCAGCGGCTGGGACGACCTTTTCGCGCGGGACACCGAGGGTCGACTGCGCCGGCGGATGAACGAGGTCGTCGACGGCGAGTTCCAGCGCTATCGCGCCGAGAGCGGCGCGTACATCCGCGAACACTTCTTCGGCGCCGATCCGAAGCTGCTCGATCTGGTCGCGCACCTCAGCAACGCCGACATCTGGCGGTTGCGGCGCGGCGGACACGACCACCGCAAGATCTACGCCGCCTACAAGACCGCTGTCGAGCACAAGGGTCGTCCGACCGTGATCCTCGCGCACACCGTGAAGGGGTTCCTCCTCGGCGAAGGCTTCGAGTCCAAGAACGTGACGCATCAGAAGAAGGTCATGTCCACGGACGACTTCAAGCAGTTCCGCGACCGGCTCGAGCTGCCGATCACCGACCAGCAGCTCGCCGATCCGCCGTTCTTCAACCCGGGGCCCGACAGCGACGAGGTGCGCTACATGCTCGAGCGCCGCGCGGCGCTCGGGGGGCCGGTGCCGGCGCGGCGCACCCAGCTCCACGTGAAGCTCGAGGTGCCGGGCGAGGACCTCTACGACGAGTTCCTGGAGGGGACGAAGAACCCGGGCGGGGTGTCGACGACGATGGCCTTCGTGCGGCTGTTGACGAAGCTGCTGAAGGACAAGAACCTGGGCAAGCGCGTCGTGCCGATCATTCCCGACGAAGCGCGTACGTTCGGCATGGAGCCCTTGTTCCGCCAGGTAGGCATCTACGCGGCGCAGGGCCAGAAGTACGAGCCCGTCGACCACAGCCAACTGCTCTTCTACAGGGAGTCGGAGGACGGCCAGGTCCTGCAGGAGGGCATCACCGAGGCCGGGTCGATGTCGAGCTTCATGGCGGCCGGTACGACGTACTCGTCGCACGGCGAGCCGATGCTGCCGTTCTACATCTTCTATTCGATGTTCGGCTTCCAGCGCGTGGGCGACCTGGCGTGGGCGTTCGGCGACGCGCGCGGGCGGGGATTCCTGATCGGCGCGACGGCGGGGCGTACGACGCTCAACGGCGAGGGGCTGCAGCACGAGGACGGGCACAGCCACGTGCTCGGGAACACGATCCCCAACCTGGTGAGCTACGACCCGTCGTTCGCGTTCGAGATCGCGTTGGTCGTCAAGGAAGGCATGCGCCGCATGTACGGCGAAGAGCAGGACGTCTTCTACTACATCACCGTCCACAACGAGAACTACCCGCAGCCGCCGATGCCGGAGGGCACGGATCCGGAACACGTGATCGAGGGGCTGTACCTGTTCAAGAAGGCGAAGCGGCGCAACAAGAAGCACGTCGTGTTGCTCGGCAGCGGGTCCATCATGATGCAGGTGCTCGCTGCGCAGGAGCTGCTCGCGGACAAGTTCAAGGTGTCTGCGGACGTGTGGAGCGCGACGAGCTACCAACAGCTGCGGCACAATGCGCTGACCGCGGAGCGCTGGAACCGGCTGCACCCGACGGACGAGCCGAAGACCTGCCACCTGTTCGACGTCATGAAGCAGATCGACGCGCCCGTGATCGCGGCGAGTGACTACATGAAGTACGTACCCGACCAGATCGCGCGCTGGGTCCCGACGACCTGGGTCCCGCTGGGCACGGACGGGTTCGGCATGAGTGACACGCGCGAGGCGCTGCGTCGTCACTTCGAGGTGGATGCCGAGTCGATTGCGATCGGCGCGCTGGACGCGCTTGCCCGGGACGGCGCGATCACGGCGGCCGACGTCGACAAGGGCATCAAGGCGCTCGACTACGATCCCGACAAGCTGCGCCCGACGACGATCTAGCTCGACGCTCGGACTCGCGATCGCCCGTCAGTCCAACTTCAACTTCTTGCGCAGCACCGCGACGTACGCGGCGCGCTGCTCTTCCGTCCAGCCGTCGGGCGGATCGGGGAGGCGCTTGCGCGCGGAGCCCTCCATGAGCGACACCTGGATGCTCTGGACGAGCGACACGGCGGCCCGCGCCTTGCGTTGATCGTCCTCCGCGACGGCGGCGGGCAGGCCGTCGAGCAGAGCGCGTAGCGCGCGTGTCTTGTCGTCGTCCTTCACGCGCGAAGCGATCGCGCCCAGCGCGTGCGCGACGCTGCGGCTCGTGCCGTTGTAGGGGTTCATCTGCTTCGAGAACGCGGCGAGCGCGTCGATGCACGCCGCGTCGCCCGACTTGACCATGCACTTGGCCGCCCACCCACGCAGCACGTTCGGATTGCCCGACGGCACGTCCTTGCCGGCGCCCGCGAACAGCTTGGCGAGGATCGGCGCCAGGTCGGTTCGTTCGTGCGACTCGAGCGCTTTGAGGACGGCGAAACGAATCGTGTCGCTGGGCGCTTCGAGGAAGCCCTCCGCGCCGTCCACGAGCTCCTGGGGCGCCTCCTCGGCCATGTACTGCACGCAGCGAATGCGAATCACGATGTCCTCGTAGGGATTCGCCGCCAGCTGGTTCAGCTTCTTCGGCTTGACCTTCCTCTTGTCGCGCAGCTGTTCTTCGAGCTCGAGCAGGCGCGTGTGCTGCTCTTCGAACGCGGCGATCGCCTGCTCGTCGCCCTTGACGTCTCGGCCCTCGAAGCCCTTCTTCAACGCGTCGACGCTGCGCCCCAGGCGCGCCAGGATCCGGTCGTCGTTGGGGTCGATGAGGAAGAGATGCGGCCAGCTGGTGACCCCGAAGCGGTCGTGCGTGCGCGCGGCTTCGCGGTCGGACTCGTCGTCACGCCAGGTGCGACAGACGTAGATCCAGACGACCTTCTCGTAGCTGTCCTTCAGGTCTTCGTGAGGCAGCACCTGCTCCTCGATGGGGACGCAGTGGGGTCAGTGCTTCTTCGTGAAGTAGGCGAAGATCGGCCGGCCCTTGCTCAGCGCCTCCTTTTTCGCTTCGAGCCAGGTCGGCTTCCACGGCGGCCCGTCGGGAATCGTCTCCCCCGCGAACGCGGCCGGCGCGATGAAGACTCCGACCAACACGAACGGAAGCGCGCACCTCATCGTGGGATCCTAGCCCATTCCCACTCCAGGAACCTCGCGCTCTTTCGCGAGTGCGTGCCCTGACCCTCTTCCGCCGGTTCGCCGGCGGTAGGCGGACTCGGGGCGACGGCAGGGCGTAGCCATCCTTGCGACGACGCGTGGTACCCCACGCGAGGAGCGGATGGCATAGCCCGGACGAGCATCCGAGTTCGCCTACAAGAAGATGGCCGGGGGGCCGGCCCAAAACGGGCGGCCCCACCGGCCAGGGGGAGCTCAGTGGGAGGGAGGGAGGGTAGGGCAGGGAATGAGCTCACCCCTACACGTGGCCTTTTGGCCATCCATACTCTATGACGGAAACCAGGCATCAGTTGTTTCAACGATTACCCGGAATGAGCGCCGAATTCAGAAGCGCCGGGCGGCGAGCCGCCCGGCGCTCAGAGTGGCCGCGAATAGGGGTTCGGACCTACAAGCGGAAACGGCCGCCGATCGTGACATGGCCCACCGGACGGCGGTGGACGCGGCGGTGAATGACTCGCCGGTGCGGCACCCAGCGGCGGACCGGCACACGGACGGTTTCCACGTCCCAGTGGCCCTCGCTGTAGACGGCATGCCCATGGCTGTCGTAGCCGATGAACTCCGGCGCGTGATAGACGCGCCGCCGCTCGTAGCGGTACTCCGTCACCCAGTAGCCGCCGGTGTGGCGAACCCGGGTGCGGTGCGCGTGGCGGTGCCCGCCGATCGGAATCGAGACGCCGATGCCGATGTGGGTACCGCCGAAGGCCACGCCGGATGCACCGGAGCTGAGCGGCGCTGCCTCCGCCGTGCTCGGAAGTGCCAGGGCCAGGCCGGCCACCAGCGCTGCGGGAAGGATCAGAATGCGAAGCATGGTCTTGTTCTCCGTTCGGCCCGCCGGATCAGGCCTTGGCGATGCGGGAGACTTCACACGTTCCGTGCCAGACGGCGCGCCGAGTCCGTAAACCACTGTACAATATGTGGTTAGAGAGAGGGCCTGCCGCAGGACGACGCGCGGCTGTCCCCGCAGGTGGACAGTCGCGGTCGCCGCGTCGGGCCCCTACGATGAGGGGCCGTGTCCGAACCGATCTCCATTCGCGCTCACATGGTCCTCTGTCTGCAGGGGTTTCGCGGGGAGGGGTACTCGATCACGTTCGTCTCCGAGATGGCCCAGGTGCTGCGGGAACTGACCGAGGATCCGGAGCGGCCGGTGCGCCTGATCACGAGCCCCGACCGCATCTGCCGCGCCTGCAGCAACTTGCGAAACGGCGGCTGCACCCTCGGAGGACCGGATCACGAGAGCCACATGCACGATCAGGACGCAGAGGTCCTGCGGCGGCTCTCCCTGGACGAGGGCGGCGTCTACCCCTGGCGCCTCGTCCTCCAGCGGATCGGGGCAAACGTGCGTGGAGCCGACCTCCCGGCGATCTGCACGACCTGCCCTTGGCTCGAGCTCGGATATTGCACCGAGGCGATGGACCGGCTCGCCAGCGCCCCGGCGGCCCCGGAAACCGACTGATGGCCGGGGAGCGCCCCCCGTCCGCCGACGCCGCGCCGGAACCGGGGGGAAGCGGGAAGGACGAAGGCCCGGAGGCGTCCAAGAGGCGACCTCCCGACCCGGAACGCCCCATGTCCGCATCCCTCGCCCGATCCCAGCCTCGTCGTGCGCCCCGGCGGCCAACGCGCCGCCGCGTACGCGGGCCCGACCGCGCCGTCCAGGACCTGTGGACGGCACGACTGCGCGAGGGCGACCACGACACGCTGCGCGAGGTGATGCAGGCCTATGGGGAGCGCATCACGGCCGTCGTTGCGGGCATCCTGCGCGACCGGGACGCGGTGGACGACGTCGTCCAGGAGGCGTTCACCAAGGTCTTCTACCGCATCCACTCGTTCAAGGGGACGTCGAGCCTGTACACGTGGATCTACCGCATCGCGGTCAACGCCACCAAGGACTACATCAAGTCCCGCAAGCGCCGTCCCGCGTCGTCGCTCGACGACCTCCCGGCGCCGTTGGCGCTGCCGCAGCAAGGACGACCGATGCTCGAGGGCATCGAACAACGCGAGCTGCGTCTGCGCGTGCGCGGCGCCATCGATCGCCTCCCTACCAAGTTTCGTTCCGTGCTCGCGCTCCGCGAGATCGAAGGCATGGCGTATCACGAGATCGCCGAGGTCATGAGCCTGAGCCTGGGCACGGTGGAAAGCCGGCTCTTCCGAGCACGAAAGCGTCTGCGTTCGCTGCTCGCCCGGGAAGAGCAACGTGAGAAAGGGACCTCGTGAAGCAACACCACGAACATGGGCTCTCGCATGAAGAGTCGCGCTACCTCGACGGCGAGCTGCCGCCGGAGGACATGCGCCGATTCGAGCGCGAGCTCGCAGCCGACCCGGACCGGGCCGCGCGCCTGGACGCCTATCGCGACGCGATGGGGCTCTGGAAGCAGGACGTCGAACGCCGCACCGCCATGGTCGACGAGGACGCCTTGGCCGATCGCGTCATGGCGTCGATCTCGTCGGGCGAGGCGCTCGAGCTGCTGCGGCCCTTGGCGCCGCGCTGGATGACCGCCGCCGCCGTATTGCTCATCGGCGTCGGCGTCATCGGCACCACGGTCGTTCGCTCGCAACGGGCCGGGGCGGCGCAGGCAAGTCAGAAGTTGGAGAAGCTCAGCTTCATGTCGGAAGCGATGGTCGAGATGATGGCCGCGGATCCGGCATTCCAGCCGAGCACGATGTTGAACGGAGGCCGCTGATGATGGGCCCCAGCGTCAGGACGACCGCGATTCTCATGTTGCTGGCAGGCGTCTCGATGGGCGTCTTCGCCGGCACCTTGACGGCGGGCGAGAAACCCTCCGTCGAGCCCACGCTCAACCAGCGCATCGAGATGCAGGTCAGCGAGTACCGAAAGTTCTACGGGCTCGACGACGTGCAGACGGACCAGGTGCGGATGATCCTGAAGGACTATCAGCGCCAGCTCCTGGACGGCATCCGGGACGTCTACCGAGAGAACCAGAGCCGGTTCGACCGGCTGCAGGGCGTGGCCGAGAAGCGCATCCAGGACGTCGTGAAGAAGAACGGCAAGGCGAACTGAGCGCGAGCGGGCCTCTCCGCGGTCAACCGGCCGCGGGAGCCGGCCGATGTTCAGTCTGACGTAGGTTTGGCGGGCAAAAACGGGGGAATCGGTCCTCGGTTGGATCGAGAGCGCTCCTGAACACGCCCCTATAATCCGCGGGAATTCCCCAGGAGCGGGGCCTCACGGCCTCAAACGGCCATCCGGATCGCTCCTGTCCGGTTGGAGACGAACGCATGGCACGGGCCATTGGCCTCGATATCGGCGCACGATCGATCAAGGTCGTCGAGCTGGCAGGCAGTGCCAAGGCGCCGAAGATCCAGCGCCTCGCCGTTCGAGAGATCCCGCCGCCGCTGCCGCCCGAAGAGCGGCCGGACGCCGACGAGAACCCGTACGACCCGGACACGGTCGTCGTCGAGCTGATCAACGAGATGTTCGCGTCGCTGCAGCTCCCGAAGGACGACGTCTGCGCCGCGTTCGACTCCGGCGTGACGATGATCCGCGAGATCACGGTCCCGTTCTTCGAAGACGATCAGATCCGCAAGGTCGTCAAGTTCGAGGCCGAGAACCACCTGCACAGCCACGCCATCGAAGACGTGGTCGTGAACTGGATCAAGACCGGCGAGACGCGTGACGGCAGCCGCCTGACGATCTTCGCCTCGCCGAAGGTCGACCTCGCGCGGCGCATCTCCATCCTGCGCCGCGCCGGCATCGAGCCGGCATCCGTCGATCTCGACTCGACGGCGCTCTTCACGGCCCTCGAGTCGGCCGGCGTCTTCGAAGAGAACCCCAACGTCGTGGTCATCGACATCGGCGCGCACTCGACGAACTTGATTCTCGTCGTCGACGGCAAGCCGCGCGTGCTGCGATCGTTCCTGCTCGGTACGGCCGCGCTCGAGTCCGAGGTCGTCGCCGAGCTCGGCGTGTCGGCCGAAGAAGGGCGCCGACGCGTCCTCACCAGCGGTGCGCCGCAGTCGGACGACCTCTTCGTGCCGGCGTCGCAGCTTCCGACCGCCGCCGGCGATGATGAAGAGGCCGAGAGCGAGAAGAGCCTCGTACAGATTCAGACGGACGTCGTCGGTGAACGCCGGCTGGCGTTCATGCGCAAGCTGCAACGCGAGGCGAACCGTTCGATTGCCCCGGTGCAGACGGACACGCCGCCGGAGAAGATCATCCTGCTCGGCGGCGGGGCGCTGGTTCCCGAGTGCGCCGAGTTCCTCGGCGACCGTCTCGAGCTTCCCGTCGAGCGCATGAACCTGCTCGACCGTGTCCCGTGCAAGGACGCGGGCCCGGATCCGCAGTACGCCGGTGCGGCGATCGGCCCGGCCATCGGCTGCGGCCTGCGCATGATGGGCCGCACGGGCCTGGGCGTGGAGCTGCTGCAGGACGAGTTCTCACCGAAGAACACGTTCGACGTGATTCGCATCGCGATGACGACGGCCGTCACGCTCCTGTTCCTGATCGTGCTCGGCGTTACCTTCGTCGAGAAGCAGAAGTTCCAGGCGGAGCAGCGCACGTACAACAACTGGCTCTTCGCCGCGAAGCAGATCTTCTACAAGGTCGAGCCCGCGTACCTACGCGAAGTGGAGAACAAGGACGAGAAGGCGGCGCAGAAGGCGGCCGAGCGCTGGCTGCGCGCGCAACCCAAGGACCACACGCAGATCAACCGGATCCGCAACCGCCTGCGCAAGCGCCACAGCGACCTCCAGGTCGACCTCGGCTTGGCGAAGAACATCCCCAAGCTCCCGAGCGCGACGAAGGTGATGCTCGAGATCTACAAGGCGCTGTCGGCCAAGCCGCGGGAGTCGCTGGGCGGGTTCTTCCAGATCCAGAAGATGCACATTCGCGAGCGCAACATGTCGATGACGCTGATCATGGACGACCCGCGCACGTCGGACACGGTTCGCGACCTGCTCCAAGCGAACGAGTACCTGCGGTCACGCGCTTCGGACGCGTCGAACGTCGTGGAGATCGGTTCGCAGCAGAGGTTGAGGCAAGAGAATCTCTATCGCCAAGAGATCTCGATGAAGTTCAAGGACGAAGAATAATGGCCAAGGGTCCCAAACAAGAGGGCGACTGGCTCAAGTACTACTGCATCGTCTTCGGTCTGTTGATCGTCGTGGTGGGCGTTCTGTACTTCAAGATCAAGGGCGAGCGCGCGGAATACGAGAAGGCGAACTCGCTGGCCAAGCAGTTCCTGACCACTCCGAAGACGGATCGCGACGGACGGCCGACGGACATTCCGAACCTCGCGCTCGAGATCAAGCAGTTCGTCGACGCGTACCAAGGCGCCGTCGGCGGTGACACGAGCGGATCGATCTCGACGACGGTCGTGGATCGCGCCGCGACGAAGGCCAACATGACCGGCCTGGGCGCAGGGAGCGAGCGCCGCGATCCCAATCTTTCCAAGGGATACGAGACGATCTCGCGCGACTTCACGTACAAGCCCGCCGACCTCGAGCGCTTGATCAAGCTCATGTACAACATCGAGGTACGCAGGTATCGCGTCTACGACGTGCGCTGGCAACTCGCCGAAGAGAAGCTGCAGACGCCGGCGCCGAAGAACAAGATCATCAAGTCCGTGATCAAGGTCGGGTTCCGAAAGCCGCTCGCGAAGGAACGCAACTAGCTCGTTCCGCGTAGGGGCAGCCCTTGTGGCTGCCCAACAAGCGACGCCCCCGCTATGCGACCACGAAGGTCGCCCTATGCGGACGCCGGCGCGTGCAGCTCGGCGAGGTAGTCCTGCACGGGACGCGCCGTAACGGTCTCGGCGCGGTACGCCTCGAGGGCGCTGACCAGCGCACGCGCGCCGGACATGGTCGTAATGCACGGAATGTTGCGCACTGCCGCCACGCCGCGGATGCGACCCTCGTCGGTGCGCGCGCCGCGACCGCTCGGCGTGTTCACGATGAGCTGCACCTCGCGGTTCTTCACGATGTCCAACACGTTGGGACGCGCGCCGTCGGCGATCTTGTACACCATCTCGCAAGGGACGCCCGACCTCGTCAGCAGCTTGTGCGTGCCCGACGTCGAGACGATCTGATACCCCAGCGCCGCGATCCGGCGCGCGATCTCGATCACGGTGCGCTTGTCGGCGTCTTTGACGGAGACGAAGACCTTGCCCTCGCGCGGCAGCTGCAGAAACGCGCCGAGCTTTGCCTTCGCGAACGCGACGCCGAGATCCGGGTCGATGCCCATCACCTCGCCCGTGCTGCGCATCTCCGGGCCGAGGATGATGTCCGTGCCGGGGAAACGGTTGAACGGGAAGACCGGCTCCTTGACGGAGTAGTACGGCGGGATGACCTCGTCCGGCACTTCCAGCTCGTCGAGCGTCTCCCCCGCCATCACCCGCGCCGCGTGCCGGGCGAGCGGCACGCCGGTCGCCTTCGAGACGAAGGGCACCGTGCGGCTTGCGCGCGGGTTCACCTCGATGAGGTACAGCATGTCGTCCTTGACCGCGTACTGCACGTTCATCAGCCCGCGGACGTCGAGCGCCTTGGCGAGCTTGCGCGTCGAGGAGCGGATCTCGTCGAGCACGTGGTCGCGCAACGAGTTCGTCGGGAGGGTGCACGTCGAGTCGCCCGAGTGCACGCCGCACTCCTCGATGTGCTCCATGATCCCGCCGATCACGCACCGCGTGCCGTCGAAGATGGCGTCCACGTCGACCTCGATCGCGTCCTCGAGGAACTTGTCGACGAGAATCGGCTTCTCCGGCGAGGCCTCCGCCGCCTCTTCGATGTAGCGCCTGAGCGTCTCGTCGTCGTAGACGATCTCCATGGCGCGGCCGCCCAGCACGAAGGACGGGCGGACGAGCACGGGGTAGCCGATCCGGTGCGCGACCGTCACGGCCTCCTCGTACGACGTGGCCGTGCCGTTCTCGGTCTGCCGCAGACCGCAATCCTCGACCAAATCCTTGAACTGCCCACGATCGTCGGCGAGATCGATCGAATCGGGCGACGTGCCGATGATCGGCGCGCCGGCCTGCTCGAGCGTGCGCGCCAGGTTCAACGGCGTCTGGCCGCCGTACTGGACGATGACACCGTTGGCCCCCGTGCGCTCGATGACGTCGAGTACGTGCTCGACCGTCAGCGGCTCGAAGAAGAGCACGTCGCTCGTGTCGTAGTCCGTCGAGACGGTCTCGGGATTCGAGTTGACCATGACCGTCTCGTAGCCGGCGTCGCGCAAGGCGAAGGCCGCCTGGACGCAGCAGTAGTCGAACTCGATGCCCTGACCGATTCGGTTCGGGCCGCCGCCCAGGATGACGATGCGCTCCCTCTTCGCTTCCCGCAGCTCGTCCTCCTCGTCGTACGAGGAGTAGTAGTAGGGCGTTGCCGCCTCGAACTCGCCCGCGCAGGTGTCGACGAGCTTGTAGACAGGCTTGATCCCGCGCCCGGCACGGTGCGCCCGCACCTCGAGCTCGGGCAGGTTGAAGATCGTGCCGATCTGATGGTCGGAGAAGCCGTCCTGCTTGGCACGGTACAGGAGCTCGTCGGGGACCGCCGCGAGCGTGTTGAACGCGCGCAGCTCGTTCTCTCGCTCGATGAGCAGCCGCATCTGCTCCAGGAACCACGGATCCACGCCCGTGTGCTCGTAGAGGCGATCGATCTCCCAGCCGGTTCGCAGCGCGTCGCGGATGCGGAAGATCCGGTTGGGGCCCGGATTCTGGATCCGCCGTCGCAACTCCTCTTTGTCCGCGAGCGTTTCGGCCTGCTCCTTCGCGTCGCAGCCGAACCCGAACCGGCCGGTCTCGAGGCTGCGCAGCGCCTTCTGCAGGCTCTCGCGGAACGTGCGGCCGATCGCCATGCCCTCGCCGACGCTCTTCATCTGCGTCGTGAGCACGGCCGGCGTTTCGGGGAACTTCTCGAAGTTGAAGCGCGGCACCTTCGTGACGACGTAGTCGATCGTCGGCTCGAAGCAGGCGCGCGTCTTCTTCGTGATGTCGTTCGCGAGCTCGTCGAGCGTGTAGCCGACCGCGAGCTTCGCCGCGATCTTCGCGATGGCGAACCCGGTCGCCTTGCTGGCGAGCGCCGACGAACGGGACACGCGCGGGTTCATCTCGATCACGACCTGCCGGCCGGTCTCCGGATCGACGGCGAACTGGATGTTGCTGCCGCCGGTCTCGACGCCGATCTCCCGGATGACGCGAATGGCGGCGTCGCGCATCAGCTGGTACTCGCGGTCCGTCAACGTCTGCGCCGGCGCAACGGTGATCGAGTCGCCGGTGTGAACACCCATCGGATCGATGTTCTCGATGCTGCAGATGATGACGACGTTGTCGGCGAGGTCGCGCATGACCTCGAGCTCGAACTCCTTCCAACCGACGACGCTCTCCTCGATGAGGATCTCGTTGACCGGCGAAAGGTCGAGGCCGCGCCGGCAGATGTCGTGAAACTCGTCCACATTCCACGCGATGCCGCCGCCCGTGCCGCCCAGCGTGAACGACGGCCGGATGACGCACGGCAGGCCAATGTCCTCCTTGGCCGCCAGTGCGGCTTCGAACGACGTGACCGTAACGCTGCGCGGCAGATCGAGGCCGATCTTCAGCATGGCCGTGCGGAACTCTTCGCGGTTCTCCGCCTTGTGGATGACGTCGGGGCGCGCGCCGAGCATCGTCACGCCGTACTTCTCGAGCACGCCCTTTTCGTGGAGCTCGATGGCGACGTTCAGTCCCGTCTGCCCGCCCATGGTCGGCAGGAGCGCGTCGGGACGTTCTTCGGCGATGACGCGCTCGACGACCTCGGCGGTGACCGGCTCGATGTAGGTGCGGTCCGCGGTCTCGGGATCCGTCATGATCGTGGCGGGGTTGCTGTTGACGAGGAGGACCTCGTAGCCCTCTTCGCGCAGCGCCTTGCAGGCTTGCGTTCCGGAGTAGTCGAACTCCGCCGCCTGACCGATGACGATGGGGCCCGAACCGAGAATCAGAATCCGGTGGATGTCGTCTCGACGGGGCATCGCGGGCAGAAGATACCGGAGCCCTCCACCGCCCCGAAGGCGTACCGCACCGGAGGGTGCCGCAATTCGCTGCCGCGCGCGACGGCGGCCGGGTGGTGGGATTCCGGGGCGGCGCCTAGGATGGCCGCGGATGCCCTGGGCGCGCCATCGCTATCGCAAGAACAAGGTGTGGATCCGCGTGGACGACGCGGGCCGGCCGGTCCTCGACGACCGCGGCCTGGCCGCGCTGCGCTACAAGGTCGACGACGACCGCACCTACACGGTTCGGACCGACGAGCTCCGGGTGCTGGCGGAGCCGGAGCCGGTCGCGCCGGACCCCGATCCGCCCCCTCAGGCGCCCGACGACGACGCGATCCACATCTACACCGACGGCGCGTCTTCGGGGAACCCGGGGCCGTCGGGCATCGGCGTCGTGCTGCTTTGGCACGGCAAGCGCCGCGAAATCTCACGGTTCCTCGGCGAGGCCACCAACAACATCGCGGAGCTGACCGCCGTCCTGGAGGCCCTGCGGGCCGTCAAGCGACCCCGGCTCGCCGTTCGCGTTCACACCGACTCCACGTACGTGCTGGGGGTGCTCGTGGAGGGCCACAAGGTCAAGGCCAACGCCGAGCTCGTGGCAAGGATCCGCGAGGAGATGAAGCGTTTCGCGGATCTCCAATTCATCAAGGTACCCGCGCACGCAGGGGTCCCGGGGAACGAACGCGCCGACCGGCTCGCCGTCGACGCGATTCGCGACAAATCGCCATGAAGACGGTGCGGACCGGCCCCGCCGTCGCCGGTGCTTTCGCTATGATGCGCTCGTAGGTCGCCCCCCAAGGGAAACGAGGAGAGACCCGTGTCCGAAGAAACTGAAGCTGCT
Organism: Planctomycetota bacterium; assembly: GCA_965223505.1. Taxonomy (GTDB): domain Bacteria; phylum Planctomycetota; class PLA2; order PLA2; family JAEUHO01; genus CBDCWP01. The sequence continues at coordinate 288,420 of CBDCWP010000021.1, forward strand.
TCGACGCCCGCAACCGAGGCCGCGACGGAAGGGACCAGGCCCGACCGCGTCGTCGTGCGGCCTTACCCCAAGGTGATCTTCTTCTGGATGACCTGGATCACGTCGTTGGTCGCCGGAATCATCACGAGCGCCGGAAGCGACCCGAAGCACCTCGGCACCGTGTGGATGTGCATCTTCGCGTTCAACCTGATCGTGATCGCGTACGACTTCACCGAGATCATCTCGATCATGTTGTTGGCGCTGTTCGGTCTGCTGATCTTCGCCGGCCTGTACTTCGATTTCCTGAGCTTCATCGGCGAGTTCTTCGCGAAGCTGCAGCTCGACATGAACCCGAGCTTCTACTGGACGATGTTCGGGCTGTTCTCGATCATCTACCTCTTCGTGTTCCTCAAGACCCGATTCGACTACTGGGAGTTCCGCTACAACGAGGTCATCCACCGCCGGGGCGTGTTCGCGGACATCAAGCGCTACAGCACGGAAGACCTACGTTGGTTCAAGGAGATCCCGGACGTCCTCGAGCGCATCCTGTGCCAGTCGGGACGCATGATCCTGACGACGCCGCGCGAGACGCATCCGATCGTGATCGAGCACGTGGTCGGCATCAACCGGATCGACGAACAGGTCGCCGACATCCTCGGCGTCAAGCGCGTCACCCTGGGGTAGGCCCTGGCACGGTCCGACTCGAGCGCGTTCACTGCGCCTTGAGCGTGCCTTTCAGATTGCGCGTCTGCGGCGAACCACGAACGCCTTGGATCAGGCGCTTGATGCGCACGTCCACGAGGTCGCCCTTCTTCACGAACTGCAGGAACCGGAGCAGGTCGTCCGAGTTCTTGATTTTCCAGGGTCCGAGCCCGACGACGATGTCTTGCGGCCGCAGCTTGATCGACTCGGCCGGCCCTTCCTCGCGCAGGTCGGTGATGACGACGCCCTCGACGTCGTCGACGTCCTCGCCCACGAAGCCGAGGTGGTCGGCGCTGAGACGCGCGGTCGGCACCTGCTCCTGTCCCACCGAGAACGGCGTGGGGATGACCTTGCCGGCGCGGCGCACCTTCAAGCTCAGCGGACCGGTCAGCGGCGCGGACATCATCGCGACGCGCACGTCGTACAGCGTCGGCGTGGAGCGACCGTTGACCGCGAGCACCACGTCCTTCTCTCGAAGTCCCGACCCGCGAGCGGGGCCCTTGTTGTAGACCACCTGGACGAGCGCCTCGCCTGACTCGCCCTCTTCGAAGTCGACGCCGATCCAGTGCCCGTTGACCAGCCGGCGTTTGAACGCGGCGGCGATGAGCGAGCGCACGCGGTCCATGGGAATCGCGAAGCCGATGCCCTCGGCGCCCGTCGCGCGGTTGTAGATCGCCGTATTGACGCCGATCCAGCGGCCGGTGACGTCGATCAGGGGGCCGCCGGAGTTGCCGGGGTTGATCGCGGCGTCCACCTGGATGAAGTCGTCGAAGTGGTGGTTGCCGAGCTCGAGCCTGCGGTCGAGGCCGCTCACGATGCCCTTCGTCACCGTGATGCCGAGCTTGAACGGGTTGCCGACCGCGAGCACGGTCTCGCCGATCATCAGGTCGTCGGAGCGCCCCATCGGCAGGTGCGGGTAGCGCCGGCCGTCGCGGTCGATGAGCTGCAGGATGGCGAGATCGTTGGGAATGTCGACAGCCAGCGGACGGGCGGGGCGCTCGTACTGCTCGCCGTCCTCGTCCGTCAAGATCACGAAGATCTTGCTGGCCCGCTGCACGACGTGAGCGTTCGTAACGACGTACCCGTCCTGGTGGAAGATCGCGCCCGAGCCCAGGCCGCCTTCGCGCTCCATTGGGTCGCCGGCATAGACGCGGCCGCGCAGGAAGTCGTACCACTCGCGCCGCACGATCTGGGTCGTCTTGATCGCCACGACGGCCCCGCGCGTCTTCTGTACGGCCTTCGTGATCGCGTTCTCGCGCAGGTGCTTCTCGCCGTCGGCGCTCGCGTCGGAGGGCGGGACGACGAGCACCACGAAGAGCAGGGGGCAAAGGAGGAGGGTGACGAGGTGTCGCTTGGTCAGCATGCGAGGAACTCCTGACACGGGCGGACATAGCAGAATACGTGTGCCGCGGGGCTGTTGATAGCGGCGCCGGCGCCTGTCCAACCCTCGAACGGCTGATTTTCGCGGTCCTGATAGGATCCACGGCCCGTTGCACATGACCTCCAACCCCATCAACCCCGACGACTGCGACCGACGCGAGCCCGACGTGTTCGAGGAGCTCGTGCGCGTGCGCGCCGACGGAACACGCGCGGCGCTGGCGACCGTCATCTCGACACGCGGCAGCACGCCGGGCAAGGAGACCATGCGCCTGTTGGTGACGGAGAACGGCGAGTTCATCGGCACCGTCGGCGGCGGGTGCGTCGAAGCCGAGGTCGTCGATGCGGCGCTCGACGTGATCGAATCGGACGTACCCCAGCGCGTGACCTACCGGCTCACCGAGTCGGCCACGGGAACATCGGGGTTGATGTGCGGCGGAGAGATCGAAGTGTTCATCGAGCCGGTCAGCGCGCCGCAGCTCGTGCTCTTCGGCGCCGGACACATCAGCAAGGACCTGTGCGCCATCGCGACGCGCGCCGGGTTTCGCGTCACCGTCGTTGACGACCGAACGTCGTTTGCCAATCCGGAACGTTTCCCGCTGGCGCGGGCCGTCGTCGCTGGCGAGACCTTCGACGAGTGCTTCGAGACGCTTCGGATCACGCCCTCGACTTACTGCGTCGTCGTAACGCGTGGCCACAAGATGGACCTCGAGTGCACGGACTTCGCACTGCACTCGCCGGCGCAGTACGTCGGTCTGATCGGCAGCAAGGTCAAGGTGCGATCGATCCTCGGCAAGCTGCGCGACGCGGGCCGGCTGACGGACATCGACCTCGCGCGGCTGCACGCCCCCATCGGCATCGACCTCGGCGGCGGGACGCACGGCGAGATCGCGGTGTCGATCGTCTCCGAGCTGATCGCCCATCGCCGACGTTCGCTCGAAGGCCTGCGAACGAAGCGTATCGAGGCCGAGGACATGCGAGCACTGGCCGAACGGGTCCGCAAACGGGCCCCGAAGCCCGGCGGCGCGCCGAGTCCGACCCCAGGCGCCTCGCCCGGGGCGCAGCGCTAGCGAACCGCCGAGGGGGTCCGTTCGTTGGTGGCACAGGAGTGCTCTTTTCGCGCGGACGGCTCCGGGTCGGGTTGACCGTTCCTGGGGGCCTCGTTACCCTCCCAATCGGCCTGAAATCGACCCTAGAGGGGCCACACCTCCTATGAACATCCGTCTTCTCGCGGCTGCCGTTGCAGTCGCTCTCATCATTCAAATCGCTCCCGGTGCCTGCGCGGACGTCATCCAAGAGATCGGCGAGCCGCCGCCGACGCCGCGAGAGGAGTTCGACGCCAAGAACGCGAAGCTCAAGGAGTTCAACTTCAAGACGGTCAAGGCCGGCGCGAAGTCCGTTTCCGCGGCGAGAGTCGAGGACGTTCACTTCTACGGAAGCCTCGGCGATGGCTACGAGATGGGGCTCGCTCACGCCAACTCTGGCGCGTTTCGTGAAGCAGCGATGGCGTTCGAAGCCGCCGCCGGCGAGCACAAGGACGAGAAACGCCAGTACATTCTCTACAAGCGCGTCCAGGCGTGGCGCGCCGCGGGAGAGGTCGAGCGGATCAAGCAGGCCGCCGAGGAGCTCCTCGCGGAGTTCCCCGATACGTACTACTTCTATCCGGCGCAGGAGCTGCGCGCGCGCATCTTCCTCCAGCAGCGCAAGGCCGGGGATGCGAAGGCCGCGTTGGAAGCCGTGACGTCGGCCGCGGGCATGAACGCTCGCGACTACTTCGAGGCGGAGCTGGCGAAGATCCGCTTCTTCGACGTTCCGAAGGCCGGCAACAAGAAGGACAAGAACGCGGAGATCGAGCGCAAGTACCGCGACCTCATCCGCCGCATCGACGCGCATCCCGCCAAGGAAGACGCCGTGATCCAGCGCATGAAGGCGACGGTCGGCGTCAGCCAGGCGTTGGTCATGCAGCAGAAGCACGCCGAGGCGCAGAAGGAGCTCGAAAAGGTCGTCAACGACAACAGCGTGAAGGACAAGGCGCTGCTGGCGTCGGCCTACCGCGGGCTGGGTGACGCCATCTACGTGCAGGCGAAGATGGCCGACAAGGCGGCGGCGGGCGACCAGGAGAAGAAGAAGAAGGTCGTCGAGCAGCTCGAGGAGGCGATGCTGCACTACATGCGCGTCATCCTCCTCTACGCGCCTTCCGGCGAAGGACATGACGAGCTGCTGCCCTCGCTCACGTCGTGCGCGCGCGTTTGCGCCAATCTGTTCGTCATGGGTGGCGAGAAGGACGAGGCCATGGGCCGCAAGGCATACGGCTTCTTCCACAAGGCCTACAACATGATGGGCCGCGGTGAGGCGAAGCGGAAGCTCGGCGCGGAGGCGATGCAGATCAAGCAGGCGCTCGACGCGTTGCAGAACGGCGGCACCGAAGAGAACGGCAACGGGAACAACTAGTCTCCCCAGAGGATGCTGACCGCGCAGGTCACCGCATGTCGGCGAACCGGAACAACCTGAGCCTCCCGGTTCGCCTGTATCGCTTCGGCTACGAGCACGTCTATCGGTGGTTCAAGGGCGTCGTCACGATCCTGACCGGTCCGTTGTTTCGTGTACGCCGTGTGGGGCCGCGCACGAAGCTCCCGCCGGGCGGCATCATCATCTGCGCCAACCACGCCTCGTACCTCGACCCGCCCTTCATCCAGATGGTGGTCAGGCGCCGGCTCGTGTTCGTGATGACGAACGAGTTCTACAAGAAGCGGTTGGGCCGCTGGTTCTTCAAGCTCGTTGACGCGGTGCCGATCGGCTCGGGTCGAATGGCTCGATCCGGCCTCAAGCGCGCCATCGCACACGTGAGGCGCGGGCAAGCGGTCGGGATCTTCCCGGAGGGCCGCCTGACCCGGGATGGCAAGCCGAACAAGGCCCAGCGGGGCATCGCGATCGTGGCCCGGAGAACGGGCGCGACGATCTACCCGGCGGGCATCGCCGGATCGATGCGCGCCTGGCGGCACGGCGCGAAGCGACCGCGGCGGGCGCATGTTCGGATCAAGTTCGGTGCGCCCGTGCGCTGGGCCGACGGGCCGTGGACGCCCACCAGGGCCGATGAACAGGCGTTTGCGGACATGCTGCTCGCCCGCAGTCTCGAGCTGAAGGACTGGATCGAAACCAACGCTCCGAGCCCTTTCGACCCGCCTCGAACCGCGGCCGAGGCTCCGGCCGCCGAACGTTCAGATTCTTGAACGGAAGGTCGATAGGACCCCGGCAAGACCGCACCAAACCGGCGGTTGGCCCGAGGTCAGTGAATGTCGACCGATTCCAACATCGGCCAGATTCTGGTCGGGCGGTACCTCCTGCGCCGTCTGCTCGGGAGCGGTGCGCACGGACGGGTCTACCTCGCCGACGACCTGGGTCGCGGCGGTACGCGCGTCGCGTTCAAGCTGGTGGAGGGACTGGTCGGCGGCGGGCCGCGTGATCCCGCCGAGTCGATCCTGCGCTGGCTTCGCCACCCGAACTGGGCCGACGTTCTCGACGCGGGCGCCTGTGGGGCGCACGACTATTTCCAGGTCACGCGCTACGTGCAGGGACGGAGCCTCGACAAGCTCGCAGGGCCGCAACCGGTCGAGCTCGTCTGGCAGGTGCTGGAAGACGGCGCGCGGGTACTCCGCGCGCTGCACCAACAGGGGCTGATCCACTACGACGTCACGCCCGGGAACCTGCTGCTCGAGCCCGACGGCGACCGATCCGCTTTCGTGCTGACGGACGGCGGCCTGGCCCACGTAGGTCCGGTGCGTGGCGTGGCGCGCGGCACGCCGCAATACATGGCGCCGGAGGTCACCGAGGACCGGGGCCATGATCACCGCACCGATCTCTATTCGCTCGGACTGGTCGCATACCGCCTCGCGGTGGGACGCGACCCGTTCGAGGGGGGTGCCGGGGACGTGTTGGGACAGCGGCGGCGTTACGACTCACCTCGTGCGTCCGTCGTTCGTCCGGAACTTCCGCCGGAGCTGGACGACCTGATCGCGGATCTGCTGGCTCGGGATCCGAACGCACGTCCGTTTGACGGCAACGCCGTGCTCGATCGCGTTCGGGATGCGCGCGACGCGCAGGTGCCCGAGTTCACTGCGGTGGAGGGGCTCGCGGCCGCAAGCGGAGGCCCGTTGGTTGGTCGCTCTCGCCAGCTCGTCCGCTTCCGCCGGACGGTCCGTGAGCTCGCGCGGCACCTTCCGGCGGAATCCGAAGCGCGTGTTCGGGGACCCGTGTCGCATCTGACGGATCCGGTCGTGCTCGTCCGCGGTGCCCCAGGCGCCGGCACGACGCGGCTGGTGAGCGAGTTTGCGTCGCTCGCGCGGGATGACGAGCTGCCGGTGATGCTGGTCGCCGGGCGTGAACGAGCGCCTGACCGACGCGGCCCGCTGCGTCGACTCGTCGACGGACTCTCGTCACTCGGATTGGGAGAGGACGAGAAACCGGAGAAGATCCGCTTGGATCTGCGCTCCAACGGCATGCAGCGCGAGGAAAGAGCGCACGCGGCGAACCGAGCGATCGAAGTCGTGATCCGCGAGGTCGAGCGAGCGGCGGAACGCACGCCCTTCGTGCTGCTGGTCGAAGACTTCGCCGACCTGCCTTCGGGGGCGAGGGAGGCGGTGCGCGTTCTGTCGAGGCACCTCCTTTCGCGCGCCGAGGAGCCGGGCCGGCACGACGCGTCACCGGTTTCGCTCGTCGTCGACCTCGGCGTGGCTTCTCCGGACTCGCTCTTGATCCCGGACGCCATGAACTTGCAGCGTCCGGTCATCGAGCTCGACGCGCTGCAGTACGGCGATCTGCAGACGATGTGCGAGACGCGGTTCCCCGGGCTCACGATGGTCTCGGAGGACGTCGCACGGCTCTACGAGACGTGCGACGGAATGCCGTCGACGTTGGTCGCGGTGATGAGCGAGGCCGGGCGTCGCGGAGACCTGAGGTACGACACCGGCCGCTGGCACTGGGACCTGTCGGCGCTCGACGCGTACGAGATCCGTCGCGGGCTGACGCCGATGCATGCGGAGGCCCTGGGGCGGGCCGGACCGCGAACGAGGACGCTGTTGCAGCAGCTCGCGCTGGTGGAGTCCAACCTGGGGGAGCCCGTCGTTCGAGCGTTGTGCGAAAGAGCGGGGCTGGAGGAGATCCCCGCGACCACGCTGTTGTCGGTGCAGGCCCAGACGACGTCCGCGGCCTATGCGCTTGCCAACAAGTCGATTCGTGACGAGCTTCTCAGAACACTGACGGAGGACGAGGTCCTCGCACATGCCGAACGGCTGATCAAGACACTGGAGGCGCACGCGTCGCCGGAGACGGTGCTCGAGCGCGCGCGTCTCCTGGTACGCGTGGGACGAGGTGAGGATGCCGTCCGGCTGCTGCACGACGCCTGCGACGACCTGACGGTCGAGGACCGACATGCGACGCAGTCGGTCCTTCGCACGGCGCTCGACGCCGACGAGTCCCTGGCACGGGGCGAGACACGCAACGCCATTGCAGCGCTGCTCGACCATGGCCCCGACGCCGTACACCTCGCGACGGCACTTGCTTCGACCGAAATCGCGCACGAGCGTTGCTCCAACGCAATCGCTATCGCGCAGACACTGCAGTCAGGCCAAAAATACCGTGACGCTCTTGACTTCCTGAAGAACGACATCGACCCCGGTGATTCGGCCATTGAAAGTAGCCTGCTGCACTGCATCAGGGCGCAAGTCTTGCTCGCGACCCAACAACTGGAACTCGCGCATGATGCGGTTCGTGAGGCGCGCCTCTGGATGAGAAGGGGGAGAAGCGCCCGACACACTCACCCGGGCAGAGTCTTCGCATACCTCGCGACGACCGCTCAGATGATGTTCTTTCGAGGCCGGTTGGACCGCGCGGCGCGGCTCCTTCGAAGAGCCACGCGCTACGCGGCGAAGGACGGCAGCCTCTTCAAGCGTGCGAGCGTTCTGAACAACCTCGCTATCACGCTGACGTCCAGCGGAAGGCCACGAGAAGCGCAGCGGTATTTCCAGAGGGCACTCCGCCTAATGCGGCTCATTGGTGACACCGATGGTGTGGTCTTCACCACACTAAACGTAGCCCGTTTGAACTACCTCGCTGGCGATCCATTGGGAAGCGCGTCGCTCTACAAACAATGCGCGGCGCTAGCGCAACGATATGCGCTGCACGTAACGGTCACGAAGGCCCTGCGCGCCTTGGCGCTGATCTTCGACGAAGGCGGCAATCCCACGCTGGCGTTGTCCACGCTGACGCGGGCGCTTCGCACCGCCGAAGAGAAGGATCTGGCAGCGCGGAGCGCGCGACTGGCGTGGGACATCGCGCCGCTCGCAGCGGCGCTCGGCGAGAGCCAGGCGGCCCGCAAGGCGCTCGCCGTGTCCGCCCGATGCGCCCGGCAGCGCGTCACGACCGAATGCCGGCCGATGCACTTCATCACGAGCGGCGTCTCGTCACTGCACGTCGGCAACCCGGCGCGCTTCCGCCGCAGGATCGAGCTGGCGGAGCGGCACCAGACGGATCTCCTCGGCGAGAACGCGCCGCTCCTGCCCATCCTGCGCTCCGCGGCCGTCGCGCTCTCCCAGGGCAACTTCGCCCCGGACCTGTCGGCGCGGCCCGCCCCGCGCGAGTCGGGCCGACTGATCTACCGCGCCCTCGCATGGATGGCCCAAGCCGGGCGGAATCCGGCGCAGCTCTCGGTAGCCGACGCGCCGTACCTGGTGCACGATCGCGCGCGGGCCGGCTACCAGCCGGGATTCGAGCAGCGCATCGCCGTCGAGCTGTGCCTACACGTATTCACCTACTCTCGGGCTCCACTGCGCAGCGAGGCGATCGCCGACATCCGAGCGCGCGCCCAACGCGCCGGCGAGAAGATGATCCTCGCGAGGACGTGTGCGCTGTCCTCGGCCCTACAGGACAGTCCGCTCACACCGGACGACGCCCGTCGCTTCTCGCAGGCCGTATCGCTGCTCGGTTCGATTCCCCGGTTCGTCGATTTCGGCTCGCACGGCCTTCCCAAGGAGTTCGACGTTGCGGTGCAACGTCACGCCGCGACGGTTCGACCGATCACGTCCGAGGAGACCGTCTCCGTCGAATCGCTACACGCGCTGGCGCATCGGCTGCTCGTCCACAGCGGATCGACGGACGCGCCGGACAAACGGCTCGCCTCGGCACTTCGACGCGTTCTCGAAGCCACGGCCCTCATGAAGGCCGGCGCGGACGTCGATGCGCTGCTGGCCGACATGACCCGCAACACGATCGAGATCACGGGCGCGGAGCGTGCCTGCGTCGTTCGATTGGAGGGCGACACCGAGCTGCAGATCAAGGTCGCGACGAGCGCGACGGAGCAGGATCACAAGGTCAGCATCGAGGACCTCTCGCACACCGTCATCCATCGCGTCATCGTCTCCCGCCAGGCGCTCTTGCTGCATGACGTGTTCGACGACGAGGAGCTCCTGGGGCGCCCGAGCATCACAGCCCTCTCGCTCCGCTCGATTCTGTGCGTGCCGATGCTGCGCGGCGAGACGCTCTACGGGGTGATGTACGCCGACAACACGTCAGCGGCCGGCTCGTTCGACAAGACCGACCTCGAGGTCCTGATGCTCTTCGCAGAGCAGGCAGCGGCCGCGCTCGAGACGATGCGCCTCGTCGCCGACGTCCAGGCGAGCATGGAGGAGCTCAAGGCCATGCAGGACCGGCTCGTTCGCGGCGAGCGACTGCGCGTCATCGGTGAGTTGAGCAGCGGCGTCGCGCACGAGTTCAACAACCTGTTGACCTCGATCCTCGCGCGCGTCCAGCTGATCAGCCTCAACCCGCTGAGCGTCGAGCTGAAGAACGACCTCGATCTGATCGAGAAGGCCAGCCTCGACGCCGCCGAGGTCGTACGCCGCCTCCAGAGCTTCAGCCGCTCCCAACGGCAGGCCGACTTCCGGCCCGTGAAGATCGAGGAGATGTGTTCGGACGCGGTCGAGTTCCTCCGTCCGCTCTGGGCGACGCGCAGGCGCCACGGACGCCCGGCGATCCGGGTTCAGGTCCGCTGCGAAGACGACCTCGACGTCGCCGGAGATCCGACGGAGCTTCGCGAGGTGCTCACGAATCTGATCAAGAACGCCCTCGACGCGCTCGACGACGGCGGGGACATCACCGTCTCCGCCGCCGAGCGCGACGGTGAGATCCGCGTTCGCGTCGAGGACACGGGCAGTGGCGTCCCCGAGGAGCTGCTTTCGAAGGTGTTCGACCCCTTCTTCACCACGAAGGGCGAGCGCGGGACCGGGCTCGGACTCGCATTGAGCCAGCAGATCGTCGAACGACACGGCGGCTCGATGACGATCGACCGGGGAGCGGGCGGCGTCGGCACGCTGGTTTCGATCACGCTACCCAAGCTCGAAGACAGCGCGTCCCCCGTGCTCGCCGACACCGCGACCGAGGACACGTCCGAAGGAAACGGCTCCATCAAGGTGCTCGTCGTCGACGACGACGAGAGCGTGCGCGAGCCGCTCTGCGAGTATCTCGAGCTGTCGGGCTACGAGGTTCACGCCGCTCGAGACGGCAGCGAGGGTCTGCGCGCCGCTCCGGCCGTCTCCCCCGACATCGTGATCAGCGACGTCGGCATGCCGGGCATGGACGGTCTCGAGCTCTGCCGTCGACTGCGAGCGCTCTTGCCGGAGCTCCCGGTGATCTTGATCAGCGGATGGGCGAGCGGCATCAAGCCGGTGCAGGCTCGCCGGGCTGGGGCGCGCGCCCTGCTGGCGAAGCCGTTCGCCATGCAGCAGGTGACGGAGCTCGTGACCTCGCTCACCTCCGCGGCCCGCAATTGAAAGCGGCCGGCGCGATGCCGGCCGCTCTCCAGTCGATCGTTCGGCCCGATCCTAGTTGATCCACTCCCACTCGGTGGACTGGATGGCGTGCCACTTGCCGCCAACGGAGACGTGCAGGATGGTGCCATCCATGCCGGTGCCCGCGTTCAACGCCGGCACGCACTCGAGGTAGGTCTGGAGCTCGCCGGCGGTTACCGGAGCGCCGTAGACGTCGTAGACCTGGATGTCCTTGCCGGCGGCGCCGAGCACGGAGAGCGTGCCGAACGAGCCGGACCACTGGTACTGAACGCCCACCGGCTCGGGAGCCAGGTCCGCGCTCGCCGTGGTCGTAACAAGGCTGGCCGCAAGGACGACGGCCACAATCCCGAGGAACTTCATCGGTGCTCTCCTGGTGGATCTGAAGCGCTCCTTGCGCGTCAGGTGTTGAGATTCTTAAACAGTGGTCGATTTTTTTCAACATAGAACGTTGCAGAAAAACCACTTACGTCGATGGCCGATGCAAACGCCCACGAAACAGCGGGCCGGGAAGGGCCTCGTAACCCCTTGCGGGCAATAGCCCTCCGGACGTATGCCTTTTCGATGCGCCGCTGCCGCCCGCTCTTGATCTGCTGTCGGCCGAGAGCCCGTAGGAGCCGCCGACGCGGTCGGCCGTGGTGGCTGAGGCGACGTCGCTTTCAGCTCAGGGTCACCATCCACGCGTGCGAAGTCACCGAGTACGGGGTGGTCATCACGTTCTCGCTCCTCCGTGCCATGTTCACGCACGGGCGCTTCCCTCGAGTGATCGCCTTTGAATACGACCCCTCCCTCCCGGCTCATCGGTTTGTGGCGAGCACGCTCCTGGCGACTGCCGATCCGACGCCAAATACTCTGGCTGAACTCAGGCGTAGCCCACCCCAACCGCAGGTGCCGACGCGCCCATCAACCAGTTGGTGGTACCGACGCGGCTTCATGCAGGAAGGCGTCGTGCGCTTGGGGCGCACTCTCGAGCGGAGACCCACACGTCGAGTCGCTTGGCTCGCAATAGTCCGCTTGCTTTCGACGCCGCAGCCCGCCTCACGACTCCGTTCAGACTTCGTCCGAATTGCGCGCAAGGCCGCGGGCGTCGTCGCAGAGACTGATGTCGTCCGAGTGTTTGGGCAGGATCTGATCCGATATCTGCTCAACGAAGGCGACCTCGACTTGCGCCGCTACCGTGATGCACTCCGGAGTGTTGACGAAACCGAGCGGGACTATCTCCGTGCAGTAGTCGCGATCCTCAGTGCTCGACATGCTGTTTCAACCGCCAAGTCGCCAGCCGTAAGGCTCGTCGCTGCTTGGCGCGCCGAACGACGCTCGCGCCGAGCGGGACTGCTGTCACTGCAGGGGACCGCGCGCTCGTTTCGAAGGCGTATGGAAGGAGCGTACGAGGATGTCGCGCGAGTGATGGTCCGAAGCCACCGAACGAGGGCTCTGTTGCCGGAAGCGAGTCGATTCGTTTCGCCGGCCAATGACTGGCTGTTCTTCGCACTTCAGCAAGGGAGAACCCCCTATTCGCAGATTCGTGCGGCCATCGGCTGTCTTGCGGACGCGTGGCCGAATGCAAGAGTGCCAATTGGCGTCGCAACCGCACTCAGGTTGCGTGACTTGCGACGCTGCTTCCCTGGGTCAGCGGAGCGGCTCAGGTCGGTACTAGCTGAGCGATCGCTTCTGGACAACGAGTTCGCTCAGACGACTGCGCCTTCGGCTAGCGCCGCGAACGTCCTGCACATCCTCTCCGCCGGGATACTAGGTGAGCCTCTTCGACGTGCATTTCCGCTTGAACCAGGGCACCTCGCCTTCTTACCGGCGCTATGGCGGCGCCACCGGCCGATGGGCCGGAACAGCGCTCGTGGAGGCACTCTCGATAGGAATGCGGCCGTAGACCTCGCCTGCAGCCTAGTCATTCATGGGCAGCCCGTTGATCGCCAGCAGCGGAGAGTACTAGTCTCGGCACTTCGTAGCGAACGGCCGTGGTCCCGGCGGCTGATTGTTGGGATGGTTGCCTGCCGGATGCTCCTCAGAGAGGGCAACGTCCCACTCGCGGGCAAACAGCTCGTCAAGGCCAAGGACGCCTACGACGGGTTTCGTGCACTCTGTCGGCAACACGACGTCGAGAAACAACCGGATCTGCTCGACGACTACGAGTCGCACTGCACTCGCGTGCTGGAGGCCTTCACCCCTCGCGTCGCTCCCGGAAAGCACGTCGTCCGAACCCTCGAGCGCGTGATCGCGCGCCTACCGCGCCGCCGGCCCCGTCACCCGGGCCGAACGCTCGCAGCGCTCGACGCCGTCATCACCGCGGGCCAGTCCGCGCCGGATCAAGAGATCGACCAGCGGGTCGTGCGGGAACTCGCACGAATGCTGCGGGCCCGCGTCCTCTTCCACTACGCCGCGGGACGCTACCTCTCGCTCGAACATCAACGACGACACACGCTCTCGACCTGGACGATGAGGCGGCTGGTCTGCGACGACGAGTTTCTCGTGAAGAAGGTCCGCCGCCGACCCGAGTTCTGGCGACCGGAGCAACGACGACCCGGAGGCGTCATCCGCTTCGCCGTCGGACGCGGTGTCGCGTGTCTGGCAAGGAAGTCCCCGTTCCGCAATCGCGAAGCCCGCGCCGTACGAACGGTCCTGCGCTTCCTGGCCGAGCGCCGGGAGAAGCCGCAGGCGCCTCTGACGGTGGCGAGGGACATCCGAGGCCGTCGAACGCGCGAGCCGCGCCCCATCGAGGGGCTGGTGGGGACCTCGCGTCCGTGGCGGCGCACGCTGCGAAACGTGTGGCGATTCGCGCCGACGGACTGTTCCGTGATCGTCTTGGGTGAGACCGGCACCGGCAAGGAAGGCGTCGCCCGGGCGCTGCATCTGGCGTCCGAGCGCGCGCAGGGCCCCTTCATCACGGTCAACTGCGGGGCTGTCCACACCGAAACACTGGCCTCGACCCTCTTCGGTCACGTGCGCGGCGCCTTCACGGGCGCAGACCGCCCACGTCGCGGTCTCTTCGTCGCCGCGCATCGCGGCACGCTCTTCTTCGACGAGCTCAGCGAAATGCCCTACGACATGCAGACCGCTCTGCTGCGGGTGCTGGAAGAAAGGACCATCCTGCCGCTCGGTGCGACCAAGCCGCGCCGCATCGACGTTCGAATCGTGTCGGCGACCCACTCCGACATCGACGCCGCCGTTGCCACAGGCCGACTGCGCTCCGATCTCGTCCATCGATTGGACGTCGCACGCCTGGTGCTCCCGCCGCTGCGCGAGCGCATGTCCGACCTGCCGTTGCTCACGAGCCATCTCCTCGCACGCGCCGAGATCGCCCAGACGATGCACATGGACGCGCTCGAAGCGCTGGCCCGCCACACGTGGCCGGGCAACGTACGAGAGCTGGACAACGTGCTTCGCGCGGCCGCACTTCTCAGCGACGGCCCGGTCATCGAGCCGGCCGTCGTGGAGCACGTGCTCGACTCTCGGCGTCGCGCACAGGCGAGCGCCCCGCGTCTCGCGGCTCCTCTGACCCCGCGCGCGCGAGAGATCGTGCTTCGCATGGGGGATCGCTGGTGTTCGACCCCGGAGCTGGCAGCAGAGCTCGGCGTCTCACCCCGGACGATCAACCGCGAACTGGCCGAGATGCTGGATTCGGGGCTCGTAGAGGCTTTCGGCCGCGCTCGTGCGCGGCGCTATCGCGCCTGTCGCGATTCGTCGGGTTTCGGCGTCGCCCAGCCCGAAGTCCACTAGTTTTCCACAATTCTCCTTTTCGTGTGGAATCACAACTCTCGTCAAATGAATGAGTTGTGACCAATCGTCCACATGCGCCGGCTCGGCACGGCGAATGCGAAATGGCGGGCGATGTCGATCAAACAGCCCTTTCGCGCCGCGCCGGTCACCTTTCGGGCGCTCGCGGTGCTGCTCGTCCACTTCACGGGGCGCGGCGTTCCGCCGCGGGCCCATCTGCCCCCTGACCTCCCTGGTTCGTGGGGGACGCTCGCCCCGGTCTTTCGCTCGGCACGACCCGTGGAACCGCAGACGAAAGCGCTGCCGCCGTTCCGCATTCCGTATAACGGCGCACCGCATGCGACTCTCTCTGCGCACGGTCCTCCTCGGTTCGTTGCTCGCGATCCTCGTAGCGACCGTGGGGACGGTGGCAGCCGTCTCCCACACCAACTCGAAGGACATGGTCGACGA
Organism: Planctomycetota bacterium; assembly: GCA_965223505.1. Taxonomy (GTDB): domain Bacteria; phylum Planctomycetota; class PLA2; order PLA2; family JAEUHO01; genus CBDCWP01. The sequence continues at coordinate 303,494 of CBDCWP010000021.1, forward strand.
CCTTGCCGGCCATACGAAGCGGCAGACCGCCGACCGCATCCACGATCAGATCCGCTCCCTCCTCGACCGCGCCGTGCTCGTCAGCGACGTCAACGTGAACGAGTTCGAGGGTCGCAAGCTCAGCTACGAGTCCTTCGAGAGTGTGACCAACCACTTCTACGAGTCGATGGCGTTGGTGGAGGAGCTGAGCTACCTCTCGCTCAGCCTGCCGACGGGTGACTACTGTCACGTCGACCGCAAGCCCGGCGCGGAGAGGTTGGCGATCGTCACGCGCAGACGTCTGGACGACCACAGCCTGCTCCATCGGTACGAAATCGAGAACGGGAAGCGCAAGCTGCTGTACGAGACGAAAGACGAGTACGACCCTCGCGTTCGTCCGTTCTACAAGCAGGCAGCGGAAGCCAAACGACGGATCTGGACCGACGTCTACGCCTTCTTCAACTCGCCGGAGCCGGACTATCCCGGATTGTCGCTTGCGACCCCCGTCTACGACCCGGACACGAAGGCGCTCGCAGGTGTATTCACCGCGGACTTCAACATGGTGGAGCTCGGGCGATTCCTCGAGGGGTTGCCCATCTTCGACAACGGAACGGCGTTTCTCGTCGAGGTCGACCGCCAGGGTGTCCGCCATGTGATCGCGCATCCCAACTCGTCTCTTCTGCTGAAGACGGAGCCGGACGAGAAAGGGAACGACCGATCCGTGCTGCGCCGCATCGACGAGATCGAGAGTCCTGTCGTACGCGCGTTTCTGGCGCAGGTGCCGTCACATGGAGACCGACACGAACACCTGCAGCGGCTCGAGTTCAGCGTCGGTGATGACGACTACGTCGGGGCATACGATCCGCTCGTCAGTCGTCACGGCCTCGACTGGCACGTCGCGATCGTGGTCCCCCGCGACGACCTGATGAAGCAGGCAGATCGAAACATCGAGACGACGCTGCTGATCGGCGCCTTGAGCTTGATCCTGGCGCTGCTCCTCGGGATCTACCTCGCGGGTCGCGTGTCGCGCCCCGTGCGCGCGCTCGTCGATCAGACCGAGAAGATCGCCAAGATGCGTCTCGACCCGGCGCCCGAGCCGAGCTCCCGGTTCGAGGAGATCGCGCAGCTCGGAGCGGCCATGGAGGAGATGAAGACGGGCCTGCGCTCGTTCGGCAAGTACGTTCCCGCGGACCTCGTGCGAGAGATGCTCGAGTCCGGCGCCGAAGCCAAGCTCGGCGGCGAGCGCAGCACGCTCACGATCTACTTCTCCGACATCGAAGGATTCACCTCGATCGCGGAGAAGCTCGATCCGGAAGATCTCGTCGCGCTCTTGGGCGAGTACCTCGAGGAGATGAGCCGCGGCGTCGCGTCGACCGGCGGGACCGTGGACAAGTACATCGGTGACGCGGTGATGGCGTTTTGGGGCGCGCCCAATGACGACCCGAGCCACGCACAGAACGCTTGCGCCGCGGCGCTCGAGAACCAAAGGCGGCTCGCTGTCCTCAGAGAGGACTGGCGGGCCCGGGGACAACCGGAGCTACGCGCGCGAATCGGCATCAGCTCCGGCGAGGTGATCGTCGGCAATCTCGGAAGCGAGTCGCGGCTGAACTACACGGTGATCGGCGACACCGCGAACCTTGCCAGCCGGCTGGAAGCGCTCAACAAGTTCTACGGGACGTCGATTCTGATCAGCGCGGCGACGCACGGACGTGTGAAGCGCGCGTTCGTCGCGCGGCCGTTGGAGCGCGTGACGGTGAAGGGCAAGGAGGAGGGCGGCGTCGTCTACGAGCTGCTGGGCGAGGCCGGAGCCGTCGACGACGACACGCTACGACTCGTCGAAGCGGCCACGGTGGGACTGGAACGGTTTCACTCTCGAAAGTTCGAGGAGGCGATCACGGCGTACGAGGAGGTGTTGCGGCTGCGAACAGGCGATGCGCTCGCGACGCTGATGATCGACAGCTGCCGCGCGTACCTGGAAACGGCGCCCCCACCTGGATGGGACGGCGTCCGTCGCATGACGAAGAAATAGCGTTCGGGCTCGGGCTCGCGACGTGGCAGTCCCAAACAGGGCCTAGCCGTCCGGCAGCGCCGCCATCGCCTTCTTGCGACGGCTTCGAATGAAGAAGAAGGCCACCGCCGCGATCAGCGCGATGCCGAAGAAGATCGTCCCGGTCAGGTCGCGCCAAAGCAGGTGGTACCAGGGGTCGGCCGTCTCCTCGAGCCGCGTCTTCCAGCGCGCATGCCACTGATCCACCGAGTGCTCCGTGCGCTTCCAGATCAGGTAGTCGAACGGTCCGTCGAATCCCTCCCCCTGCGGCGCGCCCTTGCCGTCGGCCACGTCCAGCAACACCGCGTGAAGCGCCGGCCAGCCGGCCTCGGCGATGAAGAACCGCACCCAGCTGCGCCCCTGCTGATACGCCAAGCCCGCGCGGCCGGCCTTGGCCGGGAATCGGTCGCGGATCTGGTCGAACGGGATCAGTCGGTCGAACGCCGCGGCGAAGTCCAGCGACGCGCCCGCGTCCACGGAGATGCCGCCCCCGATCTCCTCCGCCAGTCCCTCCTCGAGCCACAGCGGGATCTCGCGGCGATGTCTGCCCGAGCGGCGCGCCCATGCCAGGTGAACCCACTCGTGCCGCAACACCGTGTTGGCGGAGCTGAAGGGCGTCGGCGGCTCGATGCGTTCGGCGCGCAGCACGATCAAGGACTTCGAGCTCACGCACACGCCGCCTGCCCATTCCGGGACGCCGCTGCCGGCCTCGGCACGCATTCGCTCGAGCCCGGATACCACCCAGATCGTGGCGGGGCCGCCGACGAACTCGAACCCGAGGCGCGTCTCGACCTCCTGACTGATGGCCGGCACGAGCCGCACGACCCGGGGACCGATATCGTCCAACCCCTCGTCCCACCTCACGGTATGGCCGTCCGCGGTCTGCATCTCGCCCGCAAACGCCGGCACGAGACCGGCGAAGAAAGCGAGGACGAGCAGCAGCAGGACGGTGGTTCGCATGAGCGGCCGGGCATCGTACGCGTGGGGTGGGCGCGACGCGCGAAGGCCGCATGTTCAGCCCCCGCGACATCGGCGCGGGGTTCCATCGGACCACCAGCGATCCGAACCTGTTTCTTTCCAATGAGTTACGGCCTGGAGGAACACTTCGGCGGGCGTGGGCATGGGCCGTGCGAGAGGCCGGCCCTGTCTTGCGAAGCTCTCGTGGGTGAACGAGAGCGGGCCGGAGACCTCCGACGGGACGAGAATCGCGAGGACTGGGGATCGGGCCGGAGCCGAAAGGCTCCGGCCCGCTTTCGTTCGGTCTAGAACCGCACGAGCAGCACGTCGCACGGGGCCTTGCGCATGACGCGCTCCGCCACGCTGCCGATCAGCAGGTGGTCCAGCCGCGAACGGCCGTGGGTCCCCATCACGATCAGGTCCGGCTCGAGCTCCCGCACGGCCTCCAGGATCACCGTCGCCGGCTTCCCTTCCTTCACCATCGTTCCGAAGTCGTGCTCCGGGTGCGCCCGCGCTTCCTGCTCGAGCTTCTCCACCGACAGTTGCTTGATCTTGTCGATGTCCTTGCGGTGAGGGTAGATCCCGAACGCGCTCTCCGTCACGACCGGGAGCCACTCCACGACGTGAAACAACGTGATCTTGCCTTCGGGCGCGGCCACCCGCATCGCCGTCTGAAGGATGCGCTGGGAAGACTCCGCGAAGTCGAGCGGCACCAGGATGTTGTCAAAGCCCTTCAACGCACCGCTCCAACGTCAATCCGCCGCGCGCCAGTATCGCACATCACTTGGGCGCAACGAGCCGGTCCCCCGCGACGACGCGACGCGCATTCAGAAAGTCCTTCACGGCCATCACGCGCCCGCCGGACGGCCGCACCCGCAGGATGCGCAGCACGCCCTCGGCACATGCCACGTCGATGCCCTCCTTCGATGCCGCCAGCACCGTCCCCGGCCGAACCTCGGTCTGCGTCTGCACGGCCTCGGGATCGACTTGCACGGCCCCCTCGGCCTCCGACGCCGTAGCCGGGGCGCCCGCCCCCTCCGCCAGCCTGGGATCGTCCGCAGGCGCGCACTCCGCGACGATCAACGGCAACGGCTCGTGCTTCACCTTGGGCTGCCACGCCGTCTGCGCCCCGGGCCAGCTCGTCACCGAACGAATCTGGTTGTAGACGTCGGCCGCCGGCGCGTCCCAGTCGATCACGCCGTCCTCTTTCGTGAGCTTGCCCACGTACGTCGCGGCCTCGTGGTCCTGCTCACTCGGCTCGATCTCGCCGTCCAGGTACGAACCGAGTGTGCGCACGAGCAGGTCGGCGCCGACCTCCGCCAGCTTCACGGTCAGCTCGTCCGCCGTCTCTGTGCCGTTGAGCTTGATTCCACGCTGCGCCACCATCGGTCCGTGATCGAGCTCCTCGTCCATGACGAAGATCGTCACGCCCGACTTCTTCTCGCCCGCCCGAATCGCCGCTGCGACCGGACTCGCCCCGCGGTACTTCGGGAGCAGGCTCACGTGCACGTTCAGGCACCCATGCTTCGGAAGGTCCAGAACACCGCGCCCGAGCTTCTGCCCGAACCCCGCCGTGATGACCACGTCGGGGTTCTCGGCCTTGATCGCATTGCGCGACGTCATCCCGTTTACGTCGCCCGTTCGATGCAACGGAAGCTCGAGAATCTCCGCCTCCTTGGCGACCGGCACCTCTTGCTTGCGCCGTCCACGGCCCGACTTGCGCGGCGGCGGCGTCACGACCAGCAGCGGCTTGAAACCCGCGCCCACCAACGACCGCAGTGACGGAACGGCGAAATCGGGCGATCCCATGAACACGACACGGGGGCCGGCGGGCGCGTCCTCGATCTCGATGTGGTCGAGCGTGTCGGCGGCGAGGTCCTTGTCGACCTCGCCCTGAATCTCCAGGCCGGCTTCCCGCAAGCGAACCTGGATGTCGTTCAGGCCCTCCTGCGTAACCTCGACCTTGCGTAGCTTCATCAGCTCCAACAGCGCGAGGAACGCGCCGATCACGTACGTGCGGTCGCGCTTCGCCCCGATCAGCTCCGTGAAGCTGAGCGCGCCGCCCTCCGACGTGAGGTGATCGAAGATCAACCCGACGAAGTGCGTGATCGGAAGCCGCTCCTTCGGCATGTGCACCGACTCGTCGTCGCCCGTCTCGCGCATGAGCCGCTGGAAGGCCTCGACGAGCACGAACAAGTCCACCTCGAGCGGATCCTCGGACCGATCACGCTGCGCGGCGGGCTGCGTCACCTTCGCCTGACGCTTGTCCCGTTGTTGCGCGGCGCGTTCTTCGAGCTCCGCCGAGATGTGCTTGAAGTCGCGGTACTCGATGAGCTGCCGCACGAGGTCGAGCCGCGGATCGATCTCCTCGACATCGACCTCGGTTTCGCGCGGCAGCAGCGCACGGCTCTTCATGACGAGAAGCTGACTCGCCATGACCAGAAACTCACCGGCCTGGTCGACGTCGAGGTCTTGTACCTGGTTGCGACAGATGTCGAGGAAGCGGTCGGCGATGCGAGCGATCGAGATCTCGTAGATGTCGACCTCCTCCTGTTGCACGAGGTGCAGGAGCAGGTCCAGGGGGCCTTGAAAAGCGGCTAGATCGACGCGGAGCTCGTCCATGCGCCCAGAGTCTACGCCCCCTGTTCCTCAGGCTTCGCTAAGCCCAACCCCCTTGAATTGGGGGCCGCCCGAGGGAACGACCGCAGGACCCCTTGTTCGTATGGACGTAGGTGATCCGATGTGGGAAAACAAGCCCCGTCTACACCGCGCTTCGGGCGGAGGGATTGCAAGCCGAAGGCGTAGAATTGCGGGACAGCCGGACGGCCGCCCCGGGGTGGGCTACGAAGGAGGCGAGGTGAGCTCGGTGATGCGAAGGATCCGGCTCTTCGCGATGGACGTCGATGGGACCCTCACGGACGGAACCATCACGTACACCGCGGATGGCAGCGAGTTGAAGACGTTTCACGCTCGCGACGGCCAAGGCATCAAGCTCCTTCGACTCGCCGGCATCGTCCCGGCGCTCATCAGCGGGCGCACGTCCGCACACGCCGCACGCCGGGCCGCCGAGCTCGGCATCGAAGAGGTGCACCAGGGCGTGCACGACAAGGCCGCCGTCCTCGACGCGTTGTGCGCGCGCATGGGACTCTGTTCCGGCGACGCCGGCTTCATCGGCGACGACCTCTCCGACATTCCGGCCATGCGTCACGCGGGCTTCTCCGCGGCGCCGGCGAACGCCGCCCCGGAGACGCGCGCCGCCGCGACGTTCGTTTGCTCCGCCGACGGCGGCATGGGCGCCGTTCGTGAAGCGATCGAAGCCCTGCTTCGTTCCCAGAACCGCTGGGACGACGTCCTGTCCATGCTCGACGCGGCCGCGCAGGAGGCGGGAGCGTGAAGCGCGTTCTCACCTTCCTTCTGCTCGCCGCCGTCGGGATCGGCGTCCTTCTGTGGAAGGCCGGCGATTGGAACGGGATCAGCCCCGAGGAGAGCGACTCGGGCTCGACGACGGAACGCGCCCGCGCACCGCGCACGGCCGTGACCGGCGACTCGGGCGTCCCCGTGCCCGATGCCGGCGTCACGTTCGGCAAAGGCAGACAGCTCGAGCTCGCCTCGGACGCCGAGTTCTTCACCTGGAGCGATCCGGAGGCGCCCGACGACATCGTCGAGATTCCGAACTTCATCCGCTACGAGTTCAAGACGGCAGACTTCGAGCCGCTGTCACGGGACGACGCGGACCGCCTCGGCGTGCTGTGCCACGACGTCGTGCTGAAGACCTATCGCAATCCGCGCACCCGCGCGGAGGCGCTCGCGGTCAAGCAGGGCCGGCCCGGCGCGCGCAAGCGACTGTTGAGCCGTGTTTTCACGGCCTCCGAGGCCCGCGCCTACGGGCGCCTCGCGGAGCGCATCGGCGGCGCCGACGACGAGATGGACCTGAGCAACGACTCGAAGATCCACCTGACGGGGAACGTCGAGGTCGAAGACCTCGACGAGGACGTCGTCATCACGGGTTCCGACTTGACGGTGATGCCGAAGATCGAGTCCGCGTCCGGCGAAGGCCGCTTCGAGCTGGTCCACGACGGCTTCACCATCACCGGCGACGGCCTCGAGCTCGACAAACTCGCCGGCGACCGCACGCGCATCAAGATCAAGCAAAGCCCGATCTTCGACCTCAAGCGCGACGTGCGCGACAAGCAAGACCGCTCTGTGCTGGGCTTCGAGGAGGGGGCGTTCCGGCCGAGCTCCATTCGGGCCGAGGGCCACGCCATCGTCATGCGTGACGACTTCGGCAACCAGTCCCAGCTCGAGATCGAATTCCAAAGGCACGTTCGCGCCGAGCAGGAGGGCGGACGCAGCCTCCACGCTCATCGAATGGTGATGGTCGCGCGCAAGCCGCGCGAGGAGCGCGCGAAGGAAAAGGGCTGGCACGTCGACGAAGTGCGCGCCACCGCGATCAAGAACGGCAAGGTTCGTCTGGAGTACGCCGACCAGTCCAACAAGGGAACGTCGCTGCTCTCGGTCTCGGCCTCACGGCTCAAGCACGTCATGCCCAAGAACGGGCGCTCGACGACGCTGTTGGAAGGCGGCACGGTCTTCGTGTTCCGCGAGGTCCCGCCGGGCGGCGTCGACGATCGCTCGAACGGCATGGTTCACGTCTCGTGCCGCCGGCGTGCTTGGATCGGCCCCTACCGTGAGGGCCCGGTGCCCGAGGGGCTGAAGCGTGACGAGCTGCAACGCATCTCGTTGGTCGGAGACGCGCGCATCGAGCGGCACGGCTCGGTGCGCCGCTCGTTCCAGGACGTGATCTCGGGCGACGAGATCGAGTTCATCTTCATGTCCGCGAGCGATCCCTTCACATCACGGCCCACGCGCGCGAATCGCACGGACGGCGAGGAGCCGGGCGGATTGATCGCGGTCGCGTTCACCGCGCTTGGCAACGTGAACGTCTCCGGCACGCGCGTGAACGGAACCACCGAACGGCTCGTCGCGCGGGCACTGCACACCGAACGGCCTTGGGTGATTGCGTCCGGACAGGCGACGCGTTTCCGGTTCACGGACATCCGCAACGACCAGCGGCTTCTCGGCGGACAGCCCGCCGTGCAGGCCGACGGAGCGACCGCCCCGGCCGCCTCCACGAAGGGCGAGTGGAAGCTTCGCTACTTGCGCGCCCGCCAAGACGTGATCGTCCAGACGAGCCTGGGCGGCCCCTCCTTCGGCATTCCGGCGCGTGTCACCGGCGAGGCCCTGGACTACGACGACCAGACCGGCCTCGCGCAGGTGACGGGGACGCCCGTGGCGCCGGCCTTCCTCTCCGCCGAGGCGGCGAACGGAAAGCCCAACACGATTCATGCGCACACGCTCTCGCTTCGCCGCGGCACCGGTCAGGTGACGGCGAACGGCAACGTGCGCAGTGTCATCTTCGTGACGTCGAAGCGCGGCCAGGGCCCCAGCGGCATGCGCGCCGCGATGCGTAGCGCGCCGCCCAAAGAAGCCGCGGCGCTCGAGATCGAAACCGATCACGAGATCGACATCCGAATGGTGCGAACACCCACGGCCATGCGAGCGCAGGAGGACGCGGAGCAGATCATCACCATCAACGGACCGCTCACCGCCGAGCTGCGTGCCAACGACCTCACCGTTGACCGGATGCGCGCCCGCTCGATGAAGCTGAGCATGGTGCTCGCCTCGCCCGAGGCGGCGCAGGCCGCGCCCACGACGGCCCGCGCCGGTTTCGGCCATACCGTTCGCGGCAACGAGCCGACCCGCACCATCCCGGCAGCCGAGATGACCGAGGTCGAGATCGACGCCGCCGAGATCACCGCGAACGTGCTCACTGACGGCAAGCGCGTCTTCGAAGCGTTCGGCGGCGTCGAGCTTCGCACGGAGATGGGCCGGGTGCTCGGCCAGCGGATGGTGTTCGACGAGAGCGCGCGCGAAGTTCGGGTCACCGGCAGCGACCAGCACAAGGCGGAAGCCTGGTACGGCACGAGCGAGGCGCGCAATCACGTCGTGTCCGAACAGTTCGTCCTGCTCCTGGGAGACCACGGAGGCGAGCGCCTCGTCGCGCGCGGCAAGGCCGACGATCCGGTCGTTGCCCGCCTGTACCGCAAGAACCCCGAGACACCGGGCCGCACCGAGCACTACTTCGTCACGTGCTGGGCCAAGATCACGATCCTCCCCGAGCGGCTCGACGCCGAAGACGTTCGCGTCATCCGAACGATCACCGGACAAGGCGCCGACACACAGGCTCGACTGCGCCTGTACGCCAAGCGGCTGCGCGTGACCGGCCGGCACTTCCTATCAGCGGAGGAGACCGATGTACGTCGTGTCGTTGCAAGCGGCAAGGACACCTATTTCGGCTCCGGGAGCGGCATCAAGGACGACACGCGGGTTTGGGGCTCGCGCTTCGACCTCGACGTGCCTCGACAAGAAGCGACGATTACCGGAACACCGGACGAGGACGTGGTTTTCCAGCACAAGGACGAGGTTCACAGCGAGCAGTCGACGGTTACGATCGATCTCGCCACCGGCCTCCCCAAGAACTGGAGAGCTGGAAGGGTGATCCGGAAGAAACCCAAATGAACGTCGCCACCACCCTGGCGTTTCTCAGTCCCGGCCTCTTCGAGATCATGGTGATCGGCGTCGTGGCCCTGCTCGTGTTCGGCGGGAACCTACCGGACGTGATGCGCAACGTCGGCCGCGCGTACGCGAAGTTCCGGCAGGGATTACAGGACATCTCGAAGCCGGTGCGCGAAGAGATCCGACAGGTGCGGGAGCTGCCGCAAAGCGCGCCGATGCAGGGAAGCGACGGCGAGCGCCGCAACGAGGGCAATGAAGACCTCTACGCGCCGGATGAGACGCCGACCGACGACGCGGACGACAGCTCGACCTCGGGTGCGCCCGAGGAGGAAGCGCGCCGGCGTAAGGCTCAGGACGACGGCGAAGACACGTACGAAGGCGTCGCGGACGAACCGCCGCCGATCTGAACGCCGCGCTCGGTTTGCCGAGTCGGCTACTCCTCGGCCTCGGCCTCGGCGGCGCTCTGTTCCTGCTCGATCTCTTCGCTCACGCGGCGTTCGCCCGTGTCGAAGATCGACTGCCAACTGGTGTCGGACGAGACGTCGACGACCTTGACGTTCTCCTGAAGCGCCTGCTGCACCTCTTGGACCTCGGAGACGAAGAAGAAGAGCGAGTTGCCGCACGTCTCGCGCAGGGCCTCGATGGCCTCGCGCGACGGCGGCTCGACGACCGCGAACGACCAACAGCGGCCGAAGCGGCCCACGGGGACGATCTGGTACTGGTACAGCGTCGACGCGGGCACGCCCTCGAGCAGACCGGCATCGAACCGGTAGTCGAATAGCGGCAGCACCGGCATCTGGTAGTGGGTCGCGACGGTCTTCGCGAGGTCCCACGCCGTCAGATGGCCGGCCTCGACCAGTACGGCGCCGAACGGCTCGTTCGACTCGTACGCGGCCTCGACAAGCTCGTCGGCTTGTTCCTGGTTCAGTACGCCCTGGGTGACCAGTACGTCCCGCAAGCTGCGGCGGTGAAAGCGCTCAAAGGGGTCCATCGAAACTCTCCGCGCTTCTTATCGACCACAGCGCGGCGCCGCGTGAACCCCCAGTTCGGGCGCTGCACGAACTTTGCACAGGCAGAGCTAAGTATCTGTTCTCAAGGTACTTAGAACCTCGCTACACGTCCAGGTTGGTGACCTCGAGTGCGTGCTTTTCGATGAACTCGCGCCGCGGCTCGACGCTCTCCCCCATCAGAAGGCTGAACAACCGATCCGCCTCCGCCGCGTCGGACATCGTCACCCGCAGCAGCGTTCGACGGCCCTTGTCCATCGTCGTCAGCGCAAGCTGGTCCGCGTTCATCTCGCCCAGCCCCTTGTAGCGCGTCACGTCGATGCCCTTCTGGCCCGCCTCACGTACGGCCTCGAGCACCTCCGTCAGCGAGTGCAGCTCCTTCGGCTCCCCCGTCTTCGAGCGCAGCGAATAGAGCGCGGGGCCGTCGTCGGGGGACCGCGACCAGGTGGCCGGATCGGCGCCGAAGTCGCGCAGCACCCGCACGTGCTCCTCGAGCTCGGCTTGCTCGTAGATGCGCACGACGAAGACGTCGGCGTTCTCCCGGTCGCCGTCGGCGTCGCCTTCCTCGTAGACGCTGACAGCCGTGCCACCGCGAAGCGCCTCCTCCTGTTTGATGAATTCCGCCACCCCCTCTTCGCCGTGCACGAACGTGCGATTGTCGGGATTGCGCGACGACACGACGACGGCCGACGGCAGCGAGCCGTCTTCGGCGGCATGCGCGAGATACTCGGCCAATGGGAACCCGTGCCGCTCGATCGCGGCCTGCATCCCGGCGACACGCCCCAGCGCCGCGGCGAAGTTCTTGAGCCTGACGCTCTCCATCGGCGCCATCTGGTTCCCGTCGGCGCCTTCCAGCGTCAGCGAGTCCGCGCCGAAGTCGGCGAGCCGCTCCTGCAGGTTCTCCTCTTCGAAGATGTACTCCGAGCGCTTGCCCTTCGAAACGCGGTAGAGCGGCGGCTGCGCCACGAACACCTTGCCGGCTTCGATCAGCGGACGCATGTGCCGGAACAAGAAGGTGAGCAGCAGCGTGCGGATGTGACTCCCGTCCACGTCCGCGTCGGTCATGATGATCAACTTCCCGTACCGGCACTTCTCGGCGTCGAACTCCTCCGAGCCGATGCCGGTGCCCACGGCGGTGATCAGCGCGCGGATCTCCTCGTGCGCGAGCATCTTGTCGATGCGCGCCTTCTCCACGTTCAGGATCTTGCCGCGCAGCGGCAGGATCGCCTGCGTCTCCCGATCGCGCCCCATCTTCGCGGATCCGCCTGCCGAGTCACCCTCCACGAGGAACACCTCGGTGATCTCGGAGTCGCGGCTCGTGCAGTCGGCCAGCTTCCCCGGCAACCCGCCGCCGGAGAGGGCGCTCTTGCGCCGCACGAGGTCGCGCGCCTTGCGGGCCGCTTCGCGCGCCTGGTACGCCTGCAACACCTTGTCGAGAATGGCCTTGGCGTCGCGCGGATGCTCCGCGAGGTGCGTCTTGAGCGTCTCGCCCCAGACGCGCTTCACGATGCCGTCGACCTCGGTGTTGCCGAGCTTCGTCTTGGTCTGCCCCTCGAACTGGGGCTCCGGGACCTTCACCGAGATCACGGCCGTCAGGCCCTCGCGGAAGTCGTCGCTCGACGGCTTGTCCTGCGTCTTGAAGAAGTTCTTCCTGCGCGCATAGGCCGACAGGGCCTGCGTGAGCGCGCTCTTGAACCCGCTGATGTGGGTTCCGCCTTCGATCGTTCGAATGTTGTTCGCGAAGGACTGGATGTTCTCCGCGTAGCCGTCGTGGAACTGGGCGGCGATCTCGACCGTGACACCTGCGTCTTCGCGCTCCACATAGATCACGTCTTCGTGAAGCCGGGTCTTTGCCGCGTTCAGTCGAGTGACAAACTCGCTGATACCGCCGTCGTAGCGAAACGACTCCTCGGTGGGCGGGTCCGTGCGCTCGTCGACGAAACGGATCGTCACCCCCTTGTTGAGAAACGCGAGCTCCTTGAAGCGGCTGATCAGCAGCGTGGCGTCGAACTCGAGGTTTTCGAAGATCTGACGGTCCGGCTTGAAGTAGGTCTTGGTCCCGGTCTTGTCGGTCTTGCCGCGCTTCTCCATGTCACCGAGCGGCTCGCCGCGCGCAAACGCCTGATGGTGGATGTAGCCGTTCTGGTAGACCTCGACCTCGCACGCCTCGGACAGGGCGTTCACCACGCTCGCCCCGACACCGTGCAAACCGCCGGAAACCTGATAGACGTCCTTCTTGAACTTGCCGCCGGCGTGGAGCTTCGTCATGGCGACGGTCACGCCAGGGAGCCCCTGCGCTTCGTTGATGCCGGTCGGGATCCCGCGACCGTCGTCCATGACCACGATCCCGTTGTCGGCCGTGATCCGCACCGTGATGAGCGAGCAGTAGCCGGCCATCGCCTCGTCGATCGAGTTGTCCACGATCTCGTACACCAGGTGATGCATCCCGCGGGAGCCGGTGTCGCCGATGTACATGCCGGGCCGCTTGCGCACCGCTTCCAGGCCCTCGAGGACCTGAATGTCGTCGGCGGTGTATTCGCGTTCCATGTCCACTCCTTCGCACGCCGTCTCAGGCGCGGTTCACTGCAGCGATCTGCCTCTCATGCACCTCGCCCGTCCGTCTCCGGAACGAACTGCAGTCCGATGAGGACCACGTCCGGCAGGGCGACGCGCAACACGTCGAGAAGCCTGTCCTTGTGGAAGTGTGTGAGCTCGTCACGGAGCACCGACGATCGAACGCCGATCTCCAGAACACCTCCTTCGAGCCGTCGCAGCTCGGTTGCTTCGAGCCAAGCCGGTTCGCAAACATTCTCCCAGGCGCGGGCCACCGCGGTTCCGATGCGTTGCGAGGGGACGCCCATGTCACGCAGGACCTTCGAAACGAGGTCCCCTGCTCGCTGGGACTTCCGCACGGAGCGCCGGTCGCCCATCACACCTACTCCAGCGCAATCGGCATGATCACGTAGGTGTAGTCGTCGTGGTCGCTGAGCTTCCCCGGCGACTTGGCGTTCGTGAACTCGAACCGGATCTCGCTCGCCGGCTCCATGACCTTCAACGCGTCCTGGAGGAACAACGGATTGAACCCCACCGTCTGGGGCTGGCCGTCGTATTCGACCGGGACCTCCACCTTGGCCTCGCCGACGTCGCGGGCGCGGCTGCGAATCACGAGCGTCTGCGGTTCGATGTGGAGCTCCACGGAGAGCGCGTCCCGGGTGGTCAGCAACGACGCGCGGCGAAGCCCCGAGGCGAAGTCGGCCGCCGTCGATCGAAACTCGTGATCGCTCTGCGCCGGAATGACGCCGTCCAACGAGGGGAACGACCCGTCGATCAAACGCGAGATGATCAGGACGCCGCCCACACGGAACATGGCCTGCCGATCGGCAATCGCCAGCTCGATCTCCGCGTTGTCGCCTGAAACACGCTCGAGGAGCTGCAAGCCCTTGGGACCGACGATCGCCTGCACATCGCCGGATTTCCTTCCGAGGTCACCCGTCGCGCGGGCCAGGCGCCGCCCGTCCGTCGCCACCATTTGGATGTTCCTGCCGGAAATCTGGAACTGCACGCCGTGCAAGGCGAACCGGCCCGCCTCCTTGGCAGTAGCGAACGCCGTCCGTCGAATCATGTTTCGAAGGAGCTCCGCCGAGATCGTCGTTGCGCCCTTGTCGGGAAAGAACGGCAGCTGCGGGAACTCTTCGATCGACTCGCCCCGTACGTGAAAGTGCGAACGGCCGGTGTCCACCGAGAGTCCGCCGTCCTTCTCGAAGAGGGTCGTGGTTTCCTCGTCGATCTCGCGGACGATGGCCAGGAACCGCGCGGCCGAAATCACCAAGGCTCCGGACTCGGCGACGTCGGCATCAGGAATGTGATGACGAATGCCGACGTCGAGATCCGTTGCTTCGAGACTGAGTCCGGTCGTCGCATCCGCACGAATGGCCAGACACTCGAGAATCGGCTTCGGACTCTTGTTGGCAGCAACGCTCGCTACGTAGGTCGTAGCCTCCAAGAGGACTTGTGTCGGAAGCGAAACTCTCATGGTGTTTCCGTTCGTTCGAAGCCTTCAGACCGAACCCTGACGAGGGTTCCTTTCTATGAAGAAGAAAGACTGAATTCTGAATTGGGTAGTAGCCGAATTGGGTCGTGTCGCTTTGCGCAAACCCGCGTGGGCTGGGTCTCGGAAGTTTTTTCTCTGAAAGGGTTTACGGCACTCCGCATACGGCTCACGCGCCCGCCGGGGTCGACCCAATATTGTACGAATGCCGGTGGTCGCATCGAGGGATTTCAGCGCTCCGAAACCCGGCGAATCGTGGCTGGGAACCGCCGTTCTTGGCCTCTTCAAAACGCCGGCACCGGCACTGCCCGAGCTTTCCCACGCGAGACCACCGAAATGCGACATGGCCGCCCGAGCCCACGTCCCCCGGCGCTTGTGGAATGTCCTTGAACGGGGGACATAACTCCCCACGGCAAAGGGGGTTATAGGCATCTCGGTGTTGTGGAGAAGCGCGTGGAATCGCGCTTCGGGGTTGGGCGTGGGTGTCCTAGGGGCCGGACGTCTCTCCGGGGCGGCTCCAGCCCGCCCCCAGGCGGTCCAGATGACGCTCGATGGCGGCCGCGAAACGCGGCTCCCGGTCGACCCGATCCTGCATCTTCCGTACGGCGTAGAGGACCGTGGAGTGGTCCCGTCCGCCGAAGAAGTCACCGATCTCGTCCAACGAGTGCGACGTCGCGCGCCGGATGAGGAACATCGCGGTCTGCCGCGGCTCCGAAACGCTGCGGCCGCGCTTCTTCGACCTCAGATCGGCCGGCTTGACCTGGTGGTGCGCGCACACGAGCTGGACGACCTTCTCGATCGTGACGGCATGCCGTCCGGAGTGCACGGCAGGCTCAAGCGCCTCTTTCGCGAGCTCGAGATCGATGCCCGTTCCCTTGACCTGCGAACAGGCCTGAACGCTGACCAGCGCGCCCTCGAGCTCGCGGATGTTGTTCCTGAAGTTGCTCGCGATGTACTCGACCACGTCGTTCGGGATCCGCGTCCCCTGGAGCTCCGCCTTGCGGTGGATGATCGCCATGCGCGTTTCCATTTCCGGCTGCTCGAGCTGCGAGACGAGGCCCCACTGGAAACGCGAGACCAACCGGTCCTCGAGATTGGGGATCTCGGACGGCGCCGCATCGCTGGAAACGACGATCTGGCGGTTGCTCTGGTAGAGCTGGTTGAACGTGTGGAAGAACTCTTCCTGGGTGCGCTCCTTGCCCTGAAGAAAGTGGATGTCGTCGATGACGAGCAGGTGCACCGTCCGGAACCGATCGCGGAATGCCTGGTGGTCAGCGCGCTTGATCGCCGACACGAATTCGTTGATGAACTCTTCGCACGAGAGGAAGCACACGCGATCGGACGGAAAGTTCTTCATGAACTGCCGGCAGGCGGCGTGCAGGAGATGCGTCTTTCCGAGCCCGACGGCGCCGTGGATGAACAACGGGTTGTACGCACGGCCCGGCTTCTCGGCCACGGCCTGCGCCGCCGCGTAGGCGACG
The DNA here is from genome assembly GCA_965223505.1 of Planctomycetota bacterium. Classification (GTDB taxonomy): domain Bacteria; phylum Planctomycetota; class PLA2; order PLA2; family JAEUHO01; genus CBDCWP01. The sequence continues at coordinate 319,589 of CBDCWP010000021.1, forward strand.
CTGTTCGACGGGCCCTTGATGAAGTTCTCGAACGTATAGTGCTCGTTGAGCTGCAGCGGAATGTCGTCGGGACCCGATCCGACGAAGGGCGCCGGCTGATAGCCGGTCGGCTTCTTCTCCGCCGGTGGGGGCGGCGTGGTCGGGGCATGCGTGGGCGGCGGGGGCATGGCTGCGGCGTCCGACTCCGGGCCCGCTTCCGGCTCTTTGGCTTCGGCGACGGTCAGGTTGACCTGCACCGGAGCGTGATCGAGCTCGGACGCGACCTGAGTGATCGGCGTCATGAAATGCTTGCGCAGCCACTCGAGGTAGAACCGATTCGGCACCCCGAGGACGAGACGGTTGTCGTGCCAGCGCAGAACGGACGTTCGTTCGAACCACGTCGTGTACTGCTGGCGCGAAACCCGCCGCCGCAACGCGTCGTGGAGCTCCTGTGTTCTCGGGTGGCTGCTCACAGAACTGCCCGAAGTTCGATCACCGTGTTCCATCCGCTATCGACTCCACGTTCCGCAGCTGGCGGAACGAAGAACGGCGCATCGTCTGTTTGCGAGCTCAGGTGCCACCGGCGTCACCGGTGAGACCTCAGCGCGCATTCCGAGACGAAACGTAGGTCATGCTCTCCTGCCCCACGACTTTGGACGCCCCCTACCCCAGGTTCGCAAAAGTCGCACTCGCCCGCGCGGTGGAACCGTCTCGTGTCGCGGTGTTCATGACTGCCGTCAATGCACCATTCTCCATCGCGCGTCGGGGAAGGTACGGCTAGGAAACCTCGTCGTCAACGCCGGTTCTCGTTTGCGCTGTCCATGCAGGCGGAACAATCCATCTCACTCAGAGGACCATACGACAGCCTGTGCCGGGCAGACTGGGGTGTTCCCTACGAAGGACGCGCGAGCGCGCGCAACCGGTTCACGACACGCGCCAATGTAGCGGCGGCGTGCTTCACTTCTTCGATCGACGTGCCCTCACCGACACTGATTCGAATCGTCATTGCGGCCCGCCGCTTGCTGAAACCCATCGCCAGAAGGCTGGGACTCGGGTCGGCGCCGCCCAACGCGCACGTACTGCCCGTAGCGACGGCAATTCCCTCGAGATCGAGGTTGATCATCGCCGCTTCACCCTCGACACCGCCCAGCTCGAGTGTCATCAAACCCGGCAAACGGTGCTCGCCGTGGCCGACGAGGCTCCAGTCGTCGACGGCGCGCAACGCGTCGAGAAAGGTGTCGCCGAGCGCGTCATACGCCGCCGCCCGCTTCGCCTGTTCGGCGCACGCCTCTTCGAGGGCGACCGAGAACGCCGAGCAGGCCGCAACGTTCTCCGCACCGGGCTTGAGCGTCTCTTCCTGCGCCCCGCCGCCGAGTAGCCGCAGCAACTTGACACGGCGCCGCACGTACAGCGCGCCGCTGCCCGGCGGGCCGCCGAACTTGTAGCCCGAGAACGCCATCAGATCCGCGCCGAGGTCCGACACGCCGCACGGGATCCGACCCGGCGCGAGCGCGGCGTCGCACAGGAGCGGGATCTTGCGTTCCCGTAGTGCCGCCGCCACCTCGGGGACCGGCATCAGCGTGCCCGTTTCGTGGTTCGCCGCCATGAGCGCCGCGACCGCGGCCCCTTCGTCGGTCGCGCGCACGAACTCGCCGGCATCGACGCGGCCCGTGCCGTCGACCGGCACGTGGACCAGCTCGAACCCGCGCATCGCGAGCAGATCGGCAGCTTCCAGCACGGCCGGATGCTCGACGGCCGACAAGACGACGCGCGTCGACACGGTGTGCCGCGCGTAGGCGGCGCCCTGGAGGGCGAGGTTGGCCGCCGTCGTGCCGCCGTCCGTGAAGACGATCTCGCGCGGACGCGCACCCAGTGTCTTGGCGACCCGCGAACGCGCCGCCTCGAGCCAGTCCTTCATCAGGCGGCCTTCGGCATGGGCCGAGCCCGCGTTGCCGGCGCCGGCGTCGAACACGCGCTGGAAGGCCTCGCGCGCACTCGGAGACATCGGCGCGCAGGCAGCGTGATCGAGATACAACCGCTTCTGAGGCATGTGGATACTCTAGCCGTACGGGTTTTCCACGAACGCACAATGAACGGCGCGGCCGCTGAAATCAGCCGTTGTCGAACCGTCGTCCGCGTGGTTTCCACCGGATGTTCAACGCGGGAGGGACATCGCTTGTCGAACGGCGAGTCACGACGGGGCCGCAAGAGGGCGCCCAACGAGGTGCTCGTGGTCGACAATTACGATTCCTTCGCCCACAACGCGGTCGACTTGCTCATGCAGCTGGGCGCGCGCGTGTGCGTGCGGCGCAATGACGACATGACGATCGACGAGGTCGCGGCCGGGTCGTTCGCCGGGATCGTGCTGTCTCCAGGACCGGGGCGTCCGCGCGACGCGGGCATCTGTGTCGACGTCGTGCGGCGGCTCGGCGCGTTCACCCCGATTCTCGGCATCTGCCTCGGCCACCAGGCCATCGCGCGCGCGTTCGGCGGCCGCGTCGTACGCGCGCGGCAGCCGCTGCACGGAACGGCGACGGACGTGGCCCACCGCGGCGCCGGGCTCTTGCGCGGGCTACCCCGACCGTTTCGAGCCGCGCGCTATCACTCGCTCGTCGTCGACCCCGAGCGCCTCGGGAAGGGCCTGGCGGTCACCTGCCGGTCGCCGGAGGGCGAAATCATGGGACTGCGGCACCGCCGGCATCCCGTCGAGGGTGTCCAGTTCCACCCCGAGAGCTATATGACTCCGGAAGGGCCCCGCATCCTGGCAGCGTTCCTGCGCAGAGCGGGTCTGCGTCCAAAGAGCGTTCAACAGGTGCTGAGGTAGGATCCGAGCTCATGACCACCACCCCCTTCTTCGACCGGCTCGAAGCCGTTCGCGCCGAGCGCAACACCACCCTCTGCGTCGGGATCGACCCGCGCCTCGAACGCATCCCCGACGAACTTCGCTCCGACGACGTCGAGGCGACACTGACCCGGTTCGGAATCGAGATCTTGGAGCTCACGGCGCCTCACGCCGCCTGCTGGAAGGCCAACATCGGCTTCTTCGAGGCGCACGGGCTGGCAGGCCTGCGCGCCTACGCGGCGCTCACCGCCGAAGCGCGCTCGAAGGGGCTGTTGCTGATCGGCGACGTCAAGCGCGGAGACATCGGGTCGACCGCTCAGGCCTACGCCAAAGCCCACCTGGCGCCCGGCTCGGACTTGGAGGTGGATGCGATCACCGTCAGCCCCTACCTGGGCGCCGACGCCCTCGCGCCGTTCATCGACGCGAGCGCCGCGAACGGCAAGGGCATCTACGTGCTCGTACGGACGAGCAACCCCGGCGCGAAGGACTTGCAGGATCGAGCGCTCGCCGCGACGGGCGCCCTGCTCCACGAGCAGACCGCGGCGCTGGTCGCCGAGCTGGGCGAAGCGACGGTGAGCGTGACGACCGGCCTCTCCTCGGTCGGCGCGGTGGTCGGCGCGACCGGACCCGACGCCGCGGCGGCCCTGCGCAAGAAGATGCCGCACACGCCCTTCCTGGTGCCCGGGTACGGGGCGCAGGGCGGCACGGCCGCGGACGTCGCGGTCTGCTACCGCGAGAACGGAAGCGGCGCGGTCATCAACGCATCCCGCTCGGTCACGCACCCGCCGGCGCCCGACGGCGACTGGCGCGCAGCGGTCGCGGCCGCCGCGCAAGCGGCCCAGGAGGACCTCTATGGCGCCTGCCTTGCTTGAACCGGATCACAAGAGCGAGCCTTGGTACGTCCGGGCGTTTCGTTCGACCTATCTGCGCGTCTACGCGCACCGGGACGAGGACGAGGCCGAGCGCAACGCGCCGGCCATCGTGAAGCTACTCGGTGTGGGCGTCGACGCGCGCGTGCTCGACGTCGCGTGCGGCGAGGGTCGCTACGCACGCGCGCTCCAACGCCGCGGCATGCGCGTCACCGGGGTCGACCTGTCTCCCGAGCTGCTGCAAGAAGCGCGCGAGAAGGCGCGCGCGTTGCCCGGCGCGCCGCAGTACGTGCGCTGCGACATTCGGCGCCTGCCGTTCTCGCGCCAGTTCGATGCCGCGGTGTGCATGTTCACCTCGTTCGGATACTTCGGTGGACAGGCCGACGACGAGGCGATCTTCACCGGCGTCGCGCGCGCGCTCGTTCGCGGCGGGCGCTTCCTCCTGGACTTCCTGAACGCGCCGCAGGTGCGCGCGAACTTCGTCCCGTACGAGGAGCGTCGCGACGGTGCGTACTTGTTGAAGTTCGCCCGCCGCATCGAGGAGGACGCGCCCGGCGGCCCGTCGATCTTCAAGCGCGTCGAGGCGATCGACACCGTCGCGGGCGCTCTCGAAGCCGACTACGAGGAGCGCGTACGGCTCTACACGTGCGACGAGATCGACACGATGTTGGCGGGCGCGGGTTTGCGGCCCGTCGGCGACCCGCTGGGCGACGTTCAGGGCCGGCCGTTCGACGAGAACGCGCCGCGCCTGGTGCGCGTGGCGGAACGCGTCGGGGTGTGACGCGACGGCGTGCGCGTCGAACACCTCGCTCCGGACGACGGCCCCGCCATGGGGGCTTTCGCGCTCGCGCTGCGTAGCGGCGAAGGAGCGGCGCTGCGATTCCTCGACGCGCCCCCGCGCGACGACGCGACGTGGCGGGCGGCGCTCGACGAGGCGGCCGCGTGCGTGCGTCCGCTTCCACCGTCCTTGCTCGAGGCCGTCCTCGCCCGTCAAACGACGCTCGGCGCGGGGGCGCTTGCCGAGGCCAACGCGCGCCGGTTGACCGAGCCCGGCGTCCTGGCGGTTGTCACCGGCCAGCAGCCGGGGTTGTTCGGCGGGCCGCTGCTCACGTTCCACAAGGTGGCCGGCGCGATCCACCTTGCGCGCCGTCTTCACGCCCTCGGCGGCCCCGCGGTCATTCCCGTGTTCTGGTGCGCATCGGAAGACCATGACTTCGAAGAGGCCAACCGCGCCGCGGTTCTGGACCGCAAGGGCGAAGCGCGGTCGATGCGCGTCGACATCGAGGGCGACGGTCGGAGCATCTCGGACATCGACGCGCCGAAGGCAGCCGTCGACGCGGCGCTCGCAGAGCTCGAGGCATCGTTGCCCGACACCGAGCGCGGACGCGCCGCACTCGCGTTGGCGCGCTACGACGAGGGCGACGACTTCGCGACCTGGACGGCGAAGACCCTGCTGCGCGTCTTCGGCGACAGTGGGCTCGTCGTCATCGAGCCGCGTGACCTCACCGCCGAGGTGGGTCCCTCGTGGGGTTGGCTGCTCGACCACGCCGAGACGATCTGCCAAGCCGTCGCGGTTCGCGGGGCCGAGCTGCGGGCGCACGACCTACCCGCGCCGCTGTTGCCGGGTGACGCTGACACCCCCTTGTTCTTCCGCGAGCGCGCAGGCTCGCGGCGCTTGCGCGTCGGCGTGGCAAGCGAGGCCGTGACCCTGAGGGACCAGCCGTCCTCGCTCTCCCGCGCGCAACTGCGCGACGTGCTTCTGAGCGAGCCCGAGCGAGGGAGCGGCAACGTCATCGGCCGGGTCTTCGTGCAGAACCGGCTGCTACCGGTCCTCGCCTACATCGCGGGTCCCACCGAGATCGCGTATCACGCGCAGCTTCGAGCGGCGCACGAGGCCGTGGGCATGCGGGCGCCATTGGCGCTTCCCCGTCCGGAAGGCACGTGGGTGGATGGAAAGAGCGCCGCGGCGGCGGACGCATTCGATCTCTCGATCGCGCAGGTGCTGCGCGGCGTGACGCCGGCCGTGCCCGACGACGACGTCGACGCGGCGCTCGCCGAGGCGCGCGAGACATGGCTCTCTCGGTGGCCGGCGCCGGTCGAGGGTCTCGCCGCGTCCGGTGGTCAGGGGGCCGAGGCGCTCGAGCGGATGCGGACGCGCCTGCTCGCGGCCTGGGACAAGAACGCGCCCCGTGTGCGTGACGCCTTCCATCGGGATCGCGGTGTGGGCCGCGATCGCTGGCACCGGCTCTCCACCGCGCTCTTCCCGCTCGGCGCGCGCCAGGAGCGGGTGCTGTCGCCGCTCTCGTTCATCGCCCGGTACGGCGTCGAGCCGATCCGGGAAGGGCTTCTGTCCCTCGACCCGCTCGCACCTGTTCACACCGTCGTTCGGCTGGAGAATGCTGCGTCATGAGCGATGCCCATCCGTCCATCGACATCCTGGCGTTCGGTCCGCACCCGGACGACGTCGAGCTGTGCGCGGGCGGGCTCGTGCTCAAGGCGCGGGCGCAGGGCCGAAGCGTCGTCGTCGTCGACATGACGCGCGGCGAGGCCGGCACGCGCGGCACGCCCGAGACCCGCGAGCAGGAATCGGCGGCGGCATCGAAGCTCATGGAGCTGCACGCGCGCGAGAACCTGGGCCTTCCGGATGCGCGCGTCCAGGTCGACCTGCCGTCGCTCGAGAAGGTGACGACCGCGATCCGGCGCTGGCGGCCCAAGGTCGTCCTGTCGCCGTGCCTGCAGGACCGCCATCCCGATCACATCGCCTGTGCCGAGCTCGTGCGGCGTGCGTACTACGGGGCGACGATCGCAAAGGGACTCGGGAGCGAGCACGCCCCCCACCGGCCCGACGCGCTCATCCAGTACTTCGGACACCTCGAGCCGACACCTTCATTCGTCGTCGACATCTCCGACGTCTGGGAACAGCGGCTGGAGCTCGCGAAGTGCTACGCGTCCCAGCTGGACGTGAACGAGACGCTCCCGCGAACCAACATCGCGTCGCCTGACTTCATGCAACGCGTCGAAGCCCGTTACGCGTACTGGGGCGCCAAGATCGGCGCCAGGTACGGCGAGCCGTTCCTCGTCGACCGTCTCATCGCGCTCGACGATCCGGTCGAGACGTTTCGCAAGCGTGGTTGGCAGGTGCTGTGAAGCTCGGCGTCGTCTGCTATCCGACCTTCGGCGGGTCCGGTGTCGTCGCGACGGAGCTGGGTCTCGGACTGGCGCAGCGCGGCCACGAGGTGCATTTGTTCTCGTACGCGCCCCCCGCCCGGCTCGACTCGTTCGACGAGCACATTCACATGCACGAGGTCGAGGTCTCGTCGTATCCGCTCTTCAAGTACCCGCCGTACGACATCGCCTTGGCGTCGCGTCTCGCCGAGGTCGTCGAGGAGGCCGATCTCGACTTCGTGCACGTTCACTACGCGATCCCGCACACGCTCGCGGCGCTGCTTGTGAAGGACATCCTCCGTCCGCGGCCCGTACCCGTCGTTACGACGTTGCACGGAACCGACATCACCGTGGTCGGGCAGGAGCGCTCGTACGAGCGCGTCACACGCTACGCGATCATGAACTCCGACATCGTCACGTCGGTGTCCGAGTACCTGCGCGCCGAGACCGAGCGCATGTTCGACATCGACCGCGAGATCGCCGTCATCCCGAACTTCATCGACACCGAGCGGTTCCAGCCCGGCGGCGAACGTGTTCGCGGGTGTTTCTCCAAGGGCGCCGAGCGTGTACTCATGCACGTGAGCAACTTCCGGCCGGTCAAGCGAGCGGTGCGCGTCGTTGACGCGTTCGCCGAGCTCGCCGCCGACGTGCCGTCGACGCTGGTGATGGTCGGCGACGGTCCCGAGCGCGCGCGTTGCGAGGCGCGGGTTCGCAAGCACGGGCTGCGTGATCGCGTGCGGTTCCTCGGCGCCCAGTCCGGTGTCGAACAGCTGCTGCCGGCCGCCGACGTCTTCCTGCTGCCGTCCGAATACGAGTCCTTCGGTCTCGCGGCGCTGGAGGCGATGGCGTGCGGCGTCGTGCCGATCGTGACGAACGCCGGCGGGCTTCCGGAGGTGATCCGGCACGATGTGGACGGTCTGCTCGTCCCCGACCCGCAGGTGGGCCAGCTCGGGTCGATGACCCGCGATCTGTTGCTCGACGAAGAACGCCTGGCGCGAATGAAGGCGGCGGCGCGCGCGGCGGCGGTCGAGCGCTTCGATCGCCCCCGAATCGTCTCGCAGTACGAGTCCCTCTACGAGACGCTGTTGGCGGCACGCTGAGTAGGACGATCGGCGAACCCGGAATACCATCGCGCCACGAACCCGGAGATTCCCGTTCGCATGGCCAAGAGCGATACCGCTTTCGACACCTACCTCAAGGAGATCCAGCAATACGACTTGCTGTCCGCCGACGAGGAAAAGGCGCTGGCGCGACGCATCCAGAACCAGGACGTCGACCACGTAGACGCCATGATCGCGCGCAACGAGATGATTCGCGCCAATCTGCGGCTCGTCGTCTCGGTCGCGAAGCGCTACGGCGGCCGCGGTCTGACGCTCCCCGATCTCGTCGAGGAAGGCAACCTCGGGCTGGTGCACGCGGTGGAGAAGTTCGATCCGACCGTGGGCACGCGGTTCTCGACGTACGGCACCTGGTGGATCAAGCAGGCGATTCGGCGCTCGTTGATGAACTCCGTGAAGACCGTTCGCATTCCGTCGTACCTGGTCGAGGAGCTGAACCGGTGGCGTTCGTTTGCGCGCAAGTTCCAACAGACGCACGGCCGCGAACCCGAAGAGGACGAGCTCGTCAAGGGCATGAACCCCCCGCCGGGCCGCCGCAAGCTGCTCCTGCGCCTCTTTCGTACGTCCGCGCCCGGCAACGCCTCCGTCTCCCTCGATCTCCTGTTCGAGACGGTCGACGCCGTCGTCGATCCGCGCGCCGAGCGTCCGGATCTCATCGACTTCGCCGCCTGGGAGCAGGACGGGCTCATGAAGCGCATCGACGACCTGCCTGAGCGCGAAGGCAAGATCCTGCGCCTGCGCTACGGGCTCGGCGACGTTGAGAGCCCGATGACGCTGCGCGAGATCGCAGCCGAGCTGGGCCTGTCGCGCGAACGCGTGCGACAGCTCGAACATGCCGCCGTGAAGCGACTGCGGCGTGAGATGGAAGGTCGCCCGAACGAGCGGTGATGAACGCCGCGCTCGATCCGTTTCGACCGCTGGACGTCGTCGAGGCGAGCGACATCGCGCACGTCTACGTGCACTACCCGTTCTGCGAGCGCAAGTGTCCCTATTGCGACTTCAATTCGCACGCGGGGCGCGACGCGGAGATCGACCGCTACATCGACGCGCTGACGACCGAGGCGCGCGGGTGGCGCGCCCGAACGTCGGTGCAAACGCTGTTCGTCGGTGGCGGCACGCCGACGCATGCAAGCGCGGCCGCCCTGGATCGGTACCTGTCCGGCGTGATCGAAGCGCTGGGCGCGTCCGCGATCGAGGAGCTGACGATCGAGGCCAACCCGGGCTCGCTCGACCGCGAGAAGATCCGCGTGCTGAAGCGTGCCGGTGTGAATCGTGTCAGCGTGGGCGTGCAAAGCTTCGACGACCGCCATCTGCGGACGTTGGGGCGCATCCACGACGGCGCGGAGGCCGTGCGCGCCATACGCATGCTTCGCGAAGAAGGCATGCCGCGCGTTTCGCTCGACCTGATCCTGGCGACGCCGGGGCAGTCGTTACGCGATCAGTCCGCCGATCTCGCGCAGGCCGTTGCGCTCGAGCCGGATCACATCAGCGCGTATGTCCTCACCTACGAAGAGGGCACCGCCTTTACACGCATGATGCGCGAAGGGCGCCTGCCCGCGCCCGAGGAGGAGCGCGAGCTCGATCACCTCGGGCTCGCGGTCGAGCGGCTCGAGGACGCGGGGTACCGGCGGTACGAGATCAGCAACTTCGCGCGCCCCGGCGAAGAGAGCCGCCACAATCTCGCGTATTGGACCTATGCGGACTGGATCGGTCTCGGCGCCGGCGCGCACAGTCACGTCGGCGCGTGGCGATGGAAGAACGTCGACGATCCGGCTCGCTACACGGACGCAATCGAACGGGGCGGCGCGGCCGTCGTCGAGCACCAGCACATCGCTGCGGAGGATCGCCTCTTCGAGGCGTTGATGATGGGCCTGCGGCTGATCGACGGCGTTTGCATCGACGACGTGGTGGCGCGCACGGGTCTCGATCCCCGGTCTCGCTACCCGTCGCAGCTCGCGCAGTTCGCGTCGATGGGACTCTTGCGGACGTTCGAGGGGCGGGTCGCGCTCACGACGTCGGGCCTCGACGTCGCCAACGCCGTCATTCGTTCGTTCCTGCCACAAGTCGTGCCGTCGCCGACCTCGACACCGTCGGCTAGGTAGGCTGAAAGCGCCCCTCGACGTACGACGTACCCTTCGGCGAGAGCTGATAGAGACCGCGCCGGCTGCCCTCCTGGAGATGCCCCAGCTTGCGCTTGAGAATGCCCAACGCGTTGTGGAGGTTCTTCGGGCGATCCAGAGAGAGCTTTTGGAAGCACCAAACGATGTCCTCCCCGGACACCTCCCGCCGGCCTTGCACGCTTTGGAGGTAATAGATGAAGAGCAAGATGCGATCTTGAATGGCGCCGCGGCCCTCGCGCACCGGCCGGGCCGCGTAGAACGACTCGAGCGACTCGGGCGAGCTCACCTCGTCCTCTTCGCTGTCGACCGTCTCGCTGCCGACCGCGCTCTCCAGGAACTTCCGGAAGCGCTTGACCTGCTTCTCGACGAAGTCCTCGGTCCCGGCGAATTCGAGGTCGACCCCCTCCGCCGTGAATCGGAAGACCGTCTGCGGATCTTCGACCATCGAACCCTCCGTTTCGGATTGTAGGCGCCATTGCAGGGGCGGACGGGAACGCAGAAACGGCGCTGATTCGAAGACCGCGACACGCTACGCTGGGGCGGTGGAATCCGGCGAGAGCCGGCGATGGAAGGAAGACGGCGCGGCTGCCGTTGCGTGGGGATGTCGATGTGAGAACGCGATTGGAAACGATCCGAGTCGAACGAAGTGTGATTGCCGACGCGCTCGCGATTCACGGCGAGGCGAGGACCGCCGAGCTGGAGCGCGACCCATGCGGCTTCCTGCTCGGGACCGGGGAGGGGCGAGCGGCAGCCCTGGTCGAGCTGATCGTCGGCTCGAACACGCGCTACGCGCGCGAGACGGGGTTCTCGCTCTCCGCGACCGAGCATCGCATCATCGCGGAGAAGGCCCGGCCTGCCGGCCGCCGCGTCGAGGGCCTGTGGGTCGTGCACCGCGACGGCCCCGCTCGACCGAGCCGCATGGACCGCGAGACGCTCACGACGTTCGCCGCCGACGGCGGACCGTCACTCCTGCTCGTCGTGGGAATGGGGTCCGGCACGTCGACCGTGGTGCGCGCGTACCGATGCCGAGACGATCAGGTGCAAGAGGTGCGCATCCGGACGTAGCCAGGTCCGGCCGTCTGTCCGGCCGGTCCCGTCGACGCGGCGACTACTTCTCCTTCTTCTCGGCGGCTTCCTTGGACTTGCGCAGGCGCTGGAGCATCTCCTCCAGCATCTTGATCCGCCGCTCGAGCTGCTCCTCGTCGGGGCCGCCCATGCCGGGCCCCCCCATCGGTCCACCCATCCCGGGAACGCCGCGGCCGAATGGCGCAGCGCCGCGCTCGAGCTCCTTGCGGATCTCGGGCGGGATGGCGTCCTCGCGCTCCTTTGCGGCTTCTTCGCGGGCCTTGCGCGCATCCAACTGCTGTTTCAGCTCGTCGGCGTGCTTGCGCATCTCTTCCGCGCGCTTCTGCAACTGCTCCGCCATCTCGAGCGCCTGCTCCGGTGACATCGGGGCGCGGCCGCCCATGCCCATGCCGCGGCCGAAGCCGCCCATGCCGGGGGCGCCCATCCCCATGCCGCTGCCGCGGCCGAACGGGCCGTGGCGAAGCATTCCGCCGCGGCCGAACCAGCGCCGTCCCTGGCGGCCTTGCGGGACCTCGCGCCAGCCGGAGCCGTCGTTGACGAAGGTGCGGACCTGGTGCTCGGCGTGCATTCCGCCGGGACCGAACGGGCCGCCCCGCGGACCCATGCCCGGGAAGCCCCCCATCGGACCGTGGCCGCCCATCAGGCCTCGGAGCATCTCTTCCAGGTGCGGCGACGTGCCGTCACCGAACATGCCGAAGGCGCCCGCGTCGCCACGGCCGCAACGCGGGCAAGGCTCGTCCTTGGCGCCGCCCTCTCCCAAGGCTCGACCGCGCGGACCCATGGCGTCACGCATGAACTTCCGAATCAACTTCTGAAGGGCCGCCGGGTCGACGTCTTCACCGAAGAATCCTTCGAGCCCCTTGTTGAACGGGATCGCCGCGTCGCCCTCGATGAGATCCTCGAGGTCGAACTCCTGCATCTTGCCGTCGGGCCCCAGGATCTTGATGCGGCCCCTGATGACGGTCTTGTCGTTGACGGTCTTGCCGTCCTTCGATTCGATCTCGACCTCTCGACCCTTCTCCGCCTCCGTGGGCTCGACCTTCTTCTCTCCCTCCTCGTCGGCGAGCGCCAACGACGGTGCGAGAGCGAGCGCCCCCACGAGCAACAGGGCGTACGTCTTGATTCGTCGCATCGGTCTTCTCCATCGCAGTTCGGTTGCGGCTCGGAGCGGGCTCATTCGCTGCAGGACATCGGGCCGCCGTCTTGCCTTCCTACGCCCCGCGCGTCCCGACCGTTGGGCCCAAAACCCCCGTCCGGGGTCCGGATCAGCGGCCGACCAGCAGCCGGTCGCCCAGGATCGGGGGCAGACCCGCGTCGATGATGGTGCGCGCGGCGGCCTCGATGTCGTATTCGACGCGGCGCATTTCGAGCACACGTGCGTCCGGATCGTAAATCCCGAAAGCCGCCCGTGGATCTTCGTCGCGGGGTTGGCCGACGCTACCGACGTTGGCGATCGCGAGGCGATCCTCCATCTCGACGGTGTCGTCGATGGTGTACGTCACGGGCGTCCCGTAGAAGAACGTGACGGGAATGTGGCTGTGGCCGACGAAGCCTGTGCGCGTCGTCCAGCGCCTGGAACGACAGATACGCATCGTAAGGCGTTTGTAAGTAGTCGAAGCGGTCGGGGTCGTGGACGGTTCCGTGAGCGAGCGTGATGTCGCGGACGAGTCGCCAGGGCTCGAGGGATCCCAGCCACTTCACGTCCTTGCGGCCGAGCTCATTGCGCGTCCAGTGAATCGCCGCCCGCGCCCTGCTGATTGAAGTAGTTGAGCGAAAGCCGCCCGGCGACGCCCCAGTCGTGGTTGCCGGCGACCAGGAAGGGGTCCAGCTCGCGCACCATGTCGATGACGGGCTTCGGGTCGGCGCCGTACCCGACGAGGTCACCCAGGCACAGATATCCGTCGACACCCTCGCGCTCGAGCGCGGCCCGTCACGGCCTGCATCGCTTGCAGGTTGCTGTGGATGTCACCGAGAACGCCGTACCGCAACTTCGCTCCGACCGCCTTGCAGCTAGGGCGACAACGGTGTCGCCGCTACGGGTCCCCTGATCTACGTCCGCGGCTCGACCGGCCGCACCAACGCGAGGGTCAAGAGCAACAGCCCCGCGGTGGCGGCGGAAGTATAGCCCAGCGTGCTGAGTGCTCCTCCGGTGTCCCGAGGGCCCGGCAGCCAGACGGCAATGGCCGCTCCAACCTTGCCGCCGCCGAGAGTGCTCCATGGCAGGTGGCCGATGACCCACAGCGCGAGGACGGCGATCGTCGTCGCGACGGCGTTCCACCTCGTACCGAGCAGCACGACCCACGCCCCCACCATGCCGCATGCACATATACTTGTAGTTAGCAAGTAATGAAGCGAAGGAAGGCTCACGGCGCCTGTGGCGCTTGTGAGCAGCGCGACGCCGGTGGCGGCGACCACGCCGGCAGCCGTGCCCCCGACCCAGCGCCCAAGCACGCGGCCGAAGGGGCCTGGCCGCGCGGCATCTGCCGCGAGCGCAAATCCAGAGTCGCCGTCTTCCTCTTGCAGGCGTCCCAGAACGGCGAGTGTCACGAGAACGCCGAACAGCTGGCTCGTGCCGACCACGAGGTCGCGCGCTTGGTCCTCCGCACGTTCGATGGCGAGGATCGCAAGCGTAGTCGCGAACCACCCGGCGAAAGCCCCCACGCCGAGCAGCAGCCATGCGAGCGCGCTCGTGACAGCCTCTCGAAGCGTCGACCTTGCGTATGCCCACATGAGTTCGATGTACCAGCGAACACCGACCAGGTCGACGGGCGATTGTTCCCCGGGGAACATTCGCCGGCATGATTCGACGATGTTCCCCGGGGAACATCCGGCCGCCGTCCCAGCCGATCTATCACGGTGGGGGGGGTTGCGGGAGCCTGGAAGGGAAGGGACCTGAGCGTGGGTCCGTGGCGCAGCCCTTGTGGCTGCCCAACCGTGCAGTTGCGCAGCCAGCACACAGTCGGGGAGTTGGCCTACATTGGGTTGGCGACCGACGACGACGTCTTTGAGACCGGAGCAAGAACCGTGAAAGCGAAGCGATTGGGTAGGGGCCTGAGCGGCCTCATTCACCGTACCGAGAAGCCGGCCTCCGGCGAGAAGGTCGTCACGCCGCCGACGCCCAGGCCGGAACGATACCGTGGCCCCGTGCGTGAGCTCTCGCCGGATGAGATCCGTCCGAACCCGTTTCAGCCGCGGGCGAGCTTCGACGTCGGCGAACTGGAGGAGTTGAAGCAGTCGATCGCCGAGCACGGCATCCTGCAGCCCCTCGCGGTCCGCACGGCGGAGCCCGGCTACGAGGTCATCGCCGGGGAGCGTCGGTTGCGAGCCGCCCGCGAGCTCGGCCTCGCCAAGGTGCCGGTGCTCGTGCGCGCCGCCACCGACGAAGAGATGCAGACGCTGGCGCTGGTCGAGAACGTGCAGCGTGTCGATCTCAATCCGATCGAAAAGGCGCGGGCCCTGAAGGCGATGATGCGCAACTTCAGCTTGACGCAAGAAGACGTAGCCGAGCGCGTTGGCAAGGCGAGAACGACGATCGCCAATCTCGTCCGCATCCTCGACTTGCCCGACGTGATCCAGTCAATGGTGGAGGACGGTCAGCTCTCCGCCGCGCACGCGCGGGCGATTCTCCAGGCCGAGGGCGTCGAGCGTCGGGTGAAGCTCGCCGAGCAGGCCGTGCGAGCCGGCTGGTCCGTTCGCGAAGTCGAGCGACGTGCACGCAAGGGGCCGACGGTGGGGGCCCGTCGCAAGAGGGGTGTCGAGGCGGACCCCTATGTCGCGGACCTCGAGAACCGCTTGCGGCAGGCCCTGAGCACGCGGGTCAAGATCCGCAAGAAGCGCGAAGGCGGCACGATCGAGGTGAGCTACCACAACGCCGATGATCTGGATCGGTTGCTCGAGATCCTCGACGCCAGCTAGCGCGCTCCTGGGGTGATGCTAACAGAGTACGAACAGAAGCCAGGGGAAGCCGATTATTTGCCGCCCCCGTCGTCCTTCGGATCCAAGGGGTCGCCGTCTTCGGCGCCGTCGTCCTCGTCGCCGCCCGCGTCGTTCTTGGGCTCCGGCTTCTCCGGCTCTTCGACGCGCAGCGCGTCACGCTCGAGCGTGGCGAGCTTCTCTTCCTTCGCGGTCACCTCGGCCTTGTGCTCGGAGGGCGCGTTCGTCGTCACGAGCGCGCCGTCGCGATAGACGAGCACCTTGACGATCTCGACGGGCACCTGCAAGAAGTCGAGCACGCCGCGCAGCTCGCCGGTGTCGCTGCTGACCTCGGGATCCGACCGCCAGATCTTGGACGACCAGATGCGATCGAGCGTCTCCAGCGACGCATCGTCGATGAGCTTGCCGACGGGCGTGAAGTCGTAGTCGAGGCTCGGGGACGGCCGACGGCAAACGATGAACTGGGACGGGTGGTCGTACTCGGTCGCGTCGCCGTGCCAGGCGGACACGATGCCTCGATCGTGGGGGATGCGGTTGCGGGACTCCTCGAGCAGCAAGCTGCCCTGATCCTTGTCCTTGGTGAACTCGATGTGCTGGGTGGCGTTGAAGGCCTCGGCGCCGCGCGTCGTCTGCGCCCCTGCGCGCAGCCAGTGCTCGAACGGCTCGACGTCGTCGCCCTGCTCGCGCTTCATGAAGAACGCCGTGCCGTCGTACTCGCCCGCGACAGCTCGCTCGAGAAACGCCTTCGTCCAGTTGGGCGCATCCGTTGCGTACAGGCGCAGGTGCAGATCACCCCGCGTGGTGCGAAGCACGACGGTCTCGGCGCCGTCCGGCTCCTTGGGCTTGGGCAGATGCTCCTGCTCCCAGGCCCGGTTCTCCTCGAGCCAGTGGATGAACTGGCGTGTCACGGTGGGGAACCCCGCCGGCTTGAAGTTGGCCCAGTTGAGCTGGAAGTCCGGGAAGTCGTCACGAATCTCCGTTAGGTGTTTGATCGCCTTCTCGTAGTGGGGCGAGCGCTTGTCGAAATCGAGCGTCGTCTTCATCGACAGGATGTGATCGGCGAGCGTGCGCGCGAGGCGCCAGCGCACGTGCGGCTCGAGGGCGTCCGGCAGCGTCTTCGCCTGCTCTTCGAGGAACTTCTCGAGGTTGCGGACATAGCGCTCGCGCTGTTCGCCGTAGATGCCGTACGGATCCTGGAAGATCGGATCCTGCATCTGGTCCGGCTCGTACTTCTCGCGCAGCGCCGCGTACTTGTCCCAGCGCTCGGCAGCCGCCTCTTCTTCGATCTCCTGGAACAGGAGAAAGCCCACGACGCCGGCCGCGACGACGACCAGGCCGATCGCGGTCCACTTGATCTTCTTGGCTTGGGAGGCCTTGGCCTCCGCCGCGCCCTGCTCGGACTGCATGGGGACTACGCTCCTGCGGGCGCCGTGGAGCTGTCACGCTCCCGGTCCGCCACGGTGTTCGGATGGTCGGGGAGCGGGATGAACGAGTGGAGGTGCTCCAGGTTTCCCGCGCCCTTGATGACGTTGCGTGCGACCACGACCCGTTGGATCTGGTTCGTACCTTCGTAGATCTGCGTGATCTTGGCGTCGCGCATGTACTTCTCGATGGGGTAGTCGCGCATGTAGCCGTAGCCGCCGAAGAGTTGGACGGCGTCGGTCGTCACGCGCATGGCGACGTCGGTCGCGAACAGCTTGCACTGGGCGGCCAGCTTCGTGACGTTCTTCACGCCTGCGTCCGCCGCGCGCGCGGCCGTGTAGACGAGCTGGCGCGCCGCCTCGACCTGGGTCGACATGTCGGCGAGCATGCCCTGGATCATCTGGAAGTTGGCGATCGACTGCCCGAACTGCTCGCGCTTCATCGTGTACGCCGTGGCGTAGTCGAGCGCCCCCTGGGCCAGGCCCATGGCCTGCGCCGCGACGCCGGGCCGGGCGTTGTCCAGCGTCATCATCGCGTGCTTGAAGCCCATGCCGGCGCGGCCGCCCAGCAGGCGGTCCTTCGGGACGCGGACGTCGCGGAAGTGGGTCTCGACGACCGGCACGCAGCGGATGCCCATCTTGTCTTCCGAGCGGCCGATGGTGAATCCGTCATCGCCCTTCTCGACGATGATCGCGCTGATGCGCCGGCTGCGCGACGTGGGGTCGGTCACGGCGAACACGCTGTAGAGATCCGCCGCGCCGCCGTTGGTCGTCCACTTCTTGTCGCCGTTCACGACCCAGTGGTCGCCGTCCTCTTCGGCGCTCGTGCTCAGGCCGCCGGCGTCGCTGCCGGCGCCGCGCTCCGAGAGGCAGAAGGCGCACAGCTTCTCCCCGGCTGCGATCTGCGGCAGGTACTTCTGCTTCTGTTCTTCCGTCCCGCCCAGGAGGATCGGAAACGATCCCAACGCATTGACCGCGAAGAGCACGCCGACGCCGCCGCAAACGCGGGAGAGTTCTTCGACGACGACGCACAGGTCGAGGACGCTGCCGCCGCTGCCGCCGTAGTTCTCGGGAATCCAGACGCCGAACAGCCCGGCGTCACGCAAGGCTTCGAGGAACTCCCACGGGTATTCCTGAATCCGGTCGTAGTGCGCGGCGCGCGGGCGGATGACGCGTTCGGCGACCTCGCGTGCCCGCTCTTTCCATTCGACGGTCTCTTGGCTCAGCAGCTCGTCCAAAGGGACACCTCCCGATCCGGCGGCTGGCAGAACGAGCCGCGGCTGTCACGTGACCTGCCAGACAGGTCCATTGAGAGGCGCGTGAGTATAGGAGGGCGCGCGGCCTGGCCCCAGGCGAGCAGGGGGTGCTGGAACGCTGGGAATTCGGCGCCGCACGGCCCCTACAGGCCGTACGGCGACGGTAGGGCGCCTCGACCGAGGCGCTCGGAAGAGATGGGCGCGGCCCGGCCGCTCTCGGGAACGGGCGGCCGGATCACCCGAAGTGGGGGCGGTCAGACGCTCGGAGTCAAGCGCCGGGTCCTAGGGCCTCTCTTCTCGTTCGGCGAGTCAGGCGGCCGTCGCGGCCGGAAGCCGCTGCCGCTTGCTGAAGCCCTCTTCGAGGTGGTGCCAGTAACGCACTTCGCTTTCGCCGCGTCGCCAACACAGATAGACGATCTCGCCGTCGACGTCGCCGTAGAAGTCGATCCCGCCGTTCTCATAGTCCTTGACCGTGGCGCCGAGGGACTCGACCTCCTCGATCAGGTTCTGGAATCGGTCGAGAACCCTGGCGACGTCCTCGTCGCGCCTGCGCAGCTCGAGCTCACGGTTGGCGTCGTTCTCGCCACGAGCCTTTTCGGCCTCGAAGGCCTGCAGAGCGCGGTTGACGTCCGCGTAGGTGTCCACGATGTCATCCGCAATTCGGGATACGAGGGGCAACATGCGGTTGGCCTCGTCAGGGGTGAAGATCTTGCCTTTCATGGCTGTGCTCCAGGTGGACGACCGTGGAACCGCAAGATCCGTACCGGAGAGTGCGGCAGAATCGGCCGCCATGACCATGGCGGGCCGACCTGGCCACGAAGGCCGTGCAATGGGGCTCTCGCCCCGCCACGACCAACTCCGTGGGGTCGGACGTACGGAAGCCTTGCGGGCTCCTCACTTGTTTAGACGTATCCGTGGGCTCGCCGGATACGGAATTTCGTGTTTTGTTCGCATCCCCTGTCCAGGTTCGACGAAGCGCTTGGCACGCGGCGGTAACGACGTAACCCCCGTTGCCACAGAACCCTACGCTCGCGGGGTGGCCCTGTTTGGGTTGGGCAAAATGTGTGCAAGACACCTGGCCGACCCCGGCGCAGGTACGCGTGGTCCCCGATCGAGGACACCCAATTGATCGTTTCGTGCGGTCTCGCGCCCGCGCATCGAGCGAAGTTGGGCGTGCGGATCGGCACGGAGCCCCGTTCGACCGGGAAACCCCCGGCGGTGAGCTTGGACCCTGCCCCGGCGAACCCTATGTTCTTGGGTTCGCTTGTGTTTCGCCGCCCCTTGGTGGGGGCGCGGGGCGCGGCACGCCGGTTAGGGAGAGCCCCCGTAGTGGACGACAAACTCCGCTCCATCCAAGAGTACGTCTATGCCAAGTACATCGAAGGCAGCGGTGCGCCTCCGATCGACGAGGTGGACGCCGTCGCGTACCTCGAGCAGTACTTCGCGCACGAGGACCGCGCCAACGACCCCGACTGCTTCTATGTCGGGATCATCTGCTTCGAGCTCGGCTACGAGATGGAAGAGCGCCAAGAGGAGTTCTTCCGGAAGGCGAAGTACTACCTCGAGCGCCACCGCGCGCTGACCGGCGAAGAGTGGGACGCGATCGACGACCGTCTGCTCGACCTCGACGAGTACTTCGCCGAACGCGGCATCGAAGTCGAGTCGGCGCCGTTGCCCGAGCAGGCCGAGCCGCCGATGGCGCCCGTGGGCGTCAAGGAGATCGAAGATCACGGGCCGATGATGTTGGTCGCCGGTGGCAGCTTTCTCTTCGGCCCCGAGAACCAGAAGGTCAACGAGCCCGCGTTCTACATCGACAAGTTCCCCGTCACGAACCGCGAGTACGAAGCGTTTTGTCGCGCAACCGGCTATCGCTTTCCGAAGTACTGGGGCGACAAGCGATTCAACAACCCCGAAGCGCCCGTCGTCGGCGTGAGCGTTGCCGACGCGCAGAAGTTCAGCCGCTGGGTCGGCAAGCAGCTGCCGTCGGAAGCGCAGTGGGAAAAGGCGTGTCGAGGCATCGATGGACGGGTCTACCCGTGGGGCGATGACGACGTGACCGACGAGCGCGCGTGCCACGGACAAGATCCGGCGGAAGGCGGAACGCACCCCGTCACCGACACGACGGAATCCGACAGCCCCTACGGCGTTCGGGATCTCGTCGGCAACGTGTGGGAGTGGACGTCGTCCACGCTCAACGACATCGAGACGGTCAACGTGATCAAGGGCGGTTGCTACAACGATCCGCCCGGGCTGCTGGTCTCGCACCTTCGGCTGGAAGCGGTGCCGAAGGACAAGTTCGAGACCATCGGCTTTCGGTGCGTGAAGAGCGCTTGAGCGCGCCCGGCCCCGTCGCGGTGGGGCTGATTCGACCGTTCACCCTGCTCGCGCCCGCGGTCGGCGTCGTGACCGGCGCGCTCGTCGCGAAAGGCGCAGGCGCCTCCGGTTGGCATTGGCCTCCGGTGGTTTGGGGTGTCGTGTCCGCCATGTTCGCCACGGCGGCGAGCAACACCTGGAACCAGGCGTTCGACGCGCCTCTCGATCGCATCAACAAGCCCCGGCGTCCCATTCCGGCGGGCCGCATCTCGGCGCGCAACGCGCTGGCGCTCGGCCACGCCATGGCCGCCGCGGCGCTCGTGTGCGGCTGGTTCGCGTCGGTGCCGTTCTTCGTCTGCGTCGCCGTGGGCGTCGTCGCCACGTGGATCTACAGCGCGCCGCCGCTGCGCACGAAGCGCCTCGCGCTCGGCGCGCTGCTGACCATGGCGATCCCGCGTGGACTGCTCGTGCCGGTCGCCGGATGGGGCACGCTGGCGCCCGTCGACACGCCGGATCCGTGGGCGCTGGGCGCCGTGACCTTCCTCTTCGTGCTCGGCGCGTCGGCGACCAAGGACTTCGCCGACATCGAGGGCGACCGGGAGCACGGCTGCCGCACGCTCCCCGTCCTCCTGGGCCCGGCCCGGGCGGCGCGGCTCATTGCGCCGTTCTTGATCGTCCCGTTTCTGCTGTATCCGTTGTTCGCAGCTGCCGGGTGGCTGACGGCGCCCATGCTCCATGTGGGCGTGCTCGCAGGCGTGCTTTCGGCGCTGGGCGCGGCGGCGGCATTCGCTCTGCTGCGCGATCCCGCGGCGCTGGCGCGTCGCGGCGGCAATCACCCGGCGTGGGCGATGATGTACCTGCTCATGCTCGGCGCGCACGCCGGGAGCGCGCTCGCCTACAACGTCTGATCGAACGACCCGTCGACCAGGGGCGCCACTACTCCTTGCCCAGGCGCTCGAGTACGAAGTTCAGCGCCAGGCGCTGGGACGCGATCGTCCCCGAGAGGTTGCCCGCTTCCTGGAAGTAGTGCCCCATGGCATGCAGCACGCGTCCGTTGCCGTGTTCGAAGGTCACGACGACCGCGCCGTTGCCGCGCAACAACACGTCGCGCAGGTACGCGCTTTCGATCAGGACCTTGACCTTCTTCTCGTTCTTGATGAGCACGTCGTACGAGGACTGCTCGAGCCACCAGCGCGCCTTGGCCGTTCGCAGGAACACGCCCTTCAACAGCGGGTCGTTCTCCCGGCCCTTTGCCGGCGCGATGTCGATGATGTACTCCTTCGCGAGCGGTGCCGTCGATCCGCGCGTGCGCACGTAGCCCGGCAACGCGTGCACGAGCACGTGATCGATGCCCCAGTCCGTCGTGAAGAGGTAGCCGCCGTTCTTGACGAAATCGCGAACTCGTTTCGCGATGCGCTTCGTATGACGCGGCGGTAGCGCCTCGCCGCAGTTCCAGAAGAGGCACTTGTAGTCCTCGAAGTCGACCGCCTGCTTCGAGATCAGGTGATACGGATCCTTCTTCGTGTACGGGAGCTCGAGCGCATCGAGCACCTTGTGCATGTGATCGAAGGCGCCGCTGATGACGAGAATGTCCTTCTTCTTGATGCGCTTGAGGTAGTCGCCGCGTCCCGCGCCGCCGCGGCCGACCAGTGACCGCACGATGTCCGCGGCGCGTTTATTGACCGCGTCCTTGCTGCCGTCGGTGAACTTCTTCTCGAGGTCGGCCTGTTTCGGCACGTTCGGCTGCACCGGCTTGCTGCGCGGCCGGAGCAACAGATGCCGCGGCGCGAGCCCGATGTCGACCGGCTGCATTTTGTCCAGCGGTCCGTCGGGTTCGGGCAACGGCGGGTCGTCGCGATCCGACTCGAGCTTCTGGTCGAGCGGGCTGGGCTCGTCCGGGATCTCGGGCGTCTCGGGGAGCTCCGAGTCCTCGGTGAGCATCTCCGGCAGCGACTCGTGCGGCTCCTCGAACCCGACGTCGTCGTCCGGCGAAACCATGGCCGCCTTGAACGAGTGGCTCTTGCCGTCGTTCGCGGGACCTTGATTGGTGGGGATCAACATCAGGATGACGAAGATCAGCGCGTGGACGGCGCAAGAGATCATGAAGAACGGCGCGCGTTTGAGCTGCTGGTAGAGCTCGTCGCCGAAGTTCTGCTGCCGGGCCATCAAGCGCGTCACGGCCTCGCTGTGCTCGCTCGTCTCCGTGGTCGCGGCTGCGGCCGCGGCGGGGGCCGTGGGCTGGGTCTGCTTGGCAGGCCGCTTCTTGGGTTGCGGCTTGTCGGCCCTCGGAAGCGTGGGCGTCTGCCGCGCGGTGGGGCCGGCGGTCGTCGACGCCGCCGTGGGGGCGTCTGCGCGCCGCGGGGCCCGGCGCGTCTCGGGCTCCTTGACCTCGAACGTGGCGGCCGGGGCGCCCTCGTCATACCCGCCGAACACGGGCGCTGCATCCGCCCCCGGCTCCTGGGGCAGCATGCCGGCGAGCTGAATCCGGGCGTTCCCGACGGCGATGGCATCGCCGACCCGAAGGCGGCGCTGCAGCCCCGCGGCCCCGTCGAGCTGGTCGATCAGCACGGTCGAGCCCTCGCGCCGCAGCGCCAGCTCGCGCCGGCCCCAGCCGGCGTCGGCGAGCGTGAAGTCCGCAGTCGGATCCGAGCCGAGCAGCAGCTCGCGCTTCTCGGTCCGAATCTCGTGCGTCTCGCTTCCGACGGTGATGCGCAGGACGATCAAGCTGGACGAGCTCCCCGCACCCTTGGATCGGCAGCGGGCCTGTGCGGCGAAAGTGACGCCGCTGCCATTCCTATTGAACGCACCAAAGCGTAGCAAGGCTGCAGCGAGCCCCGAGATTCACGCAATTCCCCGTCGACCCGGCCTCGCAGGCCGGGGCCTGGGGCCTTCGGCCCCGTCAGCTCCGGCGGCGTCCCAGGTCCGCCAAACCGCCGATGAACGGCAGGATGAACGCGTAGTGCCGGCTCCAGAGGGTGTAGCCGGCCGCCTCGAGCCCCCCCTGATGCGGCGTCAACGTCAGGAAATACGGCTGTCCGCGGCCGTGGTGATAGACCGCCAGGACGACGCCGATGACGACGGCGAACATCAGGAACGCCGCCAGATGGCCGGTCCAGCGGCCGCATCCCAGCAATCCCATGACGCCGAGCGCGAAGACGAACAGCATCATCGTCTGGGGAATCGAGGCGAGGAGCACGTCCAGGCGCAGCCAGAAACCGCGCGGGAGCCAGCTCTGCAGCGTGGGGTGCACGTAGTACGTGTACGCCTCGTTCGAGCTCAGGGTCACCGGTAGATCGATGTAGGAATCGATCGTTCCGAACGCCTGACAGCGGTACGCCGTCGGATCTTCGCCCGCGGCTTGCAGCGTCGAGCTCGGCAGCGGCATGAAGAGCAGGCTTGCCAGCAGACACAAGACGAGCAGCAACACGAGGCGCGAAGACGAACCCTCCGGGTTCCGCATGAGCAGCGCGCCCGCCGTCAGTGTGCCGGTGAGCGCGAAGAGCAAGATGTAGAGCTCGTCGCCGGATGGGGTGAACGCGACGAAGGCGAGCGCGCCCCAGATCGTCGCCCACGTGCCGCGCGAGCGGCCGGCCGGAAGAAACGCCGCCGTCAGGAACGCGATGGCGATCAGGCTCAGGCCCACGCAGATGCCGTGCGGCCGTGTCCAGCCCAGCTCGAAGTTGCCGTCGGCGCCTTGGAAGACCTCCCATGGCCAGCCCATGTTCTCCGCTCCGAGGACGCGGTGCGCGAAGTCGGGATTGAACTGCGCGAAGAGCGCGAAGGTCGTCAGCAGGAATCCGCACCCGTAGTAGAAGCGCGGCGCGGCGAACGGCGCCGCGATCGCGCCGAACACCCTGCGGGTCCGTCCACGTTCATCGTCCGCGGCGCCCTCGCCGCCGTCCATCGTCGTCGCGGGCTGGAACGGCTCCGTGCCGACACTCGGTTCCAGGTCGAAGGGACTCGTGCCCGTCATGCCTGCACCTCCGTGGGCACGCGCCGGCGAAGGTCGGAGAGGCCGAAGCAGCCGAGCAGGAAGAGCAGGACGCCGTGCTCGATCGAGGAGGACCAGAGCTGCCGGGCGAACGCCTGCACGTCCGGGTCCGGGCTCGTCGCCGTCTCGAAGATGTCGACCGCGAGGGGCATGACCATCGCGACGATGAGCACGACGAACGTCCAGAAGAGGAACGTCCTGCGCTTGAACCCGACGAACGCCATGAACCCGACGATCGCCGCCCCGAACATCAACAGCTGCGGCGCAATGACCTTGGCGGCGTAGCGAGGGGAGTAGCCACGTTCGACGCCCAGGTCGTCACCCTGCACCCACATCTGCACGTCCTCGAAGAAGATCTTCAGTCGTGCTTGGTCCGGACCGACGTTCATCACCTCGAACCCGACGGCGTGCTGCACGACGAGAAAGAACGCCCCGATTCCCGCCAGCACGCGGCCGCGTTCCCAGCCACCTTTGGTAGGCGCGGTCGCGAGCCCCGCGCCCAGCACGATCAACGCGGCGAACTCGCCGAGGTTGAACCGCTGAATCGTGAATCCCGCATGCGCACCCGAGCAGTGGACGATCAGGATGATCGCGAAGATCAGCACGCCCACCGCGCGAAGGTAGTACTGCCGGGTGAACGCCATGGCCAGCGCCCAGATGCCGGCGGCGACCCACATGAGAAACACGACCTTGACGAGCCAATCCGACGTCCCTCGGGCAAACATCTCCCACGGCCACATGTTGCCCTTTGCCCCGAAGGACGGGTTCGCAGTGAGGAACGTCGCGAAGATCATCAAGAAGCCCGTCACCGCCAGCGCCGGCGACGTGCGGTCGTCTTCCGGCTCGGTCATGACAGGCGGCGTTTCGAGCGGCTGCGACATGGAGCGTCATTTGAGCAAGCCCCTGCGGGCCCGCCAAGCGCATCCGGAGAATTACCGCAGGCGATCGTAGGCAGCTCGCAGGCGTTTGAACTTCTGCTCTGCCAGCGCCTGAAACTCGTCGTCGAGATGGGCGACTTTGTCGGGGTGGCAGGTGAGGGAACGTTCGCGAAATGCCTGGTCGATTGCGGCTTCGTCAGCAGTCGCGCCGATGCCGAGGACCTCGAGCGCCTCGGCGATGCTCATCCTCTCGTCGCCTTCCGCCGCGTCGGTTTCGTCCGACGGCGACGACGCCGGGTCTCGAGGCGGCAGCTCCGGCTCGGGGACCTCGTGCACGCGATTTGCGTCGGCCGGTTCGCCGGTGACCCAAGGAGGGCGTCGTTCCTCCGGCGGAACGTGCCGCGGAGGCGGCTTGCCGGGCGGTGCGTAGCGGCCCTCGCCGTGGGGAATCAGCCGCAGCTTCTTGTGGCAGCCCGGGCACAGGAACTCGACGAGCGGGCCGCCGGCCGCGGCGCGCCGGGGGCGCAGGATGCCGACGCCCGCGACCTCGGACGACGTGTACGGACGCGAGCATCGGGGGCAGGAGCCGATCTCCATGCGCGGAATTCTAGCCCACACGGACGCGCCCACGGCTTGACGATCGGCGCGATTGGGCCAACATCTCGGGTTCGTCGGCGGAGAGACCCGCCGGCGGTGAGTCCCGAAGCCCCTGAGCGGTCGGCCTCGAACACCTCGGGGGGCGGGCGCGTCGAAGGGAAAGCCATGAAGATCCGCACACGCAACACCACGAAGAAGCGGGCCAAGGTCGGGTTCCGCGCGCGCATGCGGACCAAGGCCGGTCGCAAGATCGTCAACCGTCGCCGTCGCCTGCGCGGCACGTTCCCGTAGGCGCGAGTCCCGGGCCCGCGCGCCACGCACGCACCGGCACGATTCGAAGGCGTCCGTCGCGCCGCGATTCCCTCTTGGGGTACGCTCGCAGCGAGGTCGCATGAGCGCTCGAGACGGGCAGACGAGTCGCAGAGGGTTCTTGAAGGGCGCCGCTGCCGCCGCCGGCGCGGCGGTCTACCTGCCGGCCGTCGCCGCCGCGGAGCCGGACCGCGCTGCCATGCCGATGCGTACGTTCGGCAAGACCGACTGCAAGGTGTCCTTGTTCGGTCTGGGCTGCTATCCGCTCGGCGCGCTGCGCGATCCGGACGAAGGGTCGGCGCTCGTCGTGCGCGCGCTCGATGGCGGCTGCAACTACATCGACACGGCTCCGAGCTACAAGAACGGGAACAGCGAGCGCCGCGTCGGCAACGCGCTCCGGCAGCGCAAGCGCAGCGACGTCTTCCTGGCGACCAAGACGCTCGAACGCACGGCGGACGGCGCGCGCCGGGAGCTCGAACAGAGCCTGAAACGGCTGAAGGTCGACGCGGTCGATCTCATCCAGATCCACGCCGTGCGAACGGAGTCCGATCTCGCACGCGTGCTCGACTTGAAGCGCGGGCCGCTCCCGGGCCTGCTGAAGGCGAAGGAAGAGAAGCTGGTCCGCTTCATCGGCGTCACCGGTCACACCGACCCCACCGTCATGCGCAAGACGTTCGAGGGGTGGGGGTTCGACTCGATCCTCTTTCCGCTCAACTGCGTCGACCCCAATCACCGCACCAAGACCGATCCGCCGGAGCGACTGTCGTTCGTCGAGGAGACCTTGCCCGCCGCCGTGAAGAATGGTCTGGCACGCGTCGCCATGAAGGTCTTCGCGTCCGGGCGGCTGCCGAAGAAGGGCATCAGCGCCGAGCAGTGCCTGCGCTACACCTACGGTCTCGACATCGCGACGTGCACCGTCGGCTGCAAGACCGAAGCGGAGGTCGATCTCGCCTTGGGCGTCGCGAAGGCGTTCAAGCCCCTCTCCGCCGAGGCGTCGAAGGCGCTCGTCGAGTCGACACGCCCGTACCGGGGCAAGTCGACCGAGTGGTACAAGCGCGCGTAGCGGGAGCGAGCCCGTCGATTCGCGGCAAAGCCCCCGTGAAGCGGTACCCTGCGAATCGTCCGCGAGAAGGGCCTCGCGGTCTGGAGGCGACCCCGTGCAACGCGCCATCGTGACCTTCATCCTTCTCATCGTCGTCATCGTGGCGTTGCTCGTCGCGTTCGGCGTGTTCGAGTCTCCCGAAGAAGCGCCCCCGAACGGCGGCGAGGAGCCGAACGAAACCGGCGCCACCGAGAACGGCACCGAGAGCGGCTTGCGTCCCACCACGCCGACGGAGATGCCCGACGCGGAGCTGCTCGACCTGGACAGCCCGTCCAAGGTCCTCTTCATCTCTCGCCGCCCGATGACCGCCAACAAGTACATGACGAACCAGTGGCCTTCGATTCCGGGTCTGAGCTTCCAGTCCTGGTACCTGTACGACGAACGCTCGACCGAGAGCGTCGTCCACGACATGGACCCGCTGACGTCCGCGCCGACCGCTTCGTTGCTCGCCGACGAAGACTTCGATCTGCTGGTCATCGACAACTTCGATCCGGCCAAGTTTCCCGACACCTTCTGGAGTCGCGTGAAGGAGCGCGTCGAGAGCGGAAGGATGGGCTTGCTCGCGCTGGTCCAGCTGCCGCTGCGCGACGACGGGACGAAGACGGAGCCGTTGTTGGAGCATCAGTTCCTCACGCACCCGATCGTCAAGACGCTCATGCCGGTCAAGTCGGCGAAGCAGGTGCGCGGCGATCCCACGACGGGACTCATCGCCGGCAGCTTCCGCAAGCGCCGGCCCTTCAAAGTCTCCGAAGCGGGGCAGCGCCACATCGCGACGCGGCTGACCGAGTGGCCGACCTGGAGTCCCCGGATCTGGGAGGCGTGGGGCGAAGGCAAGGGGGCCTTGACGACGATCTTCGGCTATCCGGTCGAAGAGGTGGCCGACGGAGCGAGAGTGCTGCTCTCCATCGACGGTGGCGGCGAGCCGGACGTGCCGGTCGTGATCGTCGGGGACGAGAGCAAGGGCGCTCGCGTGATGTGGGTGGGAACCCCCGAGTGGAGCTGGGAAGCGCACTTCGACGCGACGAAGTCGAAGCGCATGGCGACGGTCGTTCGCAACATCACCGTCTGGGCCGCGGGGGCCCGGAAGTAACGCCTACTCGCCCTGCGTCCGGCGCTTGGCGCGGCGCACCACGATGTCGAGCCAGCCGCGTTCGTCGAGCGGCTCGAAGTACGGATCGGCCCTCACCTCGGCTTCGAGGTGCGGCGCCCGCACCAGGGCCTCCTCGAGCGCGCGCGCCGCGGGCGTGAGCCGGTTCAGCGCCGCGTAGGCCTGTGCGAGATGCAGGAAGGGATCCGCGTCGTGCTGGTCCGGCGCGAGGAGCAGCGGCCGTCGCAGCAGCATCAACGCCTCCTGCGGGCGGTCGCGCTTGAGCAGGACGTAGGCCAACGGATCCAACGTCTCGACGCGCGGCTCGTCGCGAACGCGTTGCTCCAGGTGCACGGCCCGCCGCGCTGCGTCCTCCGCGAGCGCGAGGTTGAAGTCCACACGCGCGCGTAGAAGAGCGACGGTTCGCAGAACGAATGCGTCCCCCGGCGCCCTGAGAATGGCGCGGCGGAACGCGGCTTCGGCAAGGGCGTCTTCGCCGTCGGCGGCGTGCACCTGTCCGCGCAAGGCGTCGAGCTTCGCGCGCGCGTACGTCCGGAGGTCGTACTTGGCCTCTTCGTAGTTGCGACGCGCGATGATGCGGACCACGGTCTCCTGCGCGCGCACGGCGTCGGTGTAGCGCCCCGCTCGGGCGAACACGTCGGCGCGCCGTGACGCCGATGCGTAGTCGGCGATTCCGTCGACCGGCGCCAGACGGCGAATGTAGCGCTCGACCGTCTCCGCGGCGCGCGGGCGAGCGCCGTCGCGCTCGTCGCGAAGCACGAGCGCGATCTTGAAGAGATACACGTCAGGAAACAGCGCGAGCGAGCTCGACTTGTGCGCCGATTCGAGCACCTTGCCCAACACGTCCGAGAGCGTCTCGTCGTCGGCGGTTCGAAGCTGCGCGAGAATGCGGCTCGCCTCCGGCGTCAGTACGTGATAGAGGCCCTCGGCGGTGTGCTCCAGATAGGGGAGCGGCGCAGGGGCGCGCGCCGCCGAGCCGACGCCGCCGGCGAAGAGCATGGAGCGCTGACGATCCGCCGCTTTCGTTGCGTACGTCGCCATCTGCGGGAGGAACAACAGCGCACCGAGCGCTTCGATGGACGCTTTCGACTTCGTTCTCATCACGCCGTACGCGAGCGCGCCGGCTCGATGCACGAACGGCTTCGTCGGCGCGCTGTCCGGATCGAGGTTCGCGGTGACGCCGTAGTACGTCTGCAGCTCGCTTTGCAGCGCGCCCAGCAACGCCTTCGCGGCGGCGGCGTCCCCCTCGACCCCGACGGCGCCGGCAACGAGCCACTGCAACATGCCGTCCTGGTTCCAGCCTTCCGGCGTCTCGGCCGCCGGATTTGCGGGCGCGCCCTGGACCGACGTTCCGTACAACCAGGCGGCGAGCCGGCTACGGGCCTTCGGGCGCACGCGGCCGATCAACATGCGCGCGGCGACGAGTCGCACGCCGATCTGCACCAACGGGTCGAGTGTGGTTTCGACGACGGCGCTCTCGATCTTGTCCCACGGCTGGAAGCGCAAGGCACGCAACACGTCCTGGGCGAGGCCGACCTCGTCGTTCTCGGTGCTGTCGGCCAGCGCTTTGCCGTTACGCGCGAGTACCAGGATCGGCAGCAGGAGATCCGCGAGATCGGGAGCGCCCGGGTGATCGAGGGAGGCCACCGCGGTGAGCCACGACTTGCGTGCGTTCGGTGCGAGCAGGCGGCGCCAGAACGCCGTGATCTCGTCGCCGCGGTGTCGCCATCGACCTTCCAGGACGTCCGTTACGGGACCGAGGAACCGCGGCTCCTTGTCCAGTGTCGCCGCGATCGACAGCGCGAAGTCGACGGCCGCGTTCACCGCCGCCTCACCGCGCACGTCTTTGAGCTGCCGCAGCCACGCCTCCTGGCTGCGCGGGTGATCCGCCTGTTCCCAGACCTCGCGCACGTAGCGCACCGCGCGCTGCGGGTCTGTCACGACCCACGCGATCAACAGCGCCTCGCGTGCCTGGTCGAAGCGCGGCGCGACCGCTTCGAGCAACGCCTGGGTGCGCTCGGTGCGAACGTCGCGCCGTCGCGGGTCGGCCACGATGGCAAGCGCCGCTCGCTGCAGCGGCCAGCGGGGCTCGGCCAACGCGCGCTCGAGCAGTGTCCATCCGAGGTCGTCGATCGGTTCCCCGACGACGGGCGCGAGCCGCAGATCGGCGCGCTGGTAGGCGTCGGTTCCTTCGCGAAAGAGATCTTCGATGAGGATCGCGCGCGCCTCGGGCTCGGGGCGCCGTTCGAGCACGTCGATGGCGCGCAGCCGCAGCTCGACGGCCTCGGCATGAAGCGTCTCCCGTAGGAGCGGCAGCGCCCAGGAGGCGGGCTCTCCCACGAGCGCGTTCACGATGTCGAGCTTCAAGTAGACGGGCGCGTCGCTCGCCAGGATCTTGCGCGCGAGCCCTTCGTCACCGACGCGCTTCCAGCGGCTCAGGACCTCGCTTGCTTCCAATCGCAGGAAGCGCTGTCGGAACGGCAGCTTTGCGCGCGCCGCCTCCGTCTCGGCGTCGCCCGGCGCGATCAGCTCGTGCAACACCGGCAGCGCCAGCTCCGGACCGAGCTCGCGGATGAGCACGATGCCGTGGCGCGGATAGAAGAACGCGCCGGCCTTGAGCCGCGTGAGGACGGGTTCGATGATCGGCGCGCCGAAGTCCGGCAGCCGCAGACGCAGCTTGTGCTCGGGAATGGCCGTGTCGAGATACGGGTCCATGTCCACCGGCCGCGCGATCCAGTCCACCATGCGTTCGAGCGCCCACGTGCGGTCCTCGTCCGTCGCGTCGGCGTGCTCGTACAGCGTGAGCGCCGCGTCGATGGCGATGCGGCGCAGGTGCACGCTGTCGTAGCCGTACTGCGGCGCACCCAGTGCCCAGCGGCGCAGCCCGGCGATGAAGTCGCCGCTGCCGTTCTCGAGGATCAAGAGGCGCAGTGTCTTCGGATCGGCGCCGACGCCCGGCTGTGCGAGCAGGTGCGATGCCTCCGATCGAACGGCGGCGGTGCGTCCGTGCAGATAGCCGTCCCGCGCCAGCGCGAGAACCGCGGCGCCGCGGTCGCCCGTTCGCAGGTGCGAACGAAGTCGATACGCGTGAAGGGACGACTCGCGGTCGGTCGGAAGCTCGCAGCGCGCCGTCACGGCTTCTGCCGCCTCCGACGCGAAGAGCGATCGCAGCGCCGCGGCGCGCACGCCTGACACGTCGTCGCGCGCCAGCGTTTCGAGCGCGCCGACCGCATCGATCGTGCGTCCGCGCCCCAGGCCTTCGGCCGCGATCATGCGCAGCACCGGACGGCGCTCCTTCGCCGCGCGAAGGAGCAGCAGGTCGGCCTCTTCGTGGTCGCTCACCGAGACGATCTGCAACAGGATCGGAAGCGCGCTACGCGGCACGCCGCCCCTGGCGAGTCGCGTCGCGACGGCCTGCAACCCGACGTCGTCGAGCAACACGAGCAGCTTGCGCGACCACTCGAAGCCGTCACGAAACGGCGGCGAGCACAGGACGGTGATGGCGCTGTTGGCGAGCGCGCGCTCCGTCTCCGTCGGGACGACCGCGGCGATGCCTTCGGGAACGGGTCCGTAGGAGACCGCGTCGTCGTCAGCGCGCGCCGGTTGCGCACCGAGCGTGGGCAGCAGCGCGAGCAGCACGCCCCACAATCCGAGAGCGCGACGCACGATCACACGTCTTTCCGCGCGCCCGGACGCACCCGTTCGGCGAGCGCACGCGGGATCGCGGCGGCGATCTCGGTTGCCAGGACGCCCCGGTCGGTCGTCTGCGCCAACAGGTCCGCGGCGGCGCCGTGAACGTGCACGGCCAGACAGGCCGACGCGAACGCGTCCAGTGCGTTCGCCTCCATCTGCGCGATCAGCGCCCCGATGACACCCGCCAACACGTCGCCCGTTCCGCCGCTCGCGAGCACCGGCCCACCGGTACGGTTCCGAAACATGCGTGTGCCGTCGGTGACGATGGTTCCGGGGCCCTTCAGGACCGTGACGGCGCCGGAGGCCTGTGCGATCTGAACCGCCGCCGCTTCGCGATCGGTCTTCACCGCCGCCGACGTGACGCCGAGCAGCCGCGCGGCTTCGCCTTCGTGCGGCGTGAGCACGGTCGGTCCCGGCCGCTCCTTCAGGGCTTCGAGGCGCTCGTTCCACGCGAAGAGTCCATCCGCATCCACGATCAGCGGACGTTGCGCGTCGTGCGCGAACTCGCGCACGACGCGCAACGTCGTCGCGTGACGCCCGGCGCCGGGCCCCAGCACGACCGCGTCCCACTGTGCAACCAGCGTGCGCAGCGACTCGAGCGCGGCTTCGCCCAGGCCGCCCTCGGCGTTTTCCGGCAGCCCTGTCGTGGTGGCCTCCGCCTGGAACCCGGCCACGACGTCCTGAATCGAGCCCGGCACGGCGATCTTCACGAGGCCCGCGCCGGCGCGCAGCGCACCCAGCGCGGCCATGGCGGGGGCGCCGGCCAGATTGCGGCTGCCGCCAACGACCAGCACGCGGCCGGTCGTGACCTTGTTCGCGTCGTCGGGGCGCGGAGGAAGGAACGGAGGCTCGTCGAAGGCTTCGACCACGAAGAAATGGTATCCGCGCGGGTCGCGAGCGGGGTCAGACGCAGAGCTCGAGCCGCCCGACCTCCTCCTTGCGGTAGTTGTGAAGCACCGGGAACCCCGTGCGTCTGCCCAGCTCCTCGGCCTCGGCGTCCGTGATGACGCCGCGCCGGCGCAGGAGCTCCGTGACCAGCAGCTTGTAGCCGCGGTCGTTGCCGCCTTCGATCTTGACCGCCAGCGCGAGCGTGCGGCTCGGGACCACGAGGGCGTGCACGCCCTCCGCGCCGCCCTTGGCGGCGATGTCGGCGCCGGTCGCATCCATCAGATCGAAGTCGAAGCGACCCGTGCCCGCGACCATGAAGGGGTGCGCGAGCATCGCCTGCGTCACGCGCGTTGCGGCGGCGGCCAGGTCGGCCGCAAGCCCGTCCGGACAGCCCGTGCGCAGCACCGACTGCGCGAGGTTGCGAAGCGGCAGGGCGAACGTCGGCGCGCCGCATCCGTCGACGGCGACCTGGATCTCGCTCGGGTCGAGACCGGCGAACGCCGCGATCTGCGCGTGGATCGCTCGTTGCACGGGATGCAGCGGATCGAGATACGTGTCGATCGGCGCGCCCATGTGCTTGGCGGCGGCGAGCATGCCGGCGTGCTTGCCGGAGCAGTTCGACCAGATCGCGCGCGGCTCGTCGCGTTCGCGCTGCTGCGCGCGCGCGGTGGCCGGATGGATGGACCAGTGCGGACCGCACTGCAGATCGCCGGGCCGAAGGCCCGCCTTTTGGAGAATCGACCGGACGCACTCGAGGTGACGCGGCTCGGCGTTGTGACTTCCGGCCATGAGCGCGAGCTCGGCGTCGTCGAAGCCGAACGCGTCGGCGGCGCCCGACGTGACGACGACGAGCGTCTGCAGCGGCTTGCTGGCGGATCGGTAGAAGGTGTGAAGTTCCGGGTTGCCCGCGACCATCGGCTCCACGCCCTCCTCCAGGAGCACGAAGGCGCCTCGGTGCAGCGACTCCTGCGCACCGCCGCGCATCACGCGAAGCAGGGGGACGACGTCGGACATGGCGCCCAGTGGACCATTCACCCGCCCGCCCTTGGTAGGATCCGTCGCGCCGCCGTTCGATGGCGTTAGGAGTCCTCGTCGTGATCGAGATGAAGCTGAAAAGCATCAAGATCAACGACACCGGCGACCGGCAGTACATCGGACTGGTCGAGAAGGACGGCGGCCGCGCGTTGACGATCGTCATCGGCTACCTGGAGGTGCAGGCGATCAGCCGTTCGATCAATCAGGTGAAGCTCGAGCGGGCCGATGACCCACGACCTCACGAGCGCGATCATCGGCGCGACGGGATGCAGGCTCGAGCGCGTCGAGGTCACGGAGCTCAGGGACGGGACCTTCTACGCGATGGTTCGGCTGCGCAAGTCCGACGGCGAGGTCGCGGAGATCGACGCGCGGCCGAGCGACGCGATCGCCCTCGCCAGCGCCCTCGGCGCGCCCATCTTCGTGGCCGAGGACGTCCTGGCCGAAGCGGCCATCGACGAGTAGGGGCCCAGGGCCCTCGTTCCGTCCTTGAGTCGCAGGCCATTCGCATCGATCTGCGCTAGCATTTCAGGCGATTCGGAGATTTCGCCATGCGCACGTTGATGACCTCTGTTTGTGTGCTCGCCCTCGCCGCCTTCTTCGCCCCGACGGTGGACGCCGCGCCGGATGGCTGGCATCCCAACCTGGAGAAGGGCCTCGAAGCGGCCAAGAAGAGCGGCAAGCCGCTCCTGGTGGTCACCGGCTGGGCGCCGAACATATGAGCGCCCTGCGATAACTGGCGTGCCCAGGTTCAAGAAAGCGACGATCTCAAGAAGCTCCTGCACAAGGTCGAGCCGGTCGAGTGGTGCTACGACGGCCTCGGCGGTTCGATCATCAAGTGGACGATGGAGGAGGGCGGCAGCCCGAGCGACCACCCGAGCATCCTCGCCTTTCTCGTGCATCGCGACGGCACCTCGTACAGCCGGCTCGACGGCGGCAAGCAGTACGCCGCCGGTTCGTTCACAGGCTGGCTCGAAGACACGCTGAAGGCGTATGAGAAGGACCATCCGAGCACGCGCATGCCGTTCGTGACCGCCGACGTGAAGGTACGCGGCGACGGAACGGAGCGTGAGGCGAGCTGCGCGGCGCTCGACGAGGCGCTCGAAGCCGGCAAGCCGGTGTTGCTCTACGTCGGCCGCGAGACCTTCGAGGCGAAGGACAAGGCCGCGAAGAAGGAGAACAAGGCGGCGCGCAAATTCGAGAAGACGACGCTCAACTCGAAGACGGCCGCGAAGGTCACCGAAGGCTGGGTGCTGTTGCGTGTGGACATGGCGAACGAAGTCCATGCCGTGCTGGCGGCCAAGTACGACGTGAAGGCGGCGCCGACGCTCTTGATGTTCGTGCCGGGCGCCGAGAAGCCGGAAGACCTCAAGAAGGTCAGCGGCAACGCGCTGGCGTACAAGATGAAGAAGGTCGTCGAGCAGCTGAAGTCGGGCGGCGACGAGGAGTAGCGCCGTCTACGTCTTCTCGAAGGCCTTGCGGGCGTCAGCCGCGGTCTCGACGATCTTGAAGTGATCGTCGAGCTTGGTGAGACGCAGCACCTCGCCAACGCCGCGCGGCACGGCGGCCAGGATCACGCCGCCGTCCTTGGTCTGCGCCTGGCGGTCGACGTCGATGAGGACGCTGAGCATCTGCGACGAGACCTGCGTCAGCGCGCCCATGTCGATGATGAGCTTGGGCCGGTCGGCCTGGTCGCACACGTCTTCCAGGACGCTCCGGACGGACTCGATGACGGGCGCGTCTGCCAACCAGCCGACGGTGAATTCGGCGGTGTGGATGTCCTCGCCATGGTGCGCGACGACGACCGGCGGCTGCTCGCCCATTGCGTTCTCTCCGAGGGAAGTCGGAGATGATACGCGAACGATTGCCGAGCGCCGAACCGCGCGTTCCAGCCCTGCGCTAGGGTTTGCGCTTCAGGTCGAAGGTCTGAACCTTGTCGCTGCCGCCGTGCGGATCGGAGAGCGTGACCACGAGGTTGTCGTCCGCCTTGCGATGGAAGACGATGCGCGTGGGGAAGTCCTTCTTCGGGTTGTCGAACGTGGCCTGCTTCTCCCCCGGCTTGCACTCGGCGAGGGTGAAGCCGCCGGCCTTCTTCCCGCCCGGGTAGGGCTGGTAGTGGAACGTGTCGCCCCGCACCTCGAAGACCTCGAACTCGAAGAAAGCCGTCTTGCCGTCCTTGAGCAGCCTGCTGTGGCTGAGGATCTTGCCGCCTTCAGGCGTGCTGTAGTACGCCTCGAAGGTGCCGCCCCACATGGCGCCCTGCCACGTACCCGCAAGCCAGGTCATCGACGCCAACGCGTCGGCGGCCTTCAGCGGCTTGGGTTCGTCTTCGGTTCTCGCGTTGGATGCGAGGAGCGTGATCGAGAGGAGCACGAGCAGAGTTGCGGCGAAACGTCGCATGAGAGGACCTCCGAGGGAGGCGCCAAGGTATCGCCGTCGGTGCTCAAGGATTGGAAGGATGCGACACGCCCGTGGCGAAGGCATCGGCGAAACCGGGCTGCTCCGCGACATAGCGGGCGGGCGTCGTGCCGGCGATGAGCCGGAAGTCGCGAATGAGGTGGGACTGGTCGAAGTAGCCCGCGCCGGCGGCGAGGCCGGCCCAGCCTTCGGCGGGCAAGCCGTCGTCGAGGACCGAGATGACCCGCTGGAGTCGGCAGATGCGCGCGAAGTGACGCGGCGCGAGACCGACCTCGCGGCGGAACCGGCGCTCGAGGGTGCGGCGGCCGACGGACAGGGACGCGGCGAGATCGAACACGGTCGTCGCGTCCTTGGCGAGCCGTCGTGCGGCCTCCGCGATCAGGCCGTCCGAACGAAGCGGACGCGCGTCGAGGAGCGCTCGTTCGATTCGCCGGATGCGCTCGTACGGGTCGGGCGCCTCGTTCGCTCGTCGAAGCCGGGTGTACAGCCCCGGTCGTACCTGGCGCAGGCACACGTCGAGATCGGTGAGCTCGTGCATGGGCGTGCCGAGCACGAGATGGAGTCCTGCGGGTTCGAAGCGAATGCCCAGCAGGTCGATGCCGCCGGTGGGGGCGATCTCGATGGCGCCGCTCAGCTGTCCGACGAGCAGTACGCGGGCTTGCGTGCGTTCGTCGCGGCGAAAGCGGTCGGCGCGGTTGAGCACGATCTCGGTGCAGCCGTCGGGCACGACGCGATCGGGCGTGTTCGGCGGTGCGTCGTGATCGAGGAGGTGCCAGAAGCAGCGAACGATCTGTCGCAGCTCGGCGCGGGGGATGACCTCGCGGTAGTGCACCGCGGAAGTCTACGCCAAGCGGCGAGCACGCATCAGCGCGCGTCTCGCTCGGCGCGGGCCGCCTCGATCTCGGAGAGCGCGGCCTTGGCGACCTCGTGCCGGGGGTCGAGCTCGAGCGCCCGCTCGAGTGCCTTCTCCGCATCGACGTACTCGCCGGCTTCCTTGTACTGGCGCGCCAGGCGGATCCACGGAGCCGCGGTGTCGTGTCGGACGGACACCGCCGCGAACGCATGTCGCGTGGCACGCCGGTCTTCGACCGCCGCGAGGGCGCGGGCGAGCCGCAGGTTGATCCAGTAGTCGTTCGGATGCCGTTTCTGCCACTCCTGGAGGAAGGACACGGCTTCCTCCTCGCGCCCCATCCGTTCCAGGCGCAGGCCGACCTCGCTCACGAGGACGAGCGGCAGCGCGTCGCCCTGCGCGCGGGCCACCGCCAGCAGCTCGTCGTCGTCGGCGGTCGTGAGCGCCGCGCGCGCCTCGGCGCTGGACGCGTCCAGCTCGCAAGCGACCTCGTAGAGCGCTCGCCAACCCAAGCTCTCCAGTTCGTCGGAGTCCTTGCGCAGCATGCTCCAGAATCCGATGCTCGCCGCGAAGCTCTTGGAGACGTCGGAGTTCGCCATCCGGTCGCGGCTCTTCGCAACCGAGCCGAAGCGGCGTGCAAAGACCTCCGAGAACGCCGCGTCCACCGCCCGGTCTTCTTCCTCCCGCGAGAGGTCTTCGCCGGGCCGACCGCCGCGATAGAGCGAGCGGATCTCCTCGAGCTCCGCGAGGAACGCCTGGTCGTCTTCTTGCACGCGAAGTGCGTCCATCGCCGCGTCGGCCTCGGCCCGGAGGTCCTTGTAGGCGAACGGGTCGCCGCCGAGGCCCTGGGCGTGCTTCGCCGCTTCGAGCGCCTCGGTCCACTTGCCGGCCGCGCCGAGCCGGGCCGCCTTGTCGAGCGCGGCCTCGATCGCGGCCCGCCGGTCGCTCTCGCGTGCGCTCCGATCGGCGTCCATCCAGAGCAGGACGCCGCCGCCGATCAGGAACACCGTGAGCACGACGGTCGCGATCAACGCCGTCTGCCGGCGCGATCGCCGCTGCTCCTCGGCCCGGCCGCGTGCCATGAGCGCACGCTTTTGGGCGCGGTGCGCGCGTCCGGAGCTCGACGTCAGCGTGGTGGCCACCTCGTCCGCGAGGATCTGCGCGCTGCGCGGCCGATCCTTGGGAAGCGGTTCGAGGCATGCGAGGCAGAGCTTCACGAGCTGCTCGTTGCCCTTGCAGGCGCGCAGGCGCTTGTGGGCGCCCTCGAGCTTGGCGTGCTTGGCCGCCTGGCGGCGCTGGTCGGCCGTTCCCGTGTAGGGCGGCGCGCCGGTGAGGATCTCACAGAGGATGGCGCCGAGGCTGAAGATGTCGCTGCGCTCGTCGAGCGTCTCGATGTGTCCGATGGCCTGTTCGGGCGGCATGTATCCGGGCGTGCCGAGCGCCGACCCGGCGACGGAGTCGGATCCGTCCCCCCCCGAGCCCACGGTCGAGATCATGGTGAGGTCGACCGAAGCGCGCATCGCGAGCCGCTCGTCGGCGACACCGCCCTTCGGCATCACACGGGCGAAGCCCCAGTCGACGACTTTGACGACGCCGTAGTCGCCGAGCATCACGTTGGCGGGCTTCAAGTCGCGGTGGACGACACCGCGCACGTGCGCGTACGTCATCGTCCGGCAGACCTCCCGAAACGCCGAGAGCAACGCGCGCTGGTCTTCGTTGACGTTGGAGCGTTGCGCGAGTCGGGCTGCGAGCGTGTCGCCCTTGACGAGATTCATGGCGAAGAACGGCCGGCCGTCGGCTCGAAGCCCGAGCTCGTACACGGGGACGATGCCCGGATGCTGGAGCTGTCCCCCGATCTGCGCTTCCTCGATGAAGCGCTGGACCATCTCGGGTGTTTTCGTGTGTTCCTCGAGCAGCACCTTCAACGCCACCTCGCGGCCGAGGTCGTTGTCGCGGCCCCGGTACACGACGCCGACGGCGCCACGGGCAAGCGGGCCGATGAGCTCGTAGCGCTCCTCGTTGCCACCCGGTCGCCGCGCGCCCTCGAGGTCGATGCGCGGCGCGTTCTTCCCCATGTCTTCGAGACGGCTGAAGATGCTCTTGTCGCTCACCGCTTGCCCTTCTGCACGAGGCGAATGAGCTCGTCGACGTCCGACCAGTACTGCTTCCACTCGTCGGGCCGATCGAGCGCGTCGCGGACGACCTTGAGATCCGGGTCACGCTGGGAGTGGGGGAGCCGCATCCGCAGGAAGTCCGGATCGCTCTCGACGAGCTTGCGACAGAGCTCGAGGTCGGCGCGCAGCCACGCCAGCGCTTGCGCGTGATGCTCCTTCCCTGCCAGCACCGCCGAGCAGGCTGCGTTGTACAAGCGGTTCGTCTTCACGTCGGCGGCGACGTCGGCATCGGACGCGAACGCTTCCGCATACAGACGCGTCGAACCCGCGTAGTCTTTCTTGTGCCGTGCGACCTCGGCGAACGCGACCTTCTCCTCCGCGTCGGCCGGCTTCTTCTTGCCGGCAAGCACGTCGGGCAGCGCTTTGGCGAGCTCGATCGACTTCTTGACATTCTCGAGCGCGGCGGCGTAGTTCGGAAGCTCGTCGACGATCTTCGACAGCTCCTCAGCCGACTCATCGAACAGCCCCTCGTGCCACAGTTGGATGCCGAGCCGGCCTCGCGCGATGGGATCATCGGGCGAGAGCTCCACCGCCTTGCGGTGCATCGCGAGCGACTCCTTCGAGGCGCCCATCTCGGCCAGCAGGAGACCGAGCCGGGACCATGCCGGCACGAAGTTGACGTTGATGTTCAGGCAGTCGCGGAACGCCTTCTCGGCTTCCTCCCGATCCCCCGCGCCGGCATGGGCGATACCGAGCAGGTGGTACGATCGAAACGATCGTGAGTTGCCCTTGAGGCTCTCCTCGAGCACCTCCACCGCCTGGTCGAAGTTCGACTGCCGGTTCAGCACGTCCCCGAGCACCATCGCTACGTACCAGTGCTGCTCGCCCAGCGAGCGCGACCGCTCGATCTCTCTCCGGGCCTTGTCGAGCTCGTTCTTCTCCAGATGCGCGATGCCCAAGAGCGCGTGGGCCCGCGCGTGCGTGTCATCGAGCGCGACGACCTTCGTGAACCACTCGATCGCGCCGTCGGGGTCCGCCGTCTGCAACGCCATCCGGCCGACGCCGAGCGTTGCTTCCAAGTGCTCGGGATCCGCCTTTGCGGCAGCCTCGAATTCCCTTCGCGCGGCCTTGCGGTCCCCGAGCGTCTCGTAGAGCTGAGCGAGGGCCAGGGGGTGCCGCACCTTCGCGTCCGGCTCGCGGTCGACGTTGACGAATCGGCGGTGGGCGGCGATCGCGTCGGTGCGATCGCCACGCAACGCGTGGATCCGCGCCAGCTCGCGGAACGTCGCGGCGAGCGTCGGTGCGCGTCGGGTGCCTTCCCGCGCGGCCTCCAGCGCGCCCTCGAGGTTGTTCTGTCGGGAACGCGCCCTGGCCAGGTAGACGTAGTTCCACCCGTTCGTCGGATCGAGCTCCACGCCCTCCTCCGCTTCGGTCTCGGCGCGGGACGGGTCGCCGGACGCGAGCAGCGTGTCGGCCAGCCGGGCGCGGGCCTCGGCGTTGCGCGGCGCGAACTCCACGGCGCTGCGCGCGGCGTCGAGCGCAGCGGTGACGTTGCCCCGGTCGAGGTGGATCCGGCTCAGATGCACGTAGGGCGCGGCGATCGTCGGAGCGAGCTCGATGGCGTTGTCGTACGCGTCGATCGCCTCGTCGAGCCGCTCCTTCATCTGGAACGCGTAGCCGAGGGTGACGTAGGCGCCGTGCTGGTGCTTGTCCATCCGGATCGCTTGTCGGGTGACCTCGATGGCCTTGTCGTAGTCCTCGAGCTCGATGTAGCAGCGCCCGATCTCGGCGTGCGCGAGCGCGGAGTCCTTGCCCCGCTCTCGGGCCTCTCGGATCGCCGCACGGGCCTCGTCGGGATCGTTGTTGCGTGCGTACGACAGCGCGAGGCCGACGTTCGCCGACCACGAGTCCGTGGAATGTGTGAGCGCCTGCTTGAACGCGTCGATCGCGCGATCGTCGTCACCGAGGTGTTCCGAGAGGATCACACCGCGGCGCACCAGGAAACCCTCGTCGTCGGGTTGGACCTTCAGGGCCGCCTCGATGGTGGCGAGCGCGGCCTTCGGGTTGTGCGCGTGAAGCTGCGCGTCCGCGAGTCGGTTGTAGGCGTCGATGTAACCCGGCGTGAGCTTTACGACGCGGCCGAACGCGTGCGCGGCGTCTTCGAACTCGCCGGCGCTGGCGAGGCACAGGCCGAGGTTGTACCAACCGACGTCCACCTCGGGCCGCAGAGCGACCGCGGCGTTCGCGTGCCGGATCGCCAGCTCCAGCTGCGCCAGTGCTGCGTCGACCTCGTCTGGGTCGTCCTCGGCGATGGCCAGCTCGCGCGCGGCCAACGCAATCCGGATGTGGATCATGATCTCGTCCGGATGCCTGCGATTCCACGGCAGCAGGAAGTCGATCGCATCCTGTGGGCGGCCGAGGTCGATGAGGTTCATGGCGACCTGCGAAACC
The DNA here is from genome assembly GCA_965223505.1 of Planctomycetota bacterium. Classification (GTDB taxonomy): domain Bacteria; phylum Planctomycetota; class PLA2; order PLA2; family JAEUHO01; genus CBDCWP01. The sequence goes on from CBDCWP010000021.1 coordinate 361,122, forward strand.
AGCGCGAGCGGGAGCATGTCGCCGCGCGCCTCCACGGCTTCGAGCAGCGCGTCGCCGTCCTCGGTGACGAGGGCGTCCCGGATCTCGATGCTCGCCGGATCGATTTCCCGGGCCAGCGTGTCGAGCGAGCGCCAGTCGGATCCTTCGAGGGCCGGCATCGTCTTCCGCAGCCAGCACCAGTAGCCGATGTTGGCGGCGAACTCGGGCGCGTGCCGCGATGCGCGCAGTCGCTCCTGGCCGCCCCCGATCGAGCCGAAGCGACTCTCGAACGCGGTGGCGTAGGCGGCATCCATCGCCTTGTGGCGGTCGCCGGGCCGATCCCATGTCTCGGGCGCCATGGCGACCAGCCCCGTCCCGCCGCCGGCGCCGGTGACGGTCTTCGTGCTGCCCGGCGCGAGGTTGCGGATGGCGACCAGCTCCGCCAGGAGCGCGTCGTCCTGCTCGCGAATGGCGAGCTGCTTCGCGTGCTCGGCCTGCTCGGATTCGAGGCGCTCGAGCGCCGCCCGCGCTTCGGTGTCGTCGACGCCTTCCGATCGGGCGACATCCACGGCCCGCTGCGCCGACGCGACGGCGCCGGCCCAGTCGCCGATCACCTCGTGCTTGCCGGCTTCGCGCAGCGCTTCGGCGACCAACGGCGCCGCCCGCGCTTCGCGCGCATCGCGTGCGCCCTTCCACCACAGGTACCCGCCGCCCATCGCGATGATCGAGATCGCGGCAACGGCGCTGAGCGTGAGCACGTTCTTGCGTTTCCTGCGCTCCTTCGCGATGCGATTCTCGGCCTCGAGCGCGTCGAGCTCCGACTTCAGCGCCTCGCTCTCGACCGCGGCGAAGTGTGCCGCCATGCGTTCTTCGACGATGCCGGCGTGGCGCGGACGATCGGGAGGCAGCGGCTGGAGGCAGTCCCGACACAGCTTCTTCAGCGGCTCCGGGGCGTCGGCGGCGTCGAGCCGTGCGTACGCGTCGTCGAGGCGGCACTGGGTCGCCGCGACGAGCTGGTCGCGGACCTCGCCGGTGTAGGGCGCTTCGCCGGTCAGGATCTCGCACAGGATCGCTCCGAGCGAGAACACGTCGGCGCGTTCGTCGAGGTCGTCCACGCGACCGAGCGCCTGCTCGGGCGGCATGTACGCGGGCGTCCCCATGACGCTTCCCGCCATCGAGTCCGATCTACCCGAGCTACGAAGTGTGGCGATGATCGTGCCGTCGGCCTGGCGCGCGACCTCGTCGCGTCCGATCACCTTGCCGAAGCCCCAGTCGACGACGAGCACCTCGCCGAACGAGCCGATCATGATGTTCGCCGGCTTCAGGTCTCGGTGGATGACGCGGCGCGAGTGCGTGTAGGCGATGGTGAGGGCGACGGCCTCGAAGACGCTCAGGAGGTCGATGCCCTTCGGGTTGCTCTGCAGCAGGTCGGCGAGGGTGCGCCCCTTGATCAGCTTCATCGAGAAGCTCGGCCGTCCGTCGGACTGGAGCCCGAGTCCGTACACCGGGACGATGCCGGGGTGTTGCAGCTGCCCGCCGACCTGCGCCTCTTCGATGAAGCGCGCGACCACGTCCTCGCGCTCGGCGAACTCGGGGCGGAGCACCTTCAGCGCGATGTCGCGGTTCAGGTCCCGGTCGCGCCCGCGGTAGACGATCCCGATCCCTCCGCGCGCGATCTCGCCGACGATGTGGAACCGGCTGTCGCTGGCCGCCTCCTCCTCCTTGCGCTGGAAGACGAGCCGCTCTTCGCCGTCCTGCGGCTCCCGGAGCAGGATGCTGCCGTCGAGATTGTGGAGCCTCGAAATCGCGACGAGGATGCTCTCCCCGGTCTCCCTGGGGAACGGCTCGAAGGCCTCTCCCTCGCGCGGCTCGCCCGAAGCGTCTTCGCGGGGCTGGTTCGTCGGCTCATTCGAGCTCACTTCGGCGGGATCGTCGGGCCGGTCGTCTTTCATGTGCGGCCTACTTCTCTCGCTGGACGTACTTGCCGCGCCCGATCTCGGCGAGCTTTTGGAGGAAGAGCTCGTCGACGTCCTTGCCGTGTCCGATTCCGATCACGTGGATGCGTGCGTTCGCGACGGAGTTCCAGTCGCGAACCGCTTCCAGGATGCGTTCGGGGTCGGTGACCTTGCCGCCGGTCGGCTTCCCGTCGGTGAGGAAGAAGATCGTGTCGAAGTCGGGCGTGCCCGTTCCGCGGAGGATCAACCGGAAGCCGGCTTCGAGCGCGTCGTGGATGTTGGTGAGACCCACGGGCTTGATCTCGTTGATCCAGCGGCTCAGCTTTTTCTTCGTCGTGTCATTGGCGTGCACGACGCTTCGCGCGCTCCAGGGTACGACGCTGTGGTTGAACACGATCACGTTGAAGTAGGCGCCGTCGTCCAGGCCGTTCACGGCGCCGGAGAGCTCTTCTCGGAGCGTGACGATCTTGGCGTCGTCTCCACCCGGTCGGCCGCGCTTGCCCGGCGCCCAGTTCATGGACGCGGACACGTCGACGATGTAGAGCAGTCGATTGCTGAACGTGTGGATCCCGTAGAACGTCTTGCTCTTGTCTTCCGGAACGACCGTTGGCGTCGGACAGGGGTCGGGGGGCATTTGGAACGACTCCTCGGCGTCCGTCCACCACGCGGACCACGGCTCGAAGTAGGGGCCGTGCGTCTGGCCTGTCATCGACACGAGGGCTTCGCGCGCGTCGTCGCGCAGGCGGCCGAGGTTGTCACGCTTCAGGAAGTCGATCATCGGCGCGATGCCGCGCCGGTCGTGCATGAGCTGGATCGCGGCGATGGCGGCCGCCACCAGCAGGAACTCACTGGTCGCCAGCTCGAGGAACGAGAATGCCCGCTCGAGCACGAGGCCGTCGCGGCGTCCGGCGAGCGCGTTGAGTGCCGCGACCCGCGACGTCAGCGCGACGTCGGGGTTGCCGAGAGCGACGTGGAGCTCCTTGGTGACCGCCGGGCGTGCGACGGGCGCCAGCGTGTCCATCCAGCGCATCGGGCCTTCGGGATCCTTGCCTTCGAGCCACAACGAGCGCAGATCGAGCAACGCCGTCTCCAGGTCTTCGTCGGGCAGCTTCCGGAGAATCGATGCCGCGACGTCGGTGGCCGAGTCCAACAGCGCCCGATTGGCCCACCAGTGGTTCTCGAACGCTCTGGCGGCCGTGCGCGCCTCGTCGAGCTGCTTGGAGAGCTTGCGCTCCGCCTTGTTGAAGGCCTCCATGTCGCGTTCGGAGCGTTGGCTCTCCTCGAACTTGCGTCGGATGGCATCGAGCTTGTCGAGCAGCTTCTCGTACTCGCGTTCGGCCCGCTCCTGCGCGTTGCCGATCTTGTCGCCTTCCGCCCGCACCTTCCGGTAGCCGTTGAGCAGCTCTTTGAGTGCTTCGGCCTCCGGGCGTCCTCGAAGGCTCTCGAACGCCCTGGCCTTCTCGCCCGCGTTCTTCGACTTGAGCCGAGCCTTGAAGGCGTCTCGCGCCGTGCTCCACGGCGGAAGGGACCCATCGGTGTGCGCGACGGAGCCGGTGCAGAGCATCGCCCCGAGCATGAAGATCGTCAGAAGAGTTCGCATCGGCGGCTGATTCTAGGCTATTTCGGGTGCCGACGCGTGGCCTCAGGGCGCGCGGATTCTCGGCATCCGCCCGGAAGGACCGGGTCTTGCGGGACGACCCGCCACCCGCCTAACGCCGCAAGAACGACACGAGTCGTTGGAGCCGACGTTCGGCGCACGAGGACGGACCATCGACTCCAATCGGCGGGCCCTGGGGGAGCGGCGGCCGGCGCCTGCCCAGCGCCGTCAGAACGACACGAGTGGACGACTTCGCGGCTACGATCCCCATGCTCCGCCCGGCGCGGAGGGATGGCCGAGTGGTCGAAGGCACCGGTTTTGAAAACCGGCGTACCCTCACAGGTACCGCGAGTTCGAATCTCGCTCCCTCCGCCATTACATGGCCCTTAGAGGCCGATTCCGCGCGTTTCAGCTCCGTCGGCGGGGGCCGTCACTCGTCCACCCGGACGCGCTCAGGGGTGCCGAAGCGCGCCTAGATCGTTCCCCAGTAGTTCCCCAGCGTGGCCGTCGTGCGTCACGAGTCCACGCCACCGGCTATGCTCGGGACCGAAGAGATGGCCTCAGGTTCTGCGCCGGTGTCTACGGCGGGGCGGGTCGAGGTGGTGAGCGATGGGGAAGAGGCGGAGCCAGATGCTCGGAGGGCAGGTGCGGCGGTGAGTCTGATCGACCAGATGCTCGCAAGCCCGCCAGGAGACATGGGTGGGGCGATCGCGGCGAACCGCCTCGCCTACCAGCGGCTTTGGGCGATCTGCCGGATCTTGGAGCTGCACGGTGGCGGCCAGGACTATCGGATCGTGTTCGAGTGGCACGATGACGTCTTGGAGCTTGATTCGGCGAGCGCTCCGAGTGCCGTGACTCTGTATCAGGTGAAGACCCGCAAGGGGGCAAAGGCCTACACCGCGGGAGAACTGACAAGGAGGCACGGCAAAAAGAACCCGCGCTCATGGCTCGGAAAGCTAGTCGCCCATGGATTTGGCGCATTCAAGGCCTCGGTGGCGAGCATGGTGTTCGTGAGCGCGCCCGGGTGCAAGTTGAAGATGGGCGACGGGACTGCCTGTTTGGATGCGCCCAGGGCGTGCCTCATCCACGCTGATGAAGATACGCTCGAGGAGATCAAGACCAAGCTCGCGACCGAACTCGGCGTCAAGGAGGCTCAGCTTCCGCTTGATCGTGTCTTCCTTTGGAACGCTGGCCTGGACTTGGACGACACCGAGAGCCATACGCTTGGCCGGCTCGCGCGGTTTCTCGAGGAGCACTTCCCAAAGGTCGTAGATGCGAACGCTCTGTTGAAGACGCTGCTGCGCGAGGCGAACCGCCGATCGTGCAAGGAGGCCCACCCAGCTTCGGAAGCCGAGCTATACGCCGAGCGGTCCATCGCCCGGGCGGACCTCGCCAAGATGCTCACCGACGCGGGGGCCTATGTCGGTCTGGACGCCTTGCGCGACAGCATCGAGCGGCGCCTAAACGCAGACGGTGTGCCCCCCGGCGTCGTGGTCCGCACACTGCTAGAGTGCGAGACGTACTGGCTGGATCGCCGCGCAGACTCCTCGGCCCTCCTAGCCGATTCAAGGCAGCAGGTCATGGAGCGGGTCCGAGAACTCCTCTCCGCTGCCCCCGAGTCAGCCTCGACGCTATCCGATGTCGTGGGCCGGTGCCTTGCGCCGAAGACGCAGGAACTCGGCGCGCTTGAGGGTGCCAAGAGTACGACCTACATGAAGGCCATGGTCATGGTGGAGTTCTATGAGCAATCACACGTTCCGCCGGCTGATTCGCAGCCTGAGGATCCGCGCGCATGAGCGACTTGCGATTCGAAAGCATCAGGCTGGTGTCGTTCCTAGAGCGAAAGTCGAGGCTGATCGAGTTCCACCCAGAGATGACCGCACTGGTCGGAGCGAACGGAAGAGGTAAGTCCGCGATCCTGAAGTCCTTGTACGCCACGTTGGGCGCCAACCCCTGGAAGGTCACCAGGGGGTGGCGAGAGGCGGGCGTACATAGCTGCCTAACCTTCACGCTTGGGGGCAGGCGGTTTCGAATGCTGCACGATGGGTCAACCCACACCCTGTTCGGTGAAGGCGACGAGGTGGTCGGGATGTTCGCAACGCATGGCGCGCTGGCTGAGTTCTACGTGCAGTTCCTTCGCTTCCCGATGCGCCTTCAAACGCGGGAAGGGCCTGGGCGACAGGCGTACCCCGCGATGCTCTTCTTGCCCTACTACTTCGACCAAGACAAGAGTTGGGGGGACCCGTGGCTGTCGTTCCAGGGGCTGACGGCGTTCCGCGATCACCGTAGACATGCCGCACAATTTCATGCGGGCATTCGTCCGAAGGAGTATTACGACGCACTGGCGAGTCGAGACGCCGCGCAGTCGCGCGTCGGAGAGCACGTGTATCAGCGCAAGGTACTCAAGCGCACCTTGACTGAGGTGCGGAGAAGGATGGGGGTCGCAGACTTCGACTTGGACCTAGATCGCTTCAAGGAGGAGTTGGCCGAACTCTTGGAACTATGTGAGGAGCTGCGGGCAAGGGAGCAGGAGTACAAGGCCAAACTCCTTAAACTCTACGACAAGAGGTCCGTACTCGAGACCCAGCTCGCCGTGGGTGGGAACGCGCTGGCGGAACTGCAGGCCGACACAACTTTCGCTGATCGGTTGAGTGAGGCAGAGGTGATGTGTCCCACCTGCGGATCCACGCATCTCAATGACTTTGGAGCACGCTTCCAGATCGCCGCGGATGAAGGGCGCTGCCGCGCCCTGGTGGCGGATGTGCAGACGCAGCTCTTGAAGCTGCGGGTCAAGATCGAGCGGTTGGAGCAGGAGACGTCTGCCGCGGGCCATGAGCTGTCGCAGGTGCAGCAGTTGCTTGAGCGAAAGCAGGCGGATGTCAAGCTGCATGACTTGCTTCGGAGCGAAGGGCGAGCCGAGTTGAGGGACGTCCTAGCCTCAGAGGTGTCTGAGCTTGACAAGCAGGCGGGCGAAGCAACGGCGCAGGTGGAGAGCGCTGTCGAGACGATCAGGGCACTCACTGACAAAGAGCGAGCCAGGAAGACTCGTGCAGAGTGGCAAGGCTTGTTCCATCGCAATCTCAGCGAGCTTGGTGTTGACGAGGTGGTGCCCGATTCGACGCGGCAAATGTGGTCGCCGATTCAGGCGAGTGGGTCCCGGACTCCTCGCGCGCTCTTGGCGTTCTACTTCAGTTTCTTGGAACTCGCGCGCCGGCACTCCACGAGCACCTTCTGTCCCATCGTCATCGACTCGCCCAAGCAGCAGGACCCCGATTCGGCCAACTGGCAGCGGATGCTCGCGTTCATACGTGACCGCAGACCCTCGGGAGCGCAGATTGTCCTCTCGGCAACGGACCTCGCGGGCGTGGACATGGGGGGCTCCGTGATCGAGCTGTTGGAGCATCGCCAAGTGCTGTCAACGGATGAGTATGCGGACGGTGCCGCGGAAGTCTCCGCCCTTCTCGACATCGCGAGCCGATTCGCGGAGGAGCAGGGAGCCTAGTTCGGTCGAGTCCCGCGGTCGTCCTCCCCCACGTGGCAGCGCCCTCCCGGCCTCTTCACGCGTGGCGCCGTCGCGCCTAGTGGCTTGACAGCCGCCGACTCTGCGGACACAAGTGGTGCCCGGCTCGTACCTTAGGCGAGCCGCAGCCGACGAAGTGCCTAGCGCGGGCCGCCTGATGGCGCGCGAGCAAGGGGGCGGGTTGATCACGGGAGAACTACGGTCCAAGGTTGACCGCATCTGGGACACGATGTGGTCCGGCGGGATCTCGAATCCGCTCTCGGTCATCGAGCAGTTGACCTACCTGCTCTTCATCAAGCGGCTGGACGAGCTCCAGACCTTGAAGGAGCGGAAGGCAGCGCGCACGAAGAAGCCGATCGAGGATCCGATCTTCGGGCCGGACCAAGACGAATTCCGCTGGTCCCGGTTCAAAGAGACGGCGCCCGAGGTCATGTTCGCGACTGTCAAGGACGAGGTCTTCCCATTCATCAAGACCCTCGGGCAGAAGGACGACGACGACGGAGAGGGGGCGTCGACCTACACGCACCACATGAAGGACGCGATCTTCATGTTCCCGAAGGCCAGCCTCCTGGCGAACGTGGTCGACCAGCTCGACGGCATCGAGATGGCCGACATCGACACGAAGGGCGACCTCTACGAGTACATGCTCGGGAAGATCGCGAGCGCCGGGCAAAACGGTCAGTTCCGAACGCCGCGCCACATCATCAAGCTCATGGTCGATATGACGACGCCGACGCCGAAGGATGTGATCTGCGATCCCGCGTGTGGAACCGCGGGATTCCTCATTGCCGCTTCCGAATACATGAAGGAACACCACGGCGACGCGATCTACAAGGACGCCGTATCCCGTCACCGCTTCAACGAACGGACCTTCCACGGCTACGACTTCGACAGCACAATGCTCCGAATCGGGAGCATGAATATGCTGCTCCACGGGGTCGAGAACCCGGACATTCGATATCGGGATTCGCTTGCGCAGGCCGACGATGACGACGCCGAGAGGTTCTCGTTGGTGCTGGCCAATCCGCCGTTCGCCGGAAGTCTGGACTACGAGTCGACCGCGAAGGATCTGCTCCAGGTCGTCAAGACGAAGAAGACCGAGCTCCTGTTCTTGGCGCTATTCCTCCGTCTGCTGCAGATCGGGGGACGCGCCGCCGTCATCGTCCCCGACGGCGTTCTGTTCGGTTCGTCCAAGGCACACAAGGCGCTGCGGAAGATGCTCGTCGAGGATCAGAAACTCGACGCCGTGATCTCGATGCCCTCGGGGGTGTTTAAGCCGTACGCCGGTGTCTCGACGGCGATCCTCGTCTTCACGAAAACGAACTCGGGCGGCACCGACAACGTCTGGTTCTACGACATGCGGGCGGACGGCTTCTCACTCGACGACAAGCGCACGCCGCAACCGGGGAAGACTGACCTCCCCGACATCCTCGAGCGCTGGAAGAGCCGGGACGCCGAGGGCGATCGAGCGCGGGCCGACCCGAGCTTCCTGGTCCCGAAGGCTGAGATCGCGGAGAACGACTACGACCTCTCGATCAATCGCTACAAGGAGGTGGTGTACGAGCCGGTCGAGTACGACCCACCGAGTGTGATCCTGGATCGGCTGGCGCAGCTCGAGGACGAGATCGCGAAAAAGCGTGAGAAACTCGAGGGCCTGCTCGGATGAGGCCTAGTGAGCGCCCCATCGGCGACCTGGTCGACAAGTGCGCGACCTGGAACCCGAAGCACAACGGCTGCGACACCTTTGACTACATCGACCTCAGTTCGGTCGACAAGGACGTCAAGGCGATCACCGCAGTCGAACGCCAGGCGTGTTCAGAAGCGCCGAGTAGGGCGCGGCAATTGGTCGAGTCTGGGGATGTCTTGGTGGCGACCGTTCGACCCAATCTCAACGGGGTGGCTCTCGTGGGTCCTCCTCACGGCGGAATGACGGCTTCCACGGGATACTGTGTCCTTCGCCCCAAGGGGTGGCTGCTCGACTCCCACTACCTGTTTCATTGGGTGAGAACCAGCGCATTCGTCGAGCGCATGGTGAAGATGGCGACGGGAGCCAACTACCCCGCTGTGTCCGATGCGAAGGTCAGGCGTTCGGGCATTCCCTACGTTCCCATAGCCGAGCAGAAGCGGATCGCCGCGATCCTGGATGCGGCGGACGCCTTGCGGGCCAAGCGCCGCGAGTCCCTCGCCGAGCTCGACGCGCTCGTTCAATCCGTCTTCCTCGACATGTTTGGGGACCCCGTCACCAATCCGATGGGGTGGGAGATGGGCTCCCTCAAAGATGTCACGGAGAAGATCACCGATGGCACACACAAGACACCTGCGTACACCGAGTCTGGGATCGAGTTCCTCTCCGCGAAGGATGTAAGGGACGGTGAAATCCGGTGGAATACCGGGAAGTTCATCAGCCCTGAAGAGCATGCACACCTCATCAGGAGGTGCAATCCAGAGCCGGGTGACCTGCTCTTGGCCAAGAGCGGATCACTGGGGTCTGTGGCGGTCATCGACAGGGACCATGAGTTCAGCTTGTTCGAGAGTCTGTGCCTCATCAAGCGTGATTCAAAGAGGGTCGACGCCTCCTTTCTCGCATGCATGCTTGGAAACCCGACGATGCAGGTGCATCTGCTGCGAAAGAACAAGGGTGTCGCGGTTAGACACCTACATCTCGTAGATATCCGTGGACTTCAGATTCTGGTGCCACCGATGCGTCTGCAGCGCGAATTCGCTGCCATCGTGGCAGCCGTTCAGGAGCAGAGACTCAGGCAGCGGGAGCATCTAGCCGAACTCGACACCCTCTTTGGGTCCCTGCAGGTCCGCGCCTTCGACGGAGAGTTGTAGGCCCCATGGACGTGTCGGCCAACTTCGACTTCCTGAAGCAGGAGTTCTTCCATGCTGCGGAAAGCGCGAGCTACGCCGAACACCAGGTCTACCGCGATCCACGCGCTGCCTGTTTCCACGCCCGACACGCCCTCGAACGAGTCGTCTCCCGCGTCTTCAAGGTCGACAAGACTCTCGATCCGCCGAAGACGACAAACCTCGACGGCTACCTGCACGACGCGTCGTTCCGTAAGCTGGTCCCCGAAGCGGTCTGGCAGAAGGCCGAGTACGTCCGCAAGGCGGGAAACCGCGCCGTCCACGGCAAGATGATGCCGTCACCGGAGGCGGCCCTGGCAGTGGTCAAGGAGCTGTTCCACGTCTTCTACTGGGCCGGGCGCACCTACCTACGAAGGGGTGCCGAGGAGCTCAAGGGGCGAAACTACGACGAGGCCCTGGTCCCGCGATCGACGCCCACATCAGACCCGGCTAGCGTGGCGGAGCTGGAGGTGCTGAAGGCCAAACTCGACACAGCGGACGCCGAACGTCAGGAGCAGGAGGCGGAGCTCAAGAAGCTGCGGGAGCGCATCGCCGCGATCAAGGCCGAGAATGAGGCCGTCCCTGACGCCCACGACTGGAACGAGGCCGAGACCCGAAAGCGCCTGATTGACCTGGAGCTCCGTCGAGCAGGCTGGACCCTCGAGGGGGAGGACGACCGCGAGTACCTCGTCACCGGCATGCCCAACATTGACGAGAAGGGCTACGCCGACTACGTCCTCTGGGGCAATGACGGCAAGCCCCTCGGCGTCGTTGAGGCGAAGAAGACGATGGTCGACCCCAAGGTCGGCCGGCAGCAGGCGAAGCTCTACGCCGACTGCCTGCAAAAGATGCACGGCCAGCGCCCGATCATCTTCTACACGAACGGGTACACGACCCACGTCTGGGACGATGCCTTCTATCCGCAGCGAGAGGTCGCCGGGTTCTACAAGAAGGACGAGCTCGAGACGCTGGTCCGGCGGCGCGAGCAGCGCAAGCCCCTAGACGTCGCCCAGGTGAAGGACGCGATCGTCGAGCGGTACTACCAAAAGCGGGCGATCGGGAGCATCTCGCAGCAGTTCGTCGAGGCTCGTCGAACGGCGCTCCTGGTCATGGCAACCGGGACCGGAAAGACGCGAACGGCAATCGCACTCGTGGACCTGCTCCAGCGCGCAGGATGGGTGAAACGGGCCCTGTTCCTGGCCGATCGTGTCTCGCTGGTGAACCAGGCCGTGGGGGCGTTCAAGGCGCACCTTCCCGAGTCGAGTCCCGTGAACCTCGTCACTGAGAAGGACAAGACGGGGCGGGTGTATGTCTGCACCTATCCCACGACGATGGGGCTGATCGACGAGACGAAGGGGGACGAAGCCCGGTTCGGCGTCGGTCACTTCGACCTTGTGATTATCGACGAGGCCCACCGCTCGGTGTATCAGAAGTACAGCGCGATCTTCCGGTACTTCGACTCCCTACTGGTCGGCCTCACGGCTACCCCGCGCGAGGACATCGACCGCAACACATACGAGCTCTTCGACTTGGTCTCCGGCATGCCGACGGACGCCTACGAGCTGGAGACTGCCGTCCAGGACGGCTACCTCGTTCCGCCTCGGGTCGAACAGGTTGACCTTAAGTTCCCGCGGGAAGGCATCGAGTACGACTCCCTCTCGGACGAGGAGAAGGAGCAGTGGGAGAGCCTGGACTGGGGCGACGACGCGACTCCGGGCGGGTTCCCACCCGGCGTAAGCGCATCGTCGGTCAACAACTGGCTGTTCAACAAGGACACGGTCGACAAGGTCCTCCAGCACGTGATGGAGCGCGGGCACAAGGTCGAAGGCGGGGACCGCCTCGCCAAGACGATCATCTTCGCGAGGAACCACGAGCACGCCGCCTTCATCGAGGAGCGATTCGATCACCACTACCCCAAGCACGCCGGCCACTTCGCCCGCGTCATCGACAATCAGGCGAAGTACCCGCAGAGCCTGATCGACGACTTCTCGCAGAAGGACAAGGCGCCACACATCGCGATCTCGGTAGACATGCTGGACACGGGCATCGACGTGCCGGAGGTCGCGAACCTAGTCTTCTTCAAGCCCGTGTACTCGAAGATCAAGTTCTGGCAGATGATCGGGCGCGGGACGCGCCTCTGTCCCGACCTGTTCGGGCCGGGGAAGGACAAACAGGACTTCCGGGTCTTCGACTTCTGCTTCAACTTCGACTTCTTCCGTGAGAACCCAGACGGGATCGAAGGCGGAGCCACCGTTCCCCTCGCTACGCGCCTCTTCCGTGCGCGTGTCGAGATGCTCTCGAAGGTGCAGGCCGACGCCAAACTCAACCCCAGTGGCAAGCTCGGGACCTCGCTCACGACGCAGCTGCGTGACGAAGTCGCCGGCATGAACCGAGAGAACTTCATCGTTCGGATGCATCGGGAGGCCGTCGAGCGCTTCCGTGGGCCGGATGCCTGGGACAAGCTCACCGACGAGGACAGGGTGGCGCTCGATCGGCTGGCCGAACTGCCGAGCGAGATCGAGACGGATGAGATCGAATCGCGCCACTTCGACCTGACGGCGCTCCGGATGCAGCTCGCGTTCGCCGAGGGGGACCACGGCACGTTCGAACGGCACCGGCAGAGGGTTATCGAGATCGCCCAGCTCCTCGAGGACAAGTCCGCGATCCCGGCCGTCAAGGCCCAGCTTCCGTACCTTGCGTCGATCCAAACAGACGGCTTCTGGGACGGGCTGAACCTCGACCTGCTCGAAGACCTCCGCCTTCGCCTTCGTGGTCTGATGCCGTTCCTCGACAGAACGAAGCGGAAGATCGTCTACACGGACCTCCAAGACGAGGTGAAGTGCGTCCGAGAAGGGGAGATCTTCCAGGTCCCGAAGATGACGGGCGTCCAGTACGCGAAGAAGGTCGCTGAGTACCTCGAAGGCCACCGGAACCACATCGTGATCCACCGCCTGCGGAACAACGAGCCGCTCACGGAATCGGACCTCGCGGGCTTGGAGACTGCCCTCGTCGAGATCGGCGAGGAGCAGGGCGAGGAACTCTTGGCCGGGCTCTTGGCGCGGAGTGAGGCCCCGTCGCTCGCCTACTTCATCCGGGAACTGGTGGGGCTGGACCGGGCGGCTTCACAGGCTGCGTTCTCCGAGTTCCTCTCCGACCGAAGTCTGACGCCCAAGCAGATCCGGTTCGTGGAGATGGTCATCGACCAGTTGACGTCCCGGGGCGTAATGGGCGCGGGCGCACTCTACGAGCCTCCGTTCACGAGCATCCACGACGGCGGGCCGGAGGACTTGTTTGCCGGCAAGCAGAACGTGATCGACGGGATCTTCGAGCGGCTCGACGCCATCGCTTCACAGCTGTGATCGGGGGCTGGGTAGGGTGGCGACCCGAGGTAACTCCGCTGCATCCGGCCTTCTTCTACGAATCCCTTAGCGTCACCGGCGTGGTGTCGCGACAGAGAAGATCCATGTGAAGCCCGGATACGATTTCGTGTGCCAGGCGGAGCGCGTCCTCAGCACTCGGCTGTCGAGGAACGGTGGGTAGGTCTTCAGGCTCATCGACCATGGGGCCGGAGCGCTTGCCGAATCTGTGAATCGAAACCCCCCACGCGGACTGCACTGGGGACGTGACGAGGAGGTACCTGAACCTCGGCTCCCGAGGTTCCTCACGGCTATAGAAACAGACGACCTGATGAGTGTGCACGTCTACTCCGGCCTCCCGTCACGGCGTTGACGAACGGATCATCGCAAACGAGCAGCATCAGATGCCCACCGCGGAAGGCCTCGGGCTTGTCCAGCAGGCTTCGAGCGACGAGCTTCTCCGGGGCGAAGTCTGTCTCAAGGGCCTGCAGGCGATCGAAGATCCCCTCGATGACCTGTTCCTTGCCGCCGAACAGCTCGTCCGGGCCGCCAGCGTGCAGGCTCGTGAACGGTGCCTCGTAGAGCGCCGAGGCTTCCATGATCCCCCTCGCGGTGAGCTGGTCGATCACCATCTCCACGAACCGGATCTCGCCGAGGAGTGGCAGCCCCGCGGGGGGATGGAGCGGCTCCTCATTGACAAGCTGGCCCAGGCAAGCACCGAGGAGATGCGCTGGTTGGAGCAGGCGGTTTCCCGGCGGGCCGTGCAGTACTCGGAGTCGGGCCGCAAGCACCGTGAGACCGGCCGCCGCAGCACCCCCCGCGTGGACTTCGCCGCCGCGACGGACCAGGCGATGGCGATGGCCGATCGCTGGAACCGGATCTTCTGTCGCACCCTTCGGGCGCTGCGGGACCTGCGCCGGTTCTCCGTGACGGTCAACATCCAGGGGCCGGGTCAGGTCAACGTGGGGCGATGACGTGGCCAGTACCTTTGGTTTCAAGGCCCATCCTCAAATAGTGAGGGCGGTGATTTAGGCAGCTAGGCTTTCTCGCCCGTAATTTTAGGATGAGGCCAAAAAACTAAACCCCGGATGTTCCAAGGCTAGGAAGCTAGCATTATCCGCAAATAAGTATAGGATATTCGCCGAATCCTAAAATAAGGAGGGCAGATGCGCAGCGAGGACTTCGGCTCCCGGAGCCCGGGCCAGCTCGTCCCCACAGAGGGCGGCGTTGACGCCTACGTGCCGAATCCCCTTCCGCCGCACGAGGGGGCATGGTCCAGCGTCGCCACCATGAGGGCGCTGGCCAAGGCCGAGAACGCCCTGGGACAGCTCGTGGGGACGGCCCGGCACGACCTACTGAACCCGCATCTCGTCGCGGCCCCGCTGATCCGGCGTGAGGCGATCATCTCGAGTCGCATCGAAGGCACCTACACGACCCCCAGGCAGTTGGCGCTGATCGAAGCCGAGCCCGAGAAGGAAGGCGGCAAGGGGCGGCGCATCGCCGCCGAGGACGAGGCGCGAGAGGTACTCAACTACGTTCGAGCAGTCGAGTACGGCTTCACGCGGCTGGATACGCTCCCCATGTCCAAGCGCCTCATGCGGGAGTTGCACGAGATCCTGATGAAGGGGGTGCGCGGTGGGCGCGAGCGGCCTGGCCAGTTCCGCGACCGACAGAATTACATCGCCAAGGAAGGCGACACGATTCAGAAGGCCCGTTTCGTGCCTCCCCCCGTGGCGGAGATGGAGCAGGGGCTGGACGACCTGGAAAGGTACATGCATCGGCCGCAGACGGACGAGTCGCTGCCGTTGCTGATCGACCTCGCGCTCGTGCACTACCAGTTCGAGACCCTTCACCCCTTCCGGGACGGTAACGGTCGCATCGGCCGCCTGATGGTCCCTCTCATCCTCAGTCAACACGGGAGGCTCGCCACGCCCCTCCTGTTCGTCAGTGGCTACTTGGAGCAGCACAAGCGGCGCTACATGGACCTGCTGCTCAAGGTGAGCATGGAGGGGGCGTGGCTTGAGTGGATCGAGTTCTTCCTAGATGCCGTAAGGGCCTCGGCGGTCGACGGTGCGAATCGTGCCAAACGGCTGCTGGCCTTGCGCCAGGAGTACGTGAACAAGGTCCAGTCTGCGAGGTCGTCCGCGCTACTGGTCAAGCTCATCGACGAGCTGTTTCACCGTCCCTCCATCACGTTCGGAGAGGCTGCCGAGTTGCTCGGCGTGACGCCTGCGGCCGCGAACGCGAACGTGCGGAAGCTGCAAGAGGCCGGGGTGCTCACGGAGATCACCGGCCAAGCCAGGAACATGATCTTCGCCGCGCAGGGCATCTTCGAGCTTGTGCATGACTCGGGGGATGACGGTACGGCCGAGAGCAGTCAGGAGTAGGCCATGAAGCGTCGCCCGTTCGGTTCCATCATCCAGCGCCCGCCTAGGCCTGGCTACTACGTGACCTTCGTGTGGGGCGGTCGCCGCATCAAGCGGTCGGCGGGTCCGACCAAGGCCGCCGCCAGGAAGAAGCTCGCCGCAGCCGAGGCGCTGCTCAAGGGCGGCGTGGACCTCAACGAGGTGCTGGCCGAGGTGTTCGGTGACTTCCACGGCACGCGACTCACGTTCCGCGAAGCCGCGCCTCTTTACTTGGAGTACGCGCAGGGTCGCAAGAAGGAGTCCACGTTGCGCGGCGACGTGCCGCGCCTGCGCGTCCTCTGTCGTTCCCAGTGGTCAGGCAAGTACCTCGCGCAGATCGAACCCCGCGACTTCCTCCCGTGGATCGACGAGCGGCAGAAGTCGCGGGAGGTCGTCAAGGAGAAGCGCGTCCGTGGTGACGACGGGAAGATGCGCACCGAGAAGGTCAAGAAGGTGGTGCCGGGCGCGTCGGGCGCGACCGTCAACCGGGATCTGACCCTCGCCTCCGCCGTGTTCCAGTGGGCGATCCGCGCCGGGTATGTAGACGAGAACCCCGTGCGCAAGGTTGAGCGGTTCTCCGAGAAGGGGCGCAAGCGCGAGACGTACCTCGACGCCAAGGAGTGCCATGCCCTCATCGACGAGTGCTCGCCCGTGCTGCGGCCCGTCGTCCTGGCGGCGCTGCACACCGGGATGCGACGCGGTGAGATCCTGTCGCTCGCGTGGCGGACCGTGGACCTCAATCGCGACGAGATCCACATCGAGGCCGTCAACGAGAAGGCTGGCCGCGGTCGCGTCATCCCCCTGACCGACGACCTTCTGGCCACCCTCAAGGCGCTGAAGGCGTCCAGGCCCCGCCCTGCGCTGGACGGCAGCGACTCCGTATTCACGGACAAGGCGGGCAAGAAGATCACGCCCTCGTGCCTGCGGCGCATGTTCGAGCCCACCGTGGCTCGCTGTGAGGGGCTGCCGGTGCCGAAGCGAGAGGCCCTGCGCTTCCACGACCTCCGCCACACTGCGGCATCGCTGATGGTCAGCGGAGGCGTGCCGATCTTCGACGTGGCCAAGATCCTCGGGCACTCCACGGTGTCCGTGACCATGCGCTACGCGCATTTCGCGCCCGAAGCAGGGCGGGCGGCCATCGAGCGACTTTCATCTGCCCTTGCGCGGAGCGGTGGCCAAGAAGCCCGGACCGGATAGGCCGCGGGCCTCCCGGACTTGGAGGCGATGAGCGTGCTTGCAATGAGGCGTTCGGATAACTGCCCTATAGCTGCCAGAGTGCTGCTTCAAGAGCGGCGGCTACATCCGGGGCCGCGGCTCCGCGTTTGGCGAGCCGCCGTCGAAGGCCGCCTGCGACGAGGCCGCGGGGAATAGGCATCACGGCCGTCGCCAGGAAGAAGCCGACCCACAGGCCCACGGCCCAGCGCCAATCCCACGTAATCCAGATGTAGACGAGCAGACCCCAGCGGGCCAGTCTCGACAGCCATAGCAGGGGAAACCACGAGGGGAGTAGCAGTTGGGCAGCCGCCTCCTCTGGGACGCCGGTCGTTCGCACTAGTTCCAACGCCACGCGTTGGATGCAAAACCCAACAGCCTCAAATGCGGCCAGTCCGGCGTAGCAAGCCAGCAAGAGGTATTGATGCTCAGTCATGTACTGCTCGCTCCTCCCCGGAGAAGGCTACAGCGAGTCACTCGCTGGTGCTTCGGGGGGGGCACGTTGGACCGAGGCTTGAGTCCACCAGGGCGAACCAGAAGCGTCTGGTTGTGCGCGCTCGCACCCCCTGGGAAACCCCCTGGCGAAGTGCGATGTGTGTAACTCGCGCACCGTGAAGGCCTTGTGCAAGTCGGGCGTCGGTTTTGAAAACCGGCGTAGGGTCACACCTACCGGGGGTTCGAATCCCTCTCCCTCCGCCACATTCACGCGGCTGCCGCAATCCGGCGTTGGAGTCGCGCTCGGGGTTCTTCCCTACCCACCAGCGATGCCGCGAACGGGCGCGCTCGAGCGAACCGACCGTGTGCGCCCCCGGTGGCGAGTACTCGTCGCCACTTGCTCGAATGTTCTGGTTCGCACCACCGCTGACGACTTGTCCAAACTGCTGGGCCGGTACACCGGGTCGGACGAGGCAGCTGCTCCTGCCGACTGCCGAGTCAATTCTCCTCGAAGCAATACCAGATGATTCTACGAGAGAAGGGGTCCCGCTGCACCAGGAGGAGGTTGGTGTGCTCCGGAGCGCGGCTACTCTCCTTGCTGTCACTGCAGTACCAGTCGAAGCGGGGGGAGGCAATACGCGCCCACCTCCTTTGGCCCTTTCGAACCCCCATTCCGGCGACCCACAGCACCGGCTTGCTGCAGCGATCTACTTTCTTGCCCAGGTACGTATGTCGTTTCTGACGCTCGCCCTTCGGATTGCGGCTTCTGATGCCGATTTCCGCGCTGTAGACGGCACTGCCGGCACCGGCCATTCGCAGCGCGACGAGCTGCGACCCCTTGTACGGAATGGTGTGATGGTGGAACGCACGGCGCGTAGCGAGAATCGTAGTGGCGTCCTTGGGGTCGGGGAACCCGATGTTGGCCAGCGGAATCACCACCACGTGGATGAGCCCGGATGTATTCGTCGCGGACACCACGAAGCCGCCGATTACTTCGCCACGTGTGCGTTCCCAGTCGAGGAACGCCTTCTCTGGATCCATGAGCGTCATTGCTCGTCCGTGCGTAGCTTGGATCGGCTTGCGTTTCGGCAGACCAGAGCGCGCCGCGACAAGGGCGCGCCGGAACGCTTGCGTCGGCATCGCGCGTTTCTTCCCGTCCTGCTCCATGATTGCAACGACGACGTGGACCGCACCTCCTGGATGGAGAATGTCTGAATGGAGCAGGGGAAAGCGCAGGGGGACCCGGTCGCGGTTGGTCCACGAACCGAGACTGCGCGCAACGTGCCCCTGCGAGAACTCGTAGTAGTCGGCCCACCTAGGATCTCTGGCATCGAACCCCGGACGCGTGAGCGTGCCACCAAGCGACACCCGGATGCGGCGTGGCAGGCGGGCGCTTTCCGTGGAGTGGTTCCCCTCGATGGGGCCGGTTGACTTCTTGTACAGGACGAAGACCTCGTCGCGGCCGGCGCCACCGCCACCGTCGGTTCCCGTGGCCCACAGGCCGCCCGTCTCGGGCCTCTCGGGAGTCAGTCGGTGGCACTTGAGTTCGTGGATGTAGATGTCCACGATGGCCCTACCGGGCTTGTGCGGGGGTTTCACGGTGCCGGGCCGCCTCGGAACCACCTTGCCCGGCGGCGAGTCCTCATCGGCCCCGGTAGAAGATCCTTGGCCCAGGGTGGCCAGCAGTACGGTGATGATCAGGATCTTGGAACGGGAATCCATGGCGGTTCCTCTGGACAAGCACGTGGATCTTGACACGGCGAGTGCTACTGCACTGATCTGCCCCCGATGAGTGTGCCACCTGGCAACTCACAAGGCTGCTCCCACGGCCAGGTCCGCGGGTAGCCAAGCTGCCGGCGCCGGCGGCTGGTAACCGGGCGAACTGTGCGGCCTGAAGTGGTTGTACTCCCAGCGCCAGCGTTCGATCAACACCTGGGCTTCCTTCAGGGTGTAGAAGATCTCGCCGTTGAGCAGCTCGTCGCGCAGCGAGCCGTTGAAGCGCTCGTTGAACCCGTTCTCCCACGGGCTCCCGGGCTCGATGAACAGGGTCCGGACGCCCAGCCCCGCCAGCCACTCGCGCACGGCCCGCGCGGTGAACTCGCTGCCATTGTCGCTCCTCAAGTGCCCCGGGATCCCGCGCTCGGCCATCAGCTCGCTGAGGCAGTCCAGCACGTCATGCGAGCAAAGGCGCCTGGCGACGCGGATCGCCAGGCACTCGCGCGTGTAGCGCGCTCCTTCCACCAGTCGCTCTTCTCTCCCTGTTCCAGGATCGCGACGAGGTCAGACGCGCTGGCGAACCGCTCGTCCCGGTCCTCGGCGGTCAGGGTCTGCACGACCTCCTCGAAGAAGGGACTCAACTGCGGGTTCACGTCCCCCGCCTTCCGGGGCTCCACGTCGAGGATGTTGCGCAGCACCTTGCTCGCGTCCTTGTCTCGATACGGATGCTGACCCGTCGCTGAAGCGGCGTGGGCGAGCCGGACGAGATCGTCTGCCTGTCGAGTTCTCGAACCAGATGGTCAGCAGGTCGTAGCGGGTAGCACACCTCACCACCACACCGACAGTCGACGGACTCGATCCGGGCGGGCGATCGCCCCCAGGAGCGCCCCTGCTGGTGTCATCGTCCGTCAGGGTCGAGCAGGTGGGCAAAGGCGCTGCGTTTCTCCGGCGTGAAGTCGCGCTGGAGCCGCTCGTCGGCGAGCGCAAGCAGATCCGCCGTACGCAACGGCCAGATCCTCGCCGCCTCATCCTGGTAGCCCGTGATGAGCCGCGTTCCGTCGGGAGAGAAGTTCGCGACCCAAAGATCCCCTGCCAGGCGTGTACGCGACTCACCGTGCGAGCCGCGGAACGCCGCCCGAGGCGTGCCGTCCGCGTTCCAGAGGCGTGCCGATCCATCACCCGACACCGTCACGATCTGCGTGCCGTCCGGGGAGAAGGTCGCCCAGCGCACGGTGGTTGTGCGGCCGCGGAGCACCTGGAGGAGATGCCCCTCGGCATCCCACAGTCGCGCCGTGTGATCGAGGCTCGCGGTGACGATCCGTGAGCCGTCCGGTGAGTAGACCGCCGACCACACGACCGTCTCGTGCCCCTCGAGCCTGACGAGGAGCCTTCCTTGCAGGTCGTAGATCATCGCGTTGCCGTCGCCGCAGGCGACCAGGATCCGCGTACCGTCCGGCGAGAACGACGCCCACCGGACCGTGCCTGCCGACACGTCGATCGTCAACAGCTCCTGCCCCTTCAGGTCCCAGACCCGTGCGGTACGGTCCCGCCCTCCGGTGAGGATGCGGCGGCCGTCCGGCGAGAAGACGGCGGAGAACACCTGACCCGCGTGGCCGTCGATGGTCAGGATCGGTCGCCCGTCGACGCTCCACAAGCGGACGTCCGGCCCAGCGATGAGGACCTGGGTGCCGTCGGGAGAGAAGACGCCCGATCGTGGCGCAGCACCCGTGCAATCCCATGAGGCGAGTTGACGTCCCTGCGTGTCCCAGATGCGCGCGCGTCCCTTGCGGGAGCTCGTGAGGATCCGGTCCCCCTGCGGCGAATAGACCGCCGTCACGACGTTGCTTTCATGCCCGCGGAGGACGCCCCGATCGATAGCACGCAGGTCCCAGAGCCACGCGCTTGCGTCGCGGGACACGGTGAGCACATGCGAGCGGTCGGGTGCGAAGACTGCGTCGAGCATGCGAATCCTGTGTCCGCGCAGCCGAGCCACCTCGTGGCCGTCGGGCGTCCAGACCTGGGCGCAGCGGTTGCCTTGGGACCTGGTCAGGATCCGTTCGCCGTCGGCGGAGAAGGACACGCCCAGCACCTGACCGCCGAATGGACGAAACTCGCCGAGATCGCTGCCGTCCGCGCTCCAGAGACGCGCCGACTCATCCTCCGACGCGGTCACGATGCGCCCATCGACCGGTGAGACATCGAGGGCGAGGATCGGGCCGCGGTGTCCCTTGAGGAGAGCCACCAACTGGCCGTCATGCCCCCAGATCCGGGCGGTTCCGTCCTGCGAGGCCGTCACGATCCGCTCGCCCTCGGGCGTGAACGCCGCCGCCAGGACCGGACCCGTGTGGCCGCGCAGCACCTGCAGCTCGTCGCCCGCCGCGCTCCAGATGCGTGCCGTCCCATCCGCGGAAGCCGTGAGGATGCGTTGGCCGTCCGCGGACCACGCGGCCAGGCCGACGGCCTCCTCGTGCCCCCGAAGGACGGCCTGCTCGCCCCCAGCCAGGTCCCACACGCGCGCCGGGCCTTCGGCGGAGGCCGTGAGCACACGGTCCGCTTGCGGTGAGAACCCGGCCCAGGTGAGGGGCTGCTCGTGCCCCCGCAGGACGGCGAGTTCGCTGCCCTGCGCATCCCATACGCGAGCCGTCCCGTCTTTCGAGGCCGTGACGATGTGCAAGCCGTCCGGCGAGAAGGCGCCGATCACCAGATCGTCCTCGTGACCGCGCAGGACAGCCAGTTCCCGGCCCGTGAGGTCCCACAGGCGCGCGGTCTCGTCCTCCCCTGCCGTGAGGATGCGCGTGCCGTCCGGCGCGAAGACCCCACCGCGGATGGGGCCCACATGGCCCAGCAGGCGGGCGGCCTCCATCGGACGCGCGAGGGCCTCCTGCAAGCGTGAGAGCGAGGCGAAGTTCGCGTCCATCCGCACCGCCTCGCGCGCCAGCAGGAGCCCCTGCATGGGGAACGCGGGGCCGTGCTCGGCCGAGGCCGCGGCAAGGGCCATGCTCCGTGATCGCCGGCTGCGCTCGCCAGCCAGCCTCTCGGCCTCGAGCGCCCGGTCCCGCTCGTGCGTGACAGAGAAGACGAACAGCGTGGTCAGGCAGCCGATCAGGGCAAGCGCCGCGATCGCCGTCGCGGCGACGGCCCGGTTGCGCTGCATCCACTTGCGAAACTCGATGAGGGGCCCCACGCGATAGGCCTCCACGACCCGCCCCTCCAGGAAGTGCTTCAAGTCGCGGCCGAGGTCGCTCGCGGATGCGTATCGCTCGCCGGGGTCGCGCGCCATCGCCTTCGTCGCAAGCGCGACCAGCTCCGGCGGTGCCTTCGGCGCGCGTTCGGCGAGGGGCGTGGGTGGCCCCGCCGCCTGGGCGAGGAGCACGTCCCTCGCCGTCCGGTGCTTGGACGGATCGGCGTACGGGGCGTGCCCCGCAAGCAGTTGGTAGAGCATGGCCCCGATCGAATAGACGTCGCTGCGCGCGTCGACACCGAGCCCCGCGGCCTGCTCGGGTGCGATGTACAGCGGGGTCCCCAGGATGTCGCCGACCCCCGTGAGCTCCCGGGCACCCGGCGAGCCCGGTTCGGCCATGCGCCCTGTCGTGACGAGCGTGAAGGCCGCCTCCGCCGGGTGGCTCGCTGGCGCCGGTGTCTCGCGGCCCAGGACCTTGGCGAGGCCCCAGTCCATCACATACACCTCACCGAACTTCCCGACCATGATGTTGGCCGGCTTCAGATCGCGGTGAATCACGCCCTTGCCGTGGGCGAACGCCAGCGTGTCGCAGATGCGGCTGAAGACCTGCAGCACACGCGCCTGGGTCCACTCCGGGTCGGAGCCCTCGGCGACGCTTCGAAAGACGTCCCCGAGCGTGCGGCCCTTCACGAGCTTCATCGTGAAGAAGAGCTCACCCTCGTCGTCGAGCCCCAGCTCGTGAACCGGCACGACGCCGGGATGGTCGAGCTGGGCCGTGATCTGGGCCTCCTCGAGGAACCGCTGGACGATCGGTGTCGGCGTCGCCGCCTCCTCGGGGAACGTGTCGCCGAGAATCACCTTCATCGCAAGGTCGCGGCGCAGCAGTTCGTCGCGCACGCGGAGGATCGCACCCATGCCGCCCCGCGCGATCTCACCCCGGCGGTGCAAGGAGCCTGTCGAGGAGGCCAGTTGCTGTTGCAGCTCATCGAGTGACGACGTGAACCCGGTCGCGGAAGGGTCGCTAGAGCGGTCGTCGGGTCGGCCGTCGTCGCTGCCCTCCGCCTCTCGTCCGTCGTGACTGCTCATGGACGCAGTCTGCCGGACAGCAGGCCAACGGGCAACTCGCCATCCGAAGGGTCCGGGATTGCGCGTTCAACGCGCAGCGGCGCGAGGAGGCGAGACCGAGACCGTGATCCTGTTCGACATTGGCGGGTTGGTAGTCCGCGAATATCGAACAGAATTTCCGGTCTCCGTATCTTCTCCGGCGAGGCCTCCTCGCCGCAGCTCACCGCGCCTTGGCTCTCGCGTCCGCGACGACCTCGCGGACCCTCGCCCAGTGGGCCCGCAGCTCGCCTGCGAGCGGCTCGGGAAGCCGCGCGAGACCCTCCTCGTCTCGCAGTCCAGCCATCAAGGGCCCTCGAGCCAGATGATCATGATGCGCACGACCTCGTGCGGCGCCTCGTTCCGGCGCATCTCCAGCAGTTCGCGAAGCCACGCGAGACCCTGCGCCCCGACCTCTGCGCGGGCCTTGGCGTCGAGATCCCGGGCGTCATCGAGCCCCAGCACGGCACGCGCGGCGGCGATGCACCCGCCGTAGTGGTTCTCGTATTTGGTGGGGTCCGCCGTGTACTCGCGGTCCGTCTCGAACGCGGCCTTCATCTGTTGCACGGCGGCGTGCGGCCACTCGCGGCGGGCGCCGACGAGCGCCGCGTCGACCATCTCTTCGGCGCCACGTGCCTGGACGTGCCCCTCCAGGATCGCGATCAGTCGGGGCTCCGCTTTCGCGCGACGTTCGATCTTCTCCCAGAGCTCGACCAGCTGGGGATGCAGTACCGCCTCCGTAAGCCCAAGCCCCCGTAGGCGCTCGATGCACTGGGCCGCCTCGATGTTCCTTCCCTGGAAGAACAGCGCAAACATGAGCTGAAGCCACGCGTCGATCGAGCGGTCGTTGATCCGCGTGGCAGTGCGAAGCTCTGCGATGCCTTCATCGAGGAACCGCAGCGCGGCCAGGGCCGCGCCGAGAGCGGCGTGCGTCTCCGCGTGTTGCGGTCCGCGGCGCACCGCCTCCCGGGCGACCTCGATCGCCTCGATCTGGCGCCCCATGGCCGCCATGGTGCGCGTCAGGCTGAGATGGCTCCACGGGGCGGTGGGGTCGAGCTCGACGGCTCGGAGCGCGGTCTCGTACGCCTTTTTCGTGTCGTTGAGCCACCCGTACGCGGTGCTCGCCATCCATTGGATCTGCGCGACGTCCGGCCCGAGCCGAAGTGCCTCCTCGACCTGCGCCATTGCCTCTTCTGAGCGGCCTCGTTGCAGCAGGATGAGGCCTCGCTGGGCGCGCACCCATGCGGAGTTCGGCGCGATTCGGACCGCCGCCTCCGAAGCGGCCTCCGCATCCTCCCCTCGGCCCTGGAGCAGAAGGGCCATTGCGAGCTGCACGTGGAGGATGGCGTCCTCGGGCCACCTTCGGATGCCCTCGCGGAAGACCGCCTCGGCGCGAGCGGCCTCGCTGACGTTGATCAGCTCCTGCCCCGCCTCGGAGACCGCGACGGGGGAGTCGGGGCGAAGAGCGAGCACCGCCATGTAGAAGCTGGCGGAGTCAAGCGGATGCCCCGACTGGTGCAGCGCGCGAGCGAAGTGGAGGCAGATGAGGAAGTCGCGGGGATGGCGGCGGTGGGCCCGCTCGAGCATCTCGGCCGCCTCGGGGTACGCGCCGACGTTGCGGAGGCCGCTGCCGAGGAGCTGGAGCGTCACGACCGGGAGGTCGAGAAGGTCCTCTGAAGAGGCGAGGGTCTTCAGGATCTCGGCATCCCTCTCGAGGATGGCGAGGCGGATCCGGTTGCGCTTGGGATCCCCGTCGAGGAGGTCGGCGATGCGGGAGAGCCGCTCGGCCCCGTCGGCCTCGCCGAGCTCGCTCCGCACGACGACCCAGCCGTCGAGCGCAGCGGCCAACTCCGTCGAGATGCCTCGTGCGCGGAGCAACTCGGCGGCCTCGGCCGCAGTGCCCTTGTCGACGTCGATCCCCTGGACCTCGAAGGCTCTCGCGCATGCGCGGTTCGTGGCCGACCAGTCCGTGGGATAGCGAGCGTCGCCCTCGGAGGGGCGGGCCGCCTCGAGCGACTCGAGCAGGCGCCGGTTGTCCGCTCGCAGCTTCACCTCCCGAGCCGCTGCTTCGGCCTCGCGCGCGACGTTCGCGCGCTCGCTCGCCGCCCGTCGGCGGACGTCCTCCGGAGCCTCCGCTGCCAGCTCCTCGGCGCGCGTCGCCGCGCCGAGTGCTTCGGGCCAGCGCTCCTGGCCGCGGTGAAGCGTTGCCTCCCTCAGCGCCTCGTCCACCTTGGCCGTGATGCGGTTCTCCCGATTCTGTTGGCGTTGGTCCAGCCACCACCACGCGCCGCCTGCCCCGACGACCGCCAGCAGGACCACGGCTGCGAGCAAGGCGGTGAGGCGGCGCGCCTTGCGCTCCTCGGCCGCCTTCACCTCGGCCTCGGCCGCTTCGATCCTCGCCTCCTGCACGCGATCCTCGACCGAGGTGAGGTACTTCCCGATCCGCTTCGCGACCAGGCCGGCATGTGCGGGTCGAGCGGTCGGCGCCGGAGAGAGACACTCGGCGGCGAGGTCGATCAGCTCGCGATCGGCGCCGCTGGCCTCGAGGCGGTCGATCGCCTCCTGCACCTCTCCGCGAGCGGATTTCTGCAGGACCTCCGCGCCGTCGCCGGCGTAGGTGGGCTGGCCCGTCAGGATCGCGCACAGCACGCCGCCGAGGGCAAACACGTCGCTGCGCTCGTCCACGGCTTCGAGATCGCCTCGCGCCTGCTCGGGCGGCATGTAGCGAGGCGTGCCGAGCACGGAGCCGACCATCGACGCCGATGCGTCGTCGTCGCTTCGAACGGTCTCGACGATGGTGCGGTCGACCTCGATCGAAGCACGTTTCTCGTCCGCGACGCCGCCGTGCTTCAAGACCTTGCCCATGCCCCAGTCCACGACGACGACCTCGCCGAACGCGCCGACCATCACGTTGCTCGGCTTGAGGTCGCGGTGAATGACGCCGCGGGCATGTGCATAGCCGACCGTCTGGCAGACGGACTCGAAGATCGAGAGGTACCGACGACGGCCCTTCGTGATGTCGTCTCGTTCCCCGAGGAGGGCCGCGAGAGTCTTCCCCTTCACGAGCTTCATCGTGAAGTAGGGGCGGCTGTCCGCTTTCAGTCCAATTTCGTAGACGGGGACGATTCCCGGGTGTTGGAGCTGGCCGCCGATCTGCGCCTCCTCCACGAAGCGCTGGACGATCTGGGGATGGTCCGAGTACTCGTCGCGAATCACCTTCATCGCGACGTCGCGGCCCAGATCGACGTCGTGGCCCTTCATGACGATCCCGACGCCGCCACGAGCGATCTCACCGATCACACGGTAGCGCCCCTCCCTCGCTTCTTCGGAGCCCGGGTTGCCGACGCGAACCATGTGGGACGTGTCGCCTTCCTCGGCTTCCTTGAGAGTCAAGGGGATCAGGTCGGGGCCCGTGCCCTTCAGCTTGGCCAGGATGCTCGGATCGTCCGTTTTCATCGGCAACTCCCCCTCTCAGTCGTCGGGGTACGCGTCCACCGTCAACCGAAGCACCGGGATCGAGGGTAGCGGGAAGCCGATCGCGGCGCACGGTGTGTGTCTCCGCCGCGCGTCCACCCGGGTTTTCACGCTTTTCTTCGTCAAGAGCAAGGGCTGACCGGGAAGGGGGAACCGGCCCGACGAGGTCGCCAAGCAGGCGGTTCGCGAAGGACGGGCGCTTCCAACCGGTCGTCTGGCCGTCGGAGGCCGAGTTCGAGCGGTGCTTCCAGCGGAACTTCCTCGACGACATGGTGCGAGCGAAGCGCCTGCGCCCCGAGACACGGGAGCACCTCCTGGGCTCGCGGCACTCGGGCTTCTCGGTCAAGGGTGCATGCACCTCGTGCGCTACTACGGTGCCTAGCCTACGCTCGGCAACTACACGACCAGGGCGATCTACCAGCGGGCGGATTCGAGACCCAGTTCACGTTCGCCCAGGCGCTTCGCCTGATCCACCTTCAGCCCGCCGTAATCCCTCTCCCTCCGCCAAACTTTTGCACCATTGTCGCACTTCGAGCCTTCCAGGTTGGGCATCGCCCTCGCGGCAAGCGCGACCACGGATCACGAGACGCGACGTCGGAGAACGTCGCCTGATGCGCCAGTGGTGCGCAAGCCAGGTCGCCAGCCGACGCGAGAACGCACGGCGGCCAATCTGCGGTCGGGCCGGGTCCTTGATGTCGACGGACGACGGCGAGGAGGACACGCTCGGACGCACTGAACCCGCTGAGGTCGTTGCCCGATCGTTCCAGGGAGCGATCCCGATGGGATGTGTGCAGGCCGGCAGGTCGAGCCGGGAACGCAGGGCGAAGACCGTCGCAAGGAGTAGGCAGTCCCGGTCAACTGCGATGACCCTCGCTCACCTTTGATCATCCGCGCGCGCGGGCCAAGAACGTGACCGGGGAGAGCGCGAAGCAAACGCCGCACGTCCCGTCCCATCCCGGACGAAATTCCGGAATTCCTCGTCAGAACGATGCCCGACCGGGGAGAGGGAGTAGGCGGCTCGTCGGCGCCTCGCGGTCGAGGAACCGCCGGCGAGCCATGGCATCGGCCTCGGCGGGCAGTACGCCCCGCGAGAGGCCAACACGGGAGACAACATGCTGAAGACTCATTGGGTCGTTCTGGTGCTCTTGGCGACGGCGGCGATGCTCGGAGCGACGACCACGACGGCATCCGCCGCGGGGCCGACGTTCGGCGACACGCTGACGGCCAATACGAAGCTGGACGGCAACCTCAGCGGCTCGGGGACAGGCCTGATCGTCGGCGCCGACGGCATCACGATCGATCTCGGCGGCTACACGCTGACCCAGACAGCCGGTGCCGGGTGGGGAATCGACAACACCGGCGGCTACGACGACGTCACGATTCGCAACGGCAGCATCGTGGGGTTCGACGAGGGCGTCCGCGCGATCGGCGCCGATGGCCTGACGCTGCGCGATCTGACGATCGACGGCGCGAGCGGCTCCGGCGCGACCACCGGTGCGGTGCACGCGTTCGACAGCACGGACGTGACGATTCTGGACTGCTCGATTCTCGTGGTCGCCGGCAACTTCGGGCCACACTGCATCCGTCTGGACAGCGTGACCGACGCGAACGTCCGCAGCTGCAGCATCGCCGGCGGGTTCATCGGCGTGAGCTTCGCGAGCATCGGTTTCGCAGGGTCGCCGTCCTCAGGATCCGTCCAAGACTGCGTGGTGGACACCTGCTTCATCGGCGTGCTCATGGGCAGCGCGACGGACGTCAAGGTGCTCGACAACGTGGTGAAGAACGGCAACGACTTCCCGGTGTTCGGGAGCCAGGGGATCCGCGTCGGGTTCACAGGTGCAAGCGGGAAGGTCAAGATCAGCGGAAACGAGGTCTTCGGGAATTTCCGGGGCATCCTCGGCTCGGCCGTCACGGCGACCGTGGCCGACATCACGGACAACGAGGTGTACGACAACACCCTCGGCGGCATCCAGCTGTTCGGTGGGAGCGAGTGCAAGATCGCGGACAACGACGTCCACGACAACGCCTTCTTCGGCATCAGCCTCGCCGTGGGGACCAGCGACTGCCACGTCGCCGACAACGATGTTGCAGACAACGGTCGGCGCGGCATCGTCCTGACCGGGTTCTCGAACGACAACCGGATCACGGGCAACACGGTCACCGGCAACGGCGTCGAGGGCATCACGCTCTTCCAGAACGCCAACGTCGGCAACTGGATCTCCGACAACACTGCGTTGGCCAACGGGGTCTACGACCTCTTCCACAACGCGGCGAGCACGCCCAACACGTGGAAGGACAACGAATTCGACACCAGCTCGGGCGCGGACATCTAGCGCTTCCCTGCGGGCGGAGCGGGCACCGGTCCGCTCCGTCCGCCCCGTCCCGGCACGCGGGAAGCGGCGATGGGCTAGACTCCCACCGTGCACGATACGACGTGGTGGACGG
This sequence comes from Planctomycetota bacterium, assembly GCA_965223505.1. Classification (GTDB taxonomy): domain Bacteria; phylum Planctomycetota; class PLA2; order PLA2; family JAEUHO01; genus CBDCWP01. Next base: position 390,348 of record CBDCWP010000021.1, read on the forward strand.
TGATCCGTGGTGCGGCCGAAGGGCGCGATGGCGCACGCACCGAGTTCGTCAAGCGCTACGAGCGCGTCATCCGCACCTATCTACGAGCCCGCTGGCGCGTCGGGCCGCTGCGATCCGAGATCGATGATGCGGCGCAGGAGGTGTTCATCGACTGCTTCAAGCCCGGCGGCGCGCTTTCAAGGGCGGACCCCACCCGCGCCGGTGGCTTCCGCGCGTACCTCTACGGCGTGGTGCGCAACGTCGCGCGTCGACACGAGACGAAGAGGGCGCGCCGACGTGATGTCTCCCCGGTGGACGGCTTCGACATCGAGTCCGACGAGGAGTCGCTCGGGCGCGTCTTCGACCGCGCATGGGCGCGCGCGGTGCTCAAGCAGGCGGCCGCGTTCCAGGCGGACCGGAGTACCTCTCTGGGACCCGAGGCCGAGCAGCGCGTCGCGCTGCTCAAGCTCCGCTTCCAGGAAGGTCGCCCCATGCGCGACATCGCGACGGCGTGGCAGATGGACCGACGCAAGTTGCAATACGAATACGACAAGGCGCGCGCGGAGTTCACCGCGGCCCTCGACCAGGTGCTGAGGGAGCTGTACCCCGAGAGAGCCGTACGCTCCGAGCGCGAACGTCTTCTGGAGCACTTCCGATGACGCAGGACCAAGACGCGGGACCGCAGGATCACGAGGGGCGCGACGAACTCGATGCCGCGCTCGCCGAGGCGTTCGGACGCGACGACGATAGCAGCGGCGCGAGCATCCTCGATCGTCTGGCCGCGCAAGCCCACGTTGCGCCTCGGATCCGGCTCCGGGAGGCCCCATCGGGTCCGGCCACGTCCGCCAGCGACGGGGGCGATGTGACACGGAACCGGGGCAAGTACCGCATCCACGGCGAGGTGGCTCGCGGCGGGGTCGGCGTCGTCCTCAAGGGGTACGACGCGGACCTTGGTCGCGACGTCGCAATGAAGTTGCTGCACACCCAGCACCAGGACAACGGGGAGATGATCGAGCGCTTCGTCGAGGAGGCGCAGATCGGCGCGCAGCTGCAGCACCCGGGCATCGTGCCCGTTTACGACCTCGGCCTCGACGAGGACCGTCCCTTCTTCACGATGAAGCTGATCCGGGGACGGACGCTGTCCTCGGTACTGCGAGAACGACCGAGCGTGGAGCGCGGGCAGCGCCGCTTCGTCGGCATCTTCGAGCAGATCTGCCAGACGGTGGCCTACGCGCATGCGCGCGGTGTGATCCACCGCGATCTCAAGCCGAGCAACGTCATGGTCGGTGCGTTCGGCGAGGTACAGATCGTCGACTGGGGGCTCGGCAAGGTCCTGCTGGGGGGCGACGACAAGCCGCGCGCCCGGCGGGAGACCAAGGAAGGGTCGGTCGCGACCGTGCGCACGCAAGTTGAGGGATCGAGCTCCGCGGTCGGTTCGGCCATGGGCACGCCCGGCTACATGCCCCCAGAGCAGGCGCTCGGCGCGACCGAGGACATGGACGAGCGCGCCGACGTGTTCTCTCTCGGTGCGATCCTGGCCGAGATCCTGACGGGCCAGCCGCCGTATGCCGCACCGGAACCCATGGAACGGCTGCGGATGGCCCGCAACGCCGAGCTCGATGAGTGCATGGCGCGCCTGGACGCCTGCGGCGCCGACGCCGAGCTCGTCGAGCTCGCGCGCGACTGCCTCGCGCCGGCACGCAACCTCCGACCCCGCCACGCGAAGGAGGTCGCCGACAGGGTCCTCGCACATCTTGAGTCGATCGAGGAACGCAAGCGCGCCGCCGAGCTGGCGGCGACGGAGCAGCGCATCGTCGCCGACGAGGAGCGCAAGCGCCGCAAGCTGACGGTGGGTCTCGCGGCGGTGATTCTGACGGGCGTTCTAGGCGGTGGCTGGCTCGCCAAAGACCGGCTCGACCGACAGCAACGCGACGTGCTCACGGCGAAGGACCGCATCGCGCGCCTGACGACGCTCGCGGCAGAGGCCCGTGCCTCGGGCAGCTTGGCCGCCTGGGAAGCCGCCGCGGAGGCCGCCACCGGCACGGGCGATCTGCTCGAGCGCCTCGACGTCGCCCCGGACATCCGCGCGCAGGCCGGCGTCGTGGTCGCCGACATCACAGCCGGCAGGGAAGCCGCCATCGCAGCCGACGCCACCCAGCGGCTCGAGGCACGGACCGCCGCCGCTCTCGAGACGATCCGTGCGCGCATCGGAGGCGGCTACGCGCTTGCCGAGGTGGAGGCCCGGTTCCGCGCCGCCTTCGAGGGGCTGGGTCTCGACGTCGAACACACGGCCGAGGCCGACTGCGCCGAGCGCATCGAGGCGAGCGGCATCCGGGGTGAGCTCTGCGACGCCCTGGACGAGTGGGCCGAGGCCTGCGTGCGCATGACCGGTGACGGTGCGGAGCGTGCGGCACGCTTCGCACGCATCGCCGACCTCTCCGACTCGGAGCCGCTGCGCCGGCAGCTGCGCGCAGCACGCGGGGACGCGGCCGCCGTCAAGGCGCTCGTGAACCAGTCGGATCCCGTGGTCCTCAGTCCCGGCTCGGTCGTTCAGCTCGCGGGTGCGTTGGCCGCGACGGCGGGCCTCGATGAGGCACTCGCCTACATGCGCCGAGCTCAACTTCAGCACCCGGAGGACTTCTGGATCAACTTCCGACTGGGGCGCTGGCTCTCCGATGCGGGCAAGCAGGCCGACCTGCAGGAGGCCGTTGGGTTCCTGCGGGCCGCCATCGCGGCGCAGCCGGAAAACCCCGTCCCCCACCACGTCCTCGGCATCGTGCATCAGCGCCAGCGGGCCTGGGACGAGGCGCTGGCCGCGCTCGAGCTTGCGTTCGCGCTGGAGCCGGAGAATCGCATCCTGAATGCACAGCTGTACGAGATTCGCGAGAAGCTCGGCCTGTTGGATCGCACCCTGGCCGACCTGCAGCAGCAGGAGGAGACCGCCCTGACGGCCTGGCGCATCGGCGTGGTGTATCGCATCCGGCGCCAGTTCGCCGACGCCGCGAAGCAGTTCCGCCGGGCGACCGAACTGGACGACACGTTCGTTCAGGCATGGCGAGGCCTCGGATTCAGTCTTCGAAGGCGCGGCCAGCTGAAGGAAGCGTCCGTTGCACTGGCGCGGGCCACGGATCTGGCGCCCGAGAATGCCCATGTCTGGTTGATCCTGGGTGAGACCTACGGCGGCCAGCAGCGGTGGGACGAAGCGATCGAGGCGTACGAGCGTGCCGTGCAGGCCGAGCCGACGTGGCCGTGGTTCCGCCTGCGTCTGGCGACCGTTCTCGTCCGATCGGGCAGGAATCCGAGCGCCGCGCTTGCCCAGTACGAGGAGATGCGCCGCCTGCATCCCGACGCCGAGGGCATGATCGACCTCGAGAACGGCCTCGCAAGCGTGCTGAAGGACGCCGGCCGGGACGACGACGCGCGTGCGATCGCCACCCGTTCGATCGGACGCTGCGAGAACCGGCTCAACGACCCGACGCAGAGCGACGAGCAACGGGCGTCGCTCTGGGAGCTCATCGGGAGCCTGCGGATGAACGTCCTGCAGGACTACCGCGGCGGCGCGGACGCGATGGAGCGATCCCTCGGCGTCATCCGGACCCGCGCGCGAGCCCGCATCGGCTACGGCGTGGCGCAGTCGTACCTCGGCGACCTCGAAGGCGCGGAGAGCGTGTTCGACGCCGTGGTCGAGGAGCACCCCAAGTTCGCTCTCGCGCGGCGGTGGCTCGCCGACACGCTGGTCGCGCGCGGAAAGCTCGCCGCTGCGATCGAGCACTACCGGGCGTACGTGAAATTGGTGTCGGACGCGGATGCGGTCGTCCCCCATCTCCGCCTGGGGATGTTGCTCCTGTCGGTCGGCCGAGCCGATGATGCCGTCGAGCATCTCGAGGCACATCACCGCCTCGCGTACGGCTCGGAGGGCACAACGGCATCCTCGGCCGCGTGGCAGCGGGATATCGAGACGCTGAAGCGCCTGGCTACCGACACGTCCGACATCCTCGCGGGCAAGCGCGAGATCGAGGCGAGCGAACAAGTGCTCCTCGGGATGCTGCTGCACGAGTCGAACCGTACGCCGGACGCTGCGCGCATCTACCGCGAGGCCCTCGACGCGGACCCGGACCTCGTGGCACGCACGCTGTACGGGTCGACGGCGTGGCGTGTCGGGGCGCTCGCCGCGCAGGCCGCCGCGCAAGCCGCGTCCGGCAGGGGTCGGGCACCGGGCACGGTCAACGCGGAGGAGGCCGCGCGCCTGCACGCCGAAGCGCGCACCCGTCTGCGCGCGGAGCTCCAGTGGGCGACGGATGAGCTTGAGGCCCACGGCAGGGAGTCGGCGGCTCACATCGTCACCACACTCCTCGCCTGGCGCAACGGCTTCGCGAGCGCGTGCTTCGGCGCCGCAGCGGACGCGATGACGCTGGAGGACCGTCAGGCCTGGGACGCACTCTGGCAGGACGTAACCGCCCTCCTACGACACGCCCATGAGGTGGCACAACCGACCCGATAGCGTCGCGGCGCAGAAGGTGGAACGCACGCTCTGTCCGTCATGTCGGAGTCCACTTCGGCCGGTTGCGCGTCCGAACTATGCGAACCGTTCGGAGACCCGCGAGTTAGGCAGGGGCGGCACGCCGGGACCCCGGCCGCCCCCCCCTACGACCCTGCCACGACGTGACTCGCTCTCTACTCGGCCAAGCAGAGTGTGCCCGTCCATTTGCCGCGAATCAGGTCGTTGTCTTCTCCAGGGATCGTAGCCTGCCCACCCTCGCCGTTGGCCGACCCTGTGGCTCCGGCGAAGCGCCCGGTTCCTCCGACCACGAGCATGAACAGGTCGAATCGCGGCCAGTTCTCGTCCACGACGTCGAACGCGCCCTGGATGGTTGAGAGCGCCCACAGCTCATCACCGTTCTTGTCTGTGAACGTGATCTCGGCGAAACCACGGACAATGGGCGCGCCGGTCTTCGGATCGATACCGACGATCACACTCAGGGTCTTGTCCACCTCGAGCCGTGCTGTGAACCTACCCAGGACGGTCGCCACACGCGACATCGCAGCGAGTTCCCTCGTCGGGTCGGGCTGCGGGACGATGGTGCCGTGCCCGACTCCGTCGAAGCGAACTGCACCGTCACCACCGGCGTGGGACACGCTCCCACTTGCCGCTACGGCCAGACATACCGAGACAAACACTGCACTCTTCAGGACTCTACTGACTATCACTTCATGTCCTCCAGGCAGAGCGTCGTACAGACATACGATCTGACGACGCGACGATGAAATCGTCGTGCGCGACGCAAACGGTGCTCGGCACCTGAGATCGTCGCGAGCGTTTGCGACTGAGATGCGTGGGGCGGCCCGAAACGGCTACGCCGACGTCCGCCCGGTACTCGTCCAACACCCGCTCGAGAATCGCGACGTCCGATTCGAACGTCTCGGGTAGCAGCGGGCCGAACGAGAAGCGGAACCAGCTCGCGTATGGCGACACGTAGGCCGGGTCCTTGTCGTGCGGCCGCGCCATGTCGCAGTCCTTGCCCTCGAGAATCGCGGCGCCGTGCTCGAACAGGCGTCGGTTCAGCTCGCTCGTATTCAAGCCCTCCGGCAGCTTCATCCAGTGGTAGAAGCCGCCGTCGCCGGTGAAGACCTCGAGACCCATCCGTTCGAAGGCCTCGCCGTACCGGGCGCGCTGCCTGTCGTAATGGCGCTCCACCGCCTCGCGCGCCAACGCCACGCGGCTCGGCTCCAGAAGCTCGACTGCATAGTGTTGCTACGGGTGGCCTCATGTGGCTTGCGTGCGCAGCCGTAGGGCGTTGGCGATCACGGAGACGGAACTGAAGCTCATGGCTGCCGCCGCGATCATGGGGCTGAGGAGGATCCCGAACACGGGGTAGAGGACTCCCGCCGCGATCGGAACTCCCAGCGCGTTGTAGGCGAACGCGAAGAAGAGGTTCTGCTTGATGTTCCGCATCGTGGCGGAGCTCAGTCGTCTCGCGCGGACGATGCCGCGGAGGTCACCCTTGACGAGCGTGACGCCGGCGCTCTCCATTGCCACGTCCGTCCCCGTACCCATGGCGATCCCGACGTCGGCCGCGGCCAGCGCCGGCGCGTCGTTGATGCCGTCGCCCGCCATCGCGACGGTGGCTCCGCTGCGCTGGAGCTCCCGGACGGCGTTCACCTTGTCCTCGGGGAGCACCTCTGCCAGGACCTCGTCGAGCCCTAGCTTCGCGGCCACGGCCTCCGCCGTCTTGCGGCTGTCCCCCGTCAGCATCACGATGCGCAGCCGCTCGGCGTGAAGGCTCTGGATCGCCTCCGGCGTGGTCTCCTTGATGGGGTCGGCGACCGCAAGCACGCCCGCCGGTTTCCTATCCACGGCCGCGAGCATCACCGTCTGCCCGCTGGCGCGCATCTCGTCTGCCCGCTCGGCCATGGCCACGGAGTCCACGCCCAGGTCGTCCATCAGCTTGCGATTGCCGAGAGCGACCTCGGAGCCGGCCACGGTACCGATGACACCGCGCCCGGTCTTCGACTCGAAGCCATCGACGGCGAGGACCTCGATTGCCCTGTCCTCGGCGCCGCGAACGATGGCCTCGGCCAGGGGGTGCTCGCTCCCCCGTTCCAGGCTGGCGGCGAGTTGGAGGAGCCGTTCCTCGGGTACATCGGACATGGGGTCGACGCCGACGAGGGCGGGGCGCCCTTCCGTGAGCGTGCCCGTCTTGTCCACCACGAGGGTGTCAACCGTTCGCAGGGTCTCCACCGCCTCGGCGTTCTTGAACAGGACGCCCGCCATCGCGCCGCGCCCCGTGGCGACCATGATCGACATCGGCGTCGCGAGTCCCAGTGCGCACGGACAGGCGATGATGAGGACGGCGACGGCATTCACGATCGCGTGGGCCATCCGTGGCTCCGGGCCTACGAGCGACCAGACGACGAAGGTGATCACGGCGACGACGAGTACAGCCGGCACGAAATAGCCGGCGACAATGTCAGCCAGCTTCTGGATCGGGGCGCGGCTGCGCTGGGCCTCGCCCACCATGTGGACGATCTGCGAGAGCATCGTCTCCGCGCCCACGCGCTCGGCGCGCATCACCAGCGAACCAGTCCCGTTCACCGTGGCGCCGATGAGCGGGTCTCCGGGCGCTTTGGCAATGGCGATCGACTCGCCCGTCACCATCGACTCGTCCACGGCGCTGCGGCCATCCTCCACGACGCCGTCCACGGGTACCTTCTCGCCAGGACGGACGCGCAACCGGTCGCCAACCTGGACGTGCTCCAGGGGCACATCGGCCTCGGTTCCATCGGCCTCGATGCGTCGGGCGGTCTTGGGAGCGAGACCCAGCAGCGCCCTGATCGCAGCGCCAGTCTGGCTCCGCGCGCGCAGCTCGAGCACCTGTCCCAGGAGGACGAGCGTGACGATCACCGCCGCCGCCTCGAAGTAGACCGCGACGGTCCCGTCTTCTGATCGGAAGGACTCCGGGAAGATCCCCGGTAGGGCCGTCGCGACGAGGCTGTACGCATACGCGACACCGACGCCCAGCGCGATGAGTGTGAACATGTTGAGGTGGCGCGTTCGCACCGATTGCCAGCCACGCAGGAAGAAGGGCGCGGCGCCCCAGAGGATCACCGGCGTCGTCAGGACCAACGAGATCCAGGCGACCGTCTGTGCGGAGAAGAGGCCCTCAAATGGGCGGCCCGGAATGAGATCGCCCATCGCCAGGAGGAACACCGGCACCGTGAGGATGGCGCTCACCCAGAATCGGCGCTGCATGTCGTGCAGCTCGTGGTCAGCCGCCTCGTCGTCGGCTCCGCCGATGAGCTCGAGGGCCATGCCACAGATCGGGCAGATCCCCGGACCCTCCTCCTGGATCTCTGGATGCATGGGGCAGGTCCAGACACCACCCGCTGCCTGCGGGGACGGCTGCGGGATCTGCACGCGGTTCTCGTCGTGGCAACAGTCGTGTTCGTGTGACTCAGCCACGCGACACTCCGATCGACCCCTTGCGGATCAACAGGGGAGGAAGATGGGAGTGCCGGTGCGGCCAATCCGCGCCGCGGTAGACAACCGCGGACCCGAACCGCAACCCGGAGGCGATACACACCGCTCCGACGCCGGCACTCGCCCAAGTCGAACTCACTTCTTCGCCTCCGTAACCGGGCGCCCAACCGCGCCCTCGAGACGGGCCTTCGACGCGTGGATGTCCCGCACGGCTCGATCGGCCTCGAGCTGGAACCGCAGCCAGCGCCGCAGCGAGTCCACGACGTTCAGGAACTCGACGCGATCCGCCGCGTAGCCTGCCGCGGCATCCCGGTACGCCTGCTCCGCCTGGGAGAGTTGCACATCGCGGTAGAGCTTGTAGAGCCGTTGCGCCGTCTCGAGTTCGGCGAGAGAGCTCTGCACGGCGAAGGCGGTCTTGTTCCGTGCGGCCTCCGCACGCGCCTCCGCCGCGCGGGAGGACTCCCGCGCCTCCCTGAGGTACGCTTCCTTGGTCCCGAACCAGGGATCGGGCTTGATCTTCGGGCGCGTACTGAACGGCTCACGCTCCTTGTCGCTTCCGCCCGTGGCGTGTGACGGATCCTCCATCGTGCTGAGTCCCGGAGAGAGCGGCGGGTAGGCGGTCTGCTCCGCCAACTCGATCATTGTCTGCATGCGGCGCACCCGAGCCTCTGCGACCTGAACGTCGGGCTGGCTATTCAGGGCCTTCCCGCGCAGCCGGCTCGGCTCCACCGGCAAGCCGGGAACTGCCGTCGGTGACGGCGGCCCGACCCGGGTGGTGGGGGGGACATCCAGCAGGCGTGCCATGTCAGCCTGGATCACTTCGCGATCCTGACGAAGCGTGACCAACTTGTTCCTTAGGTTCGAGACCTCGACCTGGACCTGGATGACGGCACCCTTGCTGCCTGTGCCCGCCTCGAGCTTGCTGCGGGCGGCATCCTCGAGCTGGCCGAGGTACTTGAGCGTGGCCTCCGAGATCCGAATGGCACGGCCGACGAACACGTACCTCGCGAACAGGACACGCGCGTTGACGACTACATCGCGCACGGTGCCTGCGTGACGAGCCTGCGCCTCCTCGATGGAGTGCTTTACGAGTGCGGCCTTGAGCTCCAGGGAGCCGGGGAACGGGAACTTCTCGTCCATGCGCTCACCCGAGAGCGGCATGCCGACCCGCGTGTGCGACGAGCGCTGGAACGAGGCGTACTGACTCAGGATCGTGTCCAGGTACGTGACCTGGGCGTACTGGTTGACCGCGGCACGTAGCGTCAGGAAGGAGGCCCGGATCCGAGGGTTGCGTTCAAACGCCGACACCACGAGCTGACGCTCCGAGATGCCCTTGGCGAGGCTCGTCGCGAACTCGTCGCCGGCCGCAGCCCGCTGGAGAACCTCATCTTCTTCCGTGAGGTCCACGATCAGGGGGAGGCTCCCCGGCTGGGCGAGGCGCTCGTTCCACTCGTCCACGATCGCCTTCGTCTTGGCCTCGAACTCGGAGAGCTCGAGGTCCTTCGCCGCTGCGTCCGCCGCTACGGACTCGGCGGCCGCGACATGGGCGTCCACCCCCGTGGCGGTCGGAGCGATCCGGCCCGTCTGGCAGGCGGGTACCAGGAGGATCACTGCGAGAAGTGTCAGGCGTCTCATTTCTTGTCCTCCCCGGTGCGTAGGTGACCAAGGCTGATGCCCACGAGCTGTTCGAGGCGGGCGACCATTTGCTCGTAGTCCACGAGGGCGCGCTGCGAGGCGAGTTGGAAGTTCAGCCAGACCATGCGCGCTTCGAGCAGGCGGCCGTAGGTGTCCCGGCCCGTGTCATGCCACTGCTCGGCGATCTTCAGTGCCTGCTCGGCCTGCGGGATCAGCGAGCCGTCGTACAGGCGGATGAGCCGGTCCGCGTTCTGGAGCCGGAAGTAGACCTTGCTGATGCGCGCCATCACGTCGTCGGTCGCGGCGCGCTTCTCGTGCCGGGCGGCACGTTCCAGGTAGCACGCCTCCGCTCGCTTCGCGCGGTTCTTATGACCCCAGATCGGCAGGGTGAAGCCCAGACGAAGTCCCACCGCGTCGTCGCCACTACCCGACACCGGGCCGGCCGCGTCGCCGATGAACGAGTACTGCACGCCGATCGAGAAGTCCGGCACCTGACTCAGGCGCGCCAGCCTCGTTGCGTGCTGCGCCCCGCGGATCTTGTGGACCGCTGCCTGGATCTCCTGCCGCCGGGCGCGCGCGATGCGGAACAAGTCCTCCTGGCCGGCCGAGAGCGGCCTGAAGGCGAGCGGGCGCGGCTTGCCCACGGCCCACTCGGGGCGGCGGGACAGCAAGGAGTTGATCTTCACCTTCTCGGCCTCGAGGAGCTCCTCCAACGTGATCTTGTCGTAGGCCAACTGCGCCAGCGAGGACTGGGCCTTCAACGTGTCGAACAGCGTGAGGGTGTCCTGCTGCTCGCCGCCCTGCCTCGCGTACGCCGCCGCGGCCTTCTCGGAGAGAAGCGTCGCGAGCTTCTGGTTCTGCTCGACGATCGCGATGGCGCGATGCAGGTAGACGAGCTCCGCGTAGCTCACCTTCACCTCGGCGACCACGTCCCGCAGCGCGATGTGGTACTCGAGCTCCTTCACGCGGGCATGCTCTGTCGCGACGGCGCCGGCAGCGGAGAGCTTCCCCGGGAATGGAATCGGCTGCATGAGCTGCACCGAGCGTTCGAGCGGCCCGACGCGGGTCTGGATCGGCTCGATCATCTCCGTGTAGGTCAGCATGGGATCCGGTAGGGCGCGCGCCTGCGTCGGTCGCTCTCGCGCCGCGAGCCATCGACTCCGGGCGGCTCCCAGTCGGGTGTTGTGCTTCGCGGCCATGCGGATGAGCTCCGCGAGGTCGAGCGCCGTGCCATCGCTCGCTGGGCGCGGCACGGTTGGCGTCGTTGCGGTCGGCTGGGCGACATTCGCTGGCGCCGGAGAGCCGTGCTGTCCGCTCACGCTCGCCGTGGGTGGCGGTGGGGGTGTGACGGGAGCCAGCGCCCCCACGCTGGTCTGGCACCCGGTGAGTACCAGCAGCGCGAGAAGCGCCCAGATCCGAGTTCGGGCTTTGGTGAAGCTCATGTGCTGGCACTCCCTCGAGCCGCGACTGTTTCTTGAGTTGCGGTCAGCGCTTCGGTGGCGTGTAGCCGTAGGCGACGGGCTCCGCGCGCATGCGCCGCATGTACTTCTCCGGATCCTTGTTGAATTTGGCGATGCACGGCGGACAGCAGAAGCCGATCGTCTGACCCTGGTAGGTGACGGTGCCGCCCTTCGCAACCACGAGCTTGCCCATGACGGGGCACTTGCCGTTCGCCGTACCGTGCGTGGTCCGGGCCACGCGCATCTGGGCGTTGGTCGGTCCCGGGCGGTCGTAGGCCCACGCAAGCGGATCGGCCCGCAGCGCCTTCATGTACTTCTCGGGGTTCTTGACGAATTTCCCACGGCATCCTGGGCAGCAGAACCCGATGTTCTGTCCGCTGTACATCGTCGCACCGCCGCGCGCGATGATGGCCTTGCCCGTCAGGGGGCACCCGCCATTCGCGCACCGGAACGCGGCCTTCGCCTTCCGCATGTCGGCGACGGACGTGGTCTTCGTGACGTACCAATATTTCGGCGGGTTCAGGCGCAGCCGGTCCATGTAGCGCGTGGGATCGGCTTCGAACGCGGCGGCAGCGTCCCTGTGCGAGAACCCGATCTTCTCGCCCTTGTAGGTGGCCGTGCCGGCGTCCGCGACGACAAGTAGCCGGTTGACGGGGCACAGCCCGTTCACGGTGCCTGCCTTTTTCGCCGCCGCCTGGAGCTGTTCGCGTGTCGGGGCCTCGCCCCAGGCGGGACCGGTCGCCAGCAGAAGTAGCGCGACAGAAAGTGTGCTGATCAGGGGTACTCGCATGGTGTGCGTTCCTTCCATCAGGATTCGTCTTCGGTGTGGGCCTCGGCCGGCGCGGCTTTGGCCTTGGTCTTGGAGATCGATCGCAGGATTCGGCGTTCTTCGATCGCGGAGTAGGCCATCGGCACCACGAACCACGTGATCGCGGCGACGATCATTCCCCCGATGGACGGCAGCGCCATCGGGCGCATGACGTCGCTCCCCCTGCCTTCGGTGAGGAAGATGGGGATCAGTGCGAGGATCGTGGTGACGCTCGTCATGAGCGCAGGGCGAATGCGCTTGCGGCCCGCCTCGAGCACGGCCGCGCGAACGCCCTCGACCGTGGTCGGCTTGCGTCTGCGGATGACCTGCTGGATGTAGGTGCCGATCACGATCCCGTCGTCGGCTGCGATGCCGAACACCGCGATGAACCCGACCCACACGGCCACCGTGAGGTAGGCGCCATAGAAGTCGAGCAGGATGAACCCGCCGGAGAGCGCGACCGGAATGCCCAGAAACACGATCAGCGACGGCCCGAGCCGCCCGAAGTGGAGGAAATGCAGGAGCAGGTTCGCCAGCAGGCACAACGGAATCAGGATCGACAGCCGTTTCGCGGCCCGTACCTGATTCTGGTACCGACCGCGCCAATCCCAGTAGACGCCGTTCGGAATCTCGATGTCGCCGCGCGCGACCATCTCCTGGAGGTGCTTGTCGGCCTCCTCGACGAGGCCGACCTCGTCTCGCCCTTGCGCGTTGAACATGACGTAGCCGACGAGCTGGCCGCCTTCTCCACGGATCATGGCCGGTCCAGCTGTGACCTCGAAGTCGGCAACGGCGGACAGGGGCACGTAGGCCCCCTTGCCCACGGGCACCGGCGTGCTGCGAATGACATCGATGTCTTCGCGCCATGCGCGCGCGTAACGCACGCGGATCGGATACCGCTCGCGCCCCTCGACGCTGCGGGACTGCGGCATGCCGCCCAGGGCGACTTCGATGATGCGTTGCACGTCCTCGACCCGCAGGCCGTAGCGAGCCATGCGGTGCCGGTTCGGCTTGACTTCGAGGTACGGCTTGCCCATCAGCCGCAACGCGGTGACGTCCGAGGCGCCCTTGACGTGCTTCACCACCTCGAACAGCACCGTTGCGCCGAGCGCAACTGGAAGTAGCACTTCTGCCAAGACGGGGAACTGCTGCGCTGCCGTCAAGGTCAGAGCGATGGCGACACCCGCCTGCGGAAGCAGCGAAGTCCCCATCCACATGCGAACGACAGGGGATGCCTTGGCTCTCGCGGTACCGAGCGCTGCACCTGCGATTCGCCCCAGCGTTCGCAGGAGGACGTAGCCCAGTCCGAGCCACCCCACGGCGGCAAGTGCGTCGAGTTGGAGAGAAGCACCGGACAGGACGAAGAAGAGGATCATGAAGGGCCACTCGATGCCCTCGATGGTGTGGAACGGGCGCTCGTGGTGCCGAGCCACGTTGGCGACCGTGGCTCCCATGACCACGGCGGCCAGCAGGTACGAGACATGGAGCCACAGCGCGAGGCCGCCGCACAGAAACACGAAGCCGATGGCCTCGGCCTGCGTCGGCTCGCCCTTGCGTACACGGCCAGCCAGGAAGGCCATCGGGATGCCGAGGCGATCTTCGAGGATTGAGGTCGGGCTCTCGTCGATCGACCGGCTTCGGGGCCGGTCTCCTGCCGGGGCGGCCCTGCCACCTTCGTGGCGGACTCGTTCCTGATTCCGTCGTCGTGACGCGGCAATACGCCTCTGGAGGCTGACGATGTCGACATCCGACCTCGACTTGGCGGGGTAGAGTCGGTTGGTCCGGGCCGATGCCCGGCTTGGGGAGAGATGTCGAGATCGCGTGCCAGGGTGTGGGAGGGCGTGAAGGCGCTTCTGGTCGTAGGGATCTGGATCCCCCTGTTTGCGACCGTGCCGATGATCCTCGGCGGTTCACTCTGGAAGCGCTTCGGGTTCGAGTCGGATCTTCCGCTGCGTCACATGACGCAGGCCGCCCCTTGCGGCCTGGTCGTGGTCGCGATCATCGTGGCGACGGGTCGGAGCAGACTCTTCAAGCCCGTCCGTCCGTCCCGCCCGTGGGTCTTCTTGCTCTTCGCTCCCCTCATGGCCGTGAACGTCGTTCGCGGCCCCTTCGTGGACGCCAGCGCGGCCTTCTTCGTGGCCGCCGCGGCCGACTGCCTGCTCATCGGTTTCTGGGAGGAGTTCGCCTTCCGCGGACTCGTGCAGGAGCGCCTCCGGGTTCTGGGTCCGCGTCTCGGACTGCTGACTACGGCGGTCCTCTTCGGGCTGATCCACGCAAACGAGGGCGCGCTCCCAGTGCTCATCGCGTTCGGGATCGGTCTCGCATTCTCCGTGGCGCGTGACGACATCGGAATGTGGCCGCTCGTCTTGATCCACGCGACGATCGACTTCATGAGCGACATCTTCGTCAGTGAGTGGGAGCACCAATTCAGAGTCGGGGCAGCCCTCGTGGCGATCTACGGGCTGTTCGCGTTGGTCGTGCTCATGCGCCGACGACCGAAGTCGCCTGAGCCCCTGCCTGCGGGAGGGCCCGAAGCCAACTAGCGCCACAGACGCTCCACCCGTGCCGAATCATGACCGAGTGGTCGGAAGCACCGCTCGTGCCACCGACGAGGGTCAAACCTACCCGAGGGTTCGAATCCCTCTCCCTCCGCAGCTTCACAGCCGCGAGAGGCAGGTACCTTGTTCGGGTCTTGGCACCTGGGAGTTGGGCCCATGCGCATCCGCCTCGAGAGCGTCCCCGTCACGGATCAGGACCACGCGCTGCGCTTCTACACGGAGAAGCTCGGATTCGTGAAGAAGCAGGACATCCCGATGGGCGAGGGAACCCGGTTCCTCACCGTGGTGTCGCCCGACGAGCCGGACGCCTGCGAGCTCATGCTGGAGCCCAATGGCGAGCATCCGGCCACAAGGGTGTACAAGCAGGCTCTCTATGCCGAGGGGATCCCCGTGACGGCATTCCTCGTGGACGACTGCCAGGCGGAGTACGAGCGGCTCTTGGGGCTGGGTGTCGAGTTCAAGGGTGAGCCCGTGGACGCCGGCGCGGCCCTCATGGCGACCCTGGACGACACCTGTGGCAACCTGATCATGATCTACGAGGAGAAGGCGGGCGACGCCGCATCGGCGTAGGGTACAGGCTCGACCGACTCAAGAAGGAGATGTTCTTGACGGGCGCAGCGGATCGGCGAGATCGACTGGGCGTTCGCGGTGGAGTACGGCACTAGGCCAGAGACGCTCGCCTAGCACTCCGTCTGTCGGGGTCCACGTCACCGCATCACCCCTGCCGCGGCTATGGCAACAACCACGATCCAGAATGTGCGCAAGTCGTGCTCCGCCGGGGCGATGAGCGCCCGCTATCGTTCACACCGCGCATGATAGAGGCGGGTCGCGAATCGTTGGCGTGGATGGCGCGCTTGCGAAGACATCCGGTGCGGACCGTCCGAATGTCGTAGCAACTCAACGCACTTCGTACCTCGTTGCGGGTTGCGCGGGCGGGTTGGGCGGTGAGACAATCATGTCATAGGTCGCATTTGGAGGTGATTCAATGAGGACGTTGTTGTCGGTCGTTGCCGCGATGTTGGTAACTTCGGGACTTGCTCTCGACGCTGCGCACGCAAAGAAGACGCGCGAGATCGTGGTTGTCGGCTCGAAAGTGAAAGACGTGATTCGTGAGGCAGGGCTGCGCTCCGATGGCGAGCTCGTGCAGGCCATCGACCGCGAGATCCATCGCTGGCTTCAGGAAGCCCATCAGCGTGCGCAAAGGAACGGTCGCAAGACGGAGCTTGCGCACGACCTTCCGTGCCTGCCGCACGTCACCGGACGCGAGCTCATCGTGATGGCGATCGGACTCCGATCGGACGGCGAACTGGTGCAGGCGGTTTCCGACAAGGTGCACGAGATGCTGGGAGCCGCGATTCACCGCTGCACCAGCAACGGCCGGAGCACCGTTCGTCCGTACGACCTCTAGGGGGTCCGTCCGGGTACCGAACCGGGTGGTAGTTCACCGGACTGTCGGTCGATCGCTACCGGGTACGGATCCGTCATGATTGCGGTGACCTGCACCCATCTCCCCATGTGCATTTCGCCAGACCGGTGAACTGGTTACGTAGTCGTTGGAATCGAGCCGGTCTCGGCCCCCACCCTCGCAGTCAACTTCATGAGTTGGTCGACGCCCGGCAGTGCTCCAAGCGCCTCACGCGCCGTGACGCCCCGTGAGCGCGAGTTCGTATCAAGGCTCCTGCGTGTGCCCAATCACCTTCTGCGCATCGACGTGCACGACCTGGGAGTCGTCAACGATGGCGACGCAACGATCCGGGCGCACAACGTCGTTCTCAGGTGCTGCCCAGATTGCGTGGTCCTTCCAGGGCGTGCCGGGGTGCGCCGCCATGAGGCCGTCGCATACGCCTGAAGACGTAGCCTCCAGGGTTCGTGCTCAACCACCGCTCATACCCGTCTTCGTCTCCTTTGAAGCGGACCACCTTCGACTCGTGGTTCACAGTGATCTCCCTTCGGTCCTAGGGCGGCTGCTAGCTTCGCGCCGTCGAAGAAGGGCTCCCCGCCCCGACGTCCGCCCGGTACTCGTCCAACACCCGCTCGAGAATCGCGACGTCCGATTCGAACGTCTCGGGCAGCAGCGGGCCGAACGAGAAGCGGAACCAGTTTGCGTACGGCGACACGTAGGCCGGGTCCTTGTCGTGCGGCCGCGCCATGTCGCAGTCCTTGCCCTCGAGAATCGCGGCGCCGTGCTCGAACAGGCGTCGGTTCAGCTCGCTCGCATTCAAGCCCTCCGGCAGCTTCATCCAGTGGTAGAAGCCGCCGTCTCCGGTGAAGACCTCGAGACCCATCCGTTCGAAGGCCTCGCCGTACCGGGCGCGCTGCCTGCCGTAATGGCGCTCCACCGCCTCGCGCGCCAACGCCACGCGGCTCGGCTCCAGAAGCTCGACTGCATAGTGTTGCGACGGGTGGCTCACGCCGCCCATGCCGAAGCTGGAGAAGTTCGACAGGGTCTCGACGTTCTTCTTGCTGGCGATGATCCAACCGATGCGGATACCGGGACACTGCAGCCCCTTGGTGCACGCCCCTGCGAGGAACACGTTGCTGTCATCCAGGTTCTTGACGTATTGGATGCCGCTGACGCCCTTCGACGCGTGGAACATCTCGTAGGCCTCGTCGAGCAGGATGCCGTTGCCCGGCTGCTCCGCCATGGCGATCAGCTCCTTCAGCTCGGCGCCGGCGCGGGTGTGGCCGGTCGGATTGCCGGGGTTGGAGATGATCGGCATCAGATGGGTCTTGTGATTCAGGCCGGCCCGATCGAAGTAGGCCGCGTTGGGCGGATGGAAACCGTTCTCCTCCGTGAACGGCACGACCCGCCAGCTGGTCTGCGTCTGCGTCATGATGTCGAGGTACGCCGGCCACTCGGCGTTGCCGATCCGCACCTCGACGTGCTTCTTCATGAACGCCAGGACCGCGAAGATGCCGGGCCGACCCCCGGCGAACACCATCACGTTCTCCGGCGTGATGCGCGAGCCGTAGAACGAGTTGTAGTACTCGACGAGCGCCTCTCTGAGCTTCGGATGCCCCCATGCCTTCGGGTAGAAGCGGTCCTCCCACGTCACCTCGACGCTGCTCGGCAGCGGCGGCCCGCCCTCGAGCTGCGTCGTCAGCGGGAACCCCTGGGACCAGGGGTGTGTGCCCTCGGTTCCCATGAACCGTCCGAAGCTGTCACGGAAGGCATAGAGGGTCTCGTAGATGCCCATGGGCGGGCAGTCGTCGGACAGGAAGGAGTCACGTTGCATGAGGTCGGTTGCCGGAACGGTTGGGGCCCCCGAAGGGCGGGAGCCCCGGGGACGGGCGTCGGGCTGGCGTGGCGGATTGTAGCGACCGCAACCTCCGGCCGCTGCCACCCGTCTCCTTCATGCGATGCGCGCGCATTCCGGAACTGCGGGGATCGGACCTGTCGAGGGGGACGAGACCCTCTCCGTTCGCCACACTCAGTCCTGCAACTGCAGGAGAAGACGCTCGAGCGCGCCTTCCGCTCAGCACGAGACTTGGAGTCTGCCGCCCTCGATGGGCGCGCGAACTCGGTGAAGCGTCACGATCGTTCCGCCGATCACGACCGCGGCTCGACTCGCCTTGGACGTCAGCGCCGCGAGCGTCTTGCCGGCCTCGGGACGCAAGGTGAGAAGCAGCGCCGGCCGTCCGTCGGCCTCGCCCTCGGTCGGCGGCTTCGCCAGCTCGAGCGGTGCATGGCCTCGCACCCGCAAGAGCACGTACTCCGGCGCAAGCTGCGAACCACCAGCGATGAACTGCCGATCGTAGGTGAGGACGCGTGTCTCGGCGTCGGGCGTCGGCAGTGCGCCGGGGTCGCCTTCGACGGCCAGTACCTCGTAGACGCCATCCTTCAACGCAGCGGGCGGCGGAACGGGCTCAGGGTCCGAACACCCGCACGCACCTGCGAGCAGGACAAGGGAGAGACAAAGCCGCATGCGTTCCTCCTTGCGGCGACGCACCGCCGTCATTCGTCGGCATTCGTCAACTCGACGAGCCGCTTGCGCCAGGTGTCGGCTTGCTTCGTCTTGCCCCACGCCTCGTAGAGCCCGATGATGCGCTCGAGCGCCGCTTTCTTGCGGCGGCCCCAGGGTTCGGGCGGGTCGATCTTCTCGTACGCCTCGAGCAGCATCGACTCCGCCTCGTCGAACTTCCGTTGCGCAGTGAGGGCTTCCCCCAGGATGCTGCGCACGTTGGCGAGCAGCCAGTGATCCGCCGGCAGGGCCTTCTCACGGATGGAGACGGCCCTCCGCAGGAGCGCCTCCGCCACCTTCGCCTTGCCCGCGCGCAGCGTTAGGACTCCGGCGAGCAACGCGTGCACGGCATGGTTGGGGTCGTCAGCGCCGAGACACCTCTCCTGGGTCTCGCGAAGAAGCGTCACCGCCCGTTCGGCTTTGGGATGCTCCGCGTCGACGAGCGCCGAGGCCGCCAAGCGAAGCGTGAGACACAGCTCCTCGGGATGCACCGGGAGCCCGCCGAGCTGCTCGAGCAAGGGTGCGAACTTCTGGGCCGCCTCCTTCTGCTCGCCGACCATGGCGAGACGCACCGCCCAGGCCGTTTCGTACATGCGGGTCTCCACGGATGCCGCGCCGTGCAGCCGCCGGCCGAGCTGGGCAGCTTCGGCCGCGAGCTCGACTGCCTGCTTCGGAGGCGCCACGAAGGAGAGTTGGTGCGCCGCGGCGGCTACGAGGGCGTGCTCGCCGAGGTGTTCCCGCGCGATGGTCAGAACGTCCTGCCGAACGCGCCGCGACGCATCGAGCTGTCCGGCTGCGTCGTAGGCCGCGGCAAGCTCGAGCCGTATGCCCAGCAGCTCCGGATTCTGCGCGGGCCAAGCGTCTTGCAGCGTCGCAACCGCGTTGCTCATCTGCTCGACCGCCTCCGTCAGCTCTCCCGCCGAGAACAACGCGCGTCCAAGTATCATCTGCGCGCCTGCGTTCTCGAGATCCGCATCGGGGCTGACTTCGGCCGTCAAGGCGACGAGCTCGCGCGCGGCCGCGGATGCCTCGGGATGGGCGGTGGCCACGAGCGACAGGGTCGCATTCAGAAGCACCGTCCGGCGACTTTCCGGATCCGGGTTGAGCTTGGCCAGATGAGGCAACACGCTCGCAAACAGCGGCGCGGCCTCTTCGTGGCGCCCGGATGCCGCAAGTGCCATCGCAATATGACGCTCGTAGAGACGCGTGTTCGCGTGGGTCGCTCCCTGCACCCTGCGGCTCATCGCTACGGCCTCCTCCAGAAGCTCGAGCTGTTCCGAGAGCTCGACGTGAAAGGCGAGGAAAGCCGTGGCCTCCGCCGTGATCGCATGGTCTCCGAGCTTGGTACGCGCCTCTTCGCGCAGGCTTCGCACGATGGTTCGCGCGGCTTGGGCGTCGCCTTGCGTTTTGAGCGCCGCCACGAGCACGCCAACCGTGTTCAGGATGTCCCGACCGGGCTTGTCGTAGGCGGCGCGCAGACCGCGCAGGACCCCGCGCAGCGTACGCACCGCATCGTCCGTGCGACCCTCGGCCAACATCCGTCTTGGTTGGCCGCAACAGCCAGCGCTGCACTCGGGGAAGTGCTCTTTCCGCACCCGCGCGAAGGCCGTGACGACCGCGTCCACGTCTTTCTTCGGGGAGCCGGCCTGCACCGCGACCAGTGCGCAGCCGAGCGACTTCGCGCGCTCCGCAGGCTTCGGCAGGAGCGTCTCGAGCTTCGGCAGGACCTCGACGAAGAGCGGCGCCGCGGCCGCGTCGTCGCCGGCGACATGCAAACGGTCGGCGAGGTCGAGCTTCGCGCGCAGCGTCTGGAGCTCCCCGGGCATCTCGCGCTCCAACCAAGCCAGCGCCTTGCGCTGAAACGCGATGCTCTCTGCCATCAGTGCAAGCTCCTGGGTTCGGTCCCCGCGGTCGTGTGCGAAACCGGCCAGCTCGTACAGGGCCTTGGAGAGCGGTCTGAGGTCGCTCTCCTC
The DNA here is from genome assembly GCA_965223505.1 of Planctomycetota bacterium. Classification (GTDB taxonomy): domain Bacteria; phylum Planctomycetota; class PLA2; order PLA2; family JAEUHO01; genus CBDCWP01. Next base: position 410,701 of record CBDCWP010000021.1, read on the forward strand.
CTCCGGGTCGAGCAGCTCGCGGGCGCGGGAGTAGGCGCGACGGGACTCGTCGAGGCTCCCGTGGCGTTTCATCGTCCCTCCCAGCCAAGCAAACGCCCAGCCCCGCGGGGTCTTCTTCAGGCGCCGCTCCAGCGCCGCGCGTGCCTTGGCGGCCTGGGGATGCTTCGTGACCAGCAGCGTGTCGGTCGCTCGGGTGAGGACGTGCAGCCACGACTCGTCCGAAAAGCCCCCGAACATCTGGTCGTCCATACGTTCGAGGACGTCGACATAGATCTCGGCGGCTTCGGCGTGGTTCTCGACGCCGTGGAGGGCGCTGGCGAGGCGCATGCGCAAGTCCCAAGTCACAGGGTGGTCGGAACCGCGCACTGCGGTGCAGATCTCCAGCGCTTCGCGACAGAGACGAACCCCTTCCGCCGGCGAGACGAACACACCCATCGTCGACAGCACCGACGCGGTGAGCATCGGGTCCTGGGACGCGCGCGCCAGCTCGCCTGCCTCTTCGGCGAGGGAGCGCGCCTCCTGAATGCGCCCCTGCTGGTACACCGAGCGGACGAGGTGGGACAGGGTGTACACGGCGCGGGGACTGCCACGCCCGTGTGCGCGGCGGTAGATCTCGAGGGCCTTTCGCACGCTCGCCTCCGCCCGGGCCCAGTCACGGGCGGCATTCTGCATCCTGCCTCGTTCGAGGTGGAGGTGCCCCACCGTGGGGTGGCCGGCGGGCAGGATGCGGTCCGCCATCTCGAAGGCCTCGTCCAGGTGGCGAATTGCGGCCTCGTCGTCGCCGCGCGAATGCGCGTTGTAGGCCAAGTTGCTGAGCGCCAGCACGACCTCGGGGTGCTCCCCCCAGTGGGCGCGCTGCATCATGACGCCCTCCTCCAGGATCGGGCGGGCCTCCTCGTGGCGGCCCATTCGCTCGAGGGACAGCGCGACGTTGCCGAGCGCGACGCCCACGAAGGCGCTGGATTCGCCGTGGGTTCGGCGCTTGATGGCCAGGTCCCGCCGGGCAAGCGCGAGGCCCTCTTCGTCCATGTCGAAGTTCGTCACGACCAGATACAGACCATTGACCATGAAGCCGGTCGCGCTGTGGTGCTCGCCGTACTGCTCCTCCGCAAACGCGAGCGCGCGCCGGGCCATCTCCAACGCCGCCTCCCGCTCGCCCCGAAAGGCAAGCACGAGGGCCAGCTCGCGCAGCGGCGCGCTTGCTCGCGGGTCGTCGCCGGGAAGCCGTTGCTCGGCGATGGCCAGGGCCTTCCGGAACTCTCGCTCCGCGCCCGTGAGGTCGCCGCGGCGCTTGCGCAGCCCGCCTTGAAGCACCAACGACTGGATGTGCTCCCGCGGCGCATCGACCGTTTCGAGCGTTGTGAGCGAGGCCGTGACCATCTCCTGCGCCTCGTCCACGCGAACGAGCTCGAGCAGGGAGCCGACGATGGCGTTGCGGATGCGGACCGCGGCCGCGCTCTCGAGACCAACGCGGCGCGCCGTCAGCTCGAGCGCCTTGCGGTAGGCAGCTTGGGCTTCCGCCCAGCGGCCGCGTGTGTCGAGCACCCGGCCCGTGGCGACGAGCGCATCGGTGAGGACCTCGTGGTCGGCCGGCAGCACCCCGTCGGCGTGCTTGCGCGCCAGGTCGAGGTGGCGCTGCCCCTCTTCGATGAGGCCCAGCCGCACGTATACCCCGCCCAGCAGGCCGTGGATGGTCGCAGCGACCTCCGGTTGATCGGCCAACGCGGCCGGGTCCAGCTCGCGATCGAACTCGTCGAGTAGCTCCTTCACGGTGAAGTTCGCACCGCGCACTTCGTCCGGATCCGCCGCTCCGATCAGTCGTTTCATCAGGCCGACCACGGTCGTTGCGCGTTGCGCCTCCGTGCGCGCCTCGCGCTCTCGCGCCTCGGCGCGCTCCCGCTGGCGATCGGCTTCGACCCAAGCCGTCGTAGAGACGACCAGGCCCACCAGCAGTGCCGCGGTTACGAGTCCCGTCGCGACGACCGCTGCACGGTGGCGTCGCACGTACTTGCGCGCCCGGTACATCGCGCTCGGAGGCGTCGCCACGACGGCCTGGTCGGACAAGAACCGCTCGACGTCCATGGCGAGCGCATTCGCGGTCTCGTAGCGGCGGTTGCGGTCCTTCTCGAGCGCGCGCATGACGATCCAGTCGAGGTCGCCGCGCAGCAAGCGGCCGAGCATCTTGGGCTCGGTGTGCCGGTTGTGGGCAAGGACCGAGGCGTCCGCGCCGAGCGTGCTGACTCGCGTGCTGGGCTTGGGCGGGTCGACCTCGCGGATGTAGCGCAGGATCTCGCCGTAGCCCTCGCGCATCAGCGTCTCGAAGTCGAAGGGCTTCTTGCCCGTGAGGATCTCGTAGAGCAGGACGCCGAGCGAGTAGATGTCGGCGCGCGTGTCGATGTCCAGGCCGGAGAGCTCCGCCTGCTCGGGTGCCATGTACTCCGGGGTGCCGACCATCTGGCGGAACTCGGTGAACAGCGTCTTCTCCGTCAGGCGGTGGTCCGTGGCCTTGGCGATGCCGAAGTCGATCACCTTGGGCACGGGGCGCCCGTCGTGCAGGGTGACCAGGATGTTCGAGGGCTTGAGGTCGCGGTGGATGATTCCCTTCTGGTGGGCGTGCTGGATCGCGTGGCAGACCGGCTGGAAGAGCTTCAGCCGCTCGCGCGTGTCGAGCTTCGCCTCGTCGGCGTATTGCGTGATGGGAACGCCTTTCACGAGCTCCATCACGAAGTACGGATGGCCTCGCCGCGTGGTGCCGGCGTCCAGCACGCGCGCGATGTTGGGATGCTCCATCAGCGCCAGCGCCTGGCGCTCCGCCTCGAAACGGGCGATGACCTGCTTGGTGTCCATGCCGGGCTTGAGCACCTTGAGCGCCACCTTGCGGCGAACGGGCTCGATCTGCTCGGCCATGTAGACGACGCCGAAGCCGCCCTCACCGATCTGCTGGAGCAGCTTGTAGCGGTCGACGACCGCGCCGGGACCCTCGTCGGGGTGACGATCCTCGGCGTCTGGGTCGGCGAGGAACGCGCCCAGCTCATCGTGGGCCGCGAGCAGCGCCTCGATGCGCGCGCGCAAGGTCGCGTCCTCGCACGCCTCGTCCAGGAACGAGGTACGCTGCTCGGCCGGCTTATCGCGCGCCGCCTGGAAGAGCCGCTTGGCCTCGGCTTCGATACTCATGCCAACCTCTCGTAGAGCCACGCCTTGGCGTACGCCCAGTCACGCTCCACCGTCCGGAGGGGGATTCCCAGGACCTCCGCCGTCTGCGCGAGCTCGAGCCCCGCGAAGAGCCGGATGTGGACGATGGATCCCGCACGGGGGTCCACCTCTTCTAGGCGGCGGACGGCGTCCTCGACCGCCACGAGGGTCTCGAATTCCCCTCCGGAGACGATCTGGGCCAGGTCCGCTTGGATCCGAAGCCTCCCCCCGCCTCGCTTCCGCGTCGCGCGGGCGCGGGCGTGGTCGATGAGGATCTGGCGCATGGCGCGCGCTGCCGCTGCGTAGAACTGGGCCCGGTCGGTGTACGTACGCCGGCGCTCCGCCTCCAGCTTGAGCCAGACCTCGTGGACGAGGGCCGTCGGCTGCAGCGTGTGGTCCCTCCGCTCGCCCTGCATGCGGTGCGCGGCCATCGCGCGCAGCTGGCCGTAGACGAGCGGAAGCAGCGCCTGCGGGTCTTCGCCGTCGTCAAGGTCCGCGGCGCGCAGGATGCGAGAGATCTCGCCGGCGTCTGTGGGCGTGGTCAAGCGCCTGCCCTCCTCGCTGGGAGTGTGCGGACTCTAGCACGGGGTCGACTCGGCGCTCGAGGCGGGCGGCCGAAGGGCTCGGGGTTCAGCCTCGAGCGAGGTCGGCGCTAGGTGAAGCGACGGTCGACGCGCCCGACCCGGTGTCGGTACCGTGGTGCGCGTGGACCCGAAGCGGTACCAGCGCATCCGAGAGGTCTTCTACCGCGCGGCCGAGCTCTCCGGAGAGGCCCAACGGGACTATCTGTCAAAGGCCTGTCGCGACGACCGTCCCCTGCGCCGTGCCGTCGAAGGACTGCTCGGAGCGGAGCACGGTGCGACGGATACCCCGTCCCTGGCGGTACAGACCGGCGCCGTTCCCGAGACGATCGGCGAGTACGAGCTCACGCGCGAGCTCGGCCGCGGCGGTATGGGCGCGGTCTACCTGGCGCGGGACGCGAACGGCCAGCACGTGTGCGTCAAGGTGATGCACCCGACGTTGTTCGTTCACGAAACCGCCGGTGAGCGGTTTGCACGAGAAGCGGAGCTCGGTCGCCGGCTGGAACATCCGAACGTCGTTCGCACCCTCGACCACGGATCCGAGTCCACGCCGGCTGGCGACGTGCGCTACCTCGTCATGGAGTACGTCGATGGCCGCGATCTTCGCGCGATTCTGTCCGAGCACGGGTCGTTGTCCGATGGCCTCGTCCGGGAGATCGGAAGACAGGTGGCCGACGGCCTGGCTGCGATGCACGCGCACGGGATCGTGCACCGCGATCTGAAACCGGAAAACGTCATCGTCGACGGCGCGGTGCAAGCGCGGATCGTCGATCTCGGCATCGCGCTCTCAGAGGCGAGGGACACACGGCTGACGACGCCCGGCATGTTCATCGGTTCGCTTCATTACGCGGCGCCGGAACAGCTCGCCGGCGCGGCGGTCGACGGCCGGGCCGACCTGTACTCGCTTGGGGTCGTGCTGTTCGAGCTCGCGACGGGCCGGCCGCCCGGAGAGGGACACGATGAGGGGCCGAGCCTGGAGCGGCCGTCCCGGCAGGCGATCGAGGCCGCGTTGGACCAGGTCGATTCGTTGAGCGACTTCCTGCGGAGCCTCGTGCCCGCCTTGATGGCGGTCAGGCCAGAGGACAGGATCGCGTCCGCGACCGAGCTCGCGACGCTACTCGAAGAAGGGGAGGCGGGCGCGTGGTGGAAGAAGCAGGCGGAGGCGAGCCGCGGAACGCGCTGGCCCCGCGCGCTGGCACCGGCTCCGGCGGGACGATTCGTTGGGCGCGAAGGTGCGATGGAGAGGCTTCAGGCAGCGTGGGCCCAGGCGCGGGAAGGTGCCGGAGGGGTCGTGCTCATCGAAGGGGACCTGGGAGCCGGCAAGTCGAGCCTCGTCAGCGCGTTTCTCGATTCCATCCGGACCCAGGACGCGCAGGCGTTGTACGGCGCGTACGGCGCAGCCGGCACGGGGGCCATCGCCCACGCCGTACGCACGCGGTTTGGTTCCGCCGATCTCGCCAAGCGCTTGAGTCGCTTTCTCGATGCGGACACGGGCCTCGTGGAGCAGCTCCTTGGTAGCCCCCGGTACGCGCCCGCATCCGAGGCCGTTCTCGATCAACTCTGCGTGCGATTGGTAGAGCGGCTTTCTCGCGAGCTTCCGACCGTTTGGGTCGTAGAGGACCTAGACAAAGCGGAGCCCCCGTTGAGAGGGCGGATTCTCGGACTCGCGAGCGCACTCCAACGCATGCCGGCGCTCATGCTCGTCACGATCTGCGGCGAAGCACCGACATCGTACGATCCTCGCACCAGCGACGCGCTCCGCCGCATCGCGCTGCCGCCGCTCACGACGGAAGAGGTCGAGACGCTGCTCGCCGAGATGATGGACGACGCGAGCGCCGCCGCCGACCTCGCGGGCACGGTGTGGCACCGGGCGGCCGGTCTGCCACTCTACGTGCGCGAGTTCGTCGCCGCGCTGCGCCGTTCGTCGATCCTGCCGGTGCGAGAAGGCGGCGCCGCGTTGCTCAGCGCCGTGCAGAACGCCGAGCTTCCGATCGGGCTGCGAGCGCTGCTCGAAGCCCGAATCGACACACTGTCGGATGAGGATCGCGCCCTGCTCGACGCCGCGTCCGTCGCCGGGGAGGTGTTCGACCCACGGCTCCTTGCGCGTGCATTGGAGAAGCCTCGAATTCCCCTGCTCGAACGCCTGGCGCGGCTCGAGCGCATGGGCGGGTTCATTCGATCCGACGGTTCGCACTTCCGGTTCGAGCCCGCGGTTCTGCGAGACGTCCTCTACGCAGCATCGCCGACCTCGCTTCGCGCGGCGTATCACGGCAACCTCGGAGAGGCGTACGCTGCGGTCTCCGAGAAACCTCCGCGTCCTCGGGAGGCGGCGCCCATCGCGCGTCATCTCTTGCGCAGTGACGACCCGGCTGCGGCACTGCCCTACGTCGTTGCCGCGACGCAGCATCTCATCGCCGCGGGCCAGAAGCTCGCCGAGCACGACACGCTCGTGCGGGCACTTCAGGCGCTCGGGGACGACCGCGTGCCTCTGCGACTCCGGCTGCTCGGGTTGCTCGCGAGTGCGCTGGTACGACTCGACCAGCGGGAAGCCGCAGCGAGGACGTGCGAGCAGGCCGTGACGGAGGCCATCGCGGTAGACGACGTCGACGGGCAAGTCGACCTGTCGTGCATTTGGGCGTCCATGCTCAATAGCACCGGTCGTCCGCAGGACGCTCTGGGGAAGCTCGAGCGCGTGGCGGTACTCCATGATCGCGTCGAGTCGGCGAAGGTGCGGGCGCAGTTCCTCCTAGCTCGGGGCAAAGTCTATTGGACCCTCGGCCGCTTCGCGGACGCCGCCGGCGACTTCGACGCGCTCGCGCTTCTCGGCAAGGAAGAGGGGCTCATCCACGAAGAGGCGCGCGCTCGTGGGATGCGCGGAATTCTCCTGCAAGAGTCCGGGAACAACGATGCCGCGTACGCGGAGTCGAAGCGCTCCTTGGAACTGACCCGGAAGGTCCGCGACACTTCGAATGAACCCCCCGCGCTGATCACGCTCGCCAACATCTGCGCGGCACGCGGCCATCTGGCGGAAGCACTGGACTTTCTCGAGGAAGCCATCCTGTGCTATCGACGTCTCCTGGTTCGAAGTGGTCGGGCCGCCGCTCTGGTCAACAAGGCTGCCATCCTTCGAATCCTCGGCTGGTTCGAACCGTCCCGGATCGCGGGCAGGGAATCACTCCGCCTTGCCCGAGAGACCAATGCCCGTCGCATCGAGGGCTATGCGCGGGACGGCCTCGCGCGCCTGGCATGGGACGCCGGCGACGCCGACGAAGCCATGCGCCACGGCGAGGCCGCCCTGGCACTTCGTCGAGATATCGAAAACATGCCGGGCGTGGTGAGCTCGTTGCTGTTGCTTGCGGCGATGGCCGCCGACCGAGGCGACAAGGACGACGCATTGCGGCGTCTGCGCGAGGCCGCGGAGATCGCTGAACGGATGTCCTACGTCTCCGATCGCGTTCGTGCCGCCGTCGAGCGCGCCGCCTTGACGGGCGAAGGCACGGAGACCGCCGTCTCGCTCTTTCGCAGCCACAGGGCGCGCCTGCACGGTGAGGATGCCCTCAGGGTGTGTCTGCTTCTCTGGCGGGCAACGGGGGAGCATGACTACCTCGACGAAGCGCGCGCGCGGGCGCGCGAGATCCTCGAGCATGCGCCGGAGGAGGCAAAGGAAGGGCTCTTCGATCGCTCGCCGCTCCTTCGATCGATTCGCGACGCCTCTGCGGACGCGTAGCTACAATCAGGAGGTGGACCCCGCCGAGATCGACATCGAGACGTTGCTGAAAGCCGCACGCAGCGGGGATGATGACGCGGCGGACCGCATCTTCGAGCGCGCCTACGACGCGTTGCACGGCATCGCCGGACGGATGTTCCGCAGCCAGCGCCGAGACCACACGCTTCAGCCTACCGTGCTCGTTCACGAGGCCTGGATGCGCATGCATCGACCGGGTGTCGATCTCGGACACGACTCGGCACACTTCCTTGCCATCGCGGCGCGCGCCATGCGTCATGTGCTGGTCAACCACGCGCGCGCCAAGGACGCCGCGAAGCGCGGGGGCGATCGTCAGCGGGAGCGCCTCACGTTCATCGACCCCGGCACGCCCAACCTCGCCCCCGCCCTGGACACGATCGCCGTTCACGAAGCGCTCGAACAGCTCTCGAAGCTGGATCCGCGCCAGGCCCAGGTGGCGGAGATGCGCCTTTTCGCCGGTCTCGCGAATCCGCAGATTGCAGAAGTGCTGAAGGTGTCGCTACGGACCGTCGAGCTGGATTGGCGCATGGCGCGCGAGTGGATGAAGGGCCGGCTGGCGGAGGGCGACGACTGACGGAAGCGGGAGCTCCCGCCGGTCGCCTCAGCTTGCTTGGTAGGCCAGGTAGCGTCGCGGTGCTTCGCCACGCGCCCGTCGCCCGCCTGCGAACCGAAGGGCGCCGATCGTACGGGTGTGACAAAAGGTGCGGGCCCAATCGAGCGGCGTCGCCCCGAGACCGTCAAGCGCGTTGACATCCGCTCCCTCGTCGAGAAGGAACCGAACCGCCTCGGCCTGCCCTCGCGTCGCGGCCGCGTGAAGGGCCGTCTGTCCGAGGTGGCCTCGCGCATCGACGTCTGCACCGTTTCGCAACAGAAAGCGGATCGTCTCGATCTGACCGTGGCGTGCAGCGCGCGCCATCGCGCTCACGGCGGGCGCCGGGCGGCGACGGGCGTTGCGTTGGTGTCGAGTCTCTTTGGGGATCAACATCGTTGGGCCTTTCCGGGGTTTCGCCCCCCTCAGGAAAGAGAACACGAAACGGTGTCCCCGACCGCAGCGACAAGTGCCTCGACCACCTCGTCGTGGCCCTCCCGGCGCGCGTCGTCGACGGGCGTGGCCCCCCATCGGTCGACCGGAGCCAGCGCCGCGCCGCGCCGAATGAAGAACTGGACGACGTGGAGGTGCCCTTCGGAGGCGGCGAGGTGCAGGGGCGTACGACCGTCGTAGTCGGCTGCGTCGAGGCTCGCGCCGGACGCCAGGAGGCTCCGCAAGCCGGCGAGGTCACCTTCGCTCGCAGCCCAGCAAAGGTCCACGATGCCCGTGCTCTGCGAGGAGCGTTTGGCACGGCGCGGATCCGTCTTCTCGGCGAGTGCGCCGACCAGGTTGTCGAACTGATGAAAGTTGTAGGTACTCACGAGCTCGCGGCAGTACTCGACACCACGAACGCTGTTGCCATGACGGTCGAGCAGGGGTGACCAGACACACGTGCCGAGGACGTTCGGGACAACGACCATGACCGCCCCGGACACGCCACTCTTTGCGGGAAGGCCGACGGCGAACGCCCACGCGCCCGAGTAGTCATACATGCCGCACGTCGACATCAGCGAGAGGCACTTCTGCACCGTCCCGGGCTGCAGGACCCGCTCCCCTGTCGTGGGACAGACACCGCCGTTGGCGAGCGTCGCCGCGAGGATGGACAGGCCTTCGGCGGTCATCTCCATCGAGCAGCACTGGAAGTAGAACTCCAGCGTCTCGACGAGGTCGGCATCGTCGGGAAAGCCCTTGTTCTCGCGAATCATGTGTCCGAGCGCGAAGTTGCGATCGGCGGTGCCCCGCTCGGAGAGATAGGTCGGATTGCTGAAACCGGGCTTGCGCCCGCCGGCCAGCCGCCGATAGCAGTCCATGACGTGGTCGAAGCGGTCGGCCGCCGACCGGTCCTTCAGGATCATCGCGGAGCTCACGATCGCGCCCGCGTTGATCATCGGATTGTGGGGCCGGCCGTGCACGTTCAACTCGAGTTCGTTGAAGCTCGCTCCGCTCGGTTCGCATCCGATGAACTCGTGGACACGATCCGCACCGTGTTCCTCGAGCGCGAGGCAGTAATTGACGGGCTTGCAGCAGGACTGCACGCAGAACTCCACGTCGGCGTCGCCGAGCGCGAGCCGCTGCCCGTCAACCGTGCAGACACCGACGCCGAATTGCTCGGGATCGACCCGCGCGAGCTGCGGGATGTAGTCCGCAACGGCGCCGTCGCGGTTCGCCCGGACGCGGCCGAAGATCGCGTCGAGCTCCGTCGAGAACGCATCGAACTCGGGGATGACGAGTCGTCCCTGCAAGGCCTTTTCGACGAGCAGTGCCGCGGGCTGTACGGCGCGATGAAACGCGTCGTAGTCGAGCGGCGGCTCGACGGGCTCGTTCAAGACCTGGTAGACGCTCGCGAGTCGAGGGTCGTCGGCGCGCAGACCGGAGCGCTCGAGGGCGTCCCGAAGAACGCCCCTCGAGACCGTCTCCTCCGAGCCGTCTCGGAGCGCGTCGAACAGAGGGCGCACGCGATCTGTCGAGTCGATCACAGCTCGTCGATCAGATGCGGACATCTTGCACCTCCCAAAGCTCGGTCTGCGCGACTGCGGCTTCGGTAATGAGCTCTTCGGGGGCGTAGGCGCGCTCGGAGTGCTCGGTGAGATCGATGCCGACCTCCTCGGCGTACGGGGAGGGCCGCAGCTTCATGAAGCGCCGCATCGCCAGCAGGATGCCCGCGGTGCCGAGCGCCGCCAGCAGCGCCGCTGCCAGGATCCCGACGATCTGGGCACCCAGGAGCGAGGCATCACCGGCAAGCAGGCCGTCCGCTCCGTCCGGATTGACGGCGGTCGTCGCGAACACGCCCGTCAGGAGCGCTCCACTGAGCCCGCCGAGACCGTGGCAGGCAAACACGTCGAGCGTGTCGTCCACCCGAGCGCGCTTCAGGAGCGCGCACGCAACGTAGCTGACCAGGGTCGCGAGAACGCCGATCGCGATGGCGGCCATCGGCGTGACGAAGCCGGCGGCGGGGGTGATCGCCACCAGGCCGACGACCGCGGCGATGGACGCGTTGACGGCGGTCGGCTTCTTGTCGCGCAGGAGATCGACGACGACCCACGTCGTCACGGCGGCTGCCGCGGAGAGCATGGTCGTCACGACGGCGAGCGCGGCGAGTCCGTCGGCAGCCAGCGCGGACCCGGCGTTGAAGCCGAACCACCCGAACCAGAGCAGTCCTGCGCCGAGGACGACGAGCGGCACGTTGTGGGGTTCGTCCGACGCGGCCAGGTCCCTGGCGTTCCGCCGCTCCTTGCGGCGGGGCCCCAGGATCATCGCGGCCACGAGCGCCGAGACACCGGCGCTGATGTGCACGACGGTTCCGCCCGCGAAGTCGAGAGCGCCCAACTCGCCGATCCAGCCGCCGGGGCCCCAGACCCAATGGGCCAACGGCGCATAGACGAGCAGGCTCCAGAACAGGATGAACAAAACGTAGGCCTTGAACCGCATGCGGCCCACGACGGCGCCGGAGATGAGCGCCGGTGTGATGATGGCGAACATCATTTGGAATGCCATGAAGGCCAGGTGCGGAATCGTCTCTGCGTAGGCCTCATTCGGCTCCATGCCGACCCCGTCCAGGCCGAGGAAGGCAAAGCCGCCGATCAGGGCGTTGCCCGGCGCGAACGACAGCGAGTAGCCGATCGTGGCCCAGAGGAGAGCGATCACGCCGAGGGCGATGAAGCTCATCTTGATGGTGTTGATGACGTTGCGCTCGCGAACGAGGCCGCCGTAGAAGAAAGCGAGTCCGGGCGTCATGAGCATCACGAGTGCGACGCTGATGAGGCTCCATGCGGTGTCTCCGGAGTTCATGGCAAGTTCCTTGCGTTGGGCTCGTCGTGCGACGAGCCGAGAGAGGGAGTGAGTCGATGTGGGGTGAGCGCGCCCCGCGGATGTCGAAGGGCGCGCCGGAGAGGGCTACGCCACCTGCGCAGCAGGCAGCTCGAGGAGGCCGCGAAACTCGTCCTCGTCGGTGCACACCGAGCGCATGAGCTCGCTGCATACCTCGTAGGGATTGCTGTTCGCACCCGGTCGTCGGTCTTCGAGGTAGCCGTGGCCGGCCTCGCGCACCTGGCGCGGTACGCGCACTGATGCGCCGCGATCGGCGACGCCGTGCCGGAACTGGTTGATGTCACAGGTCTCGTGAAGACCCGTGAGACGCTTCTCGAGACCCGCGCCGTAACGGGCGATGTGGCGCTCGTGCCTCTGCTTGAGCCGCCCCACGGCCGTCCAGATCGCATCCAGGCCGCCTTCGGGATCGCGCGTCGCGTTGGTCGACCAGTTCGTGTGCATGCCGGCGCCGTTCCAGTCACCCTGCATGGGCTTGTTGTCGTAGCTGACGACGACGTCCGACTCGGCCGCGATGCGCTCGAGAAGGTACCGGGCGATCCAAACGTGGTCGGAGACTTCCAGCGGATCACCACCTTCCCCTTCGAAGCCGCGGTAGCCCATTTGGAACTCCCACTGGCCGGGCATGACCTCCGCGTTCACACCGAACAGAAGGAGTCCGGCCTCGAGGCATGCCCGGGCATGGGTCTCGACGATTTCGCGGCCATACACGGCATCGGCGCCGACGCCGCAGTAGTACGGTCCCTGCGGAGCCGGGAAGCCGTCTTCCGGGAAGCCCAGCGGTCGTCCGGCGCTGAGCAGCGTGTACTCCTGTTCGAAGCCCACGTAGGGATCGAACGCGCCGCCGTTGGCGGCACAGAGCGCTCGCAGCTCGGCGCGCTGGTTGGTCGCGTGGGGCCGGCCGTCCGCCTGGAACACCTCGCACAGCACGAGGATGTTCGCGCCGCCGCGGATGGGATCGCGAACGACGCGTACCGGCTCGAGGATCAGGTCGGAGTCCGCGCCGTCCGCCTGGTTCGTCGAGGAGCCGTCGAAGCTCCACGAAGGCAGGGAGTCCGGCGCAGGCAGCTCGGCGCCAGCGACCTGGAGAATACGAGTCTTGGACCGCAGCCTCTGGGTGGGCGAAGCGCCGTCGAGCCAGAGGTATTCGGCGAGGAGGGTGTGGGCTGACATGGGTATTTCCTTCGATAGGGGTGGTTGAGCGGGGGTCGCCCCGCGCTTGTCCGTCGAAGGGGAGAACACGAATGAGGCGCAGCGACCGCAATCGGGATGCGAGACGGCCCGGTGTTCGAAATGCATGCGGTGAGAAGGAACCGTTCGTGTTCTCGCTGACGGGATCGGTGGGCTCGGAGAACGCCATGCAAGACGACGATCTGCTGACCTCGTTCGAGCGCGCCGAGATCCCCCGGTCGGCTTGGAATCACAAGATGCACGTTCGTGTGGCTTGGTGCTTGATCCAGCGCTACGGCTACCGTGCCGGACTTGCGCGCATGCGAAAGGGCATCACGGCGCTCAACCGGGCGCATGGCGTCGCTTCGACGCCCACGGGTGGATTTCATGAGACGATTACGGTCGCGTTCTTCCGGGTCATTCACGCCGTGTGTGATCGGGACACGCCGGCCCCGGACTCGCTGAGCTTCTGTGACAAACACCTCCACGCACTGGGTCGTCCGTCCCTGCTGCGCCACTACAGTCCTCAGCACTTGCGGTCGCCAGGTGCGCGCGTCAACTTCGCCGAGCCCGACCGGCTGCCGCTGCCGATCACCGTCGGCCCGAAGCGCGGCCGCAGGGTCGCCACACCCGACCTGTAGCCGCGACCGGACGGAAGCGCGACGCCTCGTCGACGGCCGTTGCATGACATCCGGCACTCGGCGTCGCGTCACGCGGGGGCGCGCACGCTCGTTCAGGAGCGACCCGGGACGGTTTCGTGTCAACGTTCCCGTCTTGTTGCAGAATCGCTGACCGAGCGAGTCGTCGGGTGGGCCCGGGATCCCTAGTACGCCCCCCTTGCTGCGACGCGAGCGATGAGCGAAAACGCCGGCCTCCGTACCGGGCGTTGGCCCGTTGCTAGACTGCCCGTATGTGGAAGCGATTGGCGCTCCTCGCAGTGCTCATCTCCGTGGGGACACCGGCCCTCGCACGGCCGGACTCGCAGGAGCTCCTGAAGCGATTGCTCGAAGCCCATGAGAGCGGCGACGTCGAAACCATGCAGCGGATCGTGCGGGATCCCCGCTTCGATGCGTGGCTCCTCGTCGAAGGGCTCTACGAGCGCGGCCACGCCGAGGCTGCGACCGCGTGTGCGCAGGCGACGGGCTGGCCCAAGTTGGTCGCGTACGCCAAGTGGCGCGCGGAGCATCCGCCGTTGCGCGAGGTGATCGAGGCGTTGAACGCGGTCGCCGAGCCGGACGCCGACCGCAAGGCCTGGTTGGACAAGTACCAGTCCCTTTCCGAACAGGAAGGGCAGGGCATCCGGTTCTTCCGCTTCCTGGGCCGGGTCGGGCAGTCGCTCCACATCCTCGAGCGCTTCGACGAAGCCATCCCCATGTACGAGCGGGCGGCACGGGGCGCCCTCGATCTCGGTTGGCATGCGAGCGCAATCCGGATGTACGGGTTCGCGGGCAATGCAAGCCGCACCGCGAAGCGCTACGACGACTTCGAGCGATTGACGGCCCTGCGCGTCGAGCTGGCCGCGGACTCCGGACAGCACGCCCTGCACTTCCAGGTGCTGCGCCAGTCTTCCTATGAGTACAAGCGCATGGGACGTCCGCGCGACGCCCGCGCGTACTCGAGTGAAGCGGTGAAGATCGCCAAGTCGCCGTCCGAGTTGCGTGCCGCGCTGCGCGACCTCGCCTTCGTGGAGATCGATCTGGGCGAGACCCACGCCGCGGTCCGTTCGTTGACCCGGCTCCGCGAGCTCGAGGTGCAGGCCGATCGCCCGCTGAACGTCGCGCAGTGCGATCTGCAGCTCGCGATCGCCGAGGCCATGCTCGGGCGCTTCGAGCACGTGCTCGGCCGCGTCGCGAGTGCGATCGCCTACTTCGAGGAGCATGGAGACGACAAGAGCCGCTACCTCGCGCACATCTCCGCCGGCAAGGCACACCTGATCATGCGCGACAGCAATCGCGCGTTGCATCACGTCGAAGAGGCGCGCAAGGCGATCGGCGGGGCGCGCGCCATGCAGGACCTCTCGCTCGAGGCCAGCGCGTTGTCCTACCTGGGCCGCATCGAGGAAGCCATTCCGGTCTTCGAGACGACGCTGCGGCTGAAGCGTTCGGCCAGGCCGGAGCACCGGGTGGCGGCGTACATCAATCTCGCCAACCTGCTTTCCTTCGTCAAACGGCCGCAGGAAGCGGAGTCGTATCTCGCCGAGGCGCGCAAGCTGCTGCCGGAGGTGAACGACCAGTCTGTCCATGCGCACGCCTACGCCGCCGAGAGCCTGGTGTTCGCCGAGAGCGGGCAGTGGGACCGCGCGATCGAAGCCGCCACGAAGGCGAGCGGGATCAACGGCGAGATGCTCAACCGGGAGCTCGGTGCCGCGAACGAAGTCATGCTGGCGCGCTGCTGGCTCGAGAAGGGCGATCCCAAACGGGCGATGGTCCACGCGTCGAACGCGCTGAAGTTCGTGCTCGAGCGATCGGCGGCGCTGCCGGCGCGGCTCGGAGCGCAGTACCGATCGTCCCTCCGTAGCGCATTCCAGTACGCGGTGCTCGCGGCGGTTCGCGCGAACAACGAAGCCGACGTGTTCCAATTCGCCGAGCAGGCGGCCGCGGTCGCGCTTCGCAACCGTCTGGGGGCGCAAGAGGTCGTGCTGTACGCCTTCTCGGACGAGCTGCGAGAACGCGAGCTCGAGTTGCAGGAAGCCGAGACGCACGCCATGGCGGCGCTGCGCGCGTCGCTGCAGACGCGCGACGCGACTACCCGCCGAAGCTCACTCGCCGCGGTCGGCAAGGTGCGCGAACAGCTGGACCGGCATCGTGAGCGGGTGCGCGCGGAGCAGGTCGCCGCCGGCCAGGTCGTCGATCCGGAGGTGGACGACCTCGCTTCGACGCAGGCTCGGCTCGGCAAGGACGAAGCTCTCCTCATGTTCGTGCAGGGCGTGCACGAGATCTACGCGTACCGCGTCACGAAGACGGACGCGCAAACGGTTCGTCTCGGCTCCCGCGACGAGATCCAAGCCCTGCTCGACGGCCTCGTGCTGGAAGATCCTCATGCGCCGGCGAAAGACATGGTGAGCGAGCTGCGCGAGAAGATCGCGAAGCCGCTCGGTCTCCCCTCCGTCGTCAAGCGTCTCGTGATCGTGCCGACCGGACGGGTCGCGCACTTGCCTTTCTCCGCGATCTGGCCCGCGCGTTCGATCCGTCTCGCCTCGTCCGCGACGATCGATCGGCTGCTCAAGACGCGCGACCCCAAGCCCGGCAAGGGCGTGCTCGCGATCGGCGACCCCGAAGGCGCCGACGGACGTCGCTTGCCGGGCGCGCGTGAAGAAGCGAAGGCGATCGGCGACGAGGTGCTGCTGGGCGCGGATGCGACCGAGGAGCGCCTGGAGAAGGCAATCGCGAGCCGCGAGCGCTGGCACGCGGTGCACATCGCCTGTCACGCGTTGATCGATCCGAACCACCCCCTTCGTTCCGCCCTGTCGCTCTCGCCCGCGGACAAACGCGACGGCCTTTGGACCGTGTCGGAGATCCTGCAGGCGTCGGTCTCGACGGATCTCGTCGCGCTCGGCGCGTGCTCGACGGGTCGCGGCAAGACGTTCGACCAGGAAGGCGCGCTGGGCTTCGTGCAGGCCTTCTTCGTCGCCGGTGCGAAGCGCGTGTTGGTGAGCCTGTGGGACGTGGACGACAAGGCGACGTCGGCTTTGCTCCAGCAGTTCCACGCGGAGTGGAAGCCGGGCGTGTCTCCGGCGCGTGCGCTCGCAACGGCGCAAGCGAAGATTCGCGAACAGCCGCGCTGGCGTCATCCGGCGTACTGGGCGGCCTGGCAGCTGTGGGGGCCCGAGTAGGCTCCGCGCGCGTGCCGCCCGGCAGCGTTCCGGTGCTTGTGTCCCGGTTACGACAACGCATTCCCTCGGTGGCAAACGACCGGCGACGACGTTGACAGCAATACGATTGGACGGACTGCTCTCATGCGCACCTCGAACCTCTGTCTCCTGGGTTTTCTCATCGTCCTTGCCGGCTGCGGTGACGCGCCGAAGCCGACCGCAGCCGGCCCGGCAGGCCGAGGCATCCGTCCGGCATCCCTGGCCGAACGCGTCGCGGCATCGATGACGGAGGCCTTGCAGCAGACCCTGGAAGCGCGTGCGGATGCACGCATGCTCGCGGCGATGAGCGCGGCGGAGGAGGTCGAGATCCTCGCACTGCACCCGTGGTCCGTGGAGGAGCTCTCGGAGTCCGATGAGGAAGAGGAGCGGGAGATGGCCAAGCGGGAGTCGTTTCACGGCTATCCGATCCTCGGGCGCAAGACGCTCTCCGATCCGGCGGATCGCGAGCGCATCGTGACGCTCGTGGCCGAGGGCATCGCGCGCAGCGATGAGGAGGTCGCCGAGTGCTTCTATCCGCGCCACGGTTTGCGCATCCGAGGCGCCGGTCATTCGATCGACCTCGTGATCTGCTACGAGTGCATCCAGATGCACGTCCACGGGTTGCCGGCCGAGGCGAGGAGTAACGCCAACACGACGGACGCTGTCGAGCCGCGCGTCTCCGCCTTCTTCCGCGAGCACGGCCTCGAGATCAGCGAGAACTGAGCTCTACGAAGGTTCCTCTGCGCGTCGGTTGTGGAGGTGCTTCCCGTATCGACCCCGGCGCGTCGAGGATCCCGCGCGTGAGCTGGTAGTGGCTCGTGTCCTCGAGGCCGATGTCGGGCAGCTGCGGATCGTCGAAGTTCGCGATCTGAGCGCCGGGACCGTCATCAGGACGGGCGAGAAGGAACCACAGAGCCGAACCCTATTCCTCCACGAACCGGTTCACGCCCTGGATGCCCATGCGGCCGCCCGGAACGTCGAGCTTCAATCGCGCGCCGGCGCGCCAGAGCTCGATCGCGACGGCGTCGATCGGGTCGGTGTCCTGAATCGCCGTGACCAGATCCACGACATTGCGTACCCGCGCACCCCTGTAGACGAGCAGGACGTCGCCGACCCGGACGCCGGCTTCCTTCGCCCGGCTCGTCGGCGCGAAGCCCACCACCTCGACGCCGTTCGACGGATGGAGCTTCACCGTCTGCTCCGCCTTCCTCGCGTCCGGCGTGATCTCGACCGTCAGCGCCTTCGCCACGTAGCCCGGCGCTCGCAGCACGTACTCGTGCGTTCCGATCGCGAGATCGCGGTCGTCGACCACCGACCCCTGCGCCAGGCCGCCGCCGCTCATCTCGCGCGAACGGTACGCATACGAAGCGTCGGGAACGGGCTTGCTCGTCAGCGCGTCGACGATGCGAAACACGGCTTGCCCGTCACGTGGGTCCGAGACGATCCGGATCTCGATCGGCCCCTCGACCTCGGCGGGGTTGATCCGTGGCGCGTCGTGCACGCGGTAGTCGCTGAACGCGCTCACGATCTCATAGACGCGTGCCTGCGGCAGCGGGAGCTCGAAGCTGCCGTCGTCCTTCAGGCGTGTGGAGACGCGGAACCCCGCGCCCTCGACCGGCCGAGCAAGCAAGGACGGATTGCCGAGCGACGACGCCCCCTCGTCCGTCTTCTTCCACTCCGTCGTGCCGCGCAGCGGGTAGGCGAGGTCGATGTCGAAGCGCCGCACCTTGCCCTCCTCGCACTCGAAGGCGCGTTGGAGGAACACCTGCGGATGGTCGCTGGAGATGCCGATCCCGTGCGCTCCGGGCTCGAGACCGTCGAACCGGAACGCGCCGTTCTCATCGGTGGCGATCTGCACGCGGCGCCGCCGGGGCGTGTCGAGACTGACCCACGCGCCGCCGATCGGTTCACCGTTCACCCGAAGCACGCCCGCAACCGCCGTCTGGTCGGGGCCGCCCAGCGTGATCTCCCGCGTCTCGCCGGGAGCGAGCGTCACGGGAAGCACGGATACGATCGACAACGTGCGCGCGTTCAGCACGACCAGCTCGATGGGTTCGCCCGCCGGTACGTTCGTCGCGGAGGCACGACCGCCGGCGTCCAACGTCGCGCGGTCGATCAGGATGCGGTCGCTGTCGCGCCGAATGATCAGCGTGCTCCCGGCGGCGGGTCGGCCGTCGGGACGCAGGACCGTCACCGTCAGCTGCGCCGAACGCGCCATGCGCACGTCAATGCGCGTTCCGTTCGCGTGTCCGGACAGGCTCAGTCCCTGCGACCCGTAACCGGGCTTCGAGATGCGCAGGTCGGTGCTGAGCAGGCGTCCCTTCGCGATCGCGACGGGCACCACGTACACGCCCTGTCGACCGCGGGCGTCGACCTCGACGGGCCACGGGTAGGACCGTCCATTGACTTCGGTCTGCCCCACGATCCTGACGTCCTCCAGCAGCTGTTCGGTCTCCGCGTCCACGACGCCGAGCTCGAGCTCGCCGACCTCGGGTAGCTCGACGTCGCCGATGTTCGTCGTCTTGCCGGGAGCGACGTCGATGCCGCGCTGGTCGTAGTACGCCGCGCCGTTCGCCTCGAAGAGCGGCGGATGACCGTCTGCCTGGAACAGCAGCACGTGCGCACCCGGTTCGAGCGGGCCGATCCGGAAGGCGCCGTCCGCATCGTCCACGTCGGCCACGCGATCGACGGTGAGTTCCTCCGGCAATACCGCGCCCGCGGACGCCACGCTCTGGTCGACGGTCTCGCCCGGGGGGAAGAGTCGGCCCACCGCAAGGACGCGGTAGCGGCGCATCGGTGCGCCGCCGGCGTCGATCAAGCGGCCCTCGATGAAGCCACCCTCGAGGCGAATGAGCGTGATCGGCTCCGCGGAAGGCCGCGCGGCTCGAACGACGTTGCGCGCGTGCTCCGGATGTTCGACGACCAGATGGAACGCGCCGGTCCGATCACGCGAGTTCGTCAGATCGAACCGGCCGTCCGCGTCCGTCTCGGCGGTAATCGATCGAAGCTGCTGGAAGTCGAACGCGATGACGCGCGCGCCGGTGACGGGTTCGCCCGTGACCGGATCCACGACCCGGCCGAAGACGCGCGGCGTGCGATCGATGACGTCGTCGTTCGCCTCCGGCGGAGTCGTTTCGGCGGTCACGAGGCCCGGCGCTGCGCCGGCTTCGCCATCCGAGACGAGCGCCTTGCCGTCGTCGGCAGGCGTTCGTTGCGCTTCGTCCTCCGAGCGCGCGTCGTCGAACATCCACCACACGGCGAGTCCGATCACCAAGGCGACCGCGACGACGACCATCTTCTTGCCCACGAGAAGTCCTCCGAGAGTGAGCCCGCCTTCGCGGATGGGGAGCATGGGAACGAGCGCGCCCAGCGCGCCGCGCCAGCGCTTGTCGTCACCGCCGTACGTCGAGGCGAGCCGCGCGCGCATCCGCGCGAGGCCGCTCCGGAGTCGGTTGTGGACGGTGTGCACCGGTACGTCGAGCGCTTCGGCGACCTTGCGCGGAGGAAGACCCTCGTCGTAACGAAGCAGCACGACGTCGCGCTCCGCGTCGGGCAGGCGGAGAATGGCGTCGATCAGGTTGCGGCGCGTCGCTTCGCGCTCGAGGATGGCCTCGGGCGAACGGTCCTCCGGACTGCGCCGGGCGCGATCTTCGTGTACCTGCCGTCGCCGTTCTCCGCGCCGGGTGTTGCGCACGACGTTTCGAAGCGTGCGTGACAGCCAGCCGCGCGGACTGCTGACGTCCGGACGCTTCTGCCACGCGAGGGCGAGCGTTTCCTGGACGGCGTCGTCCGCCAGATCGGGCGAGCGCAGCAGACGAACCGCGAGCCGTCGCAGGAAGTCGGCGTGAACCGAGAGGTCTTCGGGGGTCAGGGCAGCCATGGAGCGGTGGTCTCCACTCCATTGTGTCCGCTCGGCAAGGATCCTGTTGATCGCCCGCATCCAGGAGGCTCGCGGGTCGCGCGCTCCCGCGGGCCGAAGCGATCAGTCGCCCGAGGTCGCGTCGAGCAGGCGACGCACGGTCTCGTCCGATAGCAGGCCGCCGAGGCGCGACCTGGTGCGATCGACGAGCTCGTCGTACGCGTCGCGAAGCGCCTTCCGCTCTGCCGCATCCGCGTTCTCCTTGCCCTCGTAGAGATCGCGTACGGCCTGCGCGTGGGCGGCCAGGATCGCGGCTGCTTCCTCGCGATCCTCCGACGCGACCTCGTTGTCGATCCGCTCGATCTGCCGTTCGAATCGAGCAAGATCCTGCGCGCGGGCGTTCTCCTGCGCCCGCTTGCGCGCCTCGAGAATCACGCGCGGCGTCTCGCCTTCCGGCTCCGCCCCGTCGGTCGTGCTCGGGAGAACGCGCGACTCGACCGCGCGGAGACGCGCTCCCATCCGTTCGAGCTCGAGCGCGGCGTCGGGCCCCTCGAGAGACGGCGTCGGTTCCGCACGCTCGACGGCGCGCATGCGGCGGCCCAGCCGCTCGAGGGACTCCCTCGTCTCTGTCCGCGCTGCTCGCAGGTCGGGCGCGACGAAGAGATGGTGGTAGAGCGCGACCAATGCCACGGTGGTCACAGCGCTCGCGAACGTGTGTTTGAACGTCATCGGAGGCTCGGTCCGCACCCGCTGCTCGCGGGCGCCGACGGCGTCGGCTACTGCGGTCCGACGCTGATGAAGAAGAAGCCGTCGTCCACCGGGTTGCCGGCGGCGTCGTTCACCGTGAACGAGAAGCTCCCGGCGCCGTCGAATCCGTTGGTGTGATAGACGGGCGATGCCGAGTTGGCGTGATCGACGACGAACGACGGACGGCCACCGAAGGGCTGGGTGTACGTCACGGTGTAGCTCCCGACGCCGTTGCGCGTCGCGGTGAACCCGTCTCCGTGGGAGACGACCCCGGTGGAGGTCACGCCGCCCCATACGACGCGCAGATCCGTGCCGGAATCCCGTACGTAGCGCGCGTCGTGGTCGTGCGCGTTGCCCGTGTCCGCGATGTGCGCTTCGAGCGCGGCGGTATTGGTGGCCTGTTGCGCCTCGAGCGCCGCGACACGGCTGCCCAGGTCGGTGCCGGTGCGCGTGCGTGCCTGGACGAACGAGGGCACGATCAGCACCCCCACGACGGCGGCTACGAACAAGATGAGAGAAGTGCGTTTGCGTGTCATCGAATCCCTCCTTCCCGATGGAGTCTGTGTGCCGTAGATCATGTCGAATGCGCGGTTCGCTGCGCAATCAGAATGTGCCTCCAGCGATCGAATAGGGCAGTTTCAGGGCATCTTGAGGCCGTTACGTGTCAAGTCGTGGCCCCGCCGGACGGGCGATGCCCCGTGCGGTACGCTCTCGCGATGCGCAGAACCCTCTCGATTTGGCTCCTGCTTCTCGCTGCATTCGGCAACGTTCACGGGAACCCGGACGAGAACGCTCCCGTCCTTCGACCGTTGCCGCTCGTCGAGGGCGTGCGAGACGTGTTGAATCGCAAAGGCGACCTTGCGGCGCTGAAGAAGACCGACGAGTACCGCCGCGCCAAGCACGTCGGTCTGGACCTGGCCGACTACGACGGCGATCCCGTCGTCGCGCACGGGATGCGCGATGGAACACTGTTCTACGTCTTCTACAAGAAGATCGAGCGCGCCTACGCACGGCGTGTTTGGGTCGTGCAGCGCATCAAACGCACCGAGCGCAACTGGCGGAAGGGCGTCGACGAGCCGGAGACGAAGGTCACCTACCAGGTCGAGGCGTTCAAGCTCTTCAGCGGTGAGCAGAAGCGCGGTGACCAGCATCACGGCGGCTACGGGATCAAGGACTTCGTTCGACGGGAGATCGTCAAGGAGTACGAGATCGGGTTCGCCGACATTCCGGGGCTCGCGGAAGGCGATCCGTGGCCCTGGAAGAAATCGACGCTGTTCGAGTACATCGCCCGCTACGGCCGAAGTGACGAGGTCTATCGAAAGGTCTCGTTCCACCGCTCGGTGACGTGGTCGCTGACGGTCACGCTCGACGCGGCCGGCAATTATCGCGTCTTGGCGCCCGAGCTGGGAATCGACGTGCCCGTGAAACGCACGGACCCCGCCCGCACGTTGCCCGAGCCCCTGACCGTCGGAGCGTCGCTGGTGCTCGTTCGCGGCGTCGGGCTCGAAGGCACGCGCGCGGACGAGGGCTGGTTCGACGACTACGTCGAGCGGGCGGGCAAGGTGCTGCAGGAGGAGCGCTTCGCGTCGGGCCACTCGAACACGATTCTCGCCGCCGGGTTGATGGCGAACCGGCGCAAGGACGGCTCGCTCAACACGCTGCAGACCCGGGCGGGCTTCGCCGGCCGCACCAAGGAAGGGATCGCCGTCGGTTCGCCGCGTTGGGCGGTGCTCAAGGCCTACGGCCAGCCGAAGGACGCGAAGGTCGGCGCGGCATGGTGGCACTACGGCGACATCGGGTTCTGGTTCGACGGATTGGACCGTGTGGGGCGCTTCTACGTTCGGGCGAAACGCTAGGTCCTCTATCGCCGGTTCTCAAGCGCCGTCGGGCTTGCCATCCGTTTCCGGCTTCGGCGCGAACTGGAAGGGGACCGTCAAGTCGCCATTCATTTCGAAGGGCGTCGGTGCCGGGAGCGCGATCTTCGCGTGCGTCGTTCCCTCGGGGGGCTGCACCGCAGCCCCGGCGGCGCCGCCTCACCCATACCGCATCGCCCCCTCGGCGAGCACGTCGCCGTCGGCGTTCAAGCACTGCCACGTCAGGCCGATGCGCTTGCCCCTGCGGTAGAGCGTGTTGCCCAGCCGCTTCTCCGCCTGGAAGACGACGCCGATCCGGTGCTGCCCCTTGCGCTCGAACGCACGCGCCTTCACCACGAGGCCGGTCCGCACGGCGCAGTGCGTCGTTTCGTCGGCCGTCACCTCGATTTCGCGGAAGGACGGCGAGGTCGTGGACCAGATCCACTCGGTTCCGTCCTTCTCCGCCTCGATGTGCCGGTAGCCGGTCACCTGGTACGAACCCACGGGCAACGGACGCTCGCGTTGCTCGTCATCGGGCGACCACCGCAGGCGGTACGTCTGTGACCTGTCGCCCTTGCGGAAGAGGAACAGCTCTCCATTGGCGATGGTCGACGTCACGAGCCCCGTCGGCGTCTCGTCGCCGTGCGAGGCCGTCGCAGACACGACGCAGGTCGGCTTGCCCTCTGCGTCGTTCTCGAGGTACTTGATCAAGGCCTCACGGGCCTCGGGCGGGGTGCCCGTTCACGAGGTTTCGGTCACCTGCCGCAGGAACGCGCGATCGGTCTCGAAGGTCGTGTCCGGCACGGTGTGGCACTTGGCGCAGGTGTGATGCCACGCTTCCTTCGCCTTGGCCGTCCAATCGACCGCGTCCTCGTCGGTCTTGTCGTCGGCGGCGAGCTCCATCATGCCGATGGAGAACCACGTGGCGACGACGACGGCGAGCATGCTTGCGCGTACCGGAATGCTCATGA
Source organism: Planctomycetota bacterium (assembly GCA_965223505.1). Lineage (GTDB taxonomy): Bacteria > Planctomycetota > PLA2 > PLA2 > JAEUHO01 > CBDCWP01. The sequence continues at coordinate 434,582 of CBDCWP010000021.1, forward strand.
CGACCTCCGGCTTCCACGATAGCAGCCTGGTGCGGCGGCCCCGGAGGCGCGGCTGCGGACGGAGGCGAGGCTCGCCGCCGCCGCGGTGGGGGCGCCTCCCGCGCCGGCGGACAGGCCGTAGCCGCCCGTTAGGGCTCACGTGGAATTCAGCGGTCATCGCGAGTGGCCGCTGCCGAGAACTTCGGACAGACTCCCGTTGCCGGTGCTCCTCTCTCACCCGGAGGAGCGCCGGTGTGGACTTGTCAGTGTGGGTTTGCGGTGCGTCTCCTAGGGGGGGACACACCCGTGTCAGTTGAGACAATCGCCACTGCGCGGCCCCGGCCTGCGCAGAGTGGCTTCAGTTTGCTCGAGGTGCTCATCGGCGCCGTCGTGCTCGCCGTCGCGTTGCTGGGCCATCTCGCCAGCACCGGAACCGAGCACCGTCTGGCGGAGCAGCAGCGCGTTCGCAGCCAGATGCTGCAGACGACGCGCCAGTTCATGGAGCGGCTGCGCTCCGACGAGAACTGGGACACGCTCTACGATCGCCTGCGGACCGCGCAGTTCTCGCTGACCGTCGACGGCAAGGCCGGCACGGCGCTCGACAGCGGGAAGCTCGCGTGGCAGTTGACCGACTACTACCCGGAGATCGTCGTCCCCGAAACGCTCAGCGACATGCGAGTCCGCGTGGAGGTCCCCGCGACGCCCACGATGGTCAGTGGGGCACTCGGCATGCGGCTGCGCGAGGACGCGAGTCTCGAACAGTTCGGGCTCCCCGCGGATCTCGACGGAACCGGGACGATTACGTCCGATGTGTGCGACGACAGCTACGTCGCGCTGCCGGTGGTCGTCACGTTTCGCTGGGAGCTTCGCGGCCAAGCGGCGCGTGAGATGCGGGTCGCCACGTGGCTCAGGGGGAATCGATAGATGTCCAAGTCCACTGCTTCACAGCGCGGCTTCACGTACCTCGAAGTGCTGATCGTCATGGTGATCGCGGGAACGGCGCTCGCCGGTCTCGGCAAGTCCCTCACGACCGCTCAGGATCTCTCGAGCGAGACGCACCTTCTGGGGCAGGCGCATGCCGAGCATCGCAGGAATTTCGAGGCGATCGGCAACGCGTTGCGCTCCGTCGACATCAACACCCTCACCGGTTTCGTCGACAAGACGGTGGACGGCGACGTGATCAGCGTCGCCGCCAACCCGACGTTCGCCCGCGTCATCGGCACGCAGGACGACGCTCGTGTCTACAGCGACACCGAAGAACTTCGCTGGGAGAGCGTTCCCACGGTCATCGACGGCATCGCGAACCCCGGCCAAGTGAGCTTGGTCACGCTCAACAACGACGGAACCGTCAAGAGCAAGGTCATGATCGGCAAGAACGTACCGTCCGGCGGTTTCCTGCTGCGCCAGGAAGGGCGCACGCTCGTCATCGCACTCACCACCTACTACGTCCTTCCCGGCCGCGAGCCGTATGTCGTGAGCAGCGAAAGCGCTGTGTCGCTGAGGAACTAGTCATGGACACCAAATCGAAGAGCCGCCGGACCACCGAGTCGGGGATGATGATCGTGGTCGTCGCGTTCGTCGTCGTCTTGATGGCGGGCCTTTCCCTCGGCTTCTTGACCACGGGCCTTTCCGAGCGGCAGTCCGTCATCCACCACGAAACCAGCATGGAGGCCCTCGAGATCACGGAGATGGGTCTCGTGAAAGCCGAGTCGATGATCCGCGGACAGACCGCCAAGGACAGCGACTCGATCAGCGGCGCGTACGCCGACGGGACGTTCGAGGTGGGGATGGAGCACGACCCCGACCGGCCCCGTCGCTGGGTGCTGACCGGCGAGGCCTCGAAGGGGCACAGCCAGCGTCGCGTCGAGGTGGAGCTGCGCATCTTCTTCGACGGGCTGTTCAACCACGGCATGTTCGGGAAGCGCTCGCTGGACATCCGCTCGACCTCGACGACCGACTCCTACGACAGCCGTCTGGGTACCTATGCCTCGCAGGCCGTCAATGTCGACGCATACGGCGTGCACGCGGACGGCGATGCGCACGTCGGCAGCAACGGGAGCGTCACGCTGAGCGGTACGGGAATCGTGCGCGGTGACGCCATCCCGGGTCCGCTGAGCACGACGACGGTGAACGGTACTTCCTCGGTCGATGGGGATCAGATCCCCCTGCAAGACGAGCTGGACGTCCCCGACATCCGCTACGCCGTGTTCGCCGACGCGCTGGCGAACAACAACAACGCGTCCATCGACGGCACGCTGCCCGGCGTGACCTACAACGCCGCAACCTACAAGCTCAGCGTGAAGGCCGGCGCGACCCTCGTGCTCGACCCGGGGACGTACTTCTTCACCGATCTCGTCCTCACGGGCGGTTCCAACATCGTTCTGACCGGCCCGGTCAAGTTCTACGTGACGGGACGCTTCAACCTGGGCGGCGGTTCCATCCTCAATAGCAGCATGCGGGCCAAGGACCTTCAGGTGTACGCGCACCCGTATGCGTTGCCCGCGGGCCACGCACCGGGCACCCACCAGCTGATCGTGAACGGCCAGTCCGCCACGGCGATGGCCGTGTACGCGCCCGAGCGCGACGTGCTGATCGACGGCGGCGCGCCGTTCTTCGGCGCCGTGGTCGGCCGCGACGTCGTCATCCAGGGTGATTCGCAATTCCACTACGACCGGGAGCTGGGCGACATCTTCGGCGAGAGCACGGCGACCGTCGAGCGCCTCTACTGGCGCGAGCTCTCGGTACCTGCACGGTAGACGTGCGCGCGTTCGCCCGCCTCCTTCTGGTCATGCTCGCCGCGGCGCCCTCCTGGGCTTCGCCGGTGTCGGCGAAACCGCTTGCTACGGCCGAGGTGCGCACGGCACTGGCGAAGGCGTACCGCCAGGGCCCCGACGCCATGGTCGCGCTCTGCGCCGAGCTCGGCCGTGCCGGCGGCGTAGCGGCCGTCGAGGGTCTGGTCGAGCTGCACGACCATCGCTCGGGCCGTGAGTACGAGAAGGCCCGCATCGCGGCGCTCGAAGCGCTGGCGCAGATCGGACTTCGAAGCGAACGCGCCCACAAGCGTCTCGCCGAGTCGCTTGCCGGCTCCACGAGCGAGCGCCTGGCGGCGATCACCGCGCTGGGCCGGCTCGGCGACGGCCGCGACATGCGTACGCTGCTCACCTTCGCTCGCGACGAAAGCCGGGAGATCAAGCTCGCGGCGTTTCGTTCTCTCAAGACCCTCACGGGCGCCTCGGTTCCGTTCGTCTACGCCAGGTGGACACACTGGTGGCGTACGACGAAGAGGAGCGGCATGGGCCCGCTCTACGCCGCACTCGACGCGCTCGAAGAGGACCCGAAAGACGAAGAGCACTGGCAGAAGCACGTCACCACGATCGCCGAGAACGGTTGGATCGACCTCGCCGAGGTCGAGATGGCCATCGAGGAATGGCTGGCCGGCTCCGACGCGCTGCTACAAGCCGCCGCCAGTCACCTGGCCGGCAAGTTCCGTCTCCTCGACTACGGGCCGCGCATCGCCAAGATCCGCGTGCACGGCTTCGATCCGCCTCGGCTCGAGGACGAGATCCGGAAGGCGCTGAAGGACCTCGGCATGACAGCGGCGCTCGACGCGCGCGTCGCCGCCGAGAAGCTCCCGAAGTAGCGCGTCTCAATCCCAGAGCGACGCGAGCGAGTACGGCGATCCTTCCGGCGCCCAGAAGCTGCCGTCGATGTAGCGGTGGCCGGCGTCGAGCGCCAAGATCTGCGTCATGTCGTCTTCGTCGAGCTCGAGCGACGCCGCGGCGAGGTTCTGCGCCATGCGCTCTTTGTTGACCGACTTGGGGATCACGCTCGTTCCGCGGCAAACGGCCCACGCGAGCAGCACCTGTGCGTGGGTGACGCCGTGTCGCGCCGCCACCTCGCCGATGACCGGGTGCGTCAGCAGATCGGGGTCGTCTGCCTTGCGCAGCACCTCGGGCCGGTCCGGGGAGCCGAGCGGCGAGTAGGCCGTGACGTGGACACCGCGCTCGGCGCAGCGGGCGAGCAGGTCCTCTTGCGCCAGGTAGGGGTGCAGCTCGACCTGGTTGACGGCGACGGGAACCTCGGCTTGGTCGGCGAGCGCTTCGACCTTCTTCGCGCTGAAGTTCGAGACGCCCAGGTGCCGCACCAGTCCGCCCTTCTTGCACGCCTCCATCGCACGCCAGGTCTCCAGCAACGGAACCTCGTCGAGGCTCACGAGATCGGCCGCCGACTCGGGAAAGAACACGCCCGGCTTCAACGCGACCGGCCAGTGCATCAGGTAGAGGTCGAGCTCGTCGAGCTTCAGATCCCCGAGCGTCTTCTCGAGCGCGGGACGCACGTCGCTCTCGCGGTGCGCGTCGTTCCAGAGCTTGGAGGTGATGAACAAGTCCTCGCGTGTGACGTCGCCGTCCTCGATGGCCGCGCGAATCGCCTCGCCGATCTCGGCTTCGTTGGCGTACGCCGCGGCGCAGTCGAAGTGCCGGTAGCCGAGGCGAATCGCCGTTCGGATGACGGGTGCGACCTCGCCGGGGTCCGACTTCCAGGTGCCGAGGCCCAGGGCGGGAATGGTGCCACCGTCCGACAGGTCATGGTGCTTCACGGGAGCTCTCCTCTCGCCCGCGTTGTACTCCGGAACCGAGCGTCGAATGAAGTCCTTGCCACGACGAAGGAACACGACGCGTTCCACGCGCGTCTCCTGGTTTCGCGAATGGAGGTGCGCCATGTCCAGACGAAACAGCCCCGACGATCTCCCGTCCTTTCGATCGGACGAGCAAGCGTAGAAGGGGGTTCCCTTCCGAGACCCGCGTCGGCCGCGGCGTGCGCGTGGTGCACGGCAACAAGGAGCTTCTCGAGAAGCTCGGCCGCAACGACCTGTGTCCGTGCGGCTCCGGTCGGCGCTTTCAAGCGCTGCTGCCTTCGTAGCGGCCGCTTTCGACGGCTCGCAGCGGAACGACTACTTCCGCGACGAGTGAACCTGCGCTCCACGGGCTCCGGCCCGTGGAGCATGTCTTCGGAACGGCGATCGCTCGAGTCTGCCGCTATTTGTCCGTGATCGCCTGAATCTCGGACAATAGCGCGTCCGCGACGATGCGGTTCCCGAGCTCGTTCCAGTGCGGGTCCCGGTCGAACTGCGTCGGTTCGGACGATGCCAACTTGGGACGCTCGAAGTACGGAACGAGATCGATGAACGGGATGCCGAGCGTCTCGCACGCCTGCGCCGCACGCTGTCCGCCGTACGGTGCCGCGATCCAGAGCGGCAGCGAGTGCTCGCCGCAAAGATCGCGCAGTCGTTCATAGACGAACTCGAGGGCGACTTGCTCGTCGTCCTCGAAGCGGGCCGGTAGCGCAGGCGCAGCTCCGGACGCCGGCACCACTGCCGGCTGATCGGTCCGACGTGCCGCACTGACGTAGAAGTGCAGGTAGTTGTAGACCATCGAGTTGTTGACCAGCCAGCCCTCGATCGTGCGTCCGAACTGCTGCTCGACTTGCTCGTTCTCGATGCGTGCCCGGCCGTTCTCGACGACGACGTACGGCCGCGTGCGCCGAACATCGACGTTCTCCCCTGCGTCGTTGTGGCAGAACATCAGGAGCACCGCATCCGGCCGTTCGCCGCGATCGAGGCGCTCGCGCAAGAGCAAGTACTCCTGCAGCGAGGAGTACCCGGGCGCACCCAGGTTGCGGTACACCCGGCCGTCCGAACCCAGATTCATGTGATCGACCCAGGTTCGACCGTCCCGTACACCCCAGCCCCACGTCAGCGAGTCGCCGAGGCACCACACCACGTCGACCGTGGACGTGGCATCCTCGGCGATGCGCGACCCGATGTTGCAGCGGCGAAAGCCGTCTTCGTCGTGCGTGATCTCCACGTCGAACTCCGTCGTGGTGAATCGGGCATCGGCATCGGGACGTCCGACCCAGCCGATACGGGGATGGAACTCGAAGTAGGCGACGAGCACCGTGGGGGTGCGCGGTGCGACGCCGGCGATGCGCAGGCCGACCTCCGCGAGCAACACGACGAACAGGAGCGAGCCGAGAAGCAACCCAACCCGTGCCGCGACGTATCGAACGCGTGACAGGAGCCCCTTCTTCGGTATCGGCTCCGACGCGTTCATTCACCCTCCGTGCGTTTCCGGGACTCTACCGCCGAGGACTGAGAATCCGCTGTTCGTGCCGGGCTCGTCGGCACGTTGGCCGTCTTGCGAGGCCCGGGCTGTTTGTTCGGCGGTCCGCCGACCGTAAGGTGTCGCGATGCAGCTGGATCTCACCGACGTCGACGGCGGCGACGACTTCGACGCCGTGCAGAACGGCCTGCAGGCGTTCAACGACGCGGTCGCCTCCGACCCGCAGGTGTGCCCGTTGAACGTCTATGCGCGTGAAGGCGACGTGCTGGTCGGCGGCCTCTGCGGCCGGACGGTTTGGAACTGGCTCTTCGTCGGACAGGTCTGGGTCGAGGAGGCGCGCCGGCGGTCCGGCATCGGTCGCCGGCTCATGGATGCTGCGGAGGCGGCGGCGAAGGGACGCGGCTGCAACCACGCGTTCCTGGACACCATCAGCCTGCAAGCGCCGGGTTTCTACGCGAAGCTGGGCTACCGCGTCATCGGCACGCTCGAGGACTTTCCCCCCGGCGAGCGCAAGTTCTTCATGACGAAGGAGTTGTAGGCGACTGTCATCCGCACCTACACGGGTGTCGGACGCGATGACAGGGGCGCCATGCGGTTCGCGGCCGCTCGATCCGACGTAGGCTGGCCGCATGGCCGCCAACGCATTCATGCCCAAGCTCGCGATCGCGTTGCTCGGGTGCCTCGTTCTCATCGGAGTCGTCATGGGCGATACCCACGTTCCCGTCGCCATCGAACCCGACGCCAAGCTGCCGGAGGGTGTCGAGGTCGCGACCTTCGCGCTCGGGTGATTCTGGGGCCCCGACACCCGGTTCGGGAGTCGCCCTGGTGTTCTTCGCACGCGCGTCGGCTATGCCGGCGGAACGAAGGACAAGCCGACGTACCGCAACCTCGGGGATCACACCGAGGCCATTCAGATCGAGTTCGATCCGAAGAAGATCAAGTACGAGGAGCTGCTCGACATCTTCTGGTCGTCGCACGATCCCTTCGGGCGCTCGTGGTCGACGCAGTACAAAGCCGTGCTCTGGACCCACGACGAGGCGCAGGAGAAGGCCGCCAAGAATTCCATCGAGGCGCTCGCCAAGAAACACCAGGGGCGCCAGCCGACCACCGAGGTCGCCAAGGCCACCAAGTTCTGGATCGCCGAGGACTACCATCAGAAATACTCGCTGCGCCGTCACAAGGCGCTCATCGATGCGTTGCTCGACGGCGACGTCACCGAGGAGAAGATCCGCGAGAGCACAGTGACTACGCGTGCGAACGGTTGGGTCGCCGGCCACGGCACGAAGGCCGAGATCGAGGCCGAAGCCAAGGCGCTCGGCCTGAGCGAGAAGGCGCTCGAGGCGCTGCGCCGCGTGCTCGGGGAGCGAATGCCCGTCGGCTGCGGGTAGCGAGCCTAGTGGCGCCGCATCGCGGCGCGCTGCACCGAGCCGAGCTCGTAGCTCGCCACGCGCGGCACCTTGCCGTTGCCGCCCGAGAGGTGCACGGGCTTCGCGCCGAAGGTCGTCAGCGTCACGATCATCTGATGGCCGGCGCGTGCGTAGGTCGACTCGATTACGGTGTCGCCGATCCAGAACCGGCTGTGCAGCGTGTCGTTCTCGAAGAACGCGGCGATGAGGATGCCGTTCTTCTCGTCGATCTGATAGTGGTTCATCTCTTCCCGGACGGGGATCAGCTCGTACGGCCGCGTCTGCTGCTTCTCGCCTTCGCCGTAGAGGATCTTCCAGCTCCAGCCCTTGCCTTCCTTCAGCGGCGCGATGTGGAGCTCCATCGGGAACTCCAGGACGGTCTTGTTGTTCCGGATGATCTTGGAAGGCCCTTTCCAGACGCCTTCCCACGACGCTGGGAAGACCTTCTGCTTGAGAACGTCCTCCTCGGCACGCAGCGATGAGGGGACAACGAGGAAGAGGGCGATGATGACGAAGATGCGCATGGCTCTAGGGTGGCAGATGGAGCCCACGCCTGCCAGGCTGCGTTACCCGGCGTCTTGCTCGAGGAACGGTGTGCGCTCTTTCTGCGCCATCAGGATGAGCGTGCGGCCCCAGAGCACGGGGCGGGACAGCATGTTCCGTCCGATCTCACGCAGTGTGCGCTCGATCCGCTCGACGTCCGCCGCGTTCTTCTTGCGCGCCTTCTTCACCGCGAACCACTCCGAGCGCCGCTGCGAGAGCCAAAGCAGGGGATAGAGCGGCACGGACATGATCGCCGAGCTGAGCGAGTACTTGGCCGGAAGCGGCGGTGCGACGTCGAATCCAGCCAGCCGCAGCGCGTAGCGAAGCACCGGGTACCGCCAGTGCCACGCGTGGCCGTGGTACAGATCGTCGCCGTCTCGGCCGAGCAGTGTCGTGTACTCGTTGACGTACCCGCGCCGCGCCGTGCGGTGACCGGTTCGGAAGTACGACCAGCGCGCGCTGAGGTGCAGGACGTTCGGTGTCGTGATCAGGAGCTTGCCGCCGACCTCGAGGACGCGCGCGCATTCCCGTAGAAACGCGAGCGGCGCCTCGATGTGCTCGATGCCCTCCTGGCACAGCATGTAGTCGAACGTCGCGTCGCCGAACGGCAGCGGCTTGGCCATGTCGGCCTTGACGCAATCGATTTGGCAGTGGTCCGGGAGAAGGTCGGCCGCGGTGACGTCGAATCCGATCTCGCGCAGCGCCAGCGCCGTGTTGCCGAAGCCCGCCGGGAGATCGAGCAGCCGGCCGCGGCCGGTCTCGGCCGCGAGAACACGTACGACGTCGCCCGTCGCCTGTGCAGGACGCCGGAAGCGGCGCTGGGACTCGTCCGTCCCGGTGACCCGCTGTGTCTTCGTCACGACCGCCCTCCTGCGGTGGACGGTTGTACCGCGCCCTGGACCTAGAACGGGCGCTTCGTTAGTCCGATCTTGTAGTTCCCGGTCTTCGACTTGTAGTAGTGGCGCACGCGGGCGTAGTACGTCCCCGGCATCAGCAGCTCTTCGATCTTGGGGTTGTAGCCGTATCCACTGTCGTCGTCCTCGGCGATGCGCCGCGTCTGGGAGTCCGGACCGAGCAGGATCATCACGACGTCCGTGACGCCGCTCGTCGAGATGCGATAGCGCCCCGCCTCTTCGATCTCGAACTTGAAGAGATCCTCTTCACCGCGCTTGCCGATCCGGGCCTCGATCCGGGGCGCCCCGACGACGAGGTCGACCGGGCGCTCGGCGCGCCCGGGGTACATCGTCTTGATGAACGACTTGTCGTTGGCCGAGAGGACCCGGTTCCAGCCCACCGCGTAGTTGCCCACGGTGAGCGCCTGCGGGACCGCGTACAGCATGATCGACTTCTTGTCGAACTTCGAGAAGCTCGTGTGCGACTTGCTGTACCGGAAGAACACCTGGTCATCCACCTCGTCCTTCGTCCAGCCGTCCTTCTCCTTGTAGTAGGCGTAGACCTTCGGCTTGTCCCACGGGATCCCGTGCTCGGGGTGAGAGTGCTCGTGAATGCACCCGAGCGCGTGGCCGAACTCGTGCAGCACGACGCGGCTGTACTCGGCGGCGGACGTGTTGTCGTAGAGCCAGCCGTAGTTCATCGTCGCCTTGTTCTTGTTGATCGAGAGGGCGTCCGTCCCGAGATACGACCAGGATCCGTCGTCGCGGTCGAAGGCGATGCGGATCTCGGCGTTCGACGACTGCTTGAAGACCAGATCGACGTTGGCGAACTCCATCCACTTGCGGGCGTACTTCTCGATCTTCTTGCGCACCGTCGACGAGCCGCCCTTGAAGCTCACGGTGAGCTTGCGCCCCGGCGCCCAGCGCTTGCCCGTGACCAAAGCCATGCGTGCGCGCTCGTTCGACGGCGGCGCTCCCATGGCCGGGCGCGGCGACCGGCCGAGCGACGGGACGTTTGCGGGATTCTCGCTCAACGCCCGACTGGCGGCCGTCATCTGCTTCGCCATCGGAAGCACTTTCTCACGACAGAGCTTGATGTGTTTGCGGCGCACGGCCATGGCGTCCCCCTCTCGTCAATCACTCACATCAGTAGGCTGAAACGCTAGCAAGTTGTTTCCGCCGTAACAACGGCGCAGTCACCTTGACAACGCGACCTGCGGTTCGCTACAAGACCGTCGCGCGAATGAACGCGCGGTTGATGTGTTTGTTTGGGGATGTCGGCGCGTGCTGGACGCGCTCGCTGCGTTTCCGCGAGGGGGATTCGAGATGCCGAAAGCCAAGAAGGTGGGTGGAAAGTTCCGCACGTTCGATGCGAGGCCGGACACGCCCGACTTTCGAGACCGGATGTACGTGCCGACCCTCGTCGAGGTGCCGGTCCACATCACGTTGGACCAGTACCGCGCGCAGTATCCCGACAACGACGTTCCGGTTCTCAATCAGGGTCGGGAGGGCGCCTGCACGGGGTTCGCCGCGGCGGCCACGGTCCACTTCCTGCTGCGGTCGCGCGCCGTCGTGCCCGACGACGTCGAGGTGAGCCCCCGCATGCTCTACGAGATGGCGAAGCGCTACGACGAGTGGGAGGGCGTGAAGTACGACGGCTCCAGCGTGCGGGGCGCCATGAAGGGCTGGCACAAGCACGGCGTCTGCTCGGCCAAGAACTGGCCGTACCGCCGCAAGCCCGACCGGCGGCTGACCAACAAGCGGGCGGTCGACGGCCTGCGCCGGCCGCTGGGGGCCTACTTCCGTGTGAACCACCGCGACATCGTCGCCATGCACACGGCTCTCGCGGAGGTCGGCATCCTCAACGTGTCCGCACTCGTCCACACCGGCTGGGGCGACGTCGAAGACGACGGCCTGATCGAGCCCGGCGGCGCGCAGATGGGCGGTCACGCCTTCGTGATCGTGGCCTACGACCAGCGCGGCTTCTGGATCCAGAACTCCTGGGGCAAGTCGTGGGGGCGGGGTGGCTTCGCGCTGCTCACCTACGACGACTGGCTCGAGAACGGGCGCGATGTCTGGGTCGCGCGCTTGGGAGCGCCGATCGAGCTGCGCACCGGGCGGGGTTCGGCCGCGGCCAACGCGGGCGCCCGATCCAAGGCGAGTGTCGAGACCATCGCCGATCTGCGGCCCCACATCGTGAGCCTCGGCAACGACGGGCAGCTCAGCGAGAAGGGACCGTTCGCGACGACACGCGAGGATCTCAAGAACATCTTCGAAGACGACATCCCGCGCATCACGAAGGGCTGGGCCAAGAAGCGCATCCTGCTCTACGCTCACGGCGGACTCACCCCCGCGAAGACGGCGACCCAGCGTGTCGCGGAGTACCGTGCCGCGCTGCTTGCGAACCAGGTCTATCCCCTGGCGTTCGTCTGGCGGTCCGACCTCTGGAGCACGCTCGAGAACATCTTGAAGGATGCGCTCTCGCGGCGCCGGGACGAAGGGGTCTTCGACGACATCAAGGACTTCATGCTCGACCGGCTGGACGACGCGCTCGAGCCCATCGCCCGCATCGTCGGCGGCCGTGCGCTGTGGAGCGAGATGAAGGAAAACGCCACGATGGCGACGACGAGCCGCGCCGGCGGCGCGAGGCTCGCCGCACAGCATCTGGCGAAGCTGGTCGCGGGCACCTCGAACGTGGAGATCCACCTCGCCGGTCACAGCGCCGGAGGCGTGTTCATGGCGCCGCTCGCGCAGCTGCTCGCGTCGAAGGGCGTGATTCGCTCCGGCCCGATGAGAAGCAAGAAGGGCCTGGGCCTGCGCGTGAGCTCGAGCACGCTCTGGGCGCCCGCCTGTACGACGCAGCTCTTCAAGGATGCCTTTCTTCCGCTCATCACGAAGAAGACGCTCCGGAACTTCGCGCTGTTCACCTTGACCGACGAGGCCGAGCAGGACGACCACTGCGCCAAGATCTACAACAAGTCCTTGCTCTATCTCGTGTCGAACGCGTTCGAGGATCGATTCCGGGTCCCGCTGCTTCGGGACGGCGAGCCGATTCTCGGCATGGAGAAGTGGATCAACGACGATCCCGAGCTCAAGCAGACCTTCAGTGCGCGCGGCCCGGCCGACTGGGTCCTCTCGCCCAACACGTTCAAGCTCGGAAGCCCGAAGGCCGCACGGGCGCGAACTCATGGTGCGTTCGACGACGACACGTTCACGGTGCGCGCAACGCTTGCGCGCATCCTCGGCGTTTCCGGGCCGAAGAAGACCTCGCAGGAGGTGACCTTCTTCGAGACACCGCGGCGATTGGAGAGCAGGCTTCGCGATCTGGCGCAGCGCACGTAGCCGCCTTCGAGGTGCTCTGCATGCCGGCAGGCTGCACGGCGGCGGCGGGATCGCTACACTGCGGGCATGTGCCGCAACATCAAGACGCTCTACAACTTCGCTCCCCCCGCAACCGAGGAGGAGGTGCGCGCTTCCGCCCTGCAGTACGTCCGCAAGATCAGCGGGATGAACAAGCCGTCCAAGGCCAACGAGGCGACGTTTCGCCGCGCGCTGGAGGAGGTCGTGGCCGCGTCGCACCGGCTCCTCGACGACCTGGTGACGAAGGCCGAGCCGCGCAACCGCGAGGCGGAGCGCGAGAAGGCGAGGGAGCGCGGCCGGAAGCGCGAGGCGGCCCTGCGAGCCCGCTATGCGCAGCGGGAGTGAGCCATGGGTAGATTCGCAGCGCTCGTACTCCTCGGCTTGGTCGCGACGGGCTGCTCCGTCCCCGTGGCGGATGTCACGCCCGGTCCGCCGGAGCTCGGCGACGCGATGGTCGTCGAAGTCACCGCCAACGGGACCGGCGGCCGCGTCGAGCTCGTCAAGACGAACGTTCACGCTCGTGCACGGGGAGCCGCGTTGGACCGCTATGCGGTCGCGATCAAGCGCTGGGAGCAAGACCGCCTCGACACCGGTTTGTTCACGGAGTACGCGGACCTCGAGCCGGGACAGACCGCATCGAACCTCGTCTATCACGACTGGATGCCCGGCGAGCCCATGGTGCTCGACATCCGCTTCGACGGCGTGTCGTACTGGAAGGGGCGCGTCGGCACGAAGGACGGCGGGCCGAACCACGTCAAGCTCGTGTTCGAAAACGGCGAGCTGACCCGGCGCGTCGTGGAGACGGTCGACGGTCTGATGACCGACGGGAGCTGGATCGGCGGCGCCACCTGGACGCCCCCAGACGATCACGTGCCGTTCGAGCTCGGCAAGACCCGGCCCGATCTCAATCCGCGCCCCGTGCCTCGATGATCTTCTGAAGCCCGCGCGCGCCGCGTCGCCTCGCGCCTGTGATCGCCTCGGCTTGTTCTCGCTGCTTCGTGTTGCAGAAGCTTTGCCAACGCTTTGCGGGCTTTGGACAACTGCACGCGGCGCTCTCCGTTTGACTGGCCGGTACGGAAACGGAGCGCTTCATGACGGTCGGAGCCGCGTCGATCGAACACAGAGTAAACGCGCATCGCGCCCGCCGGGTCGCGCTCGCGCCGACGCTTCGCTTCGTGCTCACGTCGAGCTTCTGGCTCGTGATGGCGGTCGGAACCGGCTTGATCGTCTACAACTCCCTGCCGTACTTCACCCTCTCGCGCGAGATCGACTTCCTCGTCGAGAAAGGCCGGCTCTGGGACCAGGCGGCGTGGCGCGTCTGCTTCTACCTGCACGTCGGCGGCGGTGTGATCTGCCTCGTCTCCGCGCTGACGCAGTTCAGCCGGGTGATCCTGCGCCGCGTCACGACCGTCCACCGACACGCGGGCCGTATCTACGGCGCCGCGGTGCTCTTGCTCGTCGCGCCGGCGGGGGCGTATCTGTCCGTCTACGCGAAGGGCGGCTTCTGGGGCCGCTCCGGTTTCGCGCTGCTGGCGGTCTCGCTGTTCTACACGACCTGGCTCGGTGTGCGCGAAGCGTCGAATCGCAACTACCGCGCGCATGCACGCTGGATGATCCGCTCGTACGTGATGGCGGCGAGCGCAGTGAGCTTTCGCGTCTTCTATCTCGCGCTCTACGCGCTCGGCATTCCGAACGAGTACGTGCTCGGAATCTGGCTGAGCTGGTCCGTCAACCTCGCCGCGGGCGAGGCGGTCATTCATCTCTCGACGAAAGGCAGGACATCATGAAGTTGATCATCGTAGGACCCGTCGTGGCCGTGCTGAGCGCCGTCGGCGCCATGACCGACGACGCGCCGCAGCGACAGCCGACGCGCGTCAAGGCAATCCCGTTCGAGGCCGCCGCGTTCGACCGCGTCATCCACCGTCAGGTGACGGGGCGGTTCGAGGATCTGAACGGCATTCGCAACTTCAGCCGCGCGGCCGTGCGCTCCCGCTATCGGTTCCGCCACGAGTACGTGCGGCCGCCGCAGGACGAGCAGTACGTGCTGTTCCGCGTCTACCGAACCGACCGTGCCCGCCGCGGTGCGGAGCGCGTCGTGGCCGAAGGGCGCGTCGATCGACGGACGATGGCGGTGACGCTGGCGCTCCCGGAGACCCCCGAGGCCTTCCATCTCGTGTCGCGCTTCGCGTTCGGCTCGGCGGACCTGCGTCTGCGCTGACACAAGCGTGTCCGTGCGAGGGGCCGCCCGGTGGGTTTCGCGGCCCGGCGGCCTCTTTCCGTCTGACCCGGCGGGCCGTTCGCAGTACGCTTGGGCCGAGGGACCGATCGGGAGGACATCGTGCGGATTCTCAGCCTCGTACTCGTCAGCAGCTTCTTCTTGGCCGCCTGCGCCACGACCTCGGGACCGCGCACGCGCGAGACGCCGGCCGGGACGGTCGAGCTGTTCAAATTCTTCGAGCAGAAGGGCGACCGGGCCGGCCAGTGGGACATCCTGAGCCCGGACTTCAAGCGCAGGCTCAGCGACCAGGCCGGCCGTAACGTCGACCTGGCCGACTACGAGTACATTCGCAACGCGTCGCGCAGCGACCCGCGGGTCCGCGCCGCCGAGGAGGCCGTCGGGACCGTGAGCGTGCAGCGCGTGCGACCGCAAGGGCCGAACCGGGCCGCGGTGACGGTGAACGTGCTCGGCAAGCTCATCGGCAAGAACGCGACGATCGGCATGGTGCGCCTGGAGGCGTGGGAGCTCACGACCGTCGACGACCCGGAGCCGTACTGGGGCATCGTCGGCGATCCGCTCATCGGCATCGAGTCGACGGGCGACGGAGGCTACGTGGTCTGGACACGTGCGACGCCGAACGGACAGAAGACGCGCATGACGTTCCCCGCTTCGCAGGTGAAGGGCTACCGCTCCGTGTCGAAGTGGTACGTCGATGACCTGGGCGGGCTCGAAGAGCAGTTCATGCAGTAGCGCGCGAAGCGCAGCCGCTCCGAGCTACGCGTCGTCCCAACGCGGTTCGTCGTCGATCCAGTCATCGTCCGCGTACTCTTCGTCGTCGTAGTCCTCGTCGTCGTAGAACGCCTGTTCGATCTCCCGCTGGATCCGCGCCTTGTCGCGGATGGCGACCAGGACGCCCCCGAGGAGCAGGCAGATGCCGCTCCCGACCAAGACCGCGACGTTGGGGCCGCTCGAGCGATAGCCCATGCCGCTGAAGATGCCGGAGAAAGCGCCGAAGATGCCGATCGCGATCAACGTGGCGCCCGCCGCGCCGGCGGCCGGCGGTGTCGGCGTGGCGCAGCGCACGAGCAGCACGATGCCGTTGAACACGAGCATCGCGCCGAGGGCCAGCGCGCCCGCCACGATCGTGTCGTCGCCGGAGAGCATGGCCCCGCAGACACCGATGAAGAGCAGGACCCCCGACGCCAGGATCAACAGCACGCCGAAGACGATCTTCAGTGCCATCCGTCCGCTTCCTCCGCCCCGCGGGCACGATCGTAAGCCAAGGGACCGCTACGCGTCCGTCCTTGTTTCTTCGGTCGAGCCCGCGCGACGCCGTTGCGACGTGAGCCGACGAAACGAGGCGAACGCGGGCGCAAGGAGCGCGACCGACGCGCCGCAGACGACCCACACGCCCGATTGCCACTCGGCGAGCGAATAGAGAGGACCCCCGCGTTGGCCGCGAGACTCCCTGCGGCCAACAGCGACCACTCCCATGGTCTGGGGGAATCGACGAGCCTCGCGCGGAGCAAGAGCGCGATTCCGTTGAACAGACACAGGAGACCCGCGGCGCCGCCGACGGCACCGGCATCCAGGATTCCCGCGGTGGACCCGCACAGTCCGAGAAGCAGGGGAAACCCGGCGAGGACGATGAGAAGGATGCCCGCCGCCAGCTTGACCGCGTCCACGCTACCGCCCCTTTCGTCCGCCGTACATCAGGATGCAGACGATTAGGATGCCGAGGATGGCGACGCCGCCGATGACCATCACCGAGAGATCCGTTTGCCAGCCGCGCCACGCGATCGCGCATCCGCCGACGAGGAGCATGACACCCGCCGCGACGAAAAGTAGTCCCGCGGTGTACCCGTGCCATCCCATTCGGATCCACAAGAACGGCGCCAGCAGGAGCGCGGCGCCGCCGGTGACGTAGAGCGCACCCGGTGTGTCGAGCGCGATGCCGCACGCGAACGCGACGATGCCGGCGATCATGCCGAAGAAGAACTGCAGCCCGACGGGGGTCTGGTTCACTGCGGCCGCCGTTCGTCTGCGCCCACGTTCGCGGTGTGCCCGTCGCTCGTCATGCCGGCACGACTCCGCTCGCGTTCTGAAGCGCGCGCACCTCCTCGAGCCGCCGCTCCTGTGCGGCGTCGCGGTAGAAGATGTTGAACGTGTCGAACGGGATCACGCGCCCGTCCGGATGCACGATGTGCACGCAGCTCTTCTTCACCGAACGCACGTCGAGGTTGTACGGGTCCATGAAGTCGACGATCAACACGCGGAAGACGTTGTCGTAGGACAGCTCGCTCAGCTCGATCTTGGGCAAGCAGCACAGGAGCTGCTGTAGCGAGTCCGCCGACGACTCGGGCGAGTGCGACGTCGAGAAGAGCTCCGTCAGGCGGCCGCGCAAGTCGACCTGCTCGTAGACGATCGTGCTCTCTTCGCCGCGCAGGAGGATCGTCGGGTCGACCATGCTCGAAAGCGGCAGCACCTTCTCCGGCGTCTTGAGCGCGTACCCCATCGCGACGCAATCCGGATGGCACGGAACCGGCATCACGTCCTCGGGCTCGAAGAGCGCCGTCTGCGCGAGGATCTGCTGCCGGACCTCGGAAAGCGTGAGCCGGTCCTTCGCCGGGTCCACACCCTCCAGGCGGCCGGCCGCCTGGATCGGCTGGAACGTGACGCCGCGCACGCAGCGCTGCTTCAGGGCTTCGTCGATGATCGTCCCGATCTCGTGGTCGTTGACGCCCTTCTTGAGCGTCACCACGAGCGTCGTGGAGAGGTTGAGCTCGTTCAGACGGTCCATGGTCTGCTCGCGGATGCGCCGAAGGTCCGCGCCGCGAAGGTCGCGCAGCGCGCCCTCCTCGAACGAGTCGAACTGCAGGTAGAGCTCGAACCCCGGCATGTACGTCGCGAGCCGCTCGGTGAACTCTCGATCCTCCGCGATCCTGATGCCGTTGGTGTTGACCATGAGGTGCTTGATCGGGCGCGCCTTGGCGGCGTCGAGGATCTCGAAGAACTGCGGATGGATCGTCGGCTCGCCGCCGCTGATCTGCACCACGTCCGGCTCGCCCTCGTTCGCCACGCAGGCGTCGAGCATGCGCTCGATGTGCGCGAGCGAGCGGTGCGAACCGTGATGCGGCGACGACTCCGCGTAGCAGACCGGGCACGTGAGGTTGCAGCGGTCCGTCACCTCGACCAGCGTGACGCAACCGTGCTGCTCGTGATCGGTGCAGATGCCGCAGTCGTACGGGCAGCCGAAGCGCGTCTCGGTGTTGAAGCGCTTGGGGAGCTGACCGTGCTTGAGCGTTCGCCGTGTCCACCGGTGGTACTCGACGTCGGTCGAGACCAGCACCCGCTCGTGCCCGTGCTCGGGGCAACGCTTCAGCATGTAGACGCGGTCGTCGCGTTCCACGATCTTCGCTTCGACCTTGCGTAGGCACGTGGAGCAGATGCTGTTGGTCAGCTCGAGGAAGAGATCAGGCCGATTCGCCATGGCGACTCCCGGAGGTTCGATCGAGACGGCCGAGGCTTCGCAGAGCGATGACGCAGCCGATCGCGCTCGCGATCTGGATGGCGCTCAGGAAGAGCCACGTGTCGCGGGGCTTGATGAACTCGATGCAGAATCGATAGGCGGCGTACGCCGCGATGAACGTGCGGAACAGCGCGCCGTTGGGTCGATCCGGATTGCGGCGAGCGAAGAGCAGGATGCCCAGCCCCACGAGGAAGACGATGTCGTAGATCTGGGTCGGGTGGCGGGCCACGCCGTCGCCGAAGTCGACGCCCCACGGGAGCGACGTTGCGATCCCGTGCGTCTTGTCTTCGAGTCCCGTCAGGAAGCAGCCGACGCGCCCGATTGCCATCCCCGTGAGCAGCGGGGCGACGCAGGCGTCCCCTGTGGAGTGACGGATGCCCATCGTCTTCTTGGCGACCTCGACCCCGATCCATCCGCCGAGCAGCCCGCCGACGATCGTCTTGCCGGTCAGGAGCATCTCCAGGTTCCACTCGTCGGGGTGCTCGAGGAACGAGAGCGCCTTCGAGCCGAGCAGCGCGCCGACGATCGCGCCCGCCAGGATCCAAACCGTCTGGTCGGGCGGCACGGCCGCGCGTGCGTAGCGCTTGCGCGTGGCGAGGTACAGCTGGAAGCCGACCCCGTACGCGAGGACCTCGAACACCGGGTGCGGATGCAGCGTCGTTCCGCAGCACTCGAGCTCGAAGGGGAATTTCAACGGACGGCTCCCACGCGCGCCATCCGATCACAACCGTGCGGGCGGCACCACGCCGTTTCCGCGAATCGCATCGATAAGCGCGGCTGCGTACGCGCCCTCGGGAGCCGCTGGCGCAGGCGGGTTCGGATCGATGACGTCGCTCGCGCCGGTCACGGACGGCGACGCGAGCCCGGGGCTACTCGCCGCCGAAGCGGTTGCCGACGCGCAGCGGCGCGTCGTTCATCGGCACGTGGCACTGGCGGCACATCGAGCGCTCCTCGTGCGGGGTGACCGGCACGGCCGAGTCCTTCGCGTGGATCTCACTGTGGCAACGGATGCAGGCCTCTTCCTTGTAGTCCTGGTGCGGCACCATCGGCGGCGCGCCGAACGACGAGACGTTGGGCGGGGCGGCGTCTTCCGCGCCGAACACCGGCACCAGCAGGAAGCCGACGATCAGAAAGCCGGCGATGACGGCGATGAGCTTGATGCGGTCACTTTGGTTCATCGGTCCCTCCTAGCTCGCCGCCGCGATCTTGACCGCGCACTTCTTGTAGTCGGGTTGCTTCGACATCGGGTCGATGGCGCCCAGCGTCACACGGTTGATGAGCCGGTCCTCGTCGAAGAACGGCACGTAGACGTAGCCGCGCGGAACCCGGATGCGCTTGTCGAGCGACACCGGCAACTCCATCTTCCCGCGCCGCGACGTGATGACGATCCGGGGGCCGCTCTTCTGGATCCCCAGGTCCTTGGCATCGTCGGGGTGCAGCCACGCCAGGGCCTCCGGAACGGTGCGGTGCAGATGGGGAACGCGACGCGTCATCGTGCCGGTATGCCAGTGCTCGAGCACGCGACCGGTGCAGAGCCAGAAGGGGTACTCCACGTCAGGCGATTCGGGCGGGGGTTCGTAGGGCCGTGCCCAGACGACCGCGCGCCCGTTCTTGCGTCCGTAGAACTTGACGCCGTCGGGCGTGTCCTTCGGCACGTAGGGGTCGTACGCGGCGTTGAATCGCCAGGGCGTCTCCTTGCCGTCGATCACGGGCCAGCGCATGCCGCGCGTCGCCAAGAGCTCCTCGTAGCTCGCGACGTCGTGCTTCGTCCCGAGCGTGCACTCCCGATATTCGTTGTAGAGGTGCTTCTCGAGATGGTCGTCCCAGGCCTTCGGGAACAGCGTCTCGAACCCCATGCGCCGCGCAACTTCGACGTACTGCCAGACGTCGGGCCGCGCGTCGCCGGGCGGGTCGACCAGCTTGGCGAAGTGATGCGTGCGACGCTCGGAGTTGCCGAACATGCCCTCCTTCTCGACCCACGCGGCCGAGGGCAGGATCAGGTCGGCGGCGGCCGTCGTCTCGGTCGGGTACATGTCCGACACGATGATGAACACGTCGTCGCGGTCCCGCGCCTCTTCGACGAACCGGTGAAGGTCCGGCATCGATTGGAACGGGTTCGTCGTGTCGACCCAGATCGACTTGATCTTGCCCGCGGCGACCTTGTCCCACATCGCCTTGGCGTGCGTGAGCGGGCTGTCCTCGGGCGACGGAATCGTGCCGGGCTCGAGGTCCCAGAGCTCCTCCATCTCCTTGCGGTGCTCGGCGTTCATCACGACGCGGTCCGACGGGAGCCGGTGCGTGAAGGTGCCGACCTCGCGGCACGTGCCGCAGGCGCTCGGCTGTCCGGTCAACGAGAACGGGCTGTTGCCGGGCTCGGAGACCTTGCCGGTGAGGAGATGGAGGTTGTGAACGAGGTTGTTGATCCACACACCGCGCGTGTGCTGGTTCATGCCCATCGTCCAGAGCGACGTGCAGCGCAGCTCCGGGTTCCCATAGTCGGCAGCGAGCTTCTCGATGTTCGCCGCCGAGATGCCGATGTCCGCGGCGACCTTTTCCGGCGCATAGTCGGCGAGGAAGGCCTCGTAGCCCTCGAGGTCGATGGGGCGGTCCGTCGTTCCGCCGCCGTTCGCCCCGAAGTCGGTCTGCTTGAACTCGAGGTGCGTCTTGACGAACGGGGCGTCGATCTTGCCGTCGCGGACGATGCAGTGCGCGATGGCGTTGGCCAGCTTCAGGTCCGTGTGCGGCTCGAAGATGTGCGTCTCGTCGGCGCCTTCGTCCGTCATGTGCCGGTACGTCTGCAGGCTGATGATGCGCACGTTCGGATCGGCGTGGCGGCGCCGGAGGATCCGGTTGAAGAGCATGGGGTGCATCTCGGCCATGTTGGCGCCCCACAGGAAGAACCGGTCGGCCGCCTCGAAGTCGTCGTAGCAACCGGGGGGCTCGTCGATGCCGTAGGTCGTGAGATAGCCGACGACCGCCGACGCCATGCAGAGGCGCGCATTCGGTTCGATGTTGTTGCTCCGGATGCCGGCCTTCATCCACTTCAGCGCCGCGTAGCCCTCCGGGATGGTCCACTGGCCCGACCCGAAGAGCGCGACCGCGTCCTTGCCGTGCTCGGCGATGAGGCCCGTCCACCGCTCGGCGATCATGTCGAGGGCTTCGTCCCAGGAAATGTCCACGAGCTTGCCGTCCTTGCGCAGCTGCGGCCGGGTCAACCGGTCTTCGCCGTAGAGGACCTGCGCGAGCCCGTAGCCCTTCGTGCAGAGCAGGCCCTGGTTGACCGGCGCCTTGACGTCGCCGCGAACCGACACGATCTTGCCGTCCTTCACGGCGACCTCCGTGCCGCAACCCGTCCCGCAGAAGCGGCACGGCGCCTTCGACCAGGTCGCGCCGTCGTCGGACGGCACGGGCGACGAGGGATCGGCGAACAGCCGGTCGACCAGCGAAGGTGCGACGAGCGCGCCTGCGCCGCCGATGGCCGCGTACTTGATCAGGTCCCGCCGACTCGCATCCATACCGCCCTCCTCGTGGCTTCGACCAGCTTGCGAACTCTACACGCCGCGTGCCCATCCAAGGGACGAAGGAATGACGCAGCTCGGCCCGAACGCGTGGGGGCCAGTCCCCAGGGATGGGGACCCTTCCGCAGCCGCTATGCCTGCTGCATGTGAACCACGCGTTGCGGAAAGGGGATCTCGATGCCCTCCTCCGCGAAGCGCTTGTAGAGCATCATGTTGACCTCGTCGAGCGCGCGCCCTTTCAGCTCGGGCTCGGGAATCCAGCCCCGAAGCTGCAGGTCGATGGCCGAATCGCCGAAGCCGCGGACGCGAACGCTCGGTGCCGGGTCGGCGACCAGATACTGGGACTGATCGGCGACCTCGAGGAGGACCTCGCGCACCTTGTCCAGGTCGCTGCCGTAGGCCACGCCGACGGGGACGCGCAGCCGCCGCATCACGAAGCGCCCGCCGGTTTCGTTCACGATCTTCGTGTTCGCCATGACGCCGTTCGGGATCGTGATCTCGATGTCGTCCCGCGTGCGAATGCGCGTCGAGCGAATGCCGATGTCGGTCACGACGCCCCGCTCCCCCGCGCCCGTGATGATGTAGTCGCCGAGCTTGTACGGCGCGTCGGTCAGGATGAAGATGCCCGCGAAGAGGTTCGCCAGCGTGTCCTTGGCCGCGAAGCCGATCGCGATGCCCAGGATGCCGGCCGACGCGAGCCACGCGGTCACGTTGATGCCCCAGGCGAGCATGATCACGTAGATGGCCCCGCCCACGACCAGCAGCTTGGCGACGATCTCGAACAGCGGTAGCGAGCGCGGCTGGATCCAGTTGAAGTCGTCGGCGCGCCGCGCCATCGCGTCCAGGATCGCGTCGCTGATGCGCATCGACGCCCGCATCCACACCCACGTCCCGATGGTCACGAGGACGGAGACGATGATCCCGATGTAGCGGTCGGCGTCGGCTTTCTCAGCGGCGACGGCCTCTTTCACGTTCTCGGAGGCATCGTCCGGGGCGGGCGCGACGCCCAGGAAGTCCACGTGCTTCACCGCGAAGCTGACGCCGATGAACAGCAGCGTGAGGAAGACCGGCCAGCGCAACGCGCTCAACACCTGGTCGTCGACCTGCGTCTTGGTGTGGCCTGTCAGCAACGGTAAGACGCGCGTGATGACGAGCTGCAGGACGAACGCCGCGACCAGGGAGTACCCGAGGATCTCCCAGGGGTTCAGAGACTCGATCCAGGCGATGAGGTCGTCCATGACGCGCAATGATCCGAGCGCCGAGGGACACGCCGGGAACCGCGCGCGATGGCTGTTGGCCGACGAACGAAAGCGTCCAATTCGTGCAGCGCCGCGGTGCTCCCGCCGCTGATTGTTAAGAACCCTGAACACTTCCCGGTGCCTGGCGGCCGCGGCCGCAAGGCGACCCGAAGGGGCCCTTGCAAACGCCGCGCGAAGCCCTATGACCGGTGCTCCCTCCATGACGAGCTACCAAGCACGACTGATCTACGATTCGGAGCGTGCCGACGCCCTCGCCGGGCTCCGCGGTTACCGCTCGCGGAATCGGACCATCCTGTTCGCATGCGAAGCGCTCGGTGTCGACCTCGTCGTGATCCCGAACGGGACCATGGGGCCGTGCCTCGTGCATGGCCAGGTTCGCCGTCCGGATGACGCGCCGGAAGCGGGCGCGCACGTCGGGTTCGGGAAGGCGTCCGCGGCCCGAACCGATTCGCACGGTCAGTTCTCGACACACTGGCCCCGTCCCGAAGAGCAGCGCGTCATGAGCATCGTGACCGAACACGAAACCGTCGTCTGCGTGATGCCGGACCTGTCGGAGGACCGGCAGGAGAGCTAGGCACAGATCGAGCCGGCTACTCGATCACCTTCAGCGCGACCGTGTCGCGCTTGCCGTTGCGGATGCGCACGACGTCGACCTTGGTTCCGATCTTCTGCGTGAGCCGGAACCAAGCCTGGAAGTGCTGTTCGCTGTCGAAGTCCTTCTTGCCGGCGACGGAGACGACGACGTCGCCCTTCCGCAGCCCCGCCTGCGCGGCGTTGCGGCCCGTGTACGCGTTGTCGCCCCACGTGACGAGGTAGCCGATGCGGAACGCGAACTCGTCCGCCGGAATCCCGAGCTGCCGCTTCTGGTCGGGGTTCAACGCGCGCCCGCCGAATCCGGGCTTGGGTGACTGCGGCCACTTGGCCGCGCGCCAGGCGTACGTCTTCGGCGTCATCTCCTTCCAGCCCTTGCCGAGGCGCAACGTCGCGGTCTTCGACGCGTGGCCATTCGTCCACGTGATCTCGAGCGAGGTGGACTTCGCCGGCGCTTCGTGGAGCACCCGTTGCACGTCGCCGAAGGTGCGCACGACGGCGCCGTTCATCGTCGTGATCCGGTCGCCTGCGACAAGACCTGCATTGGCCGTCGACGACCCGTCCTCGACCGCGCGCACGAGCGTCTGGTCGTCCCGGTGGAGGGAAAGGCCGGCCTGAATCGGGTCGGGCCACATCCATCGATCGTCCTTCTTGAATCGCTTGGCCTTCATCGCGTCGCGAATGCGGCCTTCGTAGACCATGTGGCAGTGAAAGCACTCGGGCTTCTTCGAGCGCTGCTTCCAGTGGGGGATGTCCTCGATCACCGACGCCGGTCGCCGCTTCGGTGGCTTGGGGTCCTTCTGATAGGCCGCGTGATCGCCGAGGGTGTCGTTCAGGACCTTGACGAAGGCCTCCATCGACAGATGGGACTGGGGGTCGGTCCAGTCGCGTCCTCCGTAGGTGTGGTAGATCGTGCCGTCCGCGTTCATCAGCAGCGTGCAGAACGTGAGGTCGTAGTGGAAGTCGAAGGTATTGAGGTCCACGCCGAGCATGTTCGTCACGCGGACGCAGATGTAGTTCTTCGCAGCCTCGGCGAGAGCCTTGGGCGCACGGACAACCTGCCCGTCGAAGGACGCACAGTCCTTTCACGGCTCTCAGCGAAAGACGATGAGCAGCGGTTTTCCTTCCTTTCGGGCCTGGTCACGTGCTTCGTCGAGATCAGTGATCCACTCGATGGCGCCCTCCGCGTCGGCGTCGTCGGTGAGCGGAACGAATGAGAGCCCGATGACCAGCGCGGCGGCGAGTACGGCCGGCGCTGTGCATGCCTGAATGCGACCCATGAACGACCTCCTCCCGCGGCAGTCTATCCGTTGCGCCCGGGACCCGGACTTCCGCTAGTCTCTTGCCCCATGGCCAGCTGGGATCCTCGCGAAGCGCCGCCGCCGCCCGAAGGCGACACCTATCACCTCACGGCGTTCGTCACCCGCGGCCACGGCCGCCGGGGGTTCAACGAGCGCAAGGCCCACGCGTACTTCGGCATGGAGGTGCGCAAGGACGGCGACGTCATCTGGCGGCGCGTCTTCTCCTGGATGCGCGGCGGCGGCAAGACGGGTTGGGACGCCTTCAGCAACGACGGCATGCACGCGATGCCGGAGGCCTACGGGTTGCCCCGCCGCGCGCACGACGGGTTTCGCACGTGGGACGTGGACCGCGCCGGTTTCGTCGCGTGCTTCGAGACGCTTCGGCACGCGATCGAGCACAAGCGTTACAGACTGCTGATCTACAACTGTATCCACTTCGCGTGGGCGTTGTTGGGGGCGGCAGGTGTGCAGCCCGCGCGGCCGCCGGACGCCGACGAGCGCGTCGAGATTCGTGCTCCGGCCGTGGCGGCGCAGAGCGGTCTGGGGCCGTCTCCGCCGGTCTGGCCGTTCACGATGCGGCGATTGACGCGCCGTTGGCACCTGGCGTCCGTCGACCGGCAGCCGATTCCGAAGAACGTGGGTGACGATGGCTGAGTCGTAGGGACGACCCTGGTGGTCGCCCAACCGATCGACGCGCGGCTGGCGGTGGATACGCGGTTGGGCCGCCACAAGGGCTGCCCTACTTGACCATGAACGCGGTGTCGAAGCGCTCCGGGTCGTGCAGCCGCAGCAAGAAGCGTCCGATGCCGGCCAGGCCCGTCATGTAGCCCGGGTCGTAGGCGTGGGCGCCGATCGCGGTCTTGACCTTTCCGTTCTGTACGAGGTCTTCGGCGAAGCGCTTCGCGATCGCGAGCATGGCGGGGTTCTTGGTGCGCCGGTACTGATCGATGAACAGCTCCGCGTTGCCCGAGATGCCGTGGCACTGGCATCCGGAGACGCGCGCCGTGCGCCCGTCGCGCAGGTTCGCGGAGATGCACTTCCAAAGGGCTTCGACGTACGGCCCTTCCTTCCCGTCCTCGAGGTGGTCGTTGAGCGCCATGAAGAGCAACGCGTTGCCCGGGCTGCCGTGGCACCACTGCACACGGAAGTCACCCGGCTTGCGCGGCGGGTGCATCTTCGTCCACTGCCAACCGCCCTTGCCGTCGTCGACCGCGGTCCTCTCGACGAACACGGCCGCCTTCTTCGCGAGCTCGAGGTAGGCGTCGTCTTTCGTTCGTAGGTGCAGGTGCAGCAGGAAGTAGCCGATGCCGGCGGCGCCGTGCGAGAAGCCGATGTACGTGCGATCCGATCCGGGGGCGACCGGCCAGCTCACGTGTTCGTCCCCGACGACGGCGTGCGTCAGCAAGCTCTGCCCGAGCGCCGTCGCGCGCGTCACGTACGCGTCGTTCTCGGTGGCGGCGTGGAGGTTCAACAGGAAGATCCCGACGCCCGCCGCGCCCGAGATGACGTCGTGAGCCTTCGGTTCTCCGAGGTGCCTGGCGCAGTCCTCCGCCGCCTTCAGGTACGCCTCGTCCTTGGTGCTGCGCCAGGCGTCGAGATACACCTGACCCACGCCGGCAAGACCGGTGTAGAGACCCGGCTCGTCCCGGAACGTCTTGCGCGCCGCACGGATGCGCGCATCCGCGAGCGTGCGCCACGACGCGTCGTTCGTCGCCGCGTACAGGTCGAAGAAGAACAACGCGATGCCGGCGTCGCCCGTGTAGACGTCGCCCTTGCCGGTCTCGGCGGTCCGAATGTGACGGCCGACCTGCAGGGCGTAGTCGAGGTAGGAACCGGGAGCGGCCTGTTCTGTCTTCGCGCCCGCCGTTACCGGCGCCGGCGGGGCGACTTCCGTACCCGCGGCGAACGTGACCACGACGTCGCCGCTTCCGCCCCGCGCGAAGTTGGCCTTCACGTGCAAGTAGCGCTTGCCGCGGTCCTGTTCGATCGCCCACACCGGTTCGAGCGTCTCGATGTCCTTGCCGCCCCACTTCGCGGAGGTGATACGGACGTCCTTCACCTCGAATTCGTCGGGGAGCTCCACGCGGTCGTAGAGCTTCATCGCCATCGTGCGGGTCTTCTCGTCGAATCGACGAAACGGGTCCGCGCCCCAGAGATACGTGTACCGGCCCTGAAGCGAGATCGCGATGCGGAGCGTCTTCCCGTCGCGCATGACCTTCGTGCGCAACGGCAGGACGTCGTCGGAGACCTCGTACGCCTGGTACGAGGGATCGCCGTAGAGCACCCCGCCGGTCGCGCCCTCGAGCATCATGTGCCGGACGGCATCGACCTCCGAGCGCGCCTTGCGCTCGCCGTCCACCACGTCGGGCACCGTGATGCCGGGCTCGCCGAAGCCCAGATAGCCCATGGTGATCTTGTCGTAGTCGTTGCGGCGAATCGCACCCAGCGTCTCACCGGCCAGGGCGCGCGCGAAGTCGATCGACATCTCGGGACCCGCGGGGCGCGGGTTGACGTACGCCGTGTAGCCGACGACACCCGTGCGGATCATCGCCAGCGCGAAGCTCTTCTTCGCGTCGACCTCCTTGATGCGATTGACGAACTCGCCGGCCTGATACTCCCGCTCCGGATACTTGAGCGTCACGCCGGTGTGACACGCGTAGTTGAAGGCGATGGACGGGAACAGGTTGAGCTTGTCGACGTCTTCCGCTCGGGGTCCCGACACGACCTCCCACGGCATGCCGTGGCCACCCATGATGATCGCGCCGCAGCCCTCGAACGAGGGCAGGTGCTCGTCGATGAAGTCCTGGTCGCGCCCGTGCTCGTCCTTCGGCTTGAAGTAGATCTCGCGCATCGGGCGTACGAGGGCGCCCGAGCGGAACTCCGTGTCGTGCGCGCGGGCCGGCCACGAGCCGCCGGTCACCGCGCCGCGTCCGACCCTCGGCGCGTGCTTCTTCGTCGGCGCTTTGATGATGTTCTCGACGAACCGGATGGCTTCCATCCCGGTCGCGCCGGTGATGAAGCCGTACTCGAAGTCGACGAACGGGTCGTCGTCGACCTTCGTCGCCATCTTCAGGATGCGCCGCACCGAGTTGACGTGAATCTGCTCCGGACGCAGCACGAACACGACGTATCGGGGCTCGAACCGTCGAAGGAGCGGCAGGGCGGCCTCCGGCTTCTCCGGATCGAACGGCTGGACGCCCAGCTTGTCCGGTCTTGCATCCCGAAGCTTGCGCGCCGCCTGGTAGTAGTCGCTGTCGCCGGGGCTGCAAAAGACGACGTAGTCGCCTCGCTTCGGCCGGTCGGGCTCGGCGACCGCACCTGTTCCCCCGCCCACGACGACGACACCCAAGACCAGCCATAGCGATATCCGAGTCATGCGATCCATCCTCTCATGTAGAGGACATCCCGTCGGGGGCCTTTCGGGTCCGAACCACCGAGCGCGTCGACCCTCGATTCCACGGGCCCGGAGGATCTGGTATCACCGGGGCCCCCGCCGTGGAGGAGGCCCTCATGTCCGTACGTCGCCGTTGGTTCGCTTGTTTCGCCGCCGCCCTCATGGGTCTCTTGCTCACGTCGGGCGCCGTGTGCGCTGACGAGGAGAAGACGCCCGAAGCACCGAAGGAGCCGGAGGCGACGAAGGAGATCGTGCGCCAGCCGATGATGTGGGTGGTCGAAGGCGACACGAAGGTCTACCTCGTCGGAACGATTCACATCTCCGAGCCGCGTGTGCACGCGCTGCTGCCCGAGGTCGAGAAGGCGCTCGAGCTCAGTGACGCCGTCTACACGGAGCTGGCGTTCGACGCGGAGTCGATGGGCCGGCTGCAAATGGCGTTCATGACGATGGGCATCCTGCCAGAGGGGCAGACACTCGTAGGCGTGTTGGGCGAGGACCTGCACGCGCGCGCGGCGAAGTACATGCCTGCAATGGCGCCGATCACCTTCTTTGCGAACCGCAAGCCCTGGGTGATCTGGTTCCTGCTGCTGCAGGCGCAGATGCAGGCATCGCTCGAGAAGATCAAGGAAGCACGCGAGGCCGAAGCGGCGAAGGCCAAGCCGACGACCGGTGAGAGCGGCACGTCCACGGACCCGGAGGGCGGCGGCGACACGGGCGGCACGACCGAACCCGAGCCGGAGCCCGCGGCGCCGACGCCGGAGAAGCCGCTGGACTGGGTGCTCTTCGAGCGCGCGGAAAAGGCCGGCAAGACGGTCGGCGGCCTCGAGACGCCGCAACAGCAGTTCAAGATCTTCGACGAGCTCTCCATCGAAGACCAGGTGGAGATGGTGCGTGCGTCCGTGGAAGCACTGGAGGACCTGAAAGGCGAGAAGAAGAAGGACGACGAGGAGGAAGGCGAGGACGAGGACGAGGGCGAAGGAGAGGGTGAGACCGAAGCGGAGGATGACGACGGCGACGAAGGCGCCGTCGGCCGCGAGGCCGTCGAGCAGCTCACCGCGATGGTCAACATGTGGCTCGCCGGCGACGCCGAGGCGCTCTCGGAGATGATCAAGAAGGAGCTGATGGGGGACGCCAAGGCCGAGGCGTTCGCCAAGGCGATGTTCGACACGCGCAACGAGGGTATGGTCGAGAAGATCTGCTCGATGATGAAGGCGGAGCCGGCCAAGACGTACTTCATCGCGGTCGGGTCCGGTCACATGCCGGGAACGAACGGGATCGTCGAGATGCTCGAGAAGCGCGGCTACAAGGTGCGTAAGGTCAAGACAGGCGACGAGATCGAGGCGTCGAAGAAGCAGGAGCCGGCGAAGGAACCCGCCGGCGCCGGATCGGGCGATGGTGGGTAGCAGCTACCTGGGCCAGCGGAGCTTCCTGACCACTCCCGCCTTGTTCGTCTCGAGGATCTCGATCTGCTCGAACGGATAGGGGCCGAGCGTCGTCTTAGGCCACTCGCTACTCGAGGGATGCGCCATGCTCGGTGCAAACCGCCGCTTGCCGCCGCTCGCGTGCACGGGGAATTCCACTGGTGGGAGGTCTTCGATACCGCCTCCGCGCAGCTCGAAACGAGCGAGCTCCCGCGAAAAAAAGGCCCTTGACGGGACCTTCAGACCCGGCGTGAACGTCATCGTCGCATTGCTCCATACCCCCGGCAGGATGCGCACCGGCGAGATGACTGCCACCGTTTCCGACCAACCCTCCCATGCCAGCAGGTCGTACTCACCGGCCAAGAGTCCCTCGATCTCCCACGTGCTGTTGTCCGGTGCGCTCGGGAACGGCGAAGTCCAGGTCGCGCCATCAGCGTTGCGGCGACGCATCAGCACGAATCTCGACCGCTCTCTCCTCTCCTTCGTCGAGGCGTGTTCGATGACGGTGATGCGGAGATTGCCGACAGTCTCATCCGGGTCGAGCGCGACCGAAATCTCCGGGGCGTCTCCGGACACGACCGAGATGTCTCTGACCCACGGTAGGTAGCCGGCGGCCTCGATCCGAACGCGGTAGCGCCCGGGCCGGATCCCGCGGTGCGAAGAGAACCTTCCGTCAGGTGCTGAGCCGGACAACTGCGCAACGCGCGTCTCTGATTCGTCCCAGATCTCGAAGCGACTGACCCTCCGCACCGGCTTGCCGGTGGCCGCGTCGTGCACGCGCACGCCGACGAAGCAGGCGGGGAACATGGTCACGGTGATCGAGCCGTCCTCGGCGTCGAACGGGATCACGGCGGGATCTGCGTAGTGCGACTCGGAAACCGGTGTCGCCGTCATTCGGCCCTTGCTGAGAAGGCGAATCTGCCGCACGGTAGTCGGCCCGGTTTCCATCCTGCCTACGACCTCTCGAGTGTGTGCTTCCGGGCCCGGGTAGCGAAAGGTCTCGGCCGGTGCCCGGCGTTCGACAACGGGACTGAACCGTCGAGGCGGTCGGCCATCCGAGGTCTCGACGCGGATTTCGAGCATGTGGCCTTCGGGAACGACGATCGTGACGGGATTGGCTTCTGGTGTCCACGCATCGCCGTCGAGATAGCCGGGTCTGTGATCGTGATCGCGCGCAAACGCAGCGATCCAATGACCGCGCACGACGTGGCGGTTGAGCTCCCAACGGCATTCCGATCCATGCGTCATCGTCTTCGTCAGGCCGGTCAACGAGTCGACGCCGGCGATCTGCTTCGGCAGCAGCACGATGTCGGCATTCACCGGCGTTCCGTGTTCATCCTCCACCCAGCCTTCCAGCAGGAAGTACGCGTCGGGATTTGCTTCCGTTACTGCCGGTTGCGTCGTCGAGGCCGACTCGTCATACGTCGGCATCTCGATTTTTTCCTCAGGATGCCCCTCCAGCATCGCGCGGCGATCGCCTGCCGACGCGGCGTCTGCGGGCGCCATCTCGTTCGGACCCTCCAATCCCTCGAACCAGAGCACGAAGATCAGGCCCGCCAAGGCCATCACGAGAAGCAGAACCTGCCAGCCTTTGCACATCAGTCCACGAACCCGAGCTTCAGATCGACGGTCTCGCCCGCGCGCACCTCCGTCGTACCAGCGACCTTGCGCTGCACGCTCGCGTGGTCGCCGATCTTGGTGAGATCGCCGGTCGCCGTCACCTGATACACACCCTCGGGGAGGTCGCGTGCGATCGCGAACGGTCGCTGTCGCAAGGCACCTGTCGTCTCCACGCCGCGGCCCTCGAAGACGACGCGTGGTGCGCCCTGCCATCCCTCGGGGTAGATGAGCCGGACCCGCGTGTCCGTCGCCGGCCGCAGCGTCAACAAGACGTCCTCGTGACTCGGGCGATAGTCGGGTTCGAGCGCGCACAAGCGATCCTGTCGTAGGGATCCCGTCGCGAGCCAGAACGCATAGCTCATGTCGGCTCGCAGTGCCGGGATCCGTGTGGAGCCGCTTCGGATGTCCCAGGGTCTGCGGTAGACCTCCTGGCCTCCGGTGGTGTACTCCGTGACCCAGAGCGTGGCGCTCATTCGCTGCGCGGGATCCCAGTTCGTGACGTTCACCGTCACCTGCATGCCCGCATCGACCTCGAGAACGACGTCTTGCGTGCCGCCGCGGAACTTCCAGTTTCGCTGGCTGGACACTTCGCGGAATCCACGCACCTTGACAGCCAGCTCGTAGACCTCGTCGCGAAGCTGCCCGATGTCGAATTTACCCTCATCGTTCGCTCGGACCGTCTTGTCGATCCTGCCGCCGACGACGCCTACGAGCGCATGGGCGAGGGGCTCGCTGTGCACGTTCACGACGCGCCCTTCGATGCTGAGCGCGCGCTCGAACGCCACCTCCGACGAGCCCTGCTCCCACTCCCGACGCTCGATGTTCAGGAGATCGAGCCGCGACGCGGGCGCCGTGACCGCCAGGGTGTACTTGGGCGTCTCGTCGAACGCGGTCGCCGGAACGTCATCCTTGTCGATGCGTACCGTTCCCGTGCGGTCCGTCGTGTCCGCCATCGCCTCGAGATGGAAGCGGCTGAAGATCTTCGGCACCGTGTACTCGATCTTGACCGACGCGCCCTCGACGACGTTGCCTTCGTAGTCCTTCACCGTCAGCAGGTACGCCCCTTCTTCGGCATCGCCGCCGGGGTCGACCGTAGGCTCGGCTTCGAGCGACGTGCGTGGCTCGCGCCCTGTCAGCATCGGCGCTTCTTCGGGCGTTTCGTCTTCGGCGGCCCGGGACCGATCGTCGGGCGCGTCGTCCCACACGCGAGCGCCAAGCGCCGCGATCAATGCGAGCGCACAGAGCGTCCCACCCCAGAGCATCGACTTGCGGCTGCCCATGCGCTCAAGCGTAACGACAGGTGCAGCGGGGGCATCCCGGTTCAGCGCGGCGCGGACCAGGCCGCGTACCGCATGCGCCAAGAGCGACTCGATCCTGAGCAGGCTGTGCGAGCGGCCGGGATCGGTTCAAGGCTGCGGTTTCATTCGACCTCTACGCGCAACGCGACGTCCTCAGTTCCGGCTTCCACGGGACCGTTCGTGTCGAACGGGCCGGTCGCGGAGCCCGCCGTCCAATGCAGCGCGTAGTCGCCCGGCTGCAATCCCGGAATCGAGAATCCGCCGCGACCGTCTGCGGTGCCGTAGTACGAGATTCCGTTGCGCCTGGCGAAGACGTGCGGATAGCGCTTCGGGACGTCGTCGGGAAGCTCCATCCGCCCGCTGATGCGCAGGCCCTTCTTCGGTTCGATCACCAGCGCCGCGCCCGGGATCGATACGTCCTCGATCCACGCGCAGAGGTCGTTCCGGCTGTTGCGTGCCTCGAAAGCGAACGTGCCGGTGGGGATGCGCAGGAAGAGGAACTTCCCGCTCACGACCTCCGCCTCGTCCCACTCGTAGTACGCCCCGGACGTTTCGTCGCGGTGGTAGCACCGGATCATCAACGGGCCCGAGGTAGGTCCGATGACGGTCCCCCTGACCTCGTGGGTCTTCCGGCACACCACGCGAATGCCGATCTGGGGAGCCTGAACGACCATCGGCACGCAAGCGAACTCGTCCTCGCGATGATTGCCGAACTTCAACAGGTAGCGGCCGGACGGCATGTTGGACAGCCGGAAGTCGTTGCCGCCGTCGAGCAGTGTCCAGTGTCCGACGATCGGCGCCCAGTCGAGCGGCGTCGCCGTGACCTTGCCGGCGGTGATCGGCGTTCCGTCCGGTCGGACGACCTCGCCGGAGAGCGAAGCACCTTCGTCGAAGCGCAACGTGACGGGGTTGTCGCGCGCCGGATCTACCACGATGCGCACCAGTGCGGAGCCCCGCGGATCGACGTCGACGCCGAGGCCGCCCCGCGGCGGAAGCGCCCACACCGTGACCCGGCGTTGCACGCGCGGAACCCGCAAGGTGAACGCGCCGCGTGGGCCCGACTTGGCCCATTGACTACGCCTCTTCGGACCCTCGTTCCATTCCGCGGCGACGCGTACGTCCGCGAGCGGTCCGCCGCCGGCGCCGATGACGGTGCCGCGCAGCAACGTCGTCGCGCGCAGTCGAAACACGAAACGCTTGCCGGGGCTGGTGCCCTGAGGCTCGCCGCCGATCCACGCGTCCGTGTCGGCGACGTAGATCCAACCGTTCTTCTCCGTCCAGCCCTCGAAGCCGCCGTTCCCGCGGCTGTGGGCGATGACCGGAGCGTCGTCCGGTCCCGAGAGCGGTTTCGGCGGCAGGCCGCCGCGAATCGCCACGTCCGCGATGGGACGCCCCGTCTCGTCGACCACCGTGCCCTGCACGAAACGACGGTCGGCCGGCGGGACCTCCTCAATGGGCTCAGGTCGAGAGTTCGTCGCATCGATGGGTGTCGGATCGTCGGCAGGCGCCCGACCCTCCAGACCCGCGCCGGCTTCGTCGTGCACGGTCGCGTTCGACGAGTGCTCGTTGTTGGGCGGCTCGTCGTCCGAGGGATGCGTCAGCAGCACGATCACCGTCCACACGGCCAGCGACGAGCCGATCACGATGAGCTTGCGCTTGAGGATGACGGCCTCCGTAACTAGCTGTCGACGGCCGCTTCGACGAGCCGGGCGTCGCGAACGTAGATCGTGCGCATCACCACGTCGCAGCGCTTGAGCGCACCGCGGAACGTGATCGGCTTGCCGCGCAACGGTCGCAAGGTGTCCTCCGTGTCGGGCGGCAGCTGCACGACCGCGTCGACGACGCGCCCCGCGAACCCGCCTGCGAGGGTGTGGATACCCAGCGTGACCTTCACGCCGGGGTCGCCCTCGAACTCGAAGTCCGATCGATACGACTCGATCCGTTCCAGCTCACCGGTCCACTCGACCACGACGCCTTCGTACTCGCGCGCGAAGCGGGCCTCGGCGTCTGCGCGGCGCTCCTCCGCGAACAAGGTCTCGCAGACGTCGCTCGCAGCGAGCCCCGAGCTCTCGTCGGGATGCCACGAGGGTTCCTCCGCCGGCGGTTCCGGTTCGCCCTCCGGTTCGGGCTCGAGCTCGATGTCGGGAGCGGGCGCGGGTTCGGGGTCGGACGCGTCGGGCTCCCACGACGGCTCCGCGTCGAGCGTCGTACGCTCGGAGACCGGTTCGATCTCGACCGCGTCGAGCTCGCGGGGCGTCTCCGGTTCCGGGTCACGGTCCCGAAGAACGATCGGCTCGTCCGTCTCGTGAGGCCGGCCGAACACGCGCTCCGCGCGCTCGTATGCGCCCCGGTCCGGTTCGTCGTCAGGCGCGTCGACCGGTTGCGGCGGCGGTGGTGGCGGCGGCTGCGATGGCGACTTCGTCCAGGGTTTGTCGCCCCACCGCAGCGGCTTCCCCAGAAAGCTGATGCGCTTGCGCTTCTTGCGCGGTGCGCCGATCGGCCGGCTCGCGCGGTCCTTCTGTGCTTTCCCCATGTTCTTGAAGATCACGAACAGGACCAGGAACAGGATGACGCCGATGACTTCCAATTGCGTCTCCACACGCGGCCGGGACCCACAGTGTAGACGCGACCGAACGGCAACGGGGACTCCCGTGCGTCACAGACGGACGCGGCCGAGCACATGCCGCAATGCGCCCTCGAGTGACGGCTGCTGGTACGCATAGCCGCCGGCCCTGAGTCGGCTCGGTTGAACGCGCGCGCTTGAAAGCAGCAGGTCGTTTGCGGCTTCGCCGAACGCGATCCGCGCGGCCGTCTTCGGCATGGGCAGCAGTGTCGGTCGACGAAGGACACGGCCGAGGATCTTCGTGAACGTTCGGTTCGTGACGAGCTCGGGGCCGACGGCGTTCACGGCGCCTTCGACGTCGTTGACGAGCGCGTGATGAATCGCGCCGACCGCGTCGTCGATGCCGATCCACGGCATGTATTGCGTGCCGCTTGCGAGCCTTCCCCCCACACCCAGCTTGAACGGGGTCAGCATGCGCTGCAACGCGCCGCCTTTGGGCGTGAGGATGACCCCGAAACGCAGGTTCACGGTGCGCAGGCCGGCGTCGCGCGCCGGCGCCGCGGCGTCCTCCCACGCGCGGCACACCCCTGCGAGGAAGTTGTCGCCCGGCGCGCTGTCTTCGGTCAGCTCTTCGTCGCCGCGGTCCCCGTAGAACCCCACGGCCGAAGCGCTCACGAAGACCGCCGGGGGCGATTCGAGCTGTGCCACCGTCTCGGAGAGCAGCCGCGTTCCGTCGACGCGGCTCTTCAAGATGCGCGCCTTCTTCGCAGCGTTCCAGCGGCCCGCGCCGACGTTCTCGCCCGCCAGGTGGACGACCGCGTCGAAGCCCCGCATCGCGTCACGATCGATCGTGCCCGCCGACGGATCCCATCGGATCTCGTCGTCACCGGGTTCGCCGCGCGTCAACGACACGACCTCGTGCCCGCCCGTACGCAGGAACGGGAGCAACGTCGAACCGAGCAACCCGCGGCCGCCGCTGACGAGAACGCGCATCGGCTTCTCGCATAGCGCGTGTCGCTCGAGGTCCCAGCGCGTGGTCGTGTGCCGGTAGTGGAAGAGTTGGCGCAGCTGCTTGGTGAGGGCGCCTTTGGCAACGAGGTGGCTGACGAACCCGAGCGGCAATGCGTACTCGATCCGGTCGATGAGCTCGCAGCCGCCGTTCGCCGGCTTCATCGCGTGCGTGTGCAACCAGGACTTGAACGGTCCGCTCAGCTGGACGTCCTGGAACTGCTCGCCCTCGACGTAGCCGCGGTGCTCCGCCACCCACGTCTTCCAGAAGGGACCCATCGGGACCTTGATGATCGCCCGCGCGCCGTCACGGATGTGCGGCGGCTCCTGGACGATCTTCATCGGCTGCCACGGCGGACCGAGCCGTTGAAACGCGCCGGGACGTGCGTGCCAGTCGAACACCTCGCGCGGCGTGGCGGGCAGAAGGCACGACGCGCGGAATTCGGGCATCGCTACATGAGACCGAGTTGCAGCTTGGCGGCGTCGGAGAGCTTGTCCTTGTCCCACGGCGGGTCCCAGACGAGCGCCATGGTCACGTTCTCGACGCCGGGCACCTCGCGCACGCGTCGCTCGACGTCGCCGGGCAGCGACTCGGCGACCGGACAGGCGGGCGAGGTCAGCGTCATGTCGATCGACACGTCGCCGAGCTCGTCGTCGATCCGCAGCTCGTAGATCAAGCCGAGCTCCCAGATGTTCACCGGGATCTCCGGATCGAAGATCGTGCAGATGGCGTCGATGACGCGATCGCGCAGCGGCTTGTCCGCGTTGGCCGGCGGGGCAGGCGTTTCGCTCGGTTGCGGTGTCGGCGTCTCGTCCGTCGTCATGTCGCTACTCCGTCGTCACGGGTTCGGCGCGGTTCTCCAGCGCGGCCTGCAAGGTGTGCCAGACCAACGTCGCGCACTTGACGCGAATCGGGAACTCCTTCACGCCCTCGAACACCGCCAGCTTGCCAAGCTCCGACGCGTCGGCACCCGGCGCGCCGGTCACGAGCGCATGGAAGCGCTCGTACATCGCCTCGGCTTCCGCGCGGGTCTTGCCCTTGAGCGCCTCCGTCATCACGGACGCCGACGCCTTCGAGATCGCGCAGCCGTTGCCTTCGAACGTGACGTCCATGACGACGTCCTCTTCGAGCTTCAAGTGCACGACGACGATGTCGCCGCACAGCGGATTGTGTCCGCGGGCGGTGTGGTTCTCGCCCTCGAGCGGCCCGTAGTTCCGCGGGTGGCGGTTGTGGTCGAGGATGACCTCCTGATACAGCTCGCGTAGATCGCTCATCAGGCGAAGACCTCCCGCACACGCTGCAGGCTCTTGACCAGCGCGTCGATCTCCTCCTTCGTGTTGTAGAGGCCGACCGAGGCACGTGCCGTCGCCGCGATGCCGAAGTGGTCCATGACCGGCTGCGCGCAGTGGTGCCCGGTCCGTATCGCGACGCCTTCCTGGTCGAGGATCGTCCCGATGTCGTGCGGATGGATGCCGTCCAGCAGGAACGAGATGACGCCGGCCTTCTCGGGCGCCGTTCCGATGAGCCGCACGTCGTCGACCTGCCCGAGCTGCTCGGTGCCATAGGCCAGCAGCTCCGCTTCGTGAGCGGCAATGCGGTCGAGCCCGACGGTCTCCAGGTAGTCGACGGCTGCCGCCAGGCCGATGGCGCCGGCGATGTTCGGCGTGCCGGCCTCGAACTTGAACGGAACGACGTTGTACTGCGTCTTCTCGAACGTGACCGAGCGGATCATGTCGCCGCCGCCCTGGTAGGGCGGCATGCGCTCCAGCAGCTCGGCCTTGCCGTAGAGCGCCCCGATGCCGGTGGGGCCGTACATCTTGTGACCCGAGAACGCGTAGAAGTCCGCGTCCAGGTCCTGGACGTCGATCTGGGTGTGCGGCGCCGCCTGCGCGCCGTCGACCAGGACCACGGCGCCGTACGCGTGGGCGGCCTCGATCATGCGCTTGACGGGGTTGACCGTGCCGAGCGCGTTCGAGATGTGGTTGACGGCGACGATCTTGGTGCGTTCGCCGAGCCGGCTCTCGAACCTCTCGAACGGTACGGCGCCGCGCTTGTCGATCGGCGCGACGACCAGCGTGGCGCCCGTCTGCTCGCACACCATCTGCCACGGCACGATGTTCGAGTGATGCTCGAGCCCCGTGATGAGGACCTCGTCGCCTTCCGACAGGGTGCTGCGGGCGTGGGTCTGGGCAACGAGGTTCACGCCCTCCGTCGTGCCCCGTACGAAGACGAGCTGCTCCTGGCTCGGCGCGTTGATGAACTGCGCGATGCGCGCCCGCGCGCCCTCGAACGCTTCGGTCGCTTCCTGGCTCAGGTGGTGTACGCCGCGATGGACGTTGGAGTTGTACTTGGCGTAGTACTGCTCCATCGCCCGGATGACGTCGTTCGGCTTCTGCGTCGTCGCCGCGTTGTCCAGGTACACGAGCGCATGGCCGTGGATCTGCGCTTGCAGGATCGGGAAGTCGCGGCGTAGGGCCTCTACGTCGTAGGCGCTCACGTCGGCCTCCGCAGCGGTGGTGTCGGGGGTGTTCATGAGTCGGATGCGTCCACTTGCAGCCGCGAGGCGAGCACCTGCTCGAGCGCTTCGCGAATGTGTTCGTTCGTGACCCGGTCGATGACCTCGCTCGCGAAGCCGTGGATCAGGAGGTTGCGTGCCGCCATCGGACCGAGCCCGCGCGAGCGCAGATAGAACATCTGGTCGTCGTCGAGCTGCCCGATCGTCGCGCCGTGCGCGCACTTCACATCGTCGGCGTAGATCTCGAGCTGCGGCCGTGTCTCCGCCAGCGCGTCGTGCGACAGCAGGAGGTTGTGGTTGGCCTGCACCGAGTCGGTCTTCTGCGCGTCCGGGTGGACGACGATGCGACCGGTGAACGCGCCGCGCGCGTGACCGCCGAGGATGTTCTTGTAGAGCTCGCCGCTCGTGCAGTGCGGGACGTGATGGTCGATGACCGTGTGGTTGTCGACGTGCTCCTTGCCGCCGAGGACCGACAGGCCGTTCAAGGTGCACTCAGCGCCGGGTCCGTTGAGGTCGGCGCGCACCTCCTGGCGGCAGATCGCGCCGCCGAGCGTGACCGACGTCGCTTGGAACGTGCTGTCGGCATCCTGCTTCACGTCCGTGTAGCCGAAGTGGAACGCCTGCGAGCCCTCGCGCTGCAGCCGGACGAACTGGATTCGGCTGTTCGCGCCGAGCGCGAACTGCTCCACGGTGTTGGTCAGGCGATCGCCGGGGCCCTGCGCGTCGTAGCGCACGAGAATCGTCGCGTTGCTGCCCGGTTCGGCGACGACGAGCACGCGCGGGTTCTCGACCAGCCCGTCCTGCCACGACGTCATGATGAAGTCGATCTGAATCGGCTGATCCACCACGACGTTCTTGCCGAGATGGATCAGCGCGCCGTCGGCGAAGAACGCCGTGTTGAGGTCCACGAACGCGTGCGGCCGGTCACGCTCCATGCGCTCGAGCGCGTCGCGCACACGGTCGCCGTTCTCCTCCATCGCAACCCGCAGGCTGCCGACCGTCACGCCCTCGGGCAGTCCTTCGATGCTCGAGAGGGTCTTGTCGCGGTGGCCGTTGACGAACACGAGCTTCGGTCCGGGCACGATGTCGATGAGATTGCCCGCGAGCGTCGACGAGTCGGGCGTGGGCACGGCCCGCGCCGGACGAAACAGGCGTCCTTCGATCGGCTTGACGTTCGAGTACAGCCAGTCCTCGTCGCGCGTCGTCGGGAATCCGGTCTCGACGAAGCGGCTGATCCCGTGCCGGCGCATCGCGCGCAGCCAGGGCGCCTCGTCGCGCTTCGCTTCGAGCCGCTCGAACGCGTCGAGGTAGGGGTTCTGCTCGGTGGTGGCGACGTCGGTCAAACCGCGGCCCCTTCCTCGAGCCAGGCGTAGCCCTTGTCTTCGAGCTCGAGCGCGAGCTCCTTGGGTCCGGACTTGGCGATGCGGCCGTCGTACAGCACGTGCACGAAGTCGGGGACGATGTAGTCGAGCAGCCGCTGGTAGTGCGTGATGACCACGAAGGAGCGGTCGGCCGCGCGCAGCTCGTTGACGCCCTTCGCGACGATCTTGAGCGCGTCGATGTCGAGGCCCGAGTCGGTCTCGTCGAGCACGGCCAGCTTCGGTTCGAGCACGAGCATCTGCAGGATCTCGTTGCGCTTCTTCTCGCCGCCGCTGAAGCCCTCGTTGACGGCGCGACTCAGGAACTTCGGATCCATCTCGAGCAACGCCGACTTCGCCTTCGCGAGCGAAAGGAAGTCGATCGCGTCGAGCTCCGGCTCGCCGCGGTGCTTGCGAATCGCGTTGAGGCCCTCGCGCAACAGGGTGCTGTTCGTGACGCCCGGGATCTCGATGGGGTACTGGAAGGCGAGGAAGATGCCCGCGCGAGCGCGCTCTTCGGGCGCGTCCTCGATGATGCTCTTGCCCTCGAAGCGCACGTCCCCTTCGGTGATGTCCATGCTCTCGTGGCCGGTGATCACCTTGGCCAGCGTGCTCTTGCCGGAGCCGTTGGGCCCCATGATGGCGTGCACCTCGCCGGGATTGACCGAGAGGTTCAGTCCCTTGAGGATGGCGGCGTCGCCCGCGCTTGCGTGCAGATTGCTGATTTCGAGCATTTGGGTGGTTCCTATCCGACGGTGCCTTCGAGACTGACGCTGAGGAGGTTCTGCGCCTCGACGGCGAACTCCATCGGGAGCTCCCGGAAGACCTCTTTGCAGAAGCCGTTGACGATCATGTTGACGGCGTCCTCGGTGTCGAGGCCGCGCTGGTTCAAGTAGAAGATCTGGTCCTCGCCGATCTTGCTGGTGGACGCTTCGTGCTCCAGGTGCGCGCTCGGGTTCTTCACGTCGATGTACGGGAAGGTGTGCGCGCCGCACTTGTCGCCGAGCAGCAACGAGTCGCACTGCGAGTAGTTGCGCGCGTTGTCGGCGCCCTTGAGCATCTTCACCTGGCCGCGATAGATGTTCTGGCCGAAGCCCGCGGAGATGCCCTTGGAGATGATCGTGCTACGGGTGTTCTTCCCGATGTGGATCATCTTGGTGCCGGTGTCGGCCTGCTGGTGGTTGTTGGTGAGGGCGACCGAGTAGAACTCACCGATCGAGTTGTCGCCCTGCAGGATGCAGCTCGGGTACTTCCACGTGATCGCGGAGCCGGTCTCGACCTGCGTCCAGGAGATCTTCGAGTTCGCGCCGCGGCAGGCGCCGCGCTTCGTGACGAAGTTGTAGATCCCGCCGACGCCGTTCTTGTCGCCCGGGTACCAGTTCTGGACGGTCGAGTACTTGATCTCGGCGTCTTTCATCGCGACGAGCTCGACGACGGCCGCGTGGAGCTGGTTCTCGTCGCGCTGCGGCGCGGTGCAGCCTTCGAGGTAGCTCACGTACGAGCCTTCGTCCGCGATGATGAGGGTGCGCTCGAATTGGCCGGTGTCGGCGGCGTTGATGCGGAAGTACGTCGACAGCTCCATCGGGCAGCGGACGCCCTTGGGGATGTAGACGAACGAGCCGTCGGAGAACACAGCGGAGTTGAGCGTCGCGAAGAAGTTGTCGTTCTGCGGAACGACGGAGCCCAGGTACTTCTGCACCAGCTCCGGGTGCTCCTTCACCGCCTCGCTGAACGAGCAGAAGATGATGCCGCGCTCTTCGAGCTCCTTCTTGAACGTCGTCGCGACGGAGACGCTGTCGAAGACGGCGTCCACGGCGACGCCTTGCAACTGCTCCCGGGCGCCGACCACGCCGGCGAGCGCGGCCTGCTCCTTGAGCGGGATGCCGAGCTTCTCGTAGGTCTTCAGCAGCTCCGGATCGACCTCGTCGAGGCTCTTCGGGCCGTCGCCGGCGCCCTTCGGGGCGGAGTAGTAGACGATGTCGTCGTAGTCGATCGCGGGGTAGTCGACCATGGCCCACGTGGGCTCTTTCATCTTGAGCCACTGGCGATAGGCCTTGAGCCGCCACTCGAGCATGAACGCCGGCTCTTCCTTCTTGGCCGAGATCGCGCGGACGACGTCTTCGCTCAAGCCGGGGGGGAGCGAGTCGGCGTCGATGTCGGTGACGAAGCCCCACTCGTAGTCCTTGGCGGCGAGATCCTTGATCTCCTTGTTCTTGATGTCGGCGGCGTCGGAGCTCATGTCGCTACTCCAATCCCTTCAAGGGGACCAGCGCCGCGCCCATGCGCGCGCTCCATCCGCGTTGCGGAACGGCCATCTCGGAGAGCGGGATCTCTTCGAGCGCCTTGCGAATGGCGATGTTGATGCGGTGCCAGTTGCTGCGTGTCGGGCAGACCGACTCGACGTCGCAGTCCGGCGCTTCGTGACTCAGGCACTCGGTGAGCGCGAGCGGTCCCTCGAACGCCACGATGATGTCCGCGACCGAGATGCTCTCGGGCGCGCGCGTGAGGCTGTAGCCGCCGTTCGCGCCGCGGTGCGACGTCAAGAGGTGCGCCCGGGTCAGCACGCCGAGGATCTTGCTGACGGTCGGCGCCGGCAGGTGCGTAGCGGCGGCGATCTCACGGGTGCTGCGCGGCTCGCCCTCCGGCTGCGCCGCGAGGGTCGAGAGCACCGTGATGCCGTAGTCCGTGAGTTTCGTGATTCGGATCAAGGGAGGGAATCCGTACCGATTTGGTCGACATTCGAAGTGTAGGGAGGCGGGCAGGGGCGTCAACCAATGCCCGAGGCTGCGCTCACCCTGTCCAGGCCCCAGGGAATAGGGCCTGACGGACCGGGTGGGGGGCCTTACGCGGATGCCGGCCGACCGTATAGTGTCGGCGGGCCGGCCGAGGGGGTGTCGCGGCCCGGAGTCCGAACGCCATGCGGCACGCCTTCGTTGGATGCCTGCTCCTGGTCGCCGCTGCGTGCGGTGGCGGGGGCGGCGCCGCCCCCACGCCCCCCGCTCCCGAGGTCGTCGATCTCGGCACTGTTCCCTCGACCGAGGTGACGGCCTTCGTGCAGACGTTCGTCAACTGGACCGGGCAACCCGCGACGCTGCTCACTGACACCAGCACGGGCGGCTACTCGGTGGCGCCGTTCCAGCTGCCGCTGTTGGTGCAGCCGTTCGAGGCGGTCGATCTGACGTTACAGCTGATGCCGCCGGGTCCGGGACCGGCGGACGGCATGGTGAAAGTGTTGTTCCAGGCGCCCAACGGCGACCTCGGCGTCACACAGGAGTTCACGGCGATCGCGGAGCCGCTGAGCCTCGACGTGGACTTGACGCCGCTGGCGTTCGGGGAGGTGCTGCCCGGCACGACGAAGGACCTCACCATCAGCGTCGAGAACACGAGCGTCCTGAGTCCGGCGACGCTGAGTCCGATCTTGCTTCCGAGCGCGCTGTTCCAGGTCGTGAACCCGCCGCCGGTCGTGATCGCGCCCGGTACGACCGGCGATCTGACGATTCGATACGCGCCGACGGGACCCGCGGCGACCGACGGCAACGTCGTGA
This sequence comes from Planctomycetota bacterium, assembly GCA_965223505.1. Lineage (GTDB taxonomy): Bacteria > Planctomycetota > PLA2 > PLA2 > JAEUHO01 > CBDCWP01. Next base: position 478,021 of record CBDCWP010000021.1, read on the forward strand.
TCAACAGCGTCGGTCTGCAAGCGCCGATCAACGTTCCGTGTACGGCGACGTCGGGCGGCGAGGAGATCGTCGATCTCGGCACGCAGACGTTCAATGCCAACGGCATGTCGCAGGCGCACATCGACATCGGCGGCACGGGCATCACCGACCTGCTCTCCGTCGACGTCCCGGACGACGCGATCAGCATGATGATCGAGGGCACCGTGACGGGCACGAGCATCGTGGGACTCGGTGAGTGGACGGGCCCCGGCGGGCAGGTCTACGAAAACACGCAGCTGACGGGCGAGTTCCTGTGGTTCGACAGCGCCGAGTTCTTCGTCGCGCGGCTTCCGGCGAGCGACCGAGCGGCGCTCAAGCTGGTGCAGGGCGGCGGCACGTACACGTTCAAGCTGCTGCGCATGGGCGGCAACGACACGTCGGTGGACGTGCGCGTCATCATCGAGCGGCGGCCCGGGCCGACGGAGAACGTGGCGACGCTCGACCTCAACGTCTGGTTGGCGGACGGGATCGATCCGACCGCCGCCAACGCGGCCACGCATCAGGACCTGCAGGACGTGCTCGACAAGATCAAGGAGCTGCTCGGCCAACGCGGCATCACGGTCGGGGACATCGACTACTACGACGTCACCAACGCGTCGTACGACCACGTGACGAGCGACGCCGAGTTTCGCGATCTGCTGAAGCTGTCGTCGACGGCGGCGGAGGTGCGGCTGAACTTCTTCTTCGTCGAGACGGCGCTGGGCGGTGGCGTGCTCGGCGTGGCCGGCGCGATCGACGGACCGAAGCTCAACGGCACGGCCTCGTCGGGCGTGATGGGACTGTGGATCGACAACCCGTCGGCGAACGACGTGGACCTCGTCGGCACGGTCGCAGCGCACGAGATGGGGCACCTGCTCGGCTTGTTCCACACGGCGGAGTCGGACGGGACGCACGATCGGATCGACGACACGAGCGATTGCGGATCGGGCGGGTGCACCGGCGACGGCAATCCCGACAACGACTACTTGATGCACTGGAGTGCGAGCACCGGGGGCGGGGCGATCTCGCCGGCGCAGGGGACGATCCTGCGCAGTCATCCACTGATGACCGAAGCGCTGCCGACGGCGCCGCTCACGAGCAAGCCGGCGGCGTCGAGGGTCGGCGGGCCGATCGCGGTGCATCCGAACTGGTGCGGGACCTGTCGTCACTGCGCGAAGAAGAAGGCGGCGGGCGGCGGCCGCTGAGGGTCTTTCGCGTAACCGCAGGCCGGCCTCGCGCGATGTTCGTTTGGGGGGCCCCGGAAAGCGCCTGGGTCGCGGTGCGTTCGCGGCGCGGCTTCGCCCCGTCGCTATCCTGATCCGCCCCTTCGGAGCCCTCCCGCATGCCCAAGCCGCGCTACCGCAAGTCCGCCATGGCCGGCCTCCTCGTGGTCGACAAGCCCGAGGGCTGGAGCTCCATGGACGTCGTACGCCGCGTGCGCAAGGCCGCCGGCTGGGTCAAGACCGGCCACGCCGGCACTCTCGATCCGCTCGCCACGGGCGTCGTCATCGCCTGCATCGGTCACGCCACCCGCAGCGTCGAGACCCTCATGGGCCTGCCCAAGACCTACGAGACCACCATCGACCTCTCCGCCTTCACCAACACCGACGATCGCGAGGGCGAGCGGCAGGAGATCGCCGTCGACACCCCGCCCGACGAGGCTCGCGTGCGCGCAGTGCTCGACACCTTCGTCGGCGCCATCGAGCAGCGTCCACCCCGGTACAGCGCGATCCGCGTCGACGGCAAGCGTGCCTACAAGCTCGCGCGCTCCGGCGAAGACGTCGAACTGCCCGCCCGCACCGTGCATGTCCACGAGATCGAGCCGCTCACGTACGACTTCCCGATGCTCACCGTGCGGATCGTGTGCGGCCGCGGCACCTACGTCCGCAGCCTCGCCCGCGACATCGGCGTCGCGCTCGGCACCGGCGGCCACCTCGCCCGGCTCTGCCGCACCGCCGTCGGTGAGTACGACCTCTCCAAGGCCGTGTCCCCCGAACGACTCGAGCAACGCATCGACCAGTTCGATCTCCTCGACGCGCCGCCGCCGGAGAAGCGCACGGACCCGTGAGGCGAAGACGCGCTTGCGCGCAGCGCTAGCGGTCCGGCGTCACCAGGTCCTGTTCGATGAGCACCTGGTCGTCGCGAACGCGCACCTTCACGATGCCCCGTCGGTCATCGGCCTTCGTGCCCTGGTCCCACGCGCGAAGCTCGTACTCCCCGGGCAGCACGCCGTCGATGACATAGGTCCCGTCCTCGTCGATGTCACTCGACACCCATTGCCCCGGCTCGTCGACCCGTCTCCAGCCGACCCAGCGTGCCGCGCCCGAAACGGCACCCCGGATGCGCACGCCTTCGATGACGAGCTTGCTCTCCTGGCTCCGTTCCCCCACGACGAACTCGATCGCCTCGGCCGCATGCGGGTGCCGGTTGCGCCCGCGCAGCCAGACGTGCGCGGCATAGGTGCCCGGCGGAACGCGGTGCGCGAACTTGCCCTCCTCGTCGTAGCGCGAGTCGATGTACTGCGTCGAGTTCTTGTCGCTCAAGATCAATCGACCCGGACCGCGAATCGGCTCGCCGCACTTCGTGAGGATCGTGCCGGTAACCATCGGCGTCCCGGTCCGCGTTCCGAAGCTCTCCCGCTTGTGCTCGCCGGCTTTCACCGACACCCGCCGTGAGCGCTTGTTCTTGCGGTCGTCGAAGTCGTTGCTGTACGAGACGGAGAGCCAGCCGCCGCCGTCAGGCAGCTGCTCGAACGTGTAGAAGCCGTTTGCGTCGGTTCGCGTCTGAAGCAACACCTTCCACTCGCTTGCGGATCCCGCCTGCTGGAGGGAGATGCGCACCGAGACGTCCGCGACCGCACGGCCCGCGACGTCGTACACGTGCCCGGACACCGACGACGTGCCCAGTACGACGATCGCCTTGTCCGTTTCCTCTTCGCCGACGGCCAGCTGCCGATACGCGAGTCGCGCCGGTTGGCCGGGGACGCGCACGCCGAGGAAGTAGTTGCCGTCCTCGAGATCGTCGAAGCGGAAACGGCCCTCTCCGTCGACCCGCGACATGCGAAGCGGCTCCCTGCCGACCGGGATGCTCTCCGGACCCCCGCCTCCGCCCGACCGCCAGACCAACGCTTCGCCTCCGGAGAACGGCGTCGCGCCGTCGAACAGCATGCCCTGGAGCACCCCGGGCGGGGACTTCTCGTGCATGCCGAGCTCCTCGAGCTGTTCGTGGCTCGGCGCGAGCCGCTTCGTGGTCGGCGCGGGTCCCGCGTCTTCCGGCGAAGGGGGCGGCGTCGACGCGCCTTCGGTCGGCGCGTCCTGCGGTTCATCGTCGTCGTCGATGATGTACGGCCGAAGCGCGGGTCGCTCCTCGTTTGCGACGTCCACGAGACCGGCGACGTCCCCGCCGTCGCCGCCCTCCGTCGCCGCCGGCTCGACGTTCGTCCACTGCCACACGCCGTACCCCAACAGCAACGCCGCAGCCGCCGCGGAGCCTGCAGTCACCTTCGAACCCACTGCGATCGCTCCCACTGTCACCGTCGTCGTCAAGGCAGTGCTTCCCGCAGCAGGCAGCAGGTGGTCCTTCAAGCCCACCAGCCCCAAGAGCGCCGGTCGCCACTGCGAACCGCTGCGCCCGAGGTCCTTGCGCAAGGCGCCAAGCGCCCGCCGCAACCGGCTCTTGACCGTGTTGACCGGAATGCCCAGGCGCGCCGCGATCTCCCGCGGGGGCAGATCCTCGTAGAACCGCAGCATCACGACCTCGCGGTGCCGCGCATCCAACGCGAACACCGCCGCGACGACCTCGCGCAGCACCTCTTCGCGCGCCGCCTGCTCGCTCGTTCCGCGCGTGCGCTCCGGGCGTGCGCAGGCCTCCTCGCGCCGCGCGCGACGCCGGTCGCCGCGCTTCGACTTGCGTACGGCGTTGCGCAGCACCGTCGCGAGCCAGCCGCGGACCTTGCCCTCGCGCGGCGGCCGGCGCATGGCGGCGACCCACGTGTCTTGCACGGCGTCGTCGCGCAAGCCGGGATCGACGACCAGACCCCTTGCCAGCGACTGCAGGAATGCTGTGTGTCGCAGGAGAGCTTCGGGCGCGATCACGGCATCCGGCACGGCGTTCCTCGGGAAAACACTGTAAGTGACATCCCGTGGGACGCGGTTCGGGTCCCGAACATTCCTCTTGCGGTCACCGAGGCGCGCCGAGGTCGACCTGCGTGCGCATCGCGGGCTTCAACGTGAGCCGCAACGTTCGCCGCGGAAAGGTGAAGTCGCCGCCCCGTCCGACCCAAATGCTGGCGTGACCGCCGAGGAGCCGGGTGATCTCGTACCGGCCGGCGGCGTCCGCCTTCGTCTCGACGAGCGTCGTGGACACGCCGCGCTCGCCCTTGATCTCGACCCGAACCGACTCGTGGCCGAGCGGTTGTCCGTCGTGATACACGGTCCCGTGCACCGTGGCCGTCCCGAGCACGATCACGGCGCGCTTCGACTCCGTCAGCGGGTTCAACCAGTCCATCGCCATGCGCGCGGGGCCGCCGGGCTCGCGGACGCCGACGAAGTACCAACCCGCGTCGAGGTGCGAGAACGAGAACGTGCCCTCGCGCGTGATCAGCGTCGCTTGCAGAGGCTCTCGCCCGGCCGGAACCGCACGGCGGCCCGTGCCGCGCCCCTTCGTCCACAGCAGGGCTTCGGCGCCCGAGTAGGGTTCCTTGCCGTCGAGAAGCAGGCCGCCGAGCGTGCCCGGCGGCGACTTTTCGAAGCCACCCCGTGCCTTGATGTCCTCCCGCAACAGCCCGTTGAATCCCACGTTGCCGCCGCCGCCGAAGTCGACCGCGATCGTGTCGTCGGGCGGCGTCTCGTCGATCTCCCTCGGTGCACGTGCGCGATCCGGTTCTCCGGCGGCGCCGCCCGACAGCTCGGGTGCTCGCTCTCCGACCGTTTCGCCGTCATCGGCGTGCCCGTCGACCTCGACTTCGCCGGGCGCCTCGACAACCTGGATGAGGCCCAGGATCAGCAGCAGCGCGGCCAAGCCGGCGATCGCGACCAGCACTCTCGGCGACATTCCCTGAGGTTCCCGCTCTCTCTCCGTCCGGCCGCATCGACGCAGTAACTAGGTGGTATAAGGACGCCGCGACCGCCGCGGAGAGATGGCAGAGTGGTCGAATGCGCTGGCTTGCTAAGCCAGTGTACCCGTCAGGGTACCCCGGGTTCGAATCCCGGTCTCTCCGCCATCTCCCTCACTGGGACACGAAGTTGACCTCGAGAAGACCATCGAATCGCGATGGGAAGCCGGACGGCGGTAGGCGTCGCAAGGGTTCTCAATCGAAGAAGAAGAAAAGCCGCCGTTCACGCGGACGCGGCGGGGGGAGCGACCGCGCCAAGCCCAAGCGCGTCGAGACCCCGCCCGACGATCTGCCGGCGACCGCGTTCGAGAAATTCGATCTCGCGCCCGCCGTCGAGAAGGCGATCGCGTTCGCCGGCTACACCGAGCCCACCGAGATCCAGGACAAGCTCATTCCCCTGGCGCTCAACGAGAAGAACGTCGTCGGCCGCTCGCGTACGGGCACAGGCAAGACCTGCGCGTTCTTGACGCCCTTGATCGCGCTGCTGGACGAAGCAGAGGACGAGGACTTCATCAGGGAGGGGCAGCCGCGCGGACCCGTCCGCATCCTGGTCGTCGTCCCGACGCGCGAGCTCGCGAAGCAGGTCGCCGGCGAGTCCGAGAAGCTCACCCGCTACCTACCGGTGCGTACGTCGTGTGTGTACGGCGGCACGCGGATCCAGAAGCAGATCGAAGAGCTCAAGACCGCGGCCATCGTCGTCGGGACCCCCGGCCGTCTGCTCGATCACATCGGGCGACGCACGATGGACCTGAGCAAGGTCGACGCGGTCGTGCTGGACGAGGTCGATCGGATGTACGACCTCGGTTTCCGCGACGACGTGGACCGCCTGCTGCGCGCGTCCTCCAACCGCTCGCAGACGCTGCTCATGTCCGCGACGATCAACGAAGACGTCGAGCGGCTCATCGCGAAGCACATCGGCGACCACGAACGCGTTCTCATCGAGAGCACGACGATGACGGTCGACGAGGTCGATCAGCTCTTCTACATCGTCGAAGGCCGGCGCAAGCAGGACCTGCTCGTCGCACTCGTCGAGGAGATCAAGCCGCCGAGCGGCATCGTGTTCGTGCGCACACGCTTTAGCGTCGACCGCCTCGCGCACAAGCTGCGCCAGCTCGGGTTCCCGGCGAACGAGATCCACAGCGGTCTCCCGCAGGGCCGTCGCGAAGCCATCTTGCGCGACTTCCGCGAGGAGAAGTTCCCGCTGCTCATCGCGACCGACGTCGCGGCGCGGGGCCTCGACATCCCCAGCGTCACGCACGTCTTCAACTACGACATCCCCGACGTCGCCGAGGACTACGTGCATCGCGTCGGCCGCACCGCCCGAATGGGGCAGCGCGGCAAGGCCATCACGTTCGTGACGCCCGACGACGGTACGGCACTGACCGAGATCGAGAAGCTCATCAACAAGGAGATCCGGCAGGAGGTCTACCCGGGCTTCGAGATCCAGAAGCCCGAGGAGAAGGCCAAGAAGGCGAAGCCCCCGCGCCCGCCCGGCCTGCCGCCCTGGGCCAACGTCAAACGCCGCCGCCGGTGACGGCGCGCTGGACTGGGCGCGGAGCATCTGCTTCGTCGTCCTCGCGTGGCGTCCAACTACGGCCTCGCTCTCAGGCCCTGCACCGGCTCGGCCCTTCGTGCCTGCGGCACCGCGAGACATGGCCCTCCTCATCAGCACTCCGCATCCCATCCAGCGCGCCGTCAGCGCAACCGGCATCGCATGCGCCCGGCAGCGCGATACGGGCGCCGAGAAGAACCGGCATGAGATGCGCCCGGCAGCGCGATACGCGCGCCGGTGTGAGCGCCACCCGGCGCGGAGCATCTGCTTCGTCGTCCTCGCGTGGCGTCCAACTACGGCCTCGCTCTCAGGCCCTGCACCGGCTCGGCCCTTCGCGCCTGCGGCACCGCGAGGCATGGTCCTCCTCATCAGCACTCCGCATCCCATCCAGCGCGCCGTCAGGGCAACCAGCACCGGATGCGCCCGGCAGCGCGATACGCGCGCCGAGAAGAGGCCGTGAGTAGGGGGACACCCTCCCCCCACGCGCCGTCCTCGGGTGGCATCGGGCGCGCCGCCCATCCAGGCCGTCCGCGCGAACCGGATTGCAACGAATGCGGCGCGATCGCTCGTGTGTCACCGTTGTGTCTTGGGTTCGGGGTTCGTTTCGCCGGATAGACGATGCACTCGTTGCCGCCGACACGCCGCCCGCCTAGCATTGGACCGCTAGAGGGAGTCTGTCGGGGAGGGCAGGACCCATGGGCTGGATCTCAACGTCGGGCCGAACTGCGCTCGCACTGTTCTGCGCGCTCGCTCTCGGGCTTGCGTCCAGCGCCTACGCCGACGACGAACCGCCCGTCGGCGATCCCCCCGCCGGTGATCCGCCCGGAGACACGACACCCGACGGGAACGCGTCCAACGGCGACACGCCCGTGCTCGACCTCGGGCCCGCGCCGGACGTGCGCAAGCGTCCGCCGCCCCCGCCGCCGCCCGGTAGCGCGATGCCGAACTGGGACCTCGACCACCTCAACCCCGACGTCGGCTTGCCTCCGCCGATCCCGCCGCCGGATCCGTTCGTCTTGCGCGACATCCAGTTCCGGCACGACAACCGAACCGCCTCGGCGGACGGTCGCATCACGCCCCTTCGGCGCCTGCCCCAGTGGATCGACGTCATCGAGCGTCGCGACATCGAAGAGTGGCGGCCGCTCGACCTCGGGCATCTCGCGCGCCGCTATCCGAACGTCCTCATCGGGGACTCGGGCAATCCGTTCCTGCAGATTCCGAACATCCGCGGCATGGGCGGCGACCGCGTCAAGATCCTCACCGACGGCGTCTGGCCCGGTACCCAGGCGTTGGGCTCGCAAGGTGGAACGCTCTCGCTGTGGGATCCGGAGTCGACGGAGCGCGTCGAGATCTATCACGGCCCGGGCGTGTATCTGAAGGCGATCGACTCGCCCGGCGGCTTGATCAACGTCGTCCCGCGCCGGCCGCGTCAGCACGGCGCCTTCTCGATCGACGCGTCGGCCAACACCTCGTACAACTCCGCGACCGACGGCACCCGCAGCCGCATCGAGTTCGACATCGGCCAGGAGCGCGTCGCCGCGCTCGTGGGCATCACCGGCACCTGGCACCAGAACCGCCACACCGATCGCGGTCCGTTCGAGACCAGCTACGACCAGTTCGCCGCCGACGTCGCGATGGACTATTTCCTTTCGCCGACCAGCCGCATCGGCATCACGGCGCAATACGTCGACGCGAGCAGCATCAGCAGCCCGCTGCAAACCGACACCGTGAACCAGCCGGGATACTCTCGGTTCTTCCTCGCCGTCTCCCTGACGTCCTTCAACGTCGGCTCCGTGTTTCACGGCCACCGTGCCTCGGTCAGCATCGACACGTTCCTCGAGGACGACGACAAGGCGACCCTGGCGGGTACGTCCGGAATCGGCAGCGAAGACGACATCGAGCGCTACGACTTCCATCTGGAAGGCAACCTCTACCTGCACGAGTGCCACAACACGTGGGCCGAGCTTTCCATCGGTTACGCGCACCTGGACCGAACCGAGACGCTCCTCTGCGTCACCGGCCCCGGCGTGCCGGCCACGGCGGCGTCCGAGCACACGCACGTCGTCATCAACCCGTCCCCGACGACGCGCAACGCGGACCTGAGCAACTGCATCCCCGTCGTCCGGCAGTACGAGGCGGAAGAGCTCCTCGTCTCCGGATTGATCGAAGACCACATGCACGGCGCCGGCTACGACCTCTACGGCGGCCTGCGTTTCGACTACTCGTACGTCGACGACAACCGCGTCGGCAAGAGCGAGAGCACGTTCCTCGTCGGCGGCGCGGTCGGCATCGCGGCTCACCTGTCGCAGCGTCACACCGCTTACGCCAACGCGTCCCTCGGATGGCGCCGGCCCAACCTCTACGAGCGGCACGCGATCGAGGTGATCAACGGCCGCACAATCTTCGGCGACGAGGATCTCGATCCGGAGATGCACGGCAACCTCGAGGTCGGTGTCAAGTCCTCGTTCCGCAACCGCGTCTCGGCGCAGGGCGCCGCGTTCGTGCACTACACCGACGAGTTCATCGCGCCGAAGTCGCTCGCCGGCGGCCAGGAACAGATCCTCTCCAACCGTGGCGAGGTGCTCCAATACGGTTGCGAGCTCACCGGCGCCTGGCGCCCGCTCACGACGATCGAGGGTCTCGAGCTCTACGCGTCCGCCGGCACGACGCGCTCCACGAACACCAGCGTGATTCCCAACGTGCCGATCACGTATCGCGGCGGCACGCGCTACTCGGTTCCGGCGCCCCGCGGCTATGTGGTTCGCCGCTGGCACGCGGACCTCGCGATCCACGGCGCGACCACGGCACGTCGCGGCAACATCGGCAGCGGTCCCTACACGACGGCCGACTTCGTCGTCGGCGGCATGTTCGACCTCGGGCGCAACAACGTGGGTCGGATCAACCTCGGCGTCCTCAACATCTTCAATCAGGACTACCGTGCCCCGGGCTCACTGCTCATCGTCCCCGGCCTGAGCGTCTTCGGCAGCATCGGTATCGATCTCTAGCCCGCGTGTTGCCCGGTCGGGCTTTTGCCGACGATTTGCATCCGGTGCGTCCCGGTGCGCCGTTCCCTAGACTCGACATGCACATCGGGAGCGTCGGGATGATTCGTTGGGTCGTGGTCGCAGTCGTCTTGTCCGTCACCGGCGTCGAGAGCTTCGCGGAGGAAGCGGCGCCGCCGCGAACGGTCGCGGACCTGCTCGCCGCGCTACGAAGCCCGAAGTACCAGGATCGCCGCAAGGCCGTCCTCGCGACGGAGGACCGCAAGGAAGCCGCGCTGCGCGACCGCGTGATCGCGATGGCGCGCGATGACGAGCACCCCAACATCCGCGGCTACTGTGCGCGGGTGCTCGCTTCGTTTCGCGACGATCCGCGCGTCTTCGACGTGCTCGCGAAGATGGTCGTCGCGGACGCCGGTACGCCGCGTCAGGAGGCGTTCGTCGCGCTCGGGCGACTCGGCGATCCCCGCGCGTTCGACCTGTTGCTGGACGGGCTCGACGGCGAGCGCATCGAGTCGGCGTACGCTGCGAAGGGTCTGGGGCTCTTGGGCGACACGCGTGCGTTCGAGCCGATCGAGGCGCTCTACCGCAAGCATGCCGACGATCCGTATCTCGCCGACATGGGGCCCGAGGCGCTGGTGCGTCTCGACAAGGCGCGCGGGCTCGCTTTCCTGCGCAAGCGCTTTGCCACGGCGTCGTCGGGCGCGCGCTGGGGAATCGCGCGGATCCTCGGGCAGCACCCGTCCGCGGAGACGCGCACGCTGATGCTCGCCCAGCTCGGCAAGGAAGGCGACGCGGCCCTGCGCGCGACGGCGATCGACGTGCTCGCGGGGCTGGCCGATCCCGCCTCGCTCGACGGGCTGCTCTGGCACGGGCGACAGCATACAGGCGTCCCGCGGTGCGATCCGTTCGTTGCCGGGCGTGCGGCGCGGTCATACGCTCGCGGCGGCGTGGCCGACGACGTGTGGGGTCTCAATGAGGATCACAGTGCTGGCCGGTGGCGTGGGCGCCGCGCGCTTCCTCGACGGCCTCTGCCGGGTCGCCGCTCCGAGCGACATAACGGTGATCTGCAACGTCGGCGACGACTTCGAGTGGCACGGACTCCACATCTCGCCGGACATCGACACGGTCATCTACACGCTCGCGGGGCTCGTGGGCGAGCAGGGATGGGGCGTACGAGACGACACGCGAGCGGCGCTCGATGCGCTCGCGGAACTCGGCGAGGAGCCATGGTTCCTCGTTGGCGACCGCGACCTCGCGACCCACATCTGGCGCAGCGAACGGCTGCGCACGGGCACCGCATTGAGCGAGGCGACCTCGGAGCTCGCGAGGCAGCGAGGCCTCGAGCTGCGGGTGCTGTCGGTGACCGACGATCCGCACCCGACCGTGGTCGTGACGCCGGACGGGCCGCTCGACTTCCAGGACTACTTCGTGCGGGGACGCGCCAGCGCCGAGGTAATCGGCGTGGAGTTTCCCGGCGCTGCCGAGGCGCAGCCGGCGCCGGGCGTCCTCGATGCGATCGCCGAGGCCGAGTTGATCGTGACGGCACCGAGCAACCCGTTCGTCTCGATCGCGCCGCTGCTCGCTGTGCCGGGTGTGCGCGAGACGATCGAGGGCGCCGCGGCGTCGCGCGTCGCCGTCAGCCCGGTCGTCGGCGGCGAGGCGGTGAAGGGGCCTGCGGCGGCCATGCTGCACTCGCTCGGGCACCAGGTCTCCGCCCTCGGCGTCGCGCGCCAGTACGCGGGGCTCGTCGACGTGTTTGTGCTCGACGAGGTGGACCGTGCGCTCGCTCCCGCCGTCGACGCGCTCGGCATGCGCGCGACCGTGACCGACACGATGATGACGAGCATCGAGCGTCGCGAGGCGCTTGCGCGCTTCGTCGTCGAGAGCGCGACACGAACACGAGGCTAGCGTGAACGCTTCCGGCGTCTGCGTTGTCGTGCCCGTGAAAGGGCTCGACGACGCGAAGTCGCGACTCTCCGAGGTGCTCTCGCCCGAGGAGCGGGCCGCACTCGTGGTTGCGATGCTGGAGGACGTGCTTGCCGCCGTCCGCGAGGTGCACGCGGGGCCGGTTGCGGTGGTCACGCCCGAATCACGTCTCTCCGAGGTCGCCTCGACGTTTGGCGCGGAGCTCCTGCGCGACGCCGGCACCGGCTACAACGCCGCGATCGAGCATGCCGTAGACGTGGCCACCTCGAGCGGATGGAACGCCGTCCTCGTCGTACCTGCTGACCAGGCGAGGGTGCGCGCGGATGAGCTACGCGAGGCGCTGTCTGCGCTCGCGTCGAGCGAGGTCGTCGTGGCCCCCTCGGACGACGGTGGCACTGGGCTGCTCGGACTCCGCCCGCCGGACGCGATCGGGCCGGCGTTTGGCCCGGGCTCGGGCGCTGCGCACGCTCGGGCGGCTCGCGAGGCCGGCCGAGCGCTCGTTGAGTTGCAGCTGCGGTCGCTCGCGGTCGACGTCGATACGCTCGAGGACCTCAATGCACCGTCCGAGCCGCCGTTGGGGCCGCGGACGACCGCCTTCGTGGAGGGCAGCGACGCGCTGGGTCGCTTGCGCCGCCGGGCGTAGGGTGAGCTCCGGACCTCGGGGCAGGCCGGGGACGCGCTGGTCGAGGTGGCATGGACGCGATCGCCGAGGCCGGGACGTGGGTGGCGCTCGCGGCGGTGGGCTTCGCGATCGGCACCTACGCGGGTGCGATCGGGGCCGGCGGGGGGTTCCTCCTGGCGCCGGTGTTGCTGCGGCGTCACCCGGAGGCTGAGCCCGCCGAGATCACGATCGCCACGCTCGCAATCGTCTTCGTCGCGGCGGCGACCTACTCAGTGGCGGGCGCTCGCGGCGGTCTTCTGGATCGGCGGCTGGCCGTCGTGCTGAGCGCGACCGCGCTACCGGCAGTGTTGCTCGGTGCGGCGGCGACATCGGTGCTGCCGCGCGAGCTGTTCGCGCTCGGCTTCGCGCTGCTTCTGCTCATCGTGGGGGTTTACCTCGTGTGGCAACCGACGCAGGGGGTGGTCGCGCCGGTGCGAGGCGGCTGGCGGCGCGAGCTTGTCGATCGTGCCGGCGACACATTCGTCTACCGGCTACCGATGCGCCGCAGCCTCGTCGCGACAGCGGCCGCAGCGTTCGTCTCCACGCTCGCCGGTATTGGCGGCGGCGTGATCTACACGCCGCTGGTGACGAGGGTGATGCGCGTGCCCCACGCCGTGGCGGTGCCACTGGCGCAGACGCTGCTGGCGACCGTCGCGATCGTCGGGGTCTCGTTTCATCTCGCGGCCGGGCACGCATCCGACCCGATGGCTGACGCGCCGCCGCTCGCGCTCGGGATGGTGGCTGCGACGCCGCTCGGGCGGCGGCTGTACCGCTGGTTCGGCGAGGGCCCGCTGACGAGGGCGCTCGCGGCGGGCCTGATCATCGTCGCGTTGCGGACCGCGCTGTTCGCCTTCTAAGCGCTCCCGCGAACGCTCGGCGCTAGTCCTTCTCGGGCGAGGGGTGGACGAGCAGCACGGGCACGCCGGGCGAGTTGCGCAGCACGTGGTCGGCGACCGAGCCGAGTAGGGCGCGCCGCCAGCCACTGCGACCGTGCGTCGCCATCACGATCAGGTCGAACTGCTCGTCCAGCGCGAGCTCGACGATGGCCTCGCCGGGTGATCCGCCAAGGATACGCGCACCCACGTTCTGTACGCCCAGCGCTCGCAGCTCATCGGCCTGACGCGCCGTGTAGTCCTCGGCGTCCGTGCGCTGCGCCTCAACCGACTCCGTCGCCGCGGTAGCAGCGACCGGGCCGGCGAGCTCAGCCGCGCCGAGGCTCGTCTGCGCGAGCACGCGCTCGACAGTGTCGATCACGGTGACCAGCACCGCTTCGCTGTCGCCCCCGGCGACGCGCGCAACGTGCGGGAAGGCGGCTGCAGAGAGATCGGAGCCGTCCGTAGTAACGAGGATCTTCGAGTACATCGCGACGACCACTTTCCGGCTACACGCGGTTCTGTGTTTCAGCGTCCACTCGCCAGCGCTGCTGCCGCAGGGCGAAAGGTCTGCTGCGGTCCCGGACGTTTGGACGGGACTGCGGCGCACAGTCTGACCGAGGCGGGGCCTCGATGCTAGGCTTCGGCCGCGAGATGCGGGTTTCGAGGGGGCGTGCCATGGCCGAGCTGCGTACCGTCGGGGTGCTGGGATGTGGCCTCATGGGCGGCGGTATCGCGCAGGTCTGCGCGACTGCTGGTCTCGACACAGTCGTGCGCGAGGTCGAGCAAGATCCGCTCGACCGCGGCATCGCCGGCGTGACCGGACAGCTCGATCGCCAGGTCCAGCGCGAGCGAATCACGCAGGACGAGCGTGACGCGATCATCGGCCGTCTGCACCCGACGACGAACCTCGAAGAGCTCGCCGACTGCGACCTCGTGATCGAGGCGGTGACCGAGGACCTCGGGCTGAAACAGGAGGTCTGGAAGGCCGTCGATGGGATCGTGCAGCCGGAGGCGATCTTCGCCTCGAACACCTCGAGCCTCACGATCTCGGCAATGGCGGCGGCAACGAGCCGCCCCGAGCGCTTCGTCGGCATCCACTTCTTCAACCCGGCGCCGGTGATGCGTCTTGTCGAGGTCGTGCGCACGGTAACGACCTCGGACGAGACGTTCGAGCAGGCGATGAAGCTCGCGAGGCAGCTCGGCAAGGAGCCGATCGCGGCGAAGGACCACTCCGGGTTCACCGTGAACCTGCTGCTGATCCCGTTCATCCTCGACGCGATTCGCGCCGCCGAACGCGGGCTCGCCTCGATCGAGGACATCGACACGGGGATGCAGCTCGGCGCGAACCACCCGATGGGACCGCTGAGGCTGGCCGACTTCATCGGCCTCGACACCGTCTTCAAGATCGCGGAAATCATGCACGCCGAGCACCTCGAGCCGCGCTACGGGCCGCCGCCGTTGCTGCGACGGATGGTGCTGTCCGGGATGTACGGGCCGAAATCCGGAAAGGGCTTCTACAACTACTCGACAGACCCGCCGAGCGTCTCCGAGCTCGGGCTGTAGCAGGGACGACCGATGGCCGCTGCACGATTCGAGGGCAAAGTCGCCGTGATCACCGGGGCGGCCGGCGGCATCGGACGCGCCGCAGCCGAACGACTCGCGTCCGAGGGCGCAAACGTGGTGCTCGTCGACCTCGAGGGAAGCGATCTCGCGGCGGCGGTCGACGCCGTTGAGACCGCTGGTGGCCAGGCGCTCTCCGTCGAAGCGGATGTGACGCGCGCTGCCGATGTCGAGCGATACGTGCAGGAGGCGATCGGGCGCTTCGGGCAGATCGACGTCTTCTTCAACAACGCCGGCATCGAGGGCGTCGTGCAGCCGCTGACCGCATACCCCGAGGATGTCTTCGACCGCGTGATCGCGGTCAACCTGAAGGGTGTGTGGCTCGGGATGAAGCACGTCGCTCCGGCGATGGCCGAGCGCGGCGACGGGGCCATCGTGAACACGGCCTCGACGGCCGGTCTCGGCTCGACGCCCGGCATCATCGCGTATGGCGCGAGCAAGCACGCGGTCGTTGGCATGACGAAGACCGCAGCCATGGAGCTCGCGCGCTCGGGCGTCCGGGTCAACGCGATCTGTCCCTCCCCGATCGAGACGCGAATGATGCGCTCACTCGAGGAGGGAATGGCGCCCGGCGACGCGGAGGCCGCGCACGTGCGCTTCGCTCGCAACATCCCCCTCGGCCGCTACGGCGAACCCGAGGAGGTCGCGTCGCTCGTCGCGTTCCTCGCGAGTGACGAGGCGGCCTACATCACCGGCGGCGTCTACACCGTCGACGGCGGCTCGCGGGCGAGGTAGCGCTGGCGGTGCGGCCGTGAGCGCCTTCGTCTACGAGCAGATCGGCCACGGCTACGCTGTCTCGCGGCAGCCGGACCCGCGGATCGCGGCGCAGATCGAGCGTGCGCTCGGCGATGCCGAGAGCGTCGTCAACGTCGGCGCGGGCACTGGCTCGTATGAGCCCGAGGGCGCGCGTGTAGTCGCGGTCGAGCCATCGCCGACGATGATCGCGCAACGCACCTCTGAACGCTGCCGGTCCTGCGCGCGGTCGCCGAAGCGCTGCCGCTCGCGGATGCGAGCTTCGACGCGGCTCTGGCGGTGCTGACGATCCACCACTGGACGGACCAGCGGCGCGGCCTCGATGAGCTGCGCCGGGTCGCATCGTCGCGCGTCGTGGTCCTGACGTGGGACCTCGAGGCGGGCGCCGACTTCTGGCTGCTCGAGTACTTCCCGGCCATCGTCGACCTCGATCGCGGTCGCTTCCCGCCGGTCGACGAAGTCTGCGAGTGGCTGGGCGCGCGCGCCGAGCCCGCGCCCGTCCCGTACGACTGCCACGACGGCTTCCTCGGCTCGCGCTGGCGAGACCCGGAGGCCTACCTCGACGGCGACTTTCGGGCGGCGATGTCGGGCTTCTCGCAGCTCGCGCCGCGCGAGGTTGAGCGAGGCGTCGAGCGGCTCGCGCGCGAGCTGCGCGGTGGTGCGTGGGAGCGACGCTTCGGCTCGCTGCGCGAGCTCGAGACGCTGGACCTCGGGTACCGGCTGCTCGTCGCCGAGGTGGACTGAGCGGGCTATTGGTAGCAGGGGCCGGATTCGAACCGGCGACCGACGGCTTATGAGTCCGCTGCTCTGCCTCTGAGCTACCCTGCCACCCCGTATTTGAAACGAGGCCGCGCGCTGCTGTCCAGCGAGCGGCCTCGATGTGCCGAAGCGAGCGGCGCTTGCCGCGCCTAGAGCAGAATCAGCAGCACGACCACCATGCTGATTGTCGGTGCGAGGTTCGCCGCGACGGCGATCGAACCCGGCGGACCGCAGATCGAGGTCCATCGTCTCCATGATCGCGACCGTGTAGGCGGCCAGCGTCAGTCCGATCGCGATCAGCCCGACCCAGATCGCGCCGAACGGAACGATGAGGAACAGCGCCAGCGCGCGAGGTACGTTCGCGTAGGCAAGCACGCGGAAGACGCGCAGCGCCTTCGTGCCGGCGAGTCCCGGCGCGACCTCGGTTCCGAGGTAGTACGCGATCCCAAAGCTCGACGCCCAGAGCACGAGCGCCGCAGGGAATTGCGCGGCTGCCATCTCGATCCCGAGGCGCACGTGGCCGATGGCGTACAGCGCGCTTGCAGCGAAGACGAGCGCACCCGCCTCGGTGGTGGCGTAGGGATCAGAGGCGATCTCTCGGAAGACGTTGCGGTCGAGCAGGAAGGTACGAACTAGACGGTCGGTGGCGAAGCTTCGATTCCGTGCCGTTTGCGCCAAGGGGGTCCTCCACCTCGGTTCGGCCGCGTCGTGCGGCCCGTGCACACAGGGCCAGCCCTGATCATCGGCAGCCTGACGACCTTCTGAAGGGGTGGATCCGGACTAAATCTGGGCTTCGCCTGCCACGGACTCGAGGCGCATCGCGCACCGCGCCGAGTCGCCGAGCAGTACTTCGAAGAGCACGCGACGCAGCGTGCGTTCGCCCCATGGGGTTTCGTGTTCCTCGTCGAGCCTTGAGGAAAGCGTGCGCGCGACGGAA
>CBDCWP010000022.1:0-16373 GCA_965223505.1 Planctomycetota bacterium
GCGGGCCTGCCCCGCCGTGCACGATCGACTTCGGGAACTTCGCGCTCAGCAGGAAGCCGGGCGGCGTCTTGTCGTTCCAGCCGTCCACCAGCCGCGCGCTGGGGATCGCGTAGTACGTCGCGTCCACCTCGACCGTGTCGAGCTGCTGCGCGTAGAAGCTCAGGTACTGCCCGGCGGGCGTCCGCTCGGGATAAAAGGGCCCCACCCAGTCCTTCGACGAAAAGGACGAGGTGCCGAACCGCACGCGCGCCGCCGGATCGTAGAGCTGGCTCATTCTGCGGGCCTCCGCCGGGACTATACGGCCGGAACGAACGCGATTTCGCTTGCCAGATAGTTGTTGCAACATTGAATTGTCGGGCCGTGGCAACCGGCGTCCCCTCAATCAAGGAGCTCCCACCATGAAGCGCCCCCTCGTCTACCTCTCCCTCGGCATCTGCACCGTCGCCGTGCTCGCCGGACTCCTCTTCGTCTCCACCCCGGCCGTCGAGGCCGAGCCCGCCGCCTACGTCATCGACGGCGGTCACTCGTGTGTTCTGTTCAAGATCAAGCACTTCGGCGTCAGCAACTTCTACGGCCGGTTCAACACGGTCGAAGGCAAGCTCAACTACGACAGCGAGAATCCCGGTGGCTGTTCGGTCGACGTGACGATCCCGGTCGAGAGCATCGACACCAACAGCAAGGACCGCGACGCGCACCTCAGAGGGCCCCGAGTTCTTCGACGCGGCGACGCACAAGACCATCACGTTCAAGAGCACCAAGGTCGCGAAAACGACAAGGCCGACCATCTCGACGTCACCGGCGACCTCACGCTCCTGGGCGTGAAGAAGCCGATCACGATCCGTATGGAGAAGATCGGCGAGGGCAAGACCCGCTTCGGCTACAAGGCGGGCTTCGAAGGCACCGTGACGATCAAGCGCAGCGATTACGGGATGAAGGCGATGATTCCGGCCCTCGGTGACGAGGTCCAGCTCATCCTCTCGTTCGAGTGCAACCGGCAGTAGCGGACCCCCGCGTCCCGGCAGCCTGACGAGCCCCTTACGGCACGCGCGCCGCCGTCTTTCCGGTGGTCATCGTCTCGGCCGACCGTTCCATCGACCAGGCCGCCGCGCCATCCAACATCAGCGTGACGTTTCTCGGGGAGAGCGGCACCGGCAAGGAGCTGCTCGCCCGCGGTTGCATCAGGAAAGTCGTCGTCAGAACGGCCCATTCGTCGCGCTGAACTGCGCCGCCATGCCGCGGGATCTGCTCGAGTCGCAGCTCTTCGGCCACTGCAAGGGCTCGTTCACGGGCGCCGTCGACGATCAGCAGGGGCACTTCGTGCAAGCCGACGGCGGCACGTTGTTCCTCGACGAGATCGGGGAGATGGACCCGGCACTACAAGCGAAGCTGCTGCGCACACTGCAGGAGGGCACCGTGCGGCCCCTGGGCGCGGAGGACGAGGTCGCGGTCGACGCGCGGATCGACGCCGCCACCAACCGCAATCTCTCCGAGCTCGTGTCGACGGGCGCGTTTCGCGAAGACCTGTCCTACCGCGTGGTCGCGTTTCCCATCTCGGTGCCGCCGCTGCGCGAACGGCCCACGGACATCGCGGAGCTTGCGTACACGTTCTTGCAGGTCCGTCGGGAAGACGCCGGCCAACCGACCGTCGAGCACTTCGGGACGCGCGCCATGGAGGCGCTGCAAACGTACGACTGGCCCGGAAACGTGCGCCAGCTCGACAACGCGGTCCACCAGGCGCTCTTGATGACCACCGACCCGACGACGATCACCATCGACGCGCCGTCGCCGGAGATCGTCGCGGCCGGGCGTTCCGCCTTCGCGCAGACGCGAAACGGGACGACGGCGTCGCAAGGCGGTTCGTCGTTCCACGACCCCTCGACCGGGCGGCTGCTGCCGCTGCGCGCCATCGAGGAGGAGGCGTTCCGGGTGGCGCTCCATGAGCATGACGGCAACACGACCCAGGCGGCCAAGGCGCTGGGCGTCGCGCGCGCGACGTTCTACCGGCGCTTGAAGCCGTCGAAGCCGTAGCTCACTTCGCCGACGGCTTCAGCGTTCCGATATACCAGGTGCCGTGCGCGGTCGTGACGATGTCGCCGGCGTCGTCGCGGCAAACCCCCTCCAGGTAGGCGATGCGCCGGCCCTTGCGCACGACCTCCCCCACCGCCTCCAACGTCGCACCCGGCCGGGCGGCCTTGCGGAATTGGACCGAGAACTGTGTCGTGCTGCAGAACTCGTCGTCCGCGAGCATCCCGTCGAGCGCGTGCCCCATGGCAGTGTCCATCAATGCGATCGGAACGCTGCCGTGGACCACGCCCTGGATGTTCTGATGACGTTCATCGACGCTCAAGACGCAGCGCACCTTGCCGGGCGCCAACGGCGTCTCTTCGATCCCGAGCAGCTCGACCCAACCGTCACGACGTTCGATCGGCACCGGCGCGTTATCCGTTCGCCAGCTCGTTGAGACGCGTCTGAAGCACCGTCGCGCGCTTCATCTCGTCGGTGTCGGGTGCGAGCGCGAGCTCCTGCAGCCCGACGAACGGTCCGCGCAGGGCTTCCTGGGCGAGCGTCTTGTCCTTGCTCTCGGCCGCGATGTCCATTGCGCGAAGCAGCCAGGCGGCCTCGTCCTTCTTGCCTTCATCGCTGTCGACCGCCAGCGCCGCGCGTTGCTGGCAGAGCGCGATGTGCTTGCGGCGTACGTCGACCTTGTTGCCGTTCTCGACCATCGTGACGATCTGGTTGTAGAGCTCGTGGCCGCGCTCCAGATCGGCGCGTCGGGAGCCCTCGTCGCCGACCGTCGTGTCGGCGGCCCGCGCTTCGACCAACGCGGCCTCCGCCGACAGGAAGACGACGCGATCCGTGGCCGCGGACAGCTTGTTGGCGATGTCGATGCCGACGTCGTAGCGCTTCGTTTCGATCATCTTCGTCGTGATCAGGTCGGCGACGCGCGCGTCGTGGGTGGCGTCTTCCTTCGGGCTCAGCGCCGTGATCATGCGCCGCAGCGACGCCTCCCACGCGGCGCCGAGCTCGTCGCTGTCGGCCTTCATCCATTGCGTGAAGGTCGGCATGAGCGCGAGCTCGTCGCGCAGCGCCGTCGCCGTCTTGGCGGCGGCCTGCTGGACCGGCGCCGACGCGGCGCCCGGCGCAATCAACGCGCGAACCTGCTCCTTGACGCGGCGCACGGTGCCGTCGAGCTCGCGTGGAAGCTCCTTCAGATCCGTCTCGCTCTTCGGCGGTTCGAACGCACCGAGGATGCCGATCCGCACCTCGTCGGGGGCCTTGGCGTCGGCCAGGATCAAGTTCAGGGCTTCCGCGGCCGTGCCCTTCTTCTTGTCCCACCAGATCTCGCCGAGCACCTCGACCGCCACCTTGCGCTCGGGCGCGCTCTTGCCGGTGGCAACGCGCGACAAGAGCTCGATGGTCGCCGGTTCGGGATACTGCTCGAGGTTGTAGAGGATCGTCTTGCGGACCGAGTCGTCGGTCTCGGCCGGCACGGGATCGGGAACGTCCGCGGCCAGCACGTCGGGCCGCTCGCCGCCTTCGAAGATCAGTCGCAAGAGGAGCGAAGCGAGCGCCGCCTGGGCGGGATCCGCGCGAACGGCGCTACCGCCGAGCGCGTCGACGACGGCGTCGCGTACGTCCTTGGCCGGCTGCTTTCCGTTGGCGAAGTAGTGCTTGACGATCGGTCCGACCGTCGCGCCGTCCGTCTGGCCGGAGATCTGAATGAGCTCGGCGTAGACCTCGTCGCCGTGGCCGTGCTCGAGGTGTTCTTTGATGTCGTTCAACGCCGCAACGATGTTGGAGAACGTCCCGATGACCGCCAGCGTTCGCACGAGCGACAGGCGGCGTCCCTTGGCATCCGTCTCCGCGCGCTCCTTGAGCCGCGTCACGATGTCGCCTGCCAGGGGCTCGAGCTCCGCGTTGCGCTGCGCGAACGCGGGCTTGCTCGTGATGGCGATCGCGCTGTCGAGCGCCTCGTCCTCGGGCAGTCGCAGCATCGCGCGTACGAGCTCGACCCAGTCCTTCGTCGGTTCGGGCTTGAGGTTCTCGCGAGCGTGGCGCATCGCCGCCGCGCGCAGCTCCAGATACGGCGTCTTCACGGGATCCAGGAAGCTCATGAGCTTGGACGGCTCGGTCTTCGCCTTCACGAGCTCCTTGCCCCAGCGAATCGCATTCTCGCCGTCGCTGCTCGCGGCGCCGCTCAGCTCGCTCGCCGCCCGCACGATGCGGTGCGAGAGGTTGGCCCGCTCCAGGTCGGTCCAGTCCCTGCGACGCTCGAAGTCCGACCGCCAGGTGTTGAGCCACGTGATCGCCTTGTTGATCTCCGGGAAGCGATGCGTCGTCAGGCGCTCGAACGCGTCGAGGTAGGCCGCCGGCGACACGCCGCCGTAGCTGTCCTCCCGCGCCTTGTTCCACAGGACGGCGAGGGAGTCCGCGACGCGGCTGGTCGTCTCGCGGGAGAGGAGCCACACGGCGCGGTCGAGCTCCTCGTTCGCGTCGGCGGTCGCGAGGATCTCCTCGGCGGCGCCGAGCAGACGATCCATGCCCTCGTTGCGCAGCGTCTCCGGGTTGACCGCAAACGACTCCTGCGTTCGGTACTTCTCGAGCAGCTTCTCGTCGCTGGCGATGCGTCGGACGATCTTCCTTGCGAGCGGGATCTTCGGCGTGTCGAGCTTCGCCAGGTACGCCGCAACGAAGCTCAGCAGACTGTTCTGGTTTTCCGGCGTGATCTCCTTGAGCAGGGCGCTGCCCGGCTCGAAGAGCGGTCCGAGGACGGCCTCGAACGCCGGGATGCGATGGGGATCGCCGTACCCGTTGATCTTGTCGAGCACGAACCGCCATTGCCCCTTGGTGGCACCGACCTTGAGTAGCGCCGCCTGGTCTCTCGCGTTCTCCGCCTCGTCGGCGTGCGCGGTCTGCAGCGGCACGATCCATCCCGCAAGCAGACAGCAGACAAGGAACGGAACGAACTTCACACGCTCCCCCAAAGGGACACATGGACGCGAAAACGACGGACACGACTGCGTCCTCGCGCCGGAGGAGGGATCCACGCCGCCGAGTAGGCGATTGGATTCTACGCGGGAGCAATCGAAAGGCCGCGCGCCGAATGTGCTCGCGCCCCATCGAAGTCTACGCAAGCGTAGGGCATCGTCAACACGAACGAACCGGTCGCCAATGCGGATTTTGCCTACGATTTACCGAGCGGCTGCGCGGCCTCCTTCGAACCAGCGTCGCGACACGCGCTCGATGACCTGGTCCATCGGGAGACGCGCATCGACGACGTGTCGGGCGCACGCGCGCCACCATGCCTGCCGGCGCTCGATCAGCGTCTCACACTCTTCGTCGAGGGTCCGCGCGCCGCGCCACCGGGGACGAACGCCCGGATCCGCGCGCAAGCGCGCTGCGGCCGTTTGCGCATCGACGTCCAGGTGAACGACGATGGCGTGCGCGCGCAACGCGTCGCGGTTCACCTCGCGTTCGACGATGCCGCCGCCGGTGGCCAGCACCACGCCGCGTCGATCGAGCGCTCGTGCGAACAGGCGCTGTTCCTCGTCGCGAAACGCCTCCCAGCCGTCGCCGGCAATCCACTCCGCGGGCGAACGTCCCGTAGTGCGCTGGACCTCCTCGTCGAGGTCGACGAACGGCCTGCCGAGTCGCCGCGCGACACCGCGGCCGACGGTCGTCTTCCCGGCGCCGCGCGTACCGACGAGGATGAGCGTCGTCGGCACTCGAACGGCGAACGCGACCACGCGCTCTACGTCGGCTTCGTCGAGCCCGGGCGTGAACAAGCGGGCTTGGTGAACCGCTTGCGCAGCGAGCAACGCGAACCCGTCCACGACGTGATCACAGCCGCCGTCCCGTGCCTGGGACACGAGGCCCGTCGGCCCGGCGTCGCGGTACGGCGCGTCCACGACGCACAGGCCCGAGAGCGCCGTGCCGGCAAACGCCGTGACGGGCCCGCCGTCCGCACCGGCCGGGGTCGCGTTCAACACGACGCGATCGGCGTCGCGCCGCTCGTAGCGCGTTCCGCACCACGTCGCGTCCGTGCCGGCGGCGAGCACGCGGCCGGCCGACGCGTCGCGCGCCCCGATGCGGACCTCGTAGCCGCGCTGCCGCAGCGCGACGATCGCGGCGCGGGCGAAGCCGCCGGCCCCGTAGACGAACGCGCTCTGACCGGGTTCGCTCTCGGGCAGGCAATCGACCAAGCCCGCGACGTCGGTGTTCGCGGCATTCCAACCGCTCCCGCGCCGTACGAGCGTGTTCGCGGCGCCCGTGTCGCGCGCGGAGGCATCGTGATCGTCGGCGAGCTCGTACGCGGCCTGCTTCCACGGTGTCGTCACGCTCAAGCCGTGCAGGCCGAGGTCCGCCGCTCGGGCGAGGTCCAACCCGGGGAGGGGAACGTACAGCGCGTTGCGCTGGGCAAAGCGGAAGACGGCGTTGTGCATCGCCGGCGACGGGGAGCGCGACGGCGGCGCACCGCACAGCGCGAACATCGCCGCGGCGGGGTCGACCTCGCCGACCCGCAGTTCGTCCAGAAGATCACGAAGGCCGGGCTGGCCGTCGATGCCTTCGCAAGGCTCGTCGGGTCCGCCGTACACGAGTCCGTCCGCGGAGCGATCGACGAACGCACCACGGGCGTGTCCCAACGAACCGTAGGGCACGACGAACGCGCGGGTTCCGACCACCGACGCGTGAAGGGTGCGTGCGCGCGCCCAACCGTCGGCGTCGTCGACCGGCAGCGCGAGCTTCCACAGGCCGGACGCGTCTCCTCGTTGCGGCCGGCGTGCATGAACGGAGTGAACGACCTCCACGTCGTCCGGCAGGTCGTCGAGATGGGGCAGGACGTCGGCTTCGACGTCCACGGCGGCGACGCCGAGCCGCGCGACGTCGGCGAGCATCGCGGCGATTTCACGGGGTGAGGCGTCGGCGCGGCCGCCTTGCGCCTTCGAGCGCAGCGTGACGAGCAACGGCCGCGGCGACGCCCGCACCCAGGCCTCGAACGACGCGGGCTCGAACACCGGCAACAGATCGAGCCGCAGCTCGATCCAGTCTGCCGCTGGGGAAAGGCCCGCGAGGTCGGCCGGCGTCGTGACGGCAGGCGGCGCGGCGGTGACGACGTAGCGGACGCGCGCGCTCATGCGCGCACCACCATCGCACGTCCGGCGATGCCCTCGAGCCGCCGCAGGACCTCGTCGGCGCCACCGGCGTCGGGGATGTCGTAGAGCGTGGAGCCGGCGCCGCTGAGCGCCGGCGGCCTTCCCAACCGCCGTTCGATGTCGGACGTGAAACGAAGCAGTGCCGGGTACGCAGCCATCGCCGGCACGGCGAGGGCGTTGTAGTGCGCGTCGCGCAGGGCCGCCGGCTCGCCGCTTCGCAGCGCGTCGACGGCGCGCGCCAAGCCGTCGGCGGGGGCGGCGCGAATCCGCTTGTCGAGCTGCGTGAAGACCGTCGCGGTCTCGCAGCCGAACGGCGGGACGATCAGGACGACGTCGATGTCGGGCGCGACCTCGACCACGTCGAGGTCGTCGCCACGGCCGCGCCCGACGCAGGCGCGTGCGAACCGGAAGAACGGAACGTCCGCGCCGAGCGTCCGGTGAACCCGGTCGAACGCGGCGTCGTCGAGCACAGGGACGGCCGCGGCGAGCGCGCGCAGGACCGCGGCGGCGTCGGACGATCCGCCACCGAGTCCTGCGCCCGGCGGCACCCGCTTGACGAGGTGGATCGCCGCTCGCTCGATGCGCGTCGGGCTCCCTGCTTCCTTCAACGCGGCGTCGAACGCGTACACGGCGCGCCACGCGAGGTTGCGTTCGTCGCGCGGCACGGCGTCGGGACCGTCGACCTTCAGCACGACGTCGGGCGTGTCGTCGCGCGACGGCGTCGTCTCGACCTCCACCGTGACGTCGTCGCCCCACGGCAACGGCAAGAAGAGCGTTTCGAGCTCGTGATAGCCGTCGTCGCGGCGGCCGAGGACGTCCAGATACAGGTTGAGCTTCGCGGGTGCGCTCGGCTGCGCGCTCAACTCAGCTGACCTCGAGAACCTGCTCGATGCGGTTGGTCGCGTCGGTGAAGACGACGCGCGGCTTGTGCGTGCGCGCCTCCTCGTCGGTCATGGAGGCGAAGGCCATCAGAAGCAGCCGGTCGCCTTCCTGACAGATGCGCGCGCAGCCGCCGTTCATGCCGATGACACCGGAGCCCGACTTGCCCTCGAACGCGTACGACTCGATGCGGGCGCCCGTCTCGAGATTGACGACCAGGATGCGCTCGTTGGGAATGATGTCCGTCGCCTCGAGCAGGTCGCTGTCGATCGTGACGCTCCCGAGGTAGTTGACGTCGCACTGCGTGACGCGTGCGCCGTGGATCTTGGACTTGAGCATGGTGCGGTACATGGCAGGAGAATCGTAAGCGTGCCGGACGGGGTGGCTACGAATGGACCGGCCCAAGCGTCACTTGTCCTCCCAGCGGTCCTTCAGCCAGGCCTGCCAGCGCGCCAGGGCCGCCGCGCGCGCGGCGGGTTCGGCCTCCGGGTCGTAGTCCATGCGCTTGCCCGCGAGCCGGAACAGGCTGTCGAACGCCGCCTTGCGGACGCCGACGTCGCGGTCGTCGAGCGCCCCCACGAGAGCCTCCGCCGCCTGGACGCTGTCAAATCGCGACAGTGCGTTGGCGACCGTCGCTCGCACCGCCGGATCCGGGTCGAGCTGTTCCCCGACGAGCGCCCCGGCGAGCGCGCGCCGCGAAAAGGGCTTCACGACGCGCGCGAGCACCCCGGCCGCCGCGACGCGCACGTTTCCGTCGGCGCCCTTCCGCAGCATCTGGACGATCACGCGGCCGAGCACCCCGTCTTCTTCGATCTTTCCCCGAAACGCGCCGCGCATGTAGATGCGCAATGTCGTGATCTGAACCGCCGTGTCCTCGTCGGACAAGAGCGACCGCAGCACCGCTTCCGCCTCCGGCTCGGGCCGGCGCGCGAGCACGAACGCCAGGTGCCGGCGCGTGTCGGGATCCGCGCTTCGGCGGAACGGCTTGAGCGCGTCGAGCGTGTCCGCCGCGTCGATGACCGCGAACTCCGCGCGGCGACGCGCCATGCGAAACGCGTTGCCCCCGGCCAGCTCGGGCGCGCGCCGGGCCACGTCGCGAAGCGTACCCAGGGCGTCCCCGGGCTTGCCGCCGGCGATCTGCAGCTCCGCCAGCTTGATCGCGACCCGCTCCTCGCTCGGATCGCGATCGAGGGCGCGCCGGTACTCGGCGACGGCTTCGTCGCGATCGCCCTGCACCTCGAGCGTCGCCGCACGGATCACCATGACCCGTGTGTCGAGCGGCGCCAGACGGCGCGCCAGGTTCGCGGCTTCGAGCGCCTCCTGATTGCGACCCTCCGCGCGCAACGCGGCGAACCGTGTCAGTGCGAGTCGCGCGGACGGCCCTTCCAGCTGCGCGACGACGTCGAGCGCGGCGAGGCCCTTGCGACGTTCGCCCGCGACGACCAACGCCTGCCCGCGCACGTAGTGCTCGAACCCGAGCGTCGGACGCGTCTTGCGGGATCGATCGAGCGCCTCGCGCGCCCGTGCGAGCCCCTCCTCGTCGCGATGCGCGGTCGCGCGGTGATAGTGCAAGCTACCGAGGTACAGGTCGAACGCCGCGGTCGACGCGCCGGCCGGGTGCGGGTAGCCCGCGAGCCGCTCGATCGCGCCTTCGACGTTGCCTCGCGCCGCCATCTGGAGCGCGGACTCCAGCACGCCGCCTTGCCGGGCCGCCGCCGTCTCCGCCAACGGGACGAGCTGTTGCGCGTCGGCGCCCGCACGAACCGCGCAAACGAGGCGCGACTTGCGGATCGCCGTTCGCGGCAGCACGTCGAGCCGCTCGAGATGCGGCTCTTCGACGATCCAGAGGTTGGTCCTTGGGTCGAAGCCGCGCACGAGCACCGGCGCGTCTCGGTACGCGGCGTCGTGGCGCACCAGGCGAAACAGCAGGAACGGATAGCCGTTCTCGATCATCGTTCGCCCCACCGCCTCGTCGCCGACGACGCTCAGGACCACGAGACGGCGGGCGCGCAGGAAGTACGGCGCGAAATTCGGATCCGTCACCGAGCCGCCGCGCTCCTGGACGGCGCGCATGACGTCCTCGGCGCGACAGCTCGATCCGCTGATCAACGCGCACGCGCGAGCCAGCACGGCCGCGTGCAAGGCCTCTTCGTCGGCGTGCGGCAAGCCGGTGCGCGTCTCCTCGACGAGCACGGGCGCGAGCCGCGGGGCGTGGCCGGCTCGGTTGAGCCCGAGCACCGCCTGCTGCGCCCCCAGCGGCGGCTGCACGCCCTTCAGGACCGCGTGCACGTCGGCGGTCCGACCGACCCGCCACGCGGCGATCGCGCGCTCCACCGCGATCAGCGCAACGCGGGGCGAGATCCCGGCGAGCTGCGCGACGGCGAGCAGGCGTTCCATTCGCCGCGTGTCGCCGGCGCGGCGCAACGCGCGAACGCCGAGCGTTAGATGCATCGCGCCGCTGCCGGGATCGAGCGCGGCGAGGGCCTCGGACATCGCGAGCACGGCCGGCGCCCGGTCGCGAGACGCGGCGCGCAGGAGCGCCATGCGGCCCGTCGCGGCGAGCATGTCGCGGTCCTGGGTCGATAGTGCAGCGCCGAGCAACGCAAGCTGGAAGGCGTCGCGTTCCCACTCGAACAAGGGCGGCGCCATGAGCCGGCTGAGCGCCGCGGCGTCGTCTCCGCCTCTTGCGCGCACGAGCGCGCTCGCCCACACGACGGCCGCGCCGCCGCCGTCGCGGTCGGCGCGCGTCAGCGCCCGTCGCGCCGCGGTCAGATCCATGGTGTGGAGCGCATCGACGACGTGGGCGAGCGCAAGCCGCCCCTGCGCGTCGGCGGGCACCGCCGGCGGCGACTCGTCCCCGTCCGTCACGGAAACGCGTCGGAAGTGCGCCGCGCGCAGGGCGAGCGCGCGTTCCCCGGGGGGCGTCGCGGCGTCGAACGACGCGACGAGGGCGGACACGTCGCGGTCGCGCAGGAACCTCGCCTGTGCCGCACGGTGTCGCGTCTCGTCGGCTTCGACGACCGGCGCAGTCAACAGGCAAAGCGTCAGCAAACTGAGCGCGCGTCGAAGGATGTCATCCCTCCATCGCCGGGCACGCAACCCAGCGATTGTCGATCAGGCGTGTCGCACCGACACGAACCGCGCCGATGGCGAGCGACGGTCTCAACGAGACGGCGTCGCGTCGCTTCATTGTGTCCGGATCGACCACATCGAGGTACTCGACTTCCACTTTCGCTTCGTCGAGCACGACCCGACCGCAGTCGACGAGCGCGACCGCGCTCGCAACGCCGCCGGCGGCGACCTCGGACATGCGCGCGAGCGCCAGGTTCAGGGACAGCGCGCGCTCACGCTCTTCGGTCGAGAGTCGTCGATTGCGGGAGGACATCGCCAACCCGTCGCGTTCGCGCACCGTCGGACAGACCACGACCTCGCCCGCAAGACCGCGGTCCGCGACCATCCGCCGGATGACCGCGACCTGCTGCGCGTCCTTGCGGCCGAAGTACGCGCGGACGGGCCGGGTGCGCCGCCACAGCTCGTGAACGACCGTCACGACGCCGCGGAAGTGCCCCGGTCGCATCGCCCCCTCGTAGCCGTCCGCGGGGGGACCGGGCTCGACGTACGCAGCGAAGTCGTCCGGATACACGTCGTCTTTCGAGGGCGTGTACACGGCGTCGGCGCCGGCTTCGCGCAGGACTGCGAGGTCGGTTTCCAGCGTCTTCGGGTATGCGGCGAGATCGTCCGGGTCGTCGAACTGCAGCGGGTTGACGAAAATCGTCACGAGCACCGCGTCGCACTCCGCGCGCGCGCGCCGCACGAGCGCCGCGTGTCCCTCGTGCAGCGCGCCCATGGTCATGACGACGCCGACCGTGCCGCGCTGCGCGTCACGCCACGCGCCGAGCGCCCCCGCATCGGCAAGCACCTCGGCGTCCGCACCCGCGTGCGGCAACGAGGGAATCTCGAGCCGCGTCCATGCGTCGTGATCGAGCAGCAGCGCCGCATGGTGCTCGACAATCGTCGCGCCGTTCACGACGAACGTCGGCGCAACCTCCATCCACGGCGACAGCACGAACCCGCGAGAAAGACAGCGCGGATGCGGCACCACGAGCCCGTCTTCGTCGATCGCGAGGTCGTCGTAGGCGAGCAGGTCGAGGTCGATGACGCGATTCGGCCCGTCGCGGACACGCCCCGCGTCGGCCTCGATGGAGAGCAGCGTGTCGAGCAAGGCGCGCGGCTCGACTCGCGTGCGAATCTCAGCGACGGTGTTCACGACATTGGGCGGCGACGTTCCCTCGGGCGCACCGTCGTAGGGCGTCTCGATGCAGCGCGCGACCGCGGCGACACGTAGGTCGCGCGCTTCGAACGCCGCGAGCGCCGCGTCGATGTGGGCTGCGGCATCGCCCTGATTGGAACCGAGCCCGACGAAAGCGCGCGCGCCGCTCACTGCGCTTGCAGCTCCTCGTCCGAGCGCAGCTCGGGCTCGGGGGCAGGCGCCTCGTCGCCCGCCTCGTCGCTCGCCCACGTCGCGCCGCCCGTGATGCGGTTCCACGCGACCGCGGCGGGTCCGGACATCACGTAGAGGAAGAAGCCGGCGCACACCGTCTCCTCGAAGTACTGAACGACCATGTAGACGGTGCACATCAGGAAAACGACCGCTACGAGCGGACGCTTGCCGTCGAAGTAGCGATTCAGCAGGTGCGAGTACGGAAGCCGGCTGACCATGCACAGACCGAGCACGGGCGTGAGCACGATCAGCGCCCAGTCGAGCCAGTGCAGACCGTAGTGATGCCGCAGGATGACGAGCGACGCGATCATGCCGGCTGCCGCGGGGCTGGGCAGGCCGCGAAACACGTTCGTCACGTGGCCGGAGCCTTCGCTCTCCTCGACGCGCGCGGTCTCGACGTTGTAGCGGGCCAATCGCAGCGCGGCGCCGAGGATGTAGACGATCGCCAGCGCCACGAGCAGCTTGCCGGGCATCGCCGGGAAGTAGAACCCGAGCGCGACGCGCGAGATCAACGCCGGCGCAACGCCGAAGGTGACGACGTCGGCGAGGCTGTCGAGCTGCGCGCCGAACGCCGACGTCGTTCCGGTCATGCGGGCGATGCGCCCGTCGAGCGCGTCGCACAACATGCCGAGGAAGAGCAGCCACGCCGCGCGAACGATGAAGCCATCGCGCACCGTCTCGCTCGACGCGGACGCCGCATCCATCAGATAGGACAGCGCGAGCAGACCCGCCATCAGGTTCGTCGCGGTGATGCAGGTCGGCAGCACCTGGATCGAACGCACGCGCAGGCGCTTTCGCGGCGTGGGATTGGCGGGGACGGTTCGCAGGCGGCGCATGGCGTCATGGTAGCCCCGTGAACCGTGCGGTCCCCGTTGGGGCGGTTTCCCGCGCTTCGCCGGTTCCTTACATCTGCCCAATCCGCGAACGCCCTATATTGCGCGTCATGTCGACGACGAAGATCGAGCGCGTCCGCGGACGCGAGGTGTTGGACTCACGCGGCAACCCGACCGTCGAGGTCGAAATCGGCCTGGCGGGCGGCGCGACGGGCCGCGCGATCGTGCCGAGCGGCGCGAGCACGGGCGAGCACGAGGCCCTCGAGCTGCGCGACGGCGACCGCCGTTTCGGAGGCAAGGGCGTCCGAACGGCCGTCGCCAACGTCGAGACCCGGCTGGCACAGGCGGTCGCGGGCCTCGACGCGGCGGACCTCGCCGGAGTCGATCGCGCCCTGCGCGAGGCCGACGGCACCGACAACCTCGGCAATCTGGGCGCGAACGCCGTGCTCGGGATCTCGCTGGCGACCGCCCACGCGGCCGCTGCCGCCCAGGCTCGTCCGCTCTACCGCTTCCTCGCCGAGGCGTTCGGCAACGACGATCTGCGGCTTCCGGTGCCGATGCTCAACGTGCTCAACGGCGGCGCGCACGCGGACAACGGCCTCGACGTCCAGGAGATCATGCTGGCCCCCACCGGCTTCGAGACGTTCGCAGACGCGCTGCGCGCGGGCGCTGAGATCTATCAGGTCCTCAAGTCGTCGCTCGCCTCACAGGATCTGTCGACGGCCGTGGGCGACGAGGGCGGGTTCGCGCCGCGGGTCCGCGACAACGCGCACGCGGTCGAGCTGGTCTCGGACTCGATCCGCGCAGCCGGCTACGAGCCGGGCGTGCAGGTGAAGCTGGCCCTGGACGTCGCGGCGTCCGAGTTCTGCGAAGACGGGGCGTACGGCTTCGACGGCCGGCAAGTGAGCGCCGAGGACCTGACGACGCTCTACGCAAGCTGGGCCGAGCGTCATCCGATCTATTCCATCGAGGACGGTCTCGACGAGAACGACTGGGCGGGCTGGGCCGTGATGACCGAACGGCTCGGCGCCCGGCTCCAGCTCGTGGGCGACGACCTCTTCGTAACGGACACGAAGCGCGTGCGGCGCGGGATCACGGAAGGCGTAGCCAACTCGGTGTTGATCAAGCCCAACCAGATCGGGACGCTGAGCGACACGTTCGCCTGCGTACGCGCGGCGTACGAGGGCGGGTTCACGGCGGTGATGAGCCACCGCTCGGGGGAAACAGAGGACACCACCATCGCGGACCTCGCGGTGGCGCTCGGCACGGGGCAGATCAAGACGGGCGCGCCGTGCCGCAGCGAACGCACGGCCAAGTACAACCGTCTCCTTCGCATCGAGACGATGCTGCAGGAACAAGGCGCGCCGGCGCCGTTCGGACTCTCGGAGACCCATGGCGCAACGCAGGCGTAGACCGGCCCACGCGGAGCGCGTGCTGCATCCGTCCGGCGGACGGTTGCGCACGCCGCTGCCCGGCATCGTCCCGGTCCTCGCGATCGTCGGGTTGGTGGTGCTGGTCTTCTGCACGTTGCCGGCGGTCCTGGAGCACCAGGAGCTCGAGCGCGAGCATGCGCTCCTCGAGCAGAAGGCGCGTGAGGCGCAGGACGCGTTGGAGCGGCGCCGCCGAGAGCTGAAGGCGGGCCAGGCGCAGCAGTTTCCGAGAATCAAGGCGACGCGGGCATTGCTGAGTCAGGGGAAGCACTACCTCGAGAAGAAGTAGCGGGTGGTTCGGGCGTCACTGCCGGACCAAACCTCCCTCCTTTTCCCGCCCCCCTAGCTGGCTCCAGGACTCCGTGCGAAGATCGAGGTCGATGTTCCGGCGCCTCTTCGTTCTCTCCGTCGTGCTCACGTGCGCGCATCCCGTCACCGCGCGCGACGCCGGCGCCCCCGGCCCCGCGCCCGAGAAGAACTTTTCGTTCATCCACGACGGCGTCGAGTGGGTCGCGCGCAGGTTCAAGGAGGCCGACAAGGCAGCCGCCAACGGCGACTGGCTGCACGCCGTCCGGCGGCTGCAGCCGATCATCGATGCCGCCACTCGCACCGAGCTCGACCCCGGGGTCATCGAGCTCGCCGAGTCGGCGCCGTACGTCGCGTCGGTCGAGGGCTCGCGCACGTTCGAAGGCGCCTACATCGTCGCGCGCCACGCAATCGCGCGCTGGGGCAGCGCCGCCGTCGACGCGTACGAACGCGAGTTCGGCGGCGCGGCGGACGATCTGCTCGTCAAGGCCGTCCAGCGTCGTGATACGGCCCTCCTGGAAACGGTGGCCGCTCGGTTCATGTCGTTGCCGGCGGGACGCCGCGCCGCGCTGCTGCGGATCGACATCGCGCTGGAGTCCGGCGACAACGACGTCGCCCTCGAGTGGCTGCAGGCACTCGAGGATCTGGAAGACGTGTCCGCGGAAGACCCGGACGTCGTCGCGCGCCGGCGCGCACGCCGCGCCCCGAGGCACGCGCGCGCGTTGGCCCGGAACACGGACGACGTTCCGGCGATCGCGAAGGCGATGTTGGCGGCGCCGGCCGCCGATCCCATGATCGATGTCGTGCCCACACACCTGCGTCGGCGCGCGCGCATCGACGGCACGTGGCTGACGACCAACGGCGACGCGAGCCGCGCCGCCGTCGCGCCGGCGCTCGGGTCGAAATTCAAGCTGCGGTGGGCGCTGGAAGAGGATCTATCGGATCGCCGCGAGCCGGATCCGAACCAGGCGGACCGGACCAGCATATGGCTCCCGCCGCGGGCCGTGGCCACGGCCGATCACTTGTTCGTCTCCGACGGACAGCGCATCCACGTGTACGACATCCCGAGCGGCAAGGTTCGATTCACGCGGCCGTTCCCGGATCTGTCCCCCTTCGGAAACGACACGGAAGACGACCGCCGCAAGCGGTTCGGGTTGCTGGAGGGGCACTCGCTGACGCTGCATCCGATGAGCGCGTTCGGCGGTCCGCCGAACGAGTACCTCCTCCTGTGCGCGGTGCCCGACGGCGAGCACTGGCCCATCACCGCGAG
>CBDCWP010000023.1:0-11773 GCA_965223505.1 Planctomycetota bacterium
GAGTGTCGTTTCGTGCCCTGCGGGCGCGCCCAAATCTCTTTACGGTGCGATTTGGGCTCCGTAGAGTACGGCGGCTTACGGGTCGCCACCGGCGCGGGAGTTCCGGTGCGTGGCCTGAGAAACGCTGGGAGGCGTAGGACGTTACTCCGCTTCAGCCATGGCTTTAGCGGGGTGGCCAAGTACGGACATCTCTCGTTTCGCGGCGCGCGCCGCGGATCGGGACCAAATGGGAATCGGCCCGGTGGGGGTCGATCGAGGAGCGCTCTATGTTGCGCGGTTTGTTTTCACGCTTCGGCTGTGTGGCCATGGTGTTCTGCCTGGTCATCTTCTCGTGCCTGACGACCTCCTGCTCGGGAGGCGGCGTCGCGGCGCGGGAGATGGTGCTGGTCGAGTTCCTTCTCGTTGATCGTTCGTTGCGTCCCGTTTCTCCCACCGGAACGGAAGACCTTGCGCGCAACGCGCAGATCCTCTTCGTGTTCTCGGAGATCGTGAACGCGAACACCGTCACCCAGCAGACGATCCAAATTCGGTACGGTCCTACGTTCCAGAGCGTGCCGGAAGGCTCGTTCTCCGTGAACGGCAACCAGGTCCGTTTCGACCCGACGGTGACCGCCCAGGGTCAGCCGAACCCGTACGGGTTCCGCCCGGTCGAGCGCTACTCGGTCGACATCCCCAACTTCGAGGAGCAGGATCAGGTCGTCGAGAACGCCGACTTCGACCCGAACCTCACGACCTTCTTCACCTCGTACCGGACGTCGGACGGCTTCCTGCGCGAGCTCATTCCGCCGGAGATCCTGGACGTGTTCTTCATTCCGGATCCGGATCCGCTGACGAAGAACATCCCCGGCAACGGCATCCTCGCGTTCCTGTTCACGGAGCCGATGCAGATCGGTTCGTTCATTCAGGGGCCGAGCGACGACAGCGGTCCGGACGTCAACACCACGATCGACGTTCGCTACACGCCCGGGGATCAGATCAACATCGACAACCTGGTCGCGAACTTCGCGGTTCCCGGCACGTTCTCGCAGAACGCCGCCGCGACGATCGCCTTCTTCCGTCCGACGTTCTCGTTCGGCAACAAGAAGCTCGTATTCACCGCGCAGGTCTTCCAGGGCCTGACGGATCTCTCGGGCAACCTGTTGATCAACCCGCAGAGCTACGGCCCGTTCACCTGTGACGGCACCGGCATCGAGACGGGCAAGGTCATCACGGAGGACTTCCTCACGCAGGATCCGAACGTCATCGACTTCATCGAGACGGACGCCGACTGGGGCGTGTCGGAGCCCGGTGTGCTGAAGAGCGTGCCGATCTCGAGCCGGAACGCCTACCTCTTCGGCTATCCCTACGCGGACGGCCTCGCGGGTGGCGGCGGCTCGTTGAGCGGCAACGGCCAGTACGCGGCGATCGTCGACCCCCTCACGGGCGCCGACCTCAACAACTTCGTCACGGGCATCAACCCGCCGACCTCGGCTGGTCGTCGCGCCATGTGGTCGTACTCGGACACCGAGATCGGCGCACCGGGCTCGGTCACCGCGATCGGATGGGGTCCGGACAGCAACGCGACGT
The DNA here is from genome assembly GCA_965223505.1 of Planctomycetota bacterium. GTDB lineage: Bacteria > Planctomycetota > PLA2 > PLA2 > JAEUHO01 > CBDCWP01. Next base: position 1,567 of record CBDCWP010000023.1, read on the forward strand.
TCGCCGCCTTCCACCAGCAGATCATCATGCGGATGGGCTTCCAGGAAGGCAACTCGATGACGCTCGGCACGAGCTTCTCGGGCAACTACGCGGGCGGCGCCGACGCGATCCTCTACAACGGGTCGTACTCCATCGTGCAGGCCGCCAACCACGGCAACACGCCGGGGCACCCGGTCACGCCGCACCAGGGCCCGTATCTCGACAACTTCGGGTGTACGAGCCCGAACATGACGTCGATCGCCAACTGGAACCTGCCGCTGTTCAGCGCCACGGGATTCTACGGCTGGCCTGAGCTGACGCAGTTCTTCGAGTGGGACGCCGGCGACGAGAACGTCGACAACGACAGCGTGCTGATCTTCGACGTGAGCGTCACCGAGGGTGACAGCTTCCAGCAGTTCCGCGCGTGGTTCGGTGTCACGTTCCCGTGCTCGGGCGTGCTCATCACGGGCTTCCCGGGACGCCGCCTGTACGCGACGTTCGAGGAGGATCAGGCCAACCCGACGACCAATCTCACGGCCGGGATCCTGAACCCCGAGCCGACGATCATGGACATGTGCTTCACGATCACGAAGCGCGTGAGCGTCGCGCAGTCGACGTTTTACCCGGCAGCGGTCACGTTCGGCCCCAACACGGACTACCGTCCGGCGGAGCTGAGCCCGCAGGTGCAGGTCGGCGGCGCGCAGCTGGTCGTGGAGTTCCAGGGCGCCGAGATCGTCGACATGGACAACATCACGATCAACGCGGCCGGGCAGTCGACGGGCTGGACACAGGACATCGACGACCTGGACGGAATGGATCGCGTGCGCTGGCGCGTGTTCCTGATCGCGAACCTCGAGGAGCTGACGCTGGCCAGGTTGGTGCAGCTGCGCATCCCGATGGTGAGCAACTAGAGACAACCTCACTCGCCCGCGCTCTTCGGAGCGTGGGCGGACGAGGGGATGAGAGCGTCGGTCGTGTCCGGCACGGCGGCGCTCGACCGGCGGCGGCCCAATGGGCGGCCGCCGGGGTGGTTTGGGCAGAATGCGGAATGGGGCGGGCCTTCAGGCGCGCTCCGTTTCGGCTACGGGAATTGAGAACCGGAGAACTCACGAATGCGTCGTCCTCGTTTGTCTTGCGTCCTGATGCTGACGCTGACGCTCGCCGTCTCCGTATCCATGACCTCGTGTTCAGGTGGTGATGGCGACGGCAACCAAGACCTTGTTCTAGTCGGTACGAATCTGCCCGGCATTGCAGGCATCGCGTTGAATCAGCCGCTGATCCTCACGTTCAGCGCGCTCGTCGATCCCTTCTCGATCACGCCCGACACCTTGCGCGTCGTCGGCGCGCAGGGGCCGTTCTTCGAGACCACGGTCGTGGACCGCAATCTCGTCGCGTTGCTTCCCGCAATCGCGAACTTCGAGAACTACTCGGACTCCGGCTACGCGCCCGGCGTCGAATACACCGTCAGCTTCGCCGTGTTCCCGGCGCCGAGCACGATTCGTACGCCCGACGGGAAGCCGTTGATCCAGGCGTTCAGCTCGTCGTTCACCACGTTGCCCTTCCCGGGATTCATCGAGACGCGGCGTCCGATCAACCACGGGCTGCCGCCCAGCCTCGGCGGGACGAGCGACGACGAGGGCTGCCTGCAGAACGTCGGCAACCTGCTCTTCCAGCCTCCCGGCATCGTTCAGACCGGAACGGGGCCCGGCGCGACGTTGTTGTGTCTCCAGAACGAAGGCCAGCCTCGCATCATCGAGCCCGAGAGCGAGCCGCGGCACGACGCCATCAACGTCGGGACTCCGTCGGCCGTGAACCCGAGCTTCATCGACCTGCCCGCGCTGCGCGTGCGGGGGAACGAGGCGTTCGACCCGCTCACGACGGCGCCGTACACGCCGACCACGCAGCTCGGCACCAACGTCCAGCTCTGGCACGTCGCCAACAAGGACGGCTCGCCCGTGGCCGGCGGTCCCCAGCAGGTCGAGACGAACAAGCCGTTGATCGTGCAGAGCCTGGCGCTCGGCACGCAGGTCATCCTGGTTCCGTCGCGAGCGGTTCCCCAGGGCATCTACATGATCAACATCACCGGCAACGTCACCGACATGGCGGGGTTGCCGTTGCGCATCGACGACCGGCCGGACCCGGCGCCCGGTGGCTACGACGTGTACGAGGCGGCCCCGGCATTCCAGCTGGCCGTGCCCGCGGGATACCGCATCTACTTCAAGACGCTCGAGCTGCCCGGCACGGCGCAGGCGATCGACGAGAGCTTCTCCAGCAACGCGCGCGAGTGGGGCAACGACACCGTCGCCTCGACCGGCGTGCAGGAAGACGGGCTCTATACCTCGACGTTGCCCGACCCGACGCCGCTTCCGGCCGGGACGTACGACGGCGATCCGGACCTCCCCTTCCCCTTGGGGCCGACGCCGGCGTTCACGCTGCAAGACACCAACGCGCTTTGTGGTCAGAGCACGACCGCGAACTGGAACGGCGGCAACCGCTTCCTGAACTTGCCGAACCTGCAGCTCAACCCCGATGCGTCGGGTGGCGGCGGTGAGCTCAAGGCCGTGTGGAGGCCGTACTGCGGTTCGGGCAACGACGGCATCTTCGACAGCAATCTGCCGCCGAACAACCCGGGGCCCGGCGACGACATCCTGATCGACAGCGATGCCACGTCGATCGACGGCATCCTGGAGTACGACTCGTTCAACCTGCGGCCCGGCGACAAGATGACCGTGAGCGGCAGCAAGCCGCTGCTGATTCTGGTGCGCGGGGACTTCTGCTGCGAGGGCGAGATCGTCCTCGACGGTGGAGACGGCGGTCCCGGCCTGAACACCGACGGCACGAGCCTCTACAACAATGCGGGCGCGACGCGCACGTCCGGCATCGGCGGCATCCCCGGCCCGGGTGGCTCGCCCGGTGGTGACGGCGGCGATCCGAGTCTGACGTTCACCGCGGGTGGAACCGGCAACCCGGCGTCCACGCCGATCGGTCTGTTCGGCCCCTACCTGTCCACGATCACGCCGATCACGGCAGCCGCGCAGTCGTTCTGCTGTCCCGGTATCGAGGGCGGCGGTGGCGGCGGGTTCGGGGAAGCCGGAACGTCGGCGACCGAGCAGGGCGGTGTGCCGCCCAACGGCGGCCTGGGCAACGGCGGGCCGGTCTTCGGCGACCCGCTCTTCCTGCGGGAGATCGCGTTGTTCATTCCGGATCGCATCTACGTGCCGAACGCCAACATCTGCGGCGGCAACGGCGGCACGGGGGGCGCGGCCGACGACGACCTCGCGGCCAACGCGGACGACGACATCGGCAACCTCGGCTCGCAGGACGGCGGTGACGGCACGATCAGCCTCGCCAGCGCCGACGACGGCGGGGGCGGGGGCGGCGGCGGCGGCGGCGCCCTGTGGGTGATCTGCTGTGGCGAGGTCCGCATCAAGGCGGGTGGATACATCCACGCCAACGGCGGCAACGGTGGCAACACGTACGGAGCAGCCGATCAGATCCTCGATCTGGGTGACGACGGCGAGTTGGGCGGCGGCGACGACTTCGTCGTCGGCGCGAACACCGCCGCGGCGCCTTCGGGCGACGGCGGCCCCGGCGGCGGCGGTTCCGGCGGCGCGATCTTCCTGGTCGGTGGCACGGGCTGCATCGTCGATGCCGGTGGCCGGCTCGAGTGCCTCGGCGGCACCGGCGGCGGCGCGCTCGACCCGACGTTGACGGGCGGCAACGGCGGCAAGGGCCGCGTCCTGCTGATGAACCTCGCCGGCGGACCGGCTCCGGTCGACAACTCCAACCCGAACGACGTCGATCCGTCCGCGGTCACAGGGACCTTCGTTCCGACCGTGGACACCGCCAGCGTCGGAACCAGCATCTGGCTCGACCTGTTCACGCCGACGGCCGACTTCTTCCCGGCGGGCCCGAACGCACCGTTCTTCAACACGAACTTCAACTTCCTGAACCTGAACGGCGGCGCCGGCTTGTTCAGCGCGACGTTGGAGTTCCAGGGCGCGAACGACTTCCTGCCGCTGCCTCCGGGCGGACCGCTCTCGCCGGCATCCAGCGACGGACTGACGGCCTGGGTCGGCATTGCCGGCATCGACGCGATCGACATGAAGCGCTTCGTCAGGTTCCGCTGGCGGTTCTCCGTCGATCCTGCGTTCCCGGGCTTCGGCCTGACCGCGTTGCCGATGCCGACGATCCTGGATGTGACGATCCCGTATCAGAACTAGCGAGCCTTGCTCGCGGCAACGGTTTGGCCGTGACGAATGGCCGTGACCACTTGGAAGCCCCGGGGCCTGCGCCTCGGGGCTTTCTTTCTCTCGAGGAAGGGTCTTCCCAGTCGCGATGAGCTCGAGACGCCCCGGACTGCTGGTACGCCTGCTCGCGACGCTCGTCGCGCGGCTGTACCTGCGGCGCCCGCAGATGGCGGAGGTGATTGCGATTCGTTACGGCTCCCTCCGCGCCGTTCTGGTCGGCGTCGCCAACGAGGTGGCCTACCGCCTGGGGGCGTCGCGGGCGCCCGGGATGCTCTCCGCGAACATCGAGCTCACCAACCACTGCAATCTCAAGTGCAGCTTCTGTCCGACGGGCAACGGCCTCATGCAGCGGCCGCGTGGTTTCATGGACGCGGACGTGTTCCGCAAGGCGCTGCGGGGTGCGGGACCGCTCGAGTTCGTGCTGTTGTTCCAATGGGGCGAGTCCCTGCTCCATCCGACGTTCACCGAGCTCGCCAAGGAAGCAGCCCGGCGTGCCCGCACGTTGGTGACGACGAACGGAACGTTGCTCGACGAGCGCCGCGTCCGGCAGGTCATCGATGCCGGTCTCGATCGGGTGACCGTCTCGATCGACGGTGACGCCGCCACGCACGAAGACGTGCGCGGTGTGCCGTTGCAACGTACGCGCGACGGGTTGGATCGACTGCTTGCAGCGCGTGACGCGGAGCGGCCCGACATGGCGGTCGACGTGTCCATGGTGATCGCGCCCGAGACCGAGCGTGCGGCGGCGTCCTTCCGCGAGACGTTTGCCGATCGCGTGGATCGCGTGCAGCAGATTCCCCTTCTCACGGAGGGTGAGCGACGCACCCGCTGCCGCGAGCCTTGGCGCAGCGGCCCCGTCGTCCTCCAGGACGGCCGCGTGACGGTGTGCTGCGTCGACCACGACGGGGATCTGGCCGTCGGCGACGTGCGCGAGCAGTCGCTCAAGGAAATCTGGAACGGTCCGCGCATGCGCGCGGTGCGGAAGGCGCACGCGTCGGGCGAGCTTCCGCCCCTCTGCGCCAAGTGCACGGAGTACCCGACCGACGCGGCGGCGCCGCGCTTCTCGAAGCGCGAGGAGGCGTCCGCCGATGCGCCGCACCTCAAGCACGCGAAGCCGCGGCCGAAGCGCCGGCGCGTCGCCGAGAGATCGACGCCGTGAAACGGCTGCGTCGCCAGTATCTGGACATCCTCGGCGATCGCGTGGCTCGCGGCGACGTCCGCTCGATCGCCGGTCTCGGATGGCGCTGGGTCGCGACGGCGCTCAGCCCCTGGACCCGGCGGCCGATGGCCGGGCCGGCGTTGGGCACGCTGCTCGTCACCTACCGGTGCGACCTGCGCTGTGCGGTCTGCGACCTGCCGGCGCGGGCGGCGGCGCGGCGGCGCAACGGCGAGCGCGAGCTCGAGACCGGCGAGATGTTCGACGTGTTGCGTGACATGAAACGCATCGGGACGGCCGGCGTCGGTGTGACCGGCGGTGAGCCGATGTTGCGCGAGGACATCTTGGACCTCCTCGCGTACGGAAGCCGTCTCGGCATGCACATGCATCTGAACACGGACGGCTTCCAGGTGGCCGAGCAGGCCGACGCGTTGATTCGAACGCGCGTCCGGTCCGTGAACGTCTCGCTCGACGGCCACGACGCGGCCGTCCACGACAAGGCGCGCGGACGCAAGGGGTCGTTCGATCGCGTGCTGGCGGCGTTCCGCGCGCTCGCGGCGTCGCGCGGCCGTCGTCGCTTGCCGCGTCTGACGGCGGTGACGGTGCTGTCGCACCACAACGTCCATCGCGCGGGCGACGTCGTTCGTGTCGCGCTCGATGCCGGCGCGGACCGCGTCGGCGTGATTCCCGTGCACGACTTCGGCCACGGCGCCGTCGCGCCCGGCGACGAGGCCGTCGAGGCCGGCATCGCCGAGCTCAAGCAGCTGCACGCGAAGGGCGTGATCGACAACAGCCTCGCGTATCTCGACCTGCTGCCGCGCGCGTTTCGCGGCGGCGCGTCGCCGCTTCACTGCTACGCGCCTTACGCCAGCGTCGTGGTCGACTGCTACGGCGACGTCTATCCGTGCTTTCCGTTGATGGAGCGCAAGGAGCCCGCCGGCCGGATTCCGTTGGCGGCGCTGTGGCGATCCGACGCCTACGCCAAGGTGCGCGACGAGCTGTCGGGGTGCACGGCGTGCCTCTGGAACTGCCACACCGAGCTGAACCTCGCGCTGCCGCAGCGAGGCGCGGCGGCGGCGGGAGTCGGCGCGTGAATCTCGGGTTCGCCAAGGTGCTGGACCGGGTCGCGGGCAGCCTGCTCGGACACGCGATCGCGACAGGCGATGCGATCGTCGAGACGATTCGTGCGCCGACGCCCGTCGAGCACGTACGCCGGCTGCTCGTGATCAAGTTCTGGGGCCTGGGCAATTGGGCGCTACTCCGTCCGGTCGTCCGGGACCTGCGCGCCCGCTATCCGGGCGCGCGCCTCACGATCGCGACGCTCGACACGAACCGTCGGTTGGTCCAGGACCTCGCAGACGATCTCTTGCTCGTGCGCGCCGACAGCGGGATCACGATCGCCCGAGATCTCGGGCGCGCGGTCCTGTGGCTGCGCCGCCGCCGACACGACCTCGCGCTGGACTTCGAGCAGTTCTCCCGCACGGGGGCGTTGCTCGCCCGCTGCGGGGGCGTTGCGCAGCGCATGGGGTTCCGTTCCGGCAGCGCCGGGCGCGACCGCCTGTATACGGTCACCGTTCCCTTCCGACGCGACGACCACGTCACGCGGTCGTTCCGTGATCTCGCCGAAGCCGGCGGGCTGGCGAAGGGGGCCTACGTCCCCGGCGGGCTCCGCGTCGATGATGAGGCGCGCGCGTCGGCGGCGCGGTGGACGACGGGCCGCCCCTTCGTGGTCCTGCACCCCGGCAGTGGCGACAACTTCCCCGGACGGCGCTGGTCCGAGAGCGGATTCGTCGCCGTGGGTCGCACCGCCGCCGCGCACGGCCACCGGGTGTTCGTCACCGGCGGGCGTCAGGAAACCGAGCTCGCGCAGCGGGTCGCCGACGCCATCGGCGACTTCGCGGCTTCCCTCGCGGGACGCCTCGGCATCGACCAACTCGTGGCGCTGCTCGACGACGCGACCGCGCTCGTCAGCAACGACACCGGTCCGGTTCACATCGCCTCGCAGCTCGGTACCCCCGTCCTGGCGTTCTTCGGACCGAACACGCCCGTCCTGTACGGCCCGCTCTCCGAGGGCTCACAGTCGTTCTTTCGCGACCTGCCGTGCAGCCCGTGCCTGCGCAACAGCAACTACCGGTCGAGCCGCTGCCGCATCTTCACCTGCATGGCGTCGATCCCCACCGGCGAGGTCGCAGCCGCCCTCGTACGTCTGATGGACCGCGCGAGGAGCGTCGTCCGATGAGGCGGGACCGCTGGATCGCCGTTGCCGTGGTCGCGCTGGCGACGTTCCTGGTTCACGCGGGCACGTTCGACGCGGGCTTCGTGTACGACGACCACCGGTTCATCGAGTTCAACCCGGCGATCGAGTCGATCCAGCTCGGCCGCTACTTCAGCGACCCGGTCACGGCCTCGAATCCGGACGGCATCGTGCCGGACATCTACCGTCCGCTGCGAACGCTCCTCTTCGCCTTCGAGTACGCGGTCTTCGAGGACGCGCCCGCCGGCTGGCACGTCGTCAGCGTGCTGCTTCACACGCTCAACGCGGTGTTGGTGCTGCTGCTCTTGCACAACCTGCTCGCCGGCGGTTGGATCGCGCCGGCGGCGGGCGCGTTGCTCTTCGGCGTGCACCCGGTGACGAGCGAGAGCGTGGCCTGGGTGTCGTCGCAGGGTGACCTGCTCGCCATGACGTTCATGTTGTCCGGCCTGTTGGTGATGCGCCGGGCCGGCGTCGGACGTACGGTCGGCGGCGTCGCCTTGTTCGCGTTGGCGTGCTTCTCGAAAGAGAGCGCGCTCGTGCTGCCGGCGCTCGTGCTGATGCACTGGATCGTCTTGCGGGCGCACGGTGAAGACGACGTACCGTCGACGTCCGAGACGGTCGGCCGCATCGCGGCGCTGGCGGTCGCGGCAGTCGCGTACATCGTCCTTCGGTCGAACGTGGTCCCGTCACCGTCGGAGCTCGGCTGGATGGCGCAGGTGCCGCACACCGACGGCGTCGCCGGAAGCGCGCGCGGCATGTCGGCGGGCCTGGTGTGGTATGCGCAGATGCTGTTCTTCCCGAACGGCTTCACGTTCGACATCCGCTACGACATTCCACTGCGCTGGTCGGATCGCGAGGTCGTGCTCGGGCTGGGCATCCTCGCTACGGTGCTCGCCGCCGGGCTGTGGGGGCTTCGGCGCCGGCCGGTGCTGGCATTTGCGACGCTGGGCTTCCTCGCTTGCCTGGTTCCCGTGAGCAACGTCATCGTGCCGCTCAAGGCATTCGTCGCGGAGCGCTTCCTCTATCCCGGACTGCTGTGTGTCGTCGCGGGGCTCGCTTGGGCGCTCCTGCGTACGCCTGAGCGCTGGCGAACCGTGGCGCGTGTCGCCGCCGTGCCGGTTCTCGTCGTGCTGGCCTTCCTCACCGTCGATCGCAACGAGGCGTGGAGCGACGAGGCCACCCTCTGGCGAACGGTGCGGGAGCACCGTCCCGACAACGCGAACTCGTACCAGGGGCTGGCGTTCGAGTACGCCAAGGAACACCGCGTCGCCGACGCGGAGCGGGCGTTCCTCTCGTATCTGGAGTTCAACCCGAACGACGGCAAGTCGCAGGCCATTCTGGGCGACCTGTTCGGCGACGTCGCGGCGTCCCTGCGGCTGTCGGAGGCCGCAGCCGCGGGCGGCGGCGTCTCGAACATCGACCTGCGCCGCAAGCAGGCGCGCGTGGCGCAGATCTCGGCGTACCGACGCGCGCTCGAAATCTGGGCGCAGTACGGACTCGGCCAGGGGCGTGGCTCGCCGGAGCAGGAGCGGCGCATGCTCCTGAAGTGGATGGACGCGGCCCTCGAGCTGGGCGACGTCGCCGAGCAGCGGTTCGCCAACGATCAGCTGCTGCTGCGCGACGGGTTGGACCCGAGCGACACGGAGCGCGTCATGCGCGACGCACCTGTTTCCCGCCGGTTCGCGCGGCTGAATATCGCCGTGCAGGCCCTCTTGGCGACGATGGGGGGCCGCGCGATGCCGGAGGACCCGGAGGTGCGCGCCAAGCTCGAGCGCGACCGCGCGGTCGTGCTGCGCGACGTCGGCCTGGACCCGCGCCGGTCGAGTCCGCAGCTCATGCCCGGCATGAACGAGCGGATCGACCCCGTCTTGAAAGACGCTCTCGAGACGGCGCCGGGCACCGTCGCGAACCCCCTGATCCGCCAGCTGACCGTGATCAAGATCGGCGTGCTCATGCGGCTCGGAGAGGGCGATCGTGCCCGAGCGTTTCTGCGCCAAATGATCAAACGCTTTCCCGACGACAAGTTCTTCCAGGAGATGTTCGCCGGATCGAACGCGCGTGCGCCCGGGCCTCCGGCGCCTGCGAACCGGAGGAAGCCAAAGTGAGCCCCGTCCAGTCGCTCCGTGCATTCGCCGGACTCGGTGCGCGCATCCTCGGATCACGCTGGAGCGCGACACGGCCGTTCAAGATCACGTTCGTGTTGACGGACCGCTGCGACTGCCGCTGCGCGGGTTGCTGGATCTGGAAGAAGCCCAAGGGCAAGGAGCTGTCGCCGGACGAGATCGGCGCGTTCCTGCGTGATGCGCCGTCGCTTCGGTGGGTCAATCTCACCGGCGGCGAGCCGTTCTTGCGCGACGACATTCCCGAGGTCGTGGACGCGGTGCGCGGCGCGCTACCCAACCTCGCCGTACTCGACTTTCCGACGACGGGGCAGCGCACCGACGCGATCCTCGAGGGCTGCGAGCGCATCGCCGGCTTCGGCATTCCCCGTTTCTACGTCACGTGCAGCATCGAGGGTCCGCAGGCGCTTCACGACGAACTGCGCGGGCGTCCCGGCGCCTTCGAGAA
>CBDCWP010000024.1:0-159093 GCA_965223505.1 Planctomycetota bacterium
ACGTCGCCGCCTCCTCGACGCCGCCGGACGAGACCGTCGCCTTCGAAGAGGAGCTCCAGCACGTCCTCGGGCGACTCGAACCGGAAGAGCGGCGAATGCTCGAGCTTCGGCTCGAAGGGAAGACGCAGGAGGCGATCGCCGACGAGATGAGTTGCAGCGAACGAACCGTGCGGCGACTTCTACACAACCTGAGCGTCAAGCTGGAGAGCTGGTTCGGCGCGTAGCGTCGAACTCAACGCTTCGGGGTCACCGGCACCGAGCGCGACTTGCGCTCCCGCGGCATCTCCCCGCGCGTGGGGGTGTAGGTCGCTCGCGAGAGGAACAACAGTCCGAGCGCCGTCTCGTAGTCGACGGTGATGCGCTCCTCGAACTCCTTGATGATCTCCTCGCGCGGTCCGTGTTGCGCGGGCCACTCGCCGTCCTTGCCCTGGTTCTCGACGAGAAACCGCGCGCCGGCGACGTACCACCCGTTGTCCTTCAGCGCGAGGACGGTGCCGACCCGCTCCGCCGAGTACAGCCAGTAGAAGCCGAACGGAAACAGCGTGTCTTTCGCAGCGGGCGCACCGAGCCGCGGCAAGGTCTTCAGCGCCCTTTGAACCGCGGGATGAGCGCGCGCCCGCTTCAATGCCTGGGGAGCGGGCTGCATCGCGGCTTGGATGTACACGAGCGACACGGCGCCGGCGGCGGTCATCGCAGGCGATGTATCGTGCCAGGTGCGTCGGTACTTCCACCCGCCGTTCTTCTCCTGCGTCGAGATGTAGTGTTTGCGCGCGCGCTTCCACGTGCTCTTGGGCACCTCGTAGCCGGCGATGGAATACGCGGCCCAGAGCGCCAAGATGGAAAACTGCGTATTGGAATTGTCCGGCAGGCTCGTGACGCCCGGCGGCAGCTTCTGTTCGTGCTTGGCGCTCGTTCGCCCCGGACCGACCCCGTAGCCCCACATCCCGTTGTCGCGCTGACCGGAGACGACGGCGTCGGCCAACACGTGAATGAGCAGCTTGTGTGCTTTGGCGTCGATGCGGGTGAGCGCGAGGATCGCGAAGGACGCGGCGTAGTTGGTCGGTCCCGGCCCCTTGCGATAGGCGTGGGTGTTGGCCTTCATCCACGAGAGCCCCTTCCGGATGGCGGCGTCGTCGGAAGGCACGCCGGACGCGCTGAGCGCGTAGAGGGCGAGCGCGGTCAAGCCGGCGCGTTGGTTCAGCGCGTAGGGCGAGATCTTGTCGTTTGGCCCGGCTTGGTTGACGAACTGCCAGTAGCCGTCCTGCTTCTGTGTGCGGCGCAGATAGCCGACGGCGCGATCGATGGCCTTGTCGATGCGCATCTGCAGCGCGGCGGGCGCGACGCGCGCGGGACGATCGTCACCGGCGTGGGCGAGCGATGCGAGCAGGAGGAGGACAACGAGGCGCCGCATTGCTCTAGAAACGCCTCGTGGAGGCCGATGGCGCCCCTCGATTCGAAGATCGATGATGGCACGCCAACCATTGTTCGGGAACCCCGACTTTACTAGCATCACCACCCATTGGCGTGATGGAGGGGACTGTGAGAGCGTTCTATGTGGCATTGCAGGTGTTCGTGCTCGTGTCGGCCTACGTGGGCTGTACCGGCCCGATCCTGACGAGCACGTCGTCGGTGTTCAGCACCGAGGGCATCCCGTACTCGCTTCCGAAGACCGTGGTCGAGGCGACGATCACCATCGCCCTCGCGCCGGATGGCGGCGGCAGTGGGAAGAGTGCGAGCGGAAAGAACAAGACCGATGAGCCTCAGAAATCACCCGCAAGGCCGCCCGCGACGACGGCGGCCGCAAGCGGCGCGCTGCCTGCTCCGGCCGTGACGAATCCGAACGCGAGCGTCTCCACCATGGGTGGCGGCGACGACGAGGAAGAGGAAGCGTCTCTCGACGACGGCAACGACGCCGAACAAAAGACCCCCAACAAAGAGCTCGAGGTGGAAGAGGAATCCCTCGAAGAGGGAACGAACAAGCCGCTCGAGGAGATGCTCGGCAACGGCACCGAGAGCCCCAAGCTGCCGGATGTATCGGTCACCTTGCGGCTCAAGACCATCACGGTCGCCGACCCCGAGGAACGCTACGTCGTCAAATACAACACGGACCCCCATCAGTCGGACGATCTGGACGTCGCCATGTCGAGTATCGGCTTGCTGAAGACCGTGAAGGCCCACAGCAAAGACGAGCTCTTGAACGCACTCTTGGAAGGGGCGCAGGAGGCCGCGAAGGCGACTGCGCTGTTCCTCGCGAATCAGGCGGGCGGCGGCGCCGTCACGGCGATGACGGGAGACCGCGCGAAGAAGATTCGCGACGCGAAGCGTCGACTCATGTCCGTCCTGGGTACGCACGTGGTTCACTGGGACCTACCGCGTGATCCCAAGCATCTCGTCGGTAAGGCCTATCGGCCGTTTCCGGCCGACCCTTCCTGGGTCCTGCACCTCAGCGCAGTCCCCGTAGCACGTTGCAAGGCACCCGTCGGAGGCTGCGCTTGCGTCCCGAGTGGCCGGCGGGGGCGGAACGTGCGCGCCGGCGGCGTGTATGTCAAGGCAACCGATCCGTACGTCCTGCATGCGCGTTTTGCCTGGAAGCCCTACGACGATCTCAAGGGCGCCGCCCTGATGCCGACCATCGACGAGATTCAGGACGCACCGGAGAAGTTCAACCAGACGTCGACGGAGGCGCTCGTACATCTCCCGGACTACAGCCCGCGTTTCATGATTCCGCTGGATCGGGTCCGCTTCGTCGAAACGAAACACGACCTGACGTTCGACGCGAACGGACGTTTGACGCGGGTGACGGCAACTCGTCCGTCCGAATTCAAGGCGGTCGCGAAGAAGCCGTTCGAGATCGCCAAGGAGATCGTCTCGATCCCGGCGCAGATCCTGCAGTTCCGCATCAACTACACGACCGGCGAAGCCAAGCTGAAGGAGCAGCAGGACAAGCTCGACGACACGGCGAAGAACCAGGAGAAGCAGGCCACCGCGGCGAACGACCTGGGCGCGGCCAAGACGGCGCGCGCAGCATTCGACAACGCGACGACCCCGAACGAGCGACACACCAAGTGGGTCGCGTTCGTGAACGCCGCGACGAAGGCCAACACGTCGGCGACGCTCGCGGGACTGCCGCAGCCTTACTCCGACGACGACCTCGTCGAGCCGGATCGCGACAGCCAGGTCGCACTCGAGCAAGCGGCGGAGGCCGCGCGGCGCGACGCCATCAACGCGCGCGCGATCTACGACAGTCTGTCGGGACTGCGGGGGCCGAACGCAAGCGAGCAACGAAGGCAGGCCTGGGCCAACTTCGTGACGTACGCCAACGCAGCGAACCGTGCGGCGCTCCTCGCGCAGCGGAACACGCCGTTCGCGGCCAACGCGCTCATCGAGCCCGGGCGCGCTGAAGCAGACAAGCTGCGGTTGGACGCCGAGAACGCGACCGCCGAGGCGCACGGCAAGAAGGACCTGTGGACCCTGTCCAAGGGCGAGGTCGCGCGTGCCAAGCGGGCGGTCGACGAGGCGAGGGCCGCCGTAATCGCCGCGCCCGACGAGGCGGCGAAGAAGGTCGCCGAAGCCGGTCTCAAGAGCGCCGAGAGCCTCCTCGCGACGAAGCAAAGCAAGGCATCGAGTGATTGGATCGCGTACGTGACCGCCGCGCGAAAGGCGAACGCGGCGGCCAAGATGGCGCAGATGGCCGCTCCGTTCGGCGCGGGTTTCGACGCGGGTCCCGCGTACGACTGACCACCGCCCCGAGGAGACGAATGCCCAGACGGCTGGTCCTGGCGCGGACGCACGAGCTGCTGCGCAAGGCTTCGAGGAACCGAAAGTACTTTGGCAAGGCGCTCTTGCAGCTCGAGGCGGACCTGCGCGTGCCCGGCATGGCGCTGGACGAGAAGCGCCGCCCGGTTCGACACGTCACGAAGCGCAGGCTCAAGCGGGGCTCGAAGAGCAATGCGCGCTACCGCGCTCCGCGCGAGGAGACGTACTGCACGGTTGCCCACTTTCGGGACGAGGAGGCGATCGCTCGATTCCGTCACGACAAGGCTGACCGAGCACGAGGCGACTTCGCCGACCCGAAGATTCGCATGGTGGCTGTTCCGGGTGGGAGCAAGGTCTTCGGGAGCGAAAGCGACGTTAGGAAACTGCTTGGGTTCGACGCCCTGCAGAAGGCGAAGTGCACTGGCCACAACGTGCGCGTGGCGGTCATGGACGCGGGTGTCGACGCGACCAAGATCTCCGTGGCGAGTCGATGGTCGGGCGCACCCGCGAAGTCGCATTGGCACGGGACCATGGTGGCGTACGACGCCAAGATCATGGCGCCGAGCGCACGGATCTTCGACTACCCGATCCTGCAAAACCAGGCGACGTTGCGTGCGTTCGCGTCCGACGCCGTGCGCGCGTTCACGCGCTTGCTAGAATTGGTACGAGCCGACGATCGGCCGCTTGTCGTCGTCAACAGCTGGGGACTCACGAACCTGACCGGCGACGATCCGATCGGCGCGCCGGGCAACTACTCGGCGAACCGCAACCACCCGTTGAATCGCGTCGTTGCCGATCTCGTTCGCGCAGGCGCTGACGTGCTGTTCGCCGCCGGGAACTGCGGAACGTCCACGCCATACCCCGGCTGCGGAGCGCAGTCAGGGCCTGCCAAGAGCATTCATGGAGCGGGATCGCTCCCGTCAGTCACCTGCGTCGGCGCGGTGACGTACCAAGACCGGCGACTCTCCTACTCGGCGCAGGGACCGGGTTTCATGGAGTACCTGAAGCCCGATCTCTGTGCCCCCAGCCACTTCAAGGGGAGCGGTGTGAAGGTATCCGACCAGGGCACGTCGGCCGCGTGTCCGGTCGCCGCGGGTGTCGTCGCGGCACTGCGCACCAAGTTCTCCCGAAAGGCCGTTTCGCCGTTCCAAATGAAGGCGTTGCTGCTGCGAACGGCCAGAAACCTCGGTAAGGCGGGCTGGGACGCCGGTAGCGGCTACGGCCGCATCGACGCGGCAAGGGCGTTGGCGGCGGCCCAGTCTCCCGGCGGCGGCGCGACGACAGCTCAGCTGTAGAACGCTACCGCGGCGTGACCGCCGCTTGGGGTGACTTCGCCGGCGGCTTCGGCATGAGCTTCGGCCACGTGCGGTCCAAGAGCAGGATCAGCACGTGCATCGAGCTCACATAGGCGTCCGTTCGGTTCGCGAAGAACCCCGCGTTGCCGCTCCCGAGCCCCTTCGAGTCGTTCGTCGATCCGAATGCCTTGTTCTGGCAAATGCACTCGAACGAACCGTTCTTCCGTTGGCCGTCCACGAGGCGCCGGAAGAAGGTCTCCTTGAACGCGCCCCACGCCTTCGGACCGCGCAGCCGCTGCAGCAACGCCGCCAACATCAGGTTGAACGTCGAAGAGCCGTGGCCCTCGGAGAGGTACTCGATGTGCTCGTCTACGAACTCGAGCGCGCGAGACATGCCGATCTCCTCCCAGTCGACCTCGAGGAGATGCATGGCCAACACGGCTCCCGCCGCGCGACTGACGCCGGTCATGTCCATGTGCGCGGATCTCTGACTCGGGTCGTACGGGAAGTTGCCGTTCGAGTGCTCCGCATACTCGTAGTACGCCAACGCGCGGTCGAAGAGGTCCTCCTTCTCCGGCGGCGCGATCGGCTTCACCAGGGCCAGGCTCGCCGTCACGAGATTCGAGCTGGCGAGCAAGGTGTCCGGATACCCGCCATAGCCGTCCATCTCGCTCGTTCCGCGCGGCTTGCCCTTCTCGCGCGTCTGGGCGTGGCCCCAACCGCCGTTGGGCGCCTGCGCGGCCGCGAGCACGTGCACGATCGACCGCAACGTCTTCGCCGCGCTTGCCTTGTGCCGGCCGCGCGCGTGCAACTCGCCGTAGAAGAGCGCCGACATCCCGAGCGGCCACGTGTACTGCATCACGTGCTCGCTGTTGAATCCGTCCGACGTCGGAGGCAGCTGGCGTGGATCGGCCGTGCGCTTGGCCACCTCGGCGACGTAGCCGTCGAGGTACTTGCGCGCCTTCTCGACGAAGCGGTATTTGCTGCGAGCCGTCTTGCTGCGCGCGTCGCCGGCCAGCAGCCCGACCAGCCCGGTCACCGCGACCGTGAACTGCTTGCGCGGCGTACCCGCGGCGTCGTGCATCGCGAACACCGTCTTGTCGAGGTACGCGAGCCCGCGCTCGATCGCTTCGTCCCGCTCTTCGAGGGTGACGGGCTTCGAGGCGCGGACGTCGGGCTTCTTCTCCTCGGCGCGGACGACCCCGCCGCCGAGCGACACGAGCGACACGATCAGAACCGCCGGTGCGAACGCCCGCATGCACGACCTCCTAGACACCTTCTTACGTCGCCCCCTGCCTGACGTTGGCGCCGTCACCGGCAACTTTCGTCCCTTCGATTCGAAAAGCACCGCCCCAGTCGCCAACTTCCGCCCCATCCCGACGTACGCCATGGCAGAGACTGCCTGCAGGAGGAGCCCCATGCGCGTCGCAACCCTTCTGATCGTCTTGTCGTCTGCGCTTGGGCCGGTGAGCTCGATCCGAACGGCCCTAGCCGGCCCGGCTGAAGCGGCGCCCGAGGCCCGCCATGTCGTCGTGAGGCGATCGAAGAGCCTCGAAGCCGCCATCAGCGCGGCCTTTGGATCGCGCGACGGCCGTTCCGAGGGCATCGCCGCGCTGGTCATCGACGTGACGCCTCACACGCGCGAACACGCCGCGGACATCGCGGCGGCGCTTCGGAAGCTCGCCGCCGATCCCGAGCTGCCGACGACCTGGACAGTGGCGCCGTTGGGCCGTCCGTTCTCCGACCGGGCGGATGCCACGACGATCGCCCAGCGGATCCATCAGGTCGTCGCCGCGGAGACACCCGCGCACGACACGATCGGCGCCCTGCGTGCGACCGTGAAGAGCTTCAAGGGGCGCGGCGGGACGGTCATCTACCTCGCCGACTGGCGCTTCGAAGACGAACACGATCTCGAGAAGCTCCTGCGCTTGCTCGAGTCGAAGCAGCTCGGATTCGGCGTCGTGGGATCGGAGGCGGGATTCGGCCGGGCCTGGAACGACGGGGTGCTCGACATGCGCGACCGCATGCAGAACGGCGTCCTCTCGATCAAGGACGCGTCGAAGCAGAAGCGCTACGACGAGACGATCGGACGGCGACCGTTCGGCCCGTTCGACCGCAAGACACCCTGGCACGGCGGCGAGACCGCCTACCCGCACGTCCCCTACCGCTTCGCCGACCGACTTTGGAAGACGACGTTCGACGCGGGCATGCTCGGCTTCGGAAGGAAGGACGACGGCGGGCCGAAGAAACTCGAAGATCTGCTCGAGCGGTTGGGCCGTGATCGAGAGGTGTTCGAGTCCGCGTCGGGTCGCAAGGCCGCGCTCCCGTCCGCTTACGGCCCACACGGCTTGATGCGTGCGGCCGCCGAGCGCGGCGGTCGCTACGTCTTGTGGTCGTGGAACCCGGATCACCGCGCCTCGCTCGTCTACGACTACGCGCGCTGCGACCAGTTCGGGCCCGATCTTCGAAGCCGGTCTGCGATTCGCGCCGACGCGTCCCGCCGGCCGCTCGCACGCGCCCTGCTCAAGTCGTGGGACGCGATCGGGTCGAAGTTCAACGCGCTGGCGAGCCACACGTCGCCGCTCGACAAGAGCGGCACGCGTCCGCAGTCGATCGACCTGCTCGAGCGCTCCGCCGCGTCGCTCCCGACGATGTGGATGGACAGGAATCAGCACAAGGAGTTCCTGCGCAAGGCGACGCACTGGCGCGACGCGGCGCGCTCCGTCGACAAGCTGCTCA
Source organism: Planctomycetota bacterium (assembly GCA_965223505.1). Taxonomy (GTDB): domain Bacteria; phylum Planctomycetota; class PLA2; order PLA2; family JAEUHO01; genus CBDCWP01. The sequence continues at coordinate 7,791 of CBDCWP010000024.1, forward strand.
CCAAGGCGCTCGACAAAGCGGCCGGCAAGGAGCTCGACGCGCCCGACCGACGGTACGCCGCCGACGCGGCGCTGCTGCGCCACATCGCGAACGTGCTGCACTTCGAGCTCAACGAAGCGCTGGCGGCCGCGGCGACGATTCCGGACGACGCGTGGAAGGACGAGGAGGCGTACCCCGGCATCCGCCCCGCCGTCTGGATCCAGCGCGGCGACGACGCCGAGAACATCCGAACCACGGACGTACACGTCTTCGACGAGGCGTTGGGCAAGGCGCTGATCGAGGCACGCAGCGAGCAGCTGCGCAAGTTCGGCGGCACGCCGTTCGGCATCCAGGTCGCTGCGAACACGGTGGAGACGTGGACCGTGAGCTACGGCAAGAAGATGAAGCCGACGCCGGGCCGGGTGCAGCCGCCGGGCCGAACGCCGAGCGAGTCGGACGGCAACACGCCGTCGCCGTCGCCGCGGCCGCCGGGCGGCGGATCCTCCGGCGGGAGTCCGAGCACGGGCGGCGGGTAGCCGCGCACGTTGAACCAGGCGGGCTTAGTCGGGAAGGCCCCAAAGCACCCAGGCCGCCCAGTAGTACGGATGCGACCACTTTTCCTGGGCGCGAATGAACGCCTGCGCCTTGCGCAACGCCGCCGCCGCGCCGACGCCGACCCCGTCTTTCGGGTTCCATAGCTCGTAGAACTTGATCATCAAGGCGCGCGTCGCTTCGTCGTCGACCTTCCACAGACTCGTGATGACGCGCGGTGCGCCGGCGTACATGAACGCGCGTGTGAGCCCGATGATGCCCTCGCCGGTGACGACCTTGCCGGTCCCCGTCTCACACGCGGACAGCACCGCGAGATCGGCAGGCACACGCATTCGCATGACGTCGAGCACTGTGAGGAACCCGTCGTGTTCTTCGTCGGGCGTCAACGCCAGGGCACACAGCGTCGGCTTGTCGCGGTCGATCCGCCCGTGGCAGGCGAGATGAACCGCGCGCCAGGAGCGTTGCTTGGTGATGGCACTGCGCAGTCCCTGCTCGCTGGCGTCCTTCCCGAGCAGGACGAGGTCCCCGACCTTCTGTACCTCGACGCGCGTCGCCGGAAGCGCGAAGAGCCGATCGCCACGCGTATACACCCCGCCCGATCCGCCCGCCTGCGCTCCATACGAAGGATCTCCCAGCGCGAGAACGCCCTTGGCCCCCCTACGGCGCTCCGTGGAGAGCAGCGCATGGGTCGAGGCGGACGGCGTCAGCGCGACGGTTTGATCGAACAGAGCCCCGAACGGGACGTAGCACAACGGGCCGGCAGGTGAGACGAGCACCTCCGTCGTGGCGCCGGGGAGCTTCAGCGGCGTGACGAGGAGCTCGCGCAGGCGCCCCAGCGCAGGACCCACGTCCTTGCGGGCTTCGACCCGCCCGAGCGCTTTGAAGGCGTCGTCCACCCGCGCGGCGGGCCCCAGATTGATGGCTCGCACCCAGTCCAGATCGAAGACGACGGCGATCGTCGTCTCGGCACAGAATCCGTAGAGCACCAACACCTGATTCGGCCGCAGATGTCGCTGAATCTCCGTGAGCCCGAGCGGGCGTGGATACACCAATCCTGCCTGCGCCTTCGCCGTGCGCTGGATCTTCGCAACGACGTCCCGCAGCCGATCCGTCGCGTCCACGAGCGCCTTCTTCGCGACTCGAAGCTCCGCGAGCTCTCCCGCACGCAACGCCCGACGGTATCGCGCCGCCGCCTTCGCCTCGGCAATCCGCGCGTCCGCTTCCGCCTGACGCAACGCGCCGGGAAGCTCGACGAAACGGAGCGCGTCGCGTCCGCCGAGGGACTCGAGCAGCGAGCCGGCCCGGCCCGCCTCGAGGAACTTCATCACCTTGCCCGCCACGCCGATCCGCGCCGCGGCCAAGGCGCCGAGCTCGTAGATCGACGCCCGCTGCGTGCGCACCCGTGCCGCCGCGACTTCGCTGAGACCTCCGAGCAGGTGCTCCATTTCCCTGAGCGCCCGCTCGGCGACCTCCAGCGCGAGCTTCGGGTTGTTCATCTCCAAGTGCGTGAGCGTGAGCGTCGACAGCGTGTAGAGCTCCAGCTGCGGGCTGCGTAGGGCCTCCACCTCCTGCGCCGCGTGCACGACGAGACGAAGCGCCTCGTCGTGCTCGCCGTTCATCAGGTGCACGTAGGCCAGATTGGTCATGGTCTCGACGAAACCCGCGCGATCCGCCGCCTCCTTGCGAATCTTCGCCGCCTCGCGGTACAGGCGGATCGCCTCCGCGTAGTTGGTTTCCCAAACGGCGGCAGACCCCAGTGCCGAGAGCGCAACGGAAATGCCGCGTTGGTCGCCAAGGTCTTGACGAACTCGAAGGGAGCGCTCGAGGAGCGCCGTGCCCTCCTGACGTTCGCCGCGCAATAGAAGAAGCAGACCGAGATTGCTGCACGCGCTGGCAATTCCCTTCTTGCCTTCGACCTCCTCGAACAGCTTCAATGTCCGACGCAGGGTACGTATCGCGCGATCGTCGTCGCCGATGGCGTTGTAGAGCACGGCCAGGTTGTTGAGATTGCCCGCGATGCGCGGCGTGTCGTTCTTCGACTCGTCGTATTTCAGCGAGGTGTGAAAAGCGTCGAGCGCCTTGGGGTACGCGCCGAGCATCTGGTACGTGACGCCGAGGTGCGAGAGCGCGCGAGCGTGGAAGTACGCCAGCCCATGCTGAAGGCAGTAGCGCACGGCCCGCTCTAGAAACGCGCGCGAGCGCTCGTACTCACTGGTCGCTTCGAAGTAGGACCCGAGCGCGATCAGGGCATCCGCGACCCCCTTGGCCTCGCCGAGACTCTGGAACGCTTCGAGGCCCGCCCGTGCATGTTCGATCGCGACTCGGATGTCGCCGAGCTCTTCCGAAACAGCCGCCATGAGCATCGAGGTCTTGGCGGCCGTCTTGTCGTCACCAGCGCGGCGTGCCGCCGCGACCGCGCGCTCGAACGCGGCCAGCGCGGCCAGGGGCCTTTGCGTCGCCTGCAGGGCCTTGCCGAGCGCCATCCCGGCATCCGCGAGACGGTCGGGACGGTCGAGCTCGGTCTCGAGCAGGACGCGTTCCTGCGCGAAAGCGACGGCGGTCTGCTTGTCGTCCTGAACGGTTGCCGTCTGAACGATCCACTGCAGCGCCTGCCCCCGCGCGGTCACCCAGCCGACGCGAAGCGCGTGCTCCGACGCGGCCTTGAGCGATGCCATGGCATCGTCGTAACGCCCGTTCATGTAGGCCGCGACGCCGCGTACGTAGAGGACCTGGACGGAAACGACGTTCGCGTCGCCGCACACCAACGGCTCGAGGATCGGGTACGCATCCTTCAGCTTGCCCGCCTCGGCCACGGCACGAGCGCTGCGCAGCGCAGCGCGCGCCTTCTCTTCCTTCTTGCGGCTTCTCTTCGAATCGACGTAGACCGCGAGCTTCGCCGTGGCGGGCCGCTTGACGGCGCGAGCGAGCGCACCAGCCGCCGCCAGCTCCTCTTCCATGATGAGCCAATCGGCGATGAGCCACGGATCGGGGTTGTCCCTCGACGCAATCTCGACGAGCGACTTCTGGTCCTTGGCCTCGACGGCGCGAAGCACTTCACGCGCGGCCTTCACCTCGGGGTAGCTGTCGTTCGCTTCGTCGGCGGCGGCGCCCGTCAGGAGCAAATTCGTCAGAGCGAACGCACAGAGGCACTGCTTGGCCCATCTCGGCATCTGGATCAAACCCGGGCACCCCCACAGCACTGAGGCCGGGTCCATCATTGCGGCGCCGGCGCCCTGGTGTCCACGGAAACGAGGCTCATCGACCAGGGCCGGACGAATCACGCGGCATTTCACGTAGAAGCCTGAGTGCACGATCGATGAAATGAGTGTGCTCCGGATGCGCCTAGGGATGCGAGCCCTTGTCGGGAGCGATGCTCTCTACGTATCATGGGCACAGGGAGTCCACACTCGATGACGAGCTTGGACAGGAAGGTGCAGGAAATGACTCGTATTGATCGCGCGGCACACCCGCGTTTCGTCGCGGCGCTGAGCCTCTTCGTTCTCCTCTGTGTCGGCTTGACCGGCTGTTGCTGTCCGAAGCCCGAGTGCCCGCGAAACGGCGGCACCAACGGGAACGGCGAGGACAACGAGAACGGAGGAGGTGAGGACGAGTTCACTCCCGGTGACGGCCCCCCCGGCCCGTCGGCCATGCGGCGCGTGCGCCTGCTCAACACGAGGGCGGACCGCATGGGGAACTTCCGCGCCGTCTACAAGATCGGTGGAGCGGGAACGCCGCAGCCGATCGCATTCCAGACTTGCGAGGTTCACAACAACGAGGCGGCGTTCGCCCTGATTCCACAGAGTGCCACGCACGTCATGGCCGAGTTCGACGTCGATGTAGACGGTACGTACGAGTACACGGGCAACTGGCACACGCTTGATCCCAACGCGCCGTTCATCGAGTGGTTTCTCGGCATCAGCGAGGGACCGCCCACGAACGATTCGCACGAGTGGCTCGTCCACTGGTACTACCAGAACGGCGTCTGGGAGGCGCACTGCGCCCGCTGGGGCGGCTAGATCGGAACCGGCTCGATCGTTATGCAGGGCTCGTCGACGCGCTTGACCGTCACGGGCGTCTGAAGACACGACTCTGCGGCGAGACGAATCTGCTCGTAGTGCTTCGCTTCGGGTTCGCCGCCGTAGCGGTGCATGACGTTTCCGTTCGGATTGTCGATGAAGCTGAAAGCGAGTCCGGCACAGTCACCGCAGGCGACGGAACCGTACTCGTCGCAGTTCCCCAGCATGTGCCCGAACTCGTGGACGGTGGCGTCATCACCGTCCGTCGCGGGCCAGTTCGTCAACGTGGGCGTACCGGTCGGAGTCGCGGCTGTGACGGTGATGTCGTAGTGCTGCCAAGTCAGGTCTTCCGTGTCGCGCATGTTGACGCGGAAATAGATCTGGTACCCGTCTCCACACTTCGACTTGGAGCCGGAACAGAGTTTGAACCGGCCGCCCCAGTAGCACTCGATCTTCGCCTTCACCTGCCGCGCCCACTCATCTGGATCGATGCCGATGACGTTGTAGAAGTGGTAGTAAATATTCACGTCGACAAGCGCAATGCAGAGCCTGTAGTCGATCGTCAGCTTGAAGCGTGACTCCCACGGGTAGCACGTGCCGTTCAGTTTCTCCTCGTGCTCGGCCACGTGGTGTTTCGTGCAGGTGCACCTTTCCCACCCGCAACACCATCGGCAGCACCACCACCAGAAGCGTTTGTACCAGGGGGGAATCGCGATCTCCGGCAGCGCGCCGATGTGGGCGATCTGAAAGCTCGCCCACTCGCTCTTCACCGGCGGCTTCTTCTCACCATCCACGTACGGGTGGGCTACGAATCGGACCTGATAGACGCCCGCAGGCATTCGGTAGTCAAGAAAGCCGATGTACCGGACCGCGACACCGTCACCGTCCACGTCGGTCCAGGGCGAGAGCTTCTCTTCCTTGCGGAGAGGCCCGGGGCCCGGCGCCGGAGGGGGAATGTCGAAGGGCTTGCCGTTCGGATCGAGAATCTCGAGTGACGTGCCGACGAATCCGAGGTCGAATCGGTTGAGTCGGAACGGGACGGTGCCGTCGTTCTCGATCTTGACCCTGACGAGAACTTCCGACGCCCGCAGCGCCCCTTCAGGCGTCTGTATGTGCAGTGACAGGCCCATCGAATAGCCCCCAGCGAAACAACGGCGGCTCAGATCCTAACGATTCGGAGCCCCCCGTGAAATAGCGCCGCCTGCATTCGGCTACCTTGGGTGAATGGGTCGTTTCGCAGGCACGTTGCCGCTCGTCTTCACGGCGCTTCTGGCGCTGCTGGGGGGTCTGCCGGAGGCCTACGGCGATGACGAGACGGATGCCAGACGAGCCGTCGCGATCCAGTTCTTCGAGGACGGACGGCGGCTCGAGCAGGACGGATTACCCGACGAGGCACGCGACAAGTTCGAGAAGGCGGCCAAAGCGGCCAAGGAAGCCGGCGAGCTCGACGCGGAGGCCGCCGCTCTGAGGGGACGACTGCGGTGCCAGTTTCTGCAGCACGACTTCAAAGGCATGATCGCGACCCTTGAGCGGCTCCTCGAAGTGGAGACGGAACTCGGAAGAACGGTCAAAGCGATCGAGACGGAGTCGGACCTCGGCGCAATCCTCATCGAGCTCGGTTCGTTCGACAGCGCCAGAAAACACCTCGAGAGCGCCTTGAGCGGACTCCGGCGACAGAAACAGGCGCTCGACCGCGCACTCTCGGTCGAGGCGACGGAGGATGCCAAGAAAGACCTCGCAAATGACCTCGGGAAGAACGCAGTCGCTCGGGCATTCACACTTACGCACCTGGCGGACGTCTCAGCACGACAGCGGAGCTACGCGACAGCACTGGATCTGGCAGAGGCGGCGGAACGGCTCTTCAGAGAGGTGAAGAACGACCAGGATCGATGGTACGCGCAGGAGCTCATTGCCGGCATCCATGTCGAGCTCGGCGCCTATGAGCGAGCGGAGGCGCTCCTCAACAACATGGTCGAGGAACAGGCCGCCGGCAGCGCGCATCGTGCGTTGGCGCTGGGCAACCTCGGATTCGCTCAGTACCGCATGGATCGCCTCGACGCCGCGGCAAGCTCTCTCGACAAGGCGCTCGCGATATTCCGGAAGACGGACGCGCGGGTGGACATGGCACGCGCTCTCATTCACCGCGGCGAGGTCGAAGAGCGTCGCGGAAACGCCGCGCGTGCGCTTGCGACGTATCGAGAAGCACTCAAGTTCGAGCCGGGAAACCGCGAGATCAACGTCAAGATCGGTGACGCCCTGCTTGCCCTTTCTGAGCCGGACGTCGACGGCGCGCGGGACAACTACGCCCTGGCGCTGTATGAGTCGTCCGCGGACCTTCAGATCCGAACGGATGCGTTGCGAGGCCTCGCCCACATCGCGCTGCTCGAACACGCGCCAAGAACTGCGCTGATGCTGGCAAACGACGCCCTGACGGCGCTCGAGACGTTCAATGTCGGACTTGCGGACGAGCAGACCGCGTTCGCGCAGGCCCACTTTCCCAAGGTGCTCTCCATCGCGCTTCGCAGCGCGGTCGAGGTCGGAGAGCCGCATGCGATCAGCGAGGTCCTCGAGCGGACGCGCGCGGCAACCGCGCCCCACGATCCCGGCGTAGCGGACGTATCCGCAGCCGATCGGGAGCGCGAATTCGAGGCGCGCGAGGCCGTCGTCAAGGCGCAGATGCGCTACTACGACGCGCAAGATGAAGGACTGCTGAAGACGATTCGTGAGCGCCGGGCGCAGTACAACGCGGCGGTCGGCGCCTATCGCGACGTGCTGGAGTCGATCGAGCGGGCGAGCAAGCGCGTCGGCACGCGCCGCTTGGCGCACATCCATGCGCACGTGCTGCAAAGAGAGCTCGACGAGAGCTCGGCGCTCGTACAGTACGTCCTACGGGACGGAATCGCCGGCGCGCTGGTGGTCACGCAGGAAGAGATACGCTGGATCGAGCTCGACGACGTCGACCGCATTCGATCTACGTGCGAGGAGCTCTGGACCGACCTGGTCGAGGGCGCTCCTTCCTCGTCCTCGGCGATCCTGCAGCGCGCGAAGAGACAGCTCGTAAAGCCACTCGGGCTACCGTCGAGCTTGACGAGGGTGTACGTGAGTCCGGACGACGGTGTTGCCAAGGTCCCGTTTGCCTTGCTGTTGCCCGACCACGTAGCGACCTCGTTCGTGCAGTCGGGAACGGTGCTCGCGCAGCTCGTTCCCGCGCGTCAGATCCGCGGCGAGCACGCTCTCCTCGTCGCCGACCCCGAGTACTCCGTCGGCGGAGAAGGCAATGCAACCCGTGTGTACGCCGGTGGCACGCGCCTCTCGCCACTGCCGCACTCGCGTAGGTCGGCGGTGGCCGTCAAGCGTCACGGCGATCGCCTGCTACTCGGGCGAGAGGCCTCTGAGACGCAGGTCCGACGGTTGCTAGATGAGATGGGACGGATTCGGGTCATCCAGTTCGGATGCCACGGCATCTTGAACACCGAGTCACCGAATCTCTCGTCGTTGGCGCTGTCCCCCGATTCGAGTCACGACGGGTTCCTGAACGAGGTCGAGCTACCTCGGCTCGACTTCGATGCGGACTTGGTCCTGCTGTCCGCGTGCAACACGGCCCGTGGACGTTCGCTGCAGGGTGTGAGTCTCCGAAGCCTCGCCCGCGCGTTCATGGCAGCCGGGGCGCCGCGCGTGATCGCCAGCCTTTGGCCCGTCGACGACGCCGCGACCTCCGCTCTGATGATCAAGCTGCACGAGGAGCTGCGAAAGGACGGCGTCTCGACCGCCGAGGCGCTTCGCCGCGCCCAAGACCACGTTCGCTCGAAGAAGAAACGCTGGAAGGCGCCCAAGTACTGGGCGGCCTGGGTCATCTGGGGCCTGCCCGACTAGGCGCGGTGATCGTCCGATGACCACGGCGTCCCTAGGATCCCGGGTCCAGGGAGGGCAGTCGTGGTCGGCACGAGGTGGGCAGCTCTCATTGTCACGGTGTGTGCGTTCGGGTTGGCGGGCTGCCAGTCCCGCTCCCTGTTCTGCAAGGAAGGCGAGTGGCAGTTCTCCGCGTACACCGGCAAGGCGCACACCTTCAACAGCGACATCAGCCTGCGTCACCCCGCCGCCGGCACCGACCTAGAGGTCAAGGACGTCGGGTTCGACGACGAGTCTCTCACCTTCCACCCGCCGCCCAACTACGGCGCGCGCATCACCTACTGGACCGGCAAGCACAAGCAGCAGGGCATCGCAGTCGATTTCCACCACCCCAAGGCGATCGCGCGCACCCACGAGGTGAAGGAGATCACGGGCGTGAAGAACGGCGTCCCCGTGGCGAGCCCCGCGCCGATGTCGACCGCGATCGAGCGCTGGCGGGTGGCGTTCGGCCACAACATCCTCACGCTCAACTACATGCACCGCTGGTTTCCCAAGGGACGCCGCGACGAGACGCTGCTCGGCCGCATGCAGCCCTACGCCGGCATCGGCGTGGGCGTCGCGATTCCCAGCCCGCTCATTCAAGTGGACGGCGTTCGCGTCGCCGACGGCTACCGCATCGCCGGTCCGGCCGCGACGGCGATCCTCGGGCTCAACCTCGACGTCTGGGGCCCCTTCTCCGTCTACGCGGAGGGCAAGCTCAACTGGACGGATCTCAACCTGCGCTTCAAGAGCGGTGTCGGCGAGTCGAAGACCGAGCTCTGGACGACCAACATCCTGGTCGGCGCGTCGGTCAGGTTCTAGCTACCACTCGCCTCGGATGCCCAGCTCGAGCGCAGCGCCGCCCTGTCGCGAACCGGCGTTGACGTACACGATCGGCCGGCAGTATCGGCCCACGATCAACTCGTCGGCCAAGACACCGATGAAGTTCCCGATCGAATGCCCCACCAACGTGTCGGTTGGATAATGGCGTTCCGACTCGATGCGATTCCAGGCGTTGAGCCAGGGCATCGCTTCGAACCAAGCCCGGCCGACCCACTGCGCACGACCGGACAGCGTTCCTCGAGCAACGTTTCGTTTGCCGACGGCGCAAGCCGCCGCGACGACGGTCGCATGTCCGGACGGCATCGAGTCTCGGGTTTCCCCTTTCGGGCGCTTGCGACCGATGGCGTCCTTGATCATCGGTGAGACGACAGCCGCAGATCCGATGCCGACGACGGCCGCGTTCACGCGATCGATCCTGCGCCATGGATCGGGACTTGGAATGCGCGGCGCATACGGATCTCCCGCGGTGGCGGCCGCGGCAGCGACGGTCATTCCCAACATGACGTCGCCGGTGATCTCCGCATCGCCGAAGTCGAAGATTCCGATGCCGCTCGCCCACTCGGAGATGTCCTCGTCGGCATCCGCTACGGCGATCGCGCCGGCAGCCACCAGCGGCACCCACGTGTGCGGGTCCACCGCCGCCGTTCGCACGCCTCGGCGGAATCGATGCTCGCCCGGGGACGTGCAGCCGGTCGTCACGAGCACGAACAGCAGCAATACGGCCCAACGACCGTTCAGCACCCGCAGCCGCCCTGCCTCGCTACCCATGCCCGCCCGCAGCCTAGCCGGGCCCTTAGATCTGGGTCCAGCGGCGGATTCGGCATTCGTCGGACGGCCATCGGGTGTCGAGATCTTTGGACACGCCGGACGACTGAATCGACCGTCCATCTCACCGGCTCCGATTGCCTGCTCCACGGCCAATTGTTAACCTTTCCCTCACGTGTGTGTGGGAGGTGGATAGATGATCCGCGCAGTTTTGTTCGCCACGTTCGTCGTGGCAATTCTGATCGCGACCGCCGGGGGCGCGCAGGCCGAGTCCTTCGAAGTCGGCTTCGAGGTGCTCGAAAACAACTCGGGCGAGAACGCGCCCGGTGATTTCACCCTGAAGGTCAGCAACGACGCCGGCGACCTGACCGGCAGCTACAGCGGCTCCGACCTCGTCTTCATCCTGACGAACAATCACGGCGGAGGCGAGATCTTCGAGTTGTACTGGGACACGAATGCCGGCGCCGCGGGCGACGACTTCATCACCACGATCGTCCACGAGAGCGACTGGGGCGAGCCGCCGAGCCCGCCGGGTCTGCCGGGAGGCGGCAACCTCACTCCCAAGTTCGCGGTGGACTTCGGCTCCGACGGTGACAAGGGCTTGGTTTCGGACGGACTCGACGACGGTGATACGGGGACCTGGGGCTTCGATCTGCAGGTAGGCCACACCTTCGCCGACATCAAGCAGGCCTTCATGGACGGCGATCTGCGCTTCGGATTCCACATCCGGTCTGTCGCCGCCGACGGCTCCAAGAGCGACACGTACATCACCACGAACGTCACACCCGAGCCGGGAACGCTCGGCTTGCTCGGCCTGGCAATCGCGTCAGGTGTGGTCGTCAGGCGACGTCGGCGCAGCATCTGATCGGGCCCCCCGGCGCTGGGTGAGCGGACTCTCCTCGAATTGTGAAGCGTCGAAAATTCGTCGTCGTTGCAACCATGACGCGTAGAGCCGCGTGCCAGTCTTCGACGGCCCCCGCCCTTCCGGGGTAAGCTCCGGCCGGTGTGGCGGCCGGAGTTCTTCATGCGCTCTCTCGTTTTCGTGTTCGCCACGGCACTGATCTGGCTTCCCTCGGCTTCCGCGGACGACGGCCCGTTCGAGGCAGCCCCCGCCGTCAATGCCACCGACGTTCTGACCGCGGCCCAAAGAAAGGGTCCTGACCACGTCGTGTCCGACGAGGTGGGCACGCGCCGGTTCATGCACATGTTCCGGATCGACTCCACGTACGGTCGGTACGACGTCGTCTCCAAGCGCCTGCTCGAGATCCGGCTGCGCGAGATCCAGACCATGGCCCGGGTGGTCGGGATGGACGAGGTGCCCGAGTTCCTCCGGTCCCTGGGCGGACGGCTCGCCCAGATCCCCACCGCGGCCGTCGAGATCATCGTCGACCCCCGCGACTCCTTCCGCAAGATGGGCGACGAGATCGAGCGGTCGTTCCAGCGTCTGAAAGACCTGTTCGGCGACCGCAAGGGCAGTCAGTACGAGGACTCCAAGGTCCGGGGCGCGCTCATCGGCTCGGAGAAGCGCCGGCTCGCCGCGCAGCTGGGCCTGGACGTTTACTCCACCAACCCGAAGGTGCAGGAGTTCCTGAACGACATCGCCACTGCGCGAACGGCGGGGTCGGCGGGCATCGATCTCGCCAGCTACGCGTTGCCGGTCGTCGGCTACCTCGCGGTCTCGACGGCGCGCCTGCGGGCCGACGTGACGCGGCTCCTGCGCGACAAGACGCCGACCGAGCTCGAGCGGCACAACGACAGCCGGCTAACCGAGCTGGGCATCGCCGCCGACGTTCGCGCGCAGTTCCTGCGGCATGCCTGGCTCTCGCCCCGCCATCAAACCGTGATTACCGCAGCGACGCGTGAGCTCGGCGGCCTCGAGGGTCTCGACGCCGTCGTGCGCGCGGCCGGGATGGCGCGTGACGAAGTCGGTGCGCTCTACCACGAGCAGCAAGCGGTCATGCTTGCGCACTTCCATACGGAGATGCAGCCGCTGAAGAAGCTCGAAGCAGTCGAGCACGTCGTCCTGGCGCGCACCGACACGGACGCCGTCATGGTGATCCTGCCCGCCGACCAGGTCTACGCACTCGAGTCGTTCCTGGTCTTCGCGAAGAGCTGGCGCGAACGGCCGATCGCGAAGGACGCGACCGCGTTTCGCATCCTCGTCACGGGACGCGTCACCGAGAAGGCGAAGGCCGCGTTCGCCGAGCTCGGCATGGAAGTGGGTTCCGGCTACACCCCGCAGGCGAAGCGCTAGCACCTGCTTGCCGCACGCGGCAAGAACACCTCGGCGAGCATGCAGCGCGCACTTCCGCCGCCGTGGGCCTCGATGGTACGCAGGTCGCACGTGACGAACGTCGCGTGTTGCTCGATTCGACGACGCTGGTCATCGCGCAGGGCGTCGTGGGCGCGCGTGGACGCGACGACCAGCGCGCGTCCGTCGCGGCTGCGGACCTCCAGCATGTTGCCGGCGAAGTTCCCCATCTGGCCGGTGTCGATCTCGACGACGTCGCGGCCCGAGTGCGCCAGACGCGCCAGCACGGCTCTGCGCGCGACCTCGTCGATGACGTCCGCGCAGACCACGGCGAACGAGGTCCCGATGCACATGACGACGTTGGTGTGGTAGACGGCGCCCGCGGTGCCGAAGCACAGCGGCTCGTATCCGGTCTCATCGCAGAAACGGTCGACCGCCGCGGCGTCGGTGCGAGGCGAGAGCGCCGCGTACGCGACTCGGTGAAGATGATCGAGCACCAGGCTTCCCGTGCCCTCCAGGTACACGCCGTCTTCGGTCAATCCGGAGAGATCGACGACCCGCTCCACACGAAAGCCGTAGTCGTCGACGAGCCGATCGACGACGTCTCGTCGCACCTCGGCACGACGACTCTTCGGCTGCATGGGATAGAGGAACACGTCGCCGTTCTGGTGGAGCGAAATCCAGTTGTTCGGGAAGACCGCATCCGGCGTAACGGGATCGGGCTCGTCGTCGATGACGACGACGTCGACGCCGACGTCGCGCAGGACCGAAACAAGCGCGTCGAACTCGGCGAGCGCGCGCTCGTGCACGTGGTCCGGGGGATCCGACGCCGGCGTCTGAAACGCGTTGGTCTCAGCCGTTTCGGGATTCGATCCGAACGCGGAAGGTCGAATCATCAGAAGTGTCTTGCCGGTCTGCAGGACGTCCATGAGCGAGAGAATAGCCGACGGCCGTTGCTCGAGCGGAACGGTATCACTACGCTTCGACGATGAACGAGCACCCGGATCCCGCGGCCTCCCCGCCGCCGTACGCTCTCCACTCCGCGGGAAACGTGTACTTCGGAAGCCTCGGCACTGCCGTCGCAGGTTGCGTGCTGCTCGCCATCAACTTCAGTCGTCTCGGCCGCAAAGGCGCCGCATGGCTCAGCGTGTTGACGGGTGCGGCTGTCACAGCCGCCGTCGTCATCTGGGTCATCGAGCACGGATGGCAGACCGGGATCCTCCTGGCGCAGGGCGTGGCGATGTGGCTCATCGCCAAGCAGACGCAGGGAACCGCCATCGCATTCCACGCGGCCTCGGGTGGACGGCTCGTTTCCTGGGTGTGGGCCGTGGCGTTGGGCGTCGGCACCCTCGCATGCGTCCTCGCAACGATGTACTTCGTCGGCGTTGAACGCCTGATGTCCCAGTACGTCGAGTTCGGACCGAACCAACGCGTCGCATACCTGGATGACGCGACCGAAGCGGACGCGCGCCGACTAGGCGAGCACCTGCGGGGAATGGGCTACTTCGTCCCGGGGCGCGACACACACGTGCTCGTGAGAAAGACGGCGGATGATGTGGAGGTCACGTTCGTCGTCGTTGAAGACGCCTGGACCAAGCCGGAGGCGCTGACGTTCTACCGGCTGATCGGCGAGAGCGTGGGATCGATGCTGGGCAAGGCGATCGTGGTGCACCTCGCCGACGCTCGGCTCGAAACGCGCCATACCATCGACCTCAGAGGACGGGCCCCGCCCTAGCTGCCGCGTCCGCCGGCACGCCGAGGCCCTTTCGATCACCCAAACATCGGGCAGCGAATCGAATAGAATTGGCATTCGGCCGAAAGGCCCTACGAAAGTACGTCGATAGGTTTCACGTGGCCGCATTCCTCTCCGACATCCTCGACCGGAACCTCCCGGAGGAGACCGAGGCCTATCTGCGCAAGCTGCTCGGCGGCACCGTCCCTCTCGTCGGTGACGGCAACCGCTACCAGATCGCCGCTTGCGGCCGGTTCCGTGGAGCGATCACCGCCGACCTGCTGACGTTCGCCAAGAACAACACGCTCGACGCGGCCTTGGTCATCGTCGAGCACGAGACGGAGCGCGTCCTGTACTTCGAGGGTGGCCTGATCGTCGGCGCCGCTTCGAACGTCTTGTTCGAGCGTCTTGGACGTGTGCTCTACACCGCGGAGGTCGTCAGCCACGAGGACTCGGGCACCCTGATCGACCTCGAAGAGCGAAAGGGCGAGACGGCACTACTCAGCCTCCTCCCGGAGGAAGCGATCTCGTGGGCCGCCGAGAAACGGATCTGGGACGTGGGCGCGGCGCTCTACTTCGTCACCAAGGGACACTTCATGTTCATCGAGGGGCCCCCGGAGCTGTCGATCACAGCGGCGACACTCGACCCGATGGCGGTCGCCCTCGAAGGCATGCGGCTGCACGACCAGTGGCGCAACAAGTCGTCGAAGGACGCAGGGCCCCGGAAGAAGCCGGTAGGCGGCATGCAACGCAAGCCACCGGCGCCCATCGAGGGTCCACTGCAGTCGACCGAGATGAAGCAGGAACAAGTGGAAGCACTGTTCAAGAAGATCCGCGAAGCGGACATCGGCTACCGCTAGACCCGCTCGACCCGCCGTCGATCTGCTCACGACCTTCGGCTTGCACTTGGGCAGCACGCCCTCACCATGCCCGGCTCCGAGGAGCCTTCCGAGCATGGTCATCGCGGTTCTGGCAGTACTGGCCGCAGGCGGCGCGTTCGCGGCCGGTCTGTACCGGCACACGCCGATGTTGCGCATCCGGAGGGCGCTTCGCCGCGTCATGGGCGACATCGATCGCGAGCTCGACGCGTCGGATGAGGTTCTGCGGGCGCCCATGACGGCACTGCGCACGTCCGCGTCCGCGTTTGCCGACGAACAGGTCCGGCGGCGCCGTCGCGACGTCGACCTCGAAGGACTGAAGGAGGCCGGCGCGAAGAACGTGCAGTGGAGCGCTCTGCGCGACGCCGGCCTGGCGACGCTTCAGGACGTCTACGAGAAGTCGGAAGCGGCACTCATCGACTTGCCTGGGGTCGGCCCGACTTCAGCGAAGCGCGTCGTCGACGCGGCGGCGATCCTGAACCGCAAGATCACATCCGAGCCGACGGAGCTGCCGAAGCCCGATCTCCCGGATCGTTCGGCGGAGCACGTGGCGGCGCGCGCCCTCGACGCGCTCTTCGCGCGCGACGCGCTCGGCGGCATTCCGCGCGAGCTCGTCAGGCTCCGAAAGAGGTTGCAGGGCGAGGTGGGGCAGATCGACGCGCACCGCAGCTTCTGGCGTTGGCTCTTCGGACGGCGTTCGATGGGACATCTGGTCCCCGCCTATCAGGAAGCGTTCGCCGCCCGGCGCAGGGTCGTCGCCGAGCTCGAGGGCGGCCTGGTCGAGGACTTGCGCGCTCGTCGGGAGCAGATCCCGGGTCTGCCGGCGATCGACATCGATCGCGTCGACATTCGATCGCGCTTTCGGTCACGCTACGCCGACGCGTGTGCGCTGATCGACTCGGTTCTGCCGGGCCGTTCGACCGGCGCCGACGCAACGAGCCACGCGGAGGTGCACCCGCTTGCGAGCCGGCTGCCGCTCGAGATTGCGCAGGCCGTGGCGGCGTTTCCGCTCTCGGTCGACGGGCTCGACGTCACGCTTCGCCGCTATCAGGCGTTCGGCGCCAAGTACCTGCTGCACCAACGACGCACGATCCTCGGCGACGAGATGGGCCTGGGCAAGACGATCGAAGCGTTGGCGGCGATCGTCCACCGGAACGAGGTCGACGGGTCCAAGCACTTCCTGGTCGTCGCCCCGGCGAGCGTGGTGCGCAATTGGATGCGCGAGATCGAGACACGCACGGATCTGTCGGGGCACCTGCTTGCAGGGAGCGGACGCGCGGAGGCGACCGAGGCGTGGATTCGCGACGGCGGCATCGCGGTCGTGTCGTACGCGACGCTACGCGCCGCCGAGCTCGATCGGCACATCCGGGGCGCCGGCATGCGCGTCGGTTTCCTGATCGCGGACGAGGCGCACTATGCCAAGAACCCGGCTGCGGGACGAAGCCGCGCGCTTCAAGGCGTCATCGAACACGCGGAGCACGTGTGCTTGATGAGCGGCACGCCCCTCGAGAACCACCCGGACGAATTCTGCAATCTCGTGTCGCTGGTGGCCCCGGCGGTTTCCGCCAACCTGCGCCAAGGCGGCGCGATCATCGAGCAGGTCGTGGTCGAACCGGCGCGCTTCCACGCGACCGTGGCCCCGGTCTACTTGCGGCGCAACCAGGAGGACGTGCTGCGCGAACTACCGCCCAAGGTCGAGTTCGAGGACTGGGTCGAGATGAAGCGCGACGAGCGGGCGGACTACCGCGCGGCGGTGACGAGCCGCAACATGATGGCCATGCGCCGCAGCGTGACCGTGTCGACGCGAGGCGGGACGTCGGCGAAGATGGCGCGGCTCTCGGAGATTCTGGAGGAACACCGTGAATCGGGCCGCAAGGTGCTCGTGTTCTCGTTCTTCCTCGACGTCATCGACGAGGTCGCCGCACGCTTCGAGACGCTCGGCACGATCACGGGCGACGCGCCCAGCGATCGTCGCATGGACCTCGTCGATCGATTCCAGCAGGCCGACGGCCACGCGCTGCTGGTGTGTCAGATCCAGGCGGGCGGCATCGGCATCAACCTGCACGCGGCGTCGGTGGTGGTGCTGATGGAGCCGCAGTGGAAGCCCTCGACGGAAGAGCAGGCGATCGCGCGGGCGCACCGGATGGGCCAGACGGAGACGGTGCTGGTGCACCGGCTGTTGACCCGCGACAGCGTGGACGAGCGGCTGGTGGAGATCCTGGACGGCAAGCTGCAGCTCTTCCAGGCGTACGCCAAGGAGAGCCTGATCAAGAAGGTCAGCAGGGAAGCGACCGAGGCGGCGATGTCGGATCTGGTGCTGGCGTACGAGCTCGAGCGCCTGCGCGACGCGGGCTAGGTACTCCGCCTTGCTTCCTCGGGCAGTTGACGTAGCGTTTGCCGCCATGCGCGTCCTCGGCAAAGCCCTCTGCATCCTGGCGCTCCTCACCGCGCCTGCGAACGCGAGCGAGGTCGCCGAAGGCGTGCACGCCGCGCGCGTCCAGCTGGTCGAGGATCTCGAAGCCGTGGCCCGGTGGTGCGCCGGCAAGAAGCTGTTCGGCAAGCGGGACGAGGTGTTCGAGCGGTTGATCGAGTTCGCGCCCGAACACGCCGAAGCCCGCAAGCGACTCGGGTACGAGATCGTCAACGGCGAGTGGAAGCGGTCGAAGAAGTACAAGCGCCCGTCCAACTGGAGCAAGGACGCGATTCCCGAGGCGGATCAGCGACTCGCCGATGCGTTCGAGGCGTACCAGGCGGCGTTGATTCGCATCGCCGACGCCGCGAAGGAACGCAGCGAGCTCGAACAGGCGTTGAAGATCCTCGAGGGCGTCGAGGCCGACCGGCCCGACGACGACAAGCTCGTGCAGGCGATCCGGCGCGCGCTCATCGCTCACGTGCGCGCCGCCGAGAAGGAAGACCGCTTCGACCTCGCCGCCAAGTCCAAGGACGAGCTCGCAAGGCGGTTCCCCGACGACCCGGTCGTGCGCGAGCTGGCCGGCGACGTGAAGATGGGCGATCGCTGGGTGCTGCCCGAGACGGCGCGCGCCATGAAGCAACGGCAGGTGATCGCCGCCGCGGCCAAGCTGTGCCTGGCGGCCGCCGAGCAGCCGAAGGAAAGTGAGCTCACCAAGGAGGAAAAGGCCGTCGACATCCCGTGGACCGGCGCGTTCGTCTCACGGCGGATGCGCGTGCTCGGAACGTCCAGCGCCGAAAGCTCCAAGGCCATCGCCCACGCGTGCGAGGCCGCGGCGCCCTTCTTCCACAAGGTCATCGGGCGCATGGCCGGACGCAATCCCAAGTTCACGTTCGTCGTGTTCGAGACGCAGGAGCACTGGGACAAGTACATCGAGACGTACGCGAAGCTCAGCGACGCGGAACGCGAGGCCGCCAAGGCCTCGAGGCTCTCCGGCTTCAGCTTTGCGGACGGTCGCTACGCGATCCGGCACGTCGGCGGGCCCGCCTTCGAGCTCGATATGGCGGTCGACGTCTACTTCCAGCACTTCCTCTACAACACGTACTGCAAGTGGGATGCGACCGCCGGTGGCTGGACGCCCCTGCGCGCCTGGGTCAACGTGGGACTGAGCGACTACCTCACGTTCCGGCTCATCGGAACGCGCCTGCTCACGACCGTCGGCGGCGACTACAACGCGTCGAGCGACAACTACGCCGAGCGCGTCCCCGACCTGCAGCGCAAGTGGCTCCAGAGCGCGCACGACGTGCTCGAACGCGAGAAGGT
This sequence comes from Planctomycetota bacterium, assembly GCA_965223505.1. Classification (GTDB taxonomy): domain Bacteria; phylum Planctomycetota; class PLA2; order PLA2; family JAEUHO01; genus CBDCWP01. Next base: position 26,428 of record CBDCWP010000024.1, read on the forward strand.
GCCGTTCACGACGATGATGCTCGGCCACTACCTCGGGTCCTTCACCAAGAACGACGCACTCGCCGCATACGGCCTCGCGGGCTACGTCGTCGAGGCGCACCCCGGTCGGATCGACATGCTTCTGCAGTCGGTCGGCCAGAACCGCCCCCCGGAGGAGTCGTTCAGCAAGGCGTTGCATCTGAGCGTGTCGGAACTCCACGCCCGCCTGGTTCGCTGGCTCGCGGAGGTCGGAGAGGCGAAGTAGTCGCGTGTTCACGGAAATCGACACGTCGGAACAGGGGTTGCAAAGGGGCAAGTTCGCCGACGGCAACTAGGGTTTCGGCCTGGACCGGCGGCGCCCGACGACTGCCGGCCTGGAGGAGATTCACCGTGACCCCCCTACGCTTCAGCTTCGCCATATTTGCACTCGCTCTGTTCATCGTACTTCCCGCCTGCGGCGGATCCGGCGGCACGGGAAGCGCCCAGACCGGCGGCACGCTGCGCGTCTCCATCACCGACGCACCGTTCCCTTCGAGCTTCGTCGAGTCGGCTTCGGTCGTGATTCGTGAAGTCCGCGTACGCGACAAGGACGGCGGCGGCTGGCAGGTCGTCTTCGACGGATCGGCCACCATCGACCTGGTCCCGCTGACCGGCGGCGTCGAAGCGTTGCTTGTCGAGGCCGACATCGGCCCCGGCACGTATGACGAGGTGCGATTGATCGTAGACGCCGGCGAGGTGGTGCTCAACGAGGACGCCGTCGTCGACGGACCCGACCACATCTTCAACACGGCGAACGGGAACCTCCAGTTCCCGAGCGGCTCGCAGACCGGGATCAAGGTCAAGATCGACAACGACATCGTGGTGACGAGTGAGCTCTCGGGCGATCTCATCCTCGACTTCGACCTCTCCCGCAGCTTCGTGTTCAACGGCCCCATGACCCACGCCCCGGGCGTGAAGCGGGTCCTGTTCACGCCGGTCGTGCGCGCGAGCAATGCCTCGACGACGGGCACGCTCGCCCTCGACGTCGCCTCCGACAACGCCACCCCCGGTGACGCAGCGGACGACTTCGCTCTCGAGGGCGCCACGGTGCGCGTGTTCGACGACACCGACGTCGAGATCGCGATGGGCCTCACGGACGCCGCCGGCCACTTCGAGACCTCGGTGCCGCCCGGCACCTACCGCGTGACCGCGGAAGCCGCCGCCCACGACACGGGCGAGGTCACCGGCGTGGAGGTCTTCCTGGCGAATCTCACCGACGCGGGACTCGTGACACTCGCAGCAAGCGAGACGGAGATCACCGGCGTCGTGCTCAGCGACGGCGCGACGCCGGCGGACACCTCCGACGACACCAATATCGAGAACGCGCTCGTCGAAGCGCGCGCCGCAGGTGACGCGGTCGTCGTGGCCTCGGCCATGACGGACGCGAGCGGCGCCTTCGCGCTCGCGATGCTGCCGGCCGGCGACTACGACCTCACGATCACGAAGACGGGCTGGAAGGACGGCGCCGTGACGAACGTGGCGTCGGTACTGGCCGGCGGACCGGGTCAGACCGTGCGGCTTGAGGCGCTGCTGAGCAACATCACCGGAGAGGTGACGGACAACGTCGCCGCCGTCGTTCCGAACGCGACGGTCACGGTCGAGAACGCGAACGTGCAGATGATCGCGGGTCCCGCCACGACGGACAGCAACGGCATCTACAACATCAACGCGGTGCCGAGCGGCGCGCACATGCTCGTGGTCGACAACGGCGGCGTCGTCACCAAGTTCCCCATCGTCGTGGTCGGTACCGAGCCCGCCGGCTCACAGACGTTCGACGTCTCGCTTCCGTAGCACGGAACGAAGAAGCGGGCGGCGTTTCCGCCGCCCGCTCAGGAGACCCCACGGAACGTCCGCGGAGCGTACCTAGAACGTTCCCTGCACGCCCAGGTACCAGACGTCGACGTCGTTGTTGGCGCCGGTGTTGTCGATGAAGTCGCTCGGGAAGAAGTGCGCCCACTCGACGAACGCGACCCAGTGTCGGTCGATCGCGTACTTGAACATGATGTCCAGCTCGCTACCGATGGCCGTGTCGCTGTTCCCGACCGCGGGGACGCCGCGCAGCACGCCGCCCGCCGCGTTGTAGACCGCGTCGGTCTCCTCCGCGCGCCAGAACATGTGGTACCAGGTGGTGATGGTGACCTTCTCCCACGGCTTGATCGACGCCTCGAGCCGGCCGGCGATGATGTTCTGCCGGCCGATCAGATCGGCGTGGCCGAGGTACTTGTGGCCCAGCGGGAACAGCTGGTTGAACGTGCCGCGGTCCGTGTCGTTCGGGTCGTCGTCGCCCGACGCGTAGTCGAACCCGACGGCGATGCGCGGATCCCAGCACTTGGTGCAAGGTTTCCAGCCGAACGTGCCCGAGAACATCCAGGCCGACACGTCGCCCGTGCCGTAGTCGCCGAACTGGTAGGCGGCCTCGGCGTCGTAGTCGAAGCGCGTGCCGCCGATCTTGCCGTCGATGCGGCCGCCGATGGTGAAGACATCCTGCTCAATGCGCGTCGCGGTCGCGTCATCTTGCAGGCCGAGCAGGTACGCCTCCCAGGTGAGGCACGTGAGACTCGTGTTCGTGTAGTTCACGCCCCAGAACGCCCGGTCGTCGTCCCAGTCGTCGTCGATCTCGTCGCGCTCGATTACGACGGGCCGCGTGTAGAAGGCTTCGGCTCGATGGTTGCCGCGCTTCCACCAGGCGCCGCCGCCCTGGAAGGTGCGGCGCGTGTTCGCCCAGTCCAGCGGCGACACGAGGCGCTGCTTGCCGAGCTGCAGCTCGCGCCGTCCGATCCAGCCGCCGACCTCGCCGCAGCCGAGATTGCCCTTGGCCTCGGCGAAGAGGTTCAAGATGTCGCCGCGGTTGATGTCGATGGGCCGGGCGCCGAGCTCGCGCTCCTCCCACTGATCCGCGTAGATGCCCTCGATGAAGACGCGGAAGTTGTCGCCGAAGTGGATGTCAGCGTGGGCACGGACGCGCATCAGCATCCACGCGTCGTCGGCATCCGCCGGCGCGCCGAAGCCGATGTCGCCGAACGACTCCCAACGAAAGCGAATCTGCCCGCCGAAGTTCGCCCAGACGTTGCGGCCCATGATCGGCCGCGCCTTGAGCTTGTCCGACCAGTCGCCTTTGTCGCAGCAGTCCACGCACAGGCACGGACGCCAGTTCTCCATGAACCGCAGGTTGTGGTACTTCGGCGGACACGTGGGGTCCTTCGGCGTGCGGCACTCGCAACACGGATAGGGATCGCAAGGTGGACACGGCGGCGGCGCACAGCCGCACGGGTCCGGTTCTCCCGGCCCCGCCAACGCAGCCGGCGCGAACGCGACGAGCGCGATCACCGCAACGAACAAGTACGCAAGTCTGCCCATCTCATACCCTCCGCGGGTGCGCAGTGCGGTCCTCCCTGCCTGACGCCCCGTCGGCGGGCCCCTTACGCACACCTCATGCCGCATGGCTCCCAAAACCGGTCGGGCCCAATGGCCCCACCCGGGTGCATATCCACGTATGCCGCGGAGAAATCCGACGGAGGGTCGGGGAATTCCCCACCGCTGATGCGACTGTGCCGCATCAGCGGCGAACGCGGTCAGTCGGGGAGGTACGTCTCCAGCCACACGCCCAGCGCCTCCACCTCGTCCTTCGTGCCGACGAGCGGCGGCATGGCCGCCCAGATCGTCGGCTTGTCGACCTCGGACTTGTGCATCACCAGGAGCATGACGCCCACCTGATTGCGGTCCCACCCGTCCATCAGATCGCGCACGCTCCGGTACCCGTCCCGGGTGTGGCACACCGAGCACTGGCGGACGAACATCGCCTCGCCGCGCTCCAGCACCGATGCGTCGGCCAGACGCGCCGCGTCCCGCGTCGTGCGCAGGTAGCCGCTGGCGCGCAGTTCCTCGACCTCGTCCTTCCGAATTCCGTTCACGTACATCACGCCGCGCACGCCGTACGGCTTGCGCAAGATCTCGCGCACGTACTCGCCCGACGCGAACCCGAAGAACGCCAGCAGAACGATGCAGAGGCCTGCTGGGAACGGGAACCGCTTCGGCTTCGCCACGCTGATGAACAACGTCACCACGAAGAGCAGCACGAAGACGACGCCACCATGCTTCCACATGGCATTGAGCAGCGGCACCGCCCCCTTCTGCGCGTCGAGCGAGCGCTCCAGCAGCGTCGTCACCTCGGCCGGGAAGACGGACTTCATCCAGAAGAAGCACGGCACGGCGATCGCGATCCCGATGGTCACCCAGCGCGCGGACCGCGCAATGAGGAGCCGCCGGCTCTCGGCGCTGCCGTGGCGGCCTGCTGTGAGCAGGCCGAAGCAGCCCGCGATCGCGACCGTCATTCCGATGCGCAGGATGCTCGACGGCACGTAGGTGGGATTGAACAGCCCCGACCAGAAGTTCTTGTTCTCGACCCAAGCACCCGGCGTCAGCATGAAGCTGAGAATCCCGTTGATGATCAACAGCGTGATGATGCTCGCGATCGCGTAGATCCATCCGACCGTCATGTGCCGCTTGGCATCGATGCGATCCCACGTCTTGTAGTAGACGATCGCGGCCGTCAGCTCGATGACGAAGAAGCACCACTCGGCCGCCCACGCCCATACGAACGTGCGAATCAGCAGGAAGGTGTTGTCGGGCGAGGCCAAGCCGATGACGAACCAAATGCCGACACCGGAGAGCGCGCCGAACACGAGCGTCAGGAGCACGAAGAAACGGCTGTGCCGCTTCGCATGGTCGACGATCTCGGGGAGACGGGCCCTGCGCCCCCAACGTTCCGTCAGGATCAAGTACAAGCCGCCGCCGACCGCGAAGTGGGCGACGAAGACGTGGGTGACCGCGATGAGCGCGACCCACCCCGGAACACCGATGCCCTCGGGTGCGAAGACCGGAAACACTACGTCCTCCCGTCCGGATCACGCGCCGACATCGCCGTGCGGATCAGCCAACCCGTGACCGAGACCGCGATGACGAGGCACACGGCGAAGAAGACGACCGGCCCGACGTCGGTCGCCGTCTCCGGCGCGGGGATGTCGGCAAGCCTTTTGTCGCGCATCGAGATGCGCAGGATCGCCTTGCAGACCAGCGTCACGGCGCCGAAGATCACCGCCATCGTCACGAGCTTGCGCGTCGGCTTCTTGTATGCGGCGAGCCACATGTGCCCGACGGTCGCGAAGCCGAACAGGATCCCCATCCCCAGCGAGGCGCCCGGCGCGGCGCCACCGACGGCCTTCGGGTCCTTGATGAGCGTGCAGATGCCGCCGAGCATGCCGATCGCCGTCATCAGGATCGCGACGTTGGCCGCGCGCTTCATCATCCCGGCGCCGGCCGCTTCGTCCTCGGTGCGCTCGCGGTAGCCCACGACGAGCAGGTACAGGCTGCCCAAGGCGACGGCGCCGAGCAGCTCGTGGAACCAGCGGGAGATCACGCCGGTCTGCATGACGGCGAGGTTCCAGCCCGTCTCCGTGAGCCCCTCCATCACCGCGGGTCTCTCGGACAACGCGACGTTGGCCGCCAGCACGAAGGAGAAGACCGCGAGCGAGATCAACAGGCTCCAGCGCATCCACGCCGGCGCGTCACGGCCCTTGGACAACCGCGCGTCGCCGGCGTACGCGGCGTAGTAGCCCACCATCAGGACGAGCAGGGACAGCAGCCACGGCCAGGCCATGTAGATGGACGAGCTGTAGAAGCGCTCCCCGTGCACGAGCTGCAGGAACAGCAGCGGCGCGACGCCGAGCGTCACCGTGATGGAGAACACGGGCGGAATCGCCGCGGCCATGCGCCGTTGGATCGTGACCTGGGACGGCTTCGTGGTCGCCAGATGGAACGCGGATCCCACGAGGACGTTCATCGCCGCCCAATGGAGAAACAGCGTGAGGACGTGCAGCAAGGTGATGAGCCAGAGCGGCGAGGGCACCGGCTCCGCGGCCGCGAGGGAGTGCATGGCGGGATCCTACTCGATCCGCGTACGAGCGTGAGGACGCTACCGGACGTCCTGCTTGTACTTCTTCCGGAACTTCTCCTGGATGCGCTTCATCATGTCGGCCGGGAGGCCGCCGCTGCGCCATTTGTGCTCAGGCCGCTCGAGGATCTCCTTGACCTTCGCTTCGATCTCCTCGTCGCCTTCGGCCTCGTGATGCACCTCGTCGAGGAACTTGGTGTAGAAGTTCTCGGCGACCTCGAAGAAGCCGTGCCACTGGGTGTAGTCCGGCCCCTGCATCGACGCGCCGTGGCGCGCTCGGCGCCCCTCGTGGTGCCAGAGGCGGAACCAGACGAACTCGATCTCCTCGTCGAAGGGCTGCGGTGTCAGCTTCTCCTTCTTGTAGAGCAGGTTCATGAGCGCCGCGCCCGGCTTGGCGAACTTGGTGTTGTAGAGCTCCACCGCGCCGTCGAACTGCTTGTAGAAGTTCTCGTAGAAGCTGCGGATGTGGCACGACGCGCACACCTCCTGCATGTTCTGCTTCTTCTTCTCCCAGTTCTCCTGGCGCTTCGAGATCGGCGGACGCAGCGTCCAGCTCAAGCGCTTGCCGGGGTCGTGCGTGATGGGCTGCGTCTTGGTCGCGCTCATGTGGCACGTGGCGCAGGTCGGCGCCGCGTGATAGTCCACGCCCGCGACCCAGTGCGGGCTCTCGAGGTTCATCTTGTCGATGTTGGCGTAGAACGCGATGCCGTGCTTCGACTCGTCGTAGATCTCCTTCTGCGGATGGTCCGGCCCCATGTGGCACTTGCCGCAGTTGTCGGGCATGCGCGCCATGCGCCGCGAGAACGAGTGGCGGCTGTGGCATGCCGAGCAGGCGCCCTGGGTGCCGTCCAGGTTGAGCCGGCCGACGCCCGTGTTGGGCCACGTCATCGGATCGAAGCGCGGCGCGCCGCTGTCCCGACGCAGGACCTCGCCGTTCTCGTCCTTGAGCAGCTTGATGGTCGAACCGTGGCACTGCCAGCAGCCGTTGGCGGCCGCCATCGGCCCTTCCGCGAACTCACCGAGCACGTTGTCGAGCGAGGCCATGATCTCACCGGCGTGTGAGTGGTGGCTGGACTGGAACTCGTCGACGACCTCCTTGTGACAGCGCGCGCAGTCGGCGGGCGTGACGATCGTGGCGATCGTGTAGCCCTCGTGCCGGAACGCGTCGAGGTCGCCTTCCTCGGCCTGGTGGCACTCGATGCAGCCGACGCCCTTGATGCCGTGCGTGGAGTGCTCCCATTGCTGCACGATCACCGGCGTCTGGACGCGGTGGCAGTCCGTGCAGCCCTTGTTGTGCTCGGTGATGACCGCCGGCGGCTCCGCCTCTTCGCGAATCGTGGCGGCTTCTCGATAGGACACGACGAGCAGCATCCCGAGGAGCAGCAATCCGAGGATCGCGATGACGATGTTCTTCTGATTCAACGACATGCGGACTGTCTCCGAGCAGGCGTCAGGAGAACGCCTCCCAAACTGTGAGCCAGACGAGAATGACGACCACCGCGCAGCCGATCCACACGGAGATCTCGGACGACGGGTTCTTCTTGCGAATGCGCCCGTCGATGAACGGCCAGACGGCGACCAGGAAGCCGAACAGGCCGAGGGTGATCATGGCGGCCGTGAGGCCCATGAGCTTGAGCGTGCGGAACGTGAAGAAGAGGTACCACTCGGGCTTCACGTGCGCAGGCGTCGTCGTCGGGTCGGCCGCCTCGCGCAGCGGCGCGGGCACGAGCAACGCGAGAGCGCAGAGCAGAATCGTGACGACCATCGCGATGATCAGCTCGGTCTTCACGTGGCTCGGGAAGAACGGATATGTCTTGCTCGGCACGCCCGTGTCCCAGCGGCGCACGTCCGCGACGCCGTGCAGTCGAATGAGCGCGAGGTGCGCGATGAGGAGCAGGAACATCAGCGTCGGCAGCACGCCGATGTGGAAGACGAAGAGGCGCGAGATGGTCGCGTCGCCGTTCTCGGGCCCCCCCAGCACCAGCTCGCGCAACCCCTCGCCGACGACCGGCGCCTGCGACATGAGCTCGCCGGCGACGTTGACGCCCCAGAACGTGTTCTGATCGCGGATCAGCGAGTAGCCCGTGAAGCCCATCATCATCGTGATGAAGAGCAGGCCGCAGCCGATGATCCACGAGAGCTCCCGCGGCTTGCGATACGCGCCGGTCACGAAGACGCGCACCATGTGCATCAGCACCGTGAGGATCATCAGGTGGGCGGCCCAGTGATGCAGCGACCGCAGCCACCAGCCGTAGGGCACGTCGTTCGTAATGCGCGCCACGCTCTCGTAGGCCTGCGCCGAGTCGGCCCGGTAGTGGAACGTGAGCATGATCCCGGTGATGACCTGCACGAGCAGCAAGAACAGCGGCGTACCACCGAGGCAGTACCAATAGCTGTGTAGGTGGTCCGGAATCGCTTCGTTCAGGCCCGACTTGATCTTGGTCGGGTCGACGGGAATGCGCGATCGGAAGAAGCCCTTCACGCCCTTGGTTTCCGGGGTCTCGCTGCTCACGAGACACGCTCCGTCCAGCGGACGTAGAGCGCGCCCTCGCGCAGCACGAGATCGACCCGGGTGAGGGACTGGCCGGCGTCGGCTGGGGGTCCCGAGAACGCCTTGCCGTCGGGTCCGAACAGGCCTTCATGGCAGGGACAGCGGAAGTAGCCGTCCTTCTTGCGCTCGTCGGTCTCGCCCTCCTTCGCGGCCTCCCACGAAACGCGGCAGGCCAGGTGCGGACAGACGTTCGAGAAGCCGGCGTACTCTTCGCCCAGCTTCTTCACCTGGACCCTCCGCTTGTCCGGCAGGACGACCTCGAGCGTGCCGCCGTCCGGCACCTGGCTGGTGAACGCGAGGAAGGTCTCCCGCTCGCGCACGCGCTCTTCCGGCACGATGTACGCGGCGATGTGATGGACCCCGGCGGCGGCGCCGGCACCGATGGCGCCGACAGCCAGCCCGGTCCCGATGACGTCTCGGCGCGTCTTGCCCTCGTCGCCCGCTCTATCGTCCGGCAAAGGATGCCCCTCCGCTTCCAAGCCTCGAACCTTCTGCCAATGCCGTGCCGCACAAGCTATGCACCCGCGACCGTGAAAACTCAAACGCTATGTCGTGAACGGGCGCGTTTCCCGGTCGGCGCGTCCGCATCCTGCGGACGGTTCCCCACCGGGTGCGCGACTCCCCTCCCCCCCCCGCTGTGGGCGAGCGGGCGGCTGAAGGCGCGGCGCACGCCCCAGCCGTCGGGACGCGCCGGCCCCCGCGACCCGCGTGGCGGAACCGCCTACCTTCGCACTTACGCTCGGCCGTTTGAGCCCCAGGAAGGGTGCGGGATCAGCCGACCAATGAGAGGATCGTCGCCCGCCCGGCGGGCGCCGGGCCGCCCCGAATCGGAGACTCCCCATGGCGCCTCGCACCAGTTGGAAAGGACACGTGCAGCTGGGCCTGGTCTCGGTGCCCGTGAAGGCGTTCACGGCGAACAACACGAGCGAGACCATCCGGCTCAATCAGCTGCACAAAGAGTGCAACCAGCGCGTGCGCTACAAGAAGGTCTGTCCGGAGCACGGCGAGCTCAAGCAGTCGGACATCGTCAGCGGGTATGAGTACACCAAGGACAGCTACGTCATCATCGATCCGGACGAGTTGGCCAAGATTCGCAGCCAGTCCGACCGCTCCATCAGCGTCGAAGGTTTCGTGAAGTCGGAGGAGGTCGATCCGATCTTCCACGCCGGCAAGACATATTACCTGCTGCCCGACGGCGTGGCCGGCAACCGCCCCTACGCGCTTCTGGCGCGCGGCATGTCCGAAGCGGGCGTGAACGCGATCGCGCGGATCGTCATCTCTCGCCGCGGGCAGCTCGTGCTGCTGCGTCCGTCCGACGGCATGCTCGTCATGACGATGCTCAACTACGCGAAGACGGTGAAGGCGGCCGACGAGTTCAAGAAGGAGCTCTCGGCGGAAGAGACCACCGACGACGAGATGGCGTTGACGAGCACTCTCATCAAGGCCTCCACCATCGACGACTTCGACATCGAGAATTACGAAGACGCGTACGCCGAAAACCTCAAGAAGCTGATTCAGATGAAGCTGGACGGCGAAGAGATCGTGCAGGCGGCCGAGCCCGAGGAGCCGAAGATCGTCAACCTCATGGAGGCGCTCAAGCAGAGCGTCGCCGAGGCGCAGGCCCAGCGGAAGATGGCGCCGTCGGTCAAGGGCAAGAAGAAGAAGTCCGCCAAGAAGACCGGATAGCGCGCGCACGTGTCACCGGACACGCCCTCCCTGCCGGACTTCATCCCGCCCATGCTCGCCAAGATCGGTGAGCCGTTCGACTCCGGTGAGCACCTCTTCGAGCTCAAGTGGGACGGCTTCCGCGGGCAGGCGCTCATCGAGCACGGGGGGTACCGGCTGCTCAGCCGCCAGCGGACCCCCTTCACGCTCACCTATCCGGAGCTCGGCTTTCTGCACGCGCTCCCGTCCGGCCTGGCGCTCGACGGCGAGCTGGTGCTGCTCAAGGACGGTAGGCCGAGCTTCGAGAGCATGCTGCAAGGCGACCAGGGACCCGTGACGTACGTCGTCTTCGACGTCATGTACCGCGACTTCGACTCCCTGATGGACCGGCCGCTCTCGGAGCGACGCAAGCACCTCGTCGAGGTCGTCGAGGCGGCCGACAACCCGCGCCTGGTGCTTTCCGACGGCGTCGTCGGCGACGGTCTCGCGTTCTTCGAGCAGGTGCGCGAGCGCCGGTTCGAGGGCATGGTCGCCAAGCGGCTCGACAGCACCTACGAGTGCGGTCTGCGAACGGGCGCGTGGACGAAGATCAAGGAGACGAAGACGATCCTCTGCGCGATTCTCGGCTACGCCGTGGACGACGCGGGCGGACTCAAGAGCCTGATCATCGCCACGAACGACGAAGAAGGCCTGCGGTGCGTAGGCAAGGTCGGCTCGGGGCTCTCGCTGGCCATGGTGGAGAAGCTGAAGTCGTTGTGCGACGCGCGGCCCGCCGAGGAGCCGCTGGTCGCGTGCGACATGGAGGGGCGCTGGGTTGCTCCGGGGCTCTACTGCAAAGTACGCTACAACGAACGCACCTCGACGGGCATGCTCCGGGCGCCCGTCTTTCGCGAGCTGATCACCGACGAATCCGAATGAGCGAAGAACCACGGCTCTTTACGACGGCCCAGCTCAGCCGCATTCTCGACGTCCCGGCGGCCATGGTTCGTTCGTGGACGCGTCAGGAGCTGATCGAGCCCGCCAAGCGCGTCGGTCGGCTGTGCTTCTACGACTTCCGACAGCTCACGAACGCGCGCGCGCTGCAACGATTGCGTGACGCCGGGGTGCGCCCGCGCCGCATTCGCCAGGCGTTGGAGCACCTGCGCAAGTGGGCGCCGGACGCGGAAAACGCGCTCGCGCAGCTCGAGGCGCTGGAAGCGGGCGGCCCGCTCATGGTCCGCACGGACGCGGGGCGCCTCGCCGAGACATCCGGTCAAATGCGCATCGAGTTCGACGCCGAGGACGACCCCGTCCACGAGGCCCTGCCGTCCCTGCGCGCGTTGCGCGAGCCGGCGCCGTCGTGGTTCGAGCACGGCGTGATCGCCGAAGACGAGGGACGGTTGGACGAAGCGGCGAAGGCGTACGAACGGGCCATCGCACTCGAGGGTCCGGAGGCCGAGCTCTGTTTCAATCTCGGCAACGTGCTCTACGCACTCGACCGGAAGACCGAAGCCGCGGCGCGCTTCCGCGAGGCGGTCGCGCTCGAAGCCGACTACGCCGAGGCGTGGAACAACCTCGGCAACGCGTTGAGCGACGTCGGGGAGTACGAGCCGGCGCGGGCGGCGTTCGAACAGGCGATCGCGTTGGCGCCGGGCTACGCGGACCCTCATTACAACCTCGCCCAGACCCTCGCGGCGACGGACCGCGGCGACGAGGCGCGCGCACACTGGCGCCGGTACCTGCAGCTCGATCCGAACAGCCCCTGGGCCGACGAGGCGCGGAAGCAGCTGCAATGAAAGAGCTACGGTTCCTGGCGACCGAGAGCCGTGGTGACGTCTCCGCGCTCCTGAACCGGCCGCGCGGTGCGAAGGCGCTTTACGTCCTGGGGCACGGCGCCGGGGCGGGCATGCGCCACGCGTTCATGGAGGCGATCTCCGAGCGGCTGGCGAAACGCAGAGTCGCCACGTTTCGGTATCAGTTTCCGTACATGGAGAAGGGCAAGCGTGCGCCCGACTACCCGCCCGTGCTGATCAAGACGGTACGCTCCGCCGTCGCCGCTGCTCGCAAGGCCGTGCGCGGCCTGCCGTTGATCGCGGGCGGCAAGTCGATGGGCGGTCGCATCACGTCGATCGCCGAAGCCAAGGAGCCGCTCGGTGTCGCGGGACTCGCGTTCCTCGGGTTTCCGCTCCATCCGCCTGGCAAGCCCGGCACGGAGCGGGCCGCGCATCTGCCGGACATCGAGGTGCCCACGCTGTTCGTACAAGGCACGCGCGACAAGCTCGCCGGGCTGGAACTGCTGCGGCCCGTGTTGACGAAGCTGCGGCAGGCGTCGATCCACGTCGTCGACGGCGGCGACCACTCGTTTCACGTGCTGAAGCGTTCGGGCCGCGACGACGAGGAGGTGCTCGACGAGGTCGCCGACGCGGTCACGGCGTTCGTCGATCACATCGTCGGATAGCGCCGTTCCTGCTCAGCGAGAGGCCGCGTCGTCGAGAGCGCCTCGAACGACGTAGAGGCGATCCGGCGCCGTCCCCTTCACCTCGAGCATCAGGAAACGACCGTCTTCCGACACGTCGTAGTGTTGGTGCCCGCCGGGCTCCACGTCGTAGCGATTCGTGAAGAGGTATTCGGTCTGGTCCACCCGGGGCTGATCGTCGAACGGCACGAAGTACATCGCCCCGTCCTTCTGGCGGTAATGCAGTCCGTTCTCGCGTTTCGACCAGAGCGGCTCCCCGCCACCGCCCTTCGAGATCATGATCGGGCGGTCGAGCGCCGGGTACGGCCGAACGAACACCTCCTTCACACCGTCGAACTCGTCCACGAACGCCAGCCACTTGCCGTCGGGCGAGATCTGCGGAAAGCGCGCAGTCGTGCTGTTGGGGAGGATCCGCTTGCCGCCTTCGTCGCCGACGCGCCAGGTCCACATCGAGAGCGCGGTCCCCCCATTCTCGACCGGTACGCGCTGCGTCAGAAAGAGCGTCTTGCCGTCCGGCGCCCAGCAGTCGGCGTACAGCATGCCGCCGCCCGGAAACTCGACCAAGGCCGTGCCGGCAACGCCCGGTTTCGTGAAGGTCCGCAGCCGGCTGCCACCGAGCGGGGTGGAGCGCACCGTCAGCTCACCGGAAGGCGTCCACGCGCTCATGAGGCTCATGCCGTCCGTCGTCACGGGGTACGGCGTCTTGTCCTCGAAGTTGCAGAGCCAGACGTCCTTCTTGCCCGTCTCGTCGAGCAGGTCGAACGCGAACCGCTCGCCGTCGGGCGACAGCCGCGCATGGCGCCAGATGCCGCCGGCCGACGCGATGGGCTCGCCGACGCCTTTGCCGTTTCGATCGACCCAGTGCGCGACGCTCTCCTTGCGCGCTTCCGCAGCGGGCGCGTACACGAGTGTCCCGTCCCGGCTCATCGCCACGTGGGAGGTGACGCTCCCGCCGGGGCTCGGGGTCTCGTAGATGCCGTCGCGAACGTGCCGGGTTTCGCCGCCTTGCTCGATCGAGCTCGACGTGAGGCGAAGCACGTGAACGCGTCCGGCACGCAGGAACGCGACGACGCCCGCACGTACATATCGAGCGTTGGTGCCGTCGAGCTCGACCACCCGCCGCTCGAGCCCGTCCAACATCAGCAGCTCGACGTGCGCATGGGTGCCCGTCGAGACCGTGAAGATGACGTGGCTGCCGTCGGGGGAGACGGAAGGCGCGAACAGGGCGACCTGCCCGCCCTCGGACTGCGGGCCGGCCAGGAACTCGGGCGTGGCGCCCGGTCGGTGCGCCACGCGCCACAGGCCGTCGTTGTCCGCGTAGACGATGGTCTTACCGTCCGGTACGAAGCAAGCGGAAAAGGTCTCCGAGTCCACGCGGCAGATCTCCCGCGGTGCGCCGCCGTCCACGGCGACGGTCTGGATGTGGCTGTCGGCGAAGAACCCGACCGTCGATCCGTCCGGTGAGAAGAACGGACCACGGGCATCCTCCGTCTCGGGCAGGCTCTTCGACGCGAGCTGCAAGACGTCGTGGATGTGCAGATTGCTGCGGTCACCGTGATCGACGCAGTACGCGACGAGTCGCCCGTCGGGCGAGACGTCGAGGAACGGAGAACCGCGGCCGAGGCGACTCAGGTCGACCGACGTGCCCTTCCAACCCAGCTTCGAGCCGGGCGGCAAGGCGAGCGCCCACTCCTTCAAGGCGGCGCGCTCGCGTTGTTCGGCGGTCGGCGCCATGAGCGAATGGAGGAAGGCGCCGGCCAGGAGCGCCGCGACGACCGCCAGCGCGAAGAAGTACACCAAACGGACCTTGCGCGCGGCCGGCGCGGGACTCGCTTGCGGTAGCGGTGGGAACGCGGCCATGGAGGACGCGAGCCCGTACGAACCGAACAGGGTCCCGGCGGTTCCTTCGAGCAACAGCTTGATGTCGCCGAAGCCGCTGAGGCGCTGGTTCTTGTCTTTGGCCAGGCAGCGGCCGAGCAGCACGCGCACGACCGGCGGTGTGCTGGGCGGAAGCACGGTGAAGTCGGGATTCGACTCGAGCATGGAGCGCAGCCGCTCCCCCGGCGACGCGCCGCCGAACGCGAGCTTGCCGGTGAGGCACTCGTACACGATGCAGCCGAACGACCAGACGTCGGCGCGGCGACCGGCGGGCTCGCCGCGCGCTTGTTCCGGGCTCAAGTAGCCGGGCGTTCCCAGGATCTGGTAGCCGGTGGTGAGCGCCTCGCCCCCGTCGGTCGCAGCCGCCGTCGGCTCGTTGCGCCGAGCGAGGCCGAAGTCGAGCACTTTCGTCGTGCCGTCCGAACGCACGATGACGTTCGCCGGCTTGAGGTCCCGGTGAACGATGCCGGCCTCATGCGCCGCCTCCAGTCCCTCGGCGATCTGCCTCGCGATCGCGATCGCTTCGTCGACGGGCAGCGCGCCGCGCGCGAGCCGCTGTTGCAGGCTCTCCCCTTCGACCAGCTCCAGCGTCAGGAAGTGGATGCCGTCCACCTCGTCCACGCCGTGAATCATGGCGATGTTCGGGTGATTCAGCTTCGCGAGGAGCTTGGCCTCGCGCTCGAAACGGGCGAGCGCTTCGGGATGCTCGACGAGCGCGTCGGGCAGGACCTTGAGGGCGACCTCCCGATCGAGCCGGGTGTCGCGCGCGCGATAGACCTCCCCCATCCCGCCGGCGCCGATCGGACCGATCACCTCGTAGAAGGACAGGCGCTGGCCTTCGCTCAGGGACACGCACAAACGATAGCGGAACCGCGGCGCCGAGGGGAGTCGCCGACCCGTTCGGCCGTGGCTAGCGTTCCGTCGATGTCTCGGTTCGCCCGTAGCCCGGCGGGCGCGCCAGCAACACGATGCGCCCGCTGTAGCCCGACGCCAGCAGCTCTCGCGTCCCGTTGCGACCGTCCAACTCGGCGGCGGCGAGCCAGTGGCCCTTGTCGAGATCCTCGAAGAGCGTCTCTGCGATCCAGCCGTTGGGGCCGCGCGCCAACAGCTCGACCGTCTTGCTGTAGCCGAACACCGCAACCGTTTCCTCCGCCGCGCTCTTGCCGAACGTCCCGGCCGCGATGCCGCGCGGGCCCTGGGGTCCGAGATAGATCGTCTCCGTGCGCCAAGCGCCGTCGCTCGCCTCCTCGTGCCGAAGGATGCGGCCGTCGTCGTGTGTCGTGTAGAGCACGACCGGCTCGCCAGGCGCGTGCGGCTTCATCGCGATGCGGCCCTTGCCCATCGGCGCGCGGTAGATCGTTTTCCACACGGGACCGTCCGGCGTGATCGTCAGAAGCTCCAGCTTGCCGGTCCGCGAAACGGTCGCGATCGGACGCGTGCCGTCGTGTCTCGAGGGCAGCGCAAGCGCGTCGCGTACGCGACCGCTCAGGTTCATCAGCTTCGTGATCGCGAAGCCGCCGTGTTCCGCAGTCGGCGTCAGCCGGTAGAGGCCGCCCGGACGCGTGAACACGAGGACCTCGTTTCCAGGCGTTCGCGGGTCGAGGTCGCCGGCGACGAGCGTGTGGATCTCGCGCCCCTCGATGCGCGCGATCAATCGTCCGTCCAGAAGCGTGTGCCCGTAGGCACGCACCTGGTAGATGTTGCCCTTTTGGCTTCCGGTGTAGATCTCGCTGCCCTCGACACGCGGATCGACGTCGCCGTGGGTCAAGCCGCCGAGCCATTTGCCGTCGTTGAGCAACGTGATCGGCGTCCAGCGTCCGCTGTACGACATGAGCACGTGGCAGCGTCCCTTGTCGTCGAGTCCAACGACCTCCGGACACCCCAGGTGGTCGAAGACCTGATAGGACTTCACCGTCCAGATGCCGACGCCGTCGTTGTCGATCACGAGCGACGCGTGCCAGCCCCCGGAGGCCGGCAGCGGCGCCTCGCCTTCGCGCGGATCCCGGTTCGGGGGGGCCGTCTCGGCCGCCGCGGGCTGCGCCACCGGCGTCGCCTCGTCCTTCTCGGGCTCTTCCGCCCGCAGCGGCGCCGCCGTCAGCATCAGGGTTGCGAGCAAGGCAAGTGTGCGAGCCACGTTCACTCCTCAAAGATCCACGTTCAGATCGATCGAGACGTACCCCTGCCGCGGCGGCCCCGCGACGATCCCTCCGCCGAAGAATCCGCCGCGCGAATGCACGAGCCAGTCGTTGTCGAAGAGGTTCGTCACACCGACGGCGAGCTCGAGCGACGCACGGCGGCTGAACCGCCGCTGCTTGGCCAGCCGCGCGTCCCACAGCGTCACGGCTGGATTGATGCCCAGGTTGCCTTCGGCATTCTCGATTCGCGTGTTGGCGTCGTCGGAGAAGGACTCGCCGACGTACGTCCCGCCCAGCGACGCATGCCAGCCGCAGCGTTCGTAGCGCACGCGCCACGCGGCCTTCCGTTCCCAGGCATAGGGCGTCTCGTTGCCCCGGTTCGGACCGCTACGAATCTCCGAGTGCTGAAACGTCAGCGAGGCGTCACAGGACAGTCCGCGTAGCGCCGGGACGCATTCGCCGACGTCCCACGAAGCCTGGAAGTCCACGCCGCGCGCCTCGATGCGTCCCAGGTTCTCGTAGAAGCCCGTGTAGAAGACGCCGAAGTCGTCGTACTCCGTTCGCCACGCCGTCACGGAGCCGTTCAGACCGCGCCAGTCCTTCAGCCGGAGGCCGGCCTCCATCGAGCGGCCGAGCTCGAAGTCGAGCGCGTCGCTTCCCGTCGTGAACGCGTAGCCCCAGACCTGGGGCGCCCGGAAGCCTTCGAAGTAGTTCGCGAAGACGGCGGTGTAGGGCGACAGCTCGTAGGAGACGCCGACGCCGGGCAACACGCGGAAGAAGTCGTCGTCGAACGACCAGCCCCCGATGGGGTCCCGGCCTTCGGTGTTCGGAATCCACTCCATGCGCAGTCCGGCCTGCACCGTCAACCGCGGCAGAGGATGGAACGTGTCATCGATGTGCGCCGAGATCGTGTCGGTCTCGTAGCGCGCATCTTGGGTGAGCGTTCCGGCGCCGCCGGGGAAGGGCTCGCTACGCAGCTTCCAGCTCGGAATCCACTCCCGCTGGTAGCGCAGCCCGCCGTACAGCTCGTGGCGGCATCCCGCGATTCGCAACGTCTTCTGGAAGCGCGCGCCAAGACCGACGAACCAGCTCGCATCCGTCCAGTCCGTGATCGTCGTGGCCATACCGAAGTGGGGCCGCTGCGCGCGCAAGTTGCGCCACGTTCGCGACGCGTATCCGAACGCCTCGAAAAAGTCGCCGCAGCCCTGATCCAGGTGCACGACGACGTCGGCGACCTGGCGGTCCCCGTCGAATCGGTTGAACGGCCGCGCGTTGCCGAACCGGTCGGCGGCGAACTGGGCCTGCGTGAGTCCACCAGGCGCCTTGTGATCGCTGTCCATCGCGGACAGCGACGCCGCGATCCAGCTCTTCCGGCTCAGGGCGTAGCGCAACTTGAGGTTCACGTCCTGCTGGTCGAAAGCGCCGTCGTCGCGATAGCCGTCTCCGCGACGATCGACGAACGTCGCCAGGTACCCCCAGCGACCGTGGGTACCGCCGACGCTGCCCAGGAGACTGCGGTAGCCGAACGTGCCGGCGGTTGCGCGCGCATGGAACGTCGGGCACGCCGGAATCGGCTCGGTGATGAAGTTCAGGATGCCGCCGACGGTGTTCGGCGAATAGCGCACGCTGTGCGCGCCGCGCACGTAGTCGAGCGCGTACACGCGATCGGTCGTGATCGGCAGAAACGAGAACGCGGTCCAGCCGTAGGGCAAGGGACTGGCCGGCACACCGTCGATGAGCACGTGGACGTACTCGGTCAAGCCGTCGTCCGGCAGACCGCGCATCGAGAAGCTGGGCGCCGCGGCCTCGCCGCCGTTGTAGGGACGCGACGACAACGCGGGCAGATGGTGAACGAGATCGTTGAGGTCGCGGGCGCCGGTCTCGCGCACTCGCTTCGGGCCGAACACGTCGCGCGATCCGATTGCATCGAGCGGCACCTCTGGCACTGCGCGCTCGCTGTCGGCCGGACGCGCACGCGACATGGAGAGCCTCGAGCCCGTGACGACGACGCCGGGCAGATCCGGCATGTCGACGGCGTCGGGCTCCTCCTCGTCGGCGCGCGCGGCGTCGCAGACCAAGACCAAAAGCGCGAAGAGAACGATCCACGGCTTCATAACGCCCTCCTGTCGAGTCGGAAATGGACCGGAAGCCGCGTGCGCCGGACGGCGCCCGCCGGTCCGAAGCGATACGCGCGCGCCAGCGCGAGCGCCGCGCGATCGAGCCGGCTGTCGCCGCTGCTTCGGTCCACCAGTGCGTGGGTGACGCGGCCCTGCTCGTCGATCGTGATGCGCACCCAGACCGATCCCGACCGTCCCTCGCGAAGCGCCGGCAGCGGGTAGTAGCGGCGAGGATCGGGCGCGAACAAGACGCGCAACGGCTGCGGCGCAGAGCGGGCGTGCGGGCGCGTCACGGGCCACGCGGGCTGCGGCTGCACCGGGGGCGGTCTCGCCGTCGCCGGAGCGGGAGGCGGCGCCGCCGAGCGCCGGCGACGAAACAGCGAAACCGGAATCTCGATGCCTTCGAGCGGCGCCGCGACGGGCTTGGCGATCGGCGCGAGCTCGATCACGGCCGCCGGCGGATCCACTTCGACGACGTCGTCGAGGAACGGCGCGGTGTCGTCGACCGTCGGAAGCGCCTCGGGGAGCGTCTCCGCGGTCGACGGGAAGACGTCGGACGACGGCGCCACTCGAACCGCAGTGAACGCTCGACGTTCCGGTCGCGGTGACGTCGTCGTAGCCAGGATGATCGCCAGCAACGCACCGCCATGCAGCGCCACCGAGGCGATCCAGGCCCAGCGCACGCGTGTGTCACCCTGCCGATGCATCGCCATGACACGCGCAATTGGTGTTCCTCGAACGGGGTCTGAGGAACAGGACGCAACGGCGCCATCAAACGCTTCGAAACCTGCGCACGCTGCCGCAGAACGCCGTTTTCGGGGTTACACCGCGCTACCGCTGCATCATGTCTTGCAACGCTTCGATCGCCGGCATGAGATCCTGCCGGTCCTCGAGCAGCGGCGCGAACAGATCGCCGCGGGCGTCGAGCCGGGGCGGCACCGTCTGGATCGTGAACTGCGACGGATGCAGATCCTCGGCCAGCTCGTCCCATTCGAGCGGCGTCGAGACCGTCGCGCCGCGCACCGGGCGGACGACGTACGGCGGCACGATCGTCTGCCCGCGCCGGTTCTGACCGAAGTCGACGTAGACCCGTCCTTCGCGCTTCCCGATCACCCGCTCGACGGTCGCGATGTCGCTCGAGTCGCGCGCGACAACGCGCGCGACGCCCTCGCAGAACATGCGTGCCTGGTCGTACGAGTAGCCCGGCAACAAGGGTATGTGAATGTGCAAGCCGGTCGCGCCCGAGGTCTTCAGCAGCGGCCGCAGCCCGACGTCGTGCAGGATCTCCCCCACCTTGCGGGCGATCTCGATCACGTGGTTGAAGGGCGCCTCCTTCGGATCGAGATCGATGACCGCGTAGTCGGGCGACGCGAGCGAGCCGCGCCGCGACATCCAGGGATGCAAGTCGATGCTCCCGAGATTGGCGAGCAGGCGCAGCGTGTCGCGCTCGTTGCAGAGCATGTACTGCGCGCCCTCCTCCTTGTCGTCGCCTTCGATCGGAACGGTCTCCACCCAGTCCGGTATCAGGTCGCGCACGTTCTTCTGATAGAAGCTCTTGCCCTCGATGCCGTCGGGGAACCGGTTCATGTGCAGCGGCCGGTCGCGCAGGTACGGCAGGATCACGTCGGCAACGCGCTCGTAGTACGCGATCAGATCGCCCTTCGTGAAGCCCTCCGCGGGCCAGTAGACCTTCTCGAGATTCGTGTACTTCACGCGCGAGCGTCCCTGCGAGGGTCGAATGCGCGTCAGCGCCTCGCCGACATGCAGGCCGTCGGCGGCGGCACCCGCAACGGGAATCTCGCGCCACGCGTCCGAAGGACCGGCCTCGTACACGCTGTTCGCGCGCTTTGCGACGACCGACGGCAGGCCTGCCGCCTCGACGGCGTTGGCAAGCTGCTCGCCGTTGCCCGGAACGTGATCGACGAAGAGGACGTGCGCCGACGGCGGCAGGACGGCCCGCAGCGCCGCCTTGCGGTCCACCAGCGGCAGCGAACGCAGGTCGAACTCGTCGAAGTACAGCAGATCGAACGCGTAGAAGTGGACCGCGCGGTCGTTCTCGCCGGCCAAGCGGCTCTGCAGGAGCGTGCTCGAAGGACGGCCGGCGTCGTCGGGGACCACGAGGACGCCGTCGAGCAGCGCGCGGTCCGCTCTGAGCGTCGCGCCGTCGTTTCGGATGTCGGACAGCTCGGCGCCGACGTCCCTCAGCGACACGTCGCCGCCGCGCTTCTCCAAGAACGCGCGTCGGCCCACGAACCGCATCTCGAACAGCCACGCGGGATCCGAGAACGGCTCGCTGTTCGCGCCGACGCCCATGGGTTCGACCACGTCGGGCATCGGCGCGCGCTCGGCGCGCTCGATGTCCACGCCCAGCACGGAGCTGCGCGGCGTCCCGCTATAGCGATCCTTCGACTTGAAGAGGAGCCAGTCGCGCTCGCCCTGCTTCGTCTTGACCAGGTGCCACTCCCCGCGCAACTTCCGTCCGCGCAGGATGATCTTGAGCTCGCCGCTCTTCACCGCCTCGGGACCGCTGTCGGCCAACACGACCTCGTAGACGCCGCGATCCCAGATGGTCATCGTCCCCGCGCCGTACTGGCCCTTCGGAATCACACCGGAGAAGTGCTCGTACTCGAGCGGATGGTCTTCGGTCCGAATCGCGAGGTGCTTGTCGGCGGGGTCGTAGGAGAAACCCTTCGGCACGGCCCAGGAGCGCAACACGCCCTCCATCTCCAGGCGCAGGTCGTAGTGGAGCCGCGTCGCGTCGTGGCGGTGCACGACGAAAACAGGCTCGTCGCCGCGGACGCCGGCGTCACCGGGAGCGGGCTCCGGCGTACGCTCGAAGTCGCGCTTCTTCCGATAGTCGTCGATCGAGTCGCCCACTAGGTGAACCGCTTCGCGAACGCCTCGGCGACGAGAGGTCCGGTGGCCTCGTCCTCGTGCTTGAAGAACACGTGTACCGCCTCCCAAGGCAGGTCGGAGATGGCGGCCTCCCAGGCATCGAGCTCCTTCTTCGCATACTTTTCTTTGCGAAGCCGCAAGTAGCCGTACGACGCCGTCGCGACGACGGGCGGCGTCAGCTCATCCGTCTCCGAGATCACGAGCGCGACGTCGTGAGCCTTGAGCACGTCGTACGTCTCTTCGTCGAACCAGCTCTCGTGCCGAAACTCGAACGCCGACCTCCACCCCGCGGGTAGAATCCTCAGGAAGGCCTTCAGACGATCGATGTCCTTGCGCAGGTACGGCGGCAGCTGGAACAGCATGGGCCCCTGCTTGTCGCCGAGCTCCTTGGCGCTACGCACCACCCAGCCGAGCGGCTCTTCGGCGTCCTTGAGGCGCTTCTTGTGGGTAATCCGCATCGAGGCCTTGAGCACGAACGAGAAGCCGTCCGGCACGGCGTCGGCCCAGTTCCGGACGACCTCCCGCTTCGGAACGCGGTAGAAGGTGTTGTTGATCTCGACCGTGCGAAGCCGGCTCGCGTAGTACGCGAGGAACTTCTTCTGCACCAGATCGTCCGGATAGAACTTCCCCTTCCACTCCTTGTAGGCGTAGCCGCTCGTGCCGACCCGGACGTCCATCCCGAGAGGATACCGGTACGGCCAAGCGGGCGTGTAGGGTCACGGCGTGCACATCGACGACCTGGACTACGAGCTACCTGACGAGCTGATCGCGCAGGAGCCGGCGGCGCGCCGCGACGACGCGCGCATGCTCGTGTTGGACCGCGCGAAGGACGCGGTCTCCCACGCGGGCGTCCGCGATCTACCGGCGCATCTGCGCGCGGGGGACCTCTTGGTGCTGAACGACACACGCGTCCTACCCGCTCGTGTCTACACGATGCGTTCGACCGGCGGCCGCGTGGAGCTGCTCTTCCTCGAGCCGCAGGGCGAAGGATGGCTCGCCCTGGCCCGCTCGGGCGGCCGGTTGCAAGCGGGCGAGCCGCTCACGGTCGACAACGCGACGCTTCGACTCTCGGCCCGGCACGCGGGCGGCCGGTGGCTCGTGACGTGCGACGGGGACGTCGAACGGGTCATGGCCGAGCACGGTCGCATGCCGCTGCCGCCGTACATCCGGCGCGACGTCGACGACGGTCGCGCGGCCATGGATGCCGAGCGCTACCAGACGCTGTACGCCGCGCACGAGGGCGCCGTAGCCGCGCCGACCGCCGGACTGCATCTGACCCCCGCCGTCTTCGACGCACTCTCCGCCGAAGGCGTCGAGAGGGCGTTCGTCACGCTACACGTGGGACTGGGCACGTTCGAACCGGTTCGGTCCGAACGGCTCGAAGATCACGACATGCACATGGAGCGATATGCCGTTGCCCCGGAGACGGCGGACGCCGTCCGCCGCACGAAAGCGCGGGGCGGCCGTGTCGTCGCCGTGGGCACGACGTCGGTTCGCGCGCTGGAAGCGGCCGCGTTGGCCGCGCCGGACGGACTGCCGCTTCCGGGCTGGGGCCACACGGACCTCTTGATCGCCCCGGGCTTCACGTTCCAGGTCGTGGACGCGCTGCTGACGAACTTCCATCTGCCCAAGTCGACGTTGATGGCGCTCGTGTCGGCCTTCGCCGGACGGGAGCGCATCCTGGACGCGTACCGCGCAGCCGTCGCGGAACGCTATCGCTTCTACTCGTACGGCGATGCGATGCTGTTGCTGTGACGGATCCGTTGACCACCGTTTTCGAGACCGCCGCGTCGTTCGGCTTCGACGTGGTCGGCGTCACGTCGGCGGCGCCGTTGGACGAAGCGCTGGTGAAGCTCGAGTCCTGGACGTCGGCGGGACACGGCGCGGACCTCCACTACATGACGCGCGACCCGCCGCAGCGCGCCGACGCGCGCACGTTGTTGAAGTGCGTTCGCTCGGTGGTCACCGTGGCGGTCAACCACTGGGTCGACGCGCCGGCGTTCGAGGCCGAGGGCCGCTATGGCCGTATCGCCCGCTACGCCTGGGGACGCGACTATCACGACGTCGTGATCCCGCGGCTGCGTGAGCTCGGTGAGGCACTGACCTCGACGTTCGGCGGCGCCGAGGCCAAGGTGGCGTGCGATCACTCGCCGTTCCTCGAGCGCGCGGCAGCCGTGCGGGCGGGGTTGGGGTTCTTCGGCAAGAACACCTGCCTGCTGCTGCCGCGCAAGGGATCGTGGTACTTCCTCGGCGAGGTGCTGCTGGACGTCGAGCTGCCGAACACCGAGACCGACAACACCGATCACTGCGGAACGTGCACGGACTGCCTCGTCGCTTGTCCGACGGACGCGTTTCCGGAGCCGTACGTACTCGACGCACGGCGTTGCATCTCGTACTTGACGATCGAGCACGATGGACCGATCCCGCGCGAGCTGCGCGAGCGCATGGGCGCGTGGATCTTCGGATGCGACGTCTGCCAGGACGTGTGCCCGTTCAACCGTTTCGCGACGCCCGCGCCGTGGCCGGAGCTTCGACCCGAAGCCGGGGCCGGCACGCGTCTCGATCTCGAAGCGCTTCTCTCCATCCCCGACGACGCGTCGTTCGACGCCCGCTTCGAGGGCACGCCGCTGCTTCGGCCGGGTCGCAGCGGCATGCTGCGCAACGCCGCGATCGCGGCACGCAACGTCGGAGCGACGAGCGCCGTACCCGTGCTCGCACGACTCGTGCGCGAGGACGCGGACGCGACGGTCCGCAGCCACGCGCTCTGGGCGTTGCGCGGCCTCGACGAGGGCCGGGCGCGCGCGGCGGCCGACATCGCGTTACGCGACCCCGATCCGCTCGTTCGCGCCGAGGCCGCGGTGTGATCTCGATCCTCCTGCCGGTTCGCAACGGCGGCGTGTACTTCCGAGAGGCGCTGGACTCCCTGGCCGCGCAGACGCACGAGGACTTCGAGGTGCTCGTTCAAGACGACGGCTCGACCGACGACTCCGCCGAGGTCGCACGCGCGTACGGCGCGCGCTTCCGCGTCGAGACCGAGCCCCCGAGCGGCATCGTCAGTGCGCTGAATCGAGCGGCCGCCCGGGCGCAGGGCCGGCTGCTCGTGCGCATGGACGCCGACGACGTGTGCGCGCCGCGACGACTCGAAAGGCTCTGGTCGGCCGCGCAGGAGCACGCGGATGTCGGGTTCTTCGGTAGCCGGGTGCGCTACTTCCCGGACGAGCATGTGCGCGCCGGCATGCGGCACTACGAGGGCTGGGTGAACAGCCAGCTCTCCCACGCGGAGATACGCCGTGACCGATTCGTCGAGTGCCCGATCGTGCACGCGTCGTGGGCGATCCGGCGCGAGACGTTCGACGCACTCGACGGCTACCGGGACGGGCTGTTCCCGGAAGACTACGACTTCTTCCTGCGCGCGGCGGACATGGACACGCGGTTTCGCAAGCTCCCCGACGTGCTGCTCGAGGTGCGCGAGAGCGGCCAGGGGTTCTCGAAACCGCACGAGCGCTACAGCCACGACGCGTTCCGGACGCTCAAGCTGAAGCACCTGGTTCCCCACCTCGAGACGTTGGGCAGGCCACTCGCCATCGTCGGCGCGGGCCCGGACGGCAAGCGCTGGGCGAAGGACCTGATCGCCGCGGGGCGACCGGTGCGGCACTTCGTCGAGGTCCATCCGCGCCGGATCGGAAAGGTCATCCACGGCGCCGACGTCATCGGCTACGACCAGCTGGAGCGAGCCGAGGGCTGTTTCCTGCTCGTGGCCGTCGGTCAGAAGGGCGCCCGCGACGAGGTGCGCGGCGTGTTGGCGAACGCGGGGCTGGAAGAAGAGACGGCATTCCTCTGCGTTCAGTGAGTCCGTATCCTGCGAGGATGCGTTTTGTCGCACCCCTGTTGTTGGCGCTGTTCGTGTTCCGAGGAGACGTCGTGGCGGACGAGCCAAAGGTTCCCATCGAGAAGCTGACCGTCGCGGAGAAGAGCGACTACGAGGCCACGTCCACGTCGGCCGAGGTCGTCGAGCTGGTGGAACGCATCGTCGAGGTCTCGCCCATCGTCTCGCGCTTCACGTTCGGCAAGACGGTCGAGGGCCGGGACATGATCGCGGCGGTCGCCGCGCAGCCCCACGTGACGACGCCGCTGAAGCCCGACGACCACCGGCTCGTCGTGCTGCTGCTCGGCAACATCCACGCAGGCGAGTGCGCCGGAAAGGAAGCGCTGTTGCGGCTCCTACGCGAGCTCGGCCTGGCCGCCAACCACCCGTGGATGAAGCACCTGGTGATCTTGTTCGTGCCGAACTACAACGCCGACGGGAACGACAAGACGGCCAAGGACAATCGCCCCGGCCAGGTTGGTCCCAAGAACGGCATGGGGACGCGGGCGAACGCGCAGGGTCTCGACCTCAACCGCGACTTCGTGAAGCTCGAATCGCCGGAAGCGCGGGCGTTCGTCAGGTTGATCGACGAGTGGAGTCCGCACGTCTTCATCGACTGCCACACGACGAACGGTTCGCGTCACCGCTACGCGCTGACGTACGACGTCCCGCACAATCCCTCGGCGGCGACCGCCGCGGTCGTGTACGCGCGAAACATGATGAAGACCGTGACCGAGACGCTGACGAAGCGCGGCCTCGACACCTTCTACTACGGCAACTTCGATCGGGACCACACCCGCTGGTCGACGTACGGGCATCAGCCGCGGTACAGCACCGAATACGTGGGGCTACGTGGACGCATCGCCATCCTGAGCGAGGCGTACTCGTACATCCCCTACCGCGAGCGCATCGAGGCGACACATGCGTTCGTCTCGGCGTGTATCGACCACGTCGCGCAGGTGAACGAGACCGTGGCACTGCGCTCGCTGCTCTCGCCGACGACGCTGCCGAGCGAGGTCGCGATCCGCGCCGAGATCGCGCCGTTCGCCGACAAGGTCGTGCTCAAGGGGTACGAGGCGACGGGCAAGCGCGCGCCCGGGCCGATCGAGAACGGCGTGCCGAAAGACCACACCGTCGAATTCTGGGGGCGCTTCGACCCCACGCTCACGGCCAAGCGCCCCGTGGCGTACGCCATCCCGCCGACGCACGAGAACATCGTCGAGCACCTGCGCCGGCACGGCATCGAGGTGACGAAGGCCGAGGCCGATCAAGAGCGAGCGGTGCGCGTCTCGAAGCCGACGGACCTGCAGAAGTCGCCGGCGACCTTTCAGGGACATCAGCTCGTCACCGTGAACACGACGACGACAGAGGGTCGCAGGACGATTCCGAAGGGCTGGTTCCTCGTGGACGCCACTCAGCGGCTCGGCAATCTCGCGGTCTACCTCCTCGACCCGCGCTCTGACGACGGGCTGGTCACCTGGAACTTCTTCGACGATGACCTGGAGGGCGAGTTCCCGGTCCTGGAGGTGCTCGACTGACGAAGGGCGCCGGCCAACCGCAGGCGCGGCCGAGCCCCGCCCTACGGCTCCTTCAGCTTCTCCTTGAACACCTTCTCGAACTTCTCGAGCTTCGGGGCAATCACCGCGCGGCAATAGCCCTGGCTGGGATTGTCGTTGAAGTAGTTCTGATGGTAGTTCTCGGCAATGTAGTAGTTGCCGGCTTCGTACGGAACGATCTCCGTCACGATCGGCGCGTCGAAGACCTTCTCGTCCGTCAGCTTCTGCCTGTAGGTCTCGGCCAGGCGCTTCTGTTCGTCGTCGTGATAGAAGACCGCGGAACGGTACTGCGTCCCGACGTCGGCCCCCTGTCGATTGAGCGTCGTCGGGTCGTGCGTCTGCCAGAACACCTCGAGCAGCTCGTCGTACGTCACCTTGGACGGGTCGTATGCAATCTGGGCGACTTCCGCGTGCCCGGTCGTTCCCGAACAGACTTGCTTGTACGTCGGGCTCTCGACGTGGCCGCCGGCATACCCCGACTCCACGGAGAGCACACCGTGCAGTCGTTGGAACACCGCTTCGACACACCAGAAACAACCCGCGCCGAACGTCGCGAGCCGACGCTCGCTCGGCGGAACATTAGAAACGCTCTCATCCTGCTGGCTCGGCAAGGCGGGGTTTTCCACAGCCGTCTCCCTACGGGTCTCGTCACCACAACCCGCGAGTGCCAGCGAGAAAACGGCGAGGAAAGCGGTTCTGGCGGCGTCACGGATCATCTGTACGAGTCTACGCGACGAACGGCGACACGCCGGCACGCGCACAGGTGCGAGCAAGCAGCTTCGAGTGGTATGCCGGTATTCAGAGCGAACGTCACGAATCCGATGTCAGGAAGGTTGATGCGTCGAGCGCCGCGCGGTAGGTAGGCACGAGGACGCCCCCGACGACATCCTCGACCTCGTCAGCGAGACCCCGCATGCAACCTGTCATCGGCACCAGCCATCGCTGCCCCCACTGCGGGGGTCAGCTCGACGACTCCGAGGAAGACCGCAACGGCGCGACGATCTGGGTTCGGATCGTCAGCGACTCGCTGTGGGAGTTCTCCTCGGGCGCCCCGATCGGCGAAGAGAGCGCCGAGCCCGGCACCTTGGTCTGCCGGGCGTGCGACAAGCCGTTCCACATCGTTCGGCGCTAGGTCTCCGACAACCCTGCCACGAAGCTATCGCAGGACGCGGCAGCGCGGGTGCTCGCCCGCGAACGCGTCCCTGGCTTCCGGCGTCACCTTCGAGCCGCGCAGATCCAGGAAACGAAGCTCCGGCAAGCCGCGCAGGCGCTGGAGCCCGGCGTCACCGATGCCGGTGAACTGAAGCTGCAGGAACTGGAGCGACTTCAGCGCTTCGAGATTCGCGATACCGGCGTCGCTGATGCCGGGGTTGCTGTAGAGACCCAGCCGTCGCAGCGATGTCAGGTTCTTGAGGTGCGCCATGCCGGCATCGGTCATGGAGAGGCTTGCGTTCAGCTCGCGCAGGTCCGTCAGGTCTCTCAGGTGCTCGAGCCCGGCCTCCGAGATGTTCATGCCGCGAATCATCAGGGACTGAAGCGACTTCTGGGAGGCGACGTGGCGCATGCCGTCGTCGGTGATGTTGGTGTTGCGGTACAGGCTCAAGAACTTGAGGTCGAACTTCTCGAGGTGGTTCAGACCGACGTCCGTCACCGCTGTCGCACCGATCGAAAGCCCCTCGAGAGGAAGGTCCTGGAGATACGCCATGCCTTCGTCGGTGATCTTGGTTCCGGTCAGGCGCAGGTCACGGAGCGCTTCGAGCTGCCCGAGACGCTCGAGGCCTACGTCGCCGATGCCGGTTTGCTCGAGGTTGAGCTCCTTGAGCTCGCTCATGTTCTCCAGGTGCGCGAGTCCGCCGTCCGTAACCAGCGCGCCCCGCAGGTTGAGGCTCTCGAGCTGCGTCAAGCCGGCGAGCACCGCGAGGTCGTCGTCCGTGATTCCGGTTCCGCCGAGGTCGAGCTTCTTCAGATTGGGCAACGCGGCCAAGAGCTCGAGGCCGTCGGCATCGACGATCATGCGCGAGAGATCGAGCGAACGCATGCTGCGCAGCTCCTCGAGCGTCATGCCGCCGAACTTCTCGGCGGAGAGCTCGTGTAGCCACGCCAGAGCGCTCTTCAACGGTTGCAGGCTCTCGGCCGCCTTCCGGGCTTCGAGGTGCTCGAGGGGCTCGCCTTCGTCGTCGGTCTCGGCCGAACCGCCGCCGCCATGCCCGACCAGCCCTTCGACATCCGTGTTCTCGTCGCCGGACGTTACGGGCTTCTCCGCCACGGGCGATTCATCGACGGGCTTGAGGAACCACCCCAGTACGAAGCCGACCAGGAGAACGACGACCGCGCCCAAGCCCGCCTTCAGATCCATCGGCGCCACCTCCGTCAGTCCGGTCGAATGCGATTGGCTCCCGTACGCAGCATCGACGGCATCTCGCCCGCGTCCGCACCGGCGCAGATGGTGAACAGCTGCGTGAGGTCGACGGCGAGGTCTACGTCGTAGATCTTCGAGTCGCCGGCTTCCTCCTTCATCATCGCCGTGAGCTCGGGGAACCGACCTTCGATCCAGCGCAGGAACGACGTCCGGGTGTGATCGCCTCGCGCAAGATCCTCGGCGAGCCGCTCCAGCACGCCGTGCATGAATCGGCGCAGCCGCGTGTCGCACTCCGGCGGCACTTCGAGGTCGATGAGGGTGCTCGCGATGGAGTCGAAGATGGACGCGCCGCCGGCGGACCACGCCCGCACACTGTCGTGAAACGCGTGCCCCTTGTTCTGCCAGAAGATCAGCGTGCGGTAGAAGTGATAGAGCGCCTGGCCGGCACGCCTTCGCTGGTCATTCGTACCGACGATCAGTCTTTCGAGCTCGCGGTCGAGTTGGGTCTTGGCGGTGCTCATGGGAACCGCCGCCAGCCTACCAACAGGCGCAAGCGAGCGACCTAGCGGCGCGGATCGCCCTTCAGCTTCAGACGCTTCACGTCGACCGGCTCGAAGCCCTCGCAGCCCTCGGTGACGCGGATCGTTCGGTCGAACGGGACCGCGCCGACCGCTTGCGTCTTGCCGGTCGTGGGCCAGAACACCTCGAGCGAGACGACGCGTGACGCGCTGCCGAGACCGATCGTCTGGCGCAAGGGGTTCGCGCCGAAGCTCCCGCCGCTGTTCACATGGCGGTAGATCGAACGCTGCTTGCCGCCCTCTTCGACGATGACGCGAATCCGAGCGCCGATGGCACAACGATTGGACGTCACGCCGACGAGCTGGACGGCGATCCAGCGATGGTCGAATCCCGGATTCACGTACAGCGCGTCCGCGAACTCGTCGCCGGGAAACGCGCCCCCCATCTGCTCGAAGACGTCCAGGTCGCCGTCGTTGTCGAGGTCGGCGAAGGACACCGCGTGCCCCTTCTGCAGATGGGCGAATCCACCGGCCATCGTGACGTCGACGAACCGCCGGCCTTCCCGATTCAGGAACATCACGTTCGGCATGAGCGCTGCGTACGTCGGCGAGCCCGTCCCCAGATAGAAGTCGACGTACCCGTCTCCGTCCACGTCACCGAAGTTCGAGCCCATCGTGAGCATGGGATACACGAGGCCCGCTTCCTTCGTCAGGTTCTCGAAGTTGCCCTTGCCGTCCCCCCGCCAGAGCGCTGACAGCTCGTAGCGCGGAGGCAAGCCCGTGTAGTGGGCGCCGATGTGTTCGGGCCGTCCCGTGTAGGCGGACACGAACAGATCCAGCGCGCCGTCGTTGTCGTAGTCCCAGAACCACGCCGGAAAGCTCTCCGTCGGCTCTTCGAGCCCGAGCCTCGGCGCGACGTCCGTGAACGTGCCGTCTCCGTTGTTGTGGTACAGGCGGTTCGGTCCCCGGTAGTTGGATATGAACAGATCCGGATATCGGTCACCGTCGTAGTCGCCCCACGTGACGCCCTTGACCCAGCGCTGATTGCCTACGCCCGCGATCAGCGCGACATCGGTGAACGTGCCGTCACCGTTGTTTCGGAACAGCTCGCAGGGCGCCATCACGGCACCCGTCGTCTCGTTGCCGATATAGAGGTCGAGATCGCCGTCGTTGTCGTAGTCCGCCCAGTCCGCCGTCTGCGTCGGATACGACTTCTTGCCGAGACCACTGTCGAACGTGACGTCGATGAAGCGCCCGTCGCCGTCGTTTTGCAGGAGCGAGTTGGGTTGCTTGCCGTGCTCGCCCAACCACGCGCCGCGCATCACGAAGATGTCGAGGTCACCGTCGTTGTCGTAGTCGGCCTGCTTGAGATTGAGACCGCCCAGCAGCCCGTCGAGCCCGGCGGCGCTGCTGCGGTCGTCGAACGTGCCGTCGCCGTTGTTGTGGAAGTAGTGCATGACGCCACGCGGGTCCCACGTAGACGTGACGATGTCGAGGTACCCGTCTCCGTCGAAGTCGTCGACGACCGCGCCGCCGGCGAGGTTGACGGTCGCCAGCCCGAGCCAGGCGCTCTCGTTGCGGAAGAGAGGAAACTCGATCTCCGACTCGAGCGCGTCGGGACGGATGCGCTCGTCGAGCGGAATGTCCTCCGGAGACCTCCCGAGCGTCATGTGCGCCACGTTCAGCAGCCACTTGGCCGTCAGGTGGTGCTCGTGACCCGCAGGTGCGTGCTGCATGACCTCGCGGAAGTACCGAATCGCGCTGGTGGAGCCCTCGACCTTCGTGTGCAGACCGCCGCCGCGAATCGGCAGCACGCAGCTCTCGGCCGTGTACCGCGCGCAGCAGTTCTCGACCTCCCCAAGGCGCAGATAGGCGATGGCGAGGAGCAACCGGGTGCGGCTCGCGTCGGCCGGTGACAGCCCGGCCTCCTGGATCAGCGCGTAGGCTCGCTCGTGTTGCTCGATTGCCGCTCGCACGTTGCCCTGCTCGAGCTCTCGCTCGCCGAGTCGCACGTGCAAGGCCCAACGCGTCGCTGCGCTCACGCCCACGTCGAGACTCGCAAGGCGAGATCGCAGCTCGCGCGCTTGCTTGTTGCCCAGGTACGCGTTCTCGTCCGGAGTGCGTCCGGCGATGTCGCGCAGCACCTCCAGCATGCGCGCATGCCCGGGCGTCAGATCTCGCGCCGGCACCGCCTCGGATTCCGCTGTTGCGCGTTCGGGCTGCGCCTCACCTTCGGAGACCTCGAACCAATCGAAGTGCCGGCGCGTCGTCACGACGGCGACGACCACGATCAGCAGCGCGAGTGCGCCGGTCAGCGACGATGCGATGCGCGTACGTCTCGACACGTTTCGTTTGCGCGACACGACGAACGCCATGTCGTCGCATCTCTCCGTTACCCCTGGGCAGACCTTCTGCCGTTCAGACGAGAGAGACGCGCGGCACGTTGTGTGAATTCCCCGGTGAGCGGGACCCGAGACCCGACAACGATGTATGCAAGACCCGACCGTTGACAACCGGCTAACCAGGTTCTGTTGCACCCTCAGGTCGTGTCTACACTCCGAGGTCGTGTCCCTGGAGGGAGTCGCAATGATCAAATCGTTTGCTCTCGTCATGTGCGTTGCCATGCCCCTTGCGTTCGTGGAGATGACGCAAGCAACAGCGGAGGACAAGGACCAAAGTCGTTCCCTATTGCCGAAGGTGCTGCGCTCGTACGGCTTCGGCGATCCGAAGCAACCGATCTATGTCACGTTCACCGGCCGAATCGGGGACGACCCCGTGCTTCCCAGATTGGCGGGGAAGGACGAGGCGCCGCCGCGCAACACCCTGTGGGTCTTCGAGGATCCCGCCCCGGTCTGGCGGGCGTTGAGCCGCGCGCACACCCGCAGCTTCGCAAAGGACATGTTCCCGGGCGCGGATGCGCGCCTCGTACTCGCTGTCGGGTCGGAGAAGAGCGGTCGCCGTCTATTCCTGCACTACCGCCAAGGCTGGGGCAGCATCAGCGTACGCAAGGGACGCGAGTTCAGCGGCGGCGACTGGCACTTCGACGCGGGCGGCGACCGAGCGCTGATCGAGCTCTTGTCCAAGACCCCGCCGACCGCGCTCGGAGTTCCGTCACGTTGGACGCAGTACGCCGGGCGTCGAAACGCGCTGAAGCGGCCGACCGTGAACGTGGCCGTCGCCCGCAGCGCCGCGAGCCTGGACCGCCTGTCGAAGCGCTTCGTCCCGCACTACGCGCACACGAAGTCCCTCGCACCCAGCTCGCACGTGCAGCTGGGGCGCGATGTCGTCGTGGCGACCTGGCTGCCGCCGCAGAACCAGAAGGACATCCTGCAGTTCGATGGGTGTCGGCTTTGGGACGACAAGCTGCGCTTCGACGTACGTCGGGAGAAGCGCAACGAACGCGCCGTACGGTGGTCGCCGGGAGCGCTCGTCGCCCTGACCGTACCCGCCGGCGCGCGATTCCTCGAGGTGCGGCTCGACGGCGTCGTGCACACGCAGGTGCGCTTCGCGTCGGACCCCGATGCCGCCAACACCGAGCTTCTGCACGACGAGGTCGCCTGCCTGATCATCGAGCGCATGCACGACGGCAACGCGTGGATCGACGTCGGTGATCTGTACTTCTACCGCGGCGGCACGTACATGTGGATACGGCCGTCCTCGGTGCAAGGATCGCAAGTCGTCGCGTACCAGGGGACCGTTCCGGCGGCCTTGACCAAGACGCTGCTCGCCTCGATCGAGGCGGGCGACGGTTTCATGCTGCAGGGCGGGACGCCGAACTACGTTCGGCACATAGAAGACGCGAAGGCACGGCCGCCCAAGGGGATCGACGAGCTGCGGCGACACGTGTCCGGCGAGCACCCGCTGCGGTAGCCGCTACTTCACGCCCTCCGGCATCCATGCCGGCAGCGCCTCGATCGAGGCGAGCGCCTGCTTCGAGACGGGCACGCCCCAGTGTTGGAAGAACGGACCGAGGTTGCGTCCGACCGTCCGCGAGAATCGCATCATCCACTGATCGCGCTTCTGCGCATCGTTCTTGGGACGCTCGCGCTGCGGCAGAGCGCGATACTCGCTGAACACCTTCTTGTAGGCGTCCCAGCCGAAGGCTTCTTGCAGCTGCATGTACATGATCAGCGCGAGGAAAGGCGAGCGTTTCCAGCGCCCGAAGTCCCGGCCGCCCGCAATGTAGTCGCGCGTTGCCTTGGCGCGCGCTTCGGGCGTGACGGCCTTGTGGTAGCCACCGTCGGAGCACACGGTCTCCATCACGTACAGCGAGAACAGATTGACGGTGACCTCGCCCGTGCCGCCGAAGGTCCAGTCGCGACTCTGATGGTTGTGCCCCATCTCATGGAACATGCCCCAGTCGCCCTTCGTCGAGAGCGTCTTGCGATCGACGAACCGCGGCGCCGCGTCGAGGTGCGTCATGATGGGATAGCCGGCGTGCATGTAGCCGGCGGAGATCTGCTCGTCGGCGACGTATCGTTCCGGGCGTTCGCGCTCGCGCGGAATCGTGGCGAGGTCGGCACAGGCGTCGAGGACCTCGTCCCAGAACGCCATGAGCGGTCCGGGGTCGTCGAGCTCGCGCACGAACGTCGACGGAATCGTGATGACGACCTTGTCGGTCTGCAGCTCGGCCCACGGACCGGGGCGCTCCCGAAGGTCGTTGCGCCAGGTCTTCAGCGACGTCGAACCGGCGACATACCAAGGAGACTCGACCGCACCCTCGATCTGAACGGCGACAGGCAGGCCGCCCGACTTCTTCGGCACCTCCACGTAGACGAGCCCGCCGAACGCACTGGCCGCCTTCGTACGCACGCGGTCGAGCGGCCAGGAGCGGGAGATGTCCGGTGCGCGTCGCCACGCCTTCTTCGTCCAGAGCCGGTCCGTGTGCGCACCGATGCGAAGCCGCAGTCCCACGCGCGTCGCCGCCTCGGGGATCGACACGATCACGACCTCGCCGGCCGGGGCGTACAAGCCGGTGCTCTGCCAGTTCGGAACGGCCGGGTTGACGGCCACGACTGTCGTGACCCGTTCGGCGGACGCGGGTACCGCGCCGGGGAAGTGCGCGGCTGCAGGGTGCGCCGTGATCTCGTCGGGCTTGCGATAGGTGTCGTCGCGGATCCGGAGCGCCAGCGCGACCTTCGCCAGCCCGGTCGTGTCGGTCAGCGGCTTGTCGGCGCGGGGCACCGCGTAGGCCGCGTTCGCGATCGCCCGGATCTGCGGTAGGACGATCGGGTCGGTCGGCGGCAGATCGCCGGCGCAGCGCGAGAGCGTCGAGAGCGCAACGACGCGCTGCCGGGCCTCGAGCGGTTGCGTCGACATGAGCGCGTCGATCGAGAGGCCGGCGTGTAGGAGCAGCGAGGGCACGACCGCCGCCGGCAACCGCCCTTCCTTCGGCTTCTTGATGAGGCCGCGGCCGAAGACGATGCCGTACTTCGCGAGCAAGCGATTCGCCGGGTTGTCGAGCGAGAGGTCCTTGGCGGGGTTCAGCTGCTGCCAACCCCACCCGGGATGTCCGGTGACCAGGCCGCCCCCCTTCTGGAGAAACGCATCGACGAGCTCGAGCTCCGCGCTCGAGAACGACGTCGCGGGCGCGAACAGCGTGTCGATGCCGTCGAGCGCGCGCGTCCAGTCGGCGCCGTCCAGCGGCCGGACGACGAAGCCCGCGTCTTTCAGGTACGCGCGGACACCGGGCTGCTGGCGAATCCCGACGGTCGGCTCGCTCTTGGCCGCCGTCCAGCGGGCCGCGTTCTCGACCAGCGTGCCCGTGCCTGCGGTCTTCAACATGCCCGCGCCGAAGTAGCCGTTGTGCGCGAACGCCACGACACGGCCCTTTCCGGTGAAGCCCGCCGCGACGACGGGCGCCGGACGGCCCGCCGACTCCGCCTCGACCACCGGAAACGAGCGATCCCCGAACACGCTCAGCAGTCCCGGAATGCCCGGGATGCCGATCTCGCCCACGCCGGCCAGCAGTTCCCGCGCATCCGGCTCGTACCAGGGCGGAGGCGGCTCTTCGGCCCGCACGGTCCCGGCCAGCAGGAACGCAAGTGCGGCGGCGACGAGGGTGCGCATGGACGTCTCCGGGCTCAGGGCTTGGGGGCGAGCTCCTTCTGAATGGCGTCTTCGAGCTCGTCAGGTAGGAACTGGAACGGCCCGGGACCGCCGCGGTACGCGATCTTGCCGTCCTTGCTCACCAGGTAGAGGCGGTCGGGCATGGCCCGGTAGGCCTTGCCGACGGCATTGTCGATGTCGTCGACGAGGATCGGCATGCCGTGAAGCTGCATGCCGTCGCAGCACTGCTTGGCGACCACCCGACGCTCCTCGAGCGTCTTCGGCTCTTCGACGATCGGCTGGTCCTTGTCGGGCATGGGTGCGCGGCCGTCGATGGCGTGGGCCTCGTGGATGTAGACGACGAAGAACTGCACCCGGTCGCCGTACGTGTGGAAGAGGGACATCAGCCGACCGGCCGCGAAGCGGAAGGGCTGTCAGGTGTAGCTGCCGAAGATGAGCGCGACGGGCTTCTCGTCCTTGAAGGAGGAGAGCGTGACGGGATCGCCGCCGTCGGGCGGACGCAGCGTGAAGTCCGGCGCGTCCGTCCCGGGCGCGGGTCCCGTGACGCGCGGCGGGCCGCTCATGCGCGGTCCCTCCTGTTTCCACACCCCGTCGCCGTCGGGATCGGCGGACGAGAAGAACGCGGCGAGCTCGTCGGCCGAGATGCCGTTGCTCCTATCGGCGTCCGCGAGCATCGCAAGCGACTTGAAGCTGCGTACGCCGTCCGGCATGCGCGGGATGCCGGGCGTGATGAGGTCCTTCTTCTCCCGGCGAACCGTCTCGAGCTCGGCCTCCGTGAGCTGCCCGTCGTCGTCGCGGTCGATCCTCCCGAAGTGCGCGTCGAGCTCTTCGAGCGTGAGCGAGAGATCTGCGTCCGACTGGAAGTACCGTAGCAGCGTGACCGTCGCGATCATGCGATCCATGCGGGTCGCCTGCTGGAAGTCCTCAGTGGTGAGCTTCCCGTCGTCGTTCACGTCCAACCGTCCGAACGCGTCCTTGCCGCGCCCGTACTCCTCCTCCGTCACGTCGCCGCTCTCGTCGAGGTCGTACTTGAGGCGGTAGAAGTCCCACGCCGAGTCCAGGTGGGTCGCGACGATCGTCGTCCGATCCAGCGTCGGCGCCGCGACCTCGGGCTTGGCGCACGGCGGCCTGGAACGGCCTCGCTGCGGACAGCACGGCTTCGCCCGTACGCAGCAGCGCACGCTGACGGCGCGTCCGTGAGCGCAGCCGGCCAGCAGCGCCGCGGCCAGTGCGGTGAAGACGATCGCGATTCGCGCCTGCATGGGGCCTCCCTCCGGTGGCGCGGGATTGTAGCGCTGCGGCGTGCGCCCGCGCCGGGGCGAACGACTTGACTCCGATTCCGGGTTCGGGGACGGTGCGTCGCGAGGAGAATCGGCGCCCGTGGGACAGACGACTCAGGCCTGGGACGCGCTGGCCGGACACCTGTACGGGTTCGTCGAGGCGTGGGCGAAGAAGACGGCGCCGCCCGACCTGCGCGAGTACCTCCCGCCGGAGGGGAATCCGACCCGGGCGCCGGCGCTGATCGAGCTCATCAAGGTCGACCTTCAGAACCGGTGGTCGAAGGGCATCGGCAAGCACGTGGAAGAGTACGTCCTGGAGTTCCCCGAGCTCGCGGCCGAAGGCGCGTTTCCGTGCGACCTGGTCTACAAGGAGTACCTGGTGCGCCGCCAGCGGGAGGAAGGCCTCCTGCCGAAGGACTTCTACGGGCGCTTCCCGAGGCACGAGGCCGAGCTGCGCCGCGTCTTCGGCTCGTCGTTGCCGAAGGCGACCGGCGCCGACGGCATGCACGCCCAGGAGTTCCCGAAGCCGGGCGAGCGCATCGACGACTTCCTGCTACTGGATCGCCTGGGCCGCGGCGCGTTCGCGACCGTCTACCTCGCGCACCAGACCTCGATGCAGCGAACGGTCGCGCTCAAGGTCTCCGCCATTCGTGGTGAAGAGGCGCAGATGCTCGCGCAGCTCGATCACCCGCACATCGTGCGGGTCTTCGATCAACGCGACCTGCCGGATCGCGAGCAACGGTTGCTGTACATGGAGTACGTCGCGGCGGGCAGCTTCGAGCCGATCGTGGAACAGGTCGCGAAGACGCCGGCTGAACATCGAAGCGGCAAGATGCTGCTGGAGATCATCGACGCCGCGTTGGGATCGCGCGGCGAAGAGCCGCCCGCGGATTCGCTGCTGCGCGCCGACCTGGCGGAGCGGTCTTGGCCGGAGACCGTGTGCATCCTGGGCGCGCAGATGGCGAGGGGACTGGCGTACGCGCACACGCGCGGTGTTCTGCATCGCGACGTGAAGCCGGCGAATGTCCTGCTGGCGGGGGACGGACGGGCGAAGCTGGCGGACTTCAACATCAGTCACAGCTCGAAGCTCGACGGCGCATCGCCCGCGGCGTATCTCGGCGGCAGCATGGCGTTCATGTCGGCCGAGCAGCTCGAGGCCGTGAGCCCGCTGCACGAGCGCGAGGCGGAGACCCTCGACGGCCGCACCGACATCTATGCGCTCGGCGTCATGCTGTGGGAGCTGTTGACGGGCAAGAATCCGATCCGGGACGAACCGATCGGCAAGGACTGGGGCGCGGCGATCAAGACGATGATCGACAAGCGCCTGGGCGGCATTCCCCCCGAGCGCAGCGAGGACCTGCCGCCGAAGTGCCCGTCGCTCCTCGAGCCGACCCTGCGGCGGTGCCTGGCGCCGAAGCCGGAGGACCGGTTCGAGAACGGCGACCAGGTGGCGCATCAACTGGAGCTGTGCCTCAATCCGGAGGCGCAGCGACTCATGTCGCCGACGCCGCCCGCGTGGGTGCGCTGGGTGCGGGCGGCGCCGCTGCTCAGCTTGATCCTCGTGACGCTGGTTCCGAACGCCGTGCTGAGCGTGATCAACATCGCCTACAACGCGACGGTGGTCGTCGAGACGTCGGTGTGGGACGAGTTCGAAGCGCAGGTCGCCGTGGTGAACATCTCGGCGTTCACGATCGGACTCGTGATGATGATCTTGTGGGCGTTGCCGATCTCGCGCGCCGTACGGGCGATGGCGGCGCCCGGGCTGGATCCCGAGGAACGTGCCGAGGCGCGTGGCCGATCGCTGCGGCTGGGCAGGCGAATGGCGGCGGTCGTGATGGGACTGTGGATGCTCGGTGGGTTCTCGTTCCCCGTGTGGCGGCACGTGTCTTCCGGCGGCGTCGAGGGCTCGTACTACTTCCACTTCGTGTTCTCGAACCTGCTGTTCGGGATTCTGGCGGCGACGGCAACGTACTTCTTCGTGAACGGCTTGATCGTGCGGGCGTTGTTGCCGCACCTGATCGCAGTCGGTGACCGGGACACCGAAACCGCGAGGTCGCTGCGGGGTCTGCCGCGCAGAGTGCTCTACTACTTCGGCGCATGCACAGCGGTGCCGTTCCTGTCGGTCATCGTGTTGGCGCTCGTCGAGCTGCCGTCGCGAACGCCGTTCTTCGTGATCGGGATCATCGGCGTGGTGGCGTTCGCCGTTTCGGCGTGGCTTTCGCTGGCGCTCCAGCGTTACGCGCGGGGCCTCGCGGCCGCGCTCGACTGAGCGACGGCGACGGGCGGCCGCCTTCGATCCCTGCGACGCGCACCGGGCCCGCCGCATCGAGGCCGATCCGCCCCCACCAGCCCCGTCGAGGCCGTCTCGCCCCTCCCCGCCCGCCGAGCCCGATTCGCGCCTGCCAGCCCGCCCATCGAGCTCGATTCGCCCCCACCAGCCCAACGGGGGAATCGCTCGAGCGGACCCGGCGGTTACGCCAAGAAACGCTTTCTCGTCGGAATCAGATCCGGTCGAGCTCTTCGAGCGTGAAGTCATTGCGTACGTCGCCGGTGTTCAAGGTCGTGGCAGGCTCGAACAAGAGCACGTGCGCGATCCCGTCCGCGACGGGCTTGTGCTCGACGCCGCGGGGCACGATGTAGAACTCGCCCGGGTTCAGCACGACATCCTTGTCACGTAGGCGAATCGTCACCCGGCCCTTCGTGACGAGGAACATCTCGTCTTCGTTCTCGTGCGCGTGCCACGTGAACTCGTTCTCGAATTTCACCAGCTTCACGTATTGCCCGTTGAGCTCGCCGACGATCTTCGGCGAGTACGTCTCTTCGAAAGAACCGAACTTCTCTTCCAGATTGACCTTGTCGTTCATCGTGACGTCTCCTGCTCCCCCTCTTCGTCCTTGAAGAGCTTGCCGA
This sequence comes from Planctomycetota bacterium, assembly GCA_965223505.1. Lineage (GTDB taxonomy): Bacteria > Planctomycetota > PLA2 > PLA2 > JAEUHO01 > CBDCWP01. The sequence goes on from CBDCWP010000024.1 coordinate 66,649, forward strand.
TCGTTCGCTGGCTCTCCTGGACGATCTCGAACCACGTCGTCGCCCGTGCCAGATTCTGCCCCGTGAGCTTGTTCAGCGCATCCGGGAGCACCTCGGAAAGCACCGCCCAGCGCTCCACGGGACTTCCCTTCTTCAGCACCTTCGGTTTCGCGCGGAGCGGATCCAAGCCCGCATTGCCCGACGGCTTGCCCTTCTGCACCGACTTCACGAGCCGCACCAGGATCAGCTCGCGTTTCTTCTTGCACGACTTGTAGTTGCCCAGCGCACGGATCGCATCGGCCGCGACCTCGTAGTCCTTCGACTTCTCGACCAGCTTGAGCAACGGCTCGACCAGCCCTTCGTCAGGCAGCCGTCCGGCGGCGAAGATCGCGGTCAAGAGCAACCGGCCTGCCTTCTTCACGTCCCGCTGCTTCAGGAAAGGCTTGACGTACGGCGCGGCACGCAGGTCCGTCGTCTCCCCAAGCACGGTCAACGCCAGGTCGAGCACGTCCTCGCCCTTGCCTTTCTTCGAGAACTTCGTGATCGAGCCGATGGCGGCCACCAGTCGCGCCTGCACATCGTCTTCCTCGCCCGCGCGCCGATACAGCAACAACAGAGCATCCATGTCGGCGACGAGTGCGTCGGCGTCCTTGGCCTTCACGTGCGCCGCTACGGTCTTCTCGAGCGCGGACGCCTCGGCTTCGAGCGGTGTCTGCGACGCGTCCTCGGCACGCGCGACGCACGGCGCGAGCACGATCAGGAGCGAGAGACAAACGATGGAACGCATCCCGTGCTACCTCAGAAACTCCTCGGTGGTGAACTTGATGACGTTTCCTCTCACGACCCACACCACCGTCTCACCGCCGTGCTCACAGAGGAGGTTCAGGATGGTCCGGAGAGAAACGTCCTCGACATGAAGCCGCGAGACGATCTTCGGCCCAATGTCGTGCGCAATCCGGTTGTCGATCATCACGTTGAGACCGGTCTGCACCTGAAGCGAGCTCACGACATCAGTGAACTTCTGATCCTGAATCGCCAGACTGACCTTCGTCTCTGCGAGACGCAGCAAAAGCGCTCTGGACTCCACCTCTCGGGGGCGAACCACGAGCTCGTCTCTGGTCGTGATGAAGACGACCTCTCCCTGCATCGACCAGTACAGCTCGTACGGGCGCGTGATCAGATTCAAGAAGGTCCGCGCCGTCACGTCACGAAGGTTCACGTCGATCAAGATGTCCTCGAACTTCTCCTCGCGAGCCTTCTTGGAGAGATGGACCCTGAATCCCGTGATCGTCTGAAGAAACGCGATCGCCTGGTCGAGATCGGCCGACGCCAACTGCACGCTCGACACGCGTTTCGAGTCGAGTCTGCAATACGCAATGTGCCGGTTCCGCACGGCGCGGAAGAGGATCTTCAGCTCCGTCGCTTCCATCTCGGACGCGCGCTCGATCAGGGCTTCCGACTCGGCCCCGTCGCCGCCGAGAATGCGATCCGCCAACAGCTCGATCGGCACCTTGTCGAAGTCCTCGTGCTCGTCCGCCACGACGACGCCCGAGCAGAGGGAGAGAACGACAAGCGAAACGGCGAAACGACGCATGGGCACCTCCGCGTTTCAGTGTAGCGCCGCCCGGCTCTTGCGTTTTGCACGCTTGTGACACACCACGGCCGACCGAGGCCGTAGCTTGGTCGTGTTCGAAGGGAGGCCCCATGCACCGTGCTGTCGCCCTGGCGTTCGCCGCCGCTTTCACCCTGCCCGTGACTGTACTTGCCGAAGACGAGTCCGGGCCGAAGGAGCCGCCCTCCATCGACTACGGGAGCTCACGCAGCTCCTCGGCCTGGATCGACATGCCCAACGGTGTCCGGGTCGCCGTCGACGAAGGCGTCGAGTGGCAAGGGGTCAAGGTCTACATCTCACTCACGCACCACCTGGTTGCGGTCGATGCGAAGTCCGGCAAGACCCTCTGGGGCCGCAACGCGAGCGCGTTCTGGAACCGGATCGGCTTCAAGGAACTGGACCGGAACGGCGAGAAGACCTGGGCTCTCGAATTGCGGCCGGGCAAGAACGCGCGCCTTGGAAAGGACCTCGTCCAGTATCACGACCTCCGCACGGGCAAGCTGTTGGACGTACCCGGCTCGGTCAAGAAGCCCAGTGGAGCACCGTTCGAACCGCGCACCTACAGCGGCGGGCAGTCTGAGATCGGGCGCAAGTTCCGCGTCTTCGCGACGTCGCAGGCGAGCTTCGACGCGCTGACGGAGCGCATGTTCGCGAAGACGCCGAAGTTCGATCCGATCGACTTCACGAAGCACGTCGCGCTGGTCGTCTCCGCCGGCGACAGCGTGAACTGCTCGGGCTTCGGATGCGCCGAAGCGTACGAAGACGACCGGCGCGTGCTGGTCCGCATGAGCGCGCGGACGTTCCAGACGGACGGCCGCGGCATGAGGACGCGTCCGTGGGGCATCTTCGTGCTGCCGCGGGCGACGAAGACGTACGTCCTCGAGCGCAACGTGCAGGGCTACATCGGCGGGCCTGCGATCTGGCAGGAGACGTTCCGGGCCGACCAGCTGCCGGATCCGGCCAAGGAACTCGACGCGCTACCGCCGCGCAGCGAACGCCGGTAGCGCCTCTGCGTCGGGAGCTGCCGCCGCCGACGGCAGCCCCTCGAGCGACGTGCCTACTTGTCGGCGTCCTTCTTGCGCGTGTACGTGTACTTGAGGACCGCCTTGCCGGCTTCGCCGATGCCCAGGTCCCAGATCTCCAGCACGAATTTGTCCGCGTTTTCGACCTTCGTCACGGTCTTGATCGGCTTGTTGAACTCGTTGGTCATGTACTCGTTGAGGGTGCCGTATTCCGTCTTGACCTTCCCCTCGGGATCGACGACGACGCCCTTGGTCGAGATCATCATCGTGTCCATTGTTCGAGACCCACGTGGTGCAGTAGTTCTTCGTGTGGTTGTCGAAGCCGTGGATGCCGAGTCCCTGGTACGGCCGGCCCATCATCGTTCCGCTCATGCGCTGGAGGATCCAGTAGTCCTTGATCCCCCACTCGAAGCTCGCTGTGCCCTGCGTCGCGGGCATCTCGTAGCCGGGCATGACCATCTCCATCTTGACGTCCCACGTGCCGATCAAGGCACTCAGCTCCTTGTGCTGCTTGCCGGGCCGCGTGAGCTTCTGCCACGCCGGCTCCTCCTCTTCGGTCGAAGCCGTGCCGACGAACAACGCCAGCGCTGCGATCAGTCCGAGTCCGATCGAGAACGAATGAAAACGCATGAAACTCCTCCTTGTGGAACTGTTGAACGACGAGCCGTGGACCTAGGCCGCTACTCGTTTCGAACTCTCGCGGCCAGCTCGTCTTCGAGGGCCTGCACGTACATGACCTGGTAGCGGTACTCGAGACAACCGAATCGCTCCGGGTCCTCGGCCATGCGCGCGACCGTCGCCCGCGCGCGCTCGAGCCGTGCCTCCAAGCTCGGACCGGGCAAGAGGTCGACGGCCGCGGCGGTCATTGGAACGACGGTCAACAGCAGTGTCGCGACGACGAGGGCCGTGACGGCTGCGCGCCGCAACGGGTGCTTCCAGTGCGGCCGCTCGAGGGCCGCGAGGCGCATGAGGATGGTACTGCGGCCGAAGAAGAACCCGGCGGCGCCCAGATGCCGCGGCGGTTCCAGCAACGCGCGCGCAGCGGATCGAAGCAAGGTTGCGCGGTAGGAGCGCGTGTCACCGCGTAGGTGCGCGGCGACGGTGGCGTCGCAGCAGAGCTCGCGCATGGCGGTCGCGCGGCGCCGAGCCAGATGGACGAGCGGATGAAACCAATAGACAACGCTCAGGAACGCAAACGCCGCCTGCGACCACAAATCCCTGCGCTTGATGTGCGCGAGCTCATGCAACAAGACGTGGCGAAGTTGCGATGCCCGCCCCGTCGCCACGTCGGCCGGCAACACGACGGTCGGACGCAGCAGTCCGAACACGGCCGGTCCGACGTGGTCGTGGATCCACACCCCGGGTGCACGACGCAGCCCGAGCTGTTCGGCGGTCTTGCGCACGAGCGCTTCGACGCGCTTGCTCGAAGTCGTGCTACTGCGGCCCAGCGCGCGCCGTCGTGCGTACCGGCCCGCCAGAAGCAGCGCCGCGGCCACGAGCGCGCCGGCGGCCCAAACGGCGAAGAGCCAGGGTGCGCCGCTCGCGCTCGAGCCCTCAACGGTCGTGGCGGTGCGCGCCATCTCCGGCGCCAGGGTCGGCACGACGGACACCGGCGAGGACAGCGTGGGCGGCAGCACGAGCTTGAGGCCGACCACGATCCAGAGGGCATGACGAAGCTGCGGCCAGGCCCACCCGCGGATCAAGCGATCGAGCAGGAACGCGACGCCGATCAATAGCGCGGCCTGCCAGGCCATTGCCGACATCCAGTCGGACCAGAGCTCGGTGACACGGTCCAGTGTGAGCGTCACCTGGCGCCGCCCTTCCGCTCCTGCTCCTTCAGCAGTCGAAGAAGCTCCTTGCGATCCGACGCGGAGAGGCGTTCGTTGCCGACCAGGAAGTGCATCAGCGACCCGGAGGTCCCGGCGAACGCGCGTTCCTTGAGCGCGCGCAGCGCCGACCTTCGAGCCTGCTTCTGGGTGACGAGCGGCTGGTACACGCTCGTGATCCCCTCGATCCTCGCCTTCAGCGCGCCCTTCTCGACGAGCCGATCCATCATCGTCTTGACAGTGCTATAGGCCCAGCCCGTCTCGGCCTCGAGCCTGCCGAGGATGTCGCGCGCGGTCGCGGGATGCTCGCGCCAGAGCGCGTTCATGACCTTCCATTCGGCGTCGCTGAGCTGGGGTGTGGCCACCGGATCCTCCGTCGGCGCGACAACCTACTACATATGTAAAAGGTGTCAAGCCCACAAGCCGAGACGAAAGACGACCTCCGACGGGGACGCCCGGAGGGGCCGCCCGTCCGACGCGGTGGTGGCTAGATCTCCACGCGCCAACGACTTAGGTCCGCTCGCGACGGTCGTGCGCACGCCGGTACGGACTTTGCGCAGCGCTCCTCGAGGACACTGCCATGCGAATTTCGATGATCGGCGTGCTTGCCGTCGCTGTATCCGTTCTGCCCTTCGATGCTGCCGTCGCAGGTCGAGAGCGCGTCGTCGTCCCCAACGTGCTGGATCTCGATGTGCGGCGGGCAACCGCCAAGCTCGCACGCCTGGGTCTTGAGGTGCGTCTGGTTGGTCGGTCGAGCGGAACGGGCCGGCGCATCGTGACCGGTCAGAATCCGGCAGGTGGTCGCAGCATCGTTCAAAGCGCACAGGTCCGTCTGACCTACAAGTGGGTCGCCGAAGGCGCGGCGCCGCCTCATCGCCGCAAGTCTCCGAAGCACGTCCTGGTGCCGGACGTGATCGGACTGCGACCCGCGTCCGCCCAGCGACGCTTGCAGAAAGCCGGGCTCGCCTCGCGCATTGTCAGCACGGGGTCGGGCCGCGGCATTCCCTACGTCACGACCCAGAATCCACCAGCAGGTGAGACGGTGCGACGCGGCGTGCAGGTTCGCCTGACGACGAAGAAACGACCGCGCTGAGCCGGGATGGAGGAGTTGCTCGCGCGATGACCTACCGGACATCGCCGGTGCGGCTCTCACGGTCGGCAGCCCGCAGTCGCTGCCCGGCGAGCCAGTCTTCCTGCGAGGCGAAGCGATCCTCTTCCATCAAGGCGTTGCGCCGCTCGTCGATCAACGCGGCGCGGTTTTCCTCGTCGCGCAAGAGCTCCCATTCCTTCGCGGTCCGCCCGTTCGCGTTGTTGTTGCGGCCGATCCGCCCGCGCGTCACGCCCGGTCCGGTGCGTCCGACGCGACCGCCGGGGCCCGCACCGCCCCGGCCGGGTCCCGGCCCGCCGCGGCCGCCGCGCGCATACACATCCGAGGCGATGAACGCCGACAACAGAACGACGGCGATCGAGGCAGCGATGGACTTCTTCATGACGAGCTCCAAGTTGCGAATAGGACGCTCATCACGCTATGGCGGTTCACCCGTCCGTGGGTGAATTCGGCGCTCATTCCCCTCTCATGCTGCGCTCATCTTCGGAGCGGTTACGGCCGCCGTACGACCTGGATGCCGAGCTGCCGCTCGTGATCGTTGCAAACGAATCGCTCGCCCCCGTCGGCTTTCTCGCCGGGTCGCGGCGGACGATGGCTCAAGACCCAATAGGCGCCCGTGCGCGACGGCCGCGCGTAACAGTCCGTCGGCGCCGTGCCGCGCTCCAGGGGGCGCCCGCAAGAGGGACAGGTTCCCGCTCGAAACACACCCAGCGCCGTCCGTCGCTTCGGCATGTCACTCGGCCAGGAACAACGGACGGTTGTCGCGTCGGTCCGTCAGGTCCTTGTGCGCCGCGAAGTCCAGCAGGCCGTCCTTCGTCAGCAACAAGTCCGGTCGCTTCGTGTTCATGCCGCCCGCGAGCTCGTGCCAGCGGCGGTACACGTCCTGTCCGACGCGCGTCCGCTCGAACTCGGGCGCGATGTAGTCGTACCGCAGATCCTCGAAGGGTTTCAGGCTTCGGAGAGAACGTCCGGCCACGTAACGGACGGCCGCGTACGGGTCGGCGGCGATCGTCGTGGAAAGCAGCGGCGCCATCCAGTCGTCGCCCGAGATCGCTTGCGCCTCGGGCCATCCCATGTGCCAGGCCGACAACACGCGCTGCCCCGCGTCGCCCCGGACCAGCCAGAGCACGGACGCGGCATAGGTGCGCCAGTAGCTGTCGGGTTTCCCCAGGTCGGGCTTCTCGTGGCCGTACCAGTTCGCGAGGTGGTCGCCCGTCCACTCGAGCGTCTTGTCCAGATGGCACAGGTTGCACGCGTTGGGCCGGCCGACCTCCCCCAGGCTCTCTCGAACGTCCGGGCTGGAAATCTGATGGCTTCGAATCGCCTTGAGCAAGCCGTACGTCGTGTGCGGCATGTGGCAGTTGTAGCAACGGCTGCCTGACGACTCGGCGCCGTGATGCGTATGGGCCGAGACGTCCGCGCCGATCGCGGCGTGGCATTGCAGACAGGCTTCGTCGCCCTTCTTGTCTTCGGCCAGCTGCTGATGGGGTTCGCTCTCGTGCATCGAGTGACACGAGAAGCACGTCATCTCGCCCTTGCGATAGCAGGCCGACTCGATGAGTCCGTTGTACTCCCGTCCCGACACACGGATCATGCCGTCACGCCAGAAGAAGCTGTCTTCATGGGACCTGGCAACGAGGAAGTCGTCCTTCGGCACCCGCGGTCCCTTGTCGCCGGTGTTCTTGTGATGCCGCGTGATCCCGCGCGTGGCGAAGAGGTCGTCCCCTGGCTTGTAGGGATAGCCGATCGCGAACCAGGTTTCGTCGGACGCGGCGCTCGGCGGGCCCGTGATCGCGTGGCACTGACCGCAGATCTGTGAACCCCTCACGGTCGAGAGCGCCAGGGGATGCACGATCGCGTGCGCCGCCGCACCCTCGTTCTCCGACCGCTCGTGGAAGGCGACGTGCTCGGCGCCCGGCCCGTGGCACATCTCGCACGAGATGCCCAGCTCCGCCACCCGTGTGTCGAAGCGGCCGGTCGAACGCCTGCGCGGTTGCCCGGCCGTCGAGTGGCAGCGGATGCAGTTGTCGTTCCACAACGGGATCATCCGCGCCGCGTCGGGTGGGAACAGGAACACGTCTTCGCGCGGCACCCAGCGCTCGTCCTCGAACAGGTACATGAAGGGGAGGAGCTCCTGTTGACGCTCGGGCCCTTCGGACTCGACCCAACAGGTCTGCATGTAGTGCGACCCGGTCGTCATGACGACGCGGCGGGTGACGTTGGGCTGGTTGGGCAGCCGGTCGAGATCGACGCGCTCGCCGTGAATCGCGCGTTGTTGCCGGTCCCATGTGGGATCGACCATGTCCACGAAGAACGAGGATCCGGCGGGGGTGGGAACGCGCGTGAGCTTGTACGTCCGCCGCCGGCTCTTCAGCGTCACGTTGTCGAAGGGCCCGCGCACCGACGCGTCCGTCGCCAGCTGCGTCATCGTGCGGTGGTAGGAGCGATGCCAGCTCGCGTGCTGGTCTTCGTGGCAACGCTCGCACGCCGCCGCGCCGACGTAGCCGTCATCGGGCCGGCCCAGATGCGGCGCGCTGGCCAGGACCTCGTCCGGAACCACGGCCGCCTGCGGCGGGGGCGCGGGGTCGTCTTGCGCGCACGCAAGCAGCACGGCGGTCGCGGCCGCGACCATCGCGAGGCCGAACCAGTAGCCTGGTGCGAACCGTTTGGCCATCGTGCGGGGAGACCTCCTTCGTCGTGGGCAAGATACCGGCCCCCCGACGCCGCGGCCCCGCCCCTTCTTCAACGAACGTAGAATCGCGCCCTTCCCCTGCGGCGCGAATTCCCATGAGCGGACGTTGGTCACGACGAATCGGCACGGTTGCAGCGGCCCTGCTCTGCGTCGGCGCATCCGGCGCGGGCGCCGAGCCCGAGGTGAACCCCGTCGTCCGCGCCGCGCGCGCCCTCGTGGCGTCTCTCCAGCCCGCCCAGCGGGCACGCATGGTCCGGCCCTTCGCCGACCGCGAGCGCGAAGACTGGCACTTCGTTCCGCGGCGCCGCAACGGGCTCGCGCTCAAGGACATGACCGAGGGGCAACGGGCCAAGGCGCGTGCGCTGCTACGAAGCGCGCTCAGCAAGCAGGGAAACGAGAAGGTCGAGAACGTCTTCAAGATCGAGACCATCCTGCGCGCGAACCTCTCGGCGGCGCGGCGTCGAACGACCGATTGGCGCCATCCGCTTCTCTATCACATCGCGGTCTACGGGACGCCGGCCACGACCGGCGTGTGGGCGTGGCGCATCGAGGGACATCACCTCTCGATCCACATGACGTACGAGAACGGCAAGGCGATCGCGACGACGCCGCTGTTCATCGGCACCACGATCGACCACGTCACACAGGGCGAGCACAAGGGGCTGCGCATGCTGGCGCATGAGGACGAGCGCGCGCGCAGCCTGCTGGCGAGCCTGAACGAGAGCCAGCGCGCCGCGGCGATCTCGTCGCGTCCCGCGGGCTTCGCACTCGGCCCAAAGGGCTCGCCCCGCAGCTTCGTTCGCGGGGGGCTCGCGCTTGCGGCGATGAGCCCCGAACAGCAGTCCCTGTTCTGGACGTTGGTCGGGACGTACTTCGGAACGTTGGCGGAGCCGACGGCTCGATCGACGCTCGCAGGCGCGCGCAAGACGCCGTCAGCGGACGTTCGATTCGCGTGGTTCGGACGCAACGGCCCCGGAGAACGCTGGGGCTACCGCATCGCGAGCCCGTCCTTCGCCATCGACTACTTCAACGACGGCGGCCACATTCACGCGGTCTGGCGCGACGCGGCGAACGACTTCGGGCGGTCGAAGCTCACCAAGTGACGGAGATCCCCTGTCCGCGTGCTGCCTTCGCGATGCGCGTCATCTGCCGCGCGTGATGGCGCAGATGCATCTCGACGCTCTGGTACCACTGGCGCGCCGTGAGCCACGCGCCGGTCCAGTGGCGCCGTCGAGCGTCCTTCGGCGCCGACCGGATCGTCTCGACCGACCCTCGCATGCGCAGCTGCAGCCGGTCGAAGGCCTGCGCGACCTCGGTGGCCCCCAGCCGCCGCGGCTCGAACAGCGAGCGCACCTCCTGCGGCGGGTCCGTGACCTTGATGCGGATCGGCGGAAACGTGCCGACGGCGAAGAGCAGCGACGGCAGGAACGCTCGATGGCCGGTCTCGCCCTTGCCGAGCGCGCAGGCGAGCGCGTTGTCGAGCAGGCGCGCGGAGACCGACGCGACGTGGTCCACGACCTCACCGCCCGACCAGCCCCCGCGCGGCGGCACGAAACCGAGGTCGTCGTCGCTCCACGACCCGACACCGCGGCGCCACCGCTCGTACGTGCGCTCGAACTTGGCGAGCGCCGCGTCCGGGTGCATCAGCCCGACATCCGCGCAGCGTGACGAGCGCGGGCCGCTTCGAGCAGCCCCGTCACGACCGGGTGCGGCTCGTCGATCGTCGAGCTGGCTTGAGGCACGAACAACGTGGCGAGATGAAACCGATGATCCGGAAGCTCGATGATGCGCGGCTCGCTGTCGTCTCCGCGCCCGCTGATGCGCATCCCGGCGCTTGCGAGCACCTGCTCGTACGCGGGATTCAGTCCGAAGCTGCAGAAGTGCTTCTCGTCGACGTTCGCCGCGCCGTACACGTCCCACGCCAACGACGGTTGGTCGACGCGAATCGGCAGCGTTTGGCCGAACAGCGAACAGGACAACGCACTCACGACCATGACGCCCGACGCGGCGTCGTACTCTTCGTGGTCGGCATCGGCTACGCCCGCGACGTTGCGCGCGAACTCGATGACGGCGTGTTGAAAGCCGCCGCAGGTTCCCAAGAAGGGAACGTCGTGCTCGCGCGCGACGCGAATCGCACGCAGTGCGCTTTCGCGATCCCGGTACGGGCTCCCCGGCGCGCAGAGGAAGGCGTCGAACGACGCCAATACGTCGTCGGTCGGCATGTCGTCCGTCGGCAGCCACCGGGTTGCGAACGGAAGCCCCAGTACCTTCGCGGAGTGTTGCAGCGCCGCGTCGGTCGCGACGTGTGTCTCCTTCCCGGGTTGACGGTCTCCCACGACGGCGACTTGCAAGGCGCGTTCCATGCGTCCGTAGGGCTCCATGTGGGCTTCGAAGGGCCTACTGTCGGCGAAGAGCACCGGAAAGTCCCTCGCATTTCGTGGGTAGTTGGGTCACTTCGACGAAGCGGTGGATCGGCGGCACCGGAAGCCTTCTCAGGGAACGGTCGGTCGTGGTCGGCATGCCGGGGTGAAGGCGCCGCAAGGCCGACGAGGACGCCGCGTGGCTGCCCACACAAGGACGAGAGCGGAGCGGATGGCGACGCGCCGTCGAGCATCCGGCAAGCCGCATGCCCGTGCGGGTCTGCAAACTGACCCACCGACATTTCGTGGGCGTCGTTGCCGCCGGGGGGCGCGAGTCCTATGATGGCCCTAGATCTAGAACGAGGTGTCGCTATGGGTGACTACACACCCAGGTTGGCGAAACTGGCGCAGCGTGAGCTACAGCCCGGCGAGAAGCTTCTAGCCGGCGCAAAGGCGATGTCGAGAGGTGGGACTCGGTCGCCGGATGAGCTCTCCTTCACAGATTCCCAAATCCTGTCCGGTTCGGTGAGTCAACGGCTCGCCGACGAAGCTGCGTTCGGAGAATCAGGCACCTTCGAAGCCCCGCGTCGCGAGGCTCCCAACCCCGTCGCCGTCGGTCTGACCGACCGGCGTCTGATGGTCTGGAAGCGCGGTGGTTTCACAGGACGCCCGAAGGAGGTCATCGGCCGAATTCCGCTGGATCGCATCACGGCCATCGAAGAACAGGGCTCGCCGCCCGAACTCGCATCGCGCTCCTTGCGCGTGCGTCTGTCAGAGGGCGGCGTCATCGACTTCGACGTGCCGCCCGGATGCGGTCGTCACGACGTCGTGCAGGCGTTCCAACGCCTACGCAACCGTCCCTAGCCGGATTGCCAAGTCGTAACCGAAGCCCGGAACCTACCGCTCGAAAACGTAGGCGGCAGGCAGTAGGCGGCCTTCTTGCGCATCGTGCACGGCGTACTGTCCGCCGCTCCAGATCGTCGCCGCGCCGTGGTCTCCATCCTTGCGAAGGCAGTAGAACTTCACGTTGAAATTCGGGCGTCCCTTGTCGTCGAGCAGACGCTTGATCTTCGTGCGCGCCACGATGCGCTTGCACGCTTCGAGGGCGGCTTCCGTCGCGGTCGCACCACGCCGCATCGCCTCGACGGCGAGGAACGACCCGCAGACGAGGATGCAAGCCTCGCCGCGCCCCGTCGCGCCCGCGGCGCCGGCGGTGTCGTCGACGTAGAGGCCCGCGCCGAGAATCGGGCTGTCGCCGACCCGTCCTGGGATCTTGTACGCCAGCCCGCTCGTCGTGGTGCAGCCACCCATGCGGCCGTCTGTGTTGCGCACGAGACAGGGAATCGTCCCACCGTCGTTGGGCGGCACCCAGTCGTCCTTGTCGCTCAGGTTCTCCTTCCAGTGCAGCCACTTCTTGCGCGCTTCGTCCGTCAACAGCTCCTCGTGAGGGAACCCGTGTGCGCGCGCGAAGCGATACGCGCCGTGCCCTACGACGAGCGCGTGGTCGGTGCGCTCGAGCACCTTCAATGCCACTCGGGACGGGTTCTTGATGTTGCGAATGCCCGCGACGGCCCCCCCCAACCCGCGCGTGCCGTCCATGCAACAGGCGTCGAGCTCGACGACGCCCTCCTCGTTGGGATGGCCGCCGTATCCGACCGACATGTCGTCCGGGTCGTCCTCGTTGATGCTCACGCCTTCGACCGCCGCGGCGACGGGGGTCATGCGTTCGACGCTCAGGCAGGCCTTCTCGACGGCGCGAAGTCCATTCGCGCTGGCGACCGCGATGGGTACGGTCGGCGGATCCGCCATTGCGGTGCGTCCGAGTGCGGCGACGGCGGCGGTCGCCGCGCCGGCGGCCAAAAGCTCACGACGATTCAAGGTGCTCATCGACGGAGCGTAGCAGAATGGCGGTCGGCTACGCGGCGGGAAGAGCGCCCGGCAACAGTCGGGGAGAGTCATCATGATCAGATCGATGCTGCTCGCGTCCGCCGCGCTGCTCCTTGCCGCGTGCGGCGGCGGCGACGAGCCGGCACCGGACAAGCCCGGCCAGCCGTACGTAGACGCCGTCCTCCGGGCGCTGCACGAGTACGCGCAACGACTTTCGCGGGAGGTGCGCCCGATCCTCATGCGCGAAGAGACGGATGAGAACAGCCGCGCTGCCGTACAGGCGTGGGCCAAGTCGGTCGACGCCTTTCTTGCCGACCTGGAGAGCGCCGACCCCGCCGGCGCGCCGGCGGCGTTGGTGAGGCGCGTGGACGATATGCGGAAAGACGTGCGGGCGCTGCGGCCGCTCATCCACTTCGATGGGTTCGACCGCAAGCTTGCATCGCAAATGAGCCAAAAGCTCGGTACGCGCAAACGGCTGTTCCTCAATGAAGCGCGCGCCCTGGGGATGAGACTCCAGGTGGTGGTCGATCAGTAGCGTTCGGGACGGGCGGCCTGCAAAAACCAGGCAAGCGCTCCACCACCCCTGCGCGAGTCGTATACCTGAGGTATTGGTGGGCCGACCCGATTGGAGTGCAGGATGTCTCTCTTTCGTTTCTTCGCGTGCGTCGTGTCGTTGGCCGGTACGGCGCTCCTCTTCGGGTGTGGTCAAGAGGACGCCGCCCTCGCGGGCGTGTCGCTCGACGCGCACCGAACGCTGGGTGAACCGCTCACCGTCGGCAATCTCACCGTCTGGCCGGTTCACACGGACCAACCACTGGACATCGGCTCGTTCCAAACGTTGGCAGAAGCCCAGGAGAAAGGCGTCGCGGTCGTGCGCGAGGTCGGGGGCGACCCGCAGTCGGTCAACGTGCGAAGCGGCGACGACGACATCGCGCTCGAAGAGCACCGAGGCCAGGGCGGCAACGATGCCGGCCAGGTCCTCATCGAATCCGACGGCGCCGTCGTGAACACGCTGGTCATCGAGAACAAGGGCGACCGACCGATCCTCGTGTGCGCCGGGACGATCGTGGACGGCGGCAAGCAAGACCGGCAGATCGGGCAGGACTTCGTCATCGAGGCGGGCACGACGGTCGACGTCGACGCGTTCTGCGTCGAGCAAGGACGCTGGTCGACCGAAGAATCGACGATCAACGCGGGCGAGTTCGTCACCTTCGGCGCGATCGCCCCGAAGGGCGTGCGGGTAGGCGGGCAGTATCTGAAGGACCAGGACGAGGTCTGGGCCAAGGTCTCCGTGAACCTCCAACGGTGCAGTGTCGATCCGAAAACGGGAACCCTGCTCGCCAACGTCCAGAAGGCGGACGTCGAGGTCACGAGGCGGCGCGCGGACGTGGAGCGAGAGATCGAGGCCCACTTTGCGAAGCTCGCACGCGGCAAGAACCCGCCGGTGGGCTTCGCCTACGCCGTCAACGGCAAGCCGGTCACCGTCCGGGCGTTCGCCCACAGCCGCATCCTCGAAGGACAGCTACCGGCGTTTCAGAAGGCGATGGTCTTGGAGGCCGACGTCGCCCGTGCGGAGGCGGCCGAGGGATTCGAGCCGGCTACCGCAGCGTCCGTCGTCGCCCTGGTCAGGCAGTTGAATGCCGCGAAGGAGGAGCTGGTCGCAACCGGGGCCGCGAACGACAACGGCTATCGGAAGGGTGCGGTCGGATACAACGCGCGCTGCTACCTCAGGCAGAGCGGATCGAAGCGCGTCACGGTCAGCGAAGACTGGACCGCGAAGTAGCTACGTCTTGACGCCCGCGAGAATCTCGTCGAGGTAGGTCACGAACGGTGTCATCGCCCGAAACCGCTTCGTCATCTCCTTGAAGAGCTCGGGTGTGGTTGCGACGGCCGGCTTCAGGGTCGTGTGAAAGAAAAGCTGCTTGTAGCGCAGCAGGTCCCCTGCCGGGTGCTCGGCGTCGTAGCCGCGCGGCACGCGCTTGAGCTGCTCGCCCTGCATCTCCCCCATCGCGTTGCGCACGCCGCGCGCCCCGATCAGCTTGCGGAACGCCTTGTGGTCCTCGGCGAGGTGCTCGCGGAGGGCCTTCAGCTGATCCGGCCCCGCCATGTGGACGCCGCCGAGGACGTCCACCTGCTTCGGACTCACCGAGAAGTAGAATCCCGCACACTCGTTCTTCGGACGGCCGAGGCACGGGAACACCGCGGCAACGTGAGTCTTGTACGGCGTCTTGTCCTTGCTGAACCGTGTGTCACGGTGCTGGCGGAAGATCGCCTTCTTCGGATCGGCGGCGTAGTCCGGCGCGAACGTGTCGAGCTTGGCGTTCAGCGCTTCCACGAGCGCCGCGGTGGGCGCCTTGACGGAGTTGTCGTAGGTGGACTTGTTCTTCTTGAACCAGTCACGCGTGTTGTTCTTCGCCAACTGACGCAGGAAGGTCATGCCCTCCTTGGGGTATCCGGAAAACGAGGCTGCCATACGCCCTCCATTGGTTCGAGCGGAACATGATCGCGCAACTGCCGGCGCGGGTTACATCCGATTTCCTGAAATCCGGACCCAAGGTCTCGAAACGGCTAGCTCGCGAGCTCGTCGATCTTGCGGGCGAGGTCGAAATCGCGCTCGCTGATGCCGCTCGCCTCGTGCGTGGTCAGGTCGATGCGAACCGTGCGGTAGACGTTGAACCACTCCGGGTGATGGTCTGCGCTCTCCGCGACGATCGCCACCTTCGTCATGAAGCCGAACGCTTCGATGAAGTTCGCGAATTGATACTCGCGATGCAGCTTCCCTTCCTGCAACGACCAGCCGTCGAGACCGCCCAGCCGGGACTCGACTTCCGCGTCATCGAGCTTCTCGATGTTGCCCATGTGCGCTTCTCCCGAAGTTTCGACCGATTCACACAGCGTAGAAGAAGCACTCGAGAAGCGCCACCGTGCACGCACTTGACGTGAGCAACGACCAAGCTACGTGAAGAAGAACAAGGGCAAGCTCGCGGACGCGTTCGTCGACGAACAACGTCGCGAGGACCGCAGCAGGACGAGTTGTCAGACGCAGCCTAGTCGGTTCGTTGCGCGATACGTCCCTGCAGGTGCGCCAGCAGTCCGGCGGTGTCGTCGGTTCCGATGCGCGCCCGCTTGCCGCCGTCGAGCTCGAGCTCCACGCAGTCGAAGCCGCACAGGTTGTAGGTCCAGCCGCGCCCGGGTACCCAATGGATACCCCAGCCGTCGATGAGCTTGCTTCGGCTCACCCGCACACTTCGAATCAGTTCGTAGGGAATGCGCTTGCGAAGCAGCGGCAGCGGGCCGAAGCGCAAGGAGAGGTGCGCGCCGTCCTCTCGCACCGTGAGGAAGTGGAAGCTCAGGGCGAGGACGGCCACCAACGCGCCCACGCCCCACAAGAGAAAGGCCGGCCAGCCTTCGGACCGAACGGACCAGCCGCCGATGGCGACCAACACCACGACACCGTAGATCACCCAGTGAAACCAGCCGCGCTGCGTGTGTTCGTAGGCCACGGCTACGTCGCCGGCGGCGTGGTCGCGCTCGAACGCTGCGCCGCGATCTCGGCGGAGAGCGCCGCGGCGGCGGCGCCGCTCGACTGCGCGGTAGCCAGCAGGACGTGACGGTGACCCATGCCGGGCATCCCGTTGGACCAGATGATCTGGCCGGTGTCGGGGTCGAGCGCGTACACCCATCCGCCTGCGCCGCAGAGCAGCTGCCCGTTCTCGACGATGATCGAGACGACGCCGTAACCGGTGCTGGGCAGCGACACCTCCCAGACCGTGTCGCCGGTCTCCTGATCGAGCGCCAGGACGTGCCCGTTGGTCCCGGCGAACACGTAATCCACCCACTTCGGTCGCGCTGTCATGCCGTCCTCCGCCGTTCCTGCCCTGCGGCCGGGGAGCCGGGGACAAGGTACCAACGTCGCCAAGGGGGTTCCGAGACCCGGAACGGGCGGCGAACGAAGCGGATCGATCGCCCGGAAGACCCTTGAAATGGGCGTTTGCCGGGGGCCGGAATGATTGACGGGTTGCCGAGCGAGCCACCTACCCTATCCCGCGACGGGGCCTTCGCTCGTCAACCGCAAGCCTGGGGAAGTCCTTCATTGGTCCTCGAGTCCGCGGTCGCGTAGGCGGCTTTGTCAGTAACAGACGTATTTCGAAAGACTGGGTGGATCGACGCGCGAGCGTCGTGAAGCGGCAGAAGAGGACCCAAAAGGGTATGGCTGAGAACAAGCTTTACGTAGGCAACATGTCCTACAACAGCACCGAGCAGGATCTGGAAGAGGCCTTCGGCGCCTTCGGTACCGTGCAGCGTGTCGACATCATCATGGACCGCGAGACGGGTCGCCCGCGCGGCTTCGCGTTCGTCGAGATGAGCAGCGACGCCGAGGCGAAGGCCGCGATCGAAGGCCTCGACGGTCAGGACGTCGGCGGACGTCAGCTCAAGGTCAACATCGCTCGCCCCCGCGAGAACCGTGGCGGCGGCGGCCGTGGCGGCTACGGCGGCGGTCGCTGGTAGCAGCGAATCCGCGTGAGCGGCCCCGCTCGGCGTAGGGCCGCGCCGCAGACCGACAGCAAGAATCGACCTCGGAGCGCGACTCGACTTCGGGGCAACGGCTCCCGGTGCGTCCTCACGGTCCGCCGGTGATGCCCGGCCACGCGTCCGTGCGAAACGGCGACGCCGGCAGGCCCTCTGCGTTCACCAGATTGCAGACGGGGTTGTCGGCCCACGCGTAGCGCACGGCGACGGGCTTCTCCACCTTCGACGACGAGACCACGATCTCGTCGCCGTCGATCTCGGCGTGCGCCCACACGAAGCGCCGGTCCTTGCCCGCGATCGCGAAGCCCTTCAGGGGCTCCCCGTCGCGTGCCTTCAGACCGCCGCCGACGTGGTCGAAGCGCAGGCGGATGCGCCGCTTCTGCTTCGGATCGACCTGCAGGGATCGATAGATCGGGCCGGAACAAACGATGTCGCGCCCGTAGTCCTTGGCAAGCGCCCAGCGCGCCAGCCGCGCGCCCACGTCGTGCTTGTTGGGCGGGTGGATGTTGCCGCCGGATCCGATGTCGATGATGACGGCCATCCCGGTCTTGGGCACGCCGCGAAGCGTCAGCAGCTGCGCCTCGCGCAGCTCCGCCCATGCGCTGTCGGCCGGCGCCTGGCGGATCGGCTTGAAGTTGGCGAGCTGCACGAAGTAGAAGGGGAACGCCCTGTTCCAGGCCTTCCGCCAACTGCGGATCATCGCCGGAAACAGCGTCCGGTACTGAAACGCGCGACCCGCGTTGCTCTCGCCCTGGTACCAGATGGCGCCCCGCATGCCGAACGGTACGAGCGGCGCCACCATGGCGTTGTAGAGACCGGAAGGCGAGTGCGGACTGCGGGCGGGGTCACCGGCGTTGCGTGGACGACGCGGCGGGCGCCTGCCCTCCTCTTTCGCCCTCTTCGCGGCGTCCTTCCAACGCGCCAGGTCGGCCTCGAACTCCTTCTTCGCGCGCTCGGGATCGAACGCGTCGATACGCTTGCGCCATTGTTGGAGCAACGGCGAGAGGGAGCGCTCCTTGCGCAGCACCGACGCCTCCGCCCAAGCCTCCGCCGGCGTGCCGCCAAACGACGTGTTGATCAGTCCGATCGGCACGTCGAGTGCGTCGTGGAGGTTCTTCCCGAAGTGGAAGGCGACGGCGGAGAACTGCTTGACGGTTTCCGGCGTGCAGAGCAGCCACGAAGCCTCGAGGCGCTCCTGCGGCTCCCGCATGGCTCTGCGCGGAACCGTGAGCAGGCGAATCGTCGGCCGATCCGCCGACGCCAGCGTCGACTCGACCTGACCGGAACGCGCGACGGGCCACTGCATGTTGGATTGTCCCGAGCACACCCAGACCTCGCCGACGAGCACGTCCTTCAGCTCGATCCGGTTGGTTCCTTCGATCACCACGGGGCAGGGACCGATCCGGGACATCGGCTCGAGGGTGACGCGCCAGCGACCCTTGGTGTCGGTCCGAGTGCTCGCGCTCGCCGCGCCGACGGTCACTTCGACCTTTTCCCCGGGATCCGCCCACCCCCAGACGGTGATGGGCTGGTCGCGCTGAATGACCATGCGGTCGCTCCAGACGGCGGCCGGCTCGACGTCCGCCCAGGCGGGCGTGGCTGCGATGTAGGTCAGAACGAAGGCGCAAACGGCCGTGCGGATCAACATGCCGGCGAAGGTACGGTCGGCATGGTGCGCCGCGCAACTACTTCGGCTGCTTGTACTTCGTCCGAAGCGCCGCTTCGTGCTGTTCGAACCAGGCACGCCACGCCTTCTGCAGCTTGAGGCGATCGCTACCCTTCAGCCCCGCGTGAAACGGAAACGACTTCGGGTGCTGGCCCGAGATGCGCAGCAGCGCCAGGTTCACGGCGTGCCGCACGAGGTCGTCCTTGTCGCCGAGCGCGTCGATCAGCGACGGCATCGCATCGACGGCGCGCAGGTGCTGGAGCGCCACGACCGCGCCGACACGCGCATACGGCGCCGTGTGCGTTCGCATGGTGGCGATCAGCGGCCGGACCGAGCGCAAGTCGCCGAGCCGATCGAGCTTGAGCGTCGCGCGAAACACGTCGTTCGCGTCGTTGCTCCGGAGCTTCTTGATCCAGTACTTCAGCGCCGCTTCGTGATCCAGCTCGTCGCCCGGCTTGGCGACGGGCGCCCCTTGTCCCGTCTTCGGCTTGCGCTCCTTCGGCGGCTCGGAGGTACTCGGCGTGATGGCCGGGGCGTCCATGCGCGACGTCGCGCGCTTGAGAAACAGCAAGGCGAAGCAGTTGTCCTCCCAGAACTGCCCGCTGTGGAACATCCCCTTCTTGTCCTGCTTGCTCGTGAGGAAGTCGGCGCCTTCCTTGTACCAATCGTGGTCACCCAGATTGCGGAAGCGCCCGAGGATGCCCGACCGCTCGAGGCCGTAGAGGTAGTACCAGTGCCACTCCTTGGCGCCGTACGGATTGTGGACGACGGCGAAGTGATGCTGCAGCCACGCCATGGCGTCGCGGATCCCGCGGCGCGTATCCACGCGCAACTTGCCCGTGAACGCGCGCGATCGCCACATGCGGTTCTGGCAGATGATCAGGCTGCACAGGCCCGCCGTCGTCATCGACCCGTTGACCCTCGCGCCGTGCCGGTACCGAAATCCGCGCGCGAGCGAACGCTCGATCCACTCGAAGCGGTAGCGACCGCGCACCTCGTTGGCGCGGTAGAAGATGGGCGGCCCGGTCGTTTCCTGCTGTGCCAGCAGGAATTCGAGCGCGTCGAGCCAGACCTCGTTCTTGACCGTCACGCCGCAGCGCGTGGCCGCGTGCAGTCCCAACAACGCGAACTGCGTGCAGGACAGGTCGTACTCGCCGCCGGACGGGTAGCGCCAGACGCCGTCGCCGGTCTGCGCCTCCGTGAGGAAGGCGACGCCTCTCTCCATCCACGCCTTGTCGTCCGCGGTGATCTTGCGCGCGCAGTCGTCGCGGCCGGCGCCGAGGTCGTACTTGTCCGCGTCGTCGTCGAACGGATCGCGCGCGGGAACGTACTTCGCGTCGAGCGCCATCAACAACGCGCCGACCGCGTAGGTGCGGCGCATCTCGAGCTTGCCCAAATACGCGAACGCCTTCTGAACGGCCTCGTGGTCGGGCTTCACCCCGCACTTGAGCAACGTGAGCGTGGCGAGCGCGGTAGGGCCCATCGGATAACCGCGGTGGTAGTTCATGAACGACCAGCTGCCGTCCGGACGCTGGGCGCTCAGCAACCACGCCGTGCCCCTGCGCAGCGCGTCATTGACCTTGACACGAAAGTCGAGCGGATAGCGCTCGTTGAGCACCTTGACGAAGTCGCTCTCTTCGTCGGCCGAAGCCGGCGCGAGCACGCCGCTGCATGGAAGCGTGAGCAACGCAAGCGACACCGTGAGCGCGACCCGTCCCATGACGGAGGAGTATACGCATCACGTACAGGTCGGGCGGCTACATCGAGTAGCCGAGGTCCCCCTGCGTCGCCAGCCGCTCTTCGTAGAAGCCCTTCGGCACGTCGGGGACGCCCGCGCCGTCGACCCAACGGTTGAAGTAGTTGAAGATCGAGCAGACCGTGGCGGCGTCGTAGACCGCGGACTCCGACCAGCCCGCGTCCTTGCACGCGTCGACGTCGGACTGGCGCACGGATGCCGGCGCGTCGTTGAGCTTCGCGACGTAGCGAAACAGCGTCTTTTCCTTCTCGGAGATCGGCGCGGACTCGAAGTCCGCGCAAACGGCGTCGACTGTGGGCCTGTCTTCGAGCAGATGGGCCGCGACCGCGGCGTGCGCCGACGTTCAGAACTTGCAGTGGTTGCGCGCCGAGACCATCGCCGCGATGAGCTCGCGTTGACCGGGTGTGAGGTCGGACGGACCGCGCATCACACACTGCATGAACTCCGCGAGGTGCCTGGCTGCGTCCGCGCGCTGCGCGAACAGGTAGTACAGACCGGGCGGCTGCTTCCCCTTCTTGCGCAGCGCAGTGATCGTGCGGCCGTAGCGGCCCGCGTCCTCGGGCGGCTCCGCCTGCTGGATCTCCTTGAAGTACATGGACCGGATCCTCCTTCGCGTCACTCGATCTCGAGCACGCGCCAGCAATACCACGCGAACACGCTGCGCCACGGCCGATACGACTCGCCGAACGCGCGCGTCTCGTCCACGTCCGGCACCTCGTCGTAGCCGCCGAAGACGCCGACGCCCTTGCGCACGCCCAGGTCGCCGGCCGGCCACACGTCGAGGCGGCCCAGCGAGAACATCAGGTGCATGTGCGCGCTCCACTCGCCGATGCCGCGCACCTGGGTGAGCGTGTCGACGACCTCGTCGTCGGACAGACGCCACAGCGAGCCCGGCTTCACCCTGCCGTCGGCGACGTGCCGGGCCAGGTCCCGGATCGCGGCCACCTTGTTGTTCGACAGGCCGGCTGCCCGCAAGGTCGTGGCGCGCTTGCGCAACACGGCACGAGGGTCGGGCTTGCGTCCCGGAAACAGGTCCAGGAAGCGCCCCCAAATCGTCGCCGCCGCCTTCCCGGACAGCTGCTGGTACGCGATCGACCGCGCGATGGTCGTGAAGGTGGACGGGTGGATGCCCAGGCGCGGGGGGCCGGCGATGTCGACGAGGCGCGCGAGGCGCGGGTCGCGTTCGCTCAGCTCATCGCAGGCTTGTCGTAGGGGCGCAGTCACGGAATCGGGGACGAAGGGTAGCAGCGCCCCACGCGCTCGGGCAGACTCGCTACCCATGACCGTAACCAACGCACCGCTGACGTCCCGAACCCTCTACGAGTCCCGCGAGGGCGAACCCCTCACGCCGGAGCGGCTGTGGCGGCTGCCGCGCGTCGGGTCGCCCGTGCCTGCACCGGACGCGAGCTACCTCGCGGTCCCCGTGACCACCTATGACCAGGACGGAAGCGACGCGACCAGCCGTATCTGGCGCGTCGACGTCGAGAGCGGTGCGGCGCGCCCGCTCACGTCGGCGGACGCACACAGCAGCCAACCTTCGTTCTCGCCGGCGGGAACGGAGCTGGCGTTCGTACGCAAGCCGGTCGGGAAGCAGACGCCGAAGGACGACGAGCTGCCCGTCGCGCCGCAGATCTACCTGCTGCCGCTCGACGGCGGCGAGCCCGAGTGCGTCACGGACATGCCGCTCGGAAGCTTCGATCCGCGGTGGTTGCCGGACGGTTCGGGCATCGTGTTCGGCGCGTTCCTGCTCGAAGGCCACCTCACACCGGAGGCGACGCGCGAAGAGGCGCTGCGGCGCGATCGTCCGCAGACCGTGCACATCACCGAGGAGCGGCTCTACCGGTTCTGGGACCAGTGGCTGACCGACGGCAAGTTCCCGCATCTGTTCGTGCTCGACCTGAAGACGCGCGAGCTGCGAGACATCATGCCGGACGCGACGCTCTGGTTCGGCTGGATGGAGACGTCGGACAAGTACGAGATCGCGCCCGACGGGAAGACCGTGTTGCTCAGCGCGTTCACGTGCAGCGGAGAGCACGGACGGCCGCGCACCGACATCTACCGGATCCCGATCGAAGGCGGCACGCCCGAGAACCTGACGGGGCACAACCCGGCCAGCTCCTTCGGCGCCCGATTCACGCCGGACGGCAAGGCGTTCGTCTACGGCATGACGCACGACGACGACTTCTACGCCGACCGCGTGCGTCTGATGCGGCAGGACTGCGCCACGAGCGAGGAGTCACCGGTGCTGACGGCGTGGGAGCACTCGCCGGACGGCTGGCGCTTCGACGCGAAGGGCGAACTCGTTTTCCAGGCGGAGGTCGATGCGCGCGTGCGGGTCTTCCGCTTGGACGCAACGGCGCAAGACGACACGGGCGCGCCGACGCCGCTGACCGAGGGCGGATCCTGTACGGGCATTCGCCCCGCCGCTGACGGGACGCTCCACTTCCTGAAGCAGACCCTCTCACAACCGCCGGAGGCCGCGACGTGCCCTGCGGACGGTGGGGAGACGCGGTACACGACGCGGTTCACGGAGGACGTGGTGTCGAACCTCGGTCTGGCGGAGGTTCGCGACGCGCGGTTCGTCGGTGCGGCGGACGCCGAGATCCAGATGTTCGTCATCCTCCCCGCGGATCACGCGGAAGGCACGCCGCTGCCGCTGGTCCATCTGGTTCACGGAGGGCCGCACGGCGTCTTCGGCGACCTCTGGCAGTGGCGCTGGAATGCGCAGACGTTCGCGGCGAAGGGCTACGCCGTGGCGCTGGTGAATTTCCACGGCTCGACGTCCTGGGGACAGGAGTTCGCGCAGTGCATCCAGGGCGCGTGGGGCGACCGGCCGTACGTGGACGTCATGAAGGCGACTGACGCGTTGATCGACGCCGGCATCGCCGACGCCGAGCGCATGGCGGTGGCGGGTGCGTCCTACGGCGGCTACCTGGTCTCATGGATCGCGAGCAACACGGATCGCTTCGCTTGTGCCGTCAATCACGCCGGCGTGTACGACATGAAGCTCAAGTACGCGGCCGACTTCACATTCGGACTGCGACGAACGCAGGGCTCGGTGCCGTGGGAGGACGACGGACCGATCGACGCCCACGATCCGGCGCGCACGGTGAAGGGTCTGAACACGCCGATGCTCGTGTCGCACGGGGAGAAGGACTACCGCGTCGTCGTGAATCACGCGTTGGAGTGCTACGGGCTGTTGAAGGCCAAGGGCGTTCCGGCTCGACTGGTGTACTTCACCGACGAGAACCACTGGGTCTTGAAGCGGAAGAACTCGATGATCTGGTACGACGAGGTCTTCGATTGGTTCGAGCGCTTCCTGAAATAGGGCCGGCCCTTGTGGCTGCCCCACCGTGCATGCGGCAGAAATCGACCCACGAGCGGTTGGGCGACTGAGGGTCGCCCCTACAGGTACGGCCCGATGATCGCCGCAAGTCGCGCCTTGGTCGCCGGCGGCACCTTCTCGAGCTGCGTCACCATCGACGTCTCGAGCACCCGATTCTCCGGCAGCTGCTCCGTCGGGACGTGCTTCAGCGCGGCCCGCAGCACCTCCTCGGCGACATGCGCGTTGTCGCGCAGCACGGCGAGGATCTCCCGGGTATCGACACCGCCCTCGTGCGGCCGCCACGCGTCGTAGTCGGTCACGAGACTCAACGCGGCGAACGCCATCTCCGCTTCACGCGCCAGGCGCGCCTCCGTGATGTTCGTCATCCCGATGACGTCGCAATCGAGGCCGCGATAGAACATGCTCTCCGCACGCGTCGAGAACTGCGGCCCCTCCATGCAGAGGTACGTGCCGCCGACCTGCGGGGCGTGGCCCGTTTCCGAGGCGCCCTCGAAGAGCGCCGCTCGGAGCGGCTCCGAGAACGGGTCCGCCATGGAGACGTGCACGACGAACCCGTCGCCGAAGAAGGTGTCTTGCCGATGGCGGGTTCGATCGAGGAACTGGTCGGGAATGACGAGCGTGCGCGGCGGAAGCTCTTCCTTCAAGCTGCCGACGGCGCCGGCGGAGAGCACCTTGGAGACACCGAGCATCTTCAGCGCGTAGATGTTGGCCCGGTACGGAATCTCCGTGGGAAGCAACGTGTGGCCTTCACCGTGGCGCGCGATGAACGCGACCCGCCGCCCTTCGAGCAGGCCGGCGCGCACCGTGGACGACGGCGCGCCGTACGGGGTGTCGACGACGAGATCCCGCACCTCGGTCAGCCCTTCCATCGAGTAGAGCCCGGTGCCGCCCAGCAAGCCGATTTCCGCCGTCACGCCGTCGATCATGGAGACCTCCGGGCCGAGAGAATACGGGATCGAAGCAGGCCTGCCCCGCCTGGCCTGAACGAAGTCGAAACACCCGCAACCTCGCTACGGGCGGGGTGTTTATGCTCTTGGTGCCCGTGTTCGGCCCGCTCGTTCGGCCGGCGCGGCGCTTCCGCTCGAGGAGACCCGTCGTGAAGTCCACTCAACCCCGCGCATACCTACATTCCCGCATCGCGGCTGGACTCGTGCTCGCGGCCTCGTTCGCCGTCTTGATGTCGCTCGCCGCGCCGACGCAGGCGGAAGAGACCGGCACCGCGGCCAAGACGCCCGGCGCGATCAGCGCGCAGATCGACACGCTGATCGAAGCCCGCCTCGCGGAAGAAGAGGTCGCGGCGGCCGGACGGACGACCGACACGGAGTTCCTGCGGCGTCTGTATCTCGACGTGCTCGGGACGGTTCCCACGCCCGAGGAGGTGGAGACGTTCGCGAGCGAGAGCGGCGCCGACAAGCGCGCGAAGAAGATCGAGGCGCTGCTCGCGAGCGAGGCCTACGGCGAGCACTGGGGCGTGGAGTGGTACAAGACCCTGACCGGCATGAGTCCGGCCTCGCGCATACGCGGCCAGGGCCAAGGCGCACGCTACCTCCAGCCCGCCAAGGACACCTTCCTCGCGTGGCTCAAGGACGAGATGGCGGCGAACCGGCCGTACAACGAGTTCGCCGAGGCGCTCCTCACGGCCACGGGCCGCACCGACGAGAACGGCGCGACCGGCTTCTACGCGCGCTGGGCCGAGAACGTCAACAACCTCGCCGGCGCGACCGCGAGGGTGTTTCTCGGCACCCGCATCCAGTGCGCGCAGTGCCACGACCACATCTACGAAGAGAGCTGGAAGCAGAAGGACTTCATCGGCATGGCCGCGTTCTTCGCGACGGTGCGCAACGACCGCACGCCGGAGCAGATCGAGTACCAGCGCCTCCAGCGCAAGATCCGAGCGGCGGATGTGAAGGGTCGAAACGCCCCTGAGGGCGCACCCGACATCGGCCGCAAGCGAGACAAGGACGGCAAGTCCGGCGGCGACATGGACATGGACGGGGAGATGGGTGGAGAGATGGAAGGGGACGCCGCGGTGGGCGGCGTCACAGCCGCGGAGCGCAGGCGCTTCCGCGAGCTGGCACGCAAGCGCAACATCATCAACGTGAAGGACGGATACATGAACCCGCGGCAGCTCGAGCGCGCGAAGCAGCAGCTCGAGCGCCGCAAGGCGCGCGCGAAGGGCAACAACCAGAACGCCGAGCGCCTGTACCAGCGGCTCGAGCTGATGTCGACGACGCCGAAGTTCTGGATGGCGTCGGAGGCCACGGACCTGCCTGGCATTCCGCGCCGCATGCTCCTGGGTCGCTGGATCACGTCGAACGAGAACACCCTCTTCGCCAAGGCGGTCGTCAACCGCTACTGGGGGCACTTCTTCGGCCGCGGCATCGTGAACCCCGTCGACGACTTCAACAGCTTCAACGATCCGTCGCACCCGGAGATCCTG
The DNA here is from genome assembly GCA_965223505.1 of Planctomycetota bacterium. Lineage (GTDB taxonomy): Bacteria > Planctomycetota > PLA2 > PLA2 > JAEUHO01 > CBDCWP01. Next base: position 92,873 of record CBDCWP010000024.1, read on the forward strand.
GACCTTCTGGCGAAGGACTTCGTCGCAAACGGGTTCGACCTCAAGCGGTTGATCCGGATCATCGTGAACACCGAGGCGTATCAGCGCACGTCGCGCTGGACCGGGGAAGAACAGCCGGACGCGGAGCTGTTCGCGGTGGCGCAGGTGCGACCGCTCAGCACCGAGCAGCTGTACCACTCGCTGGTGCGCGCGACGGGCCTGGAGCGCAGCCTCGCGCGCAGGAATCGCCGGCAGGGCGAACGCATGCAGCAGGCGATCTTCTCGGTCTTCTCGTTCATCTTCGATGACGACGAAGGCAAGGAGACCCAGGACTTCGAGGGCAGCATTCCTCAGGGCTTGTTCCTATTGAACGGCGAGCTGCTCCAGCGCGCCGTCTCGGCGCAACGCGGCATGCCGCTCGGCCAGCTGTTGAGTCGCGAGCGCACAGACGGCAACGTCATCGATCACCTCTACTTGTCGGCGTACGGACGAAAGCCGGACAGCGAAGAGAAGAAGGCCGCCCTCGACTTCGTACGTGGCGGCGAGAGCACCGAAGCGTCCTTCGAAGACCTCCTCTGGGCATTGCTGAACTCCGCCGAGTTCATGACGAACCACTAGGGCCCCAAGAACAGGAACCTGCCATGTCACGTCGTACCAAGCATTCCGGCGTCTCCCGCCGCGACCTCCTTCGCTACGGGATCGCGACCGCCGCGTTGACACCCTTCGTCAGCCCGCTCGGCCGCGTGTTCGCCGACGAGTCGGCGGCCGTCAAGCTGCCCGGCAAGGGCAAGGCGAAGCAGGTCGTGTTGCTCTACATGAGCGGCGGCGCCAGTCACTTCGAGACGTTCGATCCCAAGCCGGGAGCGTCCACGGGCGGCCCGACCAAGGCGATCTCGACGAACGTCTCCGGGATCCACATCGCGGACAGCCTGCCGCTGCTGGCCAAGCGCATGGACAAGATCTGTCTCGTGCGCGGCATGACGAGCAGGGAAGGCAACCACGAGCGCGCACGCTACCTCCTGCACACGGGCTATCCGCCGACGCCGACGGTCGTCCATGCCGGACTGGGCTCGATCCTCTCGCACGAGCTGGGGGATCCGTTCGCGGACCTGCCGAACTACATCAGCGTCAACGGCCCCGGCGCGCGTCCCGGCTACCTGGGCGTGAACCATGCGCCGTTCGCCATCCAGGTGCGGAGCACGGGCGCCGCAGCGCGAGACGGGCGCCGCGATCGCCGGATGCGTCCCGGCGGCGGCGCGACCGTGCAGAACCTGAACGCGCCCAAGAGGGTCGATTCGAAACGGCGCGACCGCCGGCTCGACTTCCTCGACAAGCTGAACAAGCGCTTCGGCAAGGACCACGCCGACGACGTGCCGCAGGCGCAAGGCGCCATGTTCGAGCGCGCGACGCGGCTGATGGACTCACCGAAGAACACCGCGTTCGACCTGAGCACGGAGTCGGCCAAGACGCGCGAAGCGTACGGCCAGACCGGCTTCGGCCAAGGATGCCTGATGGCGCGCCGATTGATCGACGAGGGCGTGACCTGCGTCGAGGTGACGAGCGGCGGCTGGGACACCCACGACGACAACTTCAACCGCGTGCGGAACCTCAATGGCGAGCTGGACCGCGGCGCGTCGGCGTTGCTCGACGACCTGGCCAAGAGCGGCAAGCTCGACGAGACGCTCGTGATCTGGGTCGGCGACTTCGGTCGCACGCCGAACATCACGGCGTCCCAGGGCCGCGGCCACTACCCGCGCGCGTGGTCGATGTGGATGGCCGGTGGTCCCGTGCAGGGCGGCCGGGTCATCGGCAAGACCGACGCCAGGGGTGCTGAGGTCGTCGAGAACCCGGTCACACCCAATGATCTGTTCGCGTCGATCGCCCACGCCACGGGCTTCGATCGCGACAAGCTGTTCCACTCGAACGGCCGGCCGATCACGCTGGTCTACGAGGACGGCAAGGAAGTCGGCGATTTCTTCAACGCGTAGTCGGCCGGTGCTCGCCGTTTCGTGACGACGCATCGAAGCCGTCAGTCGTCGTGCTGCTGCCGGCGTTGGCGCTTCGTCGCGCCGCGCCGGCGCTTGTCTTCCAGCCGGCGCTCCTTCGACGCGCGCGTGGGCCGGGTCTTCTTGCGCGGCTTGGGGCGCTTGATCGACTCGCGCACGGTCTCGATCAGCTTCTCGAGCGCGTCGTCGGTGTTGCGCGACTGGTCGCGGTAGCGCTCGGAGGTCACCAGCAGCTCGCCCTCCTCGGTCAACCGGGACGCCAGACGCTTCTCGAGCAACGCGCGGTCGTCGTCATTGAGCGCCGTTGACGAGAGCGCGTTCCAGCGCAGGACGACCTTGCTCTCGGTCTTGTTCACGTGCTGTCCGCCCGGGCCGCCGGAGCGCGCAAAGGACATGGAAACCTCCGACGCGGGGATCTGCACCCGCTGCGTGACGTGGATGGTGGCGGGAAGACGCGGCATGAGCGAAGTGGGAAGTGTAGTGTGACGCCCGGCATGCAGGACCTCAACGACCCCCGCCGGCTCGCGGCGCGCCGCAAGCTCATCCGCCGCGGCGTCCCCGTCCTGTTCGAGGACAACCATCTCCTGTGCATCTCGAAGCCGGCAGGGCTGCTCTCGCAAGGCGGGCCCCAAGGGGAAGAGGCGCTCACCGACGTGCTCGACGGCTATCGCCGAGAGGCCGAGGACAAGCCGGGCAGGGCCTACATCGGCCTGGTGCACCGGCTCGATCGCAACGTGTCGGGCGCGATGGTGGTCGCCAAGACGTCGAAGGCGGCGGCACGACTGTCGGCGATGTTCCGCGACCGGAGCGACGACCTGCGCAAGACGTACCTGGCGTGGGTCGACCACACACCCCGTGACGACGGCGCGACGCTCGTCCATCGGCTGCGGCGCGAGCGCGGCGTGACGATGCTCGCCGCCGAGGGCGACCCGGACGCCAGGGAGGCCCGCCTCGAGTACGTCGTCGAGGGTCGCAGCCACCGCGCGGGACGGTTGCGTGTGACGCTCCACACCGGCCTCCCCCACCAGATCCGGTGCCAGCTCAGTCTCGTGGGTCATCCGATCGTCGGCGATCTCAAGTACCAGGGCTCCGGGGGCAAGCGGCCCGGTCTGCACGCGGTCGGATTGTCGTTCCTGCATCCGGTCAAGAAGACCGTGGTCGAGCTGGCGGCGCCTGTGCCCGACGACCTGCGCAAGATGGACGCGCGCCTCGGGATCGATCCGCCCGTGGAATAGCGCCGGCGCCCGATCGTCATAGGGTGGTGTCCGTGACCTGGCTCAAGCGCATCGGCAAGATCGGCGGCGCCCTGCTCCTGCTGCCGTTGGTCGGCATCGGCGTGCACTACGCCGTGAAGCACTTCACGCACGCGGCGCCGCGCGGTCCGGCCTACGGCGGGATGACGGTCACCGAGTGGATCGGCGAGCTCGAGCGCCCCGTCGAGGAGAGTGGCGAGGGCTGGGGGCACGTCCGCGAGTACCTGGAGCAGCCGGATCGCAAGACGGCGAAGAAGGTGCTCGAGGTCATGGGACCCGCGGCCGTTCCGTACCTCGTCGAGGCGCTGGACGACGAGCGCACGAGCGTGCGCCGGAGCGCAGCGAGAACGCTCGCGAAGCTCGGCCCGGATGCGCACGCCGCGATTCCCAAGCTCACCGAGCTCCTCCGAACCGACGAGCCGATTCGGGACCGTGTTGCCTACACGCTCAAGGATCTGGGCGAGCCGGGGATCGACGCACTGGTCGATGCCCTGGAGTTCGAGGCGTCGAGGGACTCCGCACTGAACGCGCTCTCGCTGGCGCCGATGATCCCCGATCGCGGCGTGGCGGTCATCCTCCGGCTACCGGAAGAAGTCGAAGTTCCGTCCCCGGTTCTGTTCCGAGCGCTCACGTACGAGAGCGTCCCGCACGAACGTGCCGTCGCAGTTGCCGTGCGATGCCTGGAACGGAACGACCGGCGCAACGACGCGGCTGCCGTTCTCGCGAACCTGCACGCGGAGAAGATCGAGGTGCCGGTGGAACGGGTCGCGCAGGTTCTCGCGGAGGTCCTTCGTGAGCGCGACGACGGTCAGGCCGTCTTCGCACTGGGGCGGCTCGGAACGCACGCGGCGCCGGCGGTACCAGAGCTGGTCAAGCTCGTCGACCATCAGGCCTGGCACATCTCGAGCTGGGCGCAGCAAGCCCTGCGAGGCGTCGGACCGGCCGTGGCGCCGTACGAGGCGGTGTTCCTCGAACGCGCGAGAAAGAGCGACGTGCGAGCTCGTGGGATGGCGCTCAGCGTGCTCGGAACCATGGGACCCGAAGCGGAGAACGCGCTCTACGCGCTCCTGGGCGCACTCGAAGATCCCGTGCTCGACGTGCGCATGACCGCGTCCCAGGCCTTGGGAGGTCGACCGGATGCAGCCGACGTCGTCATCCCCGCCCTCGTGCGTGCCATCGAGCAGCCCGACCTCGGAGGCCATGCGGCGCGGGCGCTCGCCGAGCTGGGGAAGCGCGCACCCGCTGCGAGCGAAGAGCTGCAGCGAGTCCTCACGCGGCATCCTGAGGCCGAGGTGCGCCAACGCATCGTCGGCGCGATCATGGGACAAGAGCACACGTCGGTCTACGTCGCGGCCGTGCGAGACGCCGACGAGAAGATCCGGCGAATCGCGGCCTCACGGCTGAGCCGGCACCCGGACCCGCAGCTGATACCGCTGTACATCGAGCTTCTCGAGGACCCTGCGACTCGGTTCCAGGCGATGTCGACGCTCGGCGACCTGGGCGAACCGGCGCGAATCGCCGTCAATAGACTCGAAGCGATGCGAGATGACGTTGGAAACGAATCGAAGACGCGCGTTCGCGCAGCGGTCGCCGTGCTACGGGTCGATCCCGAGCGTGCGAACGCGGCGCAGGCCCTCGTGGCGTTCATCGACACGAACGACCCTACCGTGCGCGTCCTCGCCGTCCACGCGTGCTGGCGCCTCGATCTGCTTCCGGACGCGGTGGTCGCGGCACTTCGAAATGCGGCGAGAGGGGACTGGGGTTCGGAGTACGCGGTCATTCAGTTGATCGAATCCGGCGCGGCGAACGAACACGAGCTGCTCGCTTTCCTGGATCAGCTCGGCCGCCCGCGTGATCCAACGGGCAGTCAGATCGCCGTCGATCAATGTCGTGACGATCTGGTTCAGCTCGCGCGACGCGGGTCGTTCGACCCGGTTCCCGTCCTCGAGCGAGAGCTTGCTCGGCTCGACCGGCCTCTCGACGTCTTGCTCGTCGCGCGGCGCGCCGTCACCGAGATTCGTTGGGAGCGGTTGTACGGCGAGGGATGGCGCGAACCGACGGAGCGTCCCCGTCGCGGGCGGCGCTGACGCACGCCGACCCGCGCGCGGTCACAGATCGAAGCTGTCGCCTTCCCGGGCGACCCCGAAGCCGTCGGGAAGTGTCGTGCTCATGCCCGGGCGCAACAGCAGATTCGTGTGGTTGATGTGGATGAAGCGCACGTCGCCCTTCGCGTTCGCCAGCTGCTTCACGCTCTCCTGCACGAACGGATGCTTGACCGTCAGGATCTCGCGGTGCGGCAGCTCGTCGCGTCCGTAGAACGTCCCGTCCACGAGCGCCACGTCCGCTTCGCACACGCGCTCGATCAACGAGGGCGAGAACGTGTCCGTGTCCGGCATGTAGATCAGCGTTCGGTCGCGCCCGGTGAGCTCGAGCCCGATCGTGTCCGAGTCTTCGGCCCGATGCGGGGTGAGGAACACGTTGATCGTCACACCGCCGAACTCAATCGGACTGCCGGGCGCCACCGTTTCGATCTCGATCTCGTTGCGGTCCACCAGATGCGACCAGGGTCGGTTCGACCGCAGAAACGCCGCCATGCTCGGCGTGCAACGGACCGGCACCCGATCGGCGCTGACGACCTCGCGCCCGAGCAGCGCCAGCCCGAGATAGTGCCCGATGTGCGCGTGCGTGAGAACGAGCTCGTCCACGCTGGGTGACGGCCGGCCGGCGGCCTTGGACAGTGCCGCCATCTGCTCGCCGAAGTCCGGCGTCGCGTCCACCATCAGGCACTCGCCTCGATCCCCGACCACGCCGATGCAGGCCACGCGCCGGCGCAGCGAGGGATCGTCACGGGCAGCGGCACACGACGCACAGCCGCAGCCGGCGTGCGGGAACCCCCCGTCTTGCGCAGTGCCGAGGACGTGAACGGTAGGCACGCGGCGATCTTAGAACGCGTCCATCCCTTCTCGACGGGGCAAACCGAGGTCGTTAGCGAATCTTCATTGTTCGGGGCACGGGCCTCCCGCGACCCCGTCGGACTCGAGATAGGGGTACGGGTCGGCGTGGACGTGCACCTCGGCGCCTTCGACCGCGCCGGCCACCGCCGCACGCACCTCCTCGGACAATCGATGCGCCTTGACGAAGGACAGGTCGCGGTCGAACGACACGTGCAGCTCGACGAAGCAGGTCGGCCCGGAGCGCCGGGTACGGAAGCGGTGCACCTCCTTGGCGTCGGGGACCTGCTCTCGAATCGCTGCGAGGATGCGTTGCTGCTCTTCGTCCGGAAGACCGGTGTCCATCAGCTCCGCGACCGCGTGCCGCATCACCTTGAGCGCCGCGTGCAAGACGATCAGCGAGACGAAGCACGCGACCGCGCCGTCGATCCACGTCCATTCGGTCAGCTGGATCACGACGAGCGCGACCAACACACCGAGGTTCATCCAAACGTCGCTGGTGTAGTGCGCGGCGTCGGCCTTCAAGGCGACCGATTGCGTCTTCTTCGCGGTGCGCGTGAGCAGCCAGCCGATCCAGGCGCTGCCCACGAGCGAGAGCACCATGACGCCGATGCCGACCTCGGTGAACGCGATCGGCGCCTCCTGGGTGATGAGCCGGCGGGTGCCCTCGAACAGCAGGAACAGGCCCGTGAATCCGACGACAATGCCCTGGACGAGACCCGCCAGACCTTCGGCCTTTCCGTGCCCGTAGCGATGCTCTTCGTCGGCCGGCCGGCCGGCGAAGCGAACGGCGAACATGTTCACCGTCGACGCGATGAGGTCCATGAACGAGTCCATGAGCGCCGCCGCGATGCTCAGCGAGCCGGTCATCACGACGGCGCCGAGCTTCGAGAGGCCCAGCACCGCCGCGGTGAGGACGCTGAGCCGCGCGACGCGCAGGTTCAGTCCCGCGTGCACGTTGACGAGCTCCGGATCCGCGCCCAGTCCCGGCGCCGGCCCGCTGTGGTGGTGGTGATGGAGGCCCATCGGGCCCCATCTTAGTCGTGCGAGTGACTGTGACCGGCGCCGCCGCCGCAGTGGGAGCAGTGCGAGTGGGCGATGTCGAGCTCGTGCACCAGCCAGATGAGACCGATGCCGGCCGCCAACGCGAGACCGCTCAGCATCAGCGCCATGCCCTTGGCGCCCCGGCGAAGCGCCGGCACCAGATCCGAGCAGGCGATGTAGATGAATCCACCGGCCGCCACGGGAACGAGAACGTGCTCCACGCCGAGCTCGTCCGGGACGAGCAACACGAGCATCGCGCCGGCAACCGCGGTCAGTCCGGACAAGAGGTTGAAGAACGCCGCCTTCTTCACGGAGAAACCGGCGTGAAGCAGCACGCCGAAGTCGCCGAACTCCTGCGGGATCTCGTGCAGCAAGACGGCGATCGTGGTGGCGACGCCGGTCTCCGGGCTCACGCGCCACGCGGCGGCGATCAGGATGCCGTCGATGAAGTTGTGCAAGCCGTCGCCGATGAGGTTCATCCAGCCGTAGCTGTGAACGCCCTCAGGACCGTGGTCGTGCACGTCTTCGCCGTGGTGGTGCCAGTGCAGCAGGTTCTCGATGAGGAAGAAACCCACCAAGCCGCCCAGCACCGACCACGTGATCGTCTGGGAAAACTGGCCGCCGTTCTGCGCGACGGCCTGCGGCAGAAGATGCAGGAACGTGTCGCCGAGCAACGCCCCGGCGGCGACGGCGACCAGGATCGGCAGCCCGGCCTTGATGCGCTTGCTCTTCAGAAAGAGCAGCACCGCGCCGATCAGGGAGACCAGTGAGATCCCGACGACGGACAGCAGAACGTGGAGGGTTTCGGGGGGCATGGGGCGTCAGGTTGTAGCCCGGATCCAACGAGCCACTAGAGATTGCGCCGGTACTTGCCGCCCACTTCGTACAGGGCGTTCGTGATCTGGCCCAGCGAAGCGCAGCGAACGGTTGACATCAGCTCGGCGAACACGTTGCCGCCCGTACGGGCGACCTGCTTGAGGCGCTCCAGCGCCTCGTCGGTGCGGCCGGCGTGCACCTCCTGGAAGGTGCGCAGATTGTCGAGCTGCGTGCGCTTCTCCTCGGTGGAGGCGCGCGTCAGCTCGGCGACGTGGGGCGTGAGATCGTCCCGGCTCTCGGGCAGGAACGTGTTGACGCCGACGATGGGCAGCTCGCCGCTGTGCTTGAGCATCTCGTAGTGAAGGCTCTGCTCCTGGATCTGACCGCGCTGGTACTGGGTCTCCATCGCGCCCAGGACGCCGCCGCGATCGTTGATGCGCTTGAATTCCTCGAGCACCGCCTCCTCGACGAGATCGGTGAGGTGCGCGACGAAGTACGAGCCCTGCAGCGGATTCTCGTTCTTCAGCCAGCCGAGCTCCTTGGTGTTGATCAGCTGGATCGCCATCGCGCGCCGCACGCTCTCTTCGGTCGGCGTGGTGATCGCCTCGTCGTAGGCGTTCGTGTGCAGCGAGTTGCAGTTGTCCTGGAGCGCCAGAAGCGCCTGCAGCGTCGTGCGGATGTCGTTGAACTGGATCTCCTGCGCGTGCAGCGACCGCCCGCTGGTCTGTACGTGGTACTTGAGCTTCTGGCTGCGCGCGTTCGCGTGATAGCGCTCGCGCATCGTGACGGCCCAGATGCGTCGGGCAACGCGGCCGATGACCGTGTATTCGGGGTCCAGGCCGTTGCTGAAGAAGAAGGAGAGGTTCGGCGCGAAGTCGTCGATGCTCATGCCGCGCGCCAGGTAGTACTCGACCAGCGTGAATCCGTTGGCCAGCGTGAAGGCGAGCTGCGAGATCGGGTTCGCGCCCGCTTCCGCGATGTGATACCCGCTGATCGAGACGCTGTAGTAGTTGCGGACCTCGTTCTCGATGAAGTAGGCCTGGATGTCGCCCATCATCCGCAGCGCGAAGCTCGTGTTGAAGATGCACGTGTTCTGCGCCTGGTCTTCCTTGAGGATGTCGGCCTGCACCGTGCCGCGCACGCGTCGAAGCGTCTCGTCCGCGATGGCGCTGCGCTCGCCCTCGTCCGGCTCGCGGCCCTGGTCCATGCGGAAGCGGTCCACCTGTTGGTCGATGGCCGCGTTCAGGAACATCGCCAGGATGATCGGCGCGGGGCCGTTGATGGTCATCGAAACCGACGTGTTGGGGTCGCAGAGGTCGAAGCCGCGGTAGAGGATTCGCATGTCCTCGAGCGTGCAGATCGAGACGCCGCTCTCCCCCACCTTCCCGTAGATGTCGGGCCGAAGATCCGGGTCCTCGCCGTACAGCGTGACGGAGTCGAACGCGGTGGAGAGGCGCTTGGCCGTGTCGTTACGGCTCAGGTAGTGAAAGCGCCGATTGGTGCGCGCCGGCGTGCCCTCGCCCGCGAACTGACGCTTGGGATCCTCGTCGACGCGCTTGAAGGGAAAGACGCCGCCGGTATACGGGAAGTGGCCCGGCACGTTCTCGAGCAGGAGGAAGCGCAAGACGGCGCCGGCCTCGTCGGTCGTCGGCAGGGCGACCTTCGGGATCCGCATCCCGGACAGGGACGCCGTGCCGCCGGGCGTGTCGTGCGATCGGCCGCGAACGGTGTAGGTGATGGTGTCCGACGCGTACTGCGCCTTCAGCGCGGGCCAGGCCGACAACAGCTCCTGGGCCGCCGCATCGACACGCTTGCGTGCTCGCTCCAGCGCGGTTTCCACGCCTGCGCGAGCGTCGTCGTCGACGAGCTCGAGCGCCCCTTCCAGGTGCGCCACGTCGCGCGCGGCCGCGACCTGCGACTCGGCCCACGCTCGGTAGTCGCGTACCGTCCGCACGATCTCGGCCATGTAGCTCACACGCTCGGAGGGAATGATGCCCGTCGGGGCGTGGCCGTTGCGCTCGGCGGCGGACGGCGGCAGTCGCAGCGAGGTGGTGCGGCGGTTCAGCGTTCCGCAACGGGTAGCGATGGCGCGGAAGAGGTCGTCGACGCCGGTGTCGCAAAACCGGCTCGCGACCGTTCCAAAGACGCCCAGATCCTCTTCGGACACCTCGAACGCCTTGCGATTGCGACGAACCTGCTTGCGGACGTCTCGTACCGCGTCCTCGCCGCCGCGCCGCTCGAACTTGTTGACCGCGATGAGATCGGCGTAGTCGAGCATGCCGATCTTCTCGAGCTGTGACGCAGCGCCGTACTCGGGCGTCATGACGTAGAGCGAGAGATCCGAGAATTCGGTGATTTCGGTGTCGCCCTGCCCGATGCCGGACGTCTCGACGATGATCCAGTCGAACCCGGCGAGCTGGCAGAAGCGGATCGCATCGGACGTCGCGTTCGACAGCTCTCCACCGGCGCCGCGCGTCGCGAAGCTGCGCATGTACGCGCGCGGGTGCGGCAGCGAGTTCATGCGAATGCGATCCCCGAGGAGACCCCCTCCGGTCTTGCGCCGCGAAGGATCGACACTGAGCACGGCGACAGTCGCGTCGTCCGAGCCCTCGAGAAACCGCAGGACGAGCTCGTCGACGAGCGACGACTTGCCGGCGCCGCCGGTGCCGGTTACGCCGATGATGGGCGCGCGCTCGTTCTCGGGAATCGCGTCGGCCTTCGCTACGAGCTTGCCGAGCGCGGTCTCGGCGAAGCCCTCGCGCTCGGTGGCGGTGAGGCACTGCGCGAGCAAGCGATGGTTCATGGGCGTCAGCTTGGGCAGGGAGCCGTTCGAGCCGACGTCGTTCGGCGGCGAGAAGTCGGCCGCCTCGAGCATCAGGTCGATCATGCCCTGCAGGCCGAGTTTGCGTCCGTCCTCCGGCGTGAAGATGCGGTCCACGCCGTACTCGTGCAACGCCGCCACCTCTTCGGGCACGATCACGCCGCCGCCGCCGCCGAAGACACGTACGTGCTCCGCGCCGCGCTCCTTGAGGAGATCCCGGACATAGCGGAAGTACTCGTTGTGACCGCCTTGATAGGAGGAGATCGCGATGCCCTGCGCGTCCTCCTGAACGGCCGCGTCCACGATCTCGAGCACGGAGCGGTTGTGGCCGAGATGGATCACCTCGGCGCCCGAATCCTGGAGGATCCGGCGGATGATGTTGATCGCCGCGTCATGCCCGTCGAACAGCGACGCGGCAGTCACGAAGCGGACCGGGTTCCGGCACTGGTAGACCGTCTCGCTCATCGCAAGCAGTCAACGTACCCGCGTCGGATCAGCCGCTCAACCGGGGGCGGGGCGCCCGCCCTTTCAAAACCCGACGCTCAGCGAATCTGGCTTCGGCGCATGCCCGGCGTGGTCCGCACCGAGAACAGGTAGCGGGCATTGGTGAGGGTCAGGCCGAGGGCCGTGTCGACGTGGGTGATGTTCGTCCCCAGAGGGTCGGACACACACAAGCCGCTCGGGAACAGCGCGTTCGCATCGCCGTCGCCGGGCTTCCCGCTGGTCTGGAATGCAGGCAGCGTCATGAGCAGCTGGCCGCTCTTGTTGCTGATGTCGAGGCTCGTCAAGTCCACGATCGGCAGCGGCGGATGCTCGACGATCATCGGCTGAGACTGGCTGTCGGGACGCAGCTCGAACGGGACGACTTCGATCGGGAATCCGCGTTGGATGTACAGCACTTCTCCGTTCGGGTGCATGTACACCTCGTCGTAGAAGAACTCCTGCCCCATGTTGTAGACGTCGAGCACCTGTCCGGCGCCGCCCGGCCCGTTGAAGTCACCGAGGTAGATGAAGTCGTCGAACTGGAAGGTCTCGTCGACGGTGATGTCGCGGCGCACGATGGCGGCAAAGTGACCACCGTCCGGGCTGACGATGAAGTCGAGGAGCTCTTCGACGAAACCGTTGTCACCGATGTCGAACAGCGTCGTCGGCGACGAGACGCCGTCCCAATTCAGCGGGTACGCCCGAGCGCGCCGTTGATCGTTGTCCACGACGTACACGGACATGCCGTCCGGCATGAAACGCGGCGTGAAGAGCCCGTTGCCGGTGGGGATCATTCCCGCCGAGAGTACGACCTCCGAGTCCGACTCGATGACGTCGAGGAGGTCGGCGAAGCCCTGGCTGAAGTCCTCGTAGCGAATGAGCATGTGCCGCCCGTCCGGCGACTGCCGGAGGTCCGTCGTGAACGCGGTCGCGGCGTTGATCCCGTGCAACGGCACGCCCGGCATGGAGCCGTCGCCGATGACGCGTGAGTACGCCGCCTGGTCGGCGTTGGGAATGACCAGCTGGTTGTTCTGGGAGTTGAACAGGAACTGCTCGAAGTATGCGAACTGCCCGCCGGCGTTCCGCAACCAACCCCAGAACGGATCACCCGTGAAGGTGAGCTGCTCGTTGCCCCCGCCCGCGATCGGAATCGGCAGGCCCGACTGGATCGGCACGCTCATGAGCGTGAGCCCGAAGCTCGTCTCTCCGTCGATCGAGCTGGGCGTGAACTCCTCGTACAGGACGTGCCTACCGTTCGTCGCGGGCACGAACTCGAGCGGCGGGAACGCGACCGGAAGCGGCTGCGGCGGCGGCACGCCCGGAAGGACCGAGTGCGTGTACAGGCCGCTTTGCGGCTCGCTGCCTTCCACCTCTGCGCCGTCCGCGAGCACAGGGAAGCCGCCGAACGCGCCGAACACGATCAGTGCCGCCGAGCAGTCGCGAATGCCTACGGCGACGTGCCCCAGCTCGTCGTAGGTGGTCAGCGTGAACGTGTTCGCGTCGGTATCCAGCACCGCGGCGAAGTTGGGCTCGAGCGCCATGAACGACTCGACCCACGTCAGGAGCACCAGATCGTCCTCCGTGAACCCGGCGGGCACCAGCGTGTCGTCGTAGACGACCGTGATGGTGCCGTCGACGGCCAACGGTTGTCCCACGGGCCCGCAACACCAGAGCGGACCGAGGTAGGTGTAGGTGCACGGGTCGGGGGCCAAGATCGGGAACGGATCGAGCTGCGGCAAGATGGAGACCACGGTATCGGTCGCGAGCGAGCCGGGCGGGATGACGAGGCTCACGTCGCCACCCTGGACGACACCGCCCTCGGGGCCCACGCCCTTGATCTGGAACAGCGGGAACTCGACGACCTCGCCGACACCGCAGCCGCCCAGCAGGACGAACAGCCCCAGAAGCGGTAGCAGGGTGCGGGCCCCAGGTGTGCGCGCGGTGCTCATTGCCTTCCTCCAGCCGGAGCGCAGATGATAGCCCCAGGCCGCTCCAACTGGGATCCAAAGGTCTCCGGCGACGCCTTTCGGGAGCCTACGCCGGCATGGGAACCGGCCCGCGCCTACCGCGTGACGACCTTCCCCGGGGGGGGCCGCAGGGGCGGCACGCCCCTCGGCGGCGCTCGGTCCAGCGCGAGGATGAGCGAGTGGATCGCGGTCACGTAGACGCGGCCCCCATCGACCCAGCCGGGCATCTTCATGCCGGGCAGCTCCCCGGTGTCGTTCGTCACGCCCGGAAGGTCGTTGCCCACACAGTCGCAGCCGCCGTTCTCGCGCTGCTTCGCCAGGATCTTCGGGAAGTAGATGCGGCGAAACGTCGCCCACGCCTCGTTGCCGCGCGCCGCGGCCAGGACGGCGCCGAAGCCGAGCGCCATGCCGGCCGACCCGTGACCGTCGCCGAGGTGCTGCGGGTTGGCGTCCAGCGCCTTCAGCGCGCGTTGGATCACCTCGTCGCCGCCGTCCATCCCGGCGAGATGAAGGGAGAGCACCGAACCGGACGTGCGCGCGATCGCGATCGCCCCGCCCAGGCCGCCGCCGCCGCGACCGCGCATGCCGTGCTTCTGCGTCGGGTCGTACGGCCAGGTGCCGTCCCCGTTCTGATACTCGACGAAGTACGCCCGACCGCGCGTGATCGTGTCCGTCGGTTTCTTGCCACCAAGCTGTCGATGCGCCGCGCCGAGACCGGAGAGCGCACAGTTCGACGCGCCCAGCAACGTAGGCGGGTACGTCATCGGGTCACCACCGGGCTTGGGGATCCTGATCGGCGGCAGGCCCATGCCTTCACGCTGCGCGTCGTCGTGGCCCCACCCACCATTCTCCTGCTGTGCGGCGGCGAGCACCTTCGTGATCACGCGCAACGTCTTCTTCGAGGCGCCCTTCGACTTGCCGCGCGCGACGCTCTCGGCGAAATAGTGGGCGGCGACGCCGAGGTTCCACACGTACTGCGCGTTGCCGAGGCCCATCCTGCCGAAGCCCGGCGGTCCCTTCGGCTCGTCCTTCTTCTTCTTGGGTTCCTTCTCCAAGCGCTCGTCGTCGCGGTCGTAGCCGCGCTCGATCGTCTCGGCGTAGCGCGTGAGGAAGTCATGGATGCGCTGAAGCTCCTTCTTCCGCGACGGGAGCTTCTTGAGGCCCTTGACCTTCTCGCCGCAGATCAGATACGCCCATCCCGCCATCGCGGCGGCGTAGTGCTTGCGACTCGAACCATGCTCCCCGAGCTTCCAGAGGTGGTCGTCCAGGAACGCGAACATCTTCTTGAGCGCCGCGTCGCGCTGTTCCGCGGTCACCTCGGCCGGGTCGGGTTCGACCTTGGCAGCGCCGCCGCCGTCAACGCCGCCGTTCTCGTCGGCGCGCACCGCGGCCGCGGGCACGAAGAGGACGAACAACGCGACGACGATCCGGAGCCGACCGATACCCATGGCGAGAGTCTATTCGTTGCCGGGGGCGGTCGCGTGCGAATCGTCGTCGACGGCGCACTGCCGAAGCGCGACGAGATGCGGCAGTACGGGCGCCAGGAATCCGAAGCACTCGACGGCGCCCTGCGGCCTGCCCGGCAGGTTGACGATGACGGCCCTGCCGCGAACGCCGGCCAGCGCGCGGCTGCCGAGCGCGTGCAAGGTGACCTTCGCGCTTCGGCGGCGCATCTCCTCGGCGAGACCGGGCACCTCGAGCTCGATCACGTCGCGCGTCGCCTCCGGCGTGACGTCGCGGGGCGCGACGCCGGTGCCGCCCGTCGTGAGCACCAAACCGGACCGTTCGCAGGCGGTGCGTAACGCGTCGGCAATCTGCGTCCGTTCGTCGGGCACGACCTGCACGTCGATCGGCTCGAACCCGGCTTCGGACAGCACGGGCCGCAGCAGGTCGGCGGTGGCGTCCGCGCGGTCACCCGCAGCAGCCCGGTCGCTCACAACGATGAGCGTCGTCGCGATCGTCATGCGCCCTCCGGTTCCACGCCCTCGTCACGCAGCACGTCCAACACGTACGCGTACTCCTTCGCCAGCGCGTCGACGAGCGTGAGCCCGGCGCGCTCCGACTCGGGCAACACGTCCCACGTATAGGTCTCGATCTCGACGTGCGTCGTAAGCGGACTCCGCGCGATCTCGCGCAGCGTTCGCTCGAGCTCCGGCTGCGTCGTTCGCAGCGGCGAGGCGGCCTCCCTGCAGTAGACCGGCACGTGGTAGTGCACGCGCCACGGCTTGCACTGCTTCCAACGTCCGCTGCGGTCGCCAAGCACCTCGGGCAGGTCGTTGGCCACGTGCACGCGCTGACCGTCCGCGTCGGGCGCACCGACTTGATGCAGGTACACGGGTTCGTCGAATCCCGCAAGCGCCTCCGAAGCGCCGGCCGCCGCGGGGTCGCCAAGCTCCAGTGCGCACGACGCCTGCAGCTTGGCGATCGGGATCTCGTCGTCGGCGATCGCCGCAATGGACGCGGCGCAGTCTTCGTGCATGACGGCCTGATGGCAGGTGTCGAAGCAGACCCCGATGTACGCCGTGAGCTCCTCGTCGTCCTCGACCGCCTGCGCGAACGGACCGGCGAAGAAGGCCCGGAGCTCCGCCGTGGTCTCGATGGTGCAGCGCGGCTCTGGTTCGAGGCCCAGCACGACGTGCGTCCCCGTCTCCTCGTGCAGCTCGCGCAGGCCTTCGGCACAGACCCTGATGTTCCGAAGCGCGGCCTGCGTCTCGCTCGGATGCTCGCTCCATCCGCGCCAGGAACCGGGCGCCGTGGAGAGCGACACCATGCGCTCGGTTCCACTCAGCGCGGCCAGGAGCGCGGCGAACCCGAGCGTGTACTTCACGCGTCGCTTGTGCGCCCACGAGGGTTCGTAAACGCGGTCCTTGAGCGGCGTGCCGTGAAACTCATCCAGCACGAAAGCGTTCCCGCTGAAGACGAGCAGATCGTGCGCCTCGAGCGCGGCCTGAAGCGCTGCCAGCTGCTCGACGTCGTCACGCAATTCGCGTACGGCGTCGGCGTTCCACCGCACGGCCAGCCCGAAGGTCCCCTGCACCCCGAGACGCTCGCGCAGCGGCACGACCGTCGATTCGATGGCGTCGAGGGTCGCGGCCGCCGTGCCGCCCGGATGGACATTCATGCCGTAGCCCAGCCAAAGCGTTCGGCCGTCGGCGGTCTTCAAGCGCATGGCGGGAAGGTAGCATCCGTCCATGCGCCGTCGCGTCTTCCTTCTCGCCCTCGCGCTGCTGGCAGGCTGCGGCGAGGAGCCCGCACCGACGTCGCGCGTGCCGCGCGACCCCGACGCGGCGCTGGCATGGGTGCGCGAGGCGGCGGAAGCGGACGACGATCGCGAGCTACGAGCGCGTCTGGCGGAGTGGCCCGTCGACGCCCCCGCGTTTCGCGCGCAACAGAGCACGCGCGTCGTTCTCACATGGCGGCTGCGGCATGCGCTGGGCGACGACGACACGATTCGAGCGCTGGAAGACTACCGGCGTTTGAAGGAGCGATTCGGGGGGGCAGGCCTGACGCCGGAGGGCGTGACGCTCGAGGCGGATTGGACGGCCGCGGCCATGTTCGACGCGTTGCTGGATGCGGCGCGCGGCCACGTGGAGGGCGCGAACGCGAACCAGGCGTCCGCGAACGACATGTTGGGCCGAGCCAACGCGATGCTGGACGGGGTGTCCGACGACGCGCGCGCGAAGCTCGAGGCGGCGCAACGGTGGGTCCTGCTGCGGCGCATCCAGGATGCGCGACTGGGCGTGCCGTCTTCGGGTCCGCCGCAGATCGTCTTGCTGACCGACGACTTCGCGCTCGGGGAGGCGGTACTCCCGGGGGTGTTGAAGCGCTGGGCGCGTGACGGCAAGTCCTATGGGCTCGAGATCAGAATCGTCCCGCTGTGGCGCGACTTCGTGCGGCTGCGAACACGGCGCATTCCGGCGACGACGCAGGAAGAGGGCGCCGCGATTCAACGCCGGGCGAAGGAGATCGGCGCAACCGTGATGCCGACAGCCGAGCGCAGCGAGGCGCTGGAGCGCGAGCTCGGACTGCGGCCGAAACAGAATGCGCTATTCGTCGTCGACCGCGACGGCATCATCGTGGCCCGGATGACGGGATTCACGATCGATCCCCGGGAGCTCGAGGCGGTCGTCCAGCGCGTGCTGTCCCGGTGACTGCCGCTACGCGACGCCGATGGAGAGCGGGGCGCGGTCGTCGCGCATGCCCGGATCGACGCGCCACTGCGCGCGTGCCAGCCGGCGGCCTTCGCGCGGATCGGCCGCGGCGCGAATGAGCGCCCTGAGCTGCCGGCGCGCGGCGAAGCGGTGACCGACGGCGCGCCCGGCGTCCCCGACCCGCGCGAACACCCGCGCCAGGATCCGATGAATGCGCAGGTCGTCCATGTGTCCGCGATCGCGCACTTCCATGAGCGCGGCGGCGGCGACGGCGGCCTCCCTGGCTTCGACCAACTGCTCCTGGCGGCGAAGGGCGTCCGCCAGGTGCGTGTACGCCAGCGCTCGTTGATCGGCAGACAGCGAGATGTCCGCGCCGAGCTGCGCCAAGACGGAGCCGGCTTGCGCGGGCGACTTGCCCGTCGCCAGGTCGAGCCGGGCACGACCCAGGCGCACGTACGGCACCTTGCGAGCGCCCTCGAGCGTGCGTTGCGCGGCCTCGACGTTTCCGGCGCGGAGTCGCGCATCGAAGAGCACGGCGCGGGCGATGTCGGCGTCGAGCTCGAGACCCGCTGCGCGTAGATCGCGCTCCGCGCGCTCCAGCAGACGCAGCGCCCCCGGTGCGCCCGCGCGCAGATCGGCCTCGGCGAGCATCGCCGCGGCCCGTACGCGAACTCGTGCGGAACCCCGCAATGCCGCCGCGGCCGTAGCGTGCTCGCGCTCGAGCGCGAGGTCTCCGCGCCCCCGATGGGCGACCGCGAGCGCGACATGGACGCGCGGGCGCATCGCGTGAAGGTCGTGCGCCGTCACGATCCGCAGCACCTCTTCGAGCTGTTCGGCGGCGCGGTCGTACGCGTACTGGCGAATGTACGCGGTTCCCATCGCGTAGCGAACGCGCGCTTCGGCTTCGGTGTCGCCGAGTAGCGCGTGCGCCTGGGCGGCGGTCGACATGGCTTCCTGCGCGCGGTGCTCCCGTCCGAGGGTCTGCGACGTCTCTCCGACGGTCGCCCACGCCGTCGCGGCATCTCGCACGAGCCCGCAGGCCTCGAACAAGCGGGCTGCGCGGCGCATGTGAGCGGCGACTGCGCGGGTCCGCCCGTCGTGCGCCGCGCACGTAGCGACACCGCGATGGAAGCGCGCGCGACGCCGAACGTCCGACGTCGAAAGCGACCGTCCTGCGCAGCGCCACGCCCGCCGTGCGCCGTCGGAGTCGCCCTCATGGGTGCAGAGCGCGGCGAGCAGCTCCCACGCATCGAACTGCTCGTGATCCACGCCCTTCATGCGCGGGCGCAACACGCCCTCCAGCAGCGCACGCGCTTCGTCGATGCGTCCCTTGCAGGCGTGCATTTCCGCGCGAACGTGGGCCTCACGGAGACACGGCTCCTCGTCACCGCTGACGGGCAAGAGATCGCGAGCGAGATCGAGGCGGCCCGAGCGCACCAGGTGCTGCGCGCATTGGGCGAACAAGGTGCGCTCGGCGCCGTTCTCGGCACGGCCGAGACGATCGGAGATCTCGACGAGACGTTGCAGGTCGTGACGCTCGATGCCGTCGTACGGGTGCACGAGATCGAGTCCGTGCTGTAGGGCCGCCAGCGCGTCAGCGCGTCGACCGGCGCACAGCATCGCGAGGCAGCGGGAGAACGCCGCCGCGCAGCCGTTCTGGTCGAGCGCGGTCGCGTGATCCCAGGTATCGGCGAGCCGGGACGCGACGCGCTGCTGGTGGGCGGGGACCATGCCGTCGAGGAACGCAGTCCGTTCTTCAGCGTCGGCGAAGAAGGTCCCGGGCTCCACGCCGTCTCGGGCTGCCGCTGCTTCTGCGAGCACGCCGTCGACGAAGCTGCGCTTCACACCGGCGGCGTCCGCGATGACCGAGAAGTCGACGGGCTCCCCCTGAACCGCGACGAGCTCGAGTACGCGCTGCGCCGGCGCGCCGAGCGCCTTCGCGAATCGGAAGAAGGCGTCGCAGGCGCGGCGACCGTCGGGCCATTGCCGCGGCGGACGCTTGAGGATGATGCCGCGAGGCTCCTTGACGAGGTTACCGGCTCGGGCGAGCGTGCGTACGGCCTCGACGATTCGTCCAGGCCAACCGGCGTACCGTTCGTGCATCTGCGGGGCCAGCCGGCGCGCCGTCGCGACGTGACGAAGCCAGCGGCGCAACATGAGCTCCACCTGCGATTCCGAGAGCGCGTCGAGGGTCCACAGGGTGCCTGCCGGCGCGACGGACGTGTCCGCGCTGACGCCCGCGATGACGCCGGGGCCCTGATGATCGGCGCTCGGCAGAAGGATCGCTCTCGCATTCGCGTGCAAGCGATCGAACTCATCGACGATGACGGGCCCGATCGGCACGAGGCGTTCGAGCAACAGCCGAATCACATGCGGCACGGGGGTCGCGTCGCAGCGCGCACCGACGCCGCCGAACAACCAGCACGCCAGCGTGTCGACTTCCCACGACGGACGATGAAGCAGCGCGCGTAGGAACCTCGCGCCGGCGTGGACGTCATGATCGGCGAGACGGGTGCGAAGGGCTCGGCGAAGCGGCTCGTACGGTTCACTGCCCTGCGCGACCGGGCGAATCCAGATCGGCGGCGGTGCGTTGTCCTCCGCGACGATGTCGGCAGCCTCTTGAAGCACGCGCGTCACCCCCGATCCCCAGGGACCGGTGATGGTGACCCAGCCCCAACCGGCGCCTCGGCGGCGGAGACGGTTGCGCAAGCGTCCGAGAACCGGCTCTCGGCCCGTCAAGGGAGCCGGAGCTCGGTATCCGTACCAGTCTGCTTCGCCCAGGGATCGCACGAGAGACTATCGACCGATCCGCGGTCAAAACCGAAGGCGACGTTGCGATGGGTGGACACGTCCGGTTAGGCGGCCATTTGTAGGGGCTGGGTGCTTCGAACCGCCGATACGAAATGACGTAGTGTCGAGATTGGCGCTGCGCCTGTCGAATGCAGGTCGAAGGGGCTGCGGCCCTCCCCGCTCGCCCCTATGCGCGTGCGGCGGTGTGCGACGGCGCGCCGTGATACGTCGGCCCGCGCATGGGGGCCTCGACGCGCAACGAACGGGCTACGTGATCGGCGACGTCTGCCGCCGCGTCGGGCCGACCGAACGCGCGCGCCCGCTTGGCCATGGCGTTGCGGCGCTTCGCATCGCGCAGAAGCCGGCCGGCGTTCCAGCGGATCTCTTCCGACGTGGGCGCCCAGACGCCGGCGCCGGCCTCCACGACCGCCAGCGCGTTGCGCTCCTCCTGACCGGCAATCGCACCCGAGATCAGCATCGGCTTTCCGGCCGCCATGCATTCGGACGTCGAGATGCCCCCGCTCTTGCTCACGACGAAGTCGGCGATGGACATGAGCTCGGCGACGTTCTCCGTGAAACCGAGCGCGTGCAACGTGGCGCCGGTCGGACGGGCCAGGCGGGCGACGCGCCGACGCAACCGCGCGTTGCGTCCGCACACGGCGATCACCTGGGCATCCCGGCGTTCGATCCAAACGCCCTGGATCGCGCGCAGCATCGGCCCCGCGGCGAATCCCCCGGAGAGGAACAGCACCGTTGGACGGTCCGGATCGAGGCCGAGATTGGCGCGTGCGGACCGAGCATCGTGCTCACGCGTGAACTGCTCGCGAACGGGAATGCCCGTGATGGTGATCTTGTCCTCCGAGATGCCGTAGGTGAGCGCGAGCCGCGCCTCGACGGCCTCGGACGAGACGTAGTAGTGCTCCACCCGCGGCCACGCCCAGAGACGGTGCGTGTCGTGATCGGTCACGACCGCATGCAACCTCGTTCGGATCTTGTTCTTCCGCATCGCTCGATCGAGCAGCTCGGGCGCCAGGAAATGTGTGCAGACGATCAGATCGGGCGCGAACTTCCGGCAGGCACGAATGAACCCGTGCCCCCCGACGATGGTGAGGAAGTGGCCGAGCGTGGACACGCGCGCATTCGTCGCGTCGTACAGCGCCCGCCAGAGAAGGGGGTGGCGGTCGACGAGCCGCACGTACCCCCAGCGGTAGATTCGACCGTAGGTCCGGTTCATGCGCGCGACCGCGTCCCAGTGGGCAACCTCCAGCGAGGGGTGTCGAGCACGCAAGGCGGACGTCACCGCGTTCCCGGCCATCACATGACCGTGACCGGCGGATCCGCTGACGACGAGGACACGGCCTGAAGACACGCTCGAACTGCACTCCGCGCACACACGAAGGGGGACGCACTCGAATCGTAGCACGCACCCGAAGTGCGTCCTCGAAGGGCGGACCGCCTCGACGCGGGTTCATCCCGTTCGCTTGATGGTCGTGTGGGGCCGGACGCGCCTAGCTGCAACCACTCGTCGCGCCACAGGTGTCGCACTTGAGGCAGGAGCCGTTGCGCGTCATCGTGAACGAACCACACTCACCGCACGCGTCGCCGGTGTAGCCCTGCAGGCGCGCCGTCTCCGCCATGGAGAGTTGCCCACTGCGCACCCGGACCTCGCGCGTCTCGGTCACGCGCGCTTGCACCTCGAGCTTGGGAGAAAGGCCGATCCCGCCCTTGCCCTCCGCACCGCCGCTCCCGGCGCCGTTCCCGCCGCCGTTCGTTCCCAGGCCGACGACCCGCGGTCGCAGCGCCTCGTCGTCGAACACGCCCTTGCCTCCGGAACCGTTCCCGTTTCCGTTTCCGTTCGCGAGGCCCTTCGTCTCCTCGACCACCTCTTCGTCCTCGTACTCCGGCTCATCGCGCCGAACGGCGTCGGGCTGCAGATCTTCCTGTGTGACCTGGGCCAGGTCCTGGCGGTCCAGGTAGGTGATGGCGAGCTCGCGGAACACGTAGTCGATGATCGACGTGCTCATCTTGATGCGATCGTTGCCGGCGACCACACCGTTGGGCTCGAAGCGCGTGAAGACGAACGCGTCGACGAATTCCTCGAGCGGAACCCCGTGCTGCAAGCCGAGCGAGATCGCGATGGAGAAGCAGTTCATCAAGCTCCGGAAGGCCGCGCCCTCCTTGTGCATGTCGATGAAGATCTCTCCGAGCTGGCAGTCGCGCTCCGTGTTCGGGTACTCGCCCGTGCGCAGATACACCTTGTGGCCACCGACGATCGCCTTCTGCGTGTACCCGCCTCGACGCTGCGGCAGCCGGCGGCGCTTCGCGAGGTACCGAACGACCTTCACGACCCGTTCGGCAGGGCTGTCGGCATCCAACGGAAGCAAGCCCTCGGCCTCGGTCGCCGCCGCTTCCAAGGCGTCGGGCGCGACATCGTCATCGGCGTCGGACAACGTGGCATCGAGCATCTCCTCGATCTCGTCGGTCATGGCGCTGAGCGGTTGGCTGAGCTTGCTGCCGTCACGGTAGAGCGCGAGCGCCTTGAGCATCAGCCGCCAGGACGACCAGTAGGCCTCCTTGACGTCCTCTACGTTGACCTCGTGCGGCATGTTGATCGTCTTGCTGATCGCGCCCGAGATGAACGGCTGCGCGGCCGCCATCATCCGGATGTGCCCCATGTAGTGGATCGTGCGCGTACCGGTGCGCCCGCACTTGTTGGCGCAGTCGAAAACCGGCAGGTGCTCGTCGCGCAGATGCGGCGCGCCTTCGATCGTCATGGTGCCGCAGATGTAGTCGTTCGCCTCACGCACCTGCTCCGCGCTGAAGCCGAGGTGCCGCAGGAGATCGAACGACTCCTGGTTCAGAACGTGCTCGGGGATGTTCAGGTCGTCCACGAGGCACTCGTCGCCGAGCGTCCAGCGATTGAGCACGAACGAGATGTCGAACGCGGACGGCAGCTGCGCTTCGATCTTCTCGATCATCTCGGACGTGAATCCCTTGGTGCGCAGGGTGACGGCATTGATGTGCGGACTCTCCTTCAAGGAGCCGCTGCCCTTGATGTAGCGCACGATGTCCTCGATCTCGTCCTGCGCGTATCCGAGCTTCTTCAAGGCGGGCGGGACGGACGCGTTGATGATGCGGAAGTAGCCGCCGCCAGCGAGCTTCTTGAACTTGACGAGCGCGAAGTCCGGCTCGATCCCGGTCGTGTCGCAGTCCATCACGAGCCCGATCGTGCCGGTCGGCGCGAGGACCGTAGACTGCGCATTCCGGTACCCGTGCGCCTCTCCGAGCTTCACGGCGCGATCCCAGACCTCGCGCGCCGCCTCGACCAGGTACGAGGGGCAGTCGTCGGCCGCGATCCCCTGCGGCGTGATCGTCAGTCCTTCGTACTCCTTCGCCGGCGCGTTGTAGGCCGCGCGCCGGTGGTTGCGCATGACGCGCAGCATCGACTTGCGATTGCGGCGGTAGCGCGGGAAGGGACCGTGCTCGGCGGCGAGGTCCGCCGACGTGGCGTAGGACTCGCCCGTCAGCATCGACGTCAGCGCGCCGGCGTAGGCGCGGCCCTCGTCGGAGTCGTACGGAATCCCGAGACGCATCAGCAGCGACCCCAGGTTGGCGTAGCCGAGGCCCAACGTGCGAAAGTCGTACGAGAGCTTCGCGATCTGCCGGCTCGGGAACTGCGCCATCAAGACGGAGATCTCGAGCACGATCGTCCACAGCCGCACTGTGTGCAGGTAGTCCTCGACCTGGAACGTGCCCGTTTCTTCGTCCAGGAACTTCACCAGATTGAGACTGGCGAGGTTGCACGCCGTGTCGTCGAGGAACATGTACTCGGAACACGGATTGGACGCGTTGATGCGGCCGTCGGCCGGACAGGTGTGCCACTCGTTGATCGTCGTGTCGAACTGCACGCCCGGGTCGGCGCACGCCCACGCGCTGTAGGAGATCTTCTCCCAGAGGTCGCCGGCGCGGACCTGCTTGGCGACCTCTCCGTCCGTGCGGCGGATGAGCTTCCAGCTCCGGCCGTCCTCGACCGCGTCCATGAACCCGTTCGACAAGCGCAGCGAATTGTTGGAGTTCTGCCCCGAGACGGTCAGGTACGACTCGCTGTCCCAGTCGGTGCTGTAGGTCGGCACCTCCATGCTCGTGAAGCCCTGGGACGCCAACGCGATCGCTCGCATCGCGTAGTTCGTCGGAATGAGGCTGCGGCGCGCGTTGCGCATCGCCTTGCGCAGCTCGAGGTTCTTGACGATGTCGAAGCGCGTCTCCTGCTCCGGCCAGCCGTGGCAGGCTTGCATGATCTCGTTCAGGCAACGCTCGAGGAGGCGCGACCCCGCGACGAGCGCGGCGACCTTCTGCTCTTCGAGCACTTTCCAATCGATGAACTCTTCGACGTCCGGGTGATCGACGTCGAGGCAGACCATCTTGGCCGCCCGCCGGGTCGTCCCGCCGGACTTGATCGCGCCGGCCGCCCGGTCGCCGATCTTGAGGAACGACATCAAGCCCGACGACTTTCCGCCGCCCGAGAGCGGCTCGCCCTCGCCTCGAATCGCGCTGAAGTTCGAACCCGTCCCGGAGCCGTACTTGAACAGGCGCGCCTCGCGCACCCAGAGATCCATGATGCCGGTCTCGCCGACCAGGTCGTCGTCGACCTTCTGGATGAAGCAGGCGTGAGGCTGCGGACGCTCGTACGCCGACCGGCTCTTGTTCAGTCGTCCCGTCTTCGGATCGACGAAGTGATGGCCCTGGGGCGGTCCGTCGATGCCGTACGCGAAGTGCAAGCCCGTGTTGAACCACTGGGGGCTGTTGGGCGCCGTACGCTGATCCGCAAGCGTCCGACACAGTTCGTCGTAGAACGCCTGCGCGTCGTCGTCGGTGTCGAAGTACCCGTGCTGCTTGCCCCAATGGGTCCAGCAACCCGCCAGTCGGTGAAACACCTGGCGCGCATCCGTCTCACCGCCCAGCACCGGGTTTCCGTCGTCATCCAGGACGGGACGGCCGTCGGCATCGACCTGGGGCACGCCGGCGCGGCGGAAGTACTTCTGCGCCAGCACGTCCGTCGCCACCGACGACCAGCCCGCGGGGACGCGTACGTCGTCGAGATGGAAGACGACGGTGCCGTCGGGGTTCCGAATCTCCGAGGTTCGTGAAACCCACTCGAGGCCCTCGTACGGATCCTGCCCAGCCACCGTGAAACGACGAGAAACCTTCATGAACG
The DNA here is from genome assembly GCA_965223505.1 of Planctomycetota bacterium. Lineage (GTDB taxonomy): Bacteria > Planctomycetota > PLA2 > PLA2 > JAEUHO01 > CBDCWP01. Next base: position 118,349 of record CBDCWP010000024.1, read on the forward strand.
CCCTCCCTGCCCCGATCGACGTCACGTCGCCCGGCGCTGCCTACGCTTGTCATCACCCGCTGTCTCGGTGCGCCGCCCGAGCACTCGGATCGCACACCCCGGACTCACGTCCACCCGAACTTCGTTCGCCCGATCTAACGCCGTCCGCGTGCCGCACCCGGTCCTTCCATCCACCCGGCCGTCACACGACCGCCCTCCTCGAGGCGGCCCTCCTCGAGGGCCCTATCGAGGCGGCCCGACGAGACAGCTCCCTCCGGGGGAGCCCCCTCCGACGGCCGCCCCTCCGATGGAGCATCGCGGACGGAACGGCGGACACGAACCGGACCGGCGCTTGCCCATCGACAGGCACCGGACCGACAACGAACGACCACGGTGACGGTCCCGAGCCATCCGAGAAGCCGTGCCCTGCCCTGGCGCCGCCTTCCGGACGTTCCCTGGACGGCCTCGGACCGCCTTGGAACCACGTGACCGCCCACGCACGGTCGACACTGTGAACCACAACGGATTGTGGTGTCTCAGAGCCGAACCACGACATGTCGTATCACAGGCCGATCGCCAACGCACGAACCAACTTCGGCCGTTCGGGGCCGCCACCTGGATCGAAACCCAAGACACTTCCCGTCTTGGGAGCGAGAAATTACGCCTGGCGGGGGACAGTGCCCCGGGCCCCATTCCTTGGGCCGGCGCCAACGCTCGCGTGCACCGGGTTGGGGTCTTCGGTGCCCAGCCCGCGGGCCTGCATCGGGTGGACGTGCCATCGCCGCGGACGCGCAGCCGCCCGCCGGATGCCCCGAAATTAGGAACGGGCCGGACCCTTACGGGTCCGGCCCATCGCCGCGAAGTGAACCAGAGGGAGGGTTGGGCAGGAGGAGGGAGTTGGTTCGGCCTCCGCGTTGTCCCTGTTGTATACGCCCGCACCCCCGCTGTGTTGGCACTGACAACGGGATTGTCCACAAATCTTTACAACTACGCCGGATAGAGCGGGAATCCGCGTTCTCGCCGGCGTCGCAGCCGTGCCCCGTCCGGGCGCCCGTTTCGCTCGGCGCAACGCGGACACGACTGCGCCCCACGCCGCCACCTCGGCTTCGATCGACACGGGCCGCAGGCGACACCACCGCGCGCCCGATCGTGCACGCGGATTCGAACGCGGGATGCCGACAACGCTTCAACGTCGCCAAAACCCGGGCTGGTTTTGCTTCTCGGCGCACTTGATTCCAGTGGTAGCTTTTCGCCGGAATCACGCCAGAAGGGTGATTCCTTTCGCAATTCAGGGTTGTGCGCATCAATGCAATCGGCGTTTGGTGTTGCACGACACGGTTCAGTTTCTTCACCACAATTCGTAGGTAGGAAGCAGGAGAGTTTCATGGCTGCCAGGAAGAAGAAGAAGAAGCGCGCAACGCGCGCGAAGAAGGCCCCGGCTCTTAACCTCGTGGTCGGTTCGAAGGTCAAGGAAGCGATCAAGGGTTCGGGCTACCGTTGCTCGGGCGACCTGGTCGACGCCCTGAACTCGCACGTCCACCAGATCCTGAACGGTGCGGTCACGCGCTGCCAGGCGAACAACCGCGGTACGGTTCGCCCGCAGGACCTGTAGGCGACGAGCTCCGGAGAACGCTCCGGACGATTTCGCAGTCGTTGGGGCGTCACGTTTCGTACGTGGCGCCCTTTCTTTCTTTCAGCGAGTGAGAGCATGTCGGCCGACGCGACGCAGATTCTTACGATCCTTCAAGAGAAGGCGACCGACACGAGCGATCCCGACGTGCTCGGCGACGCGATGATCGAAGCGCTGAGCAAGGCGTTCGACAAGGCCAGCTGGGTCGGGATCTATTGGTTGCGCGGCACGGAGCTCGTTCTGGGCCCCTATCGCGGACCGGAAACGGACCACACGACGATCGCCGTCGGTGTCGGCGTGTGCGGAACCGCGATCGAGAAGGACGAGGATCAGATCATCCCGGACGTCCGCGAGCTGGAGAACTACCTCGCGTGCTCTGCAACGGTGCGAAGCGAGATCGTCGTCCTGATTCGTTCGCGCGGCGAAGTGATCGGTCAGATCGACATGGACGCCGAGGAGGTCGCGGCGTTCGACGAGACGGATCACGCGGTGCTGCGCGCCGTTGCCGACAGCTTCGGAGGGCTCGTGGAGCCGAAGCCGCTCGACGCCGAGACGCACGAGCGGCAGACCGGCAAGGCGAACGGCGACGACCCCTCGTAGCGCGACGTGCGCGCTCGGCGCGGTCCGGACCCTAGCGGGGCGCCGAGGCCGTCGAAGCGAGGACGTCGCGAATCGCGTCGTCGAGGTCGTGGCGCGGCGCGAAGTCGATGAGTTCGTGCAGCACCGCGAGGTTGGGCTTGCGACTGACCGGATCCCGAAAGCCCGGACCGTAGACGCGCTCGAACGGAATGTGCTCGATGCCGGCATTCCGGCCTGCGGCCGCGGCGACACGCCGGGCCAGCTCGAGGATGGTGATCTCGTCCTCGCTGCCGATGTTGACGATGCGGCCCTCCGCCGCCGAACAGCCCGCGAGGCCGCGCAACGCCGCCACGGCGTCACGCACATGCAGGAAGCAGCGCGTCTGCGTACCGTCGCCGTAGACCGGCAGCGGACGACCGGCACGCGCGGCGGCGGCAAACCGCGCCAGGACCATGCCGTATCGGTCGGACTGCCCGGGTCCGACGACGTTGAAGAATCGCACGACGGTCACGGGCAGCAGGCGCGAGCGATGGAGCGCGAGCGCGTAGGCTTCGCCCGCGACCTTCGAAAGCGCGTAGACGTCGCGACGCCCGGCGGGATCGAGCGCGATCGGATCGGTCTCGGACATGAACGCGGGCTTCTGATGACGAACCGGATCCCCGCAGCCGTACACCTCACTCGAGGACGCGATGATCACGCGCGCTCCGTGCCGCACGCACGCGTCCAACACCGCGGCGGTGCCGTCGACGTTGCGCGTCCAGGTCTCGATCGGCTCCTCCGCGACCATGCGCGGACCGACGGCAGCCGCGAGATGAATGACGAGATCGCAGCCCGCGACGGCGGTGGACACGACTTCGCGATCGCGCACGTCGGCCCGGATGAGCTCCGCTTCACGGGGCACGCGATGGGCGAACCCGGTCGAGCAGTCGTCGAGGACACGGATCCGATGCGCGTCGGAGCGTAGCTCCGAGACAAGATGGCTTCCGATGAAGCCCGCGCCGCCGGTGACGAGAACACGCATCTTGGCAAGGTACCCCGATCGAACACGGCGCGCACGCCATGGTCATGGACGACGCGCAGGCTGCTCGACTTGCTATTCTGACGGCTCGCATGAGATACGCGCCGCACCTGCTGCTCGGGACGTCCTGGACGATCCTGTCGATCGCGCTCGTTCTCTGGCCGTCGCTGTCGCCGGCACAGGCAGACGAAGGCGCGCTCACCTTCGACCGCACGCTGCAGGACTGGGGACCGGTCGCGCAACACGACGAGCTCGAAGCGACCTTCCAGATGCGCAACGGCGGCAAGAGCACCGTGACCGATATCGTCGCGAAGGCCGACTGCGGTTGCTACGCGCTCGTGCTCTCCGACACGCAGCTGGCGCCGGGCGAGAGCGGCACGCTGAAGGTCCGCTTCCGGACCCTGAGCTTCAGCGGCCCCGTCTCGAAACGCATTCGCGTTTCGTACCTGGACGACGCGCGCCGGCGCGCGGCGCTCGATCTGAAGATGAAGGTCGTGGCAGGTGTCGTCCTGGACCCGGGACGGATGCACTTCGGGGAGGTCCTCGTCGGCACCAAGCCCGAGGGGTCGATCACCGCGAAGTGGTACGACGGGGTGGGCAAGCCGTTCGACGTCACCGCCGTGGAGCTGCCGGACGGCATGTTCGCCGCCAGCAGGCCGGCCCCGTACCAGGACCCCGACGACAGGCGTTGGAAGGGCTGGCGGATCCCCTTCGCGTTCGTGCAGGCGCCGCCGAAGGGCGTGTATCAGGCCGAGGCCGTCATCGTGACGAACCACCCGGAGGCGAAGCGTCTCCCCGTCTCGCTGACCGCATTCGTCACGGGCAAGGTCTGGGTGCAGCAGTCGCGCATCTACATCGGCATGGTGCCGCGCGGTCGGCTGCGTAGCGCGAGCATGGTGTTCCGGCCCTTCGACGAGACGATCCGGCTCGGCAAGGTCTCCGCGAAGTCCCGCAAGGGGATGTTGCAGGTGCGCACCCGCCGGGAGGACCTCTTCGGCAACAAGGTTTGGCGCCTCACGGTGATCGTTCCGCGCACGGCGCCGACGGGGAAGATCGACGACGTCGTCGAGATTCACACCGAGGTGGAGGGCGAGGAGGTCACGGAGATCGAGGTGCGGGGACGGGTGTTCGAGAAGCGCGCGCCCAAGTAAGCCCGCGAACGGCGATTCCGGCGCTACCATCGGCGCATGCTTCGCGCGCTTCCGTTGCTGGTGCTCGTCCTGGCCGCTCCCGCGTGGGCGGACGGCGAGGAACCGAAGGACGAGCCGTCGGAGCCGCCGGCCGTCGTCAGCGCCGGCCATCGCTTCCTCTCGGTCGACCGCGTGGAGCACGACTTCGGCATCGCGAAGCAGCGCGAGCAGCTCGATACCGAGTTCACGCTGACGAACACGTCGACGGAGAGGCTCGAGCGCATCCGGGTGCGGGCCGACTGCGGCTGCAACGCGGTCGAGCTCGCCGACACGGCGCTCGAGCCGGACGCATCGACGACGCTGAAGGTCGGGTTCGCGACGGGCACGCTCAGCGGCACGCTTCTGAAGAAGGTGCGCATCGAAGCCGGCGACCCTGACCTGGGCACGGCGATCCTGCGATTGCGGATCTCCGTCGTCGCGGGCGTGGTGCTGGCCCCCGGCGCGGCGATGTTCGGGGACGTGCTGCATGGCACGCTGCCGGAGAAGACGGTCGCGGTGAAGTGGCGCCACGGTGTCGGCGAGCCCTTCGAGATCACGGAGGTCGTCGTCCCGGGCCACGAGGACGGCTTCGACGTCGCGGTCAGCAAGCTCGCCCCGTCTGCCGACAGCCCGTGGCGCGGCTGGAACGTCTCGCTGCGGTTCAAGCAACCACCGCCGATCGGGGTGTTTTCCGCGGAGGTGCTGGTGCGAACGTCGCACCCGGACGAGGCGTTTCGACGCCTCACCTTCGCGTTGAACGCAAATGTCTGCGGGAAGGTATGGATGCAGGCGCGCACGCTCACGTTTCACAACGTGGTGCGGGGCAAGGAGCGCTCGGCCAGCTTGACCTTCCGGCCCTTCGACGCGTCGATCCGGTTCGGCGAGGTCTCGGCGCGCTCACGTCGCATCGTCGAGGTCGAGCGTGAAGACGGAACCGTCGTCGAGAACGTCGTCGCCGGCCGCACGCGGGTGAAGGTCGAGCCGGATCCGCATCACGCGGAGAAGCGCTACTGGCGGCTCACGGTGACGGTTCCCGCCGACGCGGAGCCCGGCCGGCTCAACGGCGAGTGGGTCGAGCTCCGGACGGGCATTCCGGATCAAGAGGAGATTCGCGTCGCGATCAAGGGCCGTGTGCGAGAGGCTCGCGATGGCTAAGGGCGCCGTCCCCGAGAGCAGCGCGCGACGCAAGCGCGAACGCAAGAAGAGCAACGCCAAGCTCTGGGCGTTCATCTGGGTCAACGGGCTGCTGTTGGGCGCCGGCATCTGGTTCTACATGCAGCCGCAGCACGTCAAGGACAACGTGCTCGGGCTGTTCGGCGAAGGCTGGGAGGGCCGGGCGGCACGCGTCGGCGTCTGCGTGGTCCTGCTCTTCGTGCTGGCCAAGCTCGTCCTCCCCGGCATCTACGGAACGAAGGGCGGCCTCGAGCGCCTCCTGCATCGCATGCAGTCGCGCAAGCTGCCTGTGCGCATCGCGCTGTTTCCCTTGGAAGCGATCGTGTGGTTGTTCTGGTTCGGATTCTGGATCCTCTTCGCACTCGACGCCGTGTTGATCCTCGCCACGTGTGCGCTGTTGATCCTGCTCGTCGTCCGGATCGTGAATCCGGCGTTCATGGCGGAGTTCGCCGAGAAGTATCCGTGGCTGACGGGCTGACGGGAATGGGCGCATGAGCAACACGATCCGCATCGGAGTGGTCCAGACCCACGCGTCTTCGGACCCCGGCGACAACCTCGATCGCAACGTGGCCCTCGTCGAGGAGGCGGCGGGCAACGGAGCGAACGTGGTCTGTCTGCAGGAGCTCTTTCGCTCCCACTACTTCCCGCAAGCCGAAGACGACGCCAATTTCGCGCTCGCGGAAGCGCTGCCGGGCCCGACGACGAAGCGGCTCGCTTCGGTCGCGCGGGCGAACGGCATCGTGCTCGTCGCCAGCGTGTTCGAAAAGCGCGCGCCGGGCCTGTTCCACAACAGCGCGGCCGTGCTCGACGCCGACGGATCGTTCAAGGGCTGCTACCGCAAGATGCACATTCCCGACGACCCGCGCTTCTACGAGAAGTTCTACTTCACGCCGGGAGACCTCGGCTTTCGCGCGTTCGACACTCGTTTCGGTCGCATCGGTGTGTTGATCTGTTGGGACCAGTGGTATCCGGAGGCCGCGCGGCTGACCGCGTTGGCCGGCGCGCAAGTATTGTTCTATCCGACGGCCATCGGCACCTGGACCGGCGAGATGGACCTGCTCGAACGACAGCACGACGCGTGGCGCACCGTGCAGCGCGGCCACGCCGTCGCCAACGGCGTGTTCGTCGCGGCGGCGAATCGCATCGGCGAGGAAGGGCAGATCCACTTCTGGGGACGCTCGTTCTTGGCGGCCCCGGACGGGCGCGTGCTCACCGAGGCCGACGAGCACGAGACCGTCCTGGTCGCCGAGTGCGACCTCGGCGAGATCGACGCCGCGCGCGAGGGCTGGCCGTTCCTGCGCGACCGGCGCATCGACGCCTACGACGACCTCTCGAAGCGCTACCTCGATTCGGAGCCCCGTGACTGACGCTCCGCAAGCGCGAGGGTTCACCTGGCCGGCCGAGTGGGAACGGCACGAGGCGACGTGGCTCTCGTGGCCGCACGACCCGACGACGTGGCCCGGCTGCGTCGACGACGCGGAGCACGCGTTCGCTGCGCTGGCGGCCGCCGTCGCAGGCGGGGAGACGGTGCACCTGCTCGTCGCCGACGAAGCGGTCGAAGCGCGGGCCCGCGCGGCGCTCGGGACGACCTCGGTTCACTTGCATCGCATCCGCACCGAGGACGCGTGGTTTCGCGACTACGGTCCGATCGTCGTCGCGCGGAATGAGGGCGAGCGGCGCGAACGCCTGGCGCTCGACTTCACGTTCAACGCCTGGGGCGAGAAGTACCCGGAGCTGCTGCCGGACACGGAGGTGCCGCAGCGCGTGCAGCCGATTCACGGGCTCGACACGCTCACGTTGCCGTTCGTGTTGGAGGGCGGCGCGATCGATGGCAACGGCGCGGGCACGCTCTTGACGACGGAGCAGTGCCTGCTGAACCCGAATCGCAATCCGGGCTGCACGCGGAGCGAGATCGAGGCGACGCTGCGGTCTTCGCTCGGCGTGCGTGACGTCCACTGGCTCGGCGAGGGGATCGTCGGCGACGACACGGACGGGCACGTCGACGACATCGCGCGGTTCGTCGACGCCACGACCGTCGTGGCGGCCGTGGAGGACGACCCCGCGGACGACAACTACGCGCCGTTGCGGGACAACCTCGAGCGCCTGCGATCGATGCCGTTTCGGGTCGTCGAGCTGCCGATGCCCGAGCCGGTCTTCTCGGCCGACGGCGATCGGCTACCGGCGTCGTACGCGAACTTCTACATCGCCAACGACGCGGTGTGCGTGCCGACGTTCGGCACGACGCGAGACGACCGCGCGCTGGACATCCTGCGACCGTTGTTCCCCGACCGAGCAATCGTCGGTATCCGTTGCGAGAAGCTGGTGGAGGGCCTCGGCACGCTGCACTGCGTCACCCAGCAGCTGCCCTGGTGACGCCGCCGACGCGCGGTCAATCGAAAGAGGCGCTCGATCCGCAGGAACGGCGCTCCGAGGCCGCGAGCAACGTCGACGAGCGCGGACTGTACCTGTAGAACGAGGCGAACGGCCGCCCGGCTGCGTCAGCGCCAGCTCGTGTGCTTGACCGGCCGCGGCTCGTCGGACTTCGACGGGTCGCCGCCCAGGTAGGCAACGGCCTCGTCCACGGTCTCGAACGCGGGGAAGACCGTGTCGAGCTCGGTCATCTCGAGCAGCTGCACGAGCGCGGGCTGCAGACGGCACAGCGCGAGCTCGCCGTCCTGTTTCTCCATGCTCTGGTACGCCTTGATCAAGTACCCCAGCGCGGCGGAGTTGATGAAGGGCAATGCATGCAGATCGATGGCGAGACGGCGCGTGCCGTCGGCGATGAGGTTGTCGACCGTCTGGATGAGTACCGGGAAGTCCTCGATGGTCCCGTCGAAGCTGATTACGTGCACGTCCATGGGCGCCAATTCTAGTCGAGACGTGTCATCGAATGCACGCCCTCCTGCCGTTTATGAACGGGGTCTTTGGAGGAGGTCCACGAGCGCCGCGTGCACCGTGTCCGTCGCGACGATCAGCGTGTCGCGCGCCTGCAGCGGATCCCCGCCGGCACCGTCGGACACCGCGCCCCCCGCTTCGCGGACCAGCAGCACGCCGGGCGCCAGATCGTGCAACGGCGAGGCGTACCCGCGGCCGCCGAGGTAGCCGTCGGCGGTGCCCGCCGCGACGTCGCGCAGCTGGAGCGCTATCGTGCCGAAGGAGCGCACCTTGTAGGTGGCCCGCCGAAGCCGTGTGATCAGATCGGCGTCGTCGACGAAGATCCCGGTGTTCGCGAGGTCGACGTAGACGATCGCCTCCTCGACCGGCCGGCTGCTCAGCTCGAGGCGCTTGCCGTCGCGCCACGCGCCGGCGCCGGCGGCCGCCCACGTGAAGTCGTCGCGCAGCGGCTCGTACACCGCCGAGAACAGCGGGTCGATCCCGTCGAGCAACGCGACCTGGCTGCCGAAGAGGGGACTGCGTCGCGCGAAGTTGGCGGTCCCGTCCAGGGGGTCGAGCACCCACGTCGGCGTGCCTTCGCGAATCACGCCGCTCTCTTCGCCGATGAGCCCGTAGTCCGGTTCCAAGGCCAGGAGGGCATCACCGAGCAGCCCTTCGAGCTCGTGGTCGAGCGCGGTCACCACGCTGCCGTCGTGCTTCAGCCGACGTTGCTCGGGCTCACGCTCGAACGCCTCCACCACGCGCGACCGAATCCCACGGAACGCCGCCTCCACGTCCCCTGCGTAACGGGCCGGGTCCTTGCGCATCAGTCGCTACCGCATTGCGCTTCGAGCACGTCGAGAAGGCACATCACCATCGGTTCGACGGCTTCGCCGGACTCGTGCCGCACGACGAACGACGCTTCGTCGTCGCCGAGCGGCTCGGCCTCCCGCATCTGTTGCTCGTAGATCGTGAAGTCGGCGTCACTGGCGTCGTCGCCGCGCGCGCCGCGCGCGGCGAGCCGCTCGCGGATGACGGCGGACGCCGCGGTCACGTCGACGATCGCAAACGGGACGCGGAGCGCTTGCGCGAGCGCGCGCGCACGGCCGCGGCTGTCCGCGCGCAGGTACGTCGCGTCGAGGATCGCCGCATGTCCCCGCCCCACCGCCTCGCGCGCGCGGTCGAGCAACGCTGCGTACGTACGCCCGGACATGTCGGCGCCGTAGACGTCGGACTTCGCGGCCGCGTCGGGCCGGTCCGTGGGCGCCATGCCCAGCAGCGCCTTGCGCACGACGTCGCTGCGGATGATCTCGGCGCGCAACCACGGGCCGAAGAGCGAGGCGAGGGTCGACTTTCCGGTGCCGGACGGCCCGCGCATGACGAGGATCGGCGGGTTGCCGCCGGCGAACGACTCCGCCCAGGCCAACGCGAAGTGGCGGCGCCCGGACGCCTCGCTCGCGGCTCGCTGCGCGTCGTCGATCTCGGTCTCCTCGCTGGTCACGAATCCGACCATGGCGCGGACGTGAGCGCGGTACGCGCGGAACAACGGCAGCAGCCGGTCGGCATCGAGTTCGTCCGCGGCTTCCACGTAGCTCGTTTCCAGCCGCCGGCCGAGATCGCGCCGCCCGGCGGCGGTCAGACCCATCGACAGGAAGGCCAGGTCGGAGAGCGGATCGATGCGACGCAGCCGGGGCGTGAACTCGACGCAGTCGATGATGCCCCAGCGCCCGTTGTGCAAGACGACGTGATCGGGACGGAGGTCGCCGTGCCCGTCCACAGCGCGGCCGCGCGCGACGCGTCGTTCGAGGACGGACCGGCAGGCTTCGAGCTGCGCATGGATGCGCGCCACCGCCCGATCGTGCGGACGCGCCGGGAACAGCCCCCCCGCGGCGCGCTTCGTCGACGCGAAGTTGCGGCCCAGAACGTCCTCGAACAAGGCGACGGGATCGTCCTCGAGCGCGGCGTCGTCGAGGCGATGCCGCGCGTGAAAGCGCGCGATCTTGCGCGCGACGTCGTCGACGTCGTCGGACGTAACGGTGTCGGTTCGCAGCCGCTCCGCCCACGTCGATCCGCGTTCGAGGCGCACCATCACGACGGCGTGATCGACGACGTCGCCGGCGCCGCCCACGTGCAGACGGCCGTCGCGGCGTACGACCGGCTCGACGCCGAGGTAGACGTCGGGCGCAAGCCGCCGATTGAGGCGGACCTCTTCCTCGCACCAGTGCTTGCGTTTCTCGAAGGTCGTGTAGTCGACGAGCCCCCAGAACGTCGCCGGCTTCTTGAGCTTGTACGCGCGATCACCGGCGAGGAAGACGACGCTGATGTGCGTCTGCACGACCTCGACGGTTTCGTCCTCGCCGAGGCCGAAGGCGGCCGGATCGCGTAGATCGCGCAGCAGCTCGTCCAGCGTCGCGCGCACGTCGACCTCGACCGGCGGGGGCGGCTCGGGTCGTTGTGTCGACATGGTGCTACGGTACCGCGATGGCCCGCAAAGCACGACCCGCCCGGCGGTCTTCGCTCAAGGAACGCAAGATCGTCATCACGACGGGACCGACACGCGAGTACCTCGACGACGTTCGTTTTCTTTCCAACGCGTCGACGGGACGCATGGGCGTCGAGCTCGCCCGCGAAGCGCGGCGGCGCGGCGCGCGTGTCGTGCTGATTCACGGTCCGATCCACCTGCCGTTGCCGAAGGGCGTGGACTCCCGCGCGGTGACGTCGACGGCCGACTTGTTGAAGGCGACGCGCGACGCTGCGAAGCACGCCGGATGTGTGATCTTCGCCGCGGCGCCGGCCGACTACCGTCCGGCGCGGCGCCGCAAGGGCAAGCCCGCGCGCGAGGGCGGCGGCGCGTTTCAGCTTGCGCTCGCCCCGACGACGGACGTCGCGGCGACGCTCGGGGCGCGCAAGGGCGGCCGCATTCACGTGGGATTCGCGCTCGAGGTCGGCGGCGGCGAGGCGCGCGCACGGCGCAAGCTCGAGCGCAAGAACTTCGACGCGATCGTACTGAACCATCTCGCGAATCTGGGCGAGGGCGGCGGCAAGGCGCGATGGGTGCCGGCGAAGGGGAGCAGCAGCAACCTCCCGACGACGTCGAAGCAGGCAATGGCGCGCGCGGTGTTGAACCAGGTCGCGCGGTTGTTCTAGCCGGGCCCTCTCCTGCCCCGATGGCGGCCGAACGCGCGCGCAGGTCGGACCGTTGCGCCCGCGGGCGCCGCGGTGGGTGAGGAAGCGTAGCTGAAAGCTACCCTTCCTCGGGGACTTGAATCTTCCGGTCGAACACCATCGATCGGTCCAACCGCGCATCCAACGAGTCGAACACCGTCGCCACGTTCGGCTGCGGCCGGCCGCGGTAGACCTCCTCGCCGTCCACCACCAACACGGTGTCGCGATGCACGTCGATCATCTCGTCGTTCAGATAGATCGTGAAGTCCTCCGGAAACGCCGGCTTGCCGACCGTGAGCTCGATCCGATTGGTGGTCTCCGTCTTGCGAATCGTCGCGCGCACGACCATGTAGTCCTCCGGCCGTTGGCAGTGCAGCCAGTAGAACCACTTCTTGATGTAGCGGTCGACCTTGTCCTCACGGTCCTTCGGGATCCAAGGCGCGTTGTTGTATTCCCAGACCAACGTGTCCGGGAACGTGTTGCGCTTCTGCTCGCTGATCCACTTGATGCCCGTGCCGGGCTCGCCGGGCGGGAACGAGTGGGCGATGCCTTCGTGCGCCTTGAACCGCAGCAGCTGATAGCCCGTCGGATCCTTCTTCTTCAGCTCCTGGATGTGGTTCCACATCTTGATGTAGGTCCACGGCTCACAGTTCACGTCGAGCAGCCCGGTGTAGATGTAGACGGCCAGGTTGCGCAGGTTCGGCATCGTGCCATGCTCGAGCTCGCCCGTCTCCTCGACGGACTTCGTCTTCACACCGCCGCGCGCCGACAGGATGCCGTGGGCGGGGATCGCGCCAGCCAGGAGGTCCGGATGGCGCCCTGACATGAACAACGACCCCGTGCCGCCCATGCTGAAGCCCATGGAGTAGACGCGATCGGGGTCGATCTCGTACCGCGCCTTCGCGAATTCGATGAGCGTCAGCAGGAATCGCTCGCCGTGCACCGAGTTCCACGTGTCGTGGATGAGCCGGATGCCCTGCGGCGCGATCGTCATGTTGCCCGCGACCTTCCACTTGCCGAAGGCCTCGCTCTTGTTGCCGGCCCCGACGCCGCCGCCGTGCAGCGCCAGCACGAGGCCCGACTTCTTGCCGCCGGCGCCCGACTGGTCCCAGATCGCCTCGCCGTACGGCGTGTCCATCTTCTTCTTGAACTTCGGTGCGTTCTTCTTGACGCCCTTCTTCCACAGCAGCTCGACGACCTCGGCGAGACCGCCTTCCGGCATGGCGCCGAGCGCGCGCGCCTCGTCCATGAGCGCCTTGCGCTTGTCGCGATCCCACGACTCGAAATACGTCTTGGGACGGGCCGCGAACCAACGCGCGGCCAGATCCTGGATCTCCTTGATCGTCTTCTTGTCGAGCTTCTCGGCGGCCGAGACGTCACGCGTCACGCCCGGAATGAGCAGGAACACGAGCAAGATCGGCACGAGACGGATCACGCGCGGGAGTATACGCCGTCGGGACGGGGCTCCGGCCCTAGGACAGCCGGCCGTAGGCCGCGAGGGTGAGCCGCGCGGTGTTGCGATAGCCGAAGCGCGACGTGGCGCGGGAACGCGCCGCGGCGCCCAGGCCGCGGGCGCCGCCCGGGTCGTTCAACAACGACTCGATGGCGATCGCCAGCTCCGGGACGTCGCCGGGCTCGACCAGCAGTGCCTCTTGGTTGTCGCGCACCAGCTCCGGGATGCCGCCGGCACGCGTCGCGACGATCGGGCACGCCGAGGCCATGGCCTCGAGCACCGCGAGCGAGAAGCCCTCGGAGATGCTGGGGCAGCAGAACAGATCGAAGAACGCCAGCAGGGACGGGACGTCGTCGCGCACGCCGGCGAATCGAACGCGATCGCCGCAACCGGCGTCGGCCGCCTGCGCGGTGAGCGCCGCGCGCTCGGGGCCGTCGCCGACGAAGAGGCAGTACAGCTTCGGATGCGCGGGATAGAGGCGGGCGAACGCCGCCAGCAGGTTGCGTTGCGCCTTCTCGGGCGTGTGCGCCCCGACGTTGCCGAGCACGAACGCGTCATCGGGGAGCTTCCACTCCTTCCGATACGTGCGCGAGAGATCCAAGGGGTTCGCAAAGAGCGCCGTCTCGATCCCGTTGTGAACGACCGTGAGCTTGTCGTCCGACACACCGTCCTCGAGCAGCTGCTTCTTCACGGCGTTGGAGATGCAGACGATCAGATCGGCCCGGTTGTACTTCCACCGGTTCAACCCCATGAACGAGTGTCGGAAGATCGAGTACGCCACGTGACGCGTCACCACGATCCTCGGCTTGCGCTTGCCGCAGCGGCGCTTCGCCTTGAGACAAATGGAGTGCGCGTGAGCCGTGTGCGCGTGCAGGATGTCCGCCGGGTCTTCGCGCAACATGCGGCCGATGTGCAGCGGCGCGACCCAGTCGAGCCCGGCGCCCATCGGCATCTCGGTCACGTCGAATCCGGCGTCGAACGCGCGCTTGGCCATGGCGCCGCCGCGCTGCGCGACGAGCCGCTGATCGACACCGAGCTCGCGCAAGCCGCGCATGAGCAAGAGCGCCTGATTCTCCCCGCCGCGCCAGGCGCGCTCGGTGTTGACGTGAACGACCTGCACGCGGCAGAGCCTACAGGTACGAGACCTGCTGGCCCTCCTTGGCGTCCTTCACGGCGATCCCGGCCTCGGCCAGCTCGTCACGCAGCCGGTCGGCCTCGGCCCAGTCCTTCTCCGCCCGCGCGGTCGCGCGCGCGTCCACCAGCGCCTGCTGCGCGGGCGTGAGCGCGACCTCGTCCGAAGCGCCCAGCTTCAGCCCCAGGACGCGATCCGCGCGCTCGAGCAGCCGCACCACCGACGCGGCGTCGCGGTCCGAGAGCTCGCCCGCCTGCAGGCGGCGGTTGCCCTCCCCCACCAGCGACTGCACCACGGCAATCGCCTCGCTCGTCTGGAGGTCGTTGTTCATGGCGCGTTCGAATTCTTCGAACGCGGCGTGTGCGAACTCGGAAGGTTCGCTGTTCCCGGCGACCTGCCGGAGACGGCCGTAGGCCTCGTCCAGGTTCTTGAGCGTCTTGCGCGCTTCCTCGAGCCCGTGCCAGCTGAAGTCCATCTGCGTGCGGTAGTGCGAACGCACGGCCATGAAGCGGAAGGCGCGCGCACCGAAGGGACCGGCGCGCTCCAGCACGTCCTGCAACGTGTAGAAGTTGCCCTTGCTCTTCGACATCTTCGCGCCGTCCACCAGCAGGTGGCGGTTGTGCATCCAGTACTTCACGAATGGGGCCTTGCCGGTCGTGGCCTCGCTCTGCGCGATCTCGTTCTGGTGGTGCGGGAAGATCAGGTCCTCGCCGCCCAGGTGCAGATCAATCTGCTCGCCCAGCTCGGCCGACGACATGACGGAACACTCGATGTGCCATCCGGGACGGCCCTTCACGACGCGAGATTCGCCGTCGATCCGGAACTCCGGCTCCCAGAAGACGTCGCCGTCTTCCGGCACGAACGCCTTCCAGAGCGCGAAGTCCGCGACCGCGTCCTTCTCGTACTCGTCGGCGGAGACGCGGCCGCTGGCGCCCGCCTGGAGCTTCTCCATGTCGAGGTGCGCGAGCTCGCCGTACGTCTCGAACGACGCGACGCGGTAGTAGATCGACCCGTCGTCGGCCTGGTACGCGTGCTCCTTGTCGAGCAGGACCTGGATCGCCTCGACCATGCCGAGGTTGCCCTCGCGTCCGAAGACGTGGTGGGTCGCGCGCGGGTACGCGTCGGCCGCCTCGATGCCGAGGGCCTTCACCCCGTCGAAGAACACCTCGGTCCAGCGGTCCGTGAAGGTCTTGCGGTCTTCGCCGGCTGCGATCGAGTCACGAATGATCTTGTCCTCGACGTCCGTGATGTTCATCACGTACCGGACGGTGTATCCGGACTCGCGCAGCCAGCGCACCAACACGTCGGTGAAGAGGAACGCGTACCAGTTTCCGATGTGAACGTGGCTGTAGACCGTCGGGCCACAGGAGTAGAGCGCTACCGCGGGCGGATGCAGAGGTTCGAAAAGCTCGACCCTTCGGGTGAGGCTGTTGTAGACGGAGAGGGGCATGGGCGGCTGTGCATCGCGTTTCGGTTTCGAGCGGGGAATGGTATCCGATCCGTCGGGAAACCGGACGGAATCCGCTCAGGACCCCAATGGCTTCAGCGGATGGCGGTCGATCCCGCCTTTCGACGGCGCCTCGAGCTCCAAGGTTCCTTGCGGATAGGGCCCCAACACGATGCCGGCCGGCGGAAACACCTCCATGTAGATCTGCGAGCCGCTGGGGCGCACGAAGAACACCGGCAGCTCGCCCCATTCGTGCAGGAGTCGCGCACCCCGCATGTCGCGCGTCTCGACCTCGGGCATCTTGCGCATGGTTCCCTTCGCGAGCCGGATCGTCACGTCGGTGCGCTCCCCGTCGCGCACCCAGCTCCCGTGGGCGGCGCCGCACTCCGACGTCGCGCTCCGGAAGGGGACGACGTACACGTCGTGCTCGCCTTGCGAGAGCGAGATGATCGAGACGTGGCCGTCCGCGACGCGGTGGCGTCCGCGCGTTCGCCAGACCGGAATGCGGTGCGTGTGCGATCGCCAGAACACGAAGACCTCGGTGCCGTCGGGGAGACGCGTCCCGTCGGTCGCGACGATCTCGAGGCGCATCGACCCGATGCCTTCCTTGGGCCGAAGTGTCGCGGTGAGCTCGAGCTCTTCTCCGAAGTCCGTGACGCGCACGCCCTCGATCGTGGCCGTCTCGTGCGCAGGCGAGTGCAGTTGGACGTCGTACACGCCGGGTGGCAGGCGCCGATCGACGACGATGGTGCCGTCCAACTGCATGCCGGCATGAACGGGCAGCGCCGCGAACGGATCTTCCGTCTGCACCATGGCCGAGACGGGCATGTCGCCGGGTTTCCAGTTCTCGATGCGAATGCGGATCACGGCCGAGCGGTCGAGGTGCAGGTCGATCTCGCGCTCGTGAGGTTGCACGACACGCTCGGCCGCGACGAGACGTTCGGCGTTCGCCCGCACGCGGAAGGCGCGTCGTGTCGCAAGTCGGAACCGGCATACGCCGTTGGCGTCCGTCCGGAGCGAACGCGGGTAGAACGACGCGTCCTCCGGACGGGGCCACGCCCGAATCGACTCAGGGTCCATCGGCATGATCGCGACCTGAACGCGTTCCTTCGCATGTCCTTCCGGCACGTGGACGCGGATCACGCGCTCGGGTGCCTTACGCAGCACGAGCTCGATGTCCTTGCCGGGCACGAGTGCGTCGCCGTCCACGAACGCCCTGTGCCACTGCGGATGCGTCGGTGCGCGCGCGGCGACCCAGTGCCCCTCGATCGACGCCATCTCGAAGGCGAAGGCGCCGGTCTCGTCTGCGCTCACCCGCCGCTCGGGCGGAAGGTGCATCGGAGCGTCCTTCGCGACGACGTACACGCTCACCGGCCGTGGCAGCGTGCCCTCGGCGGCGACGACGCGTCCACGCCACCTGCCGGTCGCGGTCGCGCTCGCGGCGGCGACATCCACGGTCGACGACGCCGCGTCGATTCGCGTGCGCCCTTCGAGCTGCGCGGCCGGTGCGTCCTCGTCCGCCGCTTCGGTCTCGCCCTCGGCGTGAAGCTGCGGCGCGGGTTCGCGGTCCGTTGTGTCATCTCTTGCGGTGAGCTGCCAGCCGACGAACGCACCGCCGCCGACCAGCGCCAGCAGCACCGCCGCCCAACCCAGCTTCCATTTCGACGCGGCCATGCCACCTCCCAGCACACTCTGCGGAACGAACGGCAAGAGGAGCAGTCGCCACGTGCGCCCGTCGCCGTGTGCGCGGTCGAGCTCCGTGCGTAGCAGCTCCAGCCCGCGGTGCACGCGCGTGCGAACCGTCGCGATCGCGATGCCTTGCTCGCGCGCGATCGCCGCCGCGCTGCGGCCCGCGAAGTAGCGCAGCCACAGCGTCGTGCGAAACGGTTCCCCCACGCGCTTCAGTGCCTCGGCAACGCGCCGTTGTTCGTCGATGTGCGCCGCCGTCTCGTCGGGACGCGGCGCGGGCGAAGGCGACAACGCGCGCTCTTCGCGCCGCTGTCGACGCGACTCGGCTCGGTTGCGCTCGCGCGCGCGGTTGCGCAGTACGCCGCGCAGCCACGCCATCGCCGGAAGCCCGCCATTCCTCAGGGCCACCACGAAGGTGTCCTGGACCAGATCGTCGGCGGCGTGAGGATCGCGTACGAGCGCGCGAGCCAGTCGCCGCAGGCCCTGGGCCTGTCGATCCAAGCGGGCGGCGTCGTACGCGTTCACGGCTCCTCCACCCTACCCATGGCCGCCGGGCGCCGATCCGTTCCCGGAAGCACCCCGGAAATCGCCGCTACCCTACCTGCCCTCGATCCACGGCTTCGTGACACGTACAGGTGGAGGTTCATGTCCCTGGATCCGGCCCGCTACGACGCCGACACGCTCGAACGCCATCGCGACAGCATCCGGCGCGTCGCGCGGGGGCTCGTGCGCGACTACGACCGCACGGAGGACGTCGCGCAGGAGACCGCGTTGCGTGCCCTGTCCGGCGAGGTCCGACCGCGCAAGAACGTGGGCGCGTGTCTCGCGGGGGTCGCCCGCAACGTCGCGTGCCGGCTGCTTCGCCGCGAAGCGGCGCGCCCGCGTGTCGAGTCCGCCGCCGCGCGTGACGAACCGCAGCCGTCGGTGCTCGACGCGCTGGCGCGGCTCGACGAGCAACGTCTCGTACTCGACGCCGTACGCAAGCTCCCGGATCCGTACCGATCCGCCGTCCTTCTGCGCTACATCGACGGACTGCCGCCGCGCGCGATCGCGCGCCGCCTGGGTTGTCCGGTCGAGACCGTGAAGAGCCACCTCAAGCGCGGGCTCGCGCGACTGCGCGAGACACTGGACGCACGCCACCACGGCAATCGTCGAGCCTGGCTCGCCGTCATGTTGCCGCTGGCCGACTGGGGACCGCTCGCCTCCTTGTCCACATCGTTCGGAGGCGTCATGGCACAGGAAACAACCCGGAAGTTCGCACTCTCGACACTCGCGCTGCTGCTACTGGCGGGCGGCGCAACCTGGGGCGGATATGCGCTGTTCGGCGCGGACACGCCGTCGAAGAACGGGGCAGCGCCGCTGACGTCCGACCTCACGGGCGGCGCCGCGAGCGACGCCGAGCCCGCGCCGACGCTCTCGCGCCGCGACGGCGCCGGCGACATCGACACGTCGACCGGCGCGGCGACATCGCCCGGGGCGCAAACGGGCGCAGGCGCGGCCGGCGGCGACACGAGTGCGACGGGCGCGGCCGCGTCGTCGGGGGACGAAGAGAGCGCCCCGCCGCTCAAGCGGTTCGCGTACGTGCCGCCCGTGCGGCGCGCCCCGTTCAGCCTGCCGAGCGGCGATCAGGGCGGCGGCGGCATGGGCGCGACCGGGCATTGGCTGAAGTTCGGCCGCGGCGCCCCGCCGAAAGGCGACGCGACACTCGTCGTCACCGTTCGCGACGAGGAAGGCCTGCCGCTCGCGAATGCCCTCGTGCTGATCGGGCTGCGCGACATCATCGGCACGACGGGCGTGTCGTTCGGCGACCTGCGCAGGTTGGGCCGCACCGACGAGAACGGCGTCGTGCGCGCGGAAGCGCTCACGGGCGGCGAGGTCGCGCTGGGCGCGGACTGGCACGGTCTGTTCTCGCCCCAGGGCTTCGACGCCCGCCACGCCGTGCCTGTCGCGATCCCCCATCGGGGGGAGCACGCCGTGACGTTGACGCTGCCGGTGCGCCGCAAACAGATGGCCACGGTGAAGGGCGTCGTCCGTGACACCGAGGGCGCGCCGATCTTCTCCGCAACGGCGTTCCTGGGAACACTGCAGGCGGGCACGCGGCGCGACGGCAGCTACACGATCACCGGACCGGTGGAAGGCGCGTTCGAACTGCGCTTCTCGTCGTGGGAGCACGCGACGAAGACCGTCGACGTCAAGGTCGAGCCGGGCGGGGTCGTCACGCAGGACGTCACGCTCGAGCACAAGAACGCAGGCGAGATCACGCTCAGCGGCGTCATCGTCGGCCCCGAAGGCGAGACGGTGCCGCACGCGACCGTGTACATCGGCATCGACTCGACGCACTCGACGCTTCGAACGATCAAGGCCGACGAGGAGGGTCGCTTCGTCTTCGAGAAGTTACCGGAGCGCGTGACGAAGGAGAGCATCACGATCATCGGGGACGGCTGGCAGCAGGGGTACTCGCAGAAGCGCGCGACGTACGCCGAGGGGTTGCCGGACGGTTCCGACGTGCGCGTGCAGCTGATCTACGGCTACACGAAGGTCGTGATCGACGTGCGCGACGCCGACACGGACGATCCCGTCGAGCGCGTCGATCTGACGCTCGAGCGGCCGGATCCGACCGACTACCAGCGCGGGCACCTCTTCTACGATCCGCGCATGCGCAAGCTGCGAGGCACGCTGGCGCCGGGCAGCTACCACGTCGTCCTGGACGCGCTGCATCACGCGTCGACCGAGTTCGACCTCGACGTGCCGCGCCAGAAGGAGTACACGCACGTCGTCAAGCTCGCGCGCGTGTCGCCGGACTCGATCGACATCGCCCTCAACCTGATCGCGCGGGAGAGCGGGACCAAGAAACCGGTCACGCGCTGCAAGATCGTGGTCTCCGACGTCGTCGGCGACCGCGCGCTCTCGCGCCTCGAGCAACCGCGCGCGGACGGACGCTACCGTCTGCCCGTGCCGTCGGGTCGGCGTCGCGTGCAGGTGACCGCGGAGGGCTACGCGCCGTACGACGAGATCGTCGACTTCGACCCGCTGGAGATCGAGAAGGACCTCGTCGTGGAGCTCGTGCCGCGCTGACCGCTAGCGATCGCCCTTGGGGTCCTCGTTCGGCGGTTGGGCTTTTGGGTCGCTGCGCGAAGGCGTGATGGCGCCGGATGACGTGGGGAGACCGTCCACGGGGCTCGGCGTGGTCGGGTGATACGCCTTCGAGCCGCGCAACAGGAAAAGCAGCGCGAACGACGTGCAGACCTGACGGTTCTCGAGGTCGATCTCGAAGAGCTTGTTCCGGCTGCTCGACTGCGTGCTCACCGGCCCCCAACCGCCGTCCTTCTTCTGCTTCCTCAGCAGCGTGCGCGCCCCCCGCTCGTACCAACGCACACCGCCGATCTCCTCGACGTTCGCGAAGATGCAGACCTTCTCGAGCGCGTAGAGGCCGTAGTAGGGGTTCCGGAAGTCGAACGTCAGCCCTTTCGCATCTTCGGTCGCGTCGAACTCCGCAAGGAATGCGGGCACATCGACCGCGAGCTTCTCCATGGCGGACGCGCGCGCCTTGGCGATCCGCTTCAGCAGCGATTTCTTCGCCTTCGGATCGCGTTTCAGCGCCGCTTCCGCCAACAGCAGATTGGCGAGGCCCATGAACGTGCCTTGCGGGTAGTGCCGCCCCGCGCCGCCCTTGCGCGGACCGTAGCCCCAACGCCCTCGGCTCTGCATCTTGGTGAAGCGCGTGCCGAGCCGCGTCCACGCCTCGAGCGGGATCTCGGCGCCCGCGCGCTCCGACGCCCACAGCCCGAGCGCGCCGAACTGCGCGGTCGAGATGTTCACGGGCGGGCTCGCACCCGATGACGACGTCTCGTACCCCCAGGAGCCCGCGCGCGACTGTCCGCGAACGAGCGCCGCCCCGAGCTGTTGGGCCGCGCGCTTCGGACCTGCGTCCGCCATGATCAACATGGCGCCGATGCCGGCTTCGTAGGTTCGACTCGCCAGCTCGCGCCTGCGGTCGGATCCCGACTCGAACAGGAACGCCTTCGCCTTGGCGAAAGCGCGCGTGGCGGTCGGGGTGCCTGCATGACGCAGGGCCAACCCACAGAGCGCCGTGTACTCGACGCGACTCGGCCAGCCCTCGGCGGCTTTCGGGCTCGCCCCCCAACTCGACGCGTCGGGCGCGAACCCGCCGTCGGGGCGCTGCTGAGAAACCAGCCAGAGCACGCCGCGATCGATCGCGGTGTGGATCCGCTTGCGCAGCGCCGCGTCGATCCCCGCGGTCTTCAGCCGCGCCTCGGTGGCCTCGTAGTCGGCGCTCGCGGGCGCGCTGAGAAGCGCCAGCAACACGAGGATGAGGAGCAGCGGGCGAGCCATGGCTGCTAGGAACGCCGCCTGGACCTCTCCTAGACCCCCATTTCCAGGGGCCTGGGCCCCGCGCACGGGCCTTTTGTCCATTTCGTCGTTTTTTGTCCTGATTTTTATCTGGACGATTATCACATGTTCGTCCATATTCTTTTCTCAACAACGGAATCGGAACCAAGGAGTCCCAACCGATGAAGTCTCCCCTCTTCTTCTCCCTCGCTCTTCTCGCCGCGTTCGGCCTGGCCCTTCCGACGGCCGTCGCCGACGACTGCGGCTCGTCCTGCACCGGCGACAAGGCCAAGAGGGCTTCCGCCGACATCGTCGACACCGCCGTCAGTGCGGGCTCGTTCAAGACGCTCGTCGCCGCGGTCAAGGCCGCCGGCCTCGTCGACACGCTCAAGGGTGACGGCCCGTTCACGGTCTTCGCGCCCACGGACGAGGCCTTCGCGAAGCTGCCCGACGGCACCGTCGAAGCGCTCCTGAAGGACAAGGAAGCACTGACCAAGGTGCTGACCTACCACGTCGTGGCCGGCAAGGTCCCCGCTTCGGCCGTCGTGAACCTCGACTGGGCCGAGACCGTCCAGGGTCAGAGCCTGCACGTGCGCACCGAGAACGGCGCGGTCATGATCGACGACGCGAAGGTCGTCAAGGCCGACATCGAGACCTCGAACGGCATCATTCACGTGGTCGACACGGTGATCCTGCCCCGCAAGGACATCGTCGACACGGCGGTGAGCGCACGCTCGTTCGGTACGCTCGTCACGGCCGTGAAGGCTGCCGACCTCGTCGAGACGCTCAAGGGCAAGGGCCCGTTCACGGTGTTCGCGCCGACGGATGCCG
Source organism: Planctomycetota bacterium (assembly GCA_965223505.1). Taxonomy (GTDB): domain Bacteria; phylum Planctomycetota; class PLA2; order PLA2; family JAEUHO01; genus CBDCWP01. The sequence goes on from CBDCWP010000024.1 coordinate 140,838, forward strand.
CGTTCGCGAAGCTGCCTGCCGGCACCGTCGAGAGCCTGGTCGAGGACAAGCCGGCGCTGACGAACATCCTCACCTACCACGTCGTCCCCGGACGCGTCCTGAGCAAGGACCTCAAGGTCGGCACGACGCACGCCAAGACCGTGCAGGGCACCGACATCACGATCGTTCGCACCAAGAGCGGTGAGGTCACGGTCAACGGCGCCAAGGTCACGAGCGCAGATGTGCTGGCGGGTAACGGAATCATCCACGTCATCGACGCGGTGATTCTCCCCAGCCAGGAGTAGTCGTTCTCCCCTCCCTCCCTCCCATCGCTACTCGGGGGCGGTCCTGGACCGCCCCCCTCATCCCCGCTGACGGCGGCGGCCCTCCAACCGGGCCGCCGCCCTTTTTGGTTTGAAGCCGGGAACTGAAACCGAAACGATGATGAACGAAGTGACCGCGCAACGAACCGTCCTCGTCACCGGCGCGACCGGCTACATCGGCGGCCGGCTCGTCCCGCTCCTGCTCGAGCGGGGTTGGAAGGTGCGCTGCCTCGCGCGCTCCGCACGCAAGCTCGAGGACCGCCCCTGGATCGGCGACCCCGACCTCGAGGTCGCCGAGGGCGACGCGAACGACGCCACCTTCATGGAAGCGACGCTCGAGGGATGCGACGCCGCCTACTACCTCATCCACTCGATGATCGCGGCCGGAGGCTCGTACCGCGAACGCGACCGAAATCTGGCATCGACGTTCGCGCAGGCGGCGGCGAAGGCCGGCGTCGGGCGCATCGTCTACCTCGGTGGCCTGGGCGAGACGGGCGAAGACCTGAGTGAGCATCTGGCATCACGCCGCGAGGTCGAACAGGTGCTGCGCGAGGGCGGCGTGCCGGTCACGATCCTGCGCGCCGCGATGATCATCGGCTCCGGATCCGCCTCCTTCGAGATCCTGCGGTATCTCGTCGAACACCTCCCGGTCATGATCACGCCGAAGTGGGTGTCGACGCGCTGCCAGCCGATCGCGATTCGCAACGTCCTCGGCTACCTGACGGACTGCCTCGAGGTCCCCGAGACGGCCGGCAAGATCCTGGACATCGGCGGTAGCGAGATCGGCACCTACCGGGACCTGATGCGCATCATGGCGGAGGAGCGCGGACTGCCTCGCCGCTGGATCATCCCCGTCCCGGTCCTCACGCCCCGATTGAGCTCGCTTTGGATCCATCTCGTCACACCGGTCAGCGCCAAGATCGCGCGGCCGTTGGCCGAGGGGTTGCGCAACGAGGTCATCTGCCGCGACGACGAGGCGCAACGGCTCATGCCGCAGGCGCTGTTGTCGATGCGCGAATCGATCGCCGCCGCGCTGGGCAAGCTGCGCGAGCACGACGTCACGACCTCGTGGTCGAGCGCCGGACCGATGCCGCACGATCCGGAGTGGAGCGGCGGGACCGTGTTCGAAGACAGCCGAGACGCCGTGGTCGCCGCGTCGCCGGCCGCGACCTTCGCGGCGTGTTGCGCACTGGGTGGGGAGCGCGGGTACCACGTCGCCGATGCGCTCTGGCGACTGCGCGGCGCGTTGGACCGCCTGGTCGGCGGTCCGGGACTTCGGCGAGGCCGGCGCGACCCCGACACGCTGCGCTACGGAGACGCGCTCGACTTCTGGCGCGTGACGCGCATCGAGCCGAATTGCTGTCTCGAGCTGCGCGCCGAGATGAAGGTGCCCGGCGTCGCGACGCTCACGTTCGACATCGAGCCGACGCCGGATGGCGGCAGCCGGCTCGTGCAGACGGCGCGCTTCAAGCCGCAGGGATTACTGGGGCTGCTGTACTGGTACGCGGTCCTGCCGATGCACCACTCCGTGTTTCGCGGCATGTTCGCAGGCATCGCCCGCCATGCCGAGTGGTTCGAGCGCAACGCCGTGCCTGCGTGAAGCACGGGGCCGGACGTCGTCCCATAGACTGGACGGCCGGGAGGCACCGTGCGCGTCGTCTGGATCGGGATCGTGGTTGCGCTGGCGGCCGTCGCCGTCTGGTGGCTCGGCAGCGGCTCGACTGCCGGCGTCGACGACGATGTCGCTCGCGACGACGGAGCGAACGAGACGGCGCGGGCCGGACTCGAAGGACGCGCGGACCCGCTCGTCGCCGACGCCGAAACCGCAACCGGCCCCGGGTCGGAAGCGGTTCGTGGGATCGTCGAGGACCTGGACGGCAATCCGCTCCCCGGCATGCGCGTCGAGCTTCATCGTCACATCGATCGCACCTTCTTGGAGGACCGCGCGGGCGCCTGGTTTCGTCCCGACCGCCTGGGGCACCCCGAACCGTACGAGCTTCTGACGACGACCGCGACGGGCGAGGACGGCCAGTTCGCGTTTCCCGGCCTGCCGAAGAGCGGTGTCGGGTACCAGGTGCGCGTGATCGCGAAGGCGCCCTGGTTCTCCGGCAGGCGTCACGCGAACGTCGGCTGGTACAACCGCTTCCTGCGCATTCAGCTCGGCAAGGGCGCGCCGCTTCGCCTGCGCGTCGTCGACGCCGGCGGGCGGGGCCTTCAGGCCTTCGTGTCCGGGTACCGGCAGCGCGAAGGCGCGGGTTGGTTTCCGGCGAGCTTCGGTGAGATTCGTACGTCTCGCGACGGCCGCGCGTCCGTCGTGTTGCCGGACGGCGTGTTCCAGTGCAGCGTGACCGTGCCGGGCAAGGTGACGCGCTACGGCGTCATGGTCGAGACGCCCCAGTCGGGCGAGCTGCTCATTCCGGTCGGCATCGAGGGCGGCGCGTCGGTGGAAGGCTCCATCCGCGACACGTCGGGTGCGCCCGTGGCCGGCGCGCACGTGTACGTCGAGTCGGGCGGGCCGCACGAATCGCTCTCGCTCCTGACCCGGACCGCCGGCGACGGCAGCTATCGCGTGGACGGACTGCTGCCGATGAGCGTGCAGCGCGTGGCGGTGACCGCCGACGGCTACCTCACGATCGACAACGGCGCGCCCGGGCTCGCATTGCGACCCGGCCGCACGGCACGCGTGGACCTCACGATGGTGCGCGGCGGCGTGATCGAGGGAACGGTGCGCGGGGCCGACGGCCGCGCCATCGCGGGCGCACAGGTCCAGGCGCGCGCGGAGCACACGCGACAGGGCTTCGTGGGGATCGATCGCGCCGTCACCGACCGCGACGGCCGGTATCGGATGTCGCACGTGCCGTTGGGCGGCGGCCACGTCCTCGCGTCGGCGCTCGGCTACTTCGAACGCGAGACCAAGGGAACCTGGTACGTGATCGACGGCGAGTCGGATCGGAAGACGATCGACATCACGTTGCTGCGGGGGATTCCCGTCCACGGGCGCGTCGTCGACGCGTACGGCGACCCCGTCGCCCACGCCTCGGTCACCGTCAACGGTGTCGTGTCGTCGGGCTGGTGGAATCAGGATGCGCGCATGCGCGTCGTCACGACGGACGCGCACGGGCGCTTCGCGTACCCGGGGCTGCCACCCGGCGACAGCTGGAAGCTGACGGCCACGACCGCGTCGTCGACGTCCCCGCCGGTGTCCGTACGCACGGCCATGGACACCGAGCCGCCTGCGCCGGTCGAGCTGGTGCTTCGGAGAACGGCCGTCGTCGAAGGCCGCGTGGCGCTCGAAGCCGATGCATCGCGCCACCGCTTGCGAGCGCATGCGCGGGCCGAGGACGGCGCGAACCAGACGACGGCCGTCCTCGCGGACGGCACCTTCCGCTTGACCGGCCTCCAACCGGGCGCGTACGAGATCTACGTCGTCGACTGGTACATGGATGCGGTGTCGGAGAAGCAGGACCTGACCGTCGACTGGGGGCAGGTGGTCAAGGACGTCTCGCTGGACCTGCTCGCGCGGCACGTGATCGCGGGCGTCGTCGTGGACGAGGACGGCGAACCGATTCCCGAGCTTCGACTGTCGCTCGACATCAGCACGCCGACGAACGGGCGCTCGCTGTCGGCGGACACCAACCGCCGCGGGCGGTTCGTCTTCACGAGCGTTCCGGACACGGGATTCTCGTTCACGATCTCGATCGACGACGAGCGCAAGCCGGGTGTGTTCAAGCCTGGCGACACGGACGTTCGGTTGCAACACCGTTCGCGAAAGCGGTTGCACTTCGAAGGCGAGGTCCATCTGCCCGACGGCTCCCCCGCCGTGTCGGGCAGCGTGACGATCTGGGAGGTCGCGCCGGCGCGCGGGCCCCATCAGTCCGGGCGTCGCAACGGCCGTGCCGTGCCGGTCTTCAACGGCGCGTTCGGTACGGTGATCGAGCAGCGATCGCCGGACGCGAGATACCACGCCGAGGTGCGCGAGGTCTTCGACGCGGTCGGGAAGATGATCAGCATCCGGCCCGCCAAGGTCGAGAACGTCGAGCCCGACACGCCGATCACGTTCCATCTCGTCGCCGGACACGAGCTGTCTGGCGTCGTCGTCGACGACGAGGGCGCACCGGTGGCCGACGTACGCGTGTCGATCCGGATGAAGGACGCCGAGACCGACTTCCACCGCAAGAACATGCAGACGCGTCCCGACGGCACGTTCTGGTTCGGATCGATCTCGCCCGGTGCGATCGAGGTCAAGGTCGAGCGGCTGCGGCCGCCCTGGATCGCGCCGCCGCCCCTGACGGTCGAGGCGGGCGACGAGGACGTGCGCATCACGCTCGTGCGCGGCGGGACCGTTCGCGGCATCGTGCGCGGGCCGGACGGCAAGCCCGTGCAAGGCGCCGATGTCCGTTGGCACGGGGGCCTGAACACGTCCGTCGGTGCGCAGACGGATGAAGCAGGACGCTTCGAGCTGTTCCCGATTGCACCGGAGACGGAGAGCTCCGTCACGGTGACCCCGCCGGAGAGCAACCCGCCGATGATGGGCCGGGTCGAACACGGCGTTCGCGCCGGCACGGACGATGTCGAGCTGCGACTCGACGTCGGCGCGTACATCGAGGGCGAGATCGCCGGCCCGGACGGAGAGGACGTGCCGCACGTGTGGCTGTGGGCGCACGCAGCGTCGACGCCGCAACAAGGCGGCTATCACGCACAGGCGCGCGACAAGCGCTTCAAGCTCGGGCCGCTGCCGCCGGGCCGGTATCTCGTCCGGATGCAAGTGTCGGGCGGCGACTTCGTGGCACCGGACCCGCTCGAGATCGAAGCGCCGGCGAGCGACGTGCGGATCGTCGTCCCGAAGGGGCGCACGATCACAGGGACGCTCTCGGGCGCGTCGAACCTGGATCGCTACACGCTGGTGTTCATGCGCCTGACCCCCGACGGCCCGGTCGGGATGGGCGGCGGCGTAACCGCGTCCGGTCAGTTCCAGGTGACGCTGAAGGACGATGCGCCCGGCACGCTCTTCGTGATGAGCTACCAGGACGAAGCCGGGCTCTACGCGCTGGCCGAGAACGTACGTCCGTCCTCGACGCCGTTGACGTTGACGCTGCGGCAAGGCGCGACGATCGAAGGCCGCTTCGACCAATACGAAGCGAGCGAGCAGGGGTATGTCTACGTGCAGGCGGCCAACGGCGTGAACGTCGGCGCCACTGCCGCGGAGGACGGTTCCTTCGTCATCCGCAGCCTGCCGCCGGGCGCCTACGACCTGCATGCGTCGCGCTCGCGTCAGGCGCTTGCCCCCATGCGGGTGAAAGCCGGCACGCGGGACCTCCTGCTCGGAAAGCCCTAGCCGCCGGCTCGTCCCTCGGGAGGGGGTCGTGGGCCTCGATTTTTAGTTGACCCTTTCGTTAACTATTGTTATCCCATGCGCCCCACACGAGAGGTGCCTCATGAGCGCTCAACCCATCCCCGAGGGCTATCACACGATCACGCCCTATCTGATCGTCGACGACATCAAGGAGCTGCTGGCGTTCCTGCAGGCGGCGTTCGACGCCGATGTAACCGAGAGGATCGAGATGCCGGACGGCTCGGTCTCACACGCCGAGGCGCGCATCGGCGACTCGCGCGTGATGATGGGACAGGCGCGCGACGAGTGGAAAGCGCAGTCCGCGATGCTGTACCTCTACGTCGAAGACGCCGACGCGACCTACCAGCGTGCACTCGAAGCCGGCGCGGTCTCCGTGCAGGAGCCCCACGACGAGTTCTACGGCGACCGCAACGCCGGTGTGAAGGGCCCCCAGGGCAACCACTGGTGGATCGCGACGCACATCGAGGACGTGTCGTCGGAGGAGATCGCCCGCCGCGCGGCGCAGCTTGGTGCGCCGGCCGAGTGAAAGCGCCCTCGCTCGATGACGCGCTGAGCGCGCTGGCCGATCCGACGCGGCGCGGTGTCGTCGACCTGCTGCGCCGGCGCCCGCACACCGCCGGAGAGCTGGCAAAGCGGCTGCGGAAGTCGCCGCCGGCGCTGAGCCGCCATCTGCGCGCGCTGCGAACCGCGGGTCTCACCACGGAACGGCGCAGCGAAGAGGACGCCCGCGTGCACGTGATTCGCCTGCGCCGCCGGCCGTTCGTCTCGCTGCAAGCCTGGCTCGATCAGGTGCACGCGTTCTGGAGCGATCAGCTGCAGTCCTTCAAGGCCCACGCAGAGCGCAAGGCGCGCACGTCGCGATGAGCACGCCGGACCGGATCCGCACGTCGGTGCAGGTCGCCGTCGATCCCTTGACCGCGTTCGAGGTCTTCACGGACGACATCGACACGTGGTGGAAGCGAACGCCCATGTTTCGCTTCCGTCCCGGCGTCGATGCCACGATGCGCCTGAACCGGGACCGGTTCGTCGCGATCTTCGACGCGGCGACGGGCGCCGCGCACGAGATCGGCAAGGTGCTCGTGTGGGAGCCGGGGGAGCGACTCGTGTTCGAGTGGCGCTTGACCAACTTCGCGCCCGACGAGGTCACCGAGGTGGAGGTTCGCTTCGCCGCGACGCCGGGCGGCACCGAGGTCACGCTCGAGCACCGCGGCTGGGGCGCACTGCGCCCGGACCATCCGGCCCGCCACGGCCTCGACGACGCGCGCTACGCGCCGTTGCTCGGACAGATGTGGTTGGAGGTCTTGCGCGCCTACCGCGGCGCCGCCACCTCGATGTGAGCGACCCGGTCGTCGAAGTCGATCATGAGCGCCTGCGCGGCCGGCTCGACCACGGCCCTTTCGATGTCGTCGCCCGCGAACGCGCGAATCGCGTCGAGCGAGTCCCACCAGGTCACGACCAGGAACTCGACCGCGCCCTCGACGGGCCGGCGGAACACCTCCGCGCGAACGTGCCCGTCGAGCGCTCGCAGGTGCGGGAACACGTCGTCCTCGAGGTGCCGCACGTAGGCGTCGGCGCCGTCCGCGCGCGCCAGGCCTCGCCACATGCGCGCGATCACGAGCGCGCGTCCCCGAGGCGCTGCACGGCTTCGATGGCGAGGTCGATGTCGTCGTCTCGCGTGCGGTGATTGACGATGCACGCGCGCAAGGCGAACCGGCCGTTCACGTGCGTGTGTGTGAGCATGCACACGCCGCTCTCCTGGATGTCCATGAGCAGCTCCGCGTTGAAGGCGTCGAGCGCCTCATCGGAGAGACGCGGCACGACGTAGCGAAAGCACACGATGTTGAGGGGAACGGGCGCCATCCGCTCCAGCTGCGGCGCCGCATCCACGAGCGCGGCCATGTGTCTCGCCTGCGCGACGTTCTTCTCGAAGATCGCGCCGTAGGCGCGGGTACCGGTCGCCTTGAGCATCATCCAGATCTTCAGGGCCCAGAACGGCCGGGAGAGGTCGGGGCTCAGGTCGCGCCACACGACGGGCCCCGCGCTCAAACCCCGTGCGAGCTGCGTGACGTACGCGCCCTTCGCGCCGAACACGTCGGCGTGCGCTGCGCCGTCCTTGATCAGCACGGCGCCCGCCGAGAACGGGACGTTCAGCCACTTGTGATAGTCGAACGCGACCGAGTCGGCGCGCTCGACGCCGCGCATCAACGGCGCCAGATTCACGGAATAGCGCAGCGGCGCGCCGATCGCGGCGTCGACGTGGAGCCACAACCCCTCCGCCTCGCAGAAGTCCGCGAGGTCCTCGAGCGGGTCGAACGCGCCCGTGTTCACGGTGCCGGTCGACGCGATCACCGCGGTGGGCGCACGTCCGGCCGCGCGGTCCGCTCGAACGGCCGCGCGCAGGGCCGCCACGTCGAGTTCGAACTCGTCGTCGACCGCCACGGCGCGAAGCGCCGAGCGCTCGAGCCCCAAGAGGTGCAACGCCTTCGCCATCGCGTAATGCACCTCGACCGAGGCATACACGACCGGCGGCCGGCCCGGAGCGCGATCGCGCGTGGCGACGGCGAGCGCAACCAGGCTCGCGACCGAGGCGCCCGTGACGAGCACGCCGGTCGCGGTCTTCGGGAAGCCGAGCATGTCCTTCGCCCAGTCGAGGACTTGGAGCTCCACCCAGGTCGGCGACTGGTTGCCGCCGATGCCGAGGCAGTTGAGCGTTCCGGTGAGAAGCTCGGCCAAGGCGCCGAAGCGCGTCCCCGCGCCGGTCACGTAGCCCCACCAGCGCGGGTGCGCGTTGCCGGCGATGTACGGACGGATGTTCTCGAGCACCTCTTCGTAGACCGCCTCGGCGCCGACGCCGTGTTCCGGCAGCGAGCCCTCGAAACGACGAGCGACGTCGTCGGGAACGGGCTGCCACGCGGGCCGCGCGCCGGGGTCCTTCATCCAGTCGAGCGCGTCGTCGAGACAGCGGTGCGCGAGTGCGCGAAACGCGTCGTCGTCGAGCGTGTCCAGCGTTTCGCGCGTCATTCGTCGAGGTATGCGAGCGGGTCCCTGGCGACGCGTTCGACGACGTCGCAGAAGATCTCGCATTCCTCGAGGGTGTTGTAGAGGTACACCGACGCGCGCAGGTTGTTCCTCGCGCTGCCGAGCCGGTCGAAGCGGTGGTGCAGGTACGCGTTCAGGCAGAACATGCCCTTGCGCAACATGATGTTCGACTCGTCGTCCGCCATCCGCTCGATGGCGTCGATGACCGCGCTGGTGCCGGACGTCATCGTCAGGATCCCGCCGCGTTTCCGCGGGTCCTCGGGGCCCAACAGCCAGAAGTGCTCGCTCACGAGCGGCGCCAACCGCTCCGTCATGTAGGTGTTGAGCACGAGCTCGTGCGCCCGAATCGCGTCGAGCCCGACTGTCTTCGTGACGTAGTCGATGGCGGCTTTCGTCGCCGCGATGCCGGCGTAGTCCTGCAAGCCGGCCTCGAACCGTCCGGGCGGCGGTTTGTACTCGACGCGATCGAGCCACGTGTCGGCGATCGTGTCGCCGCCGACCACGAACGGCCGCAGAGCCTCCAGCCGATCGAAGCGCCCGTAGAGAACGCCCATCCCGGACGGCCCGCACATCTTGTGGATCGAGAACGCGAGGAAGTCGACGCCGAGCTCGCGCACGCTCACCTTGCGGTGCGGAACGCTTTGCGCGGCGTCCAACACGAGCACACCACCGACGTCGTGCACCTTGCGCGCGACCGCCTGGAGGTCCTCGGTGGCGATGCAGGTGCCGTCGAGGTTGCTCGCGTGCCCGAGCGCGACCACCTTGGTGTTCGACGTGATCGCATCCAGCGCGTTGCGCACGTTGAACGAGCCGTCGTCGTCGAGGTCGAAGTAGCGCCGCACGGTCAGGTTCGGGTCGCCGGCGCGCTCCCGCAGCGAGCGCTCCACTTCGAGCCACGGCACCAGGTTGCTGTTGTGCTCGCGCTCCGATCCCAGCACCTCGTCGCCGGGCTCGAGGGCGAGTCCGTGCGCGACGATGTTGATGGACTCCGACGCGTTCTTCGTCCAGACGATCTCGTCGACAAGGTCCGCGCCGAGCAGGTCGCGCACGCTCTCCCGCGCGGCGCTCTCCTTCTCCTGCAGCTCCGCGAGAAACCAGTTGTGCGGGTTCCTCGCGCCGGCCGTTCGTCCCCCGCCGCACGTCGGGTACTGCTCGTAGTACTCGGTGATGGCGTCGATGACCGGACGCGGCCGGAGCGTCATGCACGTGTTGTTGAAGTAGATCGGCGGCTTGCCGTTGCGCAGGCGCGACAGCGCCGGGAAATCGGCGCGCAAGGCGGTGAGATCGGCGGATCCGACGGACATCGCGCGCCAGGATAGCGGGCTTTGGACACCGCCGCCCGCCGGACCCGGCGCCGCGCCCGGCGAGTATCCTGTGGGCGATGCGCTTCCCCCTTCGACGAACGCGGTACGGGCTCCTCGCACTCCTGTTTCTGTGCGCTGCGGGCACGCCGGCCACGGCCGCGCCGAGGCCGGACGTCGCGGTCCCGGTCGGCATCCCGATCCAGCTCGACGGCCGCGCCGCGAAGGCCGAGTGGGACGACGCGCTCGCCATGCCCCTCGGCGACGACGAGGCCGTCCTGCGCCTCAAGCAATTCCGCGGCATGGCCATGATCGCGTTCGAGGCGAACGAGCCGTGGGAGGTCGGGTCGCAGATCTCGATCTACGTCACCCCGCACGACGCGAAGAACGGATGGCTCTCCCCGGGCGGCGTGTGGATCAACTTCGAGCCGATCCAGCACGACCGCTCGCACCTCATCGTCCGGCGTCAGCTCGATACGCACGAAGAGCGCGTGTGGGACCAGGTCGTCGCGCGCGCCGCGTTCACGCCGACGAGCAGCATGATCGAGCTGGCCTTCGGGCTGGACCTGCTCGGACTGGGGCCGGCGCCGGGCGCGAAGGTGCGCATGGCCGCGCAGTGGATTCGACCCGGCGGAGCGACGCGTTCACCGACCTATCCCGCCGGGCTCGATCTCGGCGCGCGCGTCGGCACGCCCCCGCCCGACCTCGGCTCCGCCGCGAATTGGGCGGTGTTGCACGGATGGACCGGTGTCGGCGGGCCGGGCGCGATCGATCGGATCGAGTGGACGCGCCTTCTGGACGAAGCCAAGGAGATCATGCATCGCGCGATGCGCGCCTACGGAACGGTCGGCGAGCACGAAGAAGAGCAGACGAAGATCCGCAAGGTCGACGCGCGCATCCACGACGACGTGCTGGCGAATTTCGCCTGGATCGCGGAGCGCGAACCTCTTGCCCCGGTCGACCACTTCACGATCGCGAAGGCGTACCGGTTCCTGAATCGCTACGACGAAGCGCTGGCGATCCTGCGGGTGCTCGCGACCGGCAAGCGCACGAGCATCACCGGGCAGGTCGAGTACGAGCTGGCGCGCACGCTCGAGTCGGCGGAGTCGTTCGAGGAGGCCGACGCCGCGTGGCGCGCCGTGGCGCGCGCCAACCCGAGATTCGCGGATGCGTACATCAAGCGCGCGGAGGCGGCGGCGGCGGCGGCGGCGGCGCTGGAGAAGGAACGCGCCGCGCGCGAGGCCGACGACGAACGCGGCGATCTGCCGGAGGTTCTGCTGCAGACGTCGCGGGGCGCGATCGTGATCCGGCTGTACGCCAAGGACGTTCCCTACTCCGTCAAGCACTTCCTCGAGCTCGCGCGCTCGGGCTTCTACGACGGCACCCTCTTTCACCGCGTGATCTCGCAGTTCATGGCCCAGGGCGGCGACCCGAAGAGCCGCGAGGACTGCGCGCTGGCCGGATCGGGCGCGTCGCCCCACATGATCTCGCCCGAGAAGAACGAACGGCACACGTTCTTCGCGGGCGCCGTCGGGTTCGCCCGATCGCCGCGCGACCCGCGCACGGGCAGCCAGTTCTTCATCATGACCGCGCCCAAGCCGGCCCTGAGCGAGCAGGACTACGTGTGCTTCGGACACGTCATCAGCGGCATGGACGTCGCCAAGCGCCTCGAGCACTGCGACCGGCTGATCTCGGCCCGCGTGGTGCTCGATGGGGTCACGGACGACGATGCGGCGGACGGCGGCGCGGACGGCGATTCCCCGCAGGACGACCCGAAGAAGGACGACGGGCAGGCGGATGGGTCGAAAGACGGCAAATAGCGGCGACATCCCGCGGCAGGCGCGCCGGGCGGACGTTTGCAGGGGGGTGAGGGCCCGCATCGTTCCCATGCTGCTGGCGGTTTGCTGTCTCTGGACGGGCGGCGTCTGCGCCGAGAGTGCGGACCTCGACGCGCTCGTCGCGGAGTACGAGGCGACGCTCGGCCGGCACGACGACCGGGCCTACCGCGAGCAGAGCCGGATCCTCACCGAGATCGCCGACCTGCGCACGGGAAGCGCGCAGATGAAGCTGCGGGCGTTGCTCGCGCAGCACGCGAAGATCGACCGGATGCGCACCGCGCACCTCATGCGCGCCGTCCTGCGGTGGGGTACCGCGAAGGACGTCGACGACATCATCCGCGACGTGGAGCGTCGCCGTGACGACCTGTTGCGCGAGACGCTCGCGACGATCCTGGCCGAGGTGCGCCGGCCTTCGGCGCAGAAGCACCTGCGCGAGGACGTGCTGCACCGCGCCGCCCCCCCCATCCGCGTCCAGGTCGTGCGCGCCATCGGGCTGATCGGCGGCAAGGAAGCCGTCTTCACGCTGTTGCCGCTGCTGCGGGAGCAGCCCCTGGAGGTGCTCGTCGAGACGCTCGGGGCGCTCGGCGTGCTGCAGGACGACCGCGCCTTGCGCATGGTCGCGCTCTTCGTGAAGCACCACGACTCGCGCGTGCGCGACGCGGCGGCGCGCGCACTCGGCATGATCGGCAACGCCGAAGCGCTGCCGACGCTGAACAAGGCGCTCGAAGACGAAGACCCGCGGGTGGTCGAGTCGGCGGCGACGGCGATCGGGCTGATCGGCGACCCGCAGAGCATCCAGCTGTTGATCGACAAGCTGAAGCTGGTGGTGGACGACAATCTCCGGCTGGCGGACGCCTACGCGAACGCGCTGCATCGCATCTCGGGCAAGCCGCTCGGCACGGACGCCGAGCACTGGCAACAGTGGTGGGACGTCGCCAAGGACAAGCCGTTCACGAAGCTGAGCGAAGAAGGCCCGAATGCGACGGTCGCGGGCGTGCGCTACTACGACATCCCGGTGCGCAGCAGCCGCGTCGTGTTCGTCCTCGACATCAGCCGCAGCATGGGCTGGAACCAGCGTCTGGACTCCGCGCAGCGCGAGCTGAACAAGGCCATCGAGAGGCTGCCGCGGCGTACGAAGTTCAACATCCTGGTCTACAGCGACGACGTCGGCGCGTTCCGGCCGCGCCTCGCCGAAGCGAAGCCGGGCACGCTGAAGCGCGCGAACACCTACATCTCCCGCCAGCGCCCGCTCAACGGCACGAACACGTACGACGCGTTGCGCGTCGCCTTCGACGACGACGAGGTCGACACGATCTACTTCCTCTCCGACGGTCATCCGAGCGTCGGGCCGCTGGTGGACACGGAGCTGATCCTGGCCGCCGTGCGTGGCTGGAACCGCTATCGCCGCGTGCGCATCCACACGATCGCCCTGATGCGCGGCGAGCCGCCGCGCGCCTACGCGGGCCGCGAGAACCCGCAACAGGCCAGGGACTTCATGAAGGCCCTGGCGGAGCAGAACGACGGCGTGTTCGTGAACATCCGGTAGGTAGGGGCAGCCCTCGTGGCTGCCCAACGAAAGACGGCGACGTTTGGGCGACCAGGCGCTCCTGACCCCGCAACCCGGCCCCGACGCCGGTCACGGCGTGCTGTACTTGGTGGGGATCACGGCTGCGAACCCGCCGTCGGTCTCCCGCGACGGGAAAACGCGCTGCGCATCGAACGACGCGCCCGGCGCGAAGCGCCCGACGACGTCCTCGTTCTCCTCGCGCTCGAGAGAACACGTGCTGTACACGATCGTGCCGCCCGGCTTCACGACGGCACGGGCACGTCGTAGCAGGTCGACCTGCAGATCGGCCAACGCCGCAATGTCCTCCGGCGACAAGCGCCAGCGCGCCTCGACCCTGCGGCGCAGGACCCCGGTGTTCGAGCACGGCGCATCGACCAGGACGGCGTCGAACTCGCCCTGCTCGAACGGGAGCGGGCCTTCGCGCGGGACCTTCACTGCCGCCAGCTCGACGGGCGCGACGACGTCCTTCAACGCGCGCAGTCCTTCGACCTTCTCCTCGTCCACGTCGCAGGCGACGATCGACCCCGCGCCCATGAGGTCGGCCATGTGCACGGTCTTGCCGCCCGGCGCGGCGCATAGATCGAGCACGCGCATCCCCGCTTCCAAACCGAGCAACGGAGCGACGCGCTGCGACGACGCATCCTGCACATAGGCGCGTCCGTCTTCGATCGCTCGACGAACGGCATCGTTCACCGCTGGAACGAGAACGGCCGTGGGCAGCGGACCGTGGCGCGCGTCCGTGCCGGCCTTACGCAACGCGTCGATCAAGGCGTCCCGGACCTTGCGCGCGCGCAGACAAACCGCCGGTCGCGTGATCCCCGCGCGCAGGATGTCTTCGGTGCGCTCGCGCTGCCACTGATCGAGCCACCGCTCGACGAGCCACGTCGGACACGAGAAGCGACCGCCCAGGTTCTCCGCTTCGCTCTCGGCGGGATCCGCGAACACCGCGGCGCGCATGCGCAGACGACTTCCGTCCTCGCGCGGGACGTCGCGCAGCGGATCCTCCGCGCCGCGCGCCACGCCTTCGATCCCGCGTCCGATGTTTCGCAACACACCGTTCACGAAGCCGGCACGCTTGCGCCCCGCGTGTTCGCGCGCCCAGGTCACCGCGTGATCGACGGCGGCATGGCCGGGAATGCGATCGAGGAACACCATCTGGTAGAGCCCGAGCCGAAGCGCCGTGCGAACGACGCCGTGCAGCACCTTCAGCGGGCGGCGTGACGCGCCGGCCAGCAGCGCGTCCAGCGTGCCTCGACGTCGAATCGTGCCGAGCGCGAGCTCGGTGAGCAGCGCGCGCTCGCGCGGGTCCTCCAGCGCGGCCCTGCGCGCCTCGATATGGGCACGCGCCCAGGTCCCGGACCGGTCCCAGGCCAGCAGGAGGTCGGCAGCGTGATCGCGCGCAGAGGGCATCAGGGCGCATGGTGCCCGAGGAGGTCGTCCGCGCGGACGCAAGTTCGCGAGAACGTGGTACAAGTTCCGCCGCTCAGGAGGTTGCTCATGGCGCAGTATTCCCGTTCCCGTTCCGGCGGACGTTCACGAAGCAGCGGCGGGGCCCGCAGGTCCGGCGGGGGTGGCGCGCGTCGTTCGGGCGGCGGCAGTGGTGGTGGTGGCGGCGGCCAGCGCGGGCGCCGCGGTCCTCCTCCGCGGCAGAGCAGCAGCGCCGCGCCGATGGCGATCGCCATCCTGGCGGTCGGCGGCATCATCGTGCTGCTGATCGTCCTGAACAGCGGGAAGGACGACAAGGCGAAGGAGACCGTCGGTCCGAGCACGACCCCGGCGGCGTCCGGTCCGGTCAAGCCGGACGGTCCGGTCGAGAAGCCGCGCCTGCCCGTGCCGAACGTGAGCCCGGCGCTCCAGGACAAGGGCAACCAGCTCGTCCAGGAGATGGAGAACGTCTACAAGACCGCGGCGGCGTTGGCCGACGAGGCCAAGCAGGCACAGAAAGACGGTCGCCGCGCGGAGTGGCAAGACAAGCTCCAGAAAGCGCACGACACGTTGAGCGACGCGACGGATCTGTGGAACGAGATCGTCGCCGAGATGCCGAGCAACGCGGACTGGGACGAAGACCAGGTCGCGGACCACTACTT
Source organism: Planctomycetota bacterium (assembly GCA_965223505.1). Classification (GTDB taxonomy): domain Bacteria; phylum Planctomycetota; class PLA2; order PLA2; family JAEUHO01; genus CBDCWP01. The sequence continues at coordinate 156,325 of CBDCWP010000024.1, forward strand.
CGGGAAGATCTGGACGAAGATCGGCAAGCTCAAGGCGACGTTTAAGACGGACCTCACGTCCAAGTAGCGTCGGACAAGCGCCGTGGCGCGCATCTACTACAACACCAACGGGTTCGCGTTCCATCGTCTCGACGACGTGATTCGCATCCTCGCGGAGCTCGGCTACGACGGCGTCGCGTTGACGCCCGACGTACATCACCTCGATCCCTTTCACACGACGACCGATGAGGTGCGCGCATTCCGTGTCGCGCTCGAGGCGCATGGGCTCGGCGTGGTCATCGAGACGGGAGCGCGCTTCGTGCTCGATCCGCGGCGCAAGCATCGACCGAGCCTGCTGGACGAACCCGAAGACGCGGCGCGGCGCGTCGACTTCCTGCATCGCTGCGTCGATCTCGCGGCCGACGTCGCCGCGCCGGTCGTGACGCTGTGGTCGGGCAACGGCCCCGACGGACTCACGGACGAGGGGATGGTGGAGCGGCTGACGTCGGGACTGCGATCGGTTTGCGCGCACGGGGCGCAGCGCGGCGTTCGCATCGGGTTCGAGCCGGAGCCCGGCATGGCCGTCGAGACGGCGGCGCAATGGACCGCGGTGCGCGACGCCGTCGATCATCCCGCCCTCGGTCTCACGCTGGACGTCGGACACGTTCTCGCCAATTGCGAGGGCGATCCGGCAGACGTGATCCGTGAGCATGCCGCCGATCTTCTGGTCCTGCAGGTCGACGACCACCGCGCAGGGGTCCACGAACACCTCGCGTTCGGCGACGGTGAGGTGGAGTTCCCCGCCGTCGGTGCGGCGGTCCGGGAGAGCGGTTTCACGGGCCCCATCGAGGTCGAATTGTCACGACATTCGGCAACCGCGCCCGCCACGGCGGCGGATTCCATCGCGTTTCTTCGTGCCTGCTTCACATAGCCGCGTGCGACAGCCCTGGCGGGCGCCTTGAGCGGATCCGGGCCGTGTGGTCCAATCCTCCCCCTCGTTCGATCCCAAAGCGTGTCGCACCCGCGACTCACGCCTTCACCCCCACCCCCGACCGGACCCGCATCTCCATGGAACCCGAGCCCAACGCGACTCCGGAGGAGTCGACTCCGCCTAGCGAACAGGAAGCAACGAAGGCACCGGACGCGGCGTCGGTCGAAGAGCCGACCACCGGCGGCGGCGACGCGCCGAGTGAAGCCGTGACCGAGCAGACCGAGGCGGCGGCGAAGCGCAGCGGGGACGAGAGCGCGGCGTCGGAGACAGAGGACCCGGCGGCATCCGAGGCGGGCGACGAGGGGGCGGACGAGAAGCCCGGCGAAGGCGAGAAGGACGGCGAGGCCGTAGCCGCCAAGGGCAAGAGGAAGAAGAAGAAAGCGAAGAAGCGCGTGGCGAGGCGACGCCCTCCGCCCAAGGCGCCCGAACCGCCGCTGCCGCCCGAGCTGAAGGCGGAAGCCAGGGAAGCAGCGCTCGCGCGGCTCATCGCCATGTCGAAGTCCGGCGCCAAGGCGGTCACCGCCGCGCTGGACATGCTCGAGCGTGGTCTCTCGATCCCGTTCATCGCGCGGTTCCGTCGTCGCCAGACGAACGGCTTCGACGAACGCCGCCTGCGCGGATTGCGCGACGAGGCCGAACACGTCCTGCGTCAAGAAGAGCGCCGCGTCGGCATTCGCGAGCTGCTGAAGCAACGCGGCGCGCTCACGGACGAGACCGCGGCGAAGCTCGCGAGCGTCGAGACGATTCCGGAGATGGAAGACCTCGCCGCCCCGTATCTGCCCGTCACGGCCAGCCGCGCCACCGTTGCGCGCGGTCAGGGTCTCGAGCCGCTCGCCGACGCGATCCGCGCCGCGACCGAGACGCAGCCCCTGTCGGAGGTCGGCAGACCCTTCGTCGGGGAAGGCGCCGACGGCACCGCGATCGACAAGGCGCTCGGCGGCGCACGCGACATCATCGCGGAGGAGTTCTGCCTCGCGCCCAAGCTGCGCGCCCGCCTGCGCTCCCTGTTCCGGAAAGAGGGCAAGCTCAACGTGACGCTGCGCTCGGAGCGCAAGGGGGACGCGGGCCGGCACGCCAATCTCATCGGGCTCGAAGAGCGGGTCAGCAAGATCCCGGCGCTCAAGATCCTCGCCGTGCGGCGTGCCGAGAAGGAGCGCGTCGTCGTCAGCACGATCGAGCCGCCGGAAGAGAAGGCGCTGGCGATCATCCACGAGCTGGCGGCGCCGGAGAGCAACCCGCACGCGGGGTTCCTGCGCGCCGCGGGCGAAGACGGCTACCGGCGGATCCTGAAGCCGCTCCTGCAGAAGGAGTTGCGCGACCTGCTGAAGCGTCGCGCCGACGCGCTGGCCATGGAGACGTACGAGCGCAACCTGCGCAACCTGCTGCTGGGCCCGCGTGCGGGCGCCCGACGGACGCTCGGCCTGCGTCCCGACGTGACGAACGGGCATCATTGGTGCGCCGTCGACGAGGGCGGGCTGCCGGTCGGCTGCGGTATGCTGCCGCACGAGCCGACGGCAGGCCGCGAGGCGTGCATCGCCGAGCTCCAGCAGGTGATGAAGACGTACGAGGTCTCGGCCGTCGCGGTCGGCACGACGGGCGGCCGCGCCGAGGCGGTCTCGCTCGCCAAGGAAGCGGCCGGCGAAGGCGTGGACGTCGCGGAGGTCGCCGACGGCGGTACGCGCACTCTGGAAGCGCTCGGCCCGCTCGAGCTCGACGAGCGCCCGACGATCACGCCGGAGTGTCGCGGCGCGATGTCGCTCGCGTGCCGGTTCCAAGATCCGCTCGCCGAGCTGATTCGC
>CBDCWP010000025.1:0-14307 GCA_965223505.1 Planctomycetota bacterium
GAGCGTCGGGTAGATCGCCTGGTCGCCGTGCGGGTGGTAGTTACCCATCGTCTCGCCGACGACCTTCGCGCACTTCAGCGTCTTACGGGTCGGCGAGAGGTTCAGGTCGTTCATCGCCACGAGAATGCGGCGCTGGCTCGGCTTGAGGCCGTCGCGCACGTCGGGCAACGCGCGATCGACGATCACACTCATCGCGTACTTCAGGTACGACTGACGCAACTCCGTTGCGATGTCCAGATCGTGAATGCGTTCGCGAAGTTCGGTTTCCGCTGCCATTCGATCCGCTTCCCGTGGCGACGAGCCGTACGTTGCACGCGCATGCGTGCGCCGTTTCTCGTGCGTTTCGTACCCTCTCGTCGCGTGGTGCGAACGCCCCCTCGGGCCGCTCGCTTCGTGCGCCTCGCTGATCCGACGTAAACCCCTGAAAATCCTAGTGGTTATGGATCGAGTCGAGGACGCCCCATGTTACCCCGGCCCCCCCCCGGATCCGACCGGATTCAAGGGTGGTTCCGCGCCCGAATTTCGGCCGGCCGACGGGCCGACTAAGGTGGTCGAACGTCGTCTCATTCCGGGATCGACCGGGGCCCTTCTCATGCCGCACACATCGCTTGGGACCGCCCCTCGGAGACGCCGTTTCACAAGCCGTTTGGCAGCCGTACTTTGCGTCTTTGGGGTGCTCATGGCGGGCGGATGCGGCGACCCCGTCGTCGGCGGAAAGGGCCAGCTCGGCAAGCGCCATCTGCACGTGCACGGGACCCCGTACGAGATGGGCTGGTGGCACGGGAAGCTCCTGCGAGGGCGGATTCGGGACCCTCCACGAGCGCTGGCAACGGCGTGCGTACGCGGCGGCGGCCGGCGCCCAGGCGGGCGACGACGGCGGCATCGTCGCGCAGCTACGGCGAGACGTCGCGCTGTTCACGGATCAGTCGATCGATCGCCTTCCGGAGCGCGCGCTGCAAGAGCTGGCGGGCATGTCCGCCGCTTGCGGCGTCGCCGAGTCCGACCTGCTCGCACTCAGCGTCATGCGCGACGGCCTGCGCATTCGCGCGGACGCGGGACCGGGGTTGCCGGGACTCGTCGCCGCCGCGAAGGGACCGCAAGCCCTTGCCCGGCTCGTCGGATCCGATGCCGTCACGCTCGAGAACGAGTGGCTGTTGATTCACCGGCATCCCACCGGCGGGGTCGCAACGGTCGTTCTGACGTGGCCCGGCAGCCTCGGCGGCGTTGCGGGGCTCTCGAACGCGGTCGGCTTCGTCTCGGCCGACGTGGAGGTGGACGTCCGCCGGCGCGGCTTCGGCAAGGGGATTGCGTTCGATGTGGCGGCGCGACTGGCGCTCGAGGAGAGCACCACAGCCGAGGAGTTCTTCGCAAAGGGCTCCGCGACCGCGGGACACGCGATCTTCGCGGTCAACTTCGCACCGGACGAGGACGAGCTCGACGCCGTCGCGATGGGCTCCGTCGAGGCCTACGTCTCCATCGACGACCGTCCGTTCTATCTGAGCGAGCGCGACTTCATCGCCATGCCCCCGTATCCGCGAGCCGACGATCCGAAACGGCGCGCGTTCTTCAAGCGCATGCGCACGTCGACGGGATCCGCCGAGAAACGGTTCGATTCGCTATGGTCGTCTTCCCGGGACGCGTTCGCGTCAACCGCTCCCGGTCTCTACATCGTGGTCGGCGACGACGCCGGCGAGCGCGCGATCGCCTGCACGTCGTCGGACGGAACGAGCTTCGGCCACGTGTCGAGCGGGCTCTAGGTTCCCGGGGTCTCGGTTCGCGGACCCTGCGCTCACTGCGTCGCGAGCCAGTCGAGCTCGCGCTGCGCGTCCGCGCGCAGCTCCTTCCACTCGGGGTGCTCGTTCTTGCTGGTCGTGAGCTGGCTGAGCATGGCGCGCGCCAGATCGTGCTCACCGCCCCGTCCCAGGATCGTCGCCTCCAGGAGCCGCACACGCTCGCGGACGATGCGATCTTCGTCCATGCGTTCCAGCTCGGCCATCATCAGGGGGTAGCGGCTCGGGGTCTCGGTCTGTTCCAGGTAGCGGCGCGCATCCGCGAACCGGCCGTCGATCGCCGCGATGCGGCCCAGCTCGATGCGAATCTTGAACTGCAGCCGCTCGTCGCGCGCCGAGAGATCTTCCTCGCCGATGAGCTCGAGCGACCGTTCGAAGTAGGTGCGCGCCTGCTTGCCGTCCCACAGGCCGTGCCAGGCCGTGTCCCCGGCGGCGAACCAGGATTCGATCGCGAGGGCCTCCGCGCGAATGCCCGGTGCGTCTTCCACGCGGCGCGCCGATTCGAGGAATCCGTCCAGCGCCGCCTGCCAACGCTTCTGCTCGCTCGCATCGCCTTCTTCGCGCAGCCGCAGCGCCTCTTCGTATGCGTCGACGGCCTCACGGAGCTCGATGGTGGAGCGGGCGACGGCGACCTCCGTCGGAAACTGGAGCACGGTCGCGCCGACGGCGATCACGACCAGCGCGGCGACGCCCCAGTTGAAGCTGCGTCGATTGCGCGCATAGGCCTCGCGCACCGCCGGATCGGTGCCGTGCGAGGCGAGGAACGTCATACGCTCCTCGATCGTGCCGTGACGGTGGCTGTAGGACCGACCGGAGATGCGCCGCACCCGGTCGAGCGCGCGGATCATGAGCGCAACGCCGCGGGGCATGGTCGTCTCGAGCCCGGGCACGGGCACCGGCGGCGCATCCGGTTCCAGGATCGTCGCGTTCTCGCCGCCGTACACGTCGGCCTCGCGCTCGAACCGGCGCGAGACCCACCCGAGCAGCACGAACCAGAGCAGCGCGAGCTGCAGCAGGACCAGGATCTCCGGCCCGATGCCGATCGCCGCCATCGGTTCGGTGATCGCGTGGAAGACGAGCGAGATGCAGAAGAAGAGCAGCAGGAACTGCCCGATGTGATTGCGTTTCGCGTGGCCCGCCTCGTGGAAGAAGACCGCCAGCAGCTCGTCGTCCGGGAGCTGGTCGACGAGCCCCTCGGTCAGGAAGATGCGGCGCGTGCGCGGCGTGAATCCGACGACCATCGCGTTCGGCGCCGGCGTCTTCCAGAGCAGGATGTCGCCGTACTTGAGCTTGATCCGCTCCGCTGCGCGCTCGAGCATCGCACGCAACGGACCGTCCGGAAGCGGCTGGGCCTTCAGCATGCGCGCGAAGATGCGCGGCACGAACGGTAGCGCACCCAACACGATCGCGAACGTGACGAACACGTTCAGCAGCGGCATCGCCTCGATCCAGGCCGCGGCGACGCGCAGTGGCGTGACTCCGAGGGCGCCGCCGACCCAGAGGGCTTCGAACGCGCCGACGATGACGAACATCGGCGCCAGGACGATGCTGTTGCGGCGCAGCCCGGCGCGCACGCCGCGCCAGAACGTGGGCCGCGGCGCCACGCCGCCCTTGTGCAGGATGATGCGCGCCTCGAGACGCGCGAGCCCCGCCCAGGCGGTGCAGAACATGACCATGGCGGGCATGAAGACGACCACGTACCGCCCCAGCCAGGCGATGCGCGGGACGTACGCGTGGACGAGCGCGCCCCAATCGAACACCGCGATCGCGAGCAGCCAGCCGATCAGGGCCCAGCTCATGGTCCAGCGCAGCGCCGCCTCGGCCAACGCCATCGCGTTGTCCTCGACGGCTTGCATGCCGCGCTGCGTGGACCAGCGGCTGAGCAGCGTGAAGACCACCGTGCAGACGACCGTCCCGGCAAACGCGAAGACCGGGTCGCTCGGCGGCTGCGTGTAGTTGCCGAGTCCGATCAGCAGCGCGATGAGGACGGAGAAGTGGGGGAGCAAGGTCCTGTGCCGTTCGCAATGCGGGGGGTGACGCAGGGTACGCCCGTGATCCGCGGTCCGCAGGGAAAGGCGGGGGGAACTGGTGACGGAGTTGCCGCCTGCCGATCGTCCGCGCGGCGCCGCGCTGTGCAGGCGGCCCGTCCGGTGTACCTTCCTGCATTGCTACGCTGGGTCGAGCGCTCCCTTCAGGAGCGCGCAGGCCCGTCAGGAGGAGCGCCATGCGCCCGACACGGCTGTCGATCACTCCGAAGGGCTGTCTGGCCCTGCTCGCGATCTGTGCGTTCGCGTGCCTCCCGGCCCTTGCCGGCCCCGAAGACGAGAAGCCGGATGAGCCCAAGGCGCCGCCCGGCCCCACGTACACCAACAAACCGGCCGGCATCACGGCGTCGGGGCCGTCGGGTTGGAAGATGGTGGCCGACAAGGCGACGGTCACCGAGTGGACGCGCCTCGCCACGTTTTACGATCCGGTCACCGACGCCGACGCCGTGCTGAGCACGCGCAAGCGCGCACACGCGTCGCTCAATCAGCTGTTGGCGTCGGTGCGCAAGGACTGGGCGAAGACGCCCGCGCTGACCGTGACGAGCATGCGCACCATGGCGCCGACGGGCCTGCAGCCGAATTCGACGGTGGTCGTGGACGCGACGTTCCTGCACCGGCCGAAGCCCAAGGGCGCCGAGCCGCCGCCGCCCGCCGTGACGTACCGCGTGAGCGCGACGTACTTCCTCGCGCCGCGCGCGGAGTTCCTGCTCTACGCGAAGGCCCAGGCGACGCACTGGTCGCGCGTCCGCAGCAAGCTCACGGAGCTCGCGCGATCGATCAAGATCGAGGGCGCCGGCGCGAACAAGGTGCAGGGCGAAGGCGCGTACCGCGACGAGTCGCGCGGGTTCGCCTGCCGCTACCCGAGCGGGTACACGGTCGTGCTGCCGCAACGCAAGAAGCACATCGTGCGCTTCGAGGGACTGTCGAAGGAAGACCCGATCCTGGACGTGTACACGTTCCGCTGGGACCAGCCGGTCGACAAGGACGTGCAGCGGCTGATCGAGTACTACCGCGGTGAGCTGGGCGGCGAGACGGAGCAACAGTCGACGGAGGTCGGCGGTCGTCCCGCGCAGCTCTTGACGGCCCGCGCGGAGATGAACGGCGAGCCGATGACGTTCCTGCTCGCCATCGTCAAGCGCGGTAGCGAGTTGTTCCGCCTCAAGGTGACGGTGACGCGCGACGCGGAAGGCAACGGCCGCGCGACGTTCATGAAGTTCCTGCGCGAGTTCAAGCTGGGGCCGGCGCCCCGTTAGGCCGCACGCGCAGCAAGAGGATCGTCGGGCGCCGCAGCGGCCGTCCTAGTGCTTGCCGCTCTCGCTCTCGCCGACAACGCCCTTGCCGGCGTCCTTGAGCGCCGCGCGCAGCTTTTCGATCATGGCGGGCACGTCGGCCTCGTTCACGACCGTCACGCCGACCTTGGCCTCCGACGGGTTCTTGCTCGTCTGGCTGTAGATGAGCTTCTTGCCGTCCTTCTCTGCGATTCCTTCGATTGCTTCGAGCCTGCCGAGAACCCCGGCTTCGCAGCCGCTTCAGTCGTAGGGCGAGGGGGTGAACTCGATCACCTTGCCGTGGACGCGCCAGGGCTCGGTGACGGTCGCGTCCGACGGTTTGTCGCCGCAGGCGCCGAGCGCCAGGGCGACGAGGAGCAGGGAGAGGGTCGTGCGGGTCTTCATGCGGCGGAGTGTCCCACGCGTTCGGGCCCGGGCCACCTTCCCCTCGGTCCCGAACCGGCTTGAACAGACGTTCAAATCCGGCTAGATTTGAACCGTGGTTCAACCCGACCCGTCCCGCCCGTCCGAGGACCGCCGCACGCAGATCCTGCGCGAGGCGGCGTCCGTGTTCCGCCAGAAGGGCTATCACGGCGCCGGCATGCGCGAGATCGCCGCCGGCCTCGGCATCGCGCCCGGCGCCCTTTACTACTACTTCGAGAGCAAGGAGGACCTGCTCTACGGCTGCCAGGACATCTCGCTGAACCGGCTCATCAGCGTCGGCGAGCGGCTGGCGGCGTCCGACGCACCGGCGGACGAGCGGCTGCGACGACTCATCGCGGCGCATCTCGATCTCACGCTCGACGAGCTCGGCGGCAGCGCCGCGCACGTCGAGTTCCACGCGCTGCCCGAGGAGCGGCTGCGCAAGATCGTGGCGAAGCGCGATCACTACGAGTCCCTGATTCGCAGGGTGCTGCAAGACGGCGTCGACGCGTGCGTCTTCCGTCCGATCGACGTGAAGCTCACCTCGTTGGCCTTGCTGGGAATGCTCAACTGGACGGTGGTCTGGTGGAAGCCGGAGGGACCCTGGGCCGCCCAGGATCTCGTCGCGCGCTTCACGGACATCTTCCTCGACGGACTGCGTGTTCGAGCGCAGAAGGAGACGTCATGACGTCGACCCGAACGATGGACAAGGTGCACATGCGCCTGCACGTGAACGGCGAAGAGCACGAGGTGGCGTTCGCGCCGCACAAGACGTTGCTCGAGGTGCTGCGCGAGGACATGCAGCTCACCGGAACGAAGCACGGATGCGAGCTCGGCGAGTGCGGCACGTGCACGGTTCTGATGGACGGCGAGCCCGTGCTGTCCTGTCTCGTGCTGGGCCTCGAGTCCGACGGCCGCGAGATCGAGACCGTCGAGGGCATGGCGGGCGCGACCGGCGCGCATCCGCTGCAGACGAAGTTCGCGGACCTGGGCGCCGCACAGTGCGGCTACTGCACGCCGGGGTTCCTGCTGACGGCGCAGGCGCTCTTGCGCGACGACGACAATCCCTCGCGCGAACGCATCAAGGAGGAGCTGTCCGGCAACCTCTGCCGCTGCACCGGCTACTTGAAGATCTACGAGGCCGTCGAGGAAGCCGCCGAGGAGCTGCGCAACAACGGGGGTGTGCGATGAGCGGCAACGGCGGTCCGGGCAACGGCAACCCGGGCGCGAACGACGACTCCGGCCTCGACGAGCAGCTCAAGGAGGGGTATCGGCTCATCGGCAAGTCGCCCCGCAAGGTCGACGGCATGAGCAAGTGCACCGGCGCGACGATGTTCGCGGACGACCTCTCGCTGCCCCGAATGCTCTACGCGAAGCTGCATCGATCCCACGTCGCGCACGCGCGCATCAAGTCGATCGACACGAGCGCCGCCGAGGCGATGCCGGGCGTCGTCGCGGTCCTCACGGGTGATTCGATGCCCATCTCGTTCGGCATCCTGCCGGTCTCGCAGGACGAGCACGCGCTCTGCGTGGACAAGGTGCGGTTCGTCGGCGATCCGGTCGCCGCGGTCGCCGCCGTCGACGAGGACACCGCCTTCGAGGCCATGAACGCGATCCGCGTCGAGTACGAACCGCTGGACGCGGTCTACGACCCGGCCAAAGCCATCGACAACGACGTCCCGCCGATCCACGACTACGGCGACGACGGCAACGTGCACAAGCGGGTCTCCATGACGTTCGGCGACGTGGAGGGCAGCTTCGAGGAGGCGGACGAGGTTCTCGAAGACGTCTTCTACTTCGAAGGCAACACGCACCTGCCGATGGAGCAGCACGCGACGCTGGCGTGGCGCGAGCCCGACGGCCGGCTCACGATCTGGTCGTCGACGCAGACGCCGCACTACCTGCACCGCGCCGCGTCAAAGGTGCTCGAGATGCCGCCGTCGCGCGTGCGCATCATCGCGTGTCCCAACGGCGGCGGGTTCGGCGGCAAGAGCGACCCGTTCAACCACGAGATCGCCGTCGCCAAGCTGTCGATGATCACCAACCGGCCGGTGAAGATCACGTTGACCCGCGAGGAGGTCTTCTACTGCCACCGCGGCCGCCACGCCGTGCTGATGCGCGCCAAGACCGGCTTCAAGAAGGACGGGTCGATGACGGGCATGCACTTCCAGAGCCTGCTCGACGGGGGCGCCTACGGCTCGTACGGCGTCGCGAGCACCTACTACACGGGCGCCCTGCAGACCGTGACGTACAGGATCCCCGCCTACCGCTTCGACGGCGTGCGTTCCTTCACGAACAAGCCGCCCGGCGGTCCGAAGCGCGGTCACGGAACGCCGCAGCCCCGGTTCGCCGTCGAAGTGCAGATCGACAAGGCCGCCGAGCGCTTCGGGCTCGACCCCGCCGAGCTGCGCCTGCGCACGCTGCAGCCGGCGTTCTCCAACACCGCCAACTGGTTGCGCATCGGCTCGATGGGGCTGGGCGAGTGCATCGAGAAGGTCGTCGAAGGCAGCGACTGGAATGCCAAGCATCGCAAGCTGCCGTACGGCAAGGGCATCGGGCTGGCGTGCTCGTCGTACATCTGCGGCGCGGGCCTGCCCATCTACTGGAACGCGATGCCGCACTCGGGCGTGACGGTGCAGCTCGACCGCGGCGGCGGCGTGGCCGTCTTCTGCGGCGCGACCGACATCGGCCAGGGCAGCGACACCGTCCTGGCCATGTGCGTCGCCGAGGTGCTCGGCGTCGATCTCGACGACGTGCGCCTCACCGTGGCCGACACTGCGACGACGCCCGTCGATCTCGGCTCGTATTCCAGCCGTGTGACCTTGATGATGGGCAACGCCGCGATTCAAGCGGCCGAGCGCGCCCGCGAGCAGGTCGCCAAGGCCGTCGCGAAGCACATGAGCGTGCCGACGGTGCGTCTGCGCTTCGCGGAAGGCAACGTGTTCGACGTCGAGGATCCGGATCAGGCGATCTCGTTCGCCGACGCCGTGTGCCTGGCGGAGGCGGCCTTCGGGACGATCGCCGCGCCGGGCTCCTACAGTCCGCCGCCGTCGCCGGGCAAGTACCGCGGCGCGGGCGTCGGACCTTCGCCCGCCTACTCGTACTCCGCGGCGATCGTCGAGGTCGACGTCGACGCCGAGACGGGCATCGTCGAAGTCGAGAAGATCTACATCGGCCACGACATCGGTCAGAGCATCAACGAGATGCTCGTCATCGGCCAGGTCGAAGGCGGCGTGTACATGGGCCTCGGCGAAGCGCTCATGGAGGAGATGGCGTACCGGCCCAACCGGTTCGGCGTCCACAAGATCCCGTCGATGCTCGAGTACAAGAGCCCGACGACGATGGAGATGCCCGACGTCGTCACCTACCTCGTCGAGGACCCGGATCCGAACGGACCATTCGGCGCCAAGGAGGTCGGCCAGGGGCCGCTGCTGCCGATCATGCCGGCGGTCGCCAACGCGGTGTTCGACGCGGTCGGCGTGCGCGTCGACGAGATTCCCGTCACGCCCGAGAAGGTGCTGAAGGCGCTCGCCGCCAAGGACAAGCGCTACGGACCCAGGAAGTTCCCCGACCTGAAGATCACCGACACGATGCGCGTGAAGACCGAGGCGGAGGGCGGCGACGGCACCGCGCCGCGGCCGCCCCGCAGGAAGAAGAAAGAAGAGGTGTCGTCATGATGCGCCTTCCGCCGTTCGCGTACCGGGCGCCCCGAAGCGCCGAAGAAGCGGCCCGCGTCCTCGCCGGCGAAGGGCCGGACGCGATGATCGTGGCCGGCGGCACCGACCTGTATCCGAACATGAAGCGCCGGCACCAGATGCCCAAGACGCTCGTCGCGTTGCGGCGCGTACAGGACATGCGCGGCGTGGCGTGGGACGACGGCGCGGTGCGGCTGGGAGCGGCGCAGTCACTTCGCAGCATCGAGCACGACCGTGACGTGGCGCAGCGGCTGCCGGCGCTCTGGACCGCCGTCAACTCGATCAGCACGCCGGTGCTTCGCAACATGGGGTCGATCGGCGGCAACCTCTGCCTCGACACCCGCTGCAACTACTACAACCAGAACTACGAGTGGCGGCGCGCCATCAATTTCTGCATGAAGTGCGACGGGGACACCTGCTGGGTCGCGCCGTCGAGCCCGACCTGCTGGGCGGTGAACTCCTCGGACACCGTGCCCGTGCTGATGGCGATGGGCGCCGAGGTGACGCTCGTCTCGGGCGAGGGCGTGCGGCGAATCTCGCTCGACGAGCTCTACGGCACCGACGGCATCGACTACCTGACGAAGCGCAAGGACGAGGTGCTCACGTACGTGGACGTACCAGCGCAGGGCGCCGCGCGCTCGGTCTACAAGAAGGTGAGGCGTCGCGGTGCGTTCGACTTTCCCGTCGCCGCCGTCGCGGTGCGCCTCGAGCTCGACGGCGCGACCGTGAAGAGCGCCGACATCGTGCTCAACGCCGTGGGGCCGAAGCCCGTTCGGTGCACCCATGCCACCGACGTGCTGGTCGGCCGAGAGCTGACCGACGAGCACATCGACGCCGTGGCGGGCGTGGCGTGGCGGCCCGCGAAGCCGCTGGACAATACGGATCACGAACACATGTGGCGCAAGAAGATGATCCGCGTGAACGTCGCCCGCGCGCTGCGGGAGCTGCGCGACGGAGCCTAGAAAGACGAAAAAGGGCTTCAGTCCGACGGGTGGGACGGTCGAGGGGGATGCGGACCCGTCGTAGGGGCGCCGCTCGGCGACTACGCGGGCCCCCGACGTAGGGGCGACACGCGAGTCGACTACCTCGGACACGACCGATTCCGGATGTAGGGGCGGCCTTCGACGGCCGACTACGTTTCCCCCGCGATCCCAACCCGGATCCCCACGACAGTTGCCGCCAAACCCCTGAAAACCGGGGCTCCAAAGGAGTCCGGCGGTTTCGTGGTCGATTTTTGCCCTCGCCGTTGGCCAACGCGCGCGAGCAGGGCTAGGTTCCAGGTGGACGCGTTGCGGATGTGGTGATCCCGAAAGGGGGGATCACCGTTGGCCACCTTCTTCTTCTCTTCGCACGCACGCGCTCACATCGCGCGGTGCGTCGCCGGCGACGCCGCCCGCGAAGACGAGACGGCCTCCGTGCTCCTTCCGTTCGCGGCCTTCGGTGAGGGCGACTGAACGATGCGGGGGCGGGCGCGGCTTCGGCGAGCTACCAGGGGGGTGCTCGAGCGGGGTCGCGCTCACCATTTTGTTTTCGACATTTGCGGGGCGGGCGCGACACGTGCGAGCTACCAGGGGGGTGCTGGCACGAAATGTCGCGCCCTCCTTTCTTTCAGCCGCTGGCGGCGCAAGTGACCGCCGGCACTCGCGCGCGACGCTAGCGCGCGGCCAACGCAGAGCGCAGCTGGCGGATCTCGTCGTCCACGTCCGCCGGGGACGAGACGGTATCGGCGATCTCGGCGCGCAGCACGTCCCGGAACCGTCGTCGCAGCCGGTGCACCGACACCTTCACGTTGCTCTCGCTGGTCTCGAGCTGCGCGGCGATGTCCTTGTAGGTGCGCTCCCGCCCTGCGCCGACCAGCACCGGCTTCAAGGCGTCGAACAACGCCGACTTCCCCGCCTCGGCGTGCTCCGCCTCCAGTTTGCGCAACACGCGGTCGATGAGCGTCAGTGCAAAGCGGCGCTCGAACACGCGCTCCGGCGTCAGCGCATCCTCCGGCTCGCGCGCGTACCGCGACTCGCCGCGCTCGAAGTCGAGCGACAGCACCGTCGCCTTGCCGCCGCGCTTCAACGCGCGGTCGTGCGCGTGCACCTTCGAGGCGTAGTTGCGAAACGCCGTCAAGAGGAAGGTGCGGAACCGGCCCCGGCGCGCGTCGGCCTGCCGCAGATAGCCCTTCTCCAGGACCGCCGCGAAGAACCCCTGCGTGAGGTCCTGCGCCTCCTCTGGGCGGCTGCCTCGACGCCGAGCGAACGCGTACAGCGGATACCAGTACGCCGTGCACAGATCCGTCAGCGCCGCCCCCGCCTGCGCGACGTCCGCGCCGGCGGCGTTGACGAGGCTCCAGCGCGTCGTCGCGAATCGTGCGTCGGCGTCCATGCCGCCTATTTGACGTCGACGGGCCCCAGAGTGAACCACCAATGTCCCTCGTGGCGCTCGATGGGGAACGAAACGACGCTCGACCCGTAGGTCACCGTGACGCGGGCGCGATGGCCGGCCTCCTCCCGCTCGATCTCCCGGACTTCGTAGTCGTGGATCGGCGCCGGCAGCTCGCCGAGGTCGCTGAACAGCAGTCCGAGACGGCGCATCTCCTTCATGGACGCGAGGTCCTCGTCGCGCGCCGTGCGCATGCGCAAGCGGTCCTCTTCGGTCAGCCACAGCTCGAAGTCGGCGCCGGCCTTGGACGCGGCCTGGAAGCGGCCCCACAGCGCGTTCACGGCGTCGAAAAACGGCTGCTCGGGATGCGGCGACGGCGCGAGCGGCGCCTCGAGGATCGGCTCGTCCATGAAGGCGTCGCGCGGATACGTGCCGAACTCGCTGCGTTCCATCCGGGGGCTGTCGATGGACGCGGACAGCATGAAGAAGGACATGGGGAAGAACGCGAAGACCGGGAACAGCGTGCCGAAGATCGCGAGCCCGAGTCCCTTCAGACGATCGCTCGAGCCCACGACGATCCAGGCGATGATGCTGAGGACGAACCCCGCGCCCATGACGCCGAGGCCCACGAGGGCGCCGACGCCCGCGCCGATGTGGTCGCCGTCGTCGTAGATCGTGAATCGTGCGACGAACCAGTAGGTCAAGAAGCCCAGCACCAGCGCCAACGGGACGCCGAGCGCGCCGATGACGGCGAGACGGCTCGTGCGTTGGGTTCCGGAGAAGACCTGCCGCTCGTGGTCGCGCCGGCGCGGCGCCGGCGGGTCATCGACCACCTCGAACTCCTCGACGACGTCCCGATCCCAGGCGAACGACGAGATCGCGTCGAGGTCGGTTCGAAGCTCCTGCGCCTGTTGGTACCGGCGCTCGCGCTCGCGCTCGAGCGCGCGCAGCACGACGCGGTCGAGTCGTGCGTCCACGTTCTGGTGCGCCGACGGGGAGTCGAAGCGTCCGACGGGCAGCTCGCCCGTCAGCATCTCGTAGAAGACCACGCCGAGAGAGAACAGGTCGGCGCGATGATCGACGTCCTTCGGCGTCCGGTACTGCTCCGGCGCCATGTAGTGCAGCGTGCCCATGACCTGACCGGCGCCGGTCAACGTGAAGTCGGCCGCGCCGTTCTGCACCAGCTTGGCCAATCCGAAGTCGGCGATCTTGACCTTGCCGTCGCGGTCGATGAGCACGTTCTCCGGCTTGATGTCGCGGTGAACGACGCCGCGGTCGTGCGCGTACTGCAGCGCTTCGCACACCTGCGGGACGATCGCCAGCGCCGCCGCCGGCTCGAGCTCGCCCGACTGCATGAGCTGCCGGAGGTTGGATCCGTCGACGAACTCCATCACCAGAAAGTGCAGCCCGTCGGTCTCGCCGAACTCGTGCACGCGCACGATGTGCGGATGGTCGAGCTTGGCCATCGTGCGCGCTTCCCGGGTGAACCGCTCGTGGAATTCCGGGCCCGCGCTCCACTCGCGCGGGATCACCTTCAGCGCGACGATGCGGTCGAGGTGGGTCTGGCGCGCCTTGTAGACGATGCCCATCCCGCCCTGCCCGACGATCGAGAGGATGTCGAGGTTCGGGAAGTGGCGGTTCATCTCCTCGGCCGAAGGCGTGCTGCGCCGCGCGGTCGCGCCGACCGTCGTCGCCGTGTCGCCGCCCAGGCCCATAGAGAGCAGGCAGTCCGGGCACGTTCCGCCCGGCGCATCGGCCGGCACGTCCTTGCCGCACTGAGGACACTTCGAAGGTTGCATGGGATTGGTCTCCGCCTGTCTATGACGGAACGGCGCCGGATGGTTACTGGAATTTCGGTCGTGGGTCACTTTGACGAAGGGGCGGATCGGCGGCGGCAAGTGCCGTCGCAGGGGCTGCCCGGTCGTGGTCGGCTTGCCGGGTGCAGGCGCGGATCTGCAGACTGACGCACGACAGGAATGGTTGATGCCCGCCCTTGTCGTGCCGGCGGGCCGCCGCCACCATACGCGCCCCGCCGCAGAGGAGCCGCTATGGGCCACGACCCGTCCGAGCCGATCAAGGAGATCCGCGAGCTGCACGACGGGGTGTCGGACGGCCTGGAGCCCCTGACGCCGCTCGACCTCGGCGCCGTGGAGTCGGCCGACGACCTCGTGCGCGCCATGTCGAAGACGGCGTTCGCGGGCCGCCAGCTCGGCGAAGCCGTGGACGTGCTCGAAGCGATGATCCGCGACCCCGACTGCCTCGTCGTGTGCACGCTGTCCGGCGCCATGACCATCGCGAAGATGGGACTGGTCATCTGCGACATGATCGACAACGGCTGGGTGCAGGCCGTCGTATCGACCGGCGCGCTGATGGCGCACGGGTTCGTGGAGGCAACGGGGCGCACGCACTTCAAGCACGACCCGTCGATGTCGGACAAGGAGCTCTACGACAAGGGCTACGACCGCGTCTACGACACTCTCGAGCTCGAGAAGAGCCTGGACGACGTCGAAGAGGTCGTCTGCGCGGTGCTCGACGAGATGGAGCCCGGCCGGCTCTACTCGAGCGCGCAGTTCCACGACGCGATGGGGGCGTGGCTGGTGCGCAACGTGCCGGGGCGCGGCGTCCTCAAGTCCGCCCACGAGCGCGGCGTCCCGGTCTACGTGCCCGCGTTCACCGACTCGGAGCTCGGATTGGACGTGCTGATCCACATCGAGCG
>CBDCWP010000026.1:0-172781 GCA_965223505.1 Planctomycetota bacterium
GCGCAGCGCCCTCGAAGTCCTGCCCGCGGCGTGCAGGGAGAGCGCAACGGTCCATGCTTTGACGAGCCTGGCCGGCGGTTCCGGCGGCGGCGGCGCGGTCAGCATCTCGCGCTCTTCGTCGGTCGGCCCGACGTAGGCGGTGGTGGCGAGGCCGGGTTGCCGTGTCGTGTCTTCGACGCGCGGCGCCTCGGGACCGTCCACATCGGACGACTCGGCGCCGGCGTCCATCAGCCATACCGCGAGCGCGACGGCGAGCACTATCCCCAGGATGAGCATCGTCGTCCGCATGGCG
Source organism: Planctomycetota bacterium (assembly GCA_965223505.1). GTDB lineage: Bacteria > Planctomycetota > PLA2 > PLA2 > JAEUHO01 > CBDCWP01. Next base: position 293 of record CBDCWP010000026.1, read on the forward strand.
CCCTGCCATCACCCTACTAGAATCCGCGGAACGGGCACCGCGGGTGTCTCTTGGACGATACGCAGGGGACGTTGCGTCCCTGGGCTCTGTATTTGAAATGCCGCGTCGCGAGCCCGGGGAGACCGATGCGAGCCCGAGCCCGAACGAGCGGTTCTCGCCGCAGGCGGGCTCCGTGCCCGTCGAGGACGAGGTTCCGAGTTCGGGCCGGGCGCAGCGAGAGCATCGCCGGGCGCAGCAGCGGCCATTTCCAAACAGAGCCTAACGCGTCATGCCGAGGTGCTTCGCCGCCTCGCGGAAGCTCAGGGTCGAGAGGCGGTCACCATGCTCTCGCAGGAAGCGCTTCACGCCCGCCGGATTCGTGTAGGCGTGCTCGCGCAGCGCCCAACCGATCGCCTTGCGAATGAAGAACTCCTTCTCCTCACAGCGCCGCAGACACACGTCGAAGAGCCAGGCCTCGTCCGTTGAGTCCTTGTGCTTGAGCTGGCAGATGATCGAGGAACGGCGAATCCACATGTTGTCGTCGTCCACCCAGCGATCGAGCTTGGGCTTCAGCTTGGCCCGCTGGTCGAGGAGCACGCGCCCCACCATGTGCGGCGCGACCATGTCGACCGTGTCCCACCACGCGCCGTCGACGATCATCTTGCGGTACATCGGGATCGCGCCCAGCGTCATGTACTGCCTGTGATGTATGGCGAGCTCGCACGCCAGATAGCGCTCCTCGCGATAGGGCTGCGCGAAGAGCGCGAGCACGGCTTCTTTGTACGCGGCGCGCGACTCGATCGGATACCGCCTGACCAGCTCGCGAAACACCTCGACGCGGCCCGGCTTCTGCACGCCGTGAAACGGGTCGTCGGTCTTCATGTAGGCCGCCATCGGGCCGGCCTTGGCCTTGTTGGCGCGTTTCCGCAGCTCGCGCCGCACGAATCGAAGCATGGCGTCCGTCATGGCGCGGGATTGTAGGATGGGCGTCGATGCGCCGACTGCTCCCGCTCCTCCTTCTGGCCGCGACGTTCTTCGCGTTGACGCCCGTCCCCGCACCGGCCGTGGCGAAGGAGAAGGAGAAGCCTGCGGCCATCACGAAGGGCGAGCTACGCGACTGGGTCAAGGTGCTCGCGGACGACGACTGGAAGGGCCGCGAGGCCGGCGAGCCGGGCTGCGACGCCGCCGCGGACCTGATCGCCGCCGAGCTGAAGCGACTCGGGCTCACGCCGGTGGGCGACGACGGCACCTACTTCCAGGCGTTCCAGCGGCCGCGCGGCATGAAGGTCCTCGAGACGACGTCGCTGACGGTGGTCGACAAGAAGGGGAAGGAGACGTCCTTCAAGCTGGCGATCGACTTCTCGCCCCACGACCTCTCGTCGAAGGGCAGCATCGACGCGGACGTCGTGTTCGCCGGATTCGGCATCTCCGCCCCCAGTCTCGGGTACGACGACTACGAAGGGCTGGACGTCAAGGACAAGGTCGTGGTGATCCTGCGCCACGCGCCCAACTACGGCGACCGCAAGAGTCCGTTCGCGAACGCCGGCGCGATGCAGCGCCACGGGACCTGGCAGGCCAAAGTCGATCTGGCCGTCAAGAAGGGCGCCGCGGCGCTCGTCACCGTCAACGATCCCCTGACGTTCAACCGCAAGTCGAGCGACGCGCTCAAGCCGCCGGGCGGCACGCAGGCCGGCAAGATTCCGGTGTTCCACATGACCTGGAACGCCGGCAAGAAGTTCGGCAGCAAGCTCGGTGTGAAACTCGTCTCCAAGCAGAAGCGCATCGACGCGAAGCTGCGGCCCGCCAGTGAGGCGCTCGACGGCGTACGCATCAAGATGGTGTGCGACCTCGCAGTCGACGTTCGCAAGATGAAGAACGTCGTGGGGCTCATCGAGCCGGAGCGCGCCACGACCGGCGACGGGGCCAAGGCGGACGGCGATACGGCGAACGATGGCGAGACCGTCGTGCTCGGCGCGCACTACGACCACGTCGGGGTGGGACGCTTCGGCTCGGTGTCCAAGGCCACCGGACAGATCCACAACGGCGCCGACGACAATGCCTCCGGAACGTCCGCGCTGCTCGAGATCGCAGGCCTGCTCGCGTCCCGACGTAGCGAGCTGAAGCGCCCGATCCTCTGCATCTGGTTCTCGGGCGAAGAGTTGGGACTGTGGGGCAGCAAGCACTACGCGGGCGCGCCGGTCGTTCCGCTTGCGAAGACCGTCGCGATGGTCAATCTCGACATGGTGGGCCGGCTCGACAAGAACCACCTGATGATCGGCGGTACGGGCACCTCCCCCATCTGGCCCGAGCTGCTCGAGACGCTGAACCAGGAGGGCAAGTTCAAGCTGACGAAGTGGCCGGGCGGCAAGGCGCCGAGCGACCACACGTCGTTCTACGAGAAGGACGTCCCGGTCCTGTTCTTCTTCACCGGCTTGCACAACGACTACCACACGCCCGCCGACGACTGGAACACGCTCAACTACGCCGGTCAGGAGCGCGTCGCGCGCATGGCCGCGAACGTCGCTCTGCACCTCGCCACGATGCCCGAACGGCCGCAATTCACGAAGTGCGACATCGGCGGCTTCGCAGTCGGCCCTTACTCCGGCCTCGCGGTCGAACAGAAGGAAGACGGTGTCTATGTCGCGCACGTCGAGAAGAAGAGCCCCGCGAGCCGGGCGCGCTTCAAGGTCGGCGACCGCATCGTCGAGTGGAACACCATGCCGGTGAAGGACACGACCGTCTACAACAGCCTCGTCTCCAAGGCCAAGCCCGGCGACAAGGTCGACGTCATCGTCAATCGAGGCGGCAAGGAGAAGCGCCTCAAGATGAAGCTGGGAAGCACGTAGGGCACGACTGCGTTCTCTCCCCCATGCGTATCCTCGTTCTCATCGGATGCCTCGCCCTTCTGCTCGCCCGTCCGGCCGGCACATGCTGCATGGTGCCGATGTCGTTCGCCGGCGACGTCGATCAGTCCGCCCAACGGGTAATCGCGGTTCATCACGACGGGCACCAGGAGCTCATCGCGCGCGTCGCGCCGTTCTTCCAGGGCACCGACGACACGCCGGCGTACCTGGCGTGGGTCTTGACCGTGCCGTCGAAGCCGACGGGCTACGACGTCGTCGCACCGGAGGTGTTCAAGGAAGCGGCGGCGCTCGCGGATCGGCTCGAGGCTCTGGCCGCCCGACAGGAGGCCCGGCGCTCGAGGTTCTTCAACCCCGTCCCGAAAGGCATGCTCGGCGTCGACAGCATGCAAGTCACGGCCGCGGCCAGGGGCGGGCTCGACGTGTCGGCGCCGGTCGAGGTCGGCCCGTACGAGATCACGGAGGTCAAGGCGCGCGGCGTCGACGCGCTGGACCAGCTCAACGCGTACCTCGACGCGCGCGGCTTCCCGCAGGAGGACCCGGCGCACATGCGCTGGTTCGTCGAGAACGACTTCACGTTCCTGTGCATCTACATCACCCCGCCCGAGGGGCAGGACCGGCTCGGCAAGCAGCTCGAGCTCGACGCACTGCGCGTCGGCTTCGCAGCCGAGCGCCCCTACTACCCGGGCATGTTCAGCAGCCGCCAGGGCAACTTCTCGTTGGCGCTGACGGTCGTCACGTCGAAGCCGCTCGCGGCATCGGCGCTGAACGCGCAGCGCGGCAAGCTCAACGCGCGGTCGAGCGACTACCGCAACCTCTGGACGGTGAAGGCGTTTCCGGGCGCGCTGGGCAAGTCCGTCGCGGACGTCCCGCCCCTTCACGGCGTCGAGCGCTGGTATGTCAACGCGTTGCACTCCCGGGGCTTCAACCGCAACCGCGACGATGGGACGCCCGAGATCGCGCATTGGCGCGAAGACGTCTTCTTCGCCTTGGGTGGTGAAGCCGACGAGCCGCCGTCCTGGTACTACGGCGACCGCGACATCGGCGCCGTCGAGCGCGCGTGGCGCGAACATCGGATCGCGATCGTCATCTGGACCGCTCTGATCGCGGCCTGCGTCACGGCGATCTGGATCGTTCGGCGCAAGCGGCGCCTCGCGCGGGCCTAGCGAATCCGCGGCGGCGGCAGCCTCCCGGGCTCCGGCGCCACGGGCGCCGGCTCCGGGAGCGGCTCCTCGATCGGCCGGAACGGCGCCGCGCCATTCGTCGCGGGCGCGGGCGCCAGTGACGCGCCCGGCGGGTGATCGCTCCAGCTGTCGACGTTGCCACCCATGCGCACGCCCAGGTCGTAGAGCCGGCGCATCGTGGCCGGATCGAACGCGAGCTTGTCCGCTGCTTCCGCCGTGTACTCATTCGGAATGTGCGTCATACGGAACGTGAACCCGCGCATCTGCGCGATCCCCCATGCGTGCCACAGGCTGCCGATCATGGACTCGGAGATCAGGGTCGCCAGGCCGCGCCGCCAGATGTCCGGCAGGTTCGGTTGAACGCACTCCGTCGTGTTTCCGAAGGCGGAGTTCGCGATGACGTACACGTCGCCACGCGGCATCGGGTCGGTCAGCGGATCGGCGCCGGGCTGCGCCGCCAATGCTGCATGCACGTCCGGCACGAACACCTGATCGCAGATCCCCCCGTCCACGTACATCTCGCCGTGGATGAGCACGGGAGGCAGGATCAGCGGGATGCTCGAAGCCGCCAGGAGGACACGCCGGTAGAGCTGGTACTCGCCGGCGCGGGCGAGGGCCGTCATGTCCCAGACCCGCATCGCGCCGCAGTCGAGGTCGGTCGTTGCCACGAGCAGGAGGCGCTTCCCGTCCTCGGAACGCGTCGCAACTCGATCGATGACCTCGTCCGTGACGTACCGCCCCAGCAGACGCCGCAGCTTGTCGGACTTCGAGACCGACTCGACGAACGGAATCGAGATCCGCGAGCGTTCGTCGACGATGTCGTCACGTGAGATCGTCGTGAAGCAGTGCTCGATCATTCGATCCGCTTCGGGCGTGTCGACGAAGACGAACGTACCCAGGAGCGCGCCGGTGCTCACCCCGGTGATGATGTGGAAGTCCGGACGGCCGGTGGCGTCCGTCTCGGCGGACCGGCGCCAGCCATTGACGACCCCGGCGGCGAAGGCGCCGTTCTGTCCGCCGCTCGAGAGCGCCAAGATCTGCAGGTCCGCGTCGGGGTTCATGTGCGCGGTGCGCGCGACGGCGGCGCGCACCTCCGCGTCGCGTGAGGCGACGTGCGCGGGCATGTCGCTCGGGTGCACGCACGTGCGGGTGGTACAAGCGCTTTCGGCGAGCAGGACCACACCCAGCAAAGCCACGAGGCCCCACCCGCGTCGCATCGCGTTCCTCCTTCGCCAACCGAACCCAACAACGCCCGCGCTCGTTCGTCATAGTCTACGGGAGGTCCGGCATGCGCACGCTCATCACCGTCATCGTCACGGCCGCTCTCTCCGCGGGCATCACCTGGTACGTGATGCGGGACCACCCGCCGGCCGCGCTGGCGAAGATCGAGGCCGAGACCCGGGAGGAGCTGCTAGTGCACCTCGACGCGCATCCACCCGCGCACGCGTACGATCCGCCGGCGCCCGACAGATAGCCACGCGGTACGATCGGGCGCGGAGACGCACCCATGCCGTATTCGATCGCGCTGCTTCTGATCTGCTTCTGCCTGATGGCGGCCTGGCCGCACGCCGCCGGCGGCGACGACGAAGAACCGGGCGCGGCTGTTTCGAAGGTGCTCGACACGTTGCACGACGCCGCGTCGAAAGCCGACGGAGCGCGCTACTTCGCCCTGTTCACCGACGACGCGGTGTTCATGGGAACGGATGCGAGCGAGCGCTGGACGATCGACGCGTTCAAGGCGTTCGCGAAACCGTACTTCGACAAGGGCACAGGCTGGACGTACACGAAGAAGGAGCGCCACATCGACGTCGACGACAAGGCCGGATACGCGTGGTTCGACGAGCTGTTGGACAACGCCGCCTACGGCGTCTGCCGCGGCAGCGGCGTGCTGCGCAAGACGACCGACGGCTGGCGCGTCGTTCAGTACAACCTGACGATTCCCATCCCGAACGCGCTGGCCCAGGACCTCGTCGCGCGGATCCGCAAGGAGCAGTCCGAGAAGTAGCTGCTATCGCGTGGTGCCGACGACGATCTCGACCCAGGACCGGGCCTTGGCCTGGGTGCCGGCAGCCGGTGACTGACGGCACACGATGCCGCGCAACGACGGTTCGCGCGGCTCGTAGCTCAGCCGCACGAGGAACCCGGCATCACGCAGCTCCTTCTCGGCGGCCTTGCGTTCGAGCCCTGCTACATCCGGAATGGGCGTGGTCGTCACGTCCTGCGGCAGGGGTCGGCGCGCGACGACGATCGTGATGCGCGTTCGTTTCGCGACGACCTCCCCGGCGGAGGGCGACTGCGTGAGCACCTGTCCGTCGGGCGCGTCGTCGGTGAGCTCGAGCTTCGTGCGATAGCGCAGCCCGGCGCGCTTGATCTGGGTCTCGGCCATGTCGCGCATGATGCCGATGACGTCCGGAACGATGATCTCCTCCGCGGCCGGCTCGCGCGGACCGGGCGCCGGCGGCGGCGGCGGTTCCGGCTTCGGCTCGGGCGCCGGCGGCTCGGGCTTCGGCTCGTCGGGGGCGGGCTCCGGCGACGGCGGCGGTTCGGGCTTCGGCTCGTCGGGACCCGGCTCCGGCGGCGGCGGCTCGGGCTTCGGCTCGTCGGGCGCCGGCTCCGGCGGCGGCGGTTCGGGCTTCGGCTCGTCGGGCGCCGGCTCCGGCGGCGGCGGCTCGGGCTTCGGCTCGTCGGGCGCCGGCTCCGGCGACGGTGGTTCGGGCTTCGGCTCGTCGGGCGCCGGCTCCGGCGGCGGCGGCTCGGGCTTCGGCTCGTCGGGCGCCGGCTCCGGCGGCGGCGGTTCGGGCTTCGGCTCGTCGGGCGCCGGCTCCGGCGGCGGCGGTTCGGGCTTCGGCTCGTCGGGAACCGGCTCCGGCGACGGCGGCTCGGGCATCGGCTCGTCGGGCGCCGGCTCCGGCGGCGGCGGTTCGGGCTTCGGCTCTTCGGGCGCCGGCTCCGGCGGCGGCGGTTCGGGCTTCGGCTCTTCGGGCGCCGGCTCCGGCGGCGTCGGCTCGGGCTTCGGCTCGTCGGGGCCGGGTTCGTCGGTCGGCGGAATGGGCGGCTCCGCCGGACCAGGCGTCGACCAACGCGCTTGACCGATGGTCAGCTCGATCGTCGTCCCCAACGCCACCTGATCGCCGGCCTTCGACGACTGCCGCACGACCTTGCCGAAGTCGCGCTCGTCATCCACCGGCTCGAACACCAGGTACGCGGCGAGTCCGTCCTCGTTCAGACTTCGCTCCGCAGCCGCCTCGGACTGCCCGACGAGATGCATCATCTCGACGCGCACCTCGCCGACGAAGACGGCAACTTCATCTTGCTTGGCATGCGGTTCGCCGCCGCGCGGCTTCGTCCGCAAGACCAGGCCGTGCTTGTCGCGATCCTGGACGATGTCCGGCCACTCCTTGGCCCGATAGCCGGCTTCCGCCAACCGCTGCTGCGCCTCGTCGAAGCTGAGACCGCGCACGTCCGGGACGTAGTCGCGCTGCACGAACTTCGGCCCGAGCCAGATGCCGAGACCGGCCATGCCGAGCAGCAGCAGGAACACCAGTCCGGCCTTCCCGCCGCCTCCACCGCCATCGCCATCGCCGGTCGCGACCGGCTCCGACGCGACGTCGAGACGCAGTGGATGCTGCGTCGTCTCCTGCTTGCCTTCGTGATCCGTGATGCGCACGTGTACGACCGCGTTGCCTGGCTGTCCGGTCTCGACGCGAATGGGCACGTGCACCGCCTCGACACCATGCGGCAAGCCGTAGCGCCCGCCCGGACCGACACCCCGCAGGTCCAGCGCCTGCAGCGGACCCTCGGTCGCCACTTCGACGATGCACTCACCGCGCATCGCAGCCGGAACCTCGACCTTCGCGACGAACAGGGAGCCCTTCGAAGCGGGCACACGATCGGGCAGGCTGATTCGCATTCGAGGGTCCGGGGGCGGATTCCGACGGGCCCCCACGATACCGACAGGGGCACCCAGCGTAGATCGACCAACGGAGCGCGCGCCGTGATCGGTCGGCCCGGCTACCGGCGCAGGAACCGGTAGGTGAAGCCGTTCTCGCCCCACTTGAGCATGGCGCGACCGGGCTCGAGGTCGCTCTCCGTCACCACCGGGCTCTCGAGCGGCTCGCCGTGGCGCTCCGTCACCGCGATCCGCAGCCGACCGCCCCGAACGCTCCAGGTGCCGGACGCCGTCAGCAGACGCATCGCCCGGTGGCTGCCGCGCAAGGTGATCGCCCCGTCGGCCATCAACACGAGGACGAGGGGCTCGCCGCGGTCGCGCCAATGGGTGAAATCGATCTCGTGCTCGCGCTCCATCATCTTCAACGCCGTGGCGCGGCCTTCCTCGGTCATCTTCTCGAGATCGTCGGCCTGGGAGGCGACGAGACGGGCCAGCAGCCCTTCGTCGGCATGTTCGTAGTCGACCCGGTACACACCCGGCACCGCGTCCGAGGGCTGATCGCCCATAGGCTGGTTCCAGCGCTCGCGCAGCGCCGCTTCGTTCTTCGCGAACCAGGTGTGACAGCGTGCCTGCGCCGCGGGCGCCTCCTCGACGGGACTCGTGTGATCGAAGCCGAAGTCCTCACCGGTGATCGCCATGAGCGTGTCTGAGGCGGAGTGGCGCACCCAGCGCCGCGCATCGCCCAGCGCTTCGATGAGCGGAAGCAGCACGTCCACCGAACGCAGCTCGGCGAGCGCGTCGGCGGCGAACGACCGCACCATGTCGCTGCGGCTCTCGCGCATCAGCCGCACCAGCGGCAACGCGGCCGCGCGGATGCGTTCGTCCGAGACGCGCCGGATGCCTTCGAGCACGACGCTCTCGTCGCGGCTCGCGAGCGCGTCTGCCCACGACGCCGGCGCCTCCGCGACGGCCGGGGGCGGCGTCGGTTCGGGCGCGGCCGCGTCCTCGGCCTCTCCGCACGCTGAGAGCGACAACGCCATCCCGACGACCAGGCATCGCAGGACGCTCATGCCTCGAGCTCGCCGTGCAACGCCTCGCGGATCATCTTCACCGTCTTGCGCCGAATCGGGGCCATGAACGGCAGGCTCGCCATCTTGATCAAGCGCACGATGAGGTCCGTGGAGCGCTCGATGAGCGCGTACGTGCGCTTGTACCCCTCCGATTGATCGTGCACCCAGAACAGCACGATGCCCGCGCTGTACACCCAGATCAACTCGGGGAGCTCGGCCTTCAGCGCACGCGGAATGCGCGCATTCGACCCTTCGACGACGCGCCGGTAGAGCTCGATCGAGGCCTCGCGCGCCGGGCGCGACTCTTCGTGAAACGGGTTCAGCGGGCTGCGCGGATCGCCGGCGGTTCGAAACAGGACGCCGGAGAACGCGTGGTACGGATCGGACGCCTCGATCTTCGTTTCGAGCGAGATTCGCAGGCGCTTGCGCAGGTCCTTCTCGCCCTCCAGCGCCTTCTCGCACAGCACGCGGTGCTTTTCGTGCACGGCGCCGTAAAAGCCCTGGATCAACGACTCCTTGGACTTGTAGTAGTAGTACGCGTTGCTGGCCGACAGTCCCGCGGCATCGGCGATGGCGCGCATGGTCGTCGCGTCGTAGCCCCGCTCCCGAAAGAGCTCGAGCGCCGTCGCCAGGATGAGCGCCTTGGTCTGCTCGCCCTTGGTGGTCTTCGCCTGCTTGACGGGCGGGTCGACGGGGGCTCGCTTCGGCGTCATGACCGGCAACCTACGCGGCGCGCTCACTCGCCGCAAACGGAGGTGCGGACGAACGCACGGGAGCTGAGGAAGCCTTCGGCGTGGCCGGCTTTGTCGGGCTTGCCGAATTCGAGCGCCCACTTGCGGTAGTCGAACAGCGCCCACATGCACATGAGCCAGGCTTTGTCGTTGCGGTAGATCGCGCCTTCGTCGGTCACCACGATCGGGCTCCGCCGGCCTGCGAAGCGGGTGATCTGCGGCGGCTGTTCAGGCGCCGGGGCGTCGGGCGCGCAAAGCGAAGGAAACCGCTCGCGTGCTTCCGCCGAGTCGAAGGCCAGGTACTCCAGCTCGACGTAGCTCGGCTGCTCGCGCATCCAGTTCAGGATGCGCCGCTGCCGCGCCTGGTCGCGGTAAAACAGGACGGTGAGCTTCTTCATGCCGCCCCCCCGGCGCCGAGCGTGCCATCCGGCGTCACCGGCGGCGGCGCCGCGTTGAGCTTCGCGCGCGTGTGGATCCGGCTGAAGACGTACATGTTGAAGAAGTGCATGAAGCCGAGGACCAGCAGCACGAGGCCGAGCTTCCACGACAGGATCTCGATGGCCTCTTCGGCGGTCGCGGCGCGCACGCCCGTCTTCAGGGCGAGGGTCACGTAGCCCATGTTGATGAGGTAGAAGCCGACCACCAGCAGGTGGTTGATGGCCTCCGCCAGCTTCTCGCGGCCGCCGAAGACGTCCAGGAGGAAGATCCGCCCCGCGCGGCTGAGCGTGCGGGCGACCCAGATCGTCAAGGCGACGCTGATCAGGATGTACAGCAGGTAGGTGATGACGGCGATGGACGGCATTTCGAGTCGTTCTCCCATATTTTGAACATGTTCAACAATACAGGGCGCTCGGCGTCCGGCAAGCGCTTTTTTTGATCGCGTTCAAAAATCAGGGGGCATGGCAGGATTCCCGGCATGAGCGAGGGCATCGAACGGCGCGGGCAGCGATGGATCTGGGGCCGGAGGGCCTTCGGGACCGGGTGGCGGTCTGGGATCCGAACGCCGTCGTCCAGTCGTGGGACCGGCAGCAGGCGGGCAAGGTCAACACGACCTACCGGATCGAGCTGAAGGACCGGGCCGCCGTGGGGCTTCGCCTCTTCGCGCGCGACGCGGACGGGTGCCGTCGGGACGAAGCGCTGTTCGAGCGCATCGGCGCCGCCGTACCGGTGCCCCAGCTCCTGCACACCGCCCCCACCGTCGATCCTCCCTGGGCACTCTATCGCTGGATCGACGGGTGGAAGCTGGACGCGCTGCTCGAGAGCCGTCCCTTCGAGGAGGTGGCGGGCGCCGCGCGGGCTGTCGGCCGCACGCTCGCGGCGCTGGCGTCGGTGCGATTCGAGGGGCACGGGATGCTGGGGCCGGACGGGACGATCGCGGAGCCGATGCCGACGCTTCGACGTGGGCTCCTGGATGCGATGCGCGGATGGCTGCGGGGTGGTCGGCCGGGCGAGCGGCTGGGCGGGGCGCGCGCCCACCGGGTGTGGCGGCACGTGCAGGCGAACGCGTCGCTGTGGGACGCGCTCGAGGACGCGCCGTGCCTGGTTCACTCCGACTACAACCCGGGGAATCTGCTCGTCGGCCGCGACGACGACGGTCGTTGGGTGACGCGCGGCGTGCTGGACTGGGAGTTCGCGTGGGCGGGCCCGAACGTGTTCGACATCGGCAACATGCTGCGTTGCACGCCGGACGCGCCGGCGGTGACGCACACGCGTCTGCCCGGGGGATTCGAGGGGGCGTTCGTCGAGGGGTTCGTCGAAGCGGGCGGTGTGTTGCCGCCGCAGTGGAAGCGAACGATTCGGTTGCTGGACTTCCTGAATCTGGTTTCGTTCCTGGCGGACCCGGCCGAGCGACCGCGCATGTTCGATGTCGTCACGCAGCTGATCGACCACCGCCTCGACACGTGGAACGAGCTGCCGACGGATTGACCGGTCTTGTTGGGGGGATCACCCTGGTGGCTGCCGAACCCGTCACGCGCCTGATTGGGCGACCACGAGGGTCGCCCCTACACCACCCCGCTCCCGATCCCGGAGCCGAACGTCTCAGCGCTGTAGGGGCAGCCCTGGTGGCTGCCCAACCGCACATGCGTGCAGACCTGATCGACGAGCGCTTGGGCGACCACGAGGGTCGCGCCTACATCCGGTCCGAGTCCGACTCCCGTTCTCGTTCTCGATGCGCCGCAGGCGCCACAGAGGGGGATAGGGCGTAGCGGTCGCAGCCGAAGGCTGCGAGGAAACTAGATCGTCGATCCTGCTTCGTACGCCAAGCCGAGGTTCACGATGCGCTGCACGAGGTCCTTGAACCGCACGCCGCCCTTCTTCGCGGCCAGGGCGAAGTCCTCGTCCGCGGCGAGATCCGGGTTCGGATTCGCTTCGAGGACGAAGACCTCGCCGTCGTCGTTCAGCCGCAGGTCGATGCGCGCGTACCCGCTCAAGCCCAACGCGCGGTAGATGCGTTTGCCGATGTGGGCGATCTTCTTCTCCGCGCCCCCGGGCAGGTTGCGCGCCTCGCGGTTCTCGATCCCGTGCTTCTCCTGGTACTTGACGTCGAACTTGACCTTCGCCGTCGCGACGCGCGGCGCCCCGTCCGGAAGCTTGTCCATCACGAGCTCCCAAATCGGAAACGTCGTCAGCCGCACATTCCCGATCACCGCGAGGTACAGCTCGCGCCCTTCGACGTACTCCTCGACGAGCGCGTCGCTCTCGAGCTGCTCGTGAACGAACGCGACGCGCTTCTTGAGCTGCTCGTCGTTCGTCACGACGGATGCCTGCGAGATTCCCGCCGACGCGTCTTCGATCAACGACTTGACGAACATCGGATACCGGAGCCGGCGCATCCGCCGGGCGCGACCGCGGCGCGGATAGACGGCGAACCGGGGCGTGCGAATCCGGTGATAGGTGAGGATCTTCTTCGCGAGCGCCTTGTCACGCGCCAGGACGAGTCCGCGCGGGTTGCAGCCCGTGTAGGGCACGCGCATGAGCTCGAGATAGGCCACGACGTTCTGATCGAAGGAAGCCAGCCCGTGGAACTCCTCGAGCATGTTGAAGACGACGTGCGGCTTCCACTCCGTCACGAGCTCCCTGATCGGTGCGAGGCTGTACCGCACGTCGAGGATCTTGACCTCGTGCCCGAGGCGCTGGAGCGCCGAGATCACGTCGTACTCCATCTTGCACTCGGCGATCTGCTGGTCCGAGAGCCCGTCGAGGGACTCCGGCGGAATGGCCCCCTCGGGAACCAGCGCGATCACGCGCAGCTTGCGCTTGCGGCTCGTCATAAGGCGACCTGGTAACCTCCCTTCTGAAGGTACCGCATGACTTGCACGGTCAGCAGCGTGACCGTGTCGAGCTTCGTCTCCCGTTCGGATCGTATTAGGTGCAAATCGAGCGCCCGGCTCCGATTGATCATCTCTTTGAGCACTTGTTCGATCGTGTAGGGGTGTTGTCCGGTCCAGTGCGAGACCGTATTGCGTAGTTCCAGTCGCGCCCTCCGCAGGAAGGCGCTCGCCGATTCCCGCCCGCTCGAAGCCGAGCCGACGCCGAAGAGCCTCAGGAGGTCTTGATCGTAGAAGTCCGGCAGGTCGGCGCCGTAGTGCGAGCGCTTGATGCAGTAGTGCTCTTGGAGGGTGTGGCGCAAACGCGGTAGCGCGTCGACGCGAGCGCGAGAGCGAACGACCGGCGCGCGGCCCGCGATGTCGTTCATCAACTCGTCGACACAGTGCAGCTTCTGCAACGCCGGCCAACCCGCATAGTCGCGACGCCACTTCGACCCAGGCTTGAGCCAGACGGCGAACGTCTCCGCGAAGTCTTCGACCGGATGGCTCTGCGCGTACCACCAGTCGAGGTGCAGGACGTACTTGCGGCTGTGCGGTTTCGGTTTGTAGTGCGTCGGGTACGCCTGCGAAGCGAGCCCGAAGGCGGCCTGCCACTTGCGCTTGCGGCGCAGGCGATATGCCGTGTCGAACGCGTGGCCCGCCTCGTGGCGCAGGATGCGCATGCAGCCTTCTTTCGTGCCGCCCTCGACTTCGAGCATTTGCCTTCGCTCGAGCATCATCAACCGCCGGTGCGCGAGATAGAACGGAATCGCGATCCCGGGTACGCCGTCCGGCGAGAACCACTCGTTCGAGATCCAGCAGTGCGGCCGAAACGTGAGGCCGCGTTCCCAGAGCTCGTCGTAGAGCCGCTCGACCATGTCCTGGAGCCACGTGCCCTCGATCTTCACGTCGAGTCGATTGAGGGGCAGCTCCAGCAGCTTGCTGTCGGGCAGCGCCACCCATCGCGGGTCGCGGCCGTTGCGCCGGCGCTTCCCGTTGCGTGACGGCGCTTTCTTTCCTCGACCCAAGCCTCGGCTCCCTTCGGGCCGAGGAATCTACCAAACGTAGCCCGGGCCTTCTCTACCGGATGGGCTTCAGATGCTTGATGCGCAGCGCCTTCTCTTCGACTTCCATCTGCATCTTGATGCCGCCGACGACGCCGGTCTTGTTGTGAACGGCCGCCGAGGCCTCGTTCACGACCACGAACAAGCGGTCGTAGCGCGTCGCACGGAGATTGCGCGCCAACGCCTCGAACTGCGAGGCCCTGCGGTCGAGGTACGGCTTCACGCGGTCGTGGTAGCTCGCGGGCAGCTCGGCCAGGATCTCGTCCGGCGGCGTCATCGGCATGGCGGCGCCGCCGCCCTGCTTGCCGCGCAGGAACGCGGTCTCGACCCACGCGCGAAGCGCGCCGGGCACACCGGCCGCGAACGGGTCCACCGGCTCGGGCGGCAGGATGATGTTCGCGGGAACCGGTTCGTCGGCCCAGCGGGCAAACACGAACGAAGGCGAGTCGGCGCCGATGTGGACGGTGACGTCGGCCGAGCCCACGCCCTTGACGCCGTTGAAGAAGAACAGCGTCAGCCGAACCGTGCTCGGCTCGACGCGCACCGCGTCGCGGAACGCGTCGCGCGACGCTTGGACGGCAGGCACGAGCTTCTCGGGCTCGCGCAGCCGCACGACCATGCTGTTCTTGATGAGCTGCCCGCCGCGCATACCGGAGAGAAGATTGGTGCCCAGATCCTGGGTGAAGCGCTGCAGATGGGCCGCGATGTCGCGCCGGACGCGCTCGTTGGGCAGTTGCCCCTTGCGCGAGACGTTGTCGAAGCGCTGCGCCGCGGCGCGCGCCTTGCCGCTCCAATTGATGTCCTCGAGGTCCATGTAGAGGGCGCCCGGAATGTTCGCGCCGTCGATGGGCCAAGGCTCGGTGCGCGGGGCGATCGGCGGGATCTCGACGCCCTGGCGCGGTTCTGACGAGAGGTCGAGATCCTTGCCGTGCGGCTCCTTGAGGACGCGGATGCGAACCACCGTCGGCGCGCGAAGGTTGGGCAGCAGCGTGGGGTAGCGGACGCGCACGCCGGCGACGCCGCCGCGATACAGCACGTCGAGCACGGTGACCGCGTACTGCAGGCTCACGTTGTTGTCCATGCGGACCTCGGCGACGATCCGGCCCATCTTCTGGGTGAAGAGCTTGGCGAGCGCGTAGAGACGCTTGGGATCGGAGCGTTCGTAGTCGGGTCCCTTCTCACCGGGGCGCAGCCCCTTGAACGACGGGTCGGTCGCGCCGGGCTCCTTCGCGTCCGGGTGGGTGATGTCGGGGAGGTCGCGCGTCTCGACGCCGGGCTGGTTGGCAACGGCCTTGATCCACAGCGGCAAGCGCGTCGCGCTGCCGGAGGACGCCTGCGCGCCCTCGGCGCGCGCCGGCAGGAACAGGGGGAAGCCGAGCACCTTGCCGTCCTGGCTCGGGACGCGAATGCCGACGCGGTAGATCCCTGCGACCTGGCAGGCGTTGACGATCGGAACGATGTGCGCCCACATGTGATTCTTGGACGCGGTGATCCAGACGGAGTGGGTCGAGGGCTTGGCGGTGCCGACCCGCGTCTTGAGCAGAGCCGTCAGTCCCTGCAGGTTGACGGGCTCGCGCGAGCCGCCGCTCGCGAGGAACCAGCCGAGCTGTCCGACGCGCACGTGGGTGACGTCGGTCGAGCGAATGGGCGCGCAGGTTCCGGCGACGGGCAGGTTGGCTTCGGCGATGGGCGGCACGCGGCTGTCCGCGTGCACGGGTGCGACCCCGGCCAGGCACAGCGCCCCAGCGAGCGCGAGGTAGAGGACTTGCGAACTTCGAGCAAACATGACGGGGATCCAATTTCGGCGGGCAGCGCACAAGTTTCGCAGGCTCCCGTCACGACGTCGAATTTCGATAGCATCCCGGCTTCGAAGGAGGCAGCAATGCGCAAGGTTCCGTTCGGGGTGGTGGCGTTGGTCGTGTTCGCATTGGCGGTGCCGGCGGCGGCGCACGAGCAAGAGGATGCGCCCAAGCCGAAGATCGCATTCGACGCCTCGAACCGGGACTTCACCCAGCGACACCTCACCATCAGCGTCAAGCCCGACATGGAGAACGGAACGATCAGCGGCTGGGTGAAGATCCGCTTCGCGCCGCTCGTCGACGACTTCGAGACGCTGCGGCTGCACTGCGAAGACACGACCGTTCACGCGGTCAAGGACCCGCAGGGCAACTTCCTCGCGAAGCGCCTCGAGCACGGGCTGCTGTTCGTGACGATGCGCGCGCCGCTGCAACGCGGCGAAGAGGGCACGGTCATCGTCGAGTACACGTCGAAGCCGACGCGCGGGCTGTACTTCCACAAGCCGAGCCACGCGTGCCCCAACCGCCCGACGCACATGTACAGCCAAGGGCAAGGCAAGGACAACCGGCGCTGGATTCCCTGCTACGACCACCCGGACGACCGCTGCAGCTGGGACATGCACGTGGAGGTCGCCAAGACGTTGACGACCGTATCGAACGGCGTGCTCGTCGACCAGAAGGACCTCGGCAACGGACAGCGCTCCGACCACTGGCATTTCGGGAGCCGCTCCCCCACCTATCTGATCTCGCTGATCGTCGGCACGTTCGAGACGATCAAGGAGAAGTGGGAAGACGTCGACCTGGTCTACAACGGCCCACCCGGCCGACGCGAGGAGCTGCAGCGCGCGCTCGACAAGACGCCGGAGATGATGGCGTTCTTCAGCGACTACACCGGCTTCAAGTACCCCTGGCCGAGCTACACGCAGACATTCGTGTGGGACTTCATCTACGGCGGCATGGAGAACGTGACCTGCACGACGCTCAACATGCGCGCGCTCCACACCGACAAGGCGAGGCCCAACTACCGCTCCGACGGGCTGGTCGCGCACGAGCTGGCGCACATGTGGTTCGGCGACCTGATGACCTGCCGCACCTGGGAGCACCTCTGGCTCAACGAGGGCTTCGCGACGTACTTCACCGACCTGTTCTTCGAGCACGACTTCGGCCGCGACGAGTTCCTGTTGCGACGGCGCAATCAGAACCAGCGCTACATGAGCGGCACGCCGACGCCGTCGAAGCTCGGCCTGACCGTGAGCCCGCGCGGGGACGTCCCGATCGAGCTGATGGGCGGCAAGGCCTACACGCGCGGCGCGGCGATCCTGCACATGCTCCGCAAGGAGCTCGGGGACGACGTGTTCCGCGGCGGCATCCGTCACTACGTCAAGCGGCATCAGGACCAGGCCGTGGTCTCCGAGCAGCTGCGCCGCTGCATGGAGGAGGTCGCGGGCCGTGATCTCGAGTGGTTCTGGGACCAGTGGGTGTACGGGAGCGGGTACCCCAAGCTTGACGTTGAGGTGAGCTACGAGTGGGCCGGGCAGGCGACGGTGCGCGTGAAGCAGAAGCAGCCCCGTACGGGTGGCCAATCGCTCTTTCGGATCAACGTCCCGGTGCGCGTCGGTTCGAACGGAAAGGTGACCGACCTGCGAATCTATCGCGAGAAGCACACGTTCTTCTTGCCCTACGAGCCGTCCGGCAACGCGGAGACGACGAACGAGATGTTCCCGTTCGTGCGCTTCGGCGTGGACGGAGACCTCTTGATGGAGGTGAACCTCTCGTACGCCGAGAAGGGACAGGCGTTCCATCGCGCGGCGCTGGCGTTGGATCCGGACTACACGGGCCGCATGGACGCGGCGCTCGCGCTCGAGCAATACGGCGAGACCGCGGTGACGTCGGTCGCGTGGGGTCTGGCGAACGACCCGTCGTGGTCGGTTCGCGAGACGTGCGCGAAGGTGCTCGGGCGGTTGGGCGGCGGCGCGGCGGCGATGGCGCTCCTGCCGGCGACCGAGGACAAGGACCCGCGGGTGCGCGTCGCGGTGGTGCAGGCGTTGGGCGGCATGAGTCGCAAGACGGCGGGCCCGGCGTTGACACGCATGGTCCAGGATCCGCATCCGTACGTGGTGTCCGAAGTGGCGCGCGCGTTGGGCAAGCTCAAGGTGCCCGACGCGTTGAAGATGTTCGAGGTGCTACTGGCGGTGGACTCGCACGAGGACGTGGTGCAGCAGGGCGCGATCGACGGGCTGCGCAACCTGGGCGATCCCGCGGGGATCGAGCTGGCGAAGCCGTTCATGCGGTACGTCTGCGGCGAGGGCGGTACGCATCGCATTCGGCAGAAGGCGTTGGCGTGTGTGATGGCGCTCGGCCCGGACGACCCCGGCGTGCACGCGTGGTTGGTGGCGCAGCTGGACGATCCGTTCCACCGGGTGCGGCAGTCGGTGTGCGAGGCGTGCGGGACCTACGGCGTGAAGGCGGCGTTGCCCAAGCTGAAGAAGATCGCGGAGCACGACTGGAACGGCGGCGTGCGCAACGCGGCCCAGAAGGCGATCGAGGCGCTGCAGTAGGGGCGACGCTCGTGGTCGCCCAAGCGTTCGTCGATCAAGTCTGAACGCATGCGCGATTGGGCAGCCACAAGGGCTGCCCCTACAGATCCTGCGTCACAGAACCTAGTCCGCGGCCTTGCTCGGCTCGGTGATGTTCCAGCCCTTCGCCTTCTCTTCTTCCTGCCACTCCTCGAGGAGCTTGGCCGTGTCGAGAGGATCCGAACCCTCGCTGACGTTCTCGCCGTCCGCGAACTTCTCCGCGTTGATCGCCGTCCACTCCTCGTACTCGGGCGGGAGCTCGTGATCGGGCCAGATGGCGTTGATCGGACACGCCGGAACACACGCCTCGCAGTCGATGCACGTGTCCGGATCGATGACCAGCATGTGCGGGTCCTTGATCTCCCAGAAGCAGGTGACGGGGCACTCGACGACGCAGTACGTGTAGCGACAGTCGACGCAACGCTCGGTGACGACGTGGGTCATGGGGGCTCCTGAACGCACTCTCTCTCGACGCGCTCGGGAGCATACACACGCGTCCCCCGCCGCCAAACGGGAATGGGCGGGGAATCCGGACGCAGCGCACCTACAACCTGAGAACCATTCTCAACATCCGTCGGCGGCCGGGGAGCGCGGAGGCGCTAGTTGGAACAGGCGCAGTCGCTGGCGACGACGCGCTTGATGCGCGGCCCCTGCTTCCAGCACGAGTTGCCTTCGCAGCCCTTGCTGCAGTCGTACTTCGCCTTCCACACGTAGTGGCCCGGGCGGTACAGCTCGTTGACGTAGACGATCTTGTACTTGGCGGGGACGTACTCGCAGCGGGTCTTCTTGACGGGGCGCGACGTCGCGACGGTCTTGTACTCCGCGGGCTGCTCGACGCAGTACTCGATGCCCTCTTCCTTGACGACCCGGTTGCACCACTCGTAGCGCGGCGGGCAGTACTCGTACTTCCAGCAACCGCCCTTGTCGACCCAACGCCAGCCGCCGGCCTGCGCCTCGACGAGGGTCTCGTTGCAGGTCTCGCCGCAGCCGTAGCGCACGTCGCACTTGCAGGGCTTGACCTTGACCTCGTGGTACTCGGTCACCATCTCGGTGGTCTCGACGGTGCGTGTGGTGTCCTCGCAGCACTTCACCATCTTGGGCACCTTGCGGTACACGGGCGGGACCCACTCGCGGCAGTAGGTCATGCACGGATCCGGGTTCGGCGGCAGGTCGGCCGGCGGGATGTCGGCGCGCAGACCATCGCCCCGGGTGTCCGGCGCGAAGCAGCAACCGGCCATCGCCAGCGCGAACGTGAACAGCACCACGGGCAAACCCATCCGTGCAATGCGCATCGGAACCCTCCGTCGGAAACGTCGATTCTGCCTACCGGGCCCTCAAGCCCTCTCCCAGACCGGAATTCCTATCACGCGCGGCCCGACCGTGGGAAGGGCCGAGGGGCCCGCGCACACCCCTGTTTGCACGCCTACCCTGGAAGTGCCGTCACGGTTCTGTCATCCGTGGGTGACAGCCTTCCGAGCGCGCATCGGGAGCCGAAATCGGCATCGCCAATTCCCACCGGAACGGCGAAGTGGAACGATGTGGAATCCGATCCAAAGCATAGGATCGCAGTCCGCACGCGAGACGGATCGAAATGGGTTCCGAACCCCGAGCTCAGTCCGAGGCCCCGAAAGGCGACCACGCGCACCACGCGACGGTGCACGTGCACGAGGACTTCACGCTCGGGCGCCTCTTCACGCCGACGGAGTCGCGCCTCATCGAGGACATTCAGGCGTACCTCGACGACGAAGGCGCGGACTGCGCCGAGGACCTGCACCGCATGCTCGACCAGGGCACGCACAGCCTCGCCGCCATCGTGCTCGCCATGGAGTCGTACCCGTCGTTGCGCGACACCGAGAAGCTCGGCGGCAAGGAGCGCTCGCAGGAGTCGCTCACGCGCACGCTCACCGAAGGCGGGCCGCACGGCATGGAGTGGGCGCTCCCGACGAAGGCGGTGCTCTCGCGCACGTTCGGCATCGCCAAGGTGAACTTCTGGACGGGCATCGGTTACGCGATCGCGCTCACCGAGACCGAGCACGGTCGCCAGCTTCGCGGTCGGATCGAAGACGCGATCGACGAAGCCGTCTACACCCGGCTGGCCGAAGAGCTCTACGGGTCCTTTGCCACGTCGCATACGACGGACGCCGAGATCCGGCGGCTGGCGGTGGAGCACGTGATCGACCTCTGGGAAGGCCGCACGCGCTTCGCGACGTATCAGTTCTGTCCCATTCTCCGTTCGGCCTGGGCGGCGCGCATGCGCGCCCCGCGCACGTTCGGCACCCTGATGGGGACGAGCGAGATCGTGCAGCTCTTGTTCCAGGACTGCGACGAGCGCTTCGTCGACGTCTTCAGCGCGCGCGATACGGATCAGGGCATGATCCAGGCGTTCGAGGAGTTCGTCTTCGACCTGCCGTACGAGAGCCTCGAGCGCGTGCGCGCCCACATGGAGGTCGAGGGATTGACCGTCGTGAGTCCCGAGGAGGTCGCCGGCCTGCTGGGATTCAAGGACCACATGCTGCGTCCGCTGATGGAGGGGTCGAAGGCGCTCTACTCGTCGTTCCGCGTGCGACGGGTGAAGGCCCAATACCGCACCTCCATGCAGACGCCTGGACCGAAGCGAACCGCTGAGTCCTACGTGCTCGAGTCCCTGCTGCGTACCGAGCACTCGAACGGCAACGGCGCATCGAAGTAGGCGTGAATCGCAGGTAGCTTGGGGGCATGGGCATCCGTCTGGACACACTGGAGCAACGCATCGTCGGCGTGTTGATCGAGAAGGCGCTGACCGTCCCCCGAGACGTATCCGCTCACGTTGAACAGCCTGTTGGCGGGCTGCAACCAGAAGAGCAACCGCGATCCGCAGATGAGCGTCGAGGAGTACGAGCTGGAAGGTGCGCTGCGTGCGCTGATGGACCGCGACTGGGTCGTGCGGCACGAGCGCGACACGGGGCGCGTCATGCGCTACGCCCACCAGGCGAGGGAACAGCTCGGCGTGGAGACCGCCGATCTCGCGATCCTGAGCGAGCTACTGTGCCGGGGGCCGCAGAGCCCCGGCGAGCTCAAGACGCGCGCCTCGCGCATGACGCCGTTCTCGAGCCCGGCCGACGTCGAAGGACGCCTGCGCGACCTGGCCGCGCGGCCGACACCGTACGTCGTCGAGCTCCCGAGACGGCCGCGGGAACGCATGAAGCGCTGGCGCCATCTCCTGGACGGCGCGACCGCGGAGGAGGCGCTCGCGGAGGCCGGCGCGCCGGCGGTCGCGCCGACGGCGCCCGTGGTGGCCCCTGCGGTGCCGACGGTGGCGCCGACCGCGCCGGTCGTCGCCGCCACGCCGCCCGACGACGCGAACGACGAGCTGAGGAAACGCATCGACGCCTTGGAGCGCGAGGTGCGGGATCTGACAGAACGGCTCGACCGACTCGAGGGTCGCTGAGCGATCGGACCCTCGACGAGCTAGTTTTCGGTACCGAGAACACGCTTGAGCCGTTCCGCGAGCTCGCTCAGCGCCATCGCCGTCGCCCCCCACACCTGCCAATCGGCGAGCTGGAAGAACGCCACGTTCACGTCGCGGTCGAGAACCGTCCAAACCTCTTCGCGACGTTTCTCGTCGTCGATCAGATCCGCCACCGACACGACCGCGATGTCGGCTACTTCTTCCGGTTGCGCGACGAGCGCCCCTGGAGGCGGCCCCACCGCGACGTGCACGTGCAGGCGCGTGTGCGTGACCGGGATGTAGACCGGCGCCAGCGACCCGACGGCGGTGGGCAGCGCCGGGTCGAGCCCGATCTCCTCGTGGGCCTCGCGCACGGCCGTCTCCCACAGGGACTCGTCTTCGTGCGGGCGTCCGCCGGGCAAGGAGACCTGTCCGCGGTGCTCGCGGAGGTCTTCACGCCGAAGCGTGATCGGGAACCGCAACCCGTCCTCGCCGGGGAACGCGTAGAGCAGCGCCGCCGCCTCGCGTGGATCGCGCTCGTCGAAGTCGGTCGGGGGCGGCCCGCGAAACGTGGGCTCCATCGGGCGCTGAGCCGCGCGTCCGTCGAATTCGGGCAGCGCGAGCGCGGCGTACAGGTGCTGATCGGCGATAGGAGGCATGCCAAGACGCCGAGGGTACCCTTCCACTCCGCTCGGTACCGGAGGGAGTCACCGTGTTCGATCTGGTCTATCCGACATCCGTGGCCGTCGCCCTGAAGGGTGCGGAGCGCGTCGTGCTCCTGGCGCCGGAGCGCCGCCTGAAGAAGGGCTGGATCGCGAAGGCCGTCGACGCCCGCTGGACCCGGCTGCTGGCGAAGGCGGCGCGCGAGACGGCCGCCGGCCCGACCGGCAAGAGCGTGTACGCGCAGAATCCCGACGCCGGGCCCGACCACCTGGTCCTCGGTGTCCTGCCGGACGAGCGCTCGCGCAACAACTGCCCGGCGCGGCCGGAGGCGGCGTTCGGCGTGATGAAGGGCGCCGGCGCCGACACGAGCAAGACCGCCGTGATCGCCTGCGTGGAAGACGACGCGCACGCGTTGCCGCTCGCGCGCGCCGTCGGCCGCGCGCTGCCGATGTACACGCGCGCGACGGACGACGGCAAGCCGCGCGGGCGCAAGAAGGGCAAGGTCGCTTTCGTCGCGGCCGGCAACGACGGGAAGCGGGTGAACGTGAAGCCGGCCGACCGCGCGGTGGTCGACCGCGCGCGCTGGGCCGCGTCGCTCGTCGATACGCCCGCGGCCGACATGACGACGACGGACTTCGTGCGCGTCACGCGCAACGCCGCCCGCGGCATCGCGAACCTGCGCGTCTCGGTGATCTCCGGTCCGCAGCTGCTGAAGCTCGGGATGGGCGGCCTGCATGCCGTCGGCCGCACCGCGATGCAGCCGCCGCGCCTGCTGTTGCTCGACTACCGTCCGCCGAAGGCGACGCGCCGCGTCGCGCTGATCGGCAAGGGCATCGTCTACGACACGGGCGGGCTCGACCTGAAGACCGGCGGGCACATGTCCCACATGAAGATGGACATGGGCGGCGCGGCGGCGACCGTCGGCGCGGCGCTCGCGTTGGCGGCGTCGAAGCACAAGGACGCGGTCATCTGCGCGGCGGCGCTCGCCGAGAACGCCATCGGCCCGGACGCCTATCGCCCGGACGACATCCTCTCCATGCACTCGGGCCACACGGTCGAGATCAACAACACCGACGCCGAGGGGCGGCTCGTGCTGGCCGACGCGGCCTCGTACGTCGCTCGCAAGTACAAGCCTGACGCGTTGCTGGACATGGCGACGCTCACCGGCGCGCAGCTCATCTCGACGGGCGTGCGTCACGCGGCGGTCGTGAGCAATCGCGACGGCCTCGAGGCTGCGGCACTGTCCGCAGGGCGACAGAGCGGGGACCTCACGTCGCCGCTCCCGTTCGCACCCGAGTTCTTCCAGCAGGAATTCGCCTCCAAGGTGGCCGACATGAAGAACTCGGTGGCGAACCGAATGAACGCACAGTCGTCCTGCGCGGCCCAGTTCGTATACAGTCACATCGACGATCTCGACGTGCCGTGGGTGCACGTGGACATCGCCGGTCCCGCGTTTCGGGAGGAGCGCGGAACGGGGTACGGCGTGGCGTTGATCGCCGTGCTGCTCCGCAACCTCACGAAGAAGGCTCTGTCGAAGTGAACCCAGGTACCAGATGGCGAAGGAAACGGCCAACCCGACGGCGTTGGAGACCCTGCTGCGTCAGGGCAGCGACGCCGATCTGCGCCGATTCCTGCTGCTGCTGCAGCCGCCCGAGATCGCCGATCTGATCGAGGCGCTGCGCACGGACGAAGACCGTGCCCGCGCATTCAAGGCCATCGTCGGCAAGGAGGACCGCTCCAACGTCCTGCGCGACATGGAGGACAAGGAGCGCGCCTCCATCGTCGAGGACCTTCCGGCGGAAGAGACCGCCGAGCTGCTGGGCGAGATGCAGTCGGACGACGCCGTCGACGTGCTGCAGGACATGAAGGCCGAGAAGCAACAGGAGGTGCTCACCCACATCGAGCCGGGCGAGCAGGCCGGCCTGCGGAAGATCCTCACGTATCCGGAGGAAAGCGCGGGCGGCATCATGCAGACCGAGCTGGTCCGGGTCCATGAGGACTGGACGGCTCGCGAGGCGATCGAGGAGATCCGGCGCACCCGGGACGAGATCGGCGAGCTGCACGAGACGTTCGTGGTCGACGACGACGACCAGCTCAAGGGTTGGGTGAGCGAGCGCGCGCTGATCCTGGCCGAAGACGAGACGCCCATGCGCGGCCTGACGATTCCGGCGCCGGTGAGCGTGCTCGTCACGACGGACCAGGAGGAGATCGCCTCGCTGGTGCGCGACTACGACGTCTCCTCGGTCCCGGTCGTCGACGACGAAGGCCGTCTGGTCGGTCGCGTGCTGGTCGACGACATCGTCGATGTCATCGAAGAAGAGGCGACGGAGGACATCACGCGCCTGGGCGGATCGGACCCGCGCGAGGTCTACGAACCGTCGGTGCTCAGCGCGCTCAAGTCCCGTGCACCGTGGTTGCTGATCACCTTCGCGGGGGGCATCGCCGCCGCTGAGATCATTCAGGTCGGCGAAGACTACGTGCGCAAGGCGGGCATCTTGTTCGCGTTCATTCCCGTGATCATGGGGATGGGCGGCGGCATCTCGACGCAGGCGGCCACGGTCACCGTGCGGAGTCTCGCCCTCGGCCGCATCGGTCTCGGCGGCGTGATGGGCGTCGTGCGCAAGGAGCTGTTCGTCGGGCTGATCATGGCCGCGGGCGCGGGCGTCCTCGTGTGGGCGGCGGCCGCGCTTCGCGCCGAAGACCCGACCGTCGCGTGGATTGCCGCGTTCGCGTTGTTCGGATCGATGTTCTTCGGCGCGTTGTTCGGCGTGCTGACGCCGCTGTTCCTGAACAAGCTGGGCGCGGACCCGGCCGTGGCGACCAGTCCCTTCGTCACGACGACGAACGACGTGCTGGGCTCGACGCTGATCATCCTCTGCACGCTGGCGCTGCTGTAGCTACGCGAACAAGAGATCGGGCGTGAGCTCGAATCCCGCCACGGCGTCGGACGAGATCGAGTCTTCGCCTTCGACGCGTCGAACACCTTGCGACGTGTGACGTTCGACCCACCTCGTCCTCGGATCGACGAGCCACACCTCCTCGACGCCGATTTCGATCAGGCGCGGCGTCTTGCGGTCTCGATCGTGCCTCGCCGTCGCGGGCGACAGGATCTCGAAGGCGATGCGGGGCGTTCCGACGTAGTGCGCTTCGCGCGCGGGGGCGGCCGCCAGCACGGCGATGTCGGGTTGGAAGACGTTGTGATCGTCGACGAGCACGTCGACCGGTGATGCCACCAGCAGGTCCGGATCGAGGAGCGGCATGAGCAGCCTGAGCAGGCGCATCTGCACGTTCTGATGGCCGTACGTCGGCGCGGGGTCGCGGACGAGCATCCCGTCGATGAGCTGGGCCGGGAACCCCTCGGGAAGAAGGTCGTAGTCGGACTTCGTGAACAGATCGTGCATCGCCTGCATACAGCGTACTCGTTCGGGCGCTGCGCGGGGTTACGGACGGCCCCCGGTCTCCTCGACCAGTGGTACCCTGTGCGCCGAGGGGACCCCGAAGCGGCCGGCACCGGGGATCTCCAGGAGAGAAGCATCATGCGCACGATCCTGTTCGCAACCGTGGCGCTCGCCGCCGTTGCCATCTGGGCCGCGCCCGACGCCGACGCATCGCCGCTCAGCACGTCGACGATCTCGATCACACCCGACGTGTACATCGGATTCGGGTACGGGGGGCACTACCGCCGTCGAAGCTGCTACCGGCGCTACTACCGGCGGCCCGTACGGCGCGTCGTGTACCGCTCGTACGACCACTACCCGAGCTACGGCTACTCGTACTACGGTCACTACCCGCGCCACCACTACTACCCGCGCTACCGCTCCAGCGTGAGCATCGGATTCGGGTACGGCCACGGACACGGGCACGGCCACTACTACAGCGGACACAGCCACTCCCATCGCAGCTACTACCGCAGTCACCGCGGCCACCGCGGGCACTACGGCCACCGTCACCACGGCGGCAGCCGCCGAGCGTACGGACGACGTCGGTAGCGTGTTTGCTCCGAGCGGCCCATAGGGGCCGCGCCCTACAATCCGCCCATGCGCGGTCCCGCTGCGGTCTCGGTTGTGCTCGTCCTGGCGGTGCTTCCCTCCGTCGCGGCCGACGACGACGTGCGCGTCACCACGACGTGGGAGCCGACGGCGCTGCGCGTGTCGGACGGCCACCCCGTCGCGTTGCAGGCGCTCGGATCGGAAGCGGCCCTCCCTTCGGGCGTTCGCAACGGACGCGTCGCGCTGCTGAGGCTCGGGGGCCGTTCGTTCCGGCTCCTGGTCGAGTCCGTCGAGGACGCGCCCCGGCTCTGGTACGACCGCAACCTCAATCAGCGCCTCGACGACGATCCGGCCGTCAGGCTCGAGACGGGCTTCCGCACCAAGATCGCCCTCGAGGTCAAGCACGCCGACGAACCGGATGATGCGATCACGGTGCACGTCGGCGTGTGGCTGCAGCGCGAAGACGACGTCGCCACGCTGCTGGTCCGTCCCGACGCGCACCGCCGGGGGCAGGCCGTCCTCGGCGGCCGCCTGCGCCGCTTCGCGCTCTGGGACGGCAATGCCGATCTGAGCTTCGACGATCCGACCCACGACTTGCTGTTCGTCGACCTCGACGGCGACGGCCGACTCGACACGGCGTCGGCGTTCGAGCAAGTCCGCGTCGGCGAGGTGTTCCCGGCCGGCGGCGTGGGCTACACCGCGACGGTCGCCGGCGGATCGGGACGCGTGGTCACGTTTCGGCCGACCGCCGACGCGCCCGCGCCGCGACGGCGCCCTTGGCCGTCGACGCGCACACCGGAAGCGGGCATCACCCTGCGGCCGTCCAACAACGGCTTCGAGCTCTTGGCGAAGCGGTTCCGCGAGCAGAAGTCGCTGCGTCTGGCCAAGCGGAAGCTGGCCGTCTATCAGCTCGGGTCCGAAGGCTCGAACCAGGCCTTCGACCTTCTGATGAAGGCCGCCAAGACCGATCGCGACAAGAACATGCGCCCGGTCGCGTTCGCGGCGCTCGGCAATCGCGCGTTTCTCGACTATGGCGGCGACAGGGTCGTCGCCTTCACGAAGCGCGCGCCCCCCGCACTCCAGCGCGAAGCCCCACGGGTGCTGTACCGCATGGGTCACCCGGGCCGCGCGCGAGCCTGCAT
Organism: Planctomycetota bacterium; assembly: GCA_965223505.1. Lineage (GTDB taxonomy): Bacteria > Planctomycetota > PLA2 > PLA2 > JAEUHO01 > CBDCWP01. The sequence continues at coordinate 27,972 of CBDCWP010000026.1, forward strand.
CGAGCTGTTGAGCGCCAAGGACCCGGAGGTCGTCGGCAACGCGGCGCGCCATCTCGCGTACGAGGACACGCAGGTCGCGCGCGCGGCGATCTTCAACACGGTGCGCACCCATCCCGTCGAGCCGGCGCGCGCGGCGGCCTACGAGTTCGGCGCTCGCTCGCTCGAGGGCGGACCTACGGCCGAGCTGATGCGCTTCGTCTTCGAGGAGGAGGACGACCGGGTCCAGCTCCTGGCGCTGCGGGACCTCCATGCGACGGGAGAACCGGAAGCGACGAAGCTGGCGCTGTCGCTCACGAAACGACGGCCCGTCGAGCGCGATGTGGCCGAGACCGTGATCCCGATCCTGGGCCGCGACGCGAGTCGCAAGAGCGTGGCCGCGCTGCTCGAGATGGCCGACGCGTACGCCCGGCCGGAGACGCTGCGAACGCTGCTCGAGGCGGAGCTGCGCTGGGCGCGCAGCCCCAGGATCACCGACGCGATCATCGACGCGCTCGACGCCGACTCGCCGCACATCCGCATGATGGCCGCGGACCTCCTCGCCCGCGGCGACGATCGGCGTGCGACCTCGGCGCTGGTCGCCCGCGTGGCGAAGGAACACGACGACGCCGTCAAGCGCGTGTTGCTGCGCGCGCTCGGCGATCAGCGCGACCCGGCATCGATCGACACCTTGGTCGAGTTCGCACGGCGCCGGAACGGGCCCATGCGCTCGATCGCGCTCTCCGCCCTCGCGCGCATCGGCTTCGACAACGAACGCGTGCGCGGGTTCTTCGTCGGCCTGCTCGACGCGCCGCAGTGGCCCGACCGTCTCCTGGCCATCGCGGCGGCCGGCGAGAGCGGCGACCCGAGCCTGTGCGCGAGCATGCTGCCCTGCCTCGGCCACAGTCAGTGGCAGGTGCGTCTGGCGCTGCTTCGCGCGCTGCGCAAGCTCCGCTGCCGCGACGCGATCGAGCCGCTCATCGAACGGCTCGCGAACGAGGAGAGCGGCCGCGTGCGCCACGCCCTCGCCGTGACGCTGTACGTGATCACGGGCGTGCATCTCTACGACGATGTCGAGACGTGGCGGCGGTGGTGGCGTGAGAACGCGGCGACGTTCCGCGTGCCGAAGGAGCCGCCGGCGAAGATCCCCGCCGCGAGCGACACCAACCCGGAGTTCTACGGGATCCCGCTCGTGTCGAACCGGATCGCGTTCGTCATCGACCAATCGGGCTCGATGTCGGCGACGTCCGGGACGGCGGCCGCGTCGCGTCTCGACATCGCCAAGAGCGAGGTCCTGCGTTCGATCGCCCAGCTCGATCGCAAGGCCAAGATCAACGTGGTGTTGTTCAACAACGGCGTGCGAGCCTGGCGCGACGGGCTGGTGTTCCTGTCGCCGTCGCGACGCGCGAACCTGGAGAAGTGGCTGGCCCGACGTTCCCCCAACGGCGGAACGAACCTGTACGACGGCTTGGAACGCGCGCTCCTCCTAAAGGAGGTCGACACCGTCTACCTGCTCTCGGACGGCGAGCCCGGGGTCGGCCGGTTCATCGAGGCGAGCGACATCCTGCGCGAGGTCCGCCGCCTGAACCTGACGCGCGGCATCGCGATTCACTGCGTGTCGATCGGCCGCGCGTCACCGCTGCTTCGGGAGCTGGCGGCGGCGTTCGACGGTCACTACGTGCGGCGCTAGCGCCCTACTGCGGCTCGAGGAAGACCTGCGTCCACCAGGGGCCGTCGTAGGACCCGCCCGGACCGAAGCGCGCGCCGACACCCACCGCCGATCGGTCCGTCGTGAGCAGGTTGAGGTTGTGGCCGGGCGAGTTCGCCCACGCGTCCACGACCTCCGCGGGCGTGAGCTGCCCGACGGCCACGTTCTCGGAGACCGAGGTGTGCCCGATCTGCGCGGCGGTCAGACGGTCGCCGGGCGTCTCGCCGTTCGGCCCGAAGTGCGTGAAGTTGCCGATGCCCTGTTGGTACATCGAGTGCTCGTACGCCACCTGGGCCGCTTCTTCGTGCCACGTCAGCGGCGGCAGGCCGTGGGCGGCCCGGTAGTTGTTGGTGTGCACCCAGACGTCGCGGGCGAAGGCGTACTCGTCGGCGGTCGGCGTGCTGGTCGGATTGATCGATCCGCCGCCGGGCGCGCTGTTGTCGAAGCGGCCGACCAGGTCGTCGGCGAAGTCACCGGCACCGCAGGCGGTGAAGAGCAGCGCGAGGACGAGGACGGACGGGCTGCGTGACATCGAGAGGGATCTCCACTCCCTGTATCGACGCGCCCACCGCCCCCGCTGTAGGAAAACGTCGGTTCCCAGCGTACCCGGCGGCGGCCCTCGCGCGAGGACAAGGCAGTCGACCTGCCGGAGTGCCCCCGATGCCCGCACCGCTCACGTTCCTTGTCACGCTTCTTCTAGCCCTCGTCGCCGCCGCAGGCCCCGCGCTGGCGGAGTCCATCGAGACGTTCTCGCTCGACGGCGCTCTCGGCGACGGCGACAGCCAGTGCCTGAGCCAAGACACCCTCACCGTGACGCGAACGGGGCTCTCGGTGGGCGACGTCACGTTCGACGTGGTGCTGACCGTCGTCGGCTCGAACGATCTCAACCAGGTGAGCTCGGGGCTGGGCGTCGACGGCGGCTCGAACCCCATCAACGACGGCGAGCACCTGACGTTCTCGCTCGAGATCAAGAACGAGAAAGGCGGAACGGTCACCTTCGACGGGTTCTCGGAGGTCGACTTCACCTTCTTCGGCGCGGACGGGGAGCAGGCCGTCTTCAGCAAGGACGACAGCCTGACCTCCACGAGCGACAACTTCCTGATCGCGGAAGGAAGCGACGACGACCCCGCGGATCTCTCGGACACGTCGCCACTGGCGTTCACGCTCTTCGGCCACGACGACGGGGGCACCGTCTCCTTCCGCGTGGACTCGATCGACGCCGCGTTCAGCGCGGCCTCGCCCGTACCCGAGCCGGCGTCGGCCTTGCTGCTGGGGACCGGCGTCCTCGTCGTCGCCCTGCGGCGACGACGCTGCGCGTCCTGATCACGTCGCGCGGGTAGACTCCCGCCCCGTGAGCACCGCCGTCGAGAACGCAGATCTGGCCGCCTATCTCGCGTACCTCCGTGCGCACGGGGCCCAGTTCGACGTGTCACCGGCGTTGCGCCGCGACCGCGATCACACGGAGCGCACGTTGGCTCCGTGCAAGGACAAGTGGGCCGACATCGACTGGGACGGGCTGCCGCACATTCGCGAGCGCCGGGACCCGGCGGCCGGGTTCGTCGCGGACCACGCGACGGAGATGATCGCGCGCTGCTACACCAACCCCGCGGTCTTCGAGCCCGGGTGCCGGGTGTGGGACGTCGGCTGCGGCACCGGCGTCCTCGGCGTGCTGGCGCTCGTCATGGGCGCGAAGGAGGCCCTGGGAACGGACATCTCGCTCGACGCGCTCGAGCTCGCCGATGCAACCGCCGGCGCCGCGGGCGTCGCGTTCCCGATGTACGTCGGCTCGGTCCTCGACGCCGTGCCGGTGGAATGCGCCGCGGATCTCGTGACAGCGAACCTGCCGCACAAACCGTGTCCGCAAGACCGCATGCTGCAAGTCTCGCAGAACGGCGGGCCGGAAGGCGACGAGCCGCACGCGCTGCTCGCCGCGCAAGCGTCGGAGCGTCTCTCCCCGGGCGCCCGCGTGTTGTTCTTCCTGCACTCGCTCCCCCACCCGCGCCTCCTGGGTCACTACCAGGCGTCGTTCGACCTGACGCTGCTCGCATGGAAGTACCGGTTTCTCGGCGATGGCGAATACGGCGCGCTGGAAGAGGTCTTCGCGAAGCGCTGCAGCGAGGGGCGCAGCTTCATCGTCGAGCGCGACGGCCGGCGCGCATTGATCGCCTGCGCCTGGATGGCGAGGCGCAAGTGAATGCGCGGCTGATCGTCAACGCCGACGACGGTGGGCTCGCTGCCTCGACCGACGCGGCGATCCTGCGCTGCGCGCGGGAGGGCATCGTCGGCTGCGCGTCCGTCGTCGTCAGCGGCACGAGCGCGGCGACGTTCGTCCGCGACGCCGCTTCCATCGGCATCGACCTCGGCCTGCATCTGAACCTCACCGAGGGCCGCTCGCTCACCGGCGGGCCGGCGCTCCTGACGGACGACGACGGCTCGTTCAAGGGACCGAAACAAGCCGTCTGGGCGTGGGGCGCGACGACCGACACGCCGCCGCCGGGACTCGTCGAGGAGATCCGCGCCCAGTGGCAGCGGCTGTGCGAGCTCGGCGCCCGTCCGACCCACGTGAACGGCCACAATCACGTCCACGTGCTGCCGCCCGTGTTGCACGCGTTGCGCGAGGCGCTGGAAGACGAGACGGTCTACGTGCGCATGCCGCACGAGGCCCACGCCGGTCACGTCCCGCCCTTTCCGCTCGAAGCGCTGTGCGCCCGGGCGCGCGATCGGTTGCCGGGGCGCTGGCGCGCGACGGACGGGTTCGTCGGATACGGCTTCTGCCACGCGCCGTCCGTCGAGACGTTGCTCGACAGCCTGCCGGAGCCGCGCGGCACCACGGAGCTGATGGTGCATCCCGGCGGACGCAGCGGCTCGCCGTTCGGCGAAGCACCGGAGCGGGAGGCCGAGGTCGAGGCGCTCTGTGACGGCAGCCTCCTGCCGCGCCTCGAGGCGCGGGGCTATGCACCGGCCACGTTCCGGGACCTGCTTCGGGAGCACGCATGACGATCCGCGTCGCGATCGTCACGAACGCGCTCGGGCCGCCGACGCGCGGCAACGGCACCACGGTGCAGCGCTGGCTCGGCTGGCTGCCGGACGTGGACGTCGATGCGTTCGTCGTCGATCCGAGCGGCGACCTCACCTTCGACGGCCCCGCGCCCGACGTCGTTCACGGCTATCACGCCCTGCACGGCGGAGAGGCCGCGATCCGCCTCGCGGACCGGGTCGACCGTCCGCTGATGGTCAGCATCGGCGGTACGGACCTGTTGTCGTTGCGCACGGGCGAGGGCGAGGTCGAACGCTGCCGCCGGGTCTTCGAGCGCGCGGACCTGGTGACCGGCGCCGTCGCCTCGTTCGGCGAGGTTTTGGGCGAAGTCCCGTACGCGGTCGTCCCGCGCGGGGTGCACGTGCCCGACACGCCTCCCTCGAAGCCCGACGGCCGGCTGAGCGTGCTCCTGCCGGCGGGCCTGCGCCCGGTCAAGGACCCGCTGCTCGCCATCGAGATGGCCGACGTCCTCATCGAACGCGGCGTGGAAATGCACCTGCTCATCCTCGGCCCAACGCTGGACGACGACTACGCGTCGCGCGTTCTCGAAGCGGCGGCATCGCGCGAACACGTGACGCTGGGCGAGGTCGAACGCGACCAGATGCCGGCCGCCTACGCGGATGCGCACGTCGTGTGGAACACGTCCTTCCACGAGGGAGGCTCGAACGCCGTGCTCGAAGCACTGGCCCATGGCTGCGAGGTGTACGTGCGCAACGCGCCGGGCAACTACGACGTCCTGCACGACCTGGAGGCGCCGGGGCGCCTGTTCGGGCCGGGCGACTGGGAGGACCTGGAGTCGTTCCATCGCTGGCTGTTGCAGGAAAGCGACGACCAGCGCGCGGAGCGCGTGGAGCTCACCCGTCGCTGGTTGCTCGCGAACCACAGCTCGGCGTCCGAGGTGCGCGCCTTGCGCGCCGCATACGACCGGCTACGCGCGGTGACGTAGACAACGTGGACGGTACGTAGACCTAGTCGAACAGCGCGACGACGGGAACGTGATCGGATGGCTTGGAGTCCTTGCGCTCCTTGCGCTCGTCGCGATCGATCTCGACGCCGACGCACCGGTCCCACATGGGCGTCGTACCGAGCACGAGATCGATACGCAGGCCCTTGTTGCGCTGGAATCCGCCCGCCCGGTAGTCCCACCACGTGTACAGCCCGGCTTCGTCGTGGTGCTTGCGCAACAGGTCCCCGAATCCCCAGTCGAAGAAGGCCCGCAGGGTCGCGTGCTCGAGGGGGTGGAAGTGGACCTTGCCCTTCCAGAGCTCGGGATCGTGCACGTCACGTTCGTCGGGCGCGATGTTGAAGTCGCCGAGCAACACGACGGGATCGGACGGCTCGTGCGCCGCGCGGATCGAGGCGAGCAACCGATTCAGCCACCCGATCTTGTAGGGAAAGAACTCGCTCTCGACGCGCTTGCCGTTCGGAACGTACACGCCGACGACGCGCACGCCGGCGAACGTGCCGGCAATCACGCGCGCTTCGGCGTCCTCCTCGTCGTCCGGGATGCCGCGAACGACGTCTTCCGCGGGCGCGCGAGAGATGAACGCGACCCCGTTGTACGTCTTCTGGCCGAAGGTCTCGACGTGGTAGCCGAGCGACTCGAACGCGTCGCGCGGGAAGGCGTCGTCGACGACCTTGATCTCCTGCAGGCAGAGCACATCGGGCTCGTTCTGCTCGATCCAGGCGATCGCGCGCTCCAGGCGCGTCCGAATTGAGTTGACGTTCCACGTGACGATCTTCATGGCGCCTTTGTACGGGGCGACCCTTGTGGTCGCCCACGAACAACGGTATCGAAGGCACCCGAGCGAGCGTCCCCGACGTTTCGCACGCCCCCCGGGAGACGGCATGGAGAACGCGGACAAGCTGCTGATCGGCCTGGCCGCGTTGCTCGGGCTGGGCACGGCGGCGCAGTGGCTCGCGTGGCGGCTGCGCGTGCCGTCGATCCTGCTCCTGCTCCCCTTCGGGTTCTTCGCCGGCACCGCCTACACGGGCCTCGTGGACCCCACCTTCCTGCTGGGCGATCTGCTGTTCCCGATCGTCTCGGCTTCCGTCGGCATCCTGCTGTTCGAGGGCGGCCTGAGCCTGCGCTTCAAGGACCTCAAGCAGCACGGCAAGGTCGTCGTACGCCTCGTGACGCTAGGGGCGCTCCTGACGTGGGGCCTCGGCGCCCTGGCGGCGTATGGGCTCCTCGACGTCTCTCTCAACATCGCGGGGCTGATCGGAGCCGTACTGATCGTCTCGGGCCCGACGGTCGTCATGCCCCTGCTGCGGCACATCAAGCCCAGCGGTCCCACCGGCGCGATCCTGAAGTGGGAAGGCATCGTCATCGATCCGATCGGCGCCGTGGTCGCGCTGCTGGTGTTCGAGGGCATCCTGGGGCACGACGCGACGGACACGCTGTACGGGATCTGGCGAACCCTGCTCGCGGGCACCGTCTTCGGCGGGCTCGGTGCGTTGCTCGTGCGCGAGATGCTGCGCCGCTACTGGGTCCCCGATCACCTGCACGTGCCCTTCGTTCTGGGCCTGGTGCTCGGCGCGTTCACGGCCGCCAACACGATGCAGCACGAGTCCGGACTCCTCGCGACGACCTTCATGGGCATCCTGCTCGCGAATCAGAAGAAGGTCTCGGTCAAGCACATCCTGGAGTTCAAGGAGAACTTGAGCGTCCTGCTGGTATCGAGCCTCTTCATCCTGCTCGCGGCGCAGCTCAGCCCCGATCAGCTGCGCGTGATCGGTGTCGGTGCGTTCCTCTTCCTCGGCGTGCTGGTGCTGATCGCGCGACCGCTCGTGGTGGCGGTCTGCGCCTGGCGCTCCGAGCTCTCGCTCAAGGACAAGACCCTGCTTGCGTGGTTGTACCCGCGCGGCATCGTCGCCGCTGCCGTCGCGTCCGTCTTCGCGTTCCGGTTGAAGGAGGCGGGCATCGCCGGGCACGACCTCATCGTGCCCATCACCTTTCTCGTGATCGTCGGCAGCGTCGTGCTGTACGGGTTGACGGCCGGACCGCTCGCCAAGCGTCTCGGTTTGTCGACGCCGAACCCCCAGGGCGTGATGTTGATCGGCGCGCAAGGCTGGGCTCGCGAGATCGCGACCGCGCTAAAGGAGCTCGACGTACCGATCCTGATGGTGGACTCGAACCGGCACAACGCGCGTCAGGCGCGCTTGCTCGGCCTCAACACGTATACGGGGAACGCGTTGTCCGAGTTCGCCGAGGACAACCTCGACCTCGCCGGCATCGGCCGCGTACTGGCGTTGACTCCCAACGACGAGGTCAACAGCCTCGTGTGCCTACGCTTCTTGCACGTGTTCGGACGGCAGGAGGTGTACAAGCTGGTGACCCAGCGCGCGGACGTCGAAACCGAGAAGGCGTCGACGGACACGGGACGCGCGCTCTTTGCCGAGGACGCGACCTACAAGGCGCTCCGCGAGCGCTTCTCCCGCGGGGCGACCATCCGCGCAACCAAGCTCACGGAGCAGTTCGGATTCGACGAGTTCCGCGCCGAACACGGCTTGACGACGTGGCTGCTCTTCTCGGTCGGCGAGAAGGGCACGGTGCGGATCAATGCGTTGGACCAGCCGCTGGAGCCCAAGGTCGGCCAGACACTCGTCGCGGTCGTGGAACCGTCCCCAACCAAGCCCTGAGCGTGCGGAAATTCACAGGGAATTCGGCCGGGCCCGGCGGCCTGATTCGGGGCCCGCGCCGCGGGTTGACCGTCCGGTGGCGAGGGGTAGGGTGATCTTCCCAACTTCCCTCGCAGAGGATCGCAACATGTCCACCGAAGCAGCCACGACCGACAAGGTGCTGTTCGAAATCACGGAGTCTCACCTCAACACGGGCTTGCGGGGCTTTCCCGTCGGCACGTGCCGCACGAGCGCAGTCGACCCGGTCAACGGCGTCACGTACGGCGGCTACACGCTCGAGGACCTTCAAGACCTTCCGGCGGAAGACATCATCTTCCTGCTGCTGAACAAGAACCTCCCGAACGCGGAAGAGGCCGCGGCGTTGCGCGCCGACATGGCCAAGCGCAGTGCCATCGATCCGCGCGTCTTCGATGCGCTCCGCGCGCTGCCCAAGGACGGCCACCCGATGGAGTGGTTGATCGCGGGTCTCGTCTTCCTCGGTATGACCGGCAAGACGGAGGACTACCGCGAGGACTGCCTGAACCTGATCGCGCGCATCAGCACGTTGTCCGCGGCGATCTTCCGCATTCGCGAAGGCTGGGGTGATCCCATCGAGCCGCGCGAGGACCTTCCGTTCCACGAGAACTTCGCCCACATGATCGGCGTCGAGGGCGCGTCCGAGGTGTTGCCGGAGTTGCTGCGTCTCTTCTACATCCTGCACATGGACCACGGCGGCGGGAACCTCTCGACGTTCGTCGGCAAGGCGGTCGCGTCCGGCAAGTCGCACATGTACACCTCGATCGCGTCCGCGATGGCGGCGCTCTACGGCCCGCGGCACGGCCGCGCGAACCAGGAGTGTCTCGCGTTCGTGAAGGAGATCGGAACGCCGGACAAGGCGCAGGCCGAGAAGCGCGTCCGCGAGATCATGGCGAGCGGCGGGCTGGTCTACGGCTTCGGACACGCGGTGCTCCGCCAGGAAGATCCTCGCGCGAAGATCCAGTACGCCTTCGGCCAGGAGCACTTCCCCGACAACGAGCTCGTCCAGACGGCGCTCACGTTGCGCGAGGTCGTGCCGCCGATCCTGAAGGAGAACCCCAAGATCCAGAACCCGTATCCGAACGTCGACGCGATCTCCGGCAGCCTCCTGACGGCCGCCGGCCTGCCCGACCCGGACTACTACACGCTGCTCTTCGGCTGGTCGCGCGTCGCGGGCATCGCGTGCCAGATCGTGGACGAGCGCAACTTCCCGGGCAAGAAGGACGGCCTGGCCATCTACCGCCCGAAGTACATCGCGCAGGACCAGCCGCGCCGCACCCGCGCCGACGGCTAGACACCCCTACACGACCCCACACCGAGCCGCCGGCGCCGCGAGGCCCGGCGGCTCTCGCTTTGATCCGGGACGTTCGTTGGGCTGAGCGCGGCATCCGCGGCCCGGACTTGTTAGCCGGAAGTTGCCGGCATTCTTGACAGTGCGACGCCGGTCTTGCCGAATTGAATCTCGTGAAGACGCTCCGCACCCTTCTCCTCGAAAGCCGGCCGAGCTTCGCCATCCGCCGCGGCGCGGCGTTCTTCATCGAGGCGGTGCTCTGGGCCTCCGGCATCACGGCGTTGGAGGTCAGCGCGCGGTTCGCGAAGACGGACGCGTCCGATCTGATGGCCGTGGCATGCGGAACACTCTTCATCTTCGTGATGGTGCGCGCGTCCAAGTCGGGGTTGCTGATCGCGACGCGCCACATCGGCGGCGCGCTCGTCGCCCGCTGCAAGCAGGCCGTCAAGCGTCTGACCCCGCGGTATGCCGTTGCGTTTCGCTCGCGACCCGAGGTGCCGTCGAAACCGGATGCCGCGCTCGACGTGGCGCTCTGGATCGGCGCGGTCGCCGCGGCCACGTTCGTCGCCTTCGGCGCGCAGATCTTCGACGGGCTGCTGTTTCTCAAGACGGACGTCTCGTACACCGTGTACCTCGTCCTGCTGGCGTTCGTCTGGGCCGTCCTCGCATTCGTCGTGTTCCTCGGTGCCGTTGCCGGCGCGCAATGGGTGCAGCAGATGGGCGGAGGCACGCGCACGGCGCCCACGCTGATCCTGTGTCTGGGTTGGCTCGCGGGCATGCTCGTCACCGCCATCGTCCCGGGGATCGTTTCGGTTGCCGCGGTCGCCCTCTTCGCGGGCATCCGCATCCGTTGGCTGTGGCGGCGCCCGCGCACGCCGTATCTGTTCTGCCGGCGCGATGCCGACGGCTACCCGCGCACGGTCCGCGTCGGACACTATCTCGTACAGGCGTACTTCCTGATCGCGCTGCTGCTGATGTCCGTCGTTGCCGTGGGCCAGTCGCAGCGGATGTGGAGCGTGGCGTTGCCGGAGGGGCCCTTCGCGCTGACGACCGGACTCGGGACGTTCGCAGCGGTGAGCGCCGTTTTCTTGATGGCCCGGGTGGGCGCGCACTTCCATCGGTTGACGGGCAGCCGGCACCCGCCGGAGCTGCCCCTACGACCGACGGCCTGGAGTCGCGAGCCCGACGAAACCGACGAACGCGCCGGCGAGACGCAGTGGATGCGTGTCGCCCGCGAGCACGGCTGGACCGTGACGCGAGGACCGCGCGCGCCGTCGGACGGCTACGATCTCGTGGCGGGCGACCCGAGCGACAGCCGGCGCTTCGTGCCGCGACCGGACCAGGACGACGCCGATACGTTCTTCCAGCTCCAACGCCGCTTCCACGTCGTGATGCGCCGGCGCTTCTACCGGCCGTTCAAGCGCCTGTACAAGGCGCTTCGCGCGAAGCGTTCCTACCAGGGATCCGGCTTCCTGTTCTGCCCGCATGTCTGGCTCGTGGCGGGCGTCGTACGTGACGTGGACCCGCAGGCGGTCCGGGGCTCGGGTTCGCTGGTCGGGCCGAGCTACGTCGGACCGCTCTACGGCGATCTGTTCGAGCCGCGGGTACGCCGCTATCTCGGCAACGTGTTGCGCAAGCTCGAGATCGACATCGTGTTCTGGGAGGACGCCATCCGGTACCCGGAGCTTCGACGCGTGTTCGGCGTCGCGTTCGAGATCTACGACCAGGACCGCGCGCCGCTGCAAGCGCGGCACTTCGTCGGCGTGCCGAAGGTGCGCGTGATGATCCACGAAGAGGACGCGGAATCCGACGGCAGCGGCAGCAGTGCGGGCCGCCCGACGCAGGCACCGGGCTACGCACGCGTGTTGGTGATCATGCGCGACCGCAGCGAGGACGAGGACGTCATGTCGCTCGATCCGGAAGATGCGTCGTTGCGCAGCCCCGCGCTCGTGTAGACCGCTCATTCTCGCGGGGATCCGCAATTCGCACCGCCGGCGCGCCGTCCTCGTCTCCATGGGCGGGAATTCGGGTATCCCGAACAACAGCCTTGCAGTAGTCTCTGCGCCCGATTCGACCGCGTCGAGAGGCCGGTCCAAACAAGGAGGAAACGCTCGATGCGTAAGGTCATCACACTTCTCGTTCTCACCGTCGTCTGCTTCGGCATTGCGGCCTGCACCAGCGGCGGCGGCTGCTCGACCTGCGGCGGCTAGTAGAACGAAATCGCTGGATTCGAAGGGTCACGTCTCCGCGCGAGACGTGGCCCTTCTTCAATTCGGGACGGATGCACGCAAGGCACGGCGAGCGCGTGGACGTGCCGCCGACCCGCAACGCCTAGCAGCACGCCTCGCCCGGCACGCAACCGTTCTCCAACGTCGGGAACGGTTGCGTCGGATCCGTCACCAGGAACGACGACTGGTACGGCGCGACGCGCAGCTTCGCCGCCGTGTCCGTGCAGACCTCCACCGGTACGCCGCGCGGGAAGCGATGGCCCTCCTCGTCCACGACGGCCTCGAACGGCCCCAGGAACGTCGCCGTCTCGCCGATGTAGACGCACCCGGCCTTCTTCTCGTACTTCCACGCGCGGACCGTGACCGTCAGGTAGGTGACGTCTTCCACGCTGCGCCACGGCGCCCTGCGCAGCACCTCCAGACCGTGGAAGCCGGCCCGCCGCAGCATCGACAGGAAGGCGTCTTCCGAGAGCGCGCCGGAGAGGCACTCGCCCCACAACCTGCCGTCGACCTTCTGGTGCGGCGGCACCTCCCGGTCGGCGACGATGTCCGAGATGACCGCGCGGCCGTTGTCCTTCAAGACGCGCCAGATGCCCGCGAGCACGCGCTCCTTGTCCGGTGACAGGTTGATCACGCAGTTGCTGGTCACGCAGTCGACGCTGGCCGCCTCGACGGGGATCTCCTCGAGGAATCCCTTGCGGAACTCCGCCACGTCGAAGCCGAGACGTTCGGCGACCAGCGGTTTGTTCTCCGCCGCGACCGCGAGCATGCGATCCGTCATGTCCACCCCGATCGCGCGTCCAGTCTCGCCGACCTTCTTCGCCGCGATGAACACGTCGATGCCGGCGCCCGAGCCGAGATCGAGGTAGGTCTCGCCCGCTTGGAGTCCGCAGCGCGCGACCGGACTCCCGCATCCGTAGAAGCGGTCCAGGACGGCCTGCGGAATGTGCGACGTGTCCTCCGGCTCGTAGCTCGTCGGACAGCACAGCTCCTCCTGCGGTTCCTCCGCGGCGTCGCCGTAGAACTCGCGCACGACCTTGCGGGCGGCGTCGAGATCGTAGGAGAGCACGCATTCGCTGTGGCGAAGGCGCACGCCGGGCTCCGGCGCCGCGTCTACCTCCTTGTCGCCGCACAGAACGGCGCCCTGCCCCATGGCGCGCTCGATGCGGGCCGCGTCGAACCCGGCTCGGTTGCGATGCGCCTTGCGCGCGTGCACCAACCGGTCGAACGCGTCGGCGATCATGCCCTTGTGCAGCTCGCAGTACGGGTCGTGCGCGAGGAACGACTTCTTGCCGAGCTGCGCGGGGCCGGCGTGCCAGGCGTGCTCGAGATCGCCGCCGCCGCACAGGAACCGCAGCGAGCAGTCGCGGCACACGGCCTTCTCGGTGAGCGACAGACGGCGGATGTCCTCAAGCACGGTGCTCGTGCGCCAGATCGTCTCGAGCGACTGCTCGTTGAGGTCGCCGGCCCGAAGGTCCGACTCGCCGGCGAGCGCCGCACTCGGGTACACGCCCCCGTCGGCGTAGATGCAGAGACTCTCCCAGCCCATGTTGCTCAGGTCGTGGCGCGTCCCGGCGCGCGCGGTCAGCCGTTGCTCGACGGAGACGTCGTTGTCGACCGTGACGTCGAGCTCGTCGGCGACAGCCCGCACCTTGCGAACGACGTCCAGCACTCGTTCCGGCGCCAGCTCGAGGTCGTCGCCGGCCCGGCCGCGGTGGTGCAGCCAGAGCAGGTGGTGGTTCTTGACCCCCATGCCGGCGAGCAGGCGCGTGGTGTCGGGAAGATCCTCCGCATTCGACGCCATGATCACGGTCGTGACCGTGACCCGCAGGCCCGCATCGACCGCCTTGCGAATCCCGGCGTTGATCTTCTCGAACGATCCTTCGCCCCGGCACGGGTCGTTGAGCGCCGGCGTGCTGCCGTCGAGCGAGATCTGCACGCGGAAGCGGTCGGTCGGGAAGTCCGAGAGCGTGCCGAGACGGTCGTCGGTGAACAGCATCCCGTTGGTCAGGACGCATACCTCGGTGTCGTCGTGACCGAGGATCCATGCGATGAGGCCGACCATGTCCTTGCGCAGGAAGGGCTCGCCGCCCGTGATGAACACGCGCTTCACGCCCAGATCGAGGCCCTGCCGGATCCACCCGCGCAATACGTCGGGCGCGACGCCTTTGTCGCCGTCCGGCCCGGACGACACGAGACAGTGCGCGCACGTCAGGTTGCACGAGTTGTTCGAGTGCACCCACAGCTCGCGCAGGTTCGCAAGCCGCAGACGCCCGGCTCGGCCCTCGTAGGCGCGCGCGGCGGACGGGGCGTGGCGCAGGAAGCCCTCGCGCAGGGCGTCGAGCGCGAAGCTGTGGACGTGCATCCACGCCTTGCCTGGGTCGTAGCCGAACGAGGAGCCGTACGACTGCGTGACATCGTCGAGGTTGCGGCGGCCGTCGAAGAGCGAAGCCAGTCGCTCACCCCGCTCGTCCGTCCCGATCCAGTGCGGTCCCTCGGGATCGATCAGGACCCGCGTGCCGTTCCGGCTCAGGCGGGCCATGGGGGGCGCGTGAAGCACGCTGGAGCCGTCGATCGTCGCCATGGGGCCTCCTCCTCGACGCGGAAAGGACGTACGTTCCGGTCGTCCGCATTGCAGCGGGGTGCGGATCCTACCGCACCCCCGACCACGGGTGCGCGGGGGCGGGGGACGGGGATCCCGGAAGCGCGGGGGGCATCGAGATCGGTCGACGGGGGGTTGAAACCGGGGTACACCCGAGCCGGAGGCCCCCCATGCGAACGGTCCGACTCGTGCTGATTTTCGCCCTGCTCCTGGTTTCGACAGCGGCCGCGCACGCCGAGGAGCAACCGGCGACGCGACGCATCAAGATCCCGGCGGCCTCGCTCACCGTCGACGTGCCCGCCGACTGGACCGTCGACCAGTACGACGACGCGCCGCTCAAGCTGTCCAAGGGCAAGGCGGCGGTCTGGTTTCGAACCGTGGCGGCGGCGCCGGGCGGCTCGAACGACCTCCAGCGCCTGGCAGACCGCGTCGGCGCCGACTTGGCGAACCCGCCCAAGGTCGCTCGCTGGAAGGTGAAGGGCGCGTTCGGCGCGCGTGCGCTCTGGTACGAGGAGGAAGGACAAACGCGCTTCGCCGGCATCATCAACGTCACGGACAAGTCCGCGATTCACGTCGAGGCGTACATCAGCGAGCCGGAGCAAGACACCCGCAAGGCGCTGGAGGCGATCTTCGGGACCGTGAACACGACCGCGTTCGCGCACCCCGAGCGCCATGTGAGCTGGAACGATGGCTGGACGCTCGAGATTCCGTCCGACTGGACGCGGCAGCGGGACGAAGCCCACGCGAACCGGGTGCGCCTGCGCTCGCCCGGCCGATCCGGTGTCACCCTGCGCATCGATCGCGTCACCGAGAAGGCGGCCGCGGAGACGGCCGCGCAGCGCGTGCGCCGCATGATCGACGCGACGGCGGAGACGATCCGCGCGCGGGGCCTGAGCTTCTCGATCGAGGGCGAGGGCGGGGACATGGCCATCGGCTCGACCGACTTGAAGCACGGCGATGCCGCGCCGTCGTTCCGCGGCCGCGCACGCATCTCACGGGAGGGCATGGCGCAGCCGATCTTCATGCACGTCGAGGCGCTCCTCGTCGGCCGCATCGAGCTGTTGCTCGCGTGCACGGGCGGCGCGAAGGATGTGCTCGAGGCGGCGCGCGCGACGGCGGCCACGCTGCAGGAAGGCACGCATCCGGGGCCCTATGAGATTCGGGTGCCGGCCCG
This sequence comes from Planctomycetota bacterium, assembly GCA_965223505.1. Lineage (GTDB taxonomy): Bacteria > Planctomycetota > PLA2 > PLA2 > JAEUHO01 > CBDCWP01. Next base: position 43,645 of record CBDCWP010000026.1, read on the forward strand.
GCCCGACCGCTTCGAGAGCAAGAAGGCGCCTCCGGTTCGCTTCGACCTGCCCGAGGGCTGGACGCTGGGCACGCCGCGAAGCCCCATGCGGCTGGCGGAGATCCAGGCGCCGGGCGGGCTGCACGGCTCCGTGTACTACTTCGGCGAGGGCCGGGGCGGCGGCCTCGAGCCCAACATCGAGCGCTGGAAGGGCCAGTGGACCGAGGCCGGCGAATGGAAGCGCGAGACGCTCGAGCTGGACGACGACATGCGGGCGACGCTCTTGTCGGGTTTCGGCCGCTACGTCGCGCCGCTGCGGCCGGGGTTGCCGGACAAGCACGACAAGCCCGACCACGGGTTGCTGGCGGCGTATGTCGAGGTTCCCAAGGGCCCGCTCATGTTCAAGATCGTCGGGCCGAAGAAGGACGTCGAGAAGGCCGCGACCGCGTTTCGCAATTGGATTCGCAGCTTCAAGCCTGCGGACTGACCGGTCACGGGCCGTAGGGGCAACCCTTGTGGCTGCCCAACCGCACATGCGTTCAGACCTGATCGACGAACGAGGGTCGCCCCTACATCCAACCCCGCTCCCGGAGCCCGGGCCCGTCGCGGGTCGCCCCTACAGCGTCAACGCATACACCGCGAACTGCGGGACCCAATGGTCGTACGCCGCATAGTCGCCCTTGTGCGCCGCGAACTCCTTCAGACCCTGCCGCACGTGCGCCTCGTACGCCTGCTCGAAACGCTTCCGCTCGGCCTCCGGCGCCTTGCGGCTCAATTTCTTCAGCGCCCACGCCCGGCTCCAATTCATGCCAAAGTGATGCGGCCTCGGCTTCGCGTGCACGATCGGCTTCAGATCCGCGTCGGCGATGGGCCGCTTCTTCAGGAACGCGTGAAGCGTCGTCTCGTCCAGCGTCTCGGCGATCAAGTGCACCCAATTGCCGAAACGCGAGAAGAACTCCTGTCGCTCATTGTCGGAGCCGAAGCTCAGTTTCTCGTCCCCGAGGAAGCGCTCACGAACGATCTCCTCGACCCGGCTGCAACCTGCATCGTCCTTCACGTAACGGAAGAAGGCGTGCACCTGCACGAGCGCCCACGCGTCGTTCGCGTACTCGCGCGACGCGGGCGTCGGCGAGCCCTTCTCCAGGTACTCGATCAGGGTCTTGGCCTGCACGGACGCCACGCGCCTCAGCGGCTCGTGCGGCTTGATCGAATCGGCCTCGATCGCGAGGCGCAGGAACCAAGCGCGCCCGTACGGCAGCTCGAATGCCGGGCGCTTGACCAAGTCCGCACTCTCGGCTTCCAGCGCTGTGGCGGTGAAACGCTCCAGTACGCGGTCGGCAAGGGCCTTGTGACGCTTGACCGTGCGCGCGATCCGAAGCAATGCCCAATGGCCGTGTACCGAGGAGTGCCAGTCGTAGCAGCCGTGGAAGATCGCGTGTTCGGTGTCCTTGCGCTCGATCGCGTCCTTCAGAATCGGCACGAACGCATCGAGTGCCTCGTTCACGTCGATCGTCTCGTCGTCGGCGTGCACGGGCAGCACCCAAACCAGCAGAGCCACGCCCGCCAGTCGACGCACGTCAAACCACATACCCGACGCAGCCGCGGCGCTCGGTGTCGGCACCCGCATTGAAGCCGCCTTCGGTCTGCGACACGGCCTGCACGCCGCCGAAGAAGAAGCCTGCCTCGTACGTGTACACGACCTCGTCGCCGAACTGCTCCAGCGCCGCCGCCTCGGGCGGTGTGCGTCCGTGCGCCTCGATGTAGATCGTGTCGCCTTCGGTGTGGATGCGCGGGTGCTTGACCGCCTGCTCGAGCGTCATGCCGCTGTCGATGATCTGCACGATCGTCTGCAGGATCGCCGAACGAATGCGAGCGCTGCCCGAGGCGCCGAGCGCCCCCCACCGGCCCTTTCGGTCGCGCAGGATCGTCGGCGCCATCGAGGTGCGCATGCGGTCGCCCGGCGCGTGGTGCTCGGAGGGCTTGAAGATGTCCTCTTCGCCCAGGAAGTTGTTCAGCATGATCCCGGTGCCGGGAATGACGAACCCGGCGCCCTCGCCGACGGTGGTCGTGAACGACACGACGTTGCCGTCGGCGTCGATCGTAGAGCACTGCATCGTCGATCCCCCGGGGCACATGGCGAGGACCGCGTCGAGGTAACCCTCCTCGAAAATGCGCGCCTCGTACTCCTCGGTTCGAATCGCCGCGCTCACGCGCAGCGCGGTGGCGATCTCACCCCAGAACGCGGGGTCGTCCACCGGCGGCAATCGGTCGCGCGTTTCGAGGAACGCGAGCGCGGCAAGCACCTGCGCGCCGGTCAGGCTCGGCATCGCCGGCGCGAAGACGTTCCAGTCGCGGTACGTGCTGCGAAGCGGCGTGTGGTAGACGGGCTCGTACCGGGCGAGGTCCTCGAGCGTGATCACGCCGTCCGAGCACGCGGCGATGCGTTGGGCGATCTCGCCCCGGTAGAAGAGATCCACCCCCTCGGTCACGATCGCCTCGAGCGTGTCGGCGAGGTCCTCGTTGTGCAGCCGGTCGCCCTCTTCCAGCACCTGGTCGCCCTTGCCGATCAACGCCCAGCCGCCCGGCGAGCGCCGGAAGACCGGCTCGAGCAGCCCGAACGCCTTCTCATGGCCTTCAGTGACCTCGACGCCCTCGCGCGCGGCCTGGATCACCGGTGCCGCCAGCTCCTTCATCGGCACGCTTCCGTAGCGCTCGTGCACGCGGAAGAACCCGGCCAGCTGACCGGGGGTCGCGATGGTCAGCGGTCCCACGAGGAACGGCAGCCGCACGCCCTCGAACGGAACGATGACGACATCGGGTTCCCAGGGCGAGATGACGTCCCGGCCGTGGCCCGGCAGGCTCGCGAAGTGGTCGAGAACGATGACGTCGTCGCCCATGCGCAGCGTCATCACGCCGCCGCCGGCGAGGCTGGTCATCGTCGGCAGCGTCAAGCTCGCCATGAGCCCGGCGGCGACGGCCGCATCGACGGCATTGCCGCCGGCGGCGAGGACGTCGGCGCCGTGACGGGCACTGGCGGCGTCTCCGGATGCGCAGGCTCCGCGGTTCATGGCGCGTATCCTACGCGCGCCGCACCGGAGTGAGCCGCGCATGCAGATCGATCCGACAACTCTCTCGCCCCGCGACGCCTACCGCCTCATGATCGCCTGCGTGATTCCACGCCCCATCGCGTGGACGAGCACGGTCGACGCCGACGGCCGGCCCAACCTCGCCCCCTTCAGCTTCTTCGGCGGCGTCACGAGCAGCCCGATGACCGTGATGGTGAGCGTGGGCCGGCGCGGCGGCGTCGAGAAGGACACGGGAGCGAACCTCAAGGCGACCGGCGAAGCGGTCGTGCACATCTGCACGCGGCCGCTCGCCGAATCGATGGTGGCGACGTCCGCCGAGGCGGCGCCGGACGTCAGCGAATTCGAGCTCGCCGGCCTGCCCGCGCTGCCGAGCGCGAAGGTGAAACCGCCTCGGGTCGCAACGGCCGCGATCGCGATGGAGGCCCGGGTCGCGCATCACATGACCGTCGGCACGGCGCCGGTGGACCTGTTCCTGCTCGAGGTCGTGCAACTGCACGTGGCCGACGAGATGCTCGTGGACGGCCTGCCGGATCCGGCGCGGCTCCAAGCCGTCGGCCGCCTGGGCGGAGCTGGGTACTGCGACACCGCCGCGCCGTTCGAGGTGCGCCGGCCGGATTGACGCGAAATAGGCGCGCCGCATTCGCGCCCATGTTTCACGACGGACGCACCCCATGTTGCTCCAGGGCTGGGGTCCAAGAGGCAGCCCGTCGTTGCGGCCACTCTCCGGTGCGTCGTTGGGGATGCGGCGGGCTGCCTCGCTTCTCGATCAGACGTCGGGACGGTCGTCCGTCAACGCCAAGTTGTTGACCGCCTGCCACAACGACGCGATCGCCTCCCGAACATTGGCGTCGGCCGTCGGCGACAGGTCTTCGTCGAGGAGCGCCTTCAGGACGTCGTACGCCTCGAGCAGCTTCGTCTCGGCCTGCGTGAGGTCGGCGCCGAGTAGATCCTTTCCGGACATCAGTTCGCTCCCTTCACCACGCGCTCGTCGAGCACACGCTTCGCCTTGAGCTCGAAACGCGGCAATGTGCCCGCCTCGACGCGCAGGACCTTGAATCCGAGCCCCTCGGTGTTGGTCGAGAGATCGCTCTGCAGCCGGCGCGCGACCGCGTCCCACTGGCCCTCGAAGCCCGAACGCACCTCGCAGCGCACCGCGATCTCGTCGCGGATGCCGTCCTTCGTGTGCAGGTAGATCTGGAACTCGTCGACCGCCGGATACTCGCGCACGATCGCCTCGACGGCGCGTGGATACACGTTCGTGCCGCGGATGAGCAACATGTCGTCGACACGTCCGCGAATGCCGCCTTCGTAAACGTCGAACGTTCGGCCGCAGCCGCAGATGGTGTGCGGCTGCTTGAGGACCAGGTCGCGCGTCTTGTAGCGCAGCAGCGGGATCGCGCCGCGGCCGAAGCTCGTAACGACACGCTCGCCCTGCTCGCCGTAGTCCACCGGCTCCCCGGTGTCGGGGTCGATGACCTCCTCGATGAAGTGGTCCTCGATGATGTGCGTGCCGCCCGGCTGATCGGAGCACTCGAACATCATGATCGTGCCGATCTCGGTCATGCCGGCGGTGTCGGCGGCGGCGGCCCCCCACTGCTCTTCGATCATGCGCTTGCTGGCCGGGATCGATCCGGCGGGCTCGCCCGAGAGGATCAGCCGGTCGACCTTGCCGGCGGGCAGATCCATGCCGAGGTCTTCGGCTTCCTGCGCGAGACGCAGCGCGTAGGTGGGCGTCGCGCAGACGACGGTCGCGCCGACCTCGTCGATGAGCCCGACGCGGTTCGCAGTGTTCATGTTGCCGGACGGCAGCACGAGGCAGCCGATCTTCTCGCAGCCGTAGTGCGCGCCCCAGAACCCGATGAAGGTGCCGTACGAGAACGCGAAGAACACGCGGTCGGTCGGCCGCACCCCGAAGCCGTAGAACCCGTAGCACCAACACTCGGAGATCCACTTCCAGTCCGTACGGCTGTCGAGCACGCGCAGGGGCGTGCGTCCGGACGTGCCCGACGTCGTGTGATAGCGGATCGTGTCGTCGGGCGTCTGGATCGTCATCTCGCCGAACGGCGGGTGCTCCTCCTGGGACTTCATCCACGCGTCGCGCGTCGTGAAGGGGATCCGCTGCAGGTCGTCGACGCCCTGGATGTCGTCGGGCTTCACGCCCGCCTCGTCCAGCAGCTTCCGATGGAACGGGCTGTGCGCGTACGCCCGCTGAACGACGTTGCGCAGCCGGTGGCTCTGCAACGCCTTCAGTTCGTCACGCGGCATCGTCTCCGTCTTGGGATTCCAATAGGGGCTCGCAGTCATGGCCGGCCGTCCTCCGTCCGCCGGCGTCGTCGCCGGGCGGGAGGAGGAATCTATCCCTACGCGCGCGCGATTGGTAGGGCCCTCCAATCGACCCTCGATTCCGCGACGATCCCCCCGCAGAATCCGCGCATGGCCTTCGAATTCGACCTTCCGGTGCACTACGCGTCGATCGACTTCGCGCGCATCGTCTACTACCCCCAGTTCCTGCACTTCTGCCACGTCACGATGGAAGAGATGTTCCGGGAGGTCGTGGGCGTGTCCTATCCGGACGCGCTGCAGAAGGAGCAGGTGGGCTACCCGACGGTCAAGAGCGAGGCGGACTTCGAGCGTCCCGTCGCCTACGGCGAGACGCTGCGCATGCGCATGTCGGTGACCCGGATCGGCACCAGCTCGATCGACTTCCTCTACGAGGGCCGCCGCTCGAGCGACGGTGAGTTGGCCTTCCGCGTGCACAACACCCAGGTCGCGGTGAACATGGCGGCGTGGGGCAGCACGCCGATCCCGGATCACCACCGTGCAGCGTTCGAGAGGCTGTTGGACGCGAATGACTGACCGCGACATCCCGAGCCGCTTCGACGTGAACTTCGAAGGGCTGACCCTGCTCGACATGTACCGCGTCGACGAGAAGCTCGACGAAGGCGGGATGGGCGCGGTCTACCTCGGCGAGAACACCAACCTCGGCACCAAGGTCGTCATCAAGGTGCCGCACGTTCGCTTCTTGGGGGAGCAGGGCTTCCGCGCGCGGTTCGAGCGCGAGGTCGCCGGCCTGGTGAAGCTCCGGCACCGCGACATCGTGCGCATCCTCGCGCAAGGGGTGCACGACGACGTGCCCTTCTTCGTCCTCGAGTACTTGGAAGGAGGTTCGCTGCAGCAACGCATTCGCGCGGCGAAGCGACTGCCGGTCGACGACGTGAAGCCGTGGCTACGCACCATTGCGAACACGCTCGACTGGGTCCACTCGCAAGCGGTGGTGCACCGCGACGTGAAGCCGGGCAACGTGCTCTTCGACGAGCACGACAACGTGTTCCTGTCGGACTTCGGGATCGCCAAGACGTTGGAGGGGACGGATCTCTCGATCACGGCGACCGGCGCGGGCGTCGGTTCGCCCGAGTACGCCGCGCCCGAGCAAGGCGCCGGCCAGGATCTGAGCCCGGCATCGGATCAGTACGCGCTCGCGGCGACGCTGTACGAGGCGCTAACGGGCACGACGCCGTTCGGCGGAAACACGCCGGTCCAGGTGCTCCTTCGAAAGCTCCAGGAGGAGCCGACGCCGATTCGCGAGCACGTGCCGGAGCTGCCCGAGCCGGCCGCCGCGGCGATCATGAAGGCGCTGTCGCGCGCGCCCGAAGACCGGTTTCCGTCGTGCTCGGCCTTCGCCGACGCGTTCGAAGCGGGCTGCGGCGACTTCGTCCCCTTGCCGACGACGCCGCCCCCACCGATCGTCGCGACGCTCGACAGCACCCAGTTCAGCGAGCAGAAGACGATTCGACACACCCCGACGACGCCGAGTCCCACACGACCGCCGCCGCCGCCACCGCCTCCCCCTCCCCCGCCGGACGAACAACACGGCCTGAGCAAGAAGGCGATCTGGATCATCATCGGCGCCGCGGCGCTCTACGTGCTGACGCGGTGCGCGAGCTGACCGGGGCGGTTCAGTACGACGGCTTGCGTCCCGTGACCGCGAAGAGCAACCAGCACGAGTAGCGGTCCGTATCGAGAACGGTGAGCATCAGCGCGTCGAAGCGTCGCGACACGGCGCGCGGCTCGACACCGAGGCCCTCCGCGAGGAACCGCGCGTAGCCGTCACGCCAGTGACGCAGCATCGTCGCGAAAATCTGCCGGTCGGTGTTCTCGGTGTCGACGAGGATCGGCGTGACGCGCACGCCGTCGAAGCCCGCCGCGCGCAGCGCCCGGTACGCCGTGCGGCCGTGAAGGAGATCGGTGCCCTTCGCCAGCACGGTCGGCGCGGCCTCGTTGAACAGCGAGAAGTCGTGATACGAGGGCGCGTCGAAGATCAGCCCCTGGTAGTCCTCGGCGAGAAGGTAGAGCATCCCGCCCGGCTCGAGGATGCGCCGCGCCTCCATCAGCACGTCCTCGGGCTGCGGCAGGGCGTGCAGGAAGTGGCGCAGCGTCACGACGTCGAAGGCGCCGCTCTTCCACCCGGTCTTGCGCGCATCGCCGTGCACGAACGACAGGTTCGGATGCGTCGTCTCGGGGAATTCCGCCCGCGCCCGCGCCAGGTGGCCTTCGAAGAGATCCAACCCGGTGATGCGCGCGCCAGGGCACGCCACGGCGAGACGGCCGGCAAACTGCCCCGTCCCGCACCCGAGGTCCGCGATGCGCTCGCCGTTCGTGACGCCGAGCTGCTCGAGCACGGGCCGCTCGAGCGGCCAGATCATCTCCGCCTGCGCGTGCAGCGTGCCGACCATGCTGCGATCTTCCATCTCGCGTTGCTGGCCGTAGACGAGGTCGGACGACATCTAGGATTCCTCCGGCAACACGCGCGTGAGCCGCGCCTTCAACCAGTCCGGAAAACGGTTGATCAACCGCGCCGCCACACGCATGCGCCACGGGAAATCGTACACCTTCTTCTTCTTTCGGATCGCCCTCGCGATCAGCACGGCCGCCTTCTCGGCCGACATCAGCAGCGGCATCCGGGTGGTGTTCTGATCGGTCATGGCCGTCTTCACGAATCCCGGTTGGATCGTGGTGCAGTGAATCCCCTTGTCCCGCAGCTCGATGCGGATCGACTCCATCCAGGACGACAGTCCGGCCTTCGTCGCGGAGTAGCCCCCGGAGCCTGGGGCCGTGACGTACGCGGCGAGGCTCGAGACGGCCACGATGTGCCCCGCGCCGCGCGCGAGCATGGAGGGCAAGACGGCCTCGACCGCGTAGTGCGGTCCGAGCAGGTTGACGCGCACCATCGTCTCGTACCCCGCAGCGTCCGGTTCCTCGATGAAGCTGCTCAGTCCGACGCCCGCGTTGGCAACCAGCAGGTCCACCGGCCCGAGCGTCTCGGCCAGCGCGTGAAGCGCGCGCAGCGTTTCGTCGCGATCGCCTGCGTCGGCGACGGCGACGGCCGCCGTGCCCCCGTCGCGCTCGATCTCCTCGCGCAGCGTCTCGAGCAGCGGCTTGCGCCGCGCGGTCAGTCCGACCGCATAGCCCTCGCCGGCCAGCTCCTTGGCCAGCGCCCTGCCGATGCCGGCCGACGCGCCGGTCACGACGGCGACTCGGCTCACGCCGGCGGTCCCTTCGGCAACGGCGGCGCCTGGTACACGCGGCTGCGCAACGGGTGCGCGACGTGTTCCGCGATGCCGTGGCTCGCTTCGCGCAACCGCTCGAGCTCGACGCCCGTCCGGATGTCGAGGCCGTCGAGCAGGAACACGATGTCCTCCGTCGCCAGATTGCCCGAAGCCCCCGGCGCGAACGGACATCCGCCCAGCCCCGCGGCGCTGGCATCGAACGCCGTGATGCCGTAGCGCAACCCCTCGAGCACGTTGGCCGCGGCCATGCCGCGCGTGTCGTGCAGGTGCAAGACGAGCCTGCGCACGTCGATCGTCTCGAGGAGGACGTCGAGCAGACGCGCGATGTCTCCCGGCGTCGCGGCGCCGATCGTGTCCCCGACGGAGACCTCGTCGCACCCCAGCTCGAGCAGACGCTCGACGACGTCGAGTGTCGCGGCGGGATCGACCGGCCCCTCGTACGGACACGCGACCGCCACGCTGACGTAGCCGCGCAGCGCCAAGCCGCTCTCGCGCACGGTCTTCGCCACCGGCTCGAAGTTGCTCAGCGACTGGTGGATCGTCGCGTTCACGTTGCGTTGGTTGAAGGTCTCGGTCGCGGCGGTGAATACCGAGACCTTGCCGACCTCGACGTCGAGCGCGCGTTCCAGACCGCGCATGTTCGGTACGAGCGCGCCGTAGGTCACGCCGTCGGGCGGCGGACCGAGCATCCGAAAGAGCTCCTCGGCGTCGGCGAGCTGCGGCACGCGGTCGGGGCGGACGAACGACGAGACCTCGATGTCGCGCAGACCCGCGGCGGCAAGACGCCTCACGAACGCGGCCTTCGCGTCCGTCGGGACCGGCTCGACCTCGTTCTGCAGCCCGTCGCGCGGCCCGACTTCCGTCAGCGTCACGCGCGAGGGCAAGGTTCTGCTCATTGGACCGCCTCGGCCGTCTGAAACGAGACGACCTCCTCGCCCAATTCTACGCGGTCCCCCGTTTGGAAGTGGACGGCGTCCACCACGAGATCGCGCGGCGCGCGCACGACGTACTCCATCTTCATCGCCTCGACCACGAAGAGCTCGGCGCCGGAGACGACCTCGGCGCCCGCATCGACCGACATCTTGGCGACGACGCCGCTCATGGGGCTGGCGGCGGACTTGGCGGCTGCGCCCGACGCCGCAGCCGCCGCGCCGGGCTCGGCCAGCTGCAGCCGCACGCTGGCGCCGTCGATGCACACCCACGCCGTGTCGCCGCGCGTGACGACCGTCGCGCGCAGCGTGCGTTCGCCGACGCGCACCTCGACGCGGTGCGCGCCGAGCCGGCGCGCGGCCGCCTCGACGTCGTGGTCCGCGTCTCCGATGCGGATCGAACCCGCGAGCATCCCGTCCGCCTGGCGCAGCTCCGCCTCTGCCGCGTCCGCACCGTCGAGGTAGACCCGCCGGAGGCCGCTCACGTGTCACCGCCCATGCGGAAGCCCGCCAGCGTGTCCCACGGCGACGGCAGCTCGATGCCGCCGTTCGTCCCGGCCGGCGACGACCCGGCGCGGCCTGCCAACAGCTCGTCGGCGGCGGCGCACAGCACGGCGTCGAGCAGATCGACGTGACCGGTGGCGAGCTCGGGCGCGATGTCGTCCAGCGCGTCGATGCGCAGTCCGCCCGGCTCGAACGCGTCGTGGGCGAGCAACGCCCGCAGGAACGCGACGTTGTTGGCGACACCGGCGATCACCATGTCGCGCAACGCCGTGTCCAGTCGGCGCCGCGCCTCCTCGCGCGTCTCGCCGTGCGCGACGACCTTCGCGAGCAGCGGGTCGTAGAACGGCGAAACCTCCATGGTCGTCATCAACGCCGAGTCCACGCGGATCCCCGGCCCCTGCGGTTCCGACGCATGTTCGATGCGTCCGGCGGACGGCAAGAACCCCTGCGCCGGATCCTCGGCGTACACGCGCGCCTCGATGGCGTGGCCGCGCGCCGAGAACCGGCTGGGATCGGGCAGCGCCTCCCCTGCCGCGACCCGCAGCTGCCAGGCGACGAGGTCGACGCCGAAGCACATCTCGGTGACGGGGTGCTCGACCTGCAGCCGCCGGTTCACCTCCAGGAAGAAGAACGAGCCGTCCGGCTGCATCAGGAACTCGACGGTGCCGGCGCCGCGGTATCCCAGCGCGCGAACGGCATCGGCGCCGGCGCCATGAAGCGCGGCGCGCACGTCGTCGCTCAAACCGGGGGCGGGGCACTCCTCGATCACCTTCTGGTGACGGCGCTGTAGCGAGCAGTCGCGTTCGCCGAGCACCACGACGCCGTCGTGCGCGTCGCACAGCACCTGCACCTCGACGTGTCGCGCAGGCTGCACGATGCGCTCGAGATACAGCTCGGTGTTGCCGAACGCGCCGCCGGCCTCGCGCCGCGCACCTTCCGCGGCGGCGAGCAGCGCGCCCGCTTCCTCGACGCGGCGCATGCCCTTGCCGCCGCCGCCCGCGCTGGCCTTGAGCAGCAACGGATAGCCGGTCGCGTTCGCCGCCGCCGTCAACGCCGCGTCGTCCGCCGGCACGGCATCGAGCGGCCCGGGAATCACGGGCACGCCGGCGTCCGACACGCGTCGCTTGACGACGAGCTTGTCGTTCGAACCTTCCAGCACGTCGGCCGGCGGACCGATGAACGTGATGCCGGCGTCGCTGCACGCCCGTGCGAACACGGCGTTTTCCGACAGGAACCCGTAGCCCGGATGCACCGCGTCGGCGCCGGTCGCGCGCGCGGCGCGAACGACGGCCTCCACGTCGAGGTACGACGCGGTCGCCTCCGCGGGTCCGATGAGGACCGCTTCGTCGGCCTCGAGCACGTGGCGTTGTTCGGCGTCCGCTTCGCTGTAGACGGCTACCGACGGGATGCCGAGGGTGCGACACGTGCGCATCACGCGCAGGGCGATCTCCCCACGGTTCGCAACGAGCACCTTGCGGAAGGGGTTGCCGTTGCCGGATCGAGACGTCATTGCGTCCATCGCGGCGGGCGTTCCTCCAGGAAGGCGCTCAACCCCTCGCGGCCGTCGTCGGACGCGCGGGCGTCGGCGATGGCCTCGCGCGCCAGCTCGAGCGAGCGCTCGTGATCGGCCTCGCGAATCTCGTGCAGGAGCGCCTTGGCGCCGCGCACGCCGCCAGGCGCGCACTCCTTCAGGCGCTGCACGACGAGACCGACCGCCGCGTCCATCTGGCTCTGAGGCACGACGTGGTGCACGAGGCCGATCTGCTGCGCCCGCTGCGCGCCGAAACGCTCCGCGGTCAGGAAGAGCTGACGCGTGTGGCTGAAGCCGATCTTGCGCAGCACGTACGGCGAGATGACGCCCGGCACCAGACCAAGACGCACCTCGGAGAAGGCGAACTTGGTGTCCGACTCGGCCACGGCGACGTCGCACAGCGCCACGAGGCCCGCGCCGCCACCGAAGGCGTGGCCGTGGATGCGCCCGACGACGGGCACGGGGCACCGGTCGATGCGCTCGAAGGCGCGCTGGAACGCCGCGGCGTCGGCGAGGTTCTCTTCGCGCGAGTAGTCGGCGACGCGCCGCATCCACTCGACGTCCCCGCCCGCGCAGAAGCTCGCGCCGCTGCCGCCGATGATGATGACGCGGACGGCGTCGTTCGCGCCGAGCTCCGCGAACACGCTGTCGAGCCTGGCGGCGATCTGGTCGTCGAACGCGTTGCGCTTCTCGGGGCGATTGAGCCGCACGTGGGCGACGCCGTCGCGAACGACCGACTGCACTGCTTCGTCGACGCTGCTCATGGCTACATCCGGTAGACCGGCGGACGCACGGGCGCCTCCGGTGCGTAGCGGGTCACGGCGAACGCCAACCCGAGGATGTCGCGCGTCTGGGTGGGCTCGATGACGCCGTCGTCCCAGAGCCGCGCGCTGCCGTAGTACGGGTGGCCCTCTCTCTCGTACTTGGCGCGGATCGGATCGGTCAGCGCCGACTCCTCTTTCGCGCTCAACGCGTCCTTGCCTTCCGACGCGAGCTGCTGGCGCTTGACGGTGAGCAGTGTCTGCGCCGCTTGCTCGCCGCCCATCACGCTGATGCGCGCGTTCGGCCACGTGAACAGGAAGCGCGCGTCGTACGCGCGACCGCACATGCCGTAGTTCCCGGCGCCGAACGACGATCCGATGATGACCGTGATCTTGGGCACGTTGACGGTCGCGACGGCCTGCACCATCTTCGCGCCGTCCTTGGCAATGCCGCCGTTCTCGGCTTCCTTGCCGACCATGAACCCGGTGACGTTCTGCAGGAAGAGCAACGGGATGCCGCGCTGCCCGCAGATCTCGATGAAGTGCGCGCCCTTCTGCGCCGAGCTCGAGAACAGCACGCCGTTGTTCGCGACGATGCCGATCGGCATGCCGTGCAGGCGCGCGAAGCCGGTCACGAGCGTGGTGCCGTAGCGCGCCTTGAACTCCTGGAAGCGGCTGCCGTCCACGATTCGCGCGATGACCTCGCGCACGTCGTACGGCGTGCGCACGTCCTTGGGCACGATGCCGAGCAGCTCCTCGGCGTCGTACTTGGGCGGCTCGACCGCGGCGACGTCCATGTGCGCCGGCGGATGCGGGTTGAGCGACTCGAGAATCGAGCGGAGCTTGCGCAGCGCGTCGTCGTCGTCCTCGGCGAAGTGGTCGGCGACGCCGCTGATGCGGGTGTGCACGTCGGCGCCGCCCAGTTCCTCGGCGGTGACCTCTTCGCCGGTCGCGGCGCGTACGAGCGGCGGACCGGCCAGGAAGATCGTCCCCGTGCCCTTCACGATGACGGCTTCGTCGCTCATGGCGGGCACGTAGGCGCCGCCCGCGGTGCACGACCCCATGACCGCCGCGATCTGCGGCACGCGCATCGACGACAGCACCGCCTGGTTCCGGAAGATGCGGCCGAAGTGGTACTTGTCGGGGAAGACGTCGTCCTGCAGCGGCAGGAACGCGCCCCCGGAGTCGACGAGGTAGACCGTGGGCAGGTGGTTCTCGATCGCGACCTCTTGCGCGCGAACGTGCTTCTTCACGGTCAGCGGCAGGTAGGTGCCGCCCTTCACGGTCGCGTCGTTGGCCACGACCATGACCTCGTTGCCGTGGACGCTGCCGATGCCGGTCACGACCCCCGCGCACGGCACGTCGGTGTCCGGGTACACCTCGTGCGCGGCCAGACACGAAAGCTCGAGGAACGGGCTGCCCGGGTCCAGGAGCCGCTCGATGCGCTCGCGCGCGAGCAGCTTGCCGCGCTCATGGTGGCGCTCGCGGGAACGGGGGCTGCCCCCCTGCCGGAGCCGGCCTTGGAGGTTGCGAAGGTCCGCCCGGAGCGCATCGTTGTGCGTCCGGCGGGATGCGAACGTCTCGTCGGACGTGTCGACCTGGGTCGGGAGAACCTCCATGCGGGCGGCATGGTACCCGCAACGGCCCTGGGCCCGAGGTTGAGACCGCCGTACTCTTGCGCCCATGGCCGCAGCCGACCATGCCGGCAACGACGTCGCGCTCGTCACGGGCGGCGGCGGCGGTGTCGGGTTCGCGTGCGCGGAAGCGCTGGTCGTGGCGGGGTACCGGCCGGTCCTGTTGGGACGCCAGGGCGACCGGCTCGAAGCGGCGCGCGACCGGCTGGACGGCGACGTCGAGGTAATCGTCGCGGACGTCACCGATCGCGCGGGCATGCAGCGGGCGGTGGCGTGGGTCGAGGACCAGGTCGGCCCGCCGCTGATCCTGGTCAACGCGGCCGGCATGGCCGCGTCGGCCCCGCTGCTCCCGCCCGACGACGAGCTCTGGCGGCGCACGCTCGACGTGAACCTCACCGGTACGTGGATCGCGTCCACGGCGTGCCTGCCGGCAATGCGCGCGGCGAGGCGCGGATTCATCTGCAACATCGCGAGCACGGCCGCGCTGCAGGGCTATGCGTACACGGCCGCCTACGTCGCGAGCAAGCACGGCGTGCTCGGCCTCACCCGCGCGATGGCCGAAGACCTTCAGGGCAAGGGCGTGCGCGTCAATGCGATCTGTCCCGGCTTCCTGGACACGCCCATGACCGATCGCACGGTCCAGAACATCATCGCGCAGACGGGCATGAGCGCGGAGGACGCACGCGAGACGCTCGCGAAGATGAACACGAGCGGACGGCTGATCCGGCCGGAGGAGGTCGCCGCCCAGATGCTATCGCTGCTTCGAGACGACCGGCAACACGGCGCTTCGATTCGCCTCGATTGATAGGATGCGCGCCCTGCAGGGAGTACCACCATGGCCGAGCTGCCCTTTGGCTACGACATCGCGGACGGCATCGCGACGATCACGTTGAACCGGCCCGAACGCCTGAACGCGCTGACATTCGACATCTACCGGCGCTTGACCGACATCCTCTACCGCCTGCGCTTCACGAAAGAGGTGAACGTCGTCGTCATCACCGGCGAGGGCAAGGGCTTCTGCGGCGGCGGCGACGTGCACGCGATCATCGGTGAGCTCCTCAAGAAGGACACGCACGACGTCATCGAGTTCACGCGGATGACAGGCGAGCTCATCGAGAACATGCGCCGACTCGACAAGCCGATCATCGCGGCGATCAACGGCACGGCCGCCGGCGCAGGCGCCGTCATCGCGCTCGCGGCGGACTTCCGCATCATGGTCCCCAAGGCCAAGTTCCACTTCCTGTTCAACCGCGTCGGGTTGACCGGGGCGGACATGGGCGCCGCGTGGCTTCTGCCGCGCGTCGTGGGACTCGGCCGCGCGACGGAGTGGCTCATGCTCGGCTCGGGGATCGACGCAGAGACGGCGAAGAGCGCGGGACTGGCGACGCAGATCGTGAGCGACGACGAGCTCATGGAGGCCGCCAACGAGCTGGCGCTGCGGCTGGCCAACGGACCGACGCTGGCGCACTCGATGACGAAGCGCATGCTCAACAACGAGCTTTCGATGGATCTCTCGTCTGCCATCGAGGCCGAGGCGATCGCGCAGGCGATCCTGCTGCAGGCGGACGATCACCGGCTCTTCTACGAGGCCTACACCAAGGGCGAAGCGCCCAAGTTCACGGGACGTTGACTTGCCCCCTACCGACTACACGACCGAGTACGGACTGAACGAGGCCGAGGCGGCGTGGCGCAACGCCGCCCGCAAGTTCGCCGCGGAAGCGCTGGCCCCCGTCGCCCGGCAGGCAGACCGCGACGGCGCGTTCTCCCGCGCGCTGGTCGAGCAGCTCGGGGAAGCCGGTCTGCTCGCGGCCACGTTGCCGCGCGACGCCGGCGGCGGCGGCGCCTCCACGCTCTCGGGCTGCCTGATCGCCGAGGAGATCGGCGCGATCGACGGCAGCATGCGCGGCTTCATGGCGGTGCAGATCGGGCTGGTGCTCTCACCCTTGATCCGTCACGGCAGCCACGAGCAGGTCGACGCCTGGGTCGCCGACCTCATGGCCGGCCGCGCGATCGGCGCCTACGGACTCACCGAGCCGGGCGCGGGCAGCGACGTCGGCGCGATCGCGACCACGATCGAGCCGGACGGCGATGACGTCGTGATCAACGGCGAAAAGGTCTGGATCACGAACGGCGGCATCGCCGACTTCGTGCTGGTCTTCGGCACCGTCGATCCGTCGGCGAAGACGCGCGGTCTCGAGTGCTACCTCGTTCCCGGGGACACGCCGGGACTCGCGCGGGATCCGATGCCGGGCCGCGAGCTCGGCCATCGCGCCTCGGACCACGCGCACCTGCGCTTCGAGAACGTGCGCGTGCCCAAGTCGCAGCGCGTCGGTCCGGCGCGCGGCGGGTTCGCGGTGGCGATGGACGCGCTCGGCGTGGGCCGGCTGAACGTGGCCGCGGGCGCGGTCGGCATCCACCGCGCGTGCCTCGACGCGAGCGTAGCGTTCGCGCGCGAGCGGCGGCAGTTCGGCAGGCGCATCGGCGATTTCCAGCAGATCGGCGCGCAGCTGGCGGACATGGCGGTCGAGCTGCGCGCGGCGCGCCTGCTCACGCATCACGCGGCGCGATTGACGGACGCCGGCGTCGACGCCACGGCGCACGTGAGCGCCGCCAAGCTCTACGCCACCGAAGCGGCGCTGCGCGCTTCCACGAACGCGATCCAGATTCACGGCTCGCGCGCGTACTCCGACGAGCTTCCGATCGAGCGCTTCCATCGCGACGTGATCGCGCTGACCATCTACGAAGGCACGAGCCACATCCAGCGCGTGATTCTCGCGCGCTCGCTACTGGGACGGGACGAGGCATGAGCGACGACTCCGTCTGGCGCGCGATCAACCCGCCCGAGTGGGCGAATCCCATCGGCTACGCGAACGCCGTCGAGTCGCGCGGCGGGCGCCGCATCGCGCTGGCCGGGCAGGTCGCGATGGCGCCGGACGGCGCGATGATGCATCCCGGCGATCTGGTGGCGCAGGCGAATCAGACGTTCGCCAACATCAAGGCGGTGCTGGACACGGCCGGCGCGAAGCCCGAGCACCTCGTGCGCATGCGCATCTACGTGCTCGACGCCAAGGCGTACGCGGCGAACGCGCGCGAGATCGGCGCGCGGTATCGCGAGCACTTCGGCCGCTGGTTCCCGGCGATGACGCTCGTCCAGGTCGCGGGGTTGTACGAAGAGGGCGCCCTGATCGAGATCGAGACCGACGCCGTGGTGCCGGACTGAGTCCGAGGTGCGCCTCTCGCTCGTCTTCTATGCGTTCTTGGCCCGCACCGCCATCGGTACGTTGATCGCGCTGGTGCCGCTGTGGGCGTTGCGCCCCGCGGAGCGGCACGTGCGCTTCCAGGTCCTGCTCGCGCTCGTGCTGTCGGCGGGATCGGCCGCGCTCTACGGCGCGGCGCTGGGCGACGCGCACCCGGAGTGGCCAAGGGGCGTCGACGCATTCTTGTCGTTCGAAGGCGGCATGCCCGGGTTCCTCGTGTTGGTCTGCGCGCTCTGCCTGATCACGAACCTGCTGTTCGGCACATTCAAGCGGCGCGCGGCGCGCATCACGTTGAGCCTGGCGATCCTGTGCGGGCTGGGCGTGATCATCGGATCGGCACGGCTGGGACCGTTGTCGACGACCGGCGGCGCGCTGGCGGTGCTGTCGATCAGCGCGCTGTTGGGCGGTCTGGTGATGGCGTCGATCAACGACTCGATGGTGCTCGGTCACTTCTATCTGATGATCCGCGGCTTGCCGCTCCAGGCGCTCAAGCGCTCCGGGATGATGGTCTTCTGCGTGTTGGTGGCGCGCATGATCGTCTTCGGACTCGTGCTGCTGTTCTGGGGCGGCGCCGCCGACGTGTTGCTCGGCCCGGAGCTGGTGTGGACGACGTGGCGCGTGGCGTTCGGCTTCTTCGGCCCGCTGGTGCTGCTGTGGATGGTGAAGGACACGGTTCGGCTGAAGCACACCCAGGCCGCGACCGGGCTGCTGTACGTCGCGGTCGGCTTTGCGATCATGGGCGAGCTGGCCGCCGTCTACATCGAGCTGGCCACCGGAATCCCGACGTAGTGCCCGCGCCCCTCGAGATCACCTTCGCCTGCCCGCAATCCGGTTGCGGCGAACCGGTCGACGGCCCGCTTCGCGCGGACACGGCGGAGATGGCGTGCGACGCCTGCGGACGAAGCACGCCGCTTCACGACGCGGCGTCGTTCGTGGAGAGCGCGCCGCTGCGGCCCTGTCCGGTCTGCGGCGGCGACGACTTCTACGTGCAGCGCGACTTCAACCGCAAGCTCGGCCTGTCGATCGTCGCGGTCGGCTGCGTGCTGGGCCCCTTCACGTCCTGGATCAGCGTGGTCGTCGCCGTGGTCGTCGACGCTGTGCTCTATCTCGTCGTTCCGTCGGTTGCGGTGTGCTACGCGTGCAATGCGCAGTACCGTGGGTTCCTGAAGGAGCAAAAGCCGGAGGCTTTCGAGATCGCCATCCACGACGCCTACAAGTTCGCCAAGCGTCATCCGCCGCGCCGGGACATCGCGGTCGCCGGACCGTTGCAGACGCGGTTGCGGTTCGAGGGCAAGGTGGAATGACGTTCTTCCTGACCACCTGCGCGGCGTTCTACATCCTCGGCGCGGCGGTGGTGTTCGGCGGCACGTGCGCGTTGGCCTTCGCGACGGCGCCGAACCTCTTTCGGACGTTGCCGGACCGGCTGGCCGACCGCAGCTTCGGCCGCGTGTTGGCGACGTTCGACCGCGTCGGCATCATCGCGGCGATCCTCGCGACGATGGCCGCGGCGGCCGCGATCACGTTCGGCGACGTCGACCCGGTGCTGGCGAGCATTCCGGTGTGTTTGATGGCGCTCATCGTGGCGGTCTTCGGCTTCTTGCGTGGCAGCGTCGCGCCGCGCATGGCCGAGCTTGGACCGCCCGACGATCCGGATGCGGCGGACGCGCGCAGCGACGAGGACAAGGCGGCGTTCGAGAAGTTGCACCGGCAATACGTGCGGATGTACGCGATCAACCTCTTCGCGTCGGCGATGGCGTTGATCGTCGTCGCGATTCAGCCGTAGCGCGACATCACGTCAGAACTGGTTGGACCCTAGACACCGCCACCAACGAACGGCGTCTCGAGCTCGCTGTCCATGTAGGCCAGCGGCATGAACGGCGTGTTGAACGAATACCCGATCGATCCGTCCCGCGCGATCAGGATGATCCCCCCGCGCCCCAGATACCGTTTCTGCAGCTCTCCCATCGCCAGCCACGTCGCGTCCTGCGCGTTGTTCTCGCGCGACAGCTCCACCGCGCGCCGCGCCAAGCCCATCCGCAGGATCGGCTCCCCCCAGCCCGTCACAGCCGCGCCGCCTGCCAGGTCGTCGGCGTAGTACCCGGCGCCCGGGATCGGCGTGTCGCCGACGCGGCCCGGCAGCTTGCCGAGCACGCCACCCGTGGACGCGCCCGCCGCAATCGTGCCGCGAACGTCCACGGCCACGGCGCCGACCGTCTCGCCCGGATCCGTGAGGTAGCCGAAGTCCGACGCGTGGTCGTCCGGGTCCGCGCGCAACCGCCAGGCCTCGAGCCGCTTGATCTCACGGCCGACCACGAGCGACGCCGGGTCGCACTTCTCCAGCTTGCCGTCCAGGAACTTCGACGCGCCGTCGCCGACCATCAAGACGTGCTTCGACAGCCGGACGACATCGGCCGCTTCGATCGGGTTGCGCCGGTCGCGCAGGCTGCCGACGGCGCCGGCCGAGAGGTCCTTGCCCCACATGATGCCGGCGTCGAGCGATACCTGGCCGCTCGAATCGAGCACGCTGCCGTTGCCCGCGTTGAGGTTGCCGTCGTTCTCCATCGAACGAACGGCGGCCTTCACGGCATCGATCGAGCTGCCGCCGTCCTGCAGGACCTGCCAGCCGAGCTCCACCGCGTCGACACAGCCGCGGCGGTGCGCGCGACGCTCGTCCTCGGGGACGGCCCAGGCGCCGCAGTGAACGATCACGGCCGGACGGGGCGGAGGCGGCTTGTCCATCCGGGAATCATCCGTCGTGCCGCGCGGGAATGGGCATTTTCATTCCCTCGAGCGTGAACAGGTCCCTACGTGCGATCGCCGGCGACCTCGGGCGTCGAGTGCGCCGGACCGATCGAAGGGCCCCCCTCGCGGGCATCATGGACGTGCATGGTGCGCCCGGACCCGCAAGACGCCGCCGACATCCGCCGCGTGCTCGCGGGGGACGCGCAGGCGTTCCAGGGCCTCATCGAACGCCACGGCCGCCGCGCATTCGACGTCGCGCGACGCATGCTCCGCGACACGCACGAAGCCGAGGACGTCGTCCAGCACGCCTTCCTCAACGCCTTCAACGCGCTCGAGCGCTTCGACGTCGACCGCCCGTTCCGCCACTGGATCCTGCGCATCACGAGCAACCTGTGCCGCAACCGCATCGCGAGCCGCAAGGTGCGCAGCAGCCTGCTCGACCCCACCGGCGGCGACGACGAGCGGCCGGAGCCCGTGGGCCGCCCGGCTGCGGCGCGTCCGAGCCTCGAGGCGCCGGAGCAGGTGCGGGTGCGTGAGGCCATCGACGCGCTGCCGGAGAAGTACCGCCTCGTCGTGGTGCTGCGCTACCTGCACGACCTGCCCCTGGAGGAGATCTCGGGCATCACCGGCACGCCGGTGGCGACCGTGAAGACCCATCTCCATCGGGGCCGGGCGGCGCTGCGCAAGCTGCTGGCCCCTGAAACCGACCCGCCGCCGGGCGGTACGGAGGACTGACCATGTCGAACGACCGCCCCCCCACTGACGGCGCTGCGCCCGGCGAGATCCCCTGGGTCGCGCTGGAGCAGCTGGCCGCCGGCGAGCTGAGCGCCGAGGCCGCGAAGGCCCTTCGAACCCGCATCGACGCCGATCCGACGTTGCGCTCGGCCTACGCGCAGGTGGAGCACATCGAGGCGGCGCTTCGCGGCGAGCCCCTCTGGCAGGCGCCGCTCGGCTTGACGCAGCGCGTTCTCGAGAGCGTCGTTCCGCGGCGAAGCAGCCGGGTGGCGACGTTCGCCCGCGTTGCGGCGGCGGTCCTCGTCTTCTTCTCGAGCTGGATCGCTCTCTCGGGGACGGCGCCGGCGTGGGCGGACGTGCGGCGACCCGCGCCCGTGCTCGAGTCGGTGCCGAGCGTCACGCCCCATTTGGAGCTGACCCGGTCGCCGGCGGTCCTGCTCGACGTCGCGGCGCCGGATGCGCTGTCCGAAGCGAGCATCGGCGCAGCGGTGCCGATGCTGGCCGGCGTCCTGGTGTTGGCGGTCGGCATGGTCCTGTTGCTGCGCGCGCACCGGCGCGCTTCGGTTGTCTCGAAGGGTGGTGTTCGATGAGTGCCCGGGTGCTTCGACGTCTCGTGATCGCGGGATGTGTGGTGCTGTGCCTGTTCGTCCTCGTACCGGCGGTGAACGCGTTCGGCGGTGAGGCGGAGGGCGGCAACGGAGACGGGGATGCGGCGAAACAGCTTGCGCAGGTTGCACTCGTCATACTGCTCGGCGTGATGGTGGCGCTGGGGATGGGCGGCGCCACCGCGCTGATCCGCGTCATCTTGCCCGGCGTCGCGAAGGCCACGGATGCGTCGGTCCGACGGTTGAGCACGTCGCGTCTCCTGCTGTTCGGGGTGGTGCCGCTCGTCGGCTCGTGGCTGATCGCCTGGGGGGTCGGTGCGACGGGGAACGCGGTGTTGGGCGGTGTGTACGCCCTGCTCGTCGGGATCCCCGTCTTCCTCGCCGTCGTCGCCGGCATGCTGGCGGCGCTTCCGCACATCGGCGCGCACCTGTTGAAGGACGGGAACGAGGCCGGCATGTTGAAACGCTGCCTGGTCGGTGGGCTGGTGTTGGGCCTCTCGCAGATCACGTGGATCCTGCCGCCGCTGGGGCTGCTGGTCGGCGTGCTGCTGCTCAGCTGGTTCACGGGCATCGGCGCCGGCAGCGTCGTACGTCCGCGTGAGACGGCCGTGCGCGCGGAGGAATCTCCGGTTTAGCGGCGCGACCACGCGAACCGAGCTTCGGGGTTGATCCGCGCTAGGCTAGTGCCGTCATGGTGGACTTCGGCGACCTGGCCTTCCGCCTCTCGGAAGCTACGGATACGTCCACGGCGGCTGAGCGGCTTGCGGAGTACCTGCGCGAGCTGGCGCCCGCGGCAGCGGTGCGTGCGTATGTGTTGGGCCCAGGCGACCTCTGCGGCACGTGTCCCCGGGCCAAGGACTGCGAGGCGCGCGACCGATGCTTCCATCTCGAGGCGAGCCACGGCGAGTTCGCCCGTCCCCGCGGCCACGATCAGCGCGTCCCGCGGGTCGGCACGCGGTGGGGAGAGGTCGAAAGCGACGTCGTCGTGCTCAACGGCGAGATGCCGCCGGAACTTCAGGCAGAAGGGGCCGAGGACGAGACGAGCCTGCTCGTGCCGATGCAGAGCGGTGGCGAGGTCGTCGGCGTGGTCGGCGTACGCGGGCCGGAAGAGGCGGTCCTTGCGCTCCAGGATCGCGCGCAAGCTGCGGCCTATCTGACAGCCGCGTCGGTGCGGTCGCTTCGAAGCCGCTTGACCGCCACGCGCCGGTTCGAGCAGTTGCTGCTCGTCAACGAGCTCGGCCGCAAGGTCAACTCGATCCTCAACGACGAGCTGTTGCTGCGTCAAGCCGCCGTGGACATTCACCGAACGTTCGGCTTCCACAACGTGATGATCTTCATGGTCGACGACACGCGCTCGAGCCTGGAGCTTCGCGCGCAGGCGTCGCGGGCGGTCAATCCCACCACAGCGGACTCGAAGGTCGCGCTCGGCGAGGGCATCGTCGGCCGCGTGTACCGCACAGGCCGTACGGAGTCGGTCGACGACGTGCGCCGCGAGAAGGACTACGTCGATTGGTATTCCGACACGCGAAGCGAGATGGCGGTGCCCATCCAGATCGGCGGCGTTGTCGAGGGCGTGCTCAACGTCGAGTCGGACCATGTCGGCGCGTTCGGGCCGAGCGACAACCTGGTGCTCGAGACCGTATCCAACCAGCTCGCCATCGCCATCGAGAACGCGCGCCTGTTCAGCATGGTGAAGGAACGCGAGGACCGCTATCGCACGCTGGTCGAGTCGAGCCCCGGCGGGGTGCTGCACCTCGACACCGAGGGGCGGATCATCTACGCGAACCCCGCCGTCACCGAGATCACCGGCTACGAGAAGAGCCACATCCTCTCCCGCATGAGCGGGCTGAGCGACCTGGCCGTCGAAAGCGACGGCGAGCTGCTCAAGGATGCGGTGTCGAGCGCGCTGCGCGGCTTGCCGAGCCGCGATCTCGAGTTTCACGTCGTTCACGCGGACGGCGATACGAAGTGGATCAGCGCGTCGCTGCAGCCGCTCATCGGGGAACACGGCGACCCCAAGGGCGTGGTCGTGCTGGCGCGCGACAAGACGCGCGAGCGCGAGCTGCAGGAGAAGCTGACGCAGTCGGAGAAGCTCAGCGCCATCGGCACGCTGGTGAGCGGCGTCGCGCACGAGCTCAACAACCCGCTCGCCGGCATTCTCGGCTTCGCGCAGCTGCTGCTGGGACGACCACCCGCCGAGTGGACACGCCAGGACATCGAAAAGGTCGAGAAGAACGCGCGACGCTGCCAGCGCATCGTCGAGAACCTGCTCGCGTTCGCCCGCCAGAGCCGCATGACGAAGCGCCGCGCGAACATCAACGAGGTCATCGACTCTGTGCTCAACCTGAACGAGTACCAGTTCCGGATGGACAACGTCGAGATCCTGCGCGACTTCGACTCGCGTGTCCCGTCGTTCCCGCTCGACGTGAACCGCTGGCAGCAGGTGTTCATCAATCTGGCCTCGAACGCCCACCAAGCACTGCTCAACAGCAACGCCGAGACGCGGCAGATCTCGTTCGAGACGCGGCTGCTGGACTCGACCGTCCGCATTCGGGTCCGCGACACCGGCCCGGGCATCCCCGAGCATCTGCGCCGCCGGGTCTTCGAGCCGTTCTTCACCACAAAGGACAAGGGCACCGGGCTGGGCCTGGGCATTTGCTTCGGCATCGTCCAGGAGCACGGCGGCAGCATCGAACACGAGACCGGCGCGGACGGCGGCGCGGCGTTCGTCATCGAGGTGCCCGTGAGCGACTCGCCGGAATTCGTCGCGAGCGCGTCGGTCATGCCCGCGCGCTCGTCGTCACGCGCCGGCGAAGGCCGACGGGTTCTGGTCGTCGACGACGACGCGTACGTCTGCGATGTCGTCATGCGCGCACTCCAGAACCACCACTACATCGTGACGATCGCGCGCGACGGCAGCGAGGCGCTGCACCGCCTCAAGGAAGAGGACTTCGACGTCGTCGTCTCGGACGTGCGCATGCCGGGCGACGTCGACGGCATCGAGCTCTTCGACTACTACGTGAGCCGGCATCCGGAGTTCGCGGACCGGTTCATCTTCATGACGGGCAACCTGCTCGACACGCGCACCATGGGCCGCTTGGAGAGCATGCACGTACGCTTCGTCGAGAAGCCCTTCGACATCCATCACCTCGCGAGCATCGTGAACGACATCGCGAGCGGCGCCCCCGTCGCCGGAAAGACCGGCGCGGAGGTCGAGGACGCCGACGCGACACTGCCGCGCGCGGACGGGGCGTAGCCGAACACCCCGCGGTGGGGAATCCCTGCCGCACCCCGGCGCGCTCGCGTCAATAATGCGCGCATGACGACGTACTGGGACTACATCCGCGTCGACGATCTTCTGCGATTGCAGAACGGACTCGAAGACGACGACGCGAAGATCTCGAACCACGAGGTGCTCTTCATCACGGTGCACCAGGTCTACGAGCTCTGGTTCAAAGTCGTACTACGAGAGCTGATCACGCTGCGCGACCTGTTCAACGAGCCGGTTCCGGAGCGGGAGATCCCGGCCGCGTGCCGTTCTATCGATCGCGTGACCACGGTCTTGCGCGTGGCGGTGTCGCACTTCGAGGTGATGGAGACGCTCAACACGCGTGACTACCTCGACTTCCGCGACAAGCTGTTCCCGGCCAGCGGCTTTCAGTCGGCGCAGATGCGGCGCATCGAGGACCTGCTCGGGATCAAGGACGAGCATCGCGACCACGAGTACTTCAAGCAGGTCGAGGGACTCAAGGCCGCGGGCGCGTTCAAGGCGCCGCCGCCGCCCGGCGTGACGCTCAAGCAGGCGCTCGGCGAGTGGCTGCATCGCACGCCGATCCGCGGATCGACGGCTGGCCGCGACGGCGACGACGAGGTCGTCGACGAGTTCCTGGCCTGGTACCAGCAGACGGTCGACGGCGACGACGCGTTCTTCGCGCCGGAGGATCGCCGCGAGCGCCGCATCCGCGCAGCCATCCTGTTCATCGAGGCGTACCACGAGTTGCATCTGCTCGAGTGGCCGCACCGGGTGCTGACGGGGTTCTTGAACCTGGAGCAGGCGTTCGTCATGTTCCGCCAGCGCCACGCGCGCATGGTGGAGCGCGTGATCGGCCGCCGTGTCGGTACGGGCGGCAGCTCCGGCGTCGACTACCTCGATCGAACGGCGTCGTACCGCGTGTTCAACGACCTGTGGGCCGCGCGCGGCCTGCTGCTGAAGAAGAGCGACATTCCGCCGTTGCCCGACGAGATCCGGACGCAGTACGAGTTCAGCGAATCGTTCTAGAATCAGCCGATGCGACTTCGCGTCCTTGCCTGGCTCTTGCTCGTGGGACTCTCCGCATGCGGAGGAACGTCAGGCTCGACGCCGCAGCCGCCGTCCTCGCCCCCCGGCGACGAGAGTGTCATCCTTCCGCCGCCGACGTCCGCGGCGTTGTTGGCATTCGAGCCGTTCAACTACCCTGACACGTCCTATCCGTCGGGCTTGAGCGGCCAGGAGGGCGGGTTCGGCTTCGCCCATCCGTGGAACGACGCGGACGGGGACGTTCAAGACCGCGTCATCGGCGGCGATCAGCTCGTTGTCACGAGTCCGCTGGCGCCGCCGTCCACCGGCGGACGCTCGATTCACTTCGGGACGTCGAGTACCGCGATCTTCCGCGATCTCGATACCGAGTACGGCGCGGACGACACCGAGATCTGGGTGAGCGTGCGTTGGATCTCGACGGACACCGCGGCGTCGGAGGGACTACAGGTGATCGACTTCAACCGCGCCGACGGCGGGTTCGGCACGGTCGTCGGACAGATTCGTGGTCTCGCGAACGACGACCTGCTCGATGGGATGTACGAGGTCGGGCACCACCCCACGCGAACGAGCGCGGATCTCGGCCCCCGTGACCAGGCGGCCCACTTCCTCGTCCTACGTTTCACCTTCGGCGTCGGCGACGTAGACACCGTCGACGCATGGATCGACCCGACGGACGGTGGATTCGATCGCGTCGCGTCCGACGCGACGGTGCAGGCGACGAACGCCGCGTTCAGCCGCGTGACGCTCCGTTCCGCCGCGGCGGACAGTATCGATGAATTGCGGATCGGCACGACGAAGAACGCCGTGATCCAGCCCTCGCAGCGCATGACCGTCTACCGGATCGGCAACAGTCTCACGTGGGACTCGCAGCCCAACGGCATCGAGGCGCTCGCCGGTCAGCGGCAGTACTTGCACGACGAGGGGTACCACATCCGCTGCGGCCAGACGCTCGAGAACATCTGGGCCGTTCCGAACGACACGTGCGTTGCGCCGGTGCCGGAGTACGGAACGTTCACGGGCGCCCTGAGCACGAAGACCTGGAACGCCGTCACGATGCAACCGTTTCCCGGGGGCACGTCGACGCTGCTGGACGACGAGGAAACGATCCTGAACATGATCGATCTCGCGCGGCAGCATGCCGGCAACGCGAAGACGCGCTACTACATCTACGCGGCGTGGCCACAGCGCACGAACTACGCCGCCTCTTGGGACCGTGCCGTTGCCGACGACGACGCGGCGCCGACGGTCATGGCTCGCGAGTACTTCGAGCATCTCGTGACGCGGGTTCGCGACGCAACGGGGGCCGCGGTGTACGTCATTCCCGTGGGCGAGGTGCTCTACGAGCTGGACGGGCGCTTGCGCGCCGGACAGGTTCCCGGCCTCACGGGCATTGCCGACCTCTACCGCGACGACACGCACCTCGCGCTGGACACGGGGCGTTTCGTCGCGGGGCTGACCGTGTTCAGCACGCTCTACGCCCAGGATCCGAGCGGGATCGTCAAGCCGGAGCAGTACTACGGCGCGAGCGACCTGCCGTTCACGGCGGAGCTCTACGCAGCCGTGTACGGCGCGGTTTGGACGGTCGTCTCCACACACCCGGCCACCGGCGTCGCGCCCTGAAGGAGCGAGCCGCCTCGCCTTGGCTCGTGCATGGGTCTGCGGGCGCCGTCACTCCCCATCGGGCGCGCAGGGGCAGATCATCGGGTCGTAGGAACCGCGCAGGGCGATGCCGTCTTGCAGAACGGCGTTCGAGTCCGAGGTCCACTGGGTCCCGTACCCACCCGCGGTGCACCCCGTGGCGAGCAGAACCAGGGCCGGAATCACGTAGCGCATGACACCCTCCTGCCGACAGTCCGTCCCTTGCGTGAGGCCATTGGAGGGGCGACTCTCGAGGTCGCCCGCGAGCAGCCACGTCCGGCCGCACCCCGGTCCGCGGGCGGGGTCAAGCCTCGCCCCTACGGCAACCCGGCTCGCCGGGCGCTGCGATCAACCGCCGATGTAGGACATCTCCACCTTCGGCAGGTCGTCGGTGCCCTCGGTGCGCAGCTCCGAATATCGGTCCGCGCGCGCCTGCCAGATCTCGCGCAGCAGGACACCCAGCTCGTCCTCGCGCGCACCCGCGCGCAGCGGGGTCTTCAGGTCGTGGCCTTCCGCCGCAAACAAGCAGGTGTACAGCTTGCCGTCCGCCGACAGCCGCGCGCGGTGACAGCCGCGGCAGAACGGCTGCGTCACGGACGAGATGAAACCGATCTCGCCTTCGCCGTCCGCGTAGCGGTAACGGCGCGCGACCTCGCCGGGGTAGTTCGGATCCACAGGCTCGAGCGGCATCTCGGCGTGGATCCGCGTCGCCAGCTCGCCCGACGGCACGACGTCTTCGAGCCGCCAACCGTTCTTCGTACCGACGTCCATGTACTCGATGAAGCGCAAGATCACCGGCCGGCCTCGGAAGTGCCGCGCCATCGGCACGACGTCGTGATCGTTGACGCCGCGCTTGACGACCATGTTGACCTTGACCTGAAGCCCAGCCTCGATCGCGGCATCGATGCCGGCGATGACGCGCTCGACCGGGAAGTCGACGTCGTTCATGGACCGGAACACGTCGTCACGCAACGAGTCGCAGCTCACGGTGACGCGTCCCAACCCGGCTTCGTACAGATCGCCGGCCTTGCGCGCAAGCAGCGAGCCATTCGTCGTGACGGCGATGTCGTCGATCTCGTCGATCTCGACGAGTCCCTTGATCAACCACTCGATTTCCTTGCGCAGCAAGGGCTCACCGCCGGTGAGTCGGATCTTGCGAACGCCCAGCGGGACGGCGGCCTTCACGATGGTCTGGATCTCGCCGTACTTGAGCAGCTCGCTGCGTTCCATGAACGCGAAGTCGGCGCCGAAGGACTCCTTCGGCAGACAGTACGGACAGCGAAAGTTGCAGCGGTCCGTGACCGAGATGCGCAGGTCGCGCAGCGGCCGCTCGAATCGATCTCGAACCGTGGAGTCGCTCACGTCGGGATGATACCTACGGCACGAACGTGTCCGTCACTTCGCGCGCGACCGCCCCCTTCTCCGTGGCCATGACGACCAGGGGAACGTCGACGCTTCGGATCCGGCAGCTGCCCTCGTCCTTGCACACGTAGTAGAGCAGCCGCAGCGTCGCCGCCGTGACGGCCATGGTGACGGCCGGCATCTCGATCGTCGTCGTGGCGCCCTGGATCTTCGCCTCGACGGGCTCACCCCACCCCTCGACGCGAAGCGCCGACGGCGCGCCGGGCGTGAGCTTCCAACCCGCCGGCAAGTCGAGCTTGATCGTCAGCTTCGTCGTCTCGCCGGAACGGACGGTGAGCGGCCGCGCGAACGCGAGCTCGGTCTCCGCGAGGTCCGGCCAAGCGCCGACGCCGCCGGAGCGCGCCATCTCCTGCGGGATCGGAACACCTTCGAGCTTGAGCGTTGCGACCTTGCGCGTCTGCAGGTCGATGGTGCGGATCGCGTGGTTGTTGGTGTCGGCGACGTAGATCGTGTCGCCCAGCACGTCGAGGCCGCCCGGTTCGGAGAAGGTCCCCTTTGCGTCGTCGAAGCCGGGCGCGTCCACGCCCCAAAGCGACGTGACCAC
Source organism: Planctomycetota bacterium (assembly GCA_965223505.1). Classification (GTDB taxonomy): domain Bacteria; phylum Planctomycetota; class PLA2; order PLA2; family JAEUHO01; genus CBDCWP01. The sequence goes on from CBDCWP010000026.1 coordinate 72,876, forward strand.
TCTCGTCTTCGGATCGACGGACTTGATCTTGTGGTTGTAGGAGTCGGCCACGTAGAGCAAGCCGCCGTGAACCGCGACGCCCAACGCGTGCTCGAAACGACGACCGGGACCGACGCCGTCCTCGTCTCCGAAGTAGAAGAGGTTGCGCGGGTTCTCCGGGATGGCGCCCGCGAGCGTCTCGACGGGGCCGCTGAGCCCCACGCGCACGATGCTGCTCGACTCGCTGTCGGCGACGTACATCCACGTCCCGTCCCACGCGAGACCCGAGGGCTGCGCGAACGCGGCGCGTGTCAGCGTGTAGTGGTCGAGCCGTTGTTCGCTGCCGTCACCGGCAAACCGTTCCACCGCGTCGGTCTTGGGGTCGTACAGCCACAGCTGATGGGTGCCGGCCATGGCGATGTAGAGCTTGTCCTCGATCCAGAGCACGTCCCAGGGGCTGGCCAGCTTCGCTTCCTTGGCGGGATGCACGCCCTCACGCAAGCGGCCCTGCTCGCCGGTGCCGGAGACCGTGCTCACGACGCCCGTCTTCAGATCGATCTTGCGAATCGCATGGTTCTGGGTGTCGGCGACCCAGAGCGCGTCGTTGCGAAGGTCCATGCCCTGCGGCCGGAAGAAGCGCGCCTTGCCGGGCAAGCCGTCGACGAGCCCGCGGGCGCCGTCCCCCCAGGCGCGTCGGAACGCGCCGTCGAGACCGACCTCGACGATGCGGTTGTGGTTGCTGTCGGCGATGAAGAGCCGTTTGCCCGTGGCGTCCGCGAGGACCTTGCCGGGGTAGGCGAGCTGGCCGGTTGGGCGCGCGGCCTGTTCGAGGCGAACGGGGAGCGGGTCGGTGTTGAGGATCTGCTTGTCGGCAAAGTGTTCGAGGAGCGCCTGGATCAGCCCGTCGAGCTCTTCTCGACGGCCCTCGCCCCGCAGCTGCCCCAGGATGCGGCCGTCCGGCGCGATGACGACGAACGTCGGCCAGGAGCGCGCTCCGAACGAGCGCCAGATCGCGTGATCACCGTCGTTGACGACGGGGTGCTCGATCTCGTAGCGCCGGACCGCTTCGCGGATGTTTTCCAGGTCGCGTTCGTTGGTGAACTTGGCGCTGTGGACGCCGACGAAGGCGACGGCCTTCTCCTCGTACTTGCGCTCGAGGAACTCGAGATCGGGAAGCACGTGGATGCAGTTGATGCAGCAGTAGCACCAGAAGTCGAGGATGACGACCTTGCCGCGGAGCTCGCGTTCGAGCGAGAGCGGGCGCGAGACGTTGAGCCAGTCGCGCCCGTCCGGAAAGTCGGGCGCCTTCGGCGCGTCGGCGAGGTTGTCCTTCACGACCTGGCGGGCCCAGTCGAGCGCGGACTCGTCCTCGTCCGCGTGCGCGAGCGGCGCGAGGAGCAGTGCCGTCAAGGTGAGTGCGAGGGGGACGTGCTTCATTGACGGCTCAGGATACGGCTGCGCGAACGGCTGCTGGAACCCGGTCCGCCCCGGTGAGGCGCGAATGCTGCCGAGGCACGAGTGCGCTGCGGTCGGCGGCGCACGCAGAACGCCGCCCAGGTCGTTCCCGGGGCCCCCCAGCAGGACATCGCGCGAAGCGCACGGGAGGATACGCCCGACCCGAAAATCGAGGGTGCCGCCCTGCTACTGGAGGCCGCTCTCGATGCCGAGCACCTCGAGCTCTCGAACGGAGCCCTCGATGTCGAGCTTGACGTTGTCGCCGACCTTGCTGCCCATCAGCGCCTGCCCGAGCGGCGTCATGTAGTTGATGATGCCGTGCTCCATGTCCGCGTCCGGCGGGCCGAACAGGGTGTACGTGAGCTCCTGCTCGCCGTCCTTGAGCCGCACCCGCGTGCCCACCGAGACCGAGTCCGACGAGACGTGGTCCTGCGTGATCGCCACGGCGCGCGCCAGATCCGACTTGAGCTGATCGACCTTGGCCTGCAGCAGCCCCTGCTTCTCCCGCGCGGCGTGATACTCGGCGTTCTCCTTCAAGTCGCCGAACTCGCGCGCACGCGCGATCTCGGCGCGGTTCGCCGGCATCTCTTCGTTCTCGATCCGCCGGCGCTCGGCCTTCAACGCCTCGATGCCCGCCGCCGTCATGTAGATCCGCGCGGCGTCCTCGGGCGCCTCGGGCTCGTCGTCGCGCTGCGCCTTGCCGGCCGCTCCCGGATGCGCCGCAAGCACGACGCTCTGCATCCGGCCCACGTCGACGTTGCGAAGTCCCCGCGCCGATGCCACGAGCTGCATGAGATGACGACCGCCCTCTTCGTCCGTCGCTTCCGCCGCCTCCTTCACCAACGCGCAGCCCTTCTCAGCCAACACGTCGCCCAGTTGCACGACGGCCTTCTTGTCCTTCGTCACGCCGCCCCGGCGCTGGCGGTACTCGACCGCGTCGATCACCTTCAGCACGCGCGTGACCAGCTTGTTCGGCTCGTGCTCTCGGCCCTCCCACTTGCCGCGACGCAGGCCGCGCAGGTACCACGCGTACAACGCCGGCATCAGCGCCGGCTTCTCGTCGATCTTGTCGAGCAGCTCGTTGAGCAGGTCTTCGCGGCCCTGCTTCTTGGCGCCCACGACGAGCACGTCGGCGCAGACCGGATCGTCCTCCAATGCCAGCTCGAGGAGGTCCGGCAAACCGTCTTCCTTCGTGCGCAGATAGCCCTCGGCCGCGCTCGCCCGAATGCGATCGTCCGTGATCGACTTCACGATCTCGATCGGGTCGTTCGACAACGCGAGGATGTCGCCGAGCCGCTGGCTGGCGTCCTCGCCCTTCAGGTCCGCCGCGACGACCTCCCAGCCCATGCGCGCGCCGGGCGCCTTCACCGTGCGCTCGAGCTCGCGGTCCACGACCTCGATCAGGGTCGCGCGCGCCTCTTCATTCGTGCCCACCGTGGCGGCGTAGTCCGACACGACCTTCTGGCGTGCCGTCACCGTCGCCGACCGCTTGAGCGCCATCTCGATCTGCGAGCGGAAGTCCGCCTGCGCGACCTCGTGCAGCTCGATGCGCGGGTCGCGCCCCGAGCCGACCTCGAAACGCGGGTCGAGCAGCGCGGCCTTCTTCGCGTTCTTCCACCACGTGCTCCAGGTCGAAGGCGCCACCGCCTCGGGCGTGAGCGCGCCGCGCACGTTGCGCAGGTTCGCCGAGTTGCCGTACCAGCCGAGCACCTGCTGGAGCACCACCAGCGGCTCTTCCTTCGCGAACGCGCGCAGGCCCCGCCGGTCCACCATGCCGCGCACGCGGATGTCGTCCTCGGGTAGGCGCTCGAGGATGCGCGCCGCCGCGTCCACGTCCATCTCGTGGCCCGGGCGGTCGTGGAAGTCGATCACGCAGCGACCACGCTCCGGGTAGTACTCGACGATCTTGCCCACGCCCCAGCCGGACTTGTGAAAGACGTACGCGTCCTTCTCGATCTGCAGGAGCCGCTGCAACGACTCGCACTGCGTGCTCAGTTCAGCCGCCGGACCGCCGCGAACGCCGCTCTGCTCGAGCAGGCCTTCGAGGTCCTCCCGATCCGGGTGCGCCTTCGTCGCGGTCTCGATGACCTTCTCGCGCAGCTGTCCGTCGTCCGGGGGCGCGAGCTCGGCCATCTTGCCGTACACGGTGATCAGCTCGCGATGGCGATCGTTGCTTTGCAGCGCGTCTTCGAGGAGGCCGAGCATGACGCCCGCCTGGCGGCGGCCACCAGGCTGGCGCGACATGAGCTGGGCCGACTCCAGAAAACGGCGCAGGTCCGTGGACCCGGATTCAATCAGTTCCAACCATGTTCGCTCGGCGCCGTCGATGTCCTTCGCGAGGATCGCGCGCCGCAGGTCTTCCCAACGAGCCATGGGCACGTCTCCGGGGGGGCCACTGTGAGGAAAGAGAGCAAGGAACTGCGCAGGGTAAGCGCGTTTCCCAAACGTCAAAAAAGAGACCCGGCGGCGTCCGGGGAAGCCGCCGGGTCCACGAAACTGGTACGCCCATAGGGATTCGAACCCCAATCCCCGGCTCCGGAGGCCGGTGCTCTATCCATTGAGCTATGGGCGCGTGGGGCGGGCGATTGTACGGGCCTCTCGCCGGGCCGCGACACGTGCCCGGGCGGTCGCCGCGAGCGCCGTGTTACGTCGCCTCTTCCGGGTCAGGAGTAGTAGCGGCGCTTGCGGCGCTGGCGCGGCGCGTCGGCCTCCTGTTGGCGTTCGGACGCCCGGCGTCCGCCCTGGCGGCCACGTCGCTGCGGTCCGCGCGAAGCGCCCTTGCTGCCGGCGGGCCGGTCGGCCTTTCCGCGCACTTGCGCGCCGTCGCTCCGCCGGCGCCGACGCTTCGGCTTGCGCTCGGGCGGCAGCTCGGCGTCCCACACCTCGCGATTGGCCTGGTACAGGCGCTCGGCCTCGTAGACGAACGCCAGTTGCTCGGGCTCGAGCTTCACGCACGCACCGGGCGGGAGCGTGCCGAGCTTGAGCGGTCCGATCTGCGTGCGCTGTAGCCGGCGGACCTTCAGTCCAACCCGCGCCAGGACACGCCGAATCTCGCGATTGCGCCCCTCGAAGACGGTCATTTCGAGGAGGGTGGCGTCACGCCGAGGGTCGCGTCCGACGGCACGCACGCGCGCAGGCGACGACTTGCCCTCGGCCAACCACACGCCCGCCTCGATCTTCGCGATCTGCTGCCGGTCGACGCGGCCGCGCACGGCAACCTGATAGACCTTCTCGATGCGGTACCGCGGGTGGCAGATGATGTTGGCGATGCCACCGTCGTTGGTGAGCAGGATCAGACCGCGGCTGTCCGCGTCCAACCGGCCGACCGTGTAGATGCGGTGATTGCGATCGGGGACCAGGTCGACGACGCGCTTGCGCCCACGCTCGTCGGAGTTGGTGCAGATCGTGTTGGAAGGCTTGTTGAGCAGGTAGTAGACCTTGTCCTCGGCCTTCACCTTCTCGCCGTCGAGCGTGACCTTGTCCGAGGTCGGATCGACCTTGAGGCCCATCTTCGTGACGACCTTGCCGTTGACCGTCACTCGGCCCTGCTGAATGAAGGTCTCGCACTCGCGCCGCGAACCCGCGCCCGTCGAGGCGAGGAATTTGTGCAAGCGGTCCTTGACCCCGTTCGAGGTCTGCGTACTCGTTCCCCTGGCCATTGATTACTTCCCGGTTCCCGCGGTCCGAACCTCACGGCAGGAGCGCGTGTCTCGATACTCGACGGCGTCGCAGCGACGCGAACTTCCCATTCGCGACCCGTCAAGTCTAGCGATTGCCGGTCGAATGTCGCCCCCGTCGGCGGCGTGTCTTCACAAACGAACGTCACGGGGTGGCGGAATCGTCCGGCACGTCCGCCAGGAACACCCAGCCACGGCTCTCCACCGACTCGATTTCGGAGGGCAGGACGACCGTGCGCCCGGCGGGGACCTCGAATGCGAGCGAATTCGGCCCCCAGTGGAGCAAGCCGGTATCGGTGAAGTACGCCGCGAGGCCGCTCGGAGCCTCGGTGCGCCCCGGCGGCAGGAGTCGAATCGAGATGCGCCGACCGACGAGGCCGCGCTTGTCGACGCTGTACCGGCCGCACAGGTCCGGCCCGCGGGCGAGAACGTCGCGCGCCTCGTCGCGATGGAGCGTGCGCGGGTTGCCGTCGAGCCCCTCGCGGCCGTAGTCGTCCAGCCGCCACGTGACGTCGACGGGGTTCTGCACCTCCCACAGCAACGATCCCGACAAGACGGCGTGGACGGTGCCGGGCGGGACGTGCACCAGGCTGGGCGCCAGCTCGCCCTGTCCGGCCAAGAGCTCTCGAATCTCCAGCGTATCCAGCCAGTCGTCGCCGTCGACTCGTTCTCCGTCGCGAATCCCCGCCGCGACACGCCCCCCGTCGGCAAGCGCGACCCAGGCCTCTTCCTTGGCCGGCGCCGCGTCCGCTTCGCCCGGGTGCACCTGGACGCTCAGATTCTCCTGGGCATCGAGGACCTTGATGAGCAGCGGGAAGCGCTCCCCGAAGACCTCCCGCAGCGTCTTGCCGGTGTGAATGCCGAACTCGACGACGGACTGCACCTCGTCGGTGTCGGCGACGTCCCACGACTCGCCGACGGGACCTTCGGGCAGGTCGCGGCGCCCGAGCTCCGACTCGAGCCGGCGGCCGCCCCATGGTTTCGACACGTAGTGCGGCTTCAGGAGCAGCGGGGGTCGGGGCTCGCTCATCTCGCCTGACTCTACTTGATCGGGCGCTACTTCACCCCGACCAGGCGCGGTCGCCGCTTCGGCGGTGCGCCGGCGGCGCGCGGCAGCGGCTTCGGAGCCGGCGGGACCTTCACCGCCGGCTTCTTGACCGGCGTCTTCGGACGACCGGCCGGCGGGACGAGCGGGCCGGGCTCGGGCGCGCTCGACTCCGCGCCCGGAAGGTCACCGCTCATGAACGGGTTGACCGGCGTGCCCGGCAGGTCGCCGGACACGAGGGGATTGGCGGGCTGGCCGCGCGGCGCCAGCGGTCCCGGCGGCGGCGGCCCGCCGAAGTCGGGAAGGTCGGGGTCGCCCCGCGACGCGATCGGCTCGTCGCTCGGCGCCGACTCCGGTGCGCCCTCGCTGCCGGGCATGTCGTCCGTCATCAACGGATTGACGCTCGGCACATCCGGCGTCGGGATGTCGCCGTCGTTCGGTTGCGCTGGCGCGTCGCCGTCGAGCGAGCCACCGCGCTCGACGAGATCCGCGTCTTCCTCGCGCCCGAGACGGCGCAGCGCCTTGGCGGCGAGCTGTCGGATGCGAATGTCGTAGCGCGGCGGCAGGTCGTCGCGCAGCGCCTGCATCAACCGGTACACGGCGAGCTCGTCGTTGCCGTTGTGGCTGTAGGCGTTGGCGTTCACCACGTCCATGACGGTGCCCTTGCCCAGGCGGTGCCCGGTGACCCGGTACGAGTCGAGCTCGATGAACGGCCGGTTCTGCACGATCGCGCGGATGCGGCCGGTGATCTCCAGGCGTGTGAACTCGCGGGTCTTCAGCAGCGCGTCGCGCTGATAGTGCGCACGTCGAACGTACAAGAACGGGAAGTCCTTCGGGTAGACGGCGCGGTCCCAGACCGCTGAACCGTCGGGCCACACGGCGATGTTGTCGTACTTCTGATGGTTGAAGGGGGTCCCGCGCTGCAGGAACACGGTGTCCTGCTTTCGGAAGATGCAGAAGAAGGTGATCTTCTTGCCGTCGTAGCGCAGCGGCGACGCGATCACGTCGCCCAGATCGACGATGGCGCCCTTGTCGAGGTCGCCCCACCAGCCGGGCCCGGCGTGCACGACGCCGGAAAGGGCGAACAGAACGAGAAAGGCGAACAGCAGCCGACGGCCGGCGCGCGCGCGGTTCGACATGGCCTCAGGTCTCCGCTCCCAACCCCCCGAGCCTACCTCCGGAGTGCCGCTCGCGCGCCCCCCGAGGCGCTCGATGGAGGCTTCGCGGGCCGGGAATGCCGTATGGAGCCGCCTGGAGGCGTTAGTTGGTCTTCGTCCCGTCATCGGAGGGACGGAACATCCGGACCAGGCCGCCCATGACGTGCTCGTCGGCCGGGTAGGTGCCGCTCTCGATGGCCTCGCGCAGCGCCTTGAGCCGCTCCGGCCCGATCGGACGCGGAACGTCGTTCGGCTGCGCCGGGACGTGCGCCTGCTCTTCCTCGGCGACGGCTTCGGCCTGGCGCGCAAGCGCCTCGGCCCGCGCCTTCGCGTCGGCTTCGGTTTCGATGGGTCGTTGGGAGTCGAGCGGCACTGGGTAGATCCTTCGAAATCCGGGTGGCGGGCGCACCGCGCCGCCAATCCCTTGGTTCGGACGTGCCGGGCCCATGCTTGACGCCTAACGCGGACTTTGAATCGGTGTCTTGTCTTGTCCTTGACGGGTTGCGTCGGGGTGCCGCAGCAGGGCGTAGGCGACCGAGCCCACGCGCGTGCGGCGCTCTACCGTCCAGGCCGCGTCCGGGGGCAGCTCGTGCCGGGCGGGCAGCTTGACGGCGAGCAGCCCCGCGGGTGTCAGCACGGCCAGGGCACGGCGCAGGAGCTTCACGCCGTCGTCCCCTTGCCAGAATGGAAACGGCGGATCGACGAGCACGAGATCAAAGGGGCCGTCGGGCAGCGGCGGACCGAGAACGTCGCGCCGAAGCGCCGTCGCCTCGTCGGACACGCCGACGTGGTCGAGCCATGCGGACAGGGCGCGGACGGCGCCGCCATCGACGTCGAGGAGGGTCACGTGAGCGGCGCCGCGCGAGAGGGCCTCGAGCCCCATCGCGCCGACGCCGGCACACAGATCGAGCACGTGCGCGCCGACGAGCCGCTCGGCGAGCACGCTGAAGAGGCTCGTGCGAACGCGCCCGGAGATGGGCCGTGCCGTGCGCGCGCGCGGCAGCGGGCGTCCCTTGAAGCGGCCGGCGCCGATGCGCATGTGTCGTGCTTCCTCCGGGGCTTCCGGGGCCCGTTGCTATCCTCGTTCCATGATCCGACTGGGTGTCAACATCGACCATGTTGCGACGGTGCGCCAGGCGCGTCGCGAACCGTTTCCGGAGGTCGTCGCCGCGGCCCACGCCGCCGTGCTGGGCGGCGCCGACCTGATCACACTGCACCTGCGCGAAGATCGCCGTCACGTCCAGGACGGCGACGTCGAGCTGGTGCGCGACGGCATCTTCACCGACATCAACTTCGAGATGGCGTGCACCGACGAGATGATCGCGTTCGCCAAGACGATCAAGCCGGCGCACGTGTGCCTCGTGCCCGAGAAGCGCGAGGAGATCACGACCGAGGGCGGCCTCGACGTGGCCGCGAACCAGGAGCAGATCTCCAAGGCCGTGGAGACGCTGCGCGAAGCGGACATCCCGGTGTCGCTGTTCGTGGACCCCGACGAAGAGGTGTTGCTCGCGGCGAACAGCGCGGGCGCGACGGCGGTCGAGCTGCACACGGGTCGCTACGCCAACGCCAAGGGCGAGCAGCGCGTGCTGCGTGAGTTCCTGTCGCTGAAGAAAGCGGCCGCGACGGCGAAGCAACTCGGACTTCGCGTGCACGCCGGACACGGCCTCAACTACACGAACGTACAGCGCATCGCCGGACTCCCCGAGATCGAGGAGCTCAACATCGGTTTTGCGATCGTGGCGCGTGCGTTGTTCGTCGGAATGACGCAAGCTGTGCGCGAGATGCGCGCCGAGGTCATGCGCGGGCGCGAGATGCTCATGACGGAGGTCTGACGGGAACGCACGATGGCGAGCGAGACGAAACCGATTCACGGATGCGGCACCGCGCTGGTGACGCCGTTCAAGGACGGCGCGGTGGATCTCGACGCGTTCGGCGCGTTGTGCGAGTCGCAGCTCCAGGCCGGCGTGGACTTCCTCGTGCCGTGCGGCACGACCGGCGAGGCGCCGACGCTCACCGACGCCGAGCGCGTGGCCGTGATCGAGCGCTGCGTTGACGTGACGAACGGCCGCGTGCCGGTCGTCGCGGGAACCGGCACGAACGACACGCCCCACTCGGTGGCGATGACGAAGGCGGCGCGCCAGGCGGGCGCGGACGCCTGTCTGGCGGTGGCGCCGTACTACAACAAGCCCAACCAGGAGGGCGTGTACCGGCACTTCCGCGCCATGATCGACGAAGGCGGGCTGCCGGCGGTGCTGTACCACATCCCGGGCCGCTGCGGCATCGGGATCGGCATCGACTGCGTGGCGCGAACGGCGAACGCGGGCGGTGTGGCCGGCCTGAAGGAGACGGAGACCGTTGCCCGCGTCACGCAGCTGCGCGAGGCCTGCGACGTGTCGATCCTGAGCGGCGACGACGGGCTGACGTACCCGATGATCGCGTTGGGCGCGGTGGGCGTGATCAGCGTGGCGAGCAACGTGGTCCCCGCCGAGGTCGTGCAGCTGGTGCGGCTGGCCGCGAACGGCGATCCCAAGGACGCGCTCGCGATGCACGAGAGGTTGGCGCCGCTGTTCCGGACGCTCTTCGTCGAGCCGAACCCGATTCCGGTCAAGGCCGCGATGGTCCTGCAGGGCCTGCTCGAGTGCGACGACCTGCGGCTGCCGATGGTGGCGGCAAGCGACGACGTGCGCGGGCAGCTGCGCGCGGCGCTGGCCCCGTTCGCGGGGGCCAAGACTCCGTAGGGGCAGCCCTTGTGGCTGCCCAATCCCCTGTAGGGGCAGCCCTTGTGGCTGCCCAAGGAACGACCCCCACGTGCCCGACTTGGGCGACCACGAGGGTCGCCCGTACAGGCGCCCATGCGCGTCGGCATGTCGGAATGCCACGCCGTTTCGGCATGTGGCACGCCGCGCCCCATGCGGCCCCGCACGCACCGCCCCGCCGAAGCCTGATTCTTCGGCCCCGCTCTTCCGCCTCGTGTTGGTACGGCCGTTGCGATTGAACGACCGAAACCAGTTTCGTCCTCTCACCGCTGCGTGCGGCGACCGGGAGGCGAGGAGGAACCCATGAACCAGCTCAGCAAGAAAACGGCCCCTCGAGGCTCTCTCTTTTCGTTCGCCCCCCTTTGGGACGACTTCTTCGGCCGCGAGTTCGGCAACATGAAGACGCCCATGCAGGTGCGGGTCGCCATGGACGTGTCGGAGAGCGACGAAGCGCTGACGATCAGCGCCGAGCTCCCCGGGATGGCCAAGGACGACGTCCACGTGACGATCGAGGACGGCGTCCTCTCGATCTCCGGCGAGAAGAAGTCGAGCATCGAGAAGAAGGACAAGGACTACCACCTGGTCGAACGCAGCTTCGGCTCGTTCCACCGTTCGATGACGCTCCCGCGCGAGGTCGATGCCGACAGCGCGAAGGCGAGCTTCGAGAACGGTGTCTTGACCATCGAGCTCCCGAAGAGCGAGCAGGTCAAGCCGAAGCGGCTCACGATCAACTAAGCACTCGAAGCAGTGGCCACTCTTCGGCCGGGCCTGCACCCTCCCTCCCCCTGGAGCGCAACTCTTCCTGCGAGTGCCTCCACGCAGGCCCGGTCGATTCTCTGTCGATCGAATTGAAGGAATACGAATGAACCTCGACAAGCTGACCATCAAGAGCCAGGAGGCGTTGCGAGACGCCGTCGAGAAGGCGCGCGCGAACGGCAACCCCGAGCTCACCCCCGAACACCTGCTCTTCGCGTTGCTGACGCAGAGCGACGGTGTCGTGCCGAGCGTGCTCTCGAAGACCGGCACGCCCGTCCAGGACCTGACGACGTTGGTCGAGCGCGATCTTGCGAGCCTGCCCCGCGTGCAAGGCGGGTCGGAGCCGACGATCGGCAATCGCGTTCGCGACGCGATCCAGAAGGCGACCAAGATCGCCGCGAAGGGCGGCGAGGAATACGTGTCGACCGAGCATCTGTTGCTCGGCATCTTCGCCGAGGGCAAGGGCTCGGCGTTCGACATGCTGCGCACGCACGGCGCGGACGAAGCGGCGATCCGAACGGCGCTCGAGGCGGTCAAGGGCACGCAGAAGGCCGACGACCCCACGCCCGAGGGGCGCTACGGCGCGCTCGACAAGTACACGAACGACCTCACGCAGATGGCGCGGGACGGCAAGATCGACCCGGTCATCGGGCGCAACGACGAGATCCGGCGCGTGATGCAGGTGCTCTCGCGCCGCACGAAGAACAACCCGGTGCTCATCGGTCCACCCGGCGTCGGCAAGACGGCGATCGCGGAGGGCTTGGCGCGGCGCATCGTCGCGGGCGACGTGCCCGAAGCGCTGAAGTCGTGCCGGCTGCTGGCCATGGACCTCGGCCAGCTGGTCGCGGGCGCCAAGTTCCGCGGCGAGTTCGAGGAGCGCTTGAAGGCGCTGCTCAAGGAGGTCGAGAGCGCCGGCGGCGACATCGTGCTGTTCATCGACGAGCTGCACACGATCGTCGGCGCGGGCCAGGCCGAAGGGTCGGGCGATGCGGCCAACATGCTCAAGCCGGCGCTGGCGCGCGGCGATCTTCGCTGCGTCGGCGCGACGACACTGGACGAGTACCGCAAGCACGTGGAGAAGGACAAGGCGCTCGAGCGTCGGTTCCAGCCCGTGTACGTGGGCGAGCCGAACTTCGAGGAGAGCGTCGCGATCCTGCGCGGCTTGAAGGAGCGCTACGAGGCGCACCACGGCGTGCGCATCCAGGACGCGGCGATCGTGGCGGCGGTGCGCCTGTCGACGCGCTACCTGCCGGACCGCAAGCTACCCGACAAGGCGATCGATCTGATCGACGAGGCCGGGAGCGGGCTGCGGCTGGAGATCGACTCGGTGCCGAAGGCGCTGGACAAGGTCCAGCGCAGCGCCGCGCAGCTCGAGATGGAGCGCTACGCGCTGGTCAAGGAGCGTGACAAGGCGAGCAAGGAGCGGCTCAAGACACTGGAGAAGGAGCTGGCGGACCTCAAGGAAGAGGAAAAGCGGCTCAAGACCCAGTGGGAGAACGAACGCGAGCAGCTCAACGCGGTGCAGAACCTCAAGCAGTCCCTGGAAGACGCGCGCGAGAAGCAGCAGCTCTTGCAGCGCCAGGGTCAGCTCGAGGAGGCGGCGCGATTGCGGTTCGACGTGATTCCCGGACTCGAGCAGAAGATCGAAGACGCGCAGGAGCGGTTGGCCGAGGAAGGCGACCGCCGGATGCTGCACGAAGAGGTCAACGAGGAAGCCGTGGCGGAGGTCGTGGCTCGCTGGACCGGAATTCCGGTCACGAAACTCCTGCAGTCCGAGGGCGAGCGGCTCTTGCACATGGAAGAGCGGCTGCGTGCGCGGGTCGTGGGACAGGACAAGGCACTCGACGCCGTTGCGAACGCGATTCGCCGCAGCCGCACCGGGCTGACCGAAGGCACGCGGCCGCAGGGCTCGTTCCTGTTCGTAGGTCCGACCGGTGTGGGCAAGACGGAGTTGGCGCGCGCGCTGGCGGAGTTCTTGTTCGACGACGAGCGCGCGATGATCCGCATCGACATGTCGGAGTATCAGGAGCGGCACGCCGTCGCGCGTTTGATCGGCGCCCCTCCGGGCTACGTCGGATACGACGAGGGTGGACAGCTCACCGAAGCGGTACGCCGGCGTCCCTACAGCGTGGTGCTGCTCGACGAGGTCGAGAAGGCGCACCCCGACGTCTTCAACAGCTTGCTGCAGGTGCTCGACGACGGACGGTTGACGGACGGCCAGGGCCGAACGGTCAACTTCACGAACACGGTCATCATCATGACGAGCAACCTGGGCAGCCAGGCGGTTGCCGAGGCCGACCTGAACGACGAGGCGATCGCGAATCGCATCCACCAGGCGCTGCGCGCGCACTTCCGTCCGGAGTTCCTCAACCGTGTGGACGACACGATCGTGTTCCACCGGTTGAACAAGGAGCACCTGCGGCAGATCGTGGACATTCAGATCGACCGCCTGACGGTGATGTTGGGCGAGCGCGGGATCTCGCTGACGTTGTCGGACGCGGCGAAGATGCAGCTGGCGGAAGAAGGGTTCGACCCGATCTTCGGTGCGCGTCCGTTGCGGCGCTTGATTCAGCGGGTCATCCAGGACGGCTTGGCGAAGCGCATGCTGGAAGGCGACGTGTTGCCGGGCAGCACGGTGCGGGTGGACTTCGCGAACGACGAGTACACGTTCGAGAGCCACAGCGCCGCGCAGCCGGTCGCGGGCTGATCCGAGTAGGGGCGACCCTTGTGGTCGCCCAAACCTCGTAGGGGCGACCCTCGTGGTCGCCCAATTGGGCAGCCACAAGGGCTGCCCCTACGTGTCATTGCTGAGCAGGTTGTAGACATCCCGGGAATCCCGGAACTTGGGGGTTGCGAAACCCAACCCAAGTCACCGGGAGGCTCCCAGGATGAACCTGCACTCTAACGCTCGAACGACGCCGCGAACTCGACTGCTGCTTGTGCAGCGGGTTTTGGAGGAAGGATGGCGCGTTTCGGACGCTGCCGAGGCGATGGGAATCAGCCGAGGCACGGCCTACAAGTGGCTTGGGCGCTACGAGGCAGAGGGCGAAGGGGGTCTGTCGGATCGCAGTTCGGCGCCGAGTCGAGTGTGGAACCGAACGCCGGCGCGATTGGTACGGCGAATCGAGCAGCTACGCCGCAGGAAGCTGATCGGCTGGGCGATCGCAACGCGGCTGCGGATGGCGCTTTCCACCGTGGGTGGCATCTTGCGGCGGCTGGGACTAGGGCGGCTGAGCGCACTGGAGCCCAAGGAGCCTGTGGTGCGCTATGAGCGCGAGCGTCCGGGCGAGCTGATCCACCTGGACGTGAAGAAACTGGGGCGCTTCAAGCATCCGGGCAGGCGTGTGGACCCGGATCCGCGTTGCCGCAACCGAGGCCTGGGCTGGGAGTACCTGCACGTTTGCGTGGACGATCACACGCGCCTGGCATACGCAGAGATCTTGCCCAACGAGCGCGCGGAGTCGGCGGTGGGTTTCCTACAGCGAGTTGCGCACTGGCTACACGTTCACGGCGTGCGCGTGGAGCGCGTCATGACGGACAACGCCGCGTCGTACCGCGGCTTCGCCTTCCAGGCCGCGCTCAAGGAGCTGGGAGCTCGCCACGTACGCACACGGCCGTATCGGCCCCAGACGAATGGCAAGGCCGAGCGGTTCATCCAAACGACGCTGCGCAAGTGGGCCCACGTGAAGCCCTACCGCAGCAGCCGCGCTCGAGCCAAGGCCCTCGGGCCTTGGCTCGAGCACTACAACCGACGCAAGCCTCACGCTAGCCTTGGAGGCAAGACCCCCTTCGAGCGGCTTCAGGCTGCGGTGTAAACAACGTGCTCAGCACTGAGACCTACGGGGCTCAATTCGACGCGTCCCTGTTGGGGCGACCCTCGTGGTCGCCCAATTTGGGCAGCCACAAGGGCTGCCCCTACCTACCGCGGGTCGTCGCTAGCGTCCGAGGGTCAGCGTGACCGTGGAACCGCGGGCAATGCGGGTGCCGGCGGTGACGGACTGCCGTATGACACGCAGCCCGACTCCACGGACCGCGCGTCCCACGAGACGCACGGACAACCCGAGATTGGTGAGCTGCCGAACCGATGCATCGCGCGACTGCCCGATGGTGTTCGGCATGGTGACGAAGCGCCCGCTCGCCGGCGGTCCGAAGGTCACGCGGACTTTCGATCCGCGCGCGAGGCGCGAGCCGGCGACGGGGGTCTGCGTCGCGACGACGTAGCCGACGCGAAGCGGCGACGTCGTGACGTAGGTGAGCGTGAGTCCCTTCTGCGCAAGCGCTTGGCGCGCCGCGCCGAGTCCCTTGCCGCGCACGTCCGGCACGACGACGAACGCCGCCGCCGCGGGCTCGAACGCGTACCGAAACTCGACGGCGCTGCCGCGCGCGATGCTCGCGCCAGCGGGTACGGCCTGCGACACGACGCGCGAGGTGCCGGCGCCCAGAGCCGGACCGCGACCTCTGCCGCGAAGGCCGGCGTCGGTCAACAGGTCTTCGGCCTCTTCGACCGTTCGGCTCATCAAGTTCGGCATGATCGTGGTCTTCGGGATGAACAACTTCACGCGCTCCCCGCCTGCGACGGACGAGCCGGGTGCGGGATCCTGGGCATAGATCAGTCCGACGGGCCGGTTGGGCGCGAAGCGGCCGACGAGGCGCGCCCTGAGCCCACGCCGAACGATGACCGCGCGCGCCTGAACGAGGTCCATCCCGCGAACGTCGGGGACCTCGACCTCCACGTTCGCGCCGTCGGGCAGGACCGACGCCACGCTGATCCTGACGATGCTGTCGACGTCGACGTGGACCCCGAAGTCCGGCGACTGCTCGACGACCGTGCCTTCGGCGAGTGCCGACGCCACGCGTTGGATCTCGACCCGCAGGCCGATGTTCTCGATCATCGCTGCGGCTTCGGTGGCGTCGATGCCGAACAGGCTCGGCACCTGGATGCGGTCGGCGGGCAGGTCGCGTTTCCAGACGGAGAAGTGCAGGTGCGCGCCGTAGGGGTGACGGCTGCCGGGTTGCTCCTGTTGGCTGGCGACGACCATTTCCGGGCGGGTCGCGCCGGGAACGAAGCCGATGTGCGGGACGAAGCCGGCTCGAATCGCATCGGCCTGTGCTTCGTACAAGCTCATGCCGACGACGTCGGGCGCGACGATGTAGTCGCTGTCGTCGTCGGGCACGCCGAGATCGCGGGGACCGGCGACGTCGATGCGAATGCGCTCGCGCGGCATCAGGCTGCTACCGGCGCGAGGCGTTTGCGACAGGACGAGACCGCGCTGTGCCCTGCTCTCGCGAACGAAGCGCACGTCGAGAGCAAGCTCGCTGTCGGCCATGAGCGACTCGACCTCGCGCAGGAACTTGCCGACGAGATTGGGAACGCGCACCGGTCTGCGTACGACTTCGATGCGGAAGCGGCCGCGGTACGGCAGACGCGCGTCCGGACGCGGCGACTGGCGAACGACCTTGCCTTCGAAAGCGGCCATGCCGGTTACGTACTCGACGTCGAGGACGTACGCCTCGTCGAGCAGCGGTCCGATGTCCTGTTCGTCGCGGCCGCGCACGTCCGGCACGATGGTCTGGATGAGGGGGGCGATCCCGACGTAGACGACGACCTCGTCGCCGGCATCGAGTGGTGTGCCGGCCTGCGGGTCTTGGCTGTTGATGACGCCGGGCCGCGGACCGGCGATGGTCAGGACCAGGACGTCGAGGCCCTGTTGCTCGAGCTGTTCGATGCCGCGGTCGGCGTCTTTGCCCTTGACGTCCGGCATGACGAGGCGAAGCGGTGAGGGTTTGCCCTGGTCGTCGGCGAGTGCCGGCGCAGCGAACCACGCCGCGCCTGCGAGGAGGAGGACGAAGTACGCGGACGTGCGTGCGACGAGCTTGGAAGGCATGGTGCGGCTCCTTGGGAACGAGGGGGCGGATTGAATACACGCCGCAGCGCAAAGCGCAGGCCATATGGCGCGGGTCTTCTCGTCGCCTGCGAGGCGGGCCGGTCGGGAACCGCAGCGAATGGGGGTCGCCGGGAGGGTGCAAAAGCGGTGCAATTGCGGCGCTTCCGCAGGCTGCGTCCCCGTCCGGAGACGCCGTTCTGGGACGCCGGGACGCTGCGAGCCGGACGCCGGAGCGGCCACCAGCGCAGACGGCAGACCGCTCCCCAGGCCTCTCCCCTGGGGCCCCCCAAGTTGACATCGCGCGAAGCCGGCCGGTGGTTACGCGAGGCGAAGAAGAAGATCCTCGCCGTCGTAGCAAACCGCCTCGTAGCCAAGCGCCCTCCGAAGATCGACGTCACGCACGCCCACGTGCCCGATGTGGGTGAACGCGACGTGCCGCGCCCCCAGATCGGCAGCGATCCGAGCCACGCGATCCGTCCCGGGATGCCCGTAGCCGCCCGCCCCCACGTAGGTCCCGTCGCCGACGAACCAGTCGACGCCGAGCAACAGCTCCGTCGGTGCGACGGCACGCTCCCCCATGTCCGTCGCGTAGGCAATGCGCCCCTCGTCCGTCGTGATCAGCACGCCGGTCGTGTCGAAGGCGTCCCGATGCCCACACTCGAACCCCTCGAGGCGCATCGACGGATACGCGAGGTGAACGCCCGTTCCCCAGCGCTCGAAACGGATCTTCGGCTCCTTGCGCGAGAGATGCGGGAACGCCTCGCAAATGCGCGCGGCGTGCACATCGTCCGCGTGCACCACCAACGGCTCGCTCCGCTGGACGACCCTCACGAGGTCATCCAGGCCCAGAAAGTGATCCGGATGCGTGTGTGTGATCAGGACGCGATCCACGCGCGGTGCGAGCTGCTCGCGCTCGAGCTGATGCAGGATGTCGGGCCCCACGTCGACGAGCACGATCTCTTCGCCGGTATCGATCCGCAACGAGCTGCGCGTTCGACGAAGCGCCGGAGCGTCGCGCGCCTCCGTGCACTGCTCGCAACGGCAGCCGGGGCGCGGAATCGGCCACGCCGCGGAGGTGCCGAGCAGTCGCGCTTCCATCCGGTTTCCCATTGTCGCCCTTGACGCAACGACGCGCTCTCACGTACATCGGCGTTAGGGAGGGGCGCGGGCAGCGTATCCGACGGCGGCCGTGCCGCGATGATGCGTTGGTCCTCGCTATCGGGGGCCACGGAGACCCTCGTGGCGCCCCCCACCGCACATCGATCCGCCGGGCGGTTGATCCGCTCCCCCTTCTCGCTCCTCGTCGGCGACAACGTCGACGATCGGCGCGGCCTCGACGCCCTCGTCGAGTGCGCCCGTCAAGGCAGCGCCGACGCCTTCCGCACCGTCACCGAGCGCATGGGCCCCATGCTCATGCGGTACGTGCGCGGCTATCTCAACGGCGACCTCGACACCGCCGACGACGTCGTCCAGGACACCTTCGTCGCCGCCTGGAACAACCTCGACCACATCAACGACGGCAACCACCTGCGTCCGTGGCTCTTTCGCGTGGCCAGGAACAAAGCCATCACCTGGCTGCGACGCCGCGGCCCAGGCCGGCGCCCGATGGCGTCGATCGACGGCGTACGCGCCCGCCGCGGCTTCGAGATCGCCGACGCTGCCCAGCCGGACCCGGCCGAGCCCGACGACGCGGACTGGGTGCCCGAGTTCGCGCTCGCCGCCCTTCGACGAGCGCTCGACGACCTGCCGGACAACTACGCGCCCGTCGTACGGCTCCACTACCTGCGCGGCCACAGCTCGCGCGAGGTCGCCGACCTGCTCGACCTCCCCCACACGACCGTGAAGATGCGCCTTCACCGCGCGCGCAACTTCCTGCGCCATCGCATGCTCGCGCACGCCGAAGCACTCTGCCGGGAGGAGTCGAACGCGCTGATCGAGAAACTCTCCCAGGGGAGGCAAACGGAGTGAAACGACGCCTGCCGACACACGCCGATCTGGAGCGGTGGCTCGCAATGCTCCGCGAAGAACGCGAGGCGCTGCGAAGGCAAGCCCGCGGCGTCGCCGATCGCGTGCATCGACGAATCACGTCGAAGGGATCCGACGGTTCGCGCGACCGGGTCCGCGAGCGGCGCACGACGTTCAGCACAGCGGCGATCCTGTTGTTCGCCCTGTGCGCCAACATGATGGCCCCCCGCTCGACGGTGCCGACATCCACGCTCTCCGACGCGTCCGCCGGCCCGGTCGAGGCCAAAGAGCGACTCGAGCACGCGAAGGCGTTCTCGATCGGGAAACACTGGCTGGTGCAGGCCGATGCGTACCAAGACGTCGCGCGCATGACGAACCGCTCGGACCCCACACGCCAAGGCGCTCTGAAGGCAATGGCGCGTTCGTATCGGAAGGGCGGACGCGCGCACGGAGCGCTCGCTGCCTTGCGCCACGTGGCGTCGTACGGCCCCAAGCGTGACGCCTCGCGACTGCGCGCGCTCCTTGCGTACGCGAGCGCGCTGCGCGCCGAGCACGACCTCGACGCGGCGCGGGCGGTCGCGGAGGCGGTCGCTTCGTTGTCGGGCTCGGTGGAGCCCGCCATCACGGCCAAGGCGCTGGCGCTGCTGGCCGACGACGCGCACGAGCGGGGTGCCGCGCAGCGGCTCGAGGCGTTGCTTCGCGCCATGGACGAAGTCGACGCGCCTGCCGACACACGCATCCGCCTATTGGGCCGGCTGGGTGAGCTGTATCTTGGGCGCGAGGACGTCAGTGCCGCGCGCAAGGCGCTGCTTCGCGCGAAGACGCTGTATCAGGAGATTGCGAAGCAAGACAATCAGGCCGCGCGCAAGGCGACGAAGGTCTGGATGGACCTGCCGCTTCGCAAGCAGCTGTGAGCGGGCAACGGAAAAGGGCGCGGCCCCTTCCGAGGCCGCGCCCTCGAGCCCAGCGGTCCACCTACCGCGAACGAAGCGTCTCAATCATTTCTTCGAACCCCTCTTCCGTGATGGGCTCCATCTGTTTCGAGGCGAGCATCTCCGCCTGCTCCTCGGCGGGCGCGGCCATGAAGTCGCTGACGGCGAAGCCGTACGCCGTGATGTACGACCACTTCGCGTCGACGAGCCCCGCGCCGGTTGCCTTGTCCGGTCCCGGCCCGGCAGGATCGCCCATGGCGCTTTGGCCGGTCGTGACATCCCGTGCCCACTTCATGAGGATGTCCTTCACCTTCTTCGGCGCGAGCTTCTTCTTCTGCAACAGCAGCGCCACGACGCCCGCGATCTGCGGGCAGGAAGCGGACGTGCCGCTGAACAGCCCCCAGCCGTCGGTCGAGGAGCCCGTGTTCGGGAAGTCGAGCGACGCACCGGACTCCACAGGCAGCATGATGCTCGGCGCGCCGCTGGGCGGCGTGTTGCCGACCAGGCCGCAGACGTCGGGCACGTGCCGGCCGGGGTACAGGTTGCTGTCGAAGCTGCTGGCGTAGTTGGACGCCTCGAAGGTCAGACTCGGGTAGTTGACGTGCACACCGCCTACGGCGATCACGTCCGGGTGGCACGCGGGGAACGCGCGGTGGCCGTTGCCACCGGAGAAGCACACGACGATGCCCTTGCTCACGGCATTGGCGACGGCCGCCTCGAGCGCCTTGAGATACGGGCTCAGCGTCACGCCGGGGAAATCGATGTGATAGCCCCAGCTGTTCGTGATCACGTGCGGCTTGAGTGCGACCGCTGCGTTGAACGCGCCGACGGTATCCCCGGCCATCTTCACGGGCAGCAGGCTGGCATCCGGCGCCGAGCTGAACACGTTTGCCGACTCGCCGGTGCCGTGGCCGTTGCTGTCGCTCTTGGGATTCGACGCGCCGGGGCCGAGCACGGTGGGTGCGACGCGGTATCCGTGCTCGATGAAGAACGGATGGCGATAGTGCCCCGAGTCGATCATGGCGACGCGAATGCCGCGCCCCGTGGTGCCCAGGCGATGGACGCGCGCGGCGCGAAGCAGTACGGCGATCTCATCGGGCGCGAACAGGTAGCGGTAGCCACCCGAGGGGATGGGCGCCAGCGGCGGGAGGAACGCTTCGACGCCGCCCGCCAGGGTGGCGGCGCCGTTACCGGCCTCGGCCTCGAGGTGGTCGGGCACGGTCACCTCGGCCGGGGGCTCGCCTGTGGAGACGGCGGTCCCGAACAGGATGGCCGGTTCGGCGAGCGCAACGCCTTCGATCAGTCCTTGAAGCCGGGACGGCGGTTCGACCAGCTGGTCGGGGCCCTTCCCGGGCAGCGCAAAGTACGACTCCTTGCGTTCGGCGGAGATTTCCTTCTTCTTGCGCTTGAGCTTCTTGTTGAACGTGTCTTCGAAGAGCTTGCGTGACCCCCGAATGGAGATCGTGGTGTCGTCCTCGGCCGGCTCGAACACCTCGAATCCGATCGAGCGCAGCTCACGAACGGCGTTGTTCATCACATCGCACTCGGAGCGGAAGGCATCGACGTTGCCTTCGTTGATGGTTCCTTCGTGTCGGAACAGTGACGTTCCGCCGATGGAGCGCGGCGACACGGTCGCCTGCACGACGTTCTTGTTGTTGGGAGGGCTCATCTGTGTTTTCTCCTAGGTTTCACTTTCATTTGTGTAGTGGGGATCATGGGAAGAGCTCCGGGACCTCAGGCAGGACGACCTGTTCGACGAAGGGCCTGAGAGGCTCCGGGACTCTGATCGTTCCGGCGGCGGTGAACGTGATCACGTCGCCGGCGTGGTGTTCGTGAAGCTGCGTCTCGAAGATGCGTTCGAAGAGGTCCTTGGAGCATTCGATCGAGATGCTGGTCGGACCTGTCTGGGCGACACGGATGCCGAGACGCGTGAGCTCCGTGGTCGCGCGTTCGACGACCGCCTCATCGACGGTGTGCGCATCGACGTTCTCGGAGGTGACGGGCTCGGATGCAGCGGGACGGTCGGCGTCGCCGGTCTTGCGACGCAGGATGACACTTGCGGCGACGCGCTCACTCACGTGAGCACACGTCGCGCGAAGTAGGCGGCACCTGCTCGGCGCGTCCACACTGCGACGACCCCTTCGTCGTGCGTAACAACACCGAAACCCTAGCGATTTGCTGGCATTTTGTAAATGCGAAGAAGGGCCTAAGCAGGGCGCCGAGAGGCCCCGGAGTTGCGGCCCTGTGCCCACGGTGCCGCAAGTGCATGGTGCAGCCCGAAATACGCCGGCGGGTGCCGCTCGCTCGTAGCCGGGCCGGCTGCTAGGGCGACCCTCGGGGTCGCCCAACCAGGCGCGTGCATCCTCCGTCGGGCAGCCACGAGGGCTGCCCCTACAGGGTCTCGGCGCCCCGTCCGGTCTTGCGCCCCAACCCAATGCCCTCGTACTCGAACCCGGCCTCGCGGGCCTTGTCGGCATCCAGCACGTTGCGGCCGTCGAAGACGACCTTCTGCTTCATGACGCCGCTGAGGCGTTCGAAGTCGGCGGCGCGGAATTCGAGCCACTCGGTCGCCAGGATGAGCGCGTCGGCGTCCTTGGCGGCGGCATAGGGGTCGGTCGAGTACTCCATGCGCTCACCGAACGCCTTGCGGAAGTTGTCAAGTGCTTCCGGGTCGGTCCCGACGACGGTGGCGCCTCTGGAGGCGAGCATGTCGGCGATGACGAGCGCCGGTGCTTCGCGGATGTCGTCGGTCTGGGGCTTGAAGGCCAGGCCCCAGAGGGCGAAGCGCTTGCCGGAGAGATCCTCGCCGAAGCGTTCGATGACGCGGCGTGCGATGAGCTCCTTCTGGGTGTCGTTGACGGCTTCGACGGCGGTGACGATGGTCATGTCGACGCCGGCGGCCTTGGCGATGTGCATGAGGCCCTGGGTGTCCTTGGGGAAGCAGGAGCCGCCGTAGCCGACGCCGGCGTAGAGGAACGGCTTTCCGATGCGGCTGTCGGTGCCGATGCCCGAGGCGATGTCCTTGACGTTGGCGCCGACGGTGTCGCAGAGCCGGGCGATCTCGTTCATGAAGGAGATGCGGGTGGCGAGCATGGCGTTGGCGGCGTACTTGGTGACCTCGGCGGAGACGTTGGACATGCGCAGGATGGGCTTGCCGGAGACGACGTAGGGCGCGTAGAGGGTGCGCATGGTCTCGAAGGCTTCGTCGGAGTCGGTGCCGATGACGACGCGGTCGGGCTTGAGGAAGTCGTCGACGGAGCGGCCTTCGGCGAGGAACTCGGGGTTGGAGACGACGTGGACGGTGTGGTCGGTGTAGGTGGCACAGATCTCCTTCATGCGGGCGGCGGTGCCGACGGGCACGGTGCTCTTCATGACCAGGACGAGGGGGCCGGTGGCGGGTTCGACGGACTGCCTCACGGCGGCGTCGACGTAGGAGAGGTCGGGGGCGCCGTCGGGGCCTTCGGGGGTGCCGACGGCGATGAAGACGACGTCGCAGCCGGGGATGGCGTCGGCGTGGGAGGTGGTGAAGGAGATGCGGCCTTCGCGTAGGACGCGGTCGAGGATGCGACCGAGGCCGGGCTCGTAGATGGGGACCTCGCCGCCTCGGAGGGCGTCGATCTTGGCGGGGTCGGTGTCGACGCAGACGACGTCGTGGCCTGTGTCGGCGAAGCAGACGCCGGCGACGAGGCCGACGTACCCGGTGCCGATGACGGCGATCTTCATGGTGGGAGGCTCCCTTTGGTGCCGTGTTGGAGGCGCGAGGTGGAAGCGGAAAATGTTACCCGCGGATGGCCGAGGCGCTGATTGACGGGGGGCGAGGTGTCCCTAGAATCCGGCCGCTGCCCTAACAAATCGCGGGGGTGTAGCTCAGTTCGGTTTAGAGCGCCGGCCTGTCAAGCCGGAGGTCGCGGGTTCGAGTCCCGTCACTCCCGCCATTCTCCCTGCGCGTCCCTGCCCTAACTCGCGCGACGTTGCACGCTTGGGGCCGCTCCCCTACCCGGGCGCCCGACCCCTTACATCTCGCAGCAATGTGCGAGGACGTGCGAGGTCGTGGCAGAAGAACAGCAAAGAAGTGGTCATAGTCGCTTGGCGGCGCTTGCTTCGCGTGGCGCCGATGCCAGTGGCGCGAGGTTCGCGGGACTGCCCGCCTCTGTCGGTAGCGTGAATACGATGCGGGGTTCCCCTGGAGCATCCGTGACACAGGCCGGACACGAAGCCGAGAGGCTGCTGAACGAGCTACTGGGCTCGTCGTTGTGCTTGGACTTCGTCCTGTGGTCGCCCCAGTTCGACGATCGCGGAACGACCAAGGAGGTGTGCGACCACGTTCTGGAGCAGTCCGGTCAAGCGATTCCGATCCAGCTGAAGACGCAAGATCCCGCAGCAGAGCGCGACGGTGCCCGCGAACGGAAGTGGCTTCGGAAGCATGGCGGGAAGGCCGTCCGGCAGCTCTCCGGCTCGATCTCGACGCTCGCTCGCCGTGACATCGACGTTTCGCACTTGCGTCGCGGCAGCTTCACGATCAAGGCGGCGTCACTGGAAGTGATCCACGCCGTAGCCCTCGTGGACTCCCAGCAGGTCGCGGCCCTTGGGCTTCCCACGACTACGTCGCAAGGGGTCCCCGCTCACACTCTCACCGTCGCCGACTTCGTCTGGCTCGCGAACGAGCTGATGACGGTCCCGGACATGTTCATGTACCTGGACCGCCGGAGCGAGACTCTGGGTCGCCTCGAGCTGCCCGTGGGTGCGGAGAAGGCCCTGTACGCCTGGTATATCACCCACAAGAACTCCTTCGCCGAGCTCCAGGATCTCCCGTCCGCGGAATCCGCGGCCGTGGACCTCTACGTCGGCGACAACCAAGCGTTCTACGAGATGAAGCGCCAGGACGACCGGTTGGCGAAGCACTACCAGGACCTCATTGACGGCACGCACAACGTCAACCCGGAGCTAAATACGGAGATGCCCGCGGAACTGGCAGCGGGCTGGACCTGGGAGCAGGCAGAGCGCGACTACATCAGGATCGCCTACGAGTTGAATGCCGTTCCACGTGCGTTTCGGCGCGAGACGATGCGCAAGTTCCTTCACAAGTGCGAACTGGCTGAGGGGTCGTGGCGCCCGAGGTTCTACAGCGAGTACTTCTCGCCTCGAGAGACCGTATTTGTCTTTGCATCGTTCGACGGAGAGCCACAGAAGGCTTGGACGTGGCTCAACGGTCTTGCGCGGGGCGCCTGGGCCGCGATCGCTGAAAGGGGCTACCCGGTTGCCCGCGTCGTCGTTGCGATGGTGCCGAGCCGCGCCGGCGGAGACGGTGCGTTCCGTTACCTGCACCTGGAACCTGAAGGCGAACCGGGTCCCAGGGATCGCGAAGCAGCAGCCCACCTGTTCGGCGCGACCTTCTCGCAGGAGGTGAACGAATTTCCGCACTTGCAGGCCCGGCCGGGTGAACTCCGTACGTTCGGGCCCGTGCCCGGCGAAGAGGTGAGGGCCGCTGCCCAGCAAATGAAGATCGGACGCAACGCACCATGTCCATGCGGAAGCGGACGGAAGTACAAGAAGTGCCACGGGGCGTAACGTACCGCCACACACACTGCCCCGCGATCGGCTCGCCGTCTCGGCGCCTCGTAGGAGGCCGCTACGGATCCGGCTGCGTCAGCTGTTTCCACTACGCTGAGTACCATGTCCGACGTCACGACTGCCTGGATTCGCGCGACCGACGAAGAGCTGGCGCGTAGGGAGATCCCTGCGCGACGGCGCCCCTGGTCTGCCTGGAGCGAGTGGTCCAAGAAGAACGGACCATCCAGCCTGAGCGGCCCGGCCGCTCAGTTGATCTTCAAGTGGTACGAGGAGAACTACACGCGCGACGCATTCATCGTCGGGAGCCTGTTCACCGGCGCCCTCTACTTTGATCAGGGCATCTGGCCCGTCGAGGTCCCACTGGTTTACGGTAGGTGCCGTCTGGATGTGAACGGAATGGTTGCCAGCATGCCGTCCATCGTTTTCGAGCGCATGGCGAAAGACCAAAGCGCTTTCCGCACTTTCGCCGCCCTCGCAGCTGACTGCATCGACTATGGCCTGGGATTCGACGATCTGGCGAACATCAGTCTGGCGTCTTCGCTGGCAACTAACATGTTGGTCAGCGCCGACAAGGAGCTTCGCTCAGCGGTTGTCTTGTTGCTGTCAAATCGTCCCAATCAGAAGGTTGCTGAGTCTGCGCGCTTGGCAACAGAGATGTTCCTGAAGGGCTTTCTCGCTCACTACACGGGGCTTGACGAGAGAGGTGCCAGGAACATCGGCCACAATCTGCACAAGGCCCTCGATGAGTCCCTTGCTCACGACCCGAGTTCGGATCTTCGAGTCCTTAGCGGTCTGCTGGGCCGGCTCCCGGCCATCGCCGAGCGGTACAGGGTGGCGAAACGCTCGATCGGTGAGTTGTGGAGCGCCTACTCACTAGCCCAGATCGCCGGGACTGCCCTTGTCCGATCCCTCTCTGATCGAGACTGTCGGCCGAGCATGATGGTGTCCTAGCCACCGTTTTGGACTCGCCGCCCAAAGGGGTCTTCATCTTCAGCGTGGGTTGCTCTAGGTAGTTGCACGTCAGCGCCGTCTCTTATCGTCACTTCAAGCTCGCTGGCGCCTGAGCCGGCCGAGAATGGGATCGGGCCGCATCCACGACCGTGCGCCCGACGCTATTCCCGCATGTCATCTACTGCGATGAGCCCTCCGGCACCTGAATGCGCATTGTCTTCTCAACTGTCACTCGCGCGCAGTCAAGTTCCACGTGGCTAGTGGGGGCACGGAACGATCGGCAGAGCGGGGAATGGTCTGCAAGCGGTATTCCCTTGGTCACACTGGAAGCAGCCTTGACTCTGAGTCTTGGCTGGAATCAACCCGTCGCTACTTCTTGCCGTTGGAGCCTTCGTCGGTGTCCGCCTTCTCGGCTTGGGCGTCGGTGAGCACGACTTCGGCCTTCCTCAGATTCATGATGGGCAAGAGTAGCGGCGGCTGACCAGCACGGACGGTGAGGCTCCAGACAATTTCCCTCAGGTAAGGCCAGAGAAACGCAGGTGCGTTGGTGCGTGCGAACTCCTCGGGGGGCATTGAAGGCTCGCCGGACCAGTTGAACAGCGCCCTCATCACAATGGTAGCGTCGATCGCTGCCGTTTCTCCGTCCGCAGACTCAGACCGCAGCCCCGCAGTCACGACAATACTGCGGGCCTCTTTGTCGACGACGCTCCTGATGGCGTAGTCCCACTCGGGAGCACTGAGCTCGCTCTCGGCGCTCTCTTCGACACGGAAAGATGCAGACCGGAGCTTGATCTCCTTGGCTCGATAGCCCGACGGAGAACTCTTCGTGCGCGTCATCAGGCGGCCAAACTGAAGCCCTGCATATCTTCGTCACTCAAATCGTCGTCAGTGGATCGGGGGCTCCACGCATTGCAGGACCAGAACCACTCGGTGTCGTGGACCACGATCGGATCACCGTGCGCATGATCGAGAAAGAACTCTCGAATTAGGACTTGCTCATGTTGGTCGGGATAGTGACGCTTCGTCGCCGAACGGTAGTGCGGAATGACGGACACGTCACAAAGCCTAGACGACTCGACGTCGGCGTAAACCTCAAGCATGAAGCGAACGAACTCCTCGCCGACGCCATCAGGCAGGCCGAACACGTCGAGCACTGGTCCTCCCTCATCGACAGGGAGGCTGTGGTCGAGTTGCGTGACCACTTGGGGCCACCGACTTCGCAGCACCCGCGTGTAGTGGTTCAGGATTTCGTCGTCGCTGTTCGCCAAGGCTATGTACTCACGTTCATGCTACCGAGATACTCGGGGATTCGCTCCCAAAGGGGAGCCAATTCGCCGGCTTCCACATCGTCCGGCTTGTAGTCCGACTTGATCCTCAAATCCCTGAGGCTCCTCGCGAAGGGCCCAGGCGGAGTGCCACCGAGGAGCGACCCGGCGAGTGGTGCGCAACCGCAGACAACGTCATGCGGCCATTGGCCACTTGCGTCCCCAGCACCCTGTTTGAAATCGCCAGGGACGCTTCCTCTGCTGGTCATGGCACCGACTATCGCCTGGTAGATGGCGTAGTAGGCTCGGCTGGCAGCACCGTTCATTTGACGCGCCCTGTGTAGGGCCCTAGCTTCGCGCCATGTTGCCGCAGCCTTGCGCTTCACCGGTCCACCATCTCCCCACACGGTCGGCCCCCCGCGGGACCGATCCACAATGCTACACGGCCGTCAGGTCTTGAGACAAGCGGTTGACACCGAGCGCTCTCGCCCACGCTCCGTGGGCCCGTGAGGGCGATCTTCATCTCGGTGCGGCTCGCGAGGCGACGAAACCTGAGCAGGCAGCGTCCCGTTCCAGGACACCTAGCCTGAACTCCGCCTCGGCCGTACGCAGGTCCAACAGCGCTACGTCTGTGTACGTCTTCATCGTCAATCCGCGAGTGCCACGCCAGCGCGTGTGCGGTTCGCGGATGCTCGCCGGGGGAGGACAGCCGCGTGATGTACGTCACACGGAAGGAAGTCCAGCACGCAACCGTCATCGGCTTACTCGCGCCTAGAACGTCATCACTTGGCCTTGCTGATACTCCCGTCACGTATGCGCATGCACCATCGACCCTCTCCGTCCGACACGGATCTCGACCACTTTCGGATCTTGTCCCAGTACCGCAGCAAGGTGAGAGCCTGCTGGCGAGCACGGAAGTTGGCGAACCCCTTCCCCAAGAAGAGAATTGGGCGAGAGCAGTCCGCCCATGCTCTCCTCTCGCGCTTCCCACGATCAAGTGTGACCACTACCCAGCCCGTTCTCGAATTGAGCTTGAGGATCCACTCAGCGTCAGGCGTCGGGGGATCAAAACTCTCCGTAAGGTGCTCGTACTCTTCTAACTCACCCTCAAGTTGGGCCAGCCTCGCGAGGAACTCGACAATGGGTCGCGGGACGCAGTTGTCGAAGAAGAACTTCACGCAGCCGATCGATCGTCCAGGAACTGCTCGAATCGAACAGCGGCGCGGACCTCCGCGCCGGATGCACCGTACCAAGATGCCGTCGCCTCCACACCAGCCCCAGAGAGTGCGTGTGCCGCAAGAACCTGAGTTTCGACTCCCGCGATCGAAGTAACGGGACGTCCAAACCGGTACTCAGGAGAGACCATCACAAGATCACGGACGTCGTGTAGCCCCCTACCGGGGTTCCACTTCGCCACCAGCCCGTCATCGCCAAACGTCACATCTTGAAGGTAGGGGTCCAGAATCGCGTGCCAGGCTTGCTGATTCTTGAGTAGCTCAACGAGGAGCGGCTCCTCCTCTTCCTGCGTGATCTCGAGGAAGATGGTCCGGCCGAGTGTCCGAATGCGTTGACTCGCAAACGGATAGTCCAACGCCCAGGTCGTCCGGGCGCGATGAAGTGCCCGCCGAATGGCCTGAAGACTGACGCCCCGACTCCGAAGAATGTGAACCAATCTAAGTTGCTGAAGATCCAGAAACCCGAGAACAAGATCATCGTCGTAGCGGGGGCGCCACAGGGGGCCGTAGCAGCGTCCCTTGGTCTGGTATCCATGCGTCCAATCGCGGACTCGGCGACGCGGAACACCGGTTAAGCGGCTCGCCGCCGGGACGTCGTACAGGCCATGACCGAGGACGGCGCTCATACAACAACCACCTCTTTCTCCTTGCTCATATCGTACGTCGGTGCATCGCGCTTGTGTCCAAAGCGCGGGTGAAGGCAATTGTAAGACGCTCAATCGACATGAGCGGAGAGGGTCGGGCCGCAAGTCAGGCGTTTCATACCCGAGGACGCCGATGCGGCGCCTGCCTCGACGGCGGAATGGAGGTCTAGAAGCCGCACGTCGGTGTAGGTCCTCATAGTCAACTCAAGCCGCGAATGACGAGCCAGCGCCTGCGCTGTCCTGGGATGAACGCCAGCAGCCGATAGGCGGCTGATCATCGTGACACGCAGGCTGTGGAAATCGACGATGCGCCCCTGGTCGTCCTCGCCGTCGAGCCTGGCGTGCTTGAGATCGGCGTTGACGGTGCCGTGGGTCGGGAACAGGCGGCCCGGGAACAGGGCGTCGTGCGGCGCGGTCCCGAGCCCGGCTCCATCAACGCGAGCGCGATGCTCTGCCAGCCCGTCGGCCACGTCGCTGCGAAGGGGCAGTTCCGTCTGCTTCTTGGACTTCGTGATCGAGGCCCGCACGGTCAGCGTGCGCCGCTCCTCGTCCACGTCGGCCCAGGTCAGGCCCCGCAGCTCGCCCTTGCGAAGCCCGGTGCCAAGCGCGAATAGATACAGGTACGCCCGCGTCTCCCCCAGCCGTCGCAGCTTCGCTTCCTGCGGGGGCGTCACGCCAGTCCGTGTGCGCTTGACGCGTGCCCGTTCCAAAGGACGCCGTCGGGCGGCGTCGAGCAGCCGCTCGACCTCCTCGTCGGTCAGGGCGCGGCGCACACGACGTCGATCCGTTTCCTCGTTGCGGGGCGAGAGGCCCTCAAATGGGTTGTGCGACCAGCGGCGTGTACGAACGAGCCAGTTGCCGAACTGCCGCAAGGATGCGAGTCGCTTGTTCACGGTTCGCGCCGAGAGCCGTTCCGCGAGCTCGGCCAGCCAATGCTGCGCCTCCACCAGGTCGATCTGAGGCAGCGTGCGCGCCTTGGTCATCTCGAGGTACGTGCGGAGCGAATGAACGCGATCGCGATGGTGCTCCTTGCTCACACCGCGGCTCTTGAGGAACGCACAGAACTCGTCGATGTGCTCCTTCAGCGGTCGCTCGGCGTTTTCCTCGAACGGGTTCGCCAGCCCCACCGCCTTGCGTTCCTCGCGCTCGATCATTTGCAACGCCCGCATTTCGGCCACACGCTTGTCGCGGGTACCGAGCGACTTGCGGATGAGCTTGCGGTTGACGTTGGCCTGGACCCAGTAGACGCGACCGGTCTGCATCTCGCCCTGGCGGTTCTTGAACTTGGGGCGGTAGATCCTCATTTGCCCGACTCCCGGACGGTCCCGAGGGGCCAGCCGTCGGGTCCGGGGGAACGGGACAGGCGTACGTGGCCGCACTCACACTGGAAGGGACCGAGGTCGCCCTCCGCGTCCCAGACCTCGACGTCGTTGAGCGTCGCGCGATGAAGCGCCATGCCCGAGAGGTCCTTGCCGGTGTAGAGCGCGGTGGCGCCGGCGCAGGCCCTGCACATGCGCCGCTCGTTGTCGCCGTAGTACACGGCGTGGTCGATGAGAACGGCTCTCGGCTCGGTCACCTCGTCCGTAGCGACATCGCGCGCCGCCATCAGCAGCGCGTTGGCGGCCACACAGGCGTTGGAGAGGCCGTCGAGCTGATGCCGGTACGCCGAAGCAATGCCAAGTGCCTGCAGCGGCGCTGCGTTACTCAGAGCATCCAGAGCCTGCGCCAGTTCGTCTGCAAGCGTCTCAGCCTTGTCCCGGCCGTCGTCGAGCATCTCCGCCGCGGCGGCAAGCAGAGAGGCCCTGGGCGCGGCGCTCACTTCGCACCGCCCTTCTTGCTGGCCTCATCGATGCCGAAGAAACGAGGACCCGAGACGCTCGCGTAACCGGTAATCGCCTTCGCGACGGCGGTCAACGAGCGGTACGACGCGCCCTTGTAGGTGAAACCATCGGCCGAGACCGTCACGACGTGCTTCTTGCCCTTGTAGAGACGCTCGATCGTCTCGGCCTTCTTGCGCTTCGGTGCGCGCTTCTTCGCGGCCTTGCGCTTCGTCGCAGTCTTCTTCTTCGCGGCCATCACGCACCGCCTTCCTTCTCCAGGCGGCCTTTGAGCTCGCGCAGCAGGTCTTCGGCTTCCTCGCGCGTGTCGCACGCGCACATCAGTCCCTCGCCCAGGACGTACAGCCCGTCCTTTCGGCGCTCGATGCGAAGCGGCCCCGACGTGTCGAACGTCTCGCCGTCGCTGAAGGTCAACTTGGTCATCTCGGTCTCCTCGCGGCGGGCCGATTCCCGCCGTCGGGAGACACAAGGGCTCCGTATCGCGCACACATCCAGGGCTTCTCGGGGTTGAATCTGCGTCGGCCACACAGAACCAGAGATCGCCCTATCGGCGCCGCTAGGGAGATGTGAGGGGCGCGATGCGGGCGGCGCAGGAAGGGCCGGGGCGGGTCATGCGACGACCCCCGCCACGGCGGCGTGCAACGTGTCCAGCACGGACCTGGATCAATGGGCCCGACCCGCGATCCAACCCGCATCAAGTTCAGCCGGAATCGATCCAGCCGGACCTGGACCACTACCTGGCCACGTTGCGGCAGGGCCCTACGGGACAACGGCGGCTGGGGGCGGGTGGTGGCAAAGCCACCCACCCCCACCGGCCGTCTTGGACCCTTGATCGACCTGTCCAGCCAGGACACTTCTCTAGGGGAGCTGGCTGGCTGGACACATCGGTACAATATCACCGCTCGCCTTCCGTGGACGGATCGCAGCCGCCTCCGAGCGGCTTGGGTAGGTACATGCGCAGCCCGTACCCGCCGGCCCGTCTCGCGCCCGGGTACTCGCCCTGCGCGACGTGTTCGACGCCTGGCAACTTCTCCAAAACGGCTTCGACGAGATCACGTCCAGGCGGCCGTCCCTGCCTGCCGTCGGAATCCGCCCAGACAGACTGGACCTCGGGTGTCAGCTTCTTCGGTGTCACGACTCGCGGCTTCCCCGCACGAGCGAGCCGATGTATGGCGCCAACGAGGGCCTCATTGATAGCGGCCTGGACATCGCCGTGCTCGTGGCGTGGCGTTGCGTTGGATCCGGCCTTGGAAGGAACGAGATCCGCTTCGGCGGCGCGGTACACCATGCGCCCTCGGTCGTTGTCCCAACCGAGCCGCAGCCACCAGCTGCGACTGGCCACTCCAGGTGGCTCGGGTGGTCGACACCCCTGCGCCAGTGCCTCCGCGCGCTGCGCGAGCCACCGAAGATGCCCAGGGTCTCGCGCCTCAACTTCGGCCTTCATGACCGTCGATTGCTCATCGACAACCCGAATCCCAAGGTTGGCGCTGGACGCGGCGCGGATCGCCGTGGAGCCGAGCATGTGGACATGCGACGACGAACCCTCGCCGGCCTTGCGGTCGTGGTGGCAGCACCAGACTGTCGCGGGAATCGCGAGTAGGGCGTTCACCATTGCGACAGCGTCGCCGGCCTCACTGATGCTCTGCCCCGAGCCCATGGCGGAGAAGGCCGTGTAGGTGTCGATCAAGACCAGATCAACACCTGACTTCTCGACGACTCGTGCGACGCCATCGCGCAGTGCCTCAGGAGAAACGAGGAGACTCTTGAACTCGCGAGACGCGATGAGCAACCGGCCCGATCCGCGCAACTCGTAGTCCGGGTCGTAGAGATCGAAGAAGCTGTGTGCCATCGCCTCCGGCATCTCTGTGAGCACGAGCACGCGCTTCGGTGGCCGTTGACCGAGTTCAATGACGCCGGCGATCGGGTCGTTGCAACGAAGTGCCTCGCAGAGGCAGTAGAAGGCGAAGTTCGACTTCGAGGACTTGGGCGGGGCATGAACGAAGTTGAGCGCACCCGCAAGCACGGCCGGCCTCAACACGAATACCTGCTGCGGCGCAGGATTCTCCTTCGTGAAGATGGTCGCGAAGCCGCCGGAGGTGATGAGTTCGTCGAGTCGATCGATCTCGCTCTGAGCATCCACCATGACATCCCTCCATCGGCTTGGCATGGAGATCCAGCCGGGGATTCCTGCCGCGCGGGCGTCGCGAGCCATCCTGTTCAGAGTGCCGAGCGTGATTCGATCCTGACCAACGCTGCGCTTGAACGACGCAAGCTTGTTCTTGACGTCTTCGCGCCCGCGGTACTTGTCACGGGACTGCTTCGACCAGTCGTCGGCCAGGTCAACAACGACCTCGCGTGCGTCGTCACCCCACGCGTCAATCACGCTCTGCAGGCCAGCAAGGACGCGAATCCACGTTTCGTAGTCCGCTGCGACGGGAGCGCCAAGACCCGACAGAGCCCTCACCGCGTCCGAGATGGCGCGACGCGATGACGATCCGCTGCACTGTGCTGGACTGCTTCGCGCGCCAGAAGTCTCGGACACGAGCAACACATCAAGGAGCCAGGACGGACCATTGGGGATGTCCTCGGGATATGGCAGATCGTCTTCCCACGCGTATTCGCCCTCGGCACCCTTCTCACGCACGACGCTCGGTTCGAGCATCAGATAGAACGAGTTCGCCCATCCGCACTCAACACCGGTCCCAATGCCGAGAGGCTTGCGCGACGGCGTACGTCCGCTCGGATAGCGCATGAGGAAGTGCCAGCCGCCGCTCCATGACCGCTGCGTCGGGAAGCGGCCCCGAAGCCAACCGACCGGATCCGTAAGGAACTCCCCCGGCACTTCGGCACGTTCCCCAACCGCCACGGCAAGGTCGCGCGGCCCGTCCTTCTCGTCCTTCGTGTCGACGTCGAGGTAGAGCACGCCCGGCGGCGGAAGCCCTGCGAGATTAGCTTGCCCTCCGAAGTCTCTGTCGAGAACTGCCTCGAGCTCGTGAATGTCCGCGGTCGCGTCGTTCTTCCCTGCGGACCCCTTGGTCGGCTTCTTCGAGAAGCGCGGGACCCAGAACTGGGTCCACCCCCTAGCACTGTTCTGTGCAGCGGCTTCGACAAGTTCGTCGCGCGGTGGCATCGCACGCACGACTTCTGACCTGGCAAGTGTCGGCACGGCTAAGCCCTGAGCCCTGCCGGCTCTTAGGCCCTACGCCGTTGTTCGATGTACGACGCGATGTCGCCCGGGTGGAACGCGATGCGGCGGGCGGAGACTCGTACGGTGGTCAGCGCCCCTGATGCGACCAGGGATCTCAGGGTGCGCAAGCTCACTGTGAGCTGTCGCGCCGCCTCCTGCGCAGAGACGAGTTGAACGGCGGGAATCGACTGGCGCATGTGCTTGCTCCATTGCGACGGTGTTGTCGTGCAATGGGGTGTAGCAGTCTCCGACAGCGGTCCGTAAGCCGCCCGCCGTAAAACAAATCACCGCTACGGCGATTGTCTTACGCGGCCTTCCCACCTTCCCGTCTGCGGGTGCTTCCTGGCCTCGACATCAGAGACCTCGGGATCATCACGGTGGCATCGAAGTTCGCCTGCCGCCGAACGTACGCTCGAGAATAGGCCCTCATGCTCGAAGCGAACGAGCGCGATCCACTGGTGCTTCTGCGCCACGCCATTCTCGCGAATGAGTTGCGCGAGGCGCTTCCATGCCGGATTCTCCTTCGGTGGCGCTCCCCGGCGTTTGGGGTGCGCCGGAGGCCGTGGAACTTCGAGCGCATCCAGAAAAGTCCACTTGGTTCTGAAGACCTTGGCAGCGGTTTCCGCGCCGCTAGCGAGGCGCCCGCCAAGTCGCCGCGAACGTGCGTAGAACCCTGTCTTTCGGGTCTCCCAATCCTCGGAGAGTCCTTCCTTAAAGAGCCCGAGAATCTCCCGTGCGAGAACCCCCGCCCGGTGCAATGAGGCTCGCGTCGTCGGGTTCTCCCCGAGACGGTAGAAGCGTTCGAGCTGCTGGTGCGTCACGTAGGTGCGGATGAGCGGCTCAACCGGAGCGCCGTCCTTCTCGGGCCAGCCACGCCCCGCCGCCGCATACTCGTACATCATCCTCTGCAACTCGATGATCCGAGAGACGACATCGCGCGGATCCTCGATGTATGCGCTCGCCCCCGTCCACCTACACCCTAGCGCCATCAACTCCGTCAACTCACCATGAAGGTCATGGAATGTCGGGTGCGGAATGTGATCAACTCGCAACTCTTCCATTCTGCGAGTGTATCTAGCGGAAGGGACGTGCAGGGAGTCCAGCCCTGTGCAGTGCTCATTGCGATAGCTGCGGACGGGGCTATTTCTGGGGGCGGGACAACCGCGGCGCCAACCGCCAGCTGCTTCGTTCGGAGCCAATGCAAATGCGGATCAGTGTCCAGTATCTGCCGGCCGACAAGTTGCTCCCGGACCCGGCGAACCCGCGGGTGATCTCGGACTCCGAGATGGCGGCGCTCGTCCGCTCGATCGAAACGTGGGGCCTCGTTGACCCCATCATCGTGCGCAAGGCCGACAGAACGGTGATTGGCGGCCATCAGCGCCTGCAAGCAGCGCGACGGCTTGGCTACAACTCGGTCCCCGTTGTCGAGGTCGATCTCTCGGAGGATCAGGCGCGGGCTCTCAACGTGGCGTTGAATCGAATCGGCGGCGAGTGGGACGTGCCCAAGCTGGCCGAACTTCTTCGCGGTCTCCCCGAGGACCTCGCCACGCTGACCGGCTTCGACCAGGACGCCATCGGGCGTGTGATGCACGAAGCCGAGCAAGCGATCCGCGCCATCCAGGGCGAGCAGGATCTCGACGCCGTGCCCGAACCGCCCGACGAGGCGGTCACGCAACGGGGCGATCTGATCCTGCTGGGTGAGCACCGCCTCTTGTGTGGTGACGCCGGAAGTACCGAGGATCTGGACCGACTACTCGACGGAGCGCCGATCCACTTGGCGAATTGTGACCCTCCCTACAACGTCAAGGTCGAGCCCAGGTCGAACAATGCCATCGCAGCCGGCCTGACGACGAAGAACGACACGCGCGCCAAGACGCACCATCAGCAACTCGACGTGGCGCGCCATCCGGGCAAGGCCAAGGCGACGCACGATCGGCTGCGCGCGAAGGACCGTCCGTTAGAGAACGACTTCGTTTCCGACGAGGAGTTCGACCAACTCCTCCATGCGTGGTTCGGCAACCTGTCGCGTGTGCTACTCCCCGGTCGTGCAGCATACATCTGGGCCGGCTACGCCAACGTCGTGAACTTTCCGCAGGCGCTCAAGGAGGCGGGGCTCTACTTCTCACAGTGGATCATCTGGGACAAACAGTGGCCGGTGCTGACGCGCAAGGACTTCATGGGCGCCCACGAGGTCTGCTACTACACCTGGAAGGAAGGCGCGGCACATCAGTTCTTCGGCCCGCCTAACGTGCCCGACGTATGGGCGGTGAAGAAGGTCAACCCGCAGTCCATGGTTCACCTCACGGAGAAGCCCGTCGAGTTGGCGATCCGCGCGATTGAGTACAGCAGCGTTCCCGGTGAGAACGTGCTGGATCTGTTCGGCGGATCCGGTTCGACGCTGATTGCCTGTGAGCAAACGCAGCGCAACGGCTACCTGATGGAGCTGGATGGTCTGTATTGCGACATCATCGTCGCTCGGTACGAGCATCTCACCGGGAAGAAGGCGGAACGCGTCCGTTCCGAACCGTCGTGACCGAGGACCCGGCCAGCGCCCTGGACCCCGCCGACCTCGAAGAACAGGCCAAGGCCACGATCGAGTCGTTGTCTCCCTCGACGAATAGGTGACCTGCGAAGGGCAGGAAACCGGTGTTGATAAGGCTCTCTCCTTTGGCTGGCCTATGTGCCAGGGAAAGGAAGAGAGATGAACGACGATACGAAGGCGCCCGAGAGGTTGGACGGCCCGCTTCCGAAGGGAGGCGGAGGCGACGAAGTCGCCGGAGCCGAGCGGAGGAAGCGGGCCGTGAGCGGCTACGTGCCCCGCGGCACACGCAGCCGTCGTGCTCGAACGGTGCGAAGCGACGCATCGCGTAGCGCGGAGTTCACGGGCGAGCAGCGCCTGTTGGCGCTTGACTGTTGGTTTCGCAGCGAGCTTGCGGCCACGGAGTTCGCGCCGCTGATCGGCGTGAGCACGGCGTCGCTGTACGCGTGGCGTCGCAAGTTCGAGGAGGAGGGCCCCGCCGGTTTGCTCGGGCACAAGCGCGGCATGAAGGGCAGCGGGCTGCCCGAGCCGGCGCGCCGTGCGATCCTGATGATGAAGGACGCGCATCCGGACTGGGGCCAGGATCGGATCCACGACATGCTGATCCGAACGGAGGGTATCTCGGTTTCAGGCGGCGCGGTTCAGCGCGTGCTGAAGGAAGCGGGCTACGAGGTGGAGGCGGTTGCGCCGGCGCGCAACCCGCCCAAGGTGAAGCGATTCGAGCGCAAGCGACCGAACGAGCTTTGGCAAACGGATCTATTCACGTTTCTCCTGAAGCGCGAGCGTCGGCGCGTGCACCTGGTTTGCTACCTGGACGACTTCTCGCGTTTCATCGTGGGCTTCGGGCTTCACGCATCGGCGTCGGGTGCGATGGTTCGGGAGACGTTCGAGCAGGCGATCGCGAACTTCGGCGCGCCCGAGGAGATTTTGACCGACAACGGCGCGCAGTATCAGACCTGGCGCGGGAAGAGCTCGTTTCGCAAGCTTTGCGAGAAGCGCGGCATCAAGCAGATCGTGGCCAGGCCGAGGCGGCCGCAGACGCTTGGCAAGATCGAGCGTTTCTGGGGCACGCTGTTTCGCGAGCTGATCGACGGAGCGATCTTCCGCGGCATGGAGGACGCCAAGACGCGCATTGCCCACTTCATCGGCTTCTACAACTTCCAGCGCACCCACCAGGGCATTGGCGGCCTGGTTCCAGCGGACCGATTCTTCGAAGCCTCGCAGAGCGTGCGCAGCGCCCTGCAGGAGGCGGTTGCAACGAACGCCAAGGAGTTGGCGCTTCACGGTGAGCCGCGCAAGCCCTTGTACCTGGCGGGTCGAATCGGCGACGAGCCGGTGTCGCTTCACGCCGAGGGCGACAAGGTGCTGTTGACGGACAAGGACGGCGTTCGCGAAGAGGTCGACTTGCGGGCATCGGGCAAGCGCAAGGATGCGGCCAAGGAGGGGCCGGGCGAGAGCGTGCTCGACGACGTGCTCGAGGAGCTCAAGGCCCTTGACGAGGCGCCCACGAAGGAGCAGGAGTAATGCCTACGAAGAAGAAGAACGTGACGACGATCACGGCGAGCAAGACGTCGCGCAAGCACGTGGCAGTGATATTGGAAGCGCTCTCAGGCGAGATCGGCACGAGCGAGGCGGCTGAGCAGATGGGCGTGTCGCTCTCGCGCTACTACCAGCTCGAAGGCCGTGCTTTGAAGGGCATGCTGCGGGCGATGGAGCCGAAGAAGCGCGGCATCCAGAAGACGCCGCAGCGCGAGATATTGGCGCTGAAGGCCGAGAAACAGCACCTGGAGAAGGAGCTTCGGCGGCACCAGTCCCTGCTTCGTGCGGCCAATCGAAGCCTGGGGCTGGCGCGCGGCGGGCGCAAGCAGGCATCCTCGAAGAAGGGCCGCAGCGCCAAGCGCGGCCACCGCGGCAAGACGGTGCTGAAGACGCTGCGCACGGGCCTTGAAGAGAAAGGAAACGGCGATGGGACGGCGAAGCGAGATGCCGACGCTGGTGGCGCGCACGTCGGCGAGCGAGACGGCGCGTGAGCGCGTGAAGGTGATTCTGCTCACGCTTGGCCGGCAGTGGAGCGTTGGCGATGCGTGCGAGCGTTTGGGCATCGGCCGAACGCGCTTCCAGGATCTTCGACGTAGGTTCTTGCAGGCCGGCGTTGAGGCGCTTGAAGGCGGCGCTTGTGGCCGGCCGCGCGCCGTGCTGCCTGACGACGATCATGAGCTTGAGCGCGAGGTGTCGAAGCTACGGCACCGAGTGCGCGTGGTGCGCACGCAGGTGGACATCTTCGATTGCGGGCTTGGCGAGGCGCCGCGGGTTCGGCACGCGCTGCATGTGGCGCACCAGGAAGGTTGGAGGCAGCGATGAGCGAGAAGATGTCGTACGAGGAGCAGGTGAAGTTCCGGCTTCAGGCCGTGGAGGTGATGCGGCGAAGTGGCTGGGACAAGGAAACACGCGCCTACCTGGCGCGAGTCCTTGGCGTGGCCGAGCGAACGATCAGGCGTTGGGAGCTTCGCGTTCGCCAGGGCAAGCCGGTGTACGAGAAGCGTGGCCGCAAGGCCGATGACGTACCACGAGCGAAGCGGCAGAAGGTGCTGCATGCGATGTTCAAGCTGGGGCCGTTCTCGGGTGTGGCCGTACTTCGGGGCATGTTCAGCGACGTACCGTATCGCGTGCTTTCAGAGATGAAGAGGCGCCTGCTACGGGTGGCGCTGCGTCGATGGCGCTGGTATCGCAAGCGGCTAGAGTGGGTTCGTTCCGGGGCGGTGTGGGCGGCGGACTTCACCAGGCCCAAGGCTGGCCTCTGGCAGGGCAAGGATCGACTGTTCCTGGTTCGCGATCTCGGAAGCGGAGCGCAGCTGGCGGCCGTAGCCTGCCGGGGCGAGAAGACGAAGACTGTGTGCGCGGCGCTGCTCGCTTTGATCACGCTGTTCGGAGCGCCGCTGATTCTGAAGAAGGACAACGCGGGCGCGTTTCGCTCGGAACAGACGGCCGCGTTGCTCGAGGAGCACGGCATCACGCCACTCACGTCGCCGCCGTACACGCCCGCCTACAACGGCGCGTGCGAGCGCAGCGGCGGGAACTTCAAGCGACGTGTACAGCACATCGCGCAGATGGAAGGACATCCCCGCATCTGGCTACCTCAAAACCTCGACGACGCCTTGCTCGTTGCGAATACGACGGCGAGGCCATGGGGTGCGACTGGGCCGACGCCGGCGGAGGCTCTTGAAGACCGCCGGCCGATCACGAGGCAAGAGAGAACGGCATTT
Organism: Planctomycetota bacterium; assembly: GCA_965223505.1. GTDB lineage: Bacteria > Planctomycetota > PLA2 > PLA2 > JAEUHO01 > CBDCWP01. The sequence goes on from CBDCWP010000026.1 coordinate 112,976, forward strand.
GAGCACGATCTGAAGTTCGAGACCGATGCCGCGCTCAAGACATTCAAGGAAAGAAACGCTAGAATGCCGACGTGCATCGAGCGCGCGTCAATCGACCGCAGCGCGACGCAGAGAACGCTCTGCAAGCACGGCTATCTACAGTTCCGGAGAGGGCGCTTATCAACACTAGTTTCCGCTTGGCGGACGCGGCCTAACGCGTAGGGGACACAGTACACGGACGTCGGTGGGACTACGCAGGTCTCAGATTCAAACGGGAATCTGACGGACAACGGAACGTATCTGTTCGAATACGACTACAGGAACCAGATCGTTCGCGTGAAACTGAAGTCAGATAGCTCGACTGTGGCGGAGTACCTCTACGACGCGCTGGGGCGGCGGGTCGAGAAGGAGGTAGGCGGCGACGTCTGGCGGTTCATCTACTCGGACCTAGAGACAGTCGCCGTCTACGATGGGAGCAATAGCTGGCTGCAAGACTTCGTGTTCGGTCAACGAATCGATGAGGTCTTGATGCTCGAGCAGGCGGACGTGCTCGACTTCGATGGGGATTCGAATACGACCGAGACGACGCGATCCTTCTACCATCTAAATGCCCTGGGGTCGGTGACTGAGATCACCGAGATGGACGAGGACGTTGCCGCCAGCTACCGCTACGACCCCTACGGCGCCGTGACGATTATTCGGAACAGCACCGAAGAGTCCGAGGACCCACTTGGGCAACCCTGGATGTTCACAGGCAGGTTTGCCGATGAAGAGACGGGGATGTACTACTACCGCTCAAGGGCGTACGATCCGGAAGTTGGGAGATTCACTCAGCGAGACGGACTCAGCTACGCATCGGGTCCCAATCTATACGAGTACGTCGGGAGCCATCCTCCTTCCGGAAGAGATCCTCTCGGGCTTGAGGAAGAAGACACCGACGAGAAGAGCGCCGAAGACAAGCCGGACCAAGGTCCGGACACAGAGAAACTCATGAAGCCCAGGTGGCGGCCACCCGGCCGCGCAGGCTGGACCGCCGCATTTACGAAGGCACACCTCGAGTGGTGGGAGGTTATTATCCGCGAGTACGAGCTGCACGGGCATCCGGCGGAGCGCCGCCGTCCCGCTCCCGCGAAGCCCGAGAAAACCGCGTTCGACAAGGACGGCACGTCCCCACCGCCCTGGATGGTGATCCCCCATGTACCTGCAGGTGGGGGGGGGACGACCGTCTGCCCTGGGTCTGGGCCGAAGTCTCTGCGTGATTGGCTGGGTGATAAGGATCTGCCTCCGTGGCTGGTCGCGCCCCATCTTCTTGACGAACCGCTCGACGGCGAGAGTAACGCTGACGGCTCGGACGACGCGGGAAGTGACGGCGCGGGCAAGGGTGAGACAGAAGGCGACAAGAAGACCGGCGAGAGCGGGAAGCCCGCCAAGTAGCGCCCCCCCGGGGGAGCTTGGCGGCCGCCCAATCACTTGAACCTGAAGCAGCGATTCGCGGTTCCGGTACGATAGCGATGTGGTGCCGTACGCACTCTCGGAGTTTCGCCCCGATGGCCCTTCGTATGACTCTAGCGGTCACTCTTCTATTGGCAGCGCCTTCAATTTGGGCTGACGAGTCGCCAGAGATGGGACGCATGACGGAGGCAACAAGTGTTGTCGAGCGCAACCTTAGGATGCTGGTCCAGGGCCAAGAAGTTGGCGGTACGCGCGTCCGTGTCGGAAGGACGAAAGATGGGAACCGGCTGGCCGAGACCGAATCGCTTATCCGCATGACACTCGGGGACGGCGATCGCGACGACAGAGTGATCGAGTCGCGAGCATACTCGCTTGAGTGCTTCGACAGCGACGGCAGGATGCGTTGGATACGCACCCGAGCGACCGAAGGCGAAGCCGCGACGACGATGAGTGTCCGGTTCAGCGTCACCCACGCACGAATCAAGTGGGACTCGCCCGACGGCGATGGAGAGGAGCGCATCGAACTGCCCGCAGACTTTAGTTCGGACTACCAGGTCTTTCAGTCACTCGTGAGAGACTTCCGTCGGAACGAATCAAGTGCGGCGTCGTACTCGAGATGGGTGGGGGGAGACATCCCGTTCGAAGCAGCTCAAATGACCGTCATTGAGAAGACGTCAGTCACGCATCGGGGCAAGAAGCACGACGGCTTTCTCATTCAGATGGAAGGGGGCCGAATCGTCGTGGACGCGGATTTCGTTCCCATGCGCGCTACTAGGTTCGGGATATACGAAATTAAGTGGATCGACGCCCCCCCCTTCGATTTCTCGCCTAGTGGCTGGAACGTAAGCAGTTCCATCCCGGTCGAAGGGCTGGCTCCGACCTCAAAGCACCTCGAATCGCTAGAGATGATCGCGACCCTCGTTGAAGATGATCCGGCGCCAGTGTTCTCGAGCAATCGATATCAGGACGTGAAAAGGGATGGAAAGACCTACTCTCTCACCCTAGGTTCGACGCGGCCCAAGTTAGCCGCCCGCCTTGAGTTTCCTCTTGAAGTCACAGATGAAAGGGCCAAGCACTATCTCTCGCCGACTCTCCTGAGCCAGTCCGACCACCCGCTGATCGTCGAACGGGCGAAGAAGATCGTAGACGGGTCGGGCGACGCGATTGAAGCCGCAACGCGCATCGTGCAATGGGTCTACACAAACCTTGAGAAGTCGAGCGGTACGATCAGTTCTGCGTCCTCCATTCAAGCCCTCAGGGCGAGAATCGGCGACTGCACCGAGCACGCGGCGCTTGTTGTGGCGCTTTGTCGTGCCGTTGGAATCCCCGCTCGCAACGTTCGTGGGATCATGTACTTCGTGGCACGCGGCGCGCCCAGAGCTGGATATCACGCGTGGGCGGAGATATGGCTGGGAGTGTGGACTGGTGTTGATGCGACTATTCCTGAGGTAGGGACTGCGGCCCGCTACATCCTACTCTACGTCGATGAGCCAGGGGAAAGCGTGAGTCTCGCTGAGCGCTCTCGAGCATTGCTCGGAAAAGTCCGCCTGCGCGTCACCGCATATAGGCCCCAAGGCGGAAAGCGAACGGTCGTAGAGCGCTGAGTTCACTCGCGTTCAGTCGCCAACTCGCTGAGCGATCCTACTTGTTGGAGAGAGCGCGCAAGATGCCGGAGTTCGAGTCGGCGACAGCGGCAATCGAGTCTCCGTCGCCCAAACCTAGCTGGCTGCGAGTCATGACTCTCACACTTCCGTTGGCGAAACCAACGATAGCCACGTCGCGAAAGTGAAGGTCGGCTACTAGCGGCTCCGAGCCGCTGCCGTCTTCGGACGCTAGCCTGTAGGCAGCTTCCGCGTTGCGCCGGCCGGCGTACGACGTCAGGTCGCTGAAGTCGTCGACGCGTGAGAACTCACCGCTCGCGATCGCGTCATAGCGACTTCGCCCCACTGACGCAAGTGAGCGGTGCCTGTCCGCCGGACTGAAGAGGATCTCTAGATGGGCCTCACCGCGAACATCCAGTCGGCCATCCGCCACGAGCGCGACAATGAACGCCTTCCCGGAATAGGGCGGATACCCTCCCGTGTTCGGCTTGTTGAGTGCAGTCAGGATCTTTCGGATGTTGTCGATAGAGCGAGCCTGGTCAGCTGCGACCCGCTGCCCCGCCAGCAAGCCCTTCATGTAGCGTCCAGGTGACTTCGCGGACTCCGCCCACTGACGCTTCAGAAACGTAGTCATCATGCCATGAGCACCCGTACCGGTATCCACGAGCATCGGCCGCCCCGTGTTCGACGAAGTAGCCCAATCGAGATGGACGCGCCGAGAGCCAACTGTGTACGTCACCCTCCGCGACCCAGTCGAGAGTTCGCTTGAGACCAGCTCAGTTTCAGCCGGATTGTCTGGTCTGGGGGCCCTATCGATCAGACTGACCACGAGAAATCGCGCAAGATCGCGCATTAGTGAGTCGCTCTCGGCGGCCAGACTCGCGACGGCACGAACGCCAAAGACCCGTCGCGCGATCTCAGGCACGTCAACATAGCGCGCCAGAACATCGAGGCTATCGGGCTCACCCAAATTCGCCGGAACCCGTAGGAGATTGCGGGTTGCCGCGGTGACTGCCTCCTCGCTCGGTGCACGTACTCCGTCGTTTTCCTTCGCGGACACGTGCACTACGCCCCAGAGACCAAGAACAACAGCTATGCAAAGCGCGCGACGCATGTGAATCCTCCGTGCCACTTCCGCCAGAACACGGCGAAGGGCAGCCGCGCTCATCCCCGGTCTCGACGGCCCGCCACAGGATACCGTAGGTTGTCGCTCCCACGCCGACGGCGATCGTGCAGAGTCGTGCACGGACGTGCGCACAGTCATGCCGATTTGTGGCAAAGACACCCGAGGCTGAATCTGCAACTTACGCCGTTGCAAACAGTTACGACTTGGGCTCGCCGGCCTGTCAAGCCGGAGGTCGCGGGTTCGAGTCCCGTCACTCCCGCCATTCTTGTTGCGCCCAGTTGCACTATCTCGCGCCCCGGTGCGCACTTCGGGCGATCTCGCGCCACGGCCGCCGATTCCTTACATCTCGCAACGATGTGCGAGGAAGTGCGAGGTCGTGGCAGAAGAACAGCAAAGAAGTGGTCATAGTCACTTTGCGGCGCGGGTTCTTCGTGGACCCACTCACACCTTCCAGAGGAGCTGACTTCCCTCTCGGCGCACGCGGCCTCGCTGTACCAGCACATCCAGCCCCAGGCTCATGCGGGCCTTCAGTTGCTTGCCCATTCGGTTGAACCCTAGGACACGGCCGGCCTCGCGAGACAAGTCGTCCGCGTCCATGCTGACTTGGTCGCGCAGCACCGCTGCAGCGGCGTTGGCAACCTCTTCGGGGGGGATTTCGTTCGCGTTGCGGCGGTCCCGATCTTCACGGCCCTGGACTCTCACGACGTCGTACGTGCGGGGGTCCTGGTGCGAGGCCCATAGGAACGTCGACGGTCCGGCCTTCGTCTCGATCAATGCGAGAGGTCGCAGTGCCTGCGCCATGCGACCAAGGACACGGTCTGTTGCTTTCTGGAGCCCGAATGCCTCCACAACCCGGCGGCAGAGCAAGCGGTACTCGATCGGTGCCTCTTGGTCGAGCACGCGCTGGGCGAGTTCCTGTATTGCTGCGGTTCGGGAGCTTGAATAGAAGGCATCCGGTCCGCCACGGGCCTTGAGCACCGGGGTTGCTCGGTACGTCCGGCCCGCCGGCGCGAACACCTGTTTCGCTGGCGCGGGTGAAGGTGAAGCTACGGCCGCCATGTGTGCACTGGACGCGAAGAGGCCGGAGCTAGTCGCCATGACGTCATCAGCTCCGCCGCCTTCGGCATTGGTTGAGGTGGGACGTCCGAGTTCCTCAAAACGTTGAACGACACGCTCAATCTCGCGATCCGGATCCAGCCACCAGTCCGTCGACCAGATGCGGTGCAATGACCAACCGAGACTTTCCAACACGGCTTGTCGTAGGCGGTCTCGGTCACGAGCCGTCTTGCCGCTGTGGTACATGGCTCCGTCGCACTCAATCCCCAATCGGAACCGGCCCGGCACGTCGGGGTCCTTGATGCCAAGATCGACACGGTGAGGCGCCTGCTACGGGTGGCGCTGCGTCGATGGCGCTGGTATCGGAGGCGGCTAAAGTGGGTTCGTGCCGGGGCGGTGTGGGCGGCGGACTTCACCAGGCCCAAGGCTGGCCTGTGGCAGGGCAAGGATCGACTGTTCCTGGTTCGCGATCTCGGAAGCGGAGCGCAGCTGGCGGCCGTAGCCTGCCGGGGCGAGAAGACGAAGACTGTGTGCTCGGTGCTGCTCGCTTTGATCACGCTGTTCGGAGCGCCGCTCGTTCTGAAGAAGGACAACGCCGGCGCGTTTCGCTCGGAGCAAACGAAGGCGTTGCTCGAGGAGCACGGCATCACGCCACTCACGTCGCCGCCGTACACGCCCGCCTACAACGGCGCGTGCGAACGAAGCGGCGGCAACTTCAAGCGACGTGTGGAGCACATCGCGCAGATGGAAGAACATCCCCGCATCTGGCTCCCTCAAAACCTCGACGACGCCTTGCTCGTTGCGAATACGACGGCGAGGCCATGGGGTGCGACCGGGCCCACGCCGGCGGAGGCCCTCGAAGACCGCCGGCCCATCACGAGGCAAGAGAGAACAGCATTCGAGCACGATCTGAAGTTCGAGACCGATGCCGCGCTCAAGACATTCAAGGAAAGAAACGCTAGAATGCCGATGTGCATCGAGCGCGCGTCAATCGACCGCAGCGCGACGCAGAGAACGCTCTGCAAGCACGGCTATCTACAGTTCCGGAGAGGGCGCTTATCAACACTAGTTTCCGCTTGGCGGACGCGGCCTAACGCGTAGGGGACACAGAAGCACCATGCCGAGAAAGAATGGACCTGGACTATGGTCTGTGATCCACAGGACAGCCTTTACTACGTGACGTCGCACTACACAACGTCAGCGCAAAGCTACATGTTCACAGAGGTTGACGATATCCTGGACTGTGATTACGCCAACGCGATTAACTACATTCGGATCAAGAACAGAGGTTGACGATATCCTGGACTGTGATTACGCCAACGCGATTAACTACATTCGGATCAAGAACGACAATCTGGGCGAAGCATACCGCACCTACAAGGACGAGATTGAATCTGAGAACACCAATTCCAGTTCAGAAAATGTCAGAAGCAAGCAAAGCGGCACCGGAACAACGGCCGCAGTCGGGGATGGGTCGTTGTTCAGCGCGAGCACGAAGATAGAGTGTCACACGTACGCAAAGAGCGAAGCACACGCACACGGCAACTTGGTCGAGTACACCTGTGGCCCGAATTTCCTTCCGATTCCAGCACCTCCGGATGACGACGACTAGGCTCCTTTGCGATTCCGTACCGTCGTTTTCCTTCTGGTCTTGGCAGTGGCGGGCGCCTTCTCATGGGTCGCGATACGAGACCGGCCGCACGCCAACAGTACTCAGCAGACTGGCGCATGGCCCATTCCCGCTACTGAATCACCATCGCTTTCGGGCGCGGCAGCTCAGACGCGGCCAGACGATGAGGCCCCATCGCGTCATGATCCGCTATCGCGGCGCATGCGAGCGCTAAGTGATGCGATCTTGAACGCGGGTCCGATGGAAGTCAGGGCGACCCTGATGTCTCTCGCAGAGCTTGTATGCCGTGACCCGAGACTTGCAGGTCGGCTTGCGTCCGAGGCCCTGAGTGCTAGCGAGCGCGGGAACCAACGCCTCGCGGCCGACATTCTCTATGCGATGGGGCGATGCAAGAACAGCGAGGTCTTGGAACACTTGATCCGAGTGCTCCGGGACGAAGACGCGCCCGCGCCGCTACGCGGAGCCGCAGCGATCGGCCTGGCGCAGCGTCGAGTTATCGACCTGCGCTACAGGGCCGGGCGAGTGGGAATTGCATTCGGCGATACGCATCTTGACGGGCCAATCGAAGAGGCGTTTGTACGAGAGGCCATACTCGAAACACTTGTCACCATGTTTCGTGATCGGAACATCTCCAAGGAACACAGCGGCCATACCCTTTACCAGTTAATTCATGCGCTTGGAGGCAGCGCCACAGTGGACCATGGCGTGTTTTCGACACTGGAAGAGATCGGAGATGCGGCTCCTAGCTACACACCCTGGGTTCTGTCTGCGTTCCAACTCTCCCTTGGCAGCAGCCAGGCGGCGTATGCCAGGGCGATATTGTTTCGCCCCGATGCAGACGACGCCACCCTTCAAGCTGCGATGTCGCTATTGATCCGTTCGGACCTAAAGGGGGCGGCTGCTATCGCGGCGTCTCTCCTCGCCGCACGTTCCGGCTCCGATGCCGTCGCGCTCCTAACCGCAATGGGCACCATAGGCGTTGTCGAGGAGGGCGAAATGCATGCAGTTGAAGCGCTGTGTCAAGCGGCGGTTGAGTGGGCGCGGCAGCATCCGACAGTTCGGCTAGAGGACCAAACCGAGGTGAGTACTGGAAGCGCATTGCAAGGGGTGCTCAGCGTGGCTCTCGCTCGAGGCGCATCCGAGTCGAGAGTCATAGTAGGGTACTGCGCGAACGCCTTACTCGAACGCCTCGAGTCAGACAATTTGTCATCCGATCGGGAGCTGGCAATCGCTGTCCAAACATGCGTGTCGCTCGGTCGGTCACAGTTCATTGACGAGTTCGTCTCGCGGCTAAGGGGAAGCACCCTGAACTCTGAACGTTTGGCGCATACGATACTCTCCATTCGCCAAGGGACATCGCGCAAGAGATGGGAGAAGTTTGAGGCGAGAATACTCAGCCTCCTGGACCGTCTTCCACCAGAACTGATGAAGCGCACCGAGAAGGCCCTAGGAGAGTTCCCAGACCCACGGAAGTAGCGCCTCTACTCGGAGAGGAGTCTCAGCAATGGTGACAATGAGTCAGGCCCGGCGCGAATCGGGTCGTCCCCAGAAATTCCAAGCTCCTCGCGGCTGAGAACTCTCACGGAGCCGTCAAAGAACGCAATGACCGCGAAGTCCTCGAAGCACAGCTCAGCGATCAGCGGGGGAGGAAGACTAGACTGCCTTGGTTCGTTTGCGCGATCGGTGCTGCGCCCGACCGGACCTACGAAGCTCGTCAGATTCGGGAACCGCTCGCTTCTGAGCGCCTCTCCGGTGACCATCGCGTAGGCGCCTGCCGCCGGTCGCCGGCGACTGTCGTTCGGCGAGAAGAGGAGTTCAAGGTGATCCGGGTTTCTGAGCGGGTCGAGAGTGCCGTCCGCAACCAGCGAAAGGACGTAGCTCTTCCCGACTTCGATCCGGTTGGCGCTCGATCGCATCAGCAGGGCTGAAAGCGTCTTCAGCCTGTCAACGGAGACACTCAGATCGCGGTCCAAACTCGAGTGTGCAGGCGTGAGCAGCCACGCGCCGAGCGCTGCGGCGGCCACAAACAGCAGAAGAGCTACGTATCTTGACACACCTCTTTCATTTTACTCCAGTGGAGCAACTTCGCCACTGTATCGAGCGTGTCGACCCCATCGCGCGCGGGCAAGGTGGCCCGGTCGGTCGAGACGGACCTCGCGCGCCAACGATCGTCGGAGCCATCGCCGCTCGCTCAACGCGAGGTCGTGCAACGACGCGCGCACAGTCATGCAGATTTGTGGCAAAGACGCTCGCGGCCGGTCTTGCAACTGACGCCGTTGCAAGCAGTTACGACTTGGCCTCGCCGGCCTGTCAAGCCGGAGGTCGCGGGTTCGAGTCCCGTCACTCCCGCCAGTCTTCTTGCACGACGTCGCCCCAACTTGCGCGACGTTGCACGCTTGCGGCGATCTCCCTAGCGGAGCGCCCGATCCCTTACTTCTCGCAGCAATGTGCAAGGACGTGCGAGGTCGTGGCAGAAGAACAGCAAAGAAGTGGTCATAGTCACTTGGCGCTTCTCAGTCAGCCGGCCGAGTGTGGCGTTCCGACCGATCGGCAGGGACGGAGTGGTGACCCGGGTCCCAACTTCCGGTTACCGAGCGGGGTGAAGCTACTCGCGTGAGGCGTTGTCTTCCCCATCTGCTCTTGCTCGGCGCCATCACACTGGTAACAGCCTTCACGGCCTCGACGGTCGGAGAAACGTCTGCAGCACCTGAGGCCGACGCTGGCGGGCCGTGCGGCCTACCCGACAGCGGTGCCGTCTGCGAACGGCCGCTTCTCGGCGCGAAGCCATCAGACGGAATCGATGAAAGTCCTTGGACGCAATCGCCGCCAGTCGAGCTTCCGACGAAGGCCCGCGGGCTCGGCGCGAGACCGTTTGGCGGCATGGATTTCGATCCTTGGACGCAATCATCGCCCACCGATCCTCGGACGCAGTTGCCACCGGCCGTTCCGCGGAAGCGATCGCCGCCCGCCGTTGTTCCGTCGCGAGCCGGACGGCGCGACAAGAGCAAAGAGAAGTGGCGAGTTCAACGCGCACTACCGGGTACGAACGGCGAACTGATCGTCGCTGAGGAGTATCTCGAAGAAGCGAGCGCGACCAAAGCGGCCCTCGTCGCCTATGACCTGTCCTCGCTTGCACCTAGTTTCCGTGGGCATAGCGCCTCCGCGCCGCTCAAAGGCCACGAGCCACTTGCTGCATGGCCCCCCCGCGACCATGACTGGTGGACCCGGCTCGCTACGGCCATCGTGGACAGGGTCGGCGAATCCGGCTGGGCGAAAGACAGTACGCTCCTCGCCTGGGACAAGGAACGGGCGCTGCTCTTCGCGGCTAGGGGACATCGACCTCGAGGTGTCGTGGTGCACGCACGCACCTCGCTTCGGGACGTTCTCGACGAGTCTCGTTGGATCCCACGTCAACGTCACGATCGAGATCCCAGACACAGACCCGTTGAGCTGGCGAGGCCGCCTGCCCGCAGTGCCGGGCACCAGCTCGGTGATCCCCCTGGGCGAGGGCCTCTCGTGTGAAATCGAAGTAGGCGAGCCGAAGCGCGCCGACCGACCCCTGAAGCGCACCTGGCGCCGCGCCTCACCGTCGTTAGGTCCCCCACCCCCAGCGGGCGAGGGCTCGGTACTCGTGTTCGATCTCTCAGGCTCCGAGAGCGGGAAACTCGGCGAGGGGCAAGTCACCCTGCGTGGCCCACATCAGGTCGTCCAAAGTGATGTCCGACGCTGTTCTCCTGCGTGGCTTGCGGCGGCGTACGACCGAGACCCTCTCCGACCGCCAGGAGTCGGCACCGGACCCGTTGCCTGTGGGCAGATTCGCGTGCAGGCATCGTCGTTCGACGCCACCCGCGAGCCCTCTCGTATCGATCTTGTGCTCGTGGTCAGCGAGTGGACCGGGGACACACGGCTAGTTCAACTGCGACCTGGCGGCACGCCGGAGTTTGACCGCAGCCGCTTAGTGGAACTTCCGTCGGATCATGCCGTGGTCACGAGCCGCCACGTTTTCATTTCGCCGGAAGGCGAAGGCTCCGTCTCCTTTGCCGGCGACATCGGCCGCGGTCCCGAGCTCTTCACCCTTGCCTTACAGCGACGTCAGGTGCCGCAAGATACGGATGCAGGCTCGCGTCGCGGGCAGTGACCAGTCAGGAAGCACGAGGTCGTGGCAGAAGAACAGCAAAGAAGTGGTCATAGTCACTTGGCGGCGCGGGTCTCGGGTGCGCTCACGAGCGTCAAGCGCTACTCTCGTCGGTAGCTCCCCCTCGATGGGCGTGTCCTCAGGGCCTGGCCATGACCGAGCTCATGATCATCCAAGACAGCCTCTGTCGTCCCACGGCGTTCTTCTGGAACGGTGCGATCGACGCAGCTCGCCTGCGAGCGTGGCTTCACCGCAACGGTCTAGAAGCCAAGTGCCCGAACGACCTTGTCCGACTGTGGCAAGTCACAGGCGGCGGAAACTTCTTCGAGTCGGAGACCATCCTTGGGCCGTACGGAGATGCCCAAATGGGGGACGACTTCTTGGGAGCGAACGAGCACCTGAGGGCTCGGGGGCTGCCGCCCCGGTTCCTGGCGTTCTCTACGGGAATGTCCATCGGTGCCGTGGATGTTTCCACAGGTGAGTTCGTGGAGCTGGGCAATGAAGGACTTGACGTGCGCTGTCGCTACGTGTCGCTGGACCATTGGTACTCAAGTACGGTCAGAGACGAACTCGGCGCGAGGTATGGCTTGGCCTGAGCGTCCCCAGCGCCGCGACGACGGCGCGGGCCAGCGTCGCCGTCGTCAGGGCAACTGCGAAACTCCATCCGTTCACCGGCGTATGACTCCAATCGGCACAATGATGGATCATACTGGACCGAATCGCCGCCGCCCCTGCGGAAGTGCAGCGGGGGCCAATAGGGCGGAGTATGGCCCGGAGAGCACTCGGGTATGAGACGTCGCTTCCGTCTAAGCTAGCCGGCCGTCCGGGAAGAGCACTTCGATGCGGATCGAACGGAAGTACGTCGGCGAGTGAGCACAGCTAGAGCACATCTTCAGCAGGCTACAGTCGTGTTCGCACTCGTGGCCGCTTGCGGCCTGCGAACACCCACGACAGTTCATGGGGAACCAACTCCGGCGGACTCCACACTTGATGTTCACATAGTCGGCGCGACAGATGCCGGCGACAAGTGGATGCGAGTTGTGGTTCGCGAGTTGATTCCGTCCTCAACGAGACGACATCACTCGATTGGACAACTGCTTTGGGTTGCTAGAGTCAAGTCTAAGGGTGGTAGAGCGCGGACTTCTCTTCCTCATAGCGCAGTTCGCGAGTTTCTGGCGGTCTCTGCGTCAACTTCGCAGTCCTGCGAGTACTGGAACGCCGCGGGCCCGCTGCAAGTGGACAAACCGAATGTGGTAAGGATCCCTGTAGAACTGACGCTGGCACGAACCGCCACTGGTAAAGTCCGTCACTCCAATGAGTGCCGCTGCGAGAAGTCAGTCGTCTGGTTTCGCAGAGCCAAAGCTCCCTGGGCACCACGCGGTTCAGCGGCCTCCGCGATGCGCCTTTTCCCACTTGATTTGGGCGGTGAGCCCAAAGCAGTAGTCTCCAGGCTGTGGGTATCCCGGTCTGTGCAGGTGCAGCCGTCTGGCCGATATGTACTTAGAGGGATCGAAGCCGGCGCTGACTACGATCTTGACGTGGTCTCCTCTACCTGTGGAGAGTCTCAGACCGTTACCTGGAAGGCCGAAGATGGAGAAAGGGCGCCCGAGCTTGTGGTTCAAGAGCCGGGCGACCTTGTCGTACGCATCGATTGGCGCGTCGAGCAATCGAAGTCCCGCTATTCGCTCGATTTGGGACCCGCTCCCTTCAGACGCCGACGGTTCAGCGCGACTGTGTCCCCTACGCGTTAGGCCGCCTCCGCCAAGCGGAAACTAGTGTTGATAAACGCCCTCTCCGGAACTGTAGATAGCCGTGCTTGCAGAGCGTTCTCTGCGTCGCGCTGCGGTCGATTGACGCGCGCTCGATGCACGTCGGCATTCTAGCGTTTCTTTCCTTGAATGTCTTGAGCGCGGCATCGGTCTCGATCTTCAGATCGTGCGCGAATGCCGTTCTCTCTTGCCTCGTGATGGGCCGGCGGTCTTCGAGGGCCTCCGCCGGCGTGGGCCCGGTCGCACCCCATGGCCTCGCCGTCGTATTCGCAACGAGCAAGGCGTCGTCGAGGTTTTGAGGTAGCCAGATGCGGGGATGTCCTTCCATCTGCGCGATGTGCTGTACACGTCGCTTGAAGTTCCCGCCGCTGCGCTCGCACGCGCCGTTGTAGGCGGGCGTGTACGGCGGCGACGTGAGTGGCGTGATGCCGTGCTCCTCGAGCAACGCGGCCGTCTGTTCCGAGCGAAATGCGCCGGCGTTGTCCTTCTTCAGAATGAGCGGCGCTCCGAACAGCGTGATCAATGCGAGCAGCGCCGCGCACACAGTCTTCGTCTTCTCGCCCCGGCAGGCTACGGCCGCCAGCTGCGCTCCGCTTCCGAGATCGCGAACCAGGAACAGTCGATCCTTGCCCTGCCACAGGCCAGCCTTGGGCCTGGTGAAGTCCGCCGCCCACACCGCCCCGGCACGAACCCACTTTAGCCGCCTCCGATACCAGCGCCATCGACGCAGCGCCACCCGTAGCAGGCGCCTCTTCATCTCTGAGAGCACTCGATACGGCACGTCGCTGAACATTCCCCGAAGTACGGTCACACCCGAGAACGGCCCGAGCTCGAACATCGCACGCAGCACCTTCTGCCGCTTCGCTCGTGGTACGTCATCGGCCTTGCGGCCACGCTTCTCGTACACCGGCTTGCCCTGGCGAACGCGAAGCTCCCACCGCCTGATCGTTCGCTCGGCCACGCCAAGGACTCGCGCCAGGTAGGCGCGTGTTTCCTTGTCCCAGCCACTTCGCCGCATCACCTCCACGGCCTGAAGCCGGAACTTCACCTGCTCCTCGTACGACATCCTCTCGCTCATCCCTGCCTCCATCCTCCCTGGTGCGCCACATGCAGCGCGTGCCGAACCCGCGGCGCCTCGCCAAGCCCGCAATCGAAGATGTCCACCTGCGTTCGCACCACGCGCACTCGGTGCCGTAGCTTCGACACCTCGCGCTCAAGCTCATGATCGTCGTCAGGCAGCACGGCGCGCGGCCGGCCACAAGCGCCGCCTTCAAGCGCCTCAACGCCGGCCTGCAAGAACCTACGTCGAAGATCCTGGAAGCGCGTTCGGCCGATGCCCAAACGCTCGCACGCATCGCCAACGCTCCACTGCCGGCCAAGCGTGAGCAGAATCACCTTCACGCGCTCACGCGCCGTCTCGCTCGCCGACGTGCGCGCCACCAGCGTCGGCATCTCGCTTCGCCGTCCCATCGCCGTTTCCTTTCTCTTCAAGGCCCGTGCGCAGCGTCTTCAGCACCGTCTTGCCGCGGTGGCCGCGCTTGGCGCTGCGGCCCTTCTTCGAGGATGCCTGCTTGCGCCCGCCGCGCGCCAGCCCCAGGCTTCGATTGGCCGCACGAAGCAGGGACTGGTGCCGCCGAAGCTCCTTCTCCAGGTGCTGTTTCTCGGCCTTCAGCGCCAATATCTCGCGCTGCGGCGTCTTCTGGATGCCGCGCTTCTTCGGCTCCATCGCCCGCAGCATGCCCTTCAAAGCACGGCCTTCGAGCTGGTAGTAGCGCGAGAGCGACACGCCCATCTGCTCAGCCGCCTCGCTCGTGCCGATCTCGCCTGAGAGCGCTTCCAATATCACTGCCACGTGCTTGCGCGACGTCTTGCTCGCCGTGATCGTCGTCACGTTCTTCTTCTTCGTAGGCATTACTCCTGCTCCTTCGTGGGCGCCTCGTCAAGGGCCTTGAGCTCCTCGAGCACGTCGTCGAGCACGCTCTCGCCCGGCCCCTCCTTGGCCGCATCCTTGCGCTTGCCCGATGCCCGCAAGTCGACCTCTTCGCGAACGCCGTCCTTGTCCGTCAACAGCACCTTGTCGCCCTCGGCGTGAAGCGACACCGGCTCGTCGCCGATTCGACCCGCCAGGTACAAGGGCTTGCGCGGCTCACCGTGAAGCGCCAACTCCTTGGCGTTCGTTGCAACCGCCTCCTGCAGGGCGCTGCGCACGCTCTGCGAGGCTTCGAAGAATCGGTCCGCTGGAACCAGGCCGCCAATGCCCTGGTGGGTGCGCTGGAAGTTGTAGAAGCCGATGAAGTGGGCAATGCGCGTCTTGGCGTCCTCCATGCCGCGGAAGATCGCTCCGTCGATCAGCTCGCGAAACAGCGTGCCCCAGAAACGCTCGATCTTGCCAAGCGTCTGCGGCCGCCTCGGCCTGGCCACGATCTGCTTGATGCCGCGCTTCTCGCAAAGCTTGCGAAACGAGCTCTTCCCGCGCCAGGTCTGATACTGCGCGCCGTTGTCGGTCAAAATCTCCTCGGGCGCGCCGAAGTTCGCGATCGCCTGCTCGAACGTCTCCCGAACCATCGCACCCGACGCCGATGCGTGAAGCCCGAAGCCCACGATGAAACGCGAGAAGTCGTCCAGGTAGCAAACCAGGTGCACGCGCCGACGCTCGCGCTTCAGGAGAAACGTGAATAGATCCGTTTGCCAAAGCTCGTTCGGTCGCTTGCGCTCGAATCGCTTCACCTTGGGCGGGTTGCGCGCCGGCGCAACCGCCTCCACCTCGTAGCCCGCTTCCTTCAGCACGCGCTGAACCGCGCCGCCTGAAACCGAGATACCCTCCGTTCGGATCAGCATGTCGTGGATCCGATCCTGGCCCCAGTCCGGATGCGCGTCCTTCATCATCAGGATCGCACGGCGCGCCGGCTCGGGCAGCCCGCTGCCCTTCATGCCGCGCTTGTGCCCGAGCAAACCGGCGGGGCCCTCCTCCTCGAACTTGCGACGCCACGCGTACAGCGACGCCGTGCTCACGCCGATCAGCGGCGCGAACTCCGTGGCCGCAAGCTCGCTGCGAAACCAACAGTCAAGCGCCAACAGGCGCTGCTCGCCCGTGAACTCCGCGCTACGCGATGCGTCGCTTCGCACCGTTCGCGCACGACGGCTGCGTGTGCCGCGGGGCACGTAGCCGCTCACGGCCCGCTTCCTCCGCTCGGCTCCGGCGACTTCGTCGCCTCCGCCTCCCTTCGGAAGCGGGCCGTCCAACCTCTCGGGCGCCTTCGTATCGTCGTTCATCTCTCTTCCTTTCCCTGGCACATAGGCCAGCCAAAGGAGAGAGCCTTATCAACACCGGTTTCCTGCCCTTCGCAGGTCACCTATTCGTCGAGGGAGACAAGCCATGCACGCCAGAGTCGCACATCAGTTCCGAAGTCCTGGCCCGTTGCCGCCTTGAGTGCCTTGGAACATAGGTCGCGCCTGCGCGTCGTTGTCTGTCGCGCGAGAGCATCAACGAGAGCGCTTGCCGCCTTTGGATATGGATGCGTCCGGAACCAGTCGAGTACGAACTCTTCATCATCCGCTTCCAGGCCGGCATCGAGTGCACGCACGAGTCGAGGTGCTGCGGCCGCCGCATCCACTGCAGCGAGGGCTTGGAGAGCGGCGAAGCGTACCTCCGAATCCCCGGCGCCCGTGAGGTTCGCTAGGCGAGCGGAGAGTTGTCGCGCAGACGCTCCCAGCAACTCGACGGCACCAAGCACAGTCCGGCGAACGTAGGAGGGCTGGGATTCGTCTTCAGCGACTTCGAGCACCTCTGAGGAGTGGGCCCGAGCGGCGTCACGTATCCCGTCTCGGGCGGCTGAAACCACGTCACCGGGTTGAGTCTCGTCGAGAGCCGCGAGCAATACGGAACGACTCTGCTCGAACGAGAGCGTGCCCAAATGGCGGAGCGCCTTCAGCTTCGCTTGGTCGTGCCCTGACGCGCGGGCGCGATCGAGAAGTGCCTTCGTGGCCTGGCGGTCACCGGTGGCCGCCCTTAGAGCCAGCATGGCGGCGCTGGCTTCCGCGGCATTGAGCTCCGGTTCTGATTGGACGATGGCGGAGGCGAATTGCTGCACGTCGCTCCTGCGCCGAGATGAGCCTCTATGTGAGGCGCCTGCCAGCCTCTCTTGCGCGCGTGTTGCTCGGTCGGCTTGAGGATCCAAAGGAGGACATAGAGGTTGCGCTCCCCTGCGCGCGGACCCTGAATCGGCACGAACGCTGGCTCACTCAGCGGCTGTTCGATGCCGTCATGGCGCTGCACGGCCGGCATCCGAAACGCGGTGAGGTCCTCCTTCACCTCAACGCGTTCGTCCGCACCCACACCGACGTCGTCCTGAAGATTTGGGCCGACGCAGTCGAAGCGACGATCGTGAACTGGTTGAACTTCGCCGGATCGCTCCGGGACCTTCCTGCAAGCGCCCTCGATCCGTATCCAGAGGCACGCAAGGCGGTGGCGTTCATCAGGAAACTGCCGCGCCGATGAAGTGCGAGGTCGTGGCAGAAGAACAGCAAAGAAGTGGTCATAGTCACTTCGCGGCACGCGCCTCGGCGTGCCCCGAGCGCGACTTGCCCGCTTCCTATGTCACAGGCGATTCACGATGTGGCGCGTCGTTGCTCGCCGCTCCTACTGGCTCTCGCTACGCGTCGCTGGTTCGACGGGAGGCGCCCCGACCAACACGACGCCCCTCATGCCAATCACGGCGCGCGTCTCCAATCGTGAGCTCCGTAGCAAGCGGAGCAGGGTCAAGCGCCCGGTCGTGCGATGCAGGCCGGCCGCGCAAGGGGGCTAGACGCTGCTTGAGGCCTGCGTCGGGCCCTCTGAAGCGGTTGCGATCGGCTCTCTTGCCTTCTTCACCTTGCAGACAAGCAAAGTCAGGTCGTCGTCCGTCTCCTGCCCTGCGGCAAAGGAGTGGGCGGAGTCGTAGAGGGCTTCCACGATGCCCGACGCCGTCTTCCCACGCTGGTCGCGAACCGTCCCCAGCACGCGCTCGGACTCGTAGAGCTCCCCATCGGGTGCATGCACCTCCGTGATCCCGTCCGTCACGAGCGCGATGACATCGCCCTCGTGAAGTCCAAGCGGCTCACCCTCACCATACGTGGCGCCTTGAAGCAAGCCCAGGGCCGGTCCCGTCGGGGCGAGCTCTGCACGAACCGCGCCCATTGCCCCCATGACCAGGCCCGCCGGGTGACCGGCATTGGCGTACGCCAGGTGCAGCGTCCGATGGTCGAAGCGCACCAAGAGAAGCGACACGAAGCGATCGTCCGGAATGTCCTCGCACAGGAGCTCGTTCAGGAGCGCAAGCGCCTCGTGGATGGAGTTGCCGGCGGTCAGCAAGGAGCGCAGGTGGGCGCGCACCTCCATCATGATCAGTGCGGGCCCGACGCCATGGCCGCTGACGTCACCAATGACGAGCGCCACCGTGTCGTCAGGCAACGGAATCACGTCGAAGTAGTCGCCGCATGTGACGCCTGCCGGATACACCACGCCCGCGACGTCAAGGCCCGCGACGCGAGGTGTGTCCGTGGGATAAAGCCGCTGCTGGATGATCCCCGCCACGCGCATTTCAGCCTCTCGCTCGTGCAGCAAAATCCTCTCCGTCATGTCCTTGGTAACCGAGACGAAGTGGGTCACCTGCCCCTGTGTGTCCCGGATCGGCGTGACCGACTGCTCGCCATGCCAGAGGGCGCCGTCCTTCCTGCGATTGACCGTCGTGCCCCGGTAGACGTCCCCCCGCAGGATCGTGTCCCACATCAGCCGGAAGTGTTCGGCGTCATGGGTACCGGAGTTCAAGATGCGGGGCGTCTTGCCCAGGGCCTGCTTTCGCGTGAAGCCCGTCGTCCCCTCGAACCCGCGGTTGACGTAGTGGATCTTCCCAACGCGATCGGTGACGAAGATCGCATCGGCAGACTGATCCACCGCCGCCGTGAGCCGCCTGATGCTGTCGTCTTTGGCCTTCGCTGCCGTGATGTCGTGGAACACCACGACGCCACCGAGCGCCTCGCCCCGGTCCGACCGCAAGGGGGCGCCGCTGACAAGCAGCCACACGCCATCCGTCGCCGAGGCGCGGCGAACGAAGAACTCCTCGTCCTCGAAGTGCTCTCCCGCGACCGCACGGGCCAGGGGCAGGGTGCCCGGCGCCTCGGGGGATGCCGGATCGCCCACGAGGCTGCCGACGCCGACCGCGGCCCAGCCCCGGCGCGCGACGGTGTCCTCGAGCCCACCGACGATCCGCGTCGCCGCCTCATTCACGAGCTGGATTTCGCCGCTCTTGTCCGCGACGACAACGCCTTGGTCCAGGCTCCGCAGGAGCGAACGCGTCAGGTGCAGGCTGCGTTTCTCTTGCGCGAGCCGCTCCCTCGCCTCCCGGAAGCCCAGGCCCGTCGCCGCCAGCGTGAGCAACAACCACACCAGCAGACCGAGCAGGATCGAGCCACGGCTCCTGCTCCTCGCCATGAATGCGGGCCCTGGCGCAGCGCCGAACCGCAGTGCGCGACCGGCGACCTCCAGTCGTGCCGTCGCTCGGAAGTCTCCGGAGCGGGCCCCCTGCCGGTCGGCATCAGCGACCAGGGGCAGCCAGATGCGATCGTCGCGCGCGTCCCGCAGCTCGACGCGGTCGCCGCGAAGCGTGCCGTCCAGCACTCCGTGAGCCAGCCTCGCGAGGAGGTTGTCGACGCGCCATGACAACAGCACGACGCCCAGCGGGTTGTCGGACGCATCACTCGTGACGGTGCCGGCCGTACGGAAGATCGGCAGCATGACGAGCAGCGCATCCGAAGAGGTCGTCTCGTGGACGAGGCGCACGGGATCCGAGAGCTGCGGTCGACCGGTTGCAACCGCCCGCTGGAGCGCCGCGCTGCAGATGGCGTCCGACGCCAGGTCGAAGCCAAGCGACGGCTCTACGCCTTCTCGGGCCTCTATGTACGTGACAGGAAAGAGCTCCGGGGACGGGGGCGCGGCCGAGAGCTGCCCCTCGCGTCCGCGGTGCGTAATCGCGTAGTCCTTGAAACCCTCCGCCCGCATGCGAGCGACGTGCGCCTCCCGACCCTGCGCGGTTACCCGCGGCGCCCACTCGACCGCTTGGATGTCGGGATGCCTGGCGAGCGCCAGCCGCGCGAAGTCCAAGAACTCACGACGGGTCACGAACTCGGAGCTTCGGTAGAGTCCCGCGAGGTACTCGAGCATCTCGACAGAGGACCCGATCTCCGCTTCGACGGAGGCGACCTGCTTGGCGAGGTACTCGCGAAACCGCTCGTGTACTTCTTCCCGCTCGCCCGTGCGGGCCACGTGGTAGGCCCCGAAGCCGGCGATCGGAGCCGCAGTGAGAAGGAGCAGCAAGAACAGGCGGCTGCGGCGGGCGGTCGTCAACATGGGGCGGGCGGGGTTCACGGATCGTGCCTACGAGAGACACGCCACATATCGTGCCGCCCACCGAGAGCCTCGATCTGGGCGTCTCGGACTCGAGCTAGGACCTGAGGATACTCGTCCCCTGCGGGTGGACGGCGCATAAAGGGGCCGTCCCCCCCTCGCTCGGTGCAAGCCAGGCGAGAAGAGCCTGCGCTGCAGGCGCAACGGCAGCGAGCGGGCAGGGCTCGTGTGCCCACTTCGGAATCCGACCCGGATGCCGGGCGATGGTGCCCTTGGGATGTTCTGCCCCCGACTACGCTCTACTTGTTCCCTCCAACTCGAATCGGACACCGCCCCATGAAGTCGCACTCAATGCCATCCCCCTTGCTTAATATCTGTCGAACCCCGGCCCTCTGCGTTGCACCGAGCGCCACCGTGAGCGACGCGACTCGTGTGATGGTCGAGAACCGGGTCGGGGCCGTCGCCGTCGTCAAGGACGACGTCCTGGTGGGCATCCTCACCGAGGAGGGTGTACCGTTCTTTCTGTAAATGGCTCCCCGGAGGAGAGGCGCTCGCTTCGCTTGAATCAGCTAGCTGATTCAAGCGAAGCGGGCGCGCCGCCATCTCCCGGGGCGAACTGAGTGGCGGATCAACGCCGTACCTTTGCAGGTAACGACACCACGCAAAGGAGGAACGACGTGACCCACCACGAACAGCGTACGCCTTGGGGCGACGCACTGGAAGCGCTCAGCGAGAACGGGTTCGACGGCATGGCTGAGGCGATGCGGGTGCTGGTGAACGAGGCCATGAAGGTCGAACGCAGTGCCTTCCTCGGCGCCGAGCCCCACGAACGCACGGATCAGCGCCGCGGCTACGCCAACGGCTTCAAGCGCAAGCGCGTCAGAACCCGCTTGGGCGAGATCGACGTCCAGGTGCCCCAGGTTCGCGACGTCGAGGGCGGCGACACGTTCTACCCCTCCAGCCTCGAACGCGGCCAGCGAAGCGAGAGAGCGCTCACGCTGGCCCTGGCGGAGATGTACGTCCAGGGCGTCTCGACGCGGCGTGTCGAGGCGATCACGAAGGTGCTTTGCAACGGCCTGGAGATCAGCTCCACGAGCGTGTCTCGAGCAGCTGCGCTGCTCGACGAGGAGCTCGAGCGCTGGCGCACACGTCCGCTCGGCGCGTTCAAGTACCTCGTACTCGACGCTCGCTACGAGAAGGTGCGCCACGGCGGATCGGTGCGCGACTGCGCTGTGCTGATCGCCATCGGCGTCGATTCTCACGGCAAGCGCAGCGTGCTGGGAACGAGCGTGAGCCTCTCGGAGGCCGAGGTCCATTGGCGCGAGTTCCTCGCTTCTCTCCAGGATCGCGGCCTTCACGGCGTCGAGCTCATCACCAGCGACGGCCACAAGGGCATTGCGGCCGCGCTGGCGGCGCGGTTCGCCGGCGTGGCCTGGCAGCGCTGCCAGTTCCACCTGCAGCAGAACGCGCAGAGCTACGTTCCGCGCCAGAAGCTTCGACGCGACGTTGCCGCTGACCTTCGCGCCGCGTTCAATGCGACGTCGCGTCGCGAGGCCGAAGAGAAGCTCAAGGCCTTCGTGAAGAAGTGGGACAAGCCCGCGCCCGACCTGGCGCGCTGGGCCGAAGAGAACATTCCGCAGGGCTTCACCGTGTTCGATCTCGGCCTGAACGAAGCGCAGCGCAAGCGCCTTCGCACCACCAACAGCCTCGAGAACCTGAATCAGCAGATCCGCCGCCGCACTCGCGTCGCCGGATTGTTTCCGAACGAAGCGTCCTTGCTGCGGCTCGCAAGCGCGGTGCTCATCGAGATCAGCGAGGAATGGGAAACCGGACGGAGGTACTTGCCGAGGGACGACGCTTGATCAACCGCTCAGCGATTTACAGAAAGAACGTTGCTCTGCCTCACCGAGCGCGACTTGATGGTGAAGGTCACGGATCGTGACGGCGACCCGGCGCGCCTCCTCGTCGAAGGCACGATGGAGACCGACGTGCGGACCGTCGCACCGAGTGCTTCCCACGAGCATGCCGCGAACGTGATGCTCACGCACCACTGCCGGCATCTGCCCGTGATCGACGCCCGTGGCAAGGTCTTGGGCATGCTCTCGATCCGTCATCTATATCGGGAGCAACTGCGGCGCTTGCAGGGCCAGATGGACTCCCTCGAGGCGTACATGAGTGCGGACGGACCGGGCGGCTAGGACGAGAATGCCACATTGCCAGCCTGTCCCGTACGCCCTCGCTCCGTCGCGACCCTGTGCAGGCCCGTTCGCGTCCGCTGGCTTGTCTCCGGTCAAGCGCAGACCGTCCGCCACCAGAGCTTCCCGCGAGAGGAGCCCGCCAAGGAGCGGGCCTCCGCAGCTGGAGAACGAACATGTACCGCCACGATGAGCCGAGCCTGCGCAGCGCGTCACGAGACGGCAAGTCGCTGTACGTCCACCTGGCCGAGCGCTTGGACGGACTTTGTGCGAGTCACGATAGGGCGGCCGCCGAACTCTACCTCCTTGGGCGCCGCGACTTCGAGCGTGCCCGCGGCGCGATGCGTCGCTTCGGGCACCTCCGGGACCTCATGCGCCTGCGCTTGTTCGCCGCCGACTGCTGTCAGCCTGAGAACTCGTCCGCGACGAGAACGCGACTGCTGGCTGAGTGGGCCGACTTGGTTCGCGCAGCGAAGCGGTTCGACCATTTGGCGAGGGCACTGCCGTGAGCCGCGCCGCACTTGCAGCGCAACGTCAGTGCTGCGGTGGCGGTGTCCCTGCCCCTTGGTCTCGGCAATTCCGGGTCCGATCCTCAGCCTGGGGTAGTATGGTTGCGACAGATCTTCTCTCGCTCATCGGGCGCAGCGTGGAACGGGTCCAACCCGTTTCCCTTACCTCCGACGCTTTGGCGGCTTTGTCATTGGACAAAATGAAGCCCCAGCGTGCCCGATCCCGTATTTGGCCGGGGGCATAACCTAAGGATTCGAAGAATACACATGTCTCAGAACAAGCTCTATGTGGGCAACCTGTCTTTCAACAGCACGGAAGACGATATCACCGGCGCATTCTCCTCCTACGGGACGGTGACCAGCGTCAACCTCATTACCGACCGGGAAACCGGCCGGCCGCGCGGCTTCGGCTTCGTGGAGATGAGCTCCGATGCGGAGGCGCAGTCTGCGATGCAGGCCATGGATGGCCAGGACCTGGACGGTCGCAGCCTCAAGGTCAATGTTGCCAAGCCGCGCGAGTCGCGCTCCGGCGGCGGCGACAACCGCTGGTAGTCCAGCTCAAGACAACTGCGCATCGGCCGGGTCCGACCCGGCCGATTGCGTTTTTGGGTGCAACGATGGAAGCGGAGAATCTCATGGCCAAGGGTCAAGTGAACAGAAGCAAGAGCAACAAACCCAAGCTCACGCCGAAGCAGAGAAAGGCCAAGAAGCAGGAGAAGCAGGCCAGGACGCGGAAGTAGCACTCGGCCGACCGCCTGCCCTCGCCTGCCACCAACTCCAGCGTCAGCTCGTAGCGTCCCGCCGGGAACGGGTCGTCTCGGTCGGGCGCCTCGACTCGCACCGAGCACAAGCCGCCCTCCTTCTTGTCCTTGTCAGCTTTCACTTCCTCGAGCTTCGCGTTTGGTCCTATGCAGAGTTGCGACTGCCTGCCCCGCGCGAGGCGGAGAACTCGACCGCTGATCGAAGGTCCAGCAGCCGCACATCGGTGTACGTGCGCATGGTCAACTCGAGCTTGCTGTGCCGCGCCAGCGCCTGGGCCGCTCGAGGATGGACTCCTGCCGC
Organism: Planctomycetota bacterium; assembly: GCA_965223505.1. Taxonomy (GTDB): domain Bacteria; phylum Planctomycetota; class PLA2; order PLA2; family JAEUHO01; genus CBDCWP01. The sequence goes on from CBDCWP010000026.1 coordinate 136,871, forward strand.
TGCGAGTCGGCTAATCATCGTCACGCGCAGGCTGTGGAAGTCGACGACGCGCCCCTGGTCGTCCTCGCCGTCGAGTTTGGCGTAAGCAAGATCGGCGTTGACGGTGCCGTGGGTCGGGAACAGGCGGCCGGGAAACAGGCGATCCTGCGGCCCCGTTCCGAACCCGGCAGCCTGAACGCGGGCGCGATGCGCTGCCAGCCCGTCGGCCACGTCGCTACGAAGCGGCAGCTCGGCCTGCCTCCTGGACTTCGTAATCGAGGCCCGCACCGTCAGCGTGCGCCGTTCCTCGTCCACGTCGGCCCAGGTCAGCCCCCGGAGCTCGCCCTTGCGAAGTCCTGTTCCGAGGGCGAACAGATACAGGTAGGCGCGTACCTCCCCCAGCCGGCGGAGCTTCGCTTCCTGGTCTGACGTGACGCCGGTCCTGGTGCGCTTGATGCGCGCACGCTCCAGGGGGCGCCGTCGGGCAGCGTCGAGCAGCCGCTCAACCTCGTCGTCGGTCATCGCCCGCCGCACGCGACGTCGATCCGTCTCACCGAGCCGACAAACATGGGTTTCACCACACCCTTGAGGCGCGTGAAGTCGATCATCCAGATGTGGTTCGGGCGCGTTGCAAGAAGGCCCGGCGCTACCTGGGTTACGAGTCGGTCCTCGGGAGCGGGCGACGTCGGCCTGCGCAGGATGCGCTGCACACTCGAGCGCGACGCCTCCACTCCGAGCCGAGCCAGCTCTCCGGCGATGCGCCGCGTGCCCCAACGCGGCCACTCGCGCTTCATCCTGCGGGCCAGTTCAATGACGAGATCCGTGAGCGTTCCGATTCGCGGTAGCAGCCGCGGGTCTTTCCGGCGCGACAAGCGCCTCCAGTTCAGAATCGTCTGCCGCGTGATTCCGAACGCCGCGGCCGTTCGCGTCACGGACATGCGATATCGCGCGGCGTGCCACAGGATCTCGAGTCGCTCATGCGGGCGGTAGTGAGGACGTCGGCGGGAAGCAACGCGGGCAAAGCGTGCGCGAAGGAGTCCGTTCTCGGCTTCGAGCTGCTCGACCCTCTCCTCGAGCACGGCGATCTTGCCCGACAGCGGGCGGCGCCTGCCGACCGACCTTCGCCAGTGGTCGTGAGCCAGGGCGATGGCGCGTGCGAATAGGATCAGGGCCTCGTGCATCGCGGGAATCTAGCCGCGGATGAGGGCTCGGCTTCAAAGCCCAGAAGTCAGGCGTTTGCGGCGAGCTGTCAAAGGTCGTGGGCCGCTACAGTGGAGCGTGTAGTAACGGGTGACGGCAGCTCGGGTAGAGACATCCAACTCCCAGAAGGAGCACCCGTTACCCGGGGGGAGCGGTTCAGCGCGGCCCGTCCTCGCAGGTGCGCCCGGTTACGAAGTAGCCGAACACAAGGACCGTCTTTACACCGTGCGCTCCCGCACGGCTCCGCTGCGCGCGTCTACTTCTTCGCTCTTGCCCAAGCCTGCGTCTCCTTGAGGAGCGTCACTTGCTTCGCAAGCGCTTCATCCAGCTTGACGACGAGTTGCTGCAGCCGCTCGGGGCTCGTGCCGAGCCACTCTCTGACTTCTGCGGCGCGCTCGAATTCCTCTCCTGTCAGGTCTTCAACGGCCTTCGAGACTGCAGGTCGAAGCTTCGTCTTTCCGAGGAGTCGACGTCCTCGGCCGCCGGATAGCGCTCCGTTCCCCTGCGCCCCCCCGGATCGCGACCTTGCTTCCGCTCGATCGCTCTCGGCCCAAATGCTCACAAGCGCATCCATCATCCGCACGTCGCCGAGTTTCGCGATCGCGGCGATGGACGACTTTTGCACGGAGACATCTGGATGCTTGAGCAGCTTCTTCCACACTCTCTCCGATGGCACAAAGGGAAGAAGCTGAAGTCGTTCGATGACGGTCAGGACAGATGTGGAGTCCTTTCGGATCTTCCGCTTCTCCAATGCGCGTGACAAGTGCTCTCCGGCATACGCAGGCATGTCTTTCATAGATCCCAGTGCAAACAGTGCACTCGTCCGAATCTCCTCGGTGCCCGAGTTCGTTGCGATCCTGAGCAGCTTGTCAGCAATCAGAGGGTGAGCGACCTTCGCAAGCTCCTGCAAAGCGTCGCTCTGCGCCCACGTCTTTGCGGCCCCCTTCTTGCCTTTCGCCCGAAACGCGATTGAGAACGCATCAAGCGCCGCAATTGCCTTACTCCGGGCTGCAAGTCGGGCTGACGCGTCTGGGTCCTTGACGATCAGAGCGTCCGCTGGAGCAGCAAGAAGCAGGAGCACCATCAACCCCGTAATTCCAATTTCACGCATGTCGGAGTTCGAGCAAGTGCTATGCCAGCTCGTCGCCGGCGCCGCCAACGACCAACCAGCGTGACGCATTCCGCCCTTCGCTAGCCACTCGAGATCAGTCGATACACCTCGAAGATTGCACGGTCTCCGTCCTTCTCATCCCACCTGGGGAGCTAGGGCAGCCCCCATGCCACGAACGACGCCCAAGCGCTGGGATGGGCCAGAGGCCCGCCAGCCGCCAGGCGCTCGAGCTGCGCCAGGCGGAGCGCACTGACCACCTCACGTTGCTGCCCCGCCCAGGCTTCGTAGAAGCGCGCCATGAACGCCGGCGTGTGCTCGTCGCTCACGCGCCAGCACGACGCGACCACGCGCCGAGCGCCCGCGATGAAGAACGCGCGTACGAGCCCGCGTTGTCCCTCGCCCGCCGTGGGCGTACCCCGGGCACTATCGCAGCACGAGAGCGTCACGAGGTCGCACTCGAGCCGCATGCGTCGCACGGTATCTACGGTGAGCATCTCGCCCCCGGTCAAGGCGATGCCGCTCCGCGCAGGATTGAGACCGTCGACGAACGCGTGCGCTGCGACATGCAGAGCGCGCAAACCGCCCGATCGCTCCTCGCAGGCCCGGCGCAGCGCGGCCACGCCGGCCTCCGCGCCCGTCAGTCGAGTGCGCACCGACGGATCGAATGGGCCTTCCACACCCGCAGCCTCCTTGCCCGCATGCGGCAGCGATACGAGTCCCGTACCCGCATAGTCGGGGGCAGCCACGACCACGATCCCCGTGCGACGCGTGTCGTTCGCGCCGGCGCGCAAGATCGCGTAGCTCGTGGCGCTCGGCACATAGAGCACCTCGTGATCCTCGATCACGCGGCGGCCATCGGACGTGACGAGCGCGCCGAGCGGAATCGCAGCCAGCGCGCCGGCGGGCGCAATCAGAATGCGCCGCACGCCCTGCAGCGTCGCAGCAAGGGGCGCAAGTAGACGGACGTGTAGCTTGCGAGCAAGCGGACGATCGTCCGCTCCCGGCGTGGAGACCGCCCGCCGCCAGTCTTCGAGAGCGCGCTCGATGGACGCCCGTGCTCCGAGGTCAGCCAGCGTCAGCACTTCGCGGCCCACCCCTAGCGCCACGATCGACTCGCCCGCGTCGTGGAACGCGATGCAGATCTCGTCCGACGCGAGCATTCGGCGGAACTCGTCGAGTCCGATGCTCCGCCCCCCCACGGCGAGGGCGGCCCTGCGACTGACGCGCTCGATCTCCGTCACGGCGCGCTCGCGCGCCTTCCAAGCGGCCTCGAGTACCTGCTCGGCCCGACGCATGTCGAGCGCAGGGACGTCGGCTTGCTGCGCGAGGCGCACGACGTTGCTGCGGGCATCCTCGACGGCCGACCGCGTACTCTCCTCCCGCGCGCGAAGCGTCGCGGGCAAGGCAGCGAGACTCTCCGAGCGCACCGAATGCAGGGCGGCATTCAGCTGCATCGCCCGACCGGCTTCGATGAACGCGAACGCGTCCGATGCGCGGCCGAGAGCGACGGACGAACGCAGGCCGTAGGCGGCCGCATTGGCGAGATGCCGCTGACCGAAGCGCGTGTCGCCCTCCGGCATGCCGCCCAGGAGGTCACGACGCAACGCGATGGACCGCCGCGCCTCCTCGATGCACTCCCCGTGGCGTCCGAGCGCATAGAGCGCGGCACATCGCAGTCGTGCAAATCGTTCCTGGAAGGCGTGCCGAGCGTGCAGCAGTGCGCTGCCGCGGTCCGCTGCGGCAAGCGCCGCAGCGGCGTCGCCGGCTTGCATGCGGTAGGCCCCGGTACCCCACAACGCGAACGCCTCGCCGAGTCCGTCGCGCCGGCTCTCAGCGGCGGCGCGGGCCCGCTCGAGCAACGCATACGCCTCTTCGCGCGAGCCGCCACGCCACAGCAGGCTCGCGACGATGCGCTGCGCCTCGCTGTGCCGCACCGGATCGTCGGCCTCCTCCTGGATGCGCAGGCCCGCGCGGGCCGAGGCGAGGGCTTCGGCAAAGCGCCCCAGGCCTGCCTGCGCCTTGGCGAGGTGCAGAAGATCTTGCGCTTCGTCAGCGCGCTTGCCGAGCTTGCGAGAGAGGGCGAGAGCGCGACGCGCCTCGGTCTCGGCCTCCGCGTACCGTCCAAGCTCGCTCCAGATCCCTGACAGGCCGATGCGCACGAGGCGCTCGACGCGCGGTACGGACGTCAGATCCAGTGCGAGGGCTTCCTGATAGCGCTCGATTGCCTCCGGGATGCGCCCGACCGCTTCCAATGCATGTCCCATGCTGCGGAGCGCGTGCGCCCGGGCGCCGGGCTGGTCCACACGCGTTGCGACGGCCCACAGATCGTGCGCGGTTGCCAGCGTGCGCTCGGGCAGGTTCGAAACCGACCGAACGTTGAAGGCGACCAGGTAGAACGCGTAGCGGTCGCGGAGGTCCAGCCAGTCCTCCGTGGGCTCGTTGGCACGAAGCGTGGCGAGTGCCTCGGCCCGCTGTCCGGCCCAGAACAGCAGGCTCGTGAGCAGCGTCGCGCTCCGGCAGATCTCGCGCGGATGACCCGCTGCTCGGGCGACGGCAAGAGCCTCGCTTGCACTGTCCAGGGCGCGCTGCCGCGCGCCGCGCTGATGGGCCGCTCGGGCGGCACCGACCAAGGAGTGCGCACGCGACGTCAGCATGTGAGAAGCACGTGCGTAGGCCGCTGCATCGAGGAAACGCGCTTCGGCGTCCTCGAGCAAGCCGAGTCTTTGAAGGCGCTCGGCGTAGTGGTGGCGCAAGCGCCACGCGGCCAGGCTGCCAGGCTCCTCGAGCGCCTCGGAGACCGACGCCAGCACGTGCTCTGCCGCCGCAGCGTCTCGAGCGCGCTGCATCGCCGCGATGCGTGCGGTGATCGTGCGCTCACGGTCACGTACCGCGCCCCCCGCGGCCGCGACACGCTCGATCAGACGGTCCAGGCCGCCGAGATCTCGATGCCCGGCCGCGTCCGCGCGCCAGCGGCGAAGGTGCCGAAGGGCGGACTCCGCATCCGGTGCCGCCTCGAGCAGCAGTGCGCCTACGCGTGCCGGGTCGTGTTGGAGTGCGGACGCGATCTTGCGTGCGGTTGCGTCGTCGCCTGCCGAACGGGCCCGGGCCCACGCGTTCGCGGCCGCATTCAGCTCGAATGGCACCTCTGCCTCGTCGCCGGCTCGTGCCGGCGTAGCGACGAGAGTCAGCACGATCAGTGCGGCGACGACGAAGCGCATTCACTCGACCATCGGTGCGAGGAGCGCGCGCAAGCGCTTGACGCGGGCATCGTCGGGCATGTGCGCCTCCAGTTCGGTCAATCCCTCTAGCGCAACCGCGTATCGCTCGCGCGATGCCGCATGAAAGGCCAGCAGCAGCGTGCGTTCGTCCCCGCTGGTGCGAGATTCGATTGCCGCTCGCGCCGCTGCGTGGTCGGCGCGCGCTGTCGCATCGGCTATGCGGAACATGCTCGTCGTTGTGTGTTCGCCGAAGGGGCCCCGCGTGCGCACCTCGAGCAAGTAGCGCGTACCGTCCGTAAGCGGCTCGGCATCGGCCGGCCACGCCATGGGCGAGTGATCGGCGGAGAAGGTGCGGACATCCTCGCCTGACTCGGTGGCAATGCGGATCTCGTAGCGCGACGCACCCGCGACGCGAACCCAGCGGATTTCCGGTCGCGCGGTCAGGCTCTCGCCGTGCGGCGCGAGGACCCGCAGGCCCCCCCGGTCGACCGTCGCCCGTACGGCTGGACCCGACGCGGTGATCGCGGCACGCAGCCCGCCGAAGCGCTCCCCGTCGTCGGCGGCCAGGCGGTCGGCGGCCGCGAGGAGACTGGCGAACGACTCGGGGGGCGGCGGTTCGTCGCGCCCCCACAGAACCCAAAGGACGCCGACGGCCACCAGCACGGAAGCCGCGATCGCGAGCGGGGCCAGTGGCAGGCGGCGAGGCGCCACGGAGGAGGCCGCTTCGGTGGCCGGCAGCGCACTACGCAACGCGCGTACGAGCGTGCGTGCCTCGGCATCGTGGACGAGTCGCTCCTCGACGACGTCGCGCTCCTCGTCGGTGAGTCGGCTCTCCACGTAGCTGATCAGCAGGTTGTCGTCGAGCGGCTCGAGCTCGGTCGGGGACGGGTCATGCGTCGTCAACGGCCACCTCCAGCTTCGTGACCCTCGATCGTAGGAGGCGCAACAGTGGGCAAAGTTGCGAGCGCCCGTGCCGCCGTCGCGACCGCCACGGCCCACGTTCGCTGCTCGAGCCCGTCCGGCAGCCGCGGGACAGCGACGTCCCGAAGGCGCTGGTGGGCGCGGTGAAGCACCTGGCTTACGCGCGGCACACCAACGCCCAAGGTGGCGGCGATGTCGCGATGCGGAAGATCGTCGCGATGCTTGAGGACGAGCACGAGCCGCTCGCGCGGCGTGCAGCGGGCCAGGCCGTCGCGAAGCGCGGCGGAAACGACCGCCACTACGTCGGCCTCGTCCGATGGGAGCGTGGGGTCCCCGTGCTGCGCCGCACGGTGCGCGGCGTGGTCGGGAGAGAGCCGCTCGGGGCTCTTGCGCCGGGCGCCTGCCGCGATGCGACGAACGAGGATGGTGGCCAGCCAGCCGAAGAGACTGCCCCAGCCCTGGAAGGTGCCGAGTAGGGTCGCGGCGGCCGGGCGTCGCGGAGGCGGCAACGCGAGGTCCGCCAACAAGGACTCCGCCAGGTCCTCGGCGTCTGCGCGCGCCTTGCCTTGTTTGGTGGCAAGACCCACGAGCCGCGGCATGTACTCGTCACGCAGCACGGTCCACGCGCCGGGCTCGCCGCGGTCGCACGCGATTGCCAGCACCAGGTCTTCCAGGCAGAGGCGCTTCACGGCTGCAGCCATTCGCTCGGTCGTGGGCTCGAGGTCGAGGGCGACCAGCCGATCGTGCACGCGCGCATCCACGATCCGCGCGAACTCCCCGAACGAGAGCGCAAGACCACCCGCGCGTGCGAGCCCCGCTGCGTGCGCGTGCCGCAGGAGCAACTCGTCAGCGGGAACCGGCTCATCGTCCATCTGCCAGTCAGTGTACCGACGGGGCCTAAACAAAGGGGCTCCAGCGCATCCTACGCGCATCAAGGGAGCTCCCCCATGCAGACGAGCCTGCGCCCGATCCTGATCACCCTTGTTCTGTTGTCCGCAAGCTGCGGCAGTTCGGGCCCCTGCACGTGCCCCGAACTCGCGGAGGCCCCGATCGCGGACGCGGCGCTTTCGTTCGACGGCGTCGACGATCTGGCTCAGATGAGTGCGCCGCCCGGCCACTTCTCGTTTGCCGGCGGTCTCACGCTCGAGGCGTGGATCCGCCCCAATACGATTCCCCAGCTCAGCGAGACCTCGCAGCGATTCATCGGACAGGACGGCTCGGTGGTCTTCGCGCTCGTCACCGGAGCCAGCGGCGTCCTGCGGGGCTCGATCTGGACCGGAGGCAGCACGGCCCTGCTCTCGCCGCCCGCGACCATCCAAGCCGGCGTGTGGCAGCACATCGCCCTCACCTACGACCTGACGACCGTGCGTATGTACGTGGACGCCTTCGAGGTCGCCAGCATGCCCCTGTCCGCGGGACCGGCCGACCCGATGACCGACCTGTACCTGGGCAACATGCCCACGATGATCCACGACGGCGCCTACGAGGGCGAGATCGATGACGTCCGTGTGTGGGGCTTGGCACGCACACCCTTCGACATCGCAGCGGGGATCTTCGGAACCGTCGGCCCCACCAGTCCGGGCCTGCTTGCGCACTACCGATTCGAGGGCAGCGGCCAGACGGTGACCGATTCCAGCCAGCACGGTATCGACGGCGCACTGGGCTCGAACGGCTTCATCGTCGATCCCCGCGACCCGGAGCGCGTGTCCTCGGAGTAGCCCCCGCGACGCGCGATCGATACGGGGCAAGGGCCGGGCCATGGGCGCTCCGACCGGCACGGCGCCGGTTCTTCCGTGTGGGATGCACTCGGCACCAGGAGTTGCGTCCGAAAACCCACTCGCCTCTGGACGTCCGCACCAGCGCTTCTCGACTTCGCTTGGCCCCGCAACTCCAAGGACCCCACGCATCCAACCCAGGAACCGACCCCTTTGCTCGACCCGGAGGCGCCTGATGCGCACCCTCGCTTCCCTCTGCTCCCTGACACTCCTCCTCCTGCTCGCTGCCTGCGGCGGTGGCTCCGGCGGCGGCGCCGCCGGCCCGAGCAGCATCTCGTTCGCGGTCGGCATCGGCGGTGGCTCGGGAGACACCGCCGAGGCCGTTGGCGTCTTGTCGGACGGCACGACAGTGGTGGTCGGCTCCTTCCGGGACACCGCGGTCTTCGGGCAGGGCGAGACGAACCAAACGAGCCTCACCTCCGCAGGCGTGAGCGATGTCTATGTCGCTCGCTACGACGCCGCGATGCACCTCATGTGGGTACGTCACATCTACGGGCCGGCGAACGATCAGGGGCTCGCGATCGCCGTGACGTCGAGCGACGCCATCCTTGTCGCCGGTTCCTATCGGCAGGCGCTGACGTTCTCTCTCGGCGAGCCGAACCCCGTCACGCTCCAGTCGAATGGCTCGAGCGACACGAACGGGTTCCTGGCCCGCTTCTACGCCGACGGCTCGCTTGACTGGGTCCAGGACATCACGGGTTCCGGCATCCAGGCCGTGCAGGGGCTCTCCGTCGCGTCCGACGGCACGGCGTTCGTGACGGGCCTATTGACCGTGGGGGCCGTCTTTGCCCCGTCCCAGTCGGGGGAGACGACGCTCCCTTCCTTCGGCGCGGAAGACGCCTTCGTGGCGAGCTACGACGTGAACGGGCAGCTGCTCTGGGCGAAGCTCGCCGGGGGTACCGGCAACGAGTGGGGCGAGGCGGTCGGCGCTCATCCCGCCGGCGGGTGCGTGGTCACCGGCTCGTTCAGTGGCTCGGCCATCTTTGGGTTCTTCGAGGTCAACAACACCGTTTTGACATCCGCAGGAGGCGACGACGCCTTCATCGCGCGATTCGATTCCACCGGCGACCTCCTCTGGGCGAAGCGCGCGGGCGGCCCCATGGCGCAATCCGGCCGATGCATCGCAACGACGCCGAACGGCGCCATCTACGTGACCGGCGACTTCGAGAGCACGATGGTCTTCGCCCCCGGCGAGACCTCCTCGACGGTGCTCAATGCCATCGGTACGGCGGATGTATTCCTCGCGCGCTACCTTTCGGACGGGAGCATCGACTGGGCAACGCAGGTTGCAGGCTCCTCCGGCGCCTTCGGGAAGGCCGTCGCCACGCGGCCGGACGAGTCGATCGTCATCGGCGGTCACTTCAAAGCCAACGCGACGTTCGATCCCGGGATGGGAACGCAGACGATCCTCACGACGGGGGCGGAGCAAATCGATGCCTTCGTGGCCTGCTACACGACGACGGGGGCCGTCCAGTGGGCCCTGCGCGCGGGGGGGATGGGAACGGACCGAACTCGCGGCCTGGCGTGCCTGCCGAGTGGACACACGATGGTCGTGGGGAACTTCCAGGAGACCGCTGCATTCGGCATCGGGGACGCGACCGAGACGACGCTCCAGTCGTTCGGTGCGAGCGACGCCTTCGTGGCGCGCTTCGGACCGACAGGCGTCTTGCAGTAGCGCGCGCCGGATCGCATGCGGCGACCGCGCCGCCGAAGACCGATTCGACCCGCAACTCGAAGGTCTGGACGCATCCAACGGTAAGAGTCGGCCCCCTGCCGGCCGGAGACCTGCCATGCCCATCCGCCCCCACCTCCCTGCCTTGCTCCTCGCGCTGCTCCTGGTGCCGGCCTGCGGCCTCGGCGACTTCCCGACCTTCAGCTTTCCAGGTCCGGTGCGCAAGGCCGGCAGCGCGCTCTCGGATCGGGCAGTGGACGTGGCGTGCCATGTCGATGGGTGCATCAGCGTCACGGGCACGTTCGAAGGCACCGCCACGTTCGGCGCCGGGAGAACGGCAACGACGCTCTCGGCGTCTGGGCAACGGGATGTGTTCGTTGCACGCTACGACGCGGCGATGGAGCTCGTGTGGGTCGTTCACGGCTCGGGCCCGACCTTCGCAGACAGCTACGCGATCGCGGCGGGACCCGCGGGCTCGTGCGTCGTCGTCGGCGACTTCGACGACCAGATCACGTTCACGGGCAGCAACGGATTCGTGACGCAGACGAGCACCGGTCCGACGGATCGTGACGGATTCGTCGTGAGCATACTCGCCGACGGATCGCTCTCCTGGACGGATCACATCCACGGTGCCGACTACCAGTCGGCTCGGGGCGTCGGCTTCGCGCCGGACACGCGCCTCTACGTGACCGGTTCGATGTCCGGCACGACCGTGATCGGCGACAACCACCCCGGTGAAGAGACGCTGCTGTCCTTCAGCGAGAAGACGGACATGTTCCTCGCCTGTTACGGGGGCGACGGGCTCATCCTATGGGCGACGCAGGCCGGGGGTGTCATGGACGATGCCGGCAAGGCTGTCGTTGCTGACCCCGCAGGCGGCGCCGTCGTGGTCGGAGGGCAAAACGACAGTGCGGTGTTCGGGCTCCTCGAGCCGAACGCCACGGTGCTGTCCACGATGGGTTCCAATGCCATGTTCGTGGCGCGATTCGCCAACGACGGCTCACTCGTCTGGGCCAAGGGGGCTAGCGGGACACTGCCGATCTTCGCCACGGATGTGGCTCTCCTCTCGGACGGCTCGGCCGCGCTGACCGGGTCCTTCCAGGGTGCCGCAACGTTCGGCGCAGGAACGCCCCAGCAAACGACCATGAGCGCGAGCGGCACCTTGGACCTCTATCTCGCTCGCTACCTGCCCGACGGCACGCTCTCGTGGGCTGAGCAAGCCGGAGGCGACGAGTACGTCTTTGGAAACGGCATCGCGGTGGCTCCCGGCGACGCGCTCTACGTGACCGGTGGCGTGGAGGGCACGGCAACGTTCGGCGCGGGTCAGCCGGCGCAAACGACGCTCGGTGCCGGCCTCTTCTCCGACATCTATCTCGCGCGCTACGACAGCAACGGCTCGCTCGATTGGGTACGTTCAGCCGGAGGGGGCGCCATCGACACCGCCCACGGCGTCGCGCACACCTTCAGCGGGGGCGCTGCGGTCGTCGGATCGTTCAGCATGACCGCCACATGGGGCGCGGGCGCGCTCGACGTAGCGACGCTCACCGCCGAAGGCGGCCAGGACGCCTTCGTAGCCCGTTATGACCCCAACGGCTACCTGGATTAGATACCGAGCCCGTTTGTAGATACCGAGCCCGGCTTTTCTGTTTGATATTCGATCTACGAGAGCCGCCCGGTGTGAACCCCGTAGCGCCCCGGTGAGCACGAAGCGGCCACGGAAGAGAGCCGACGATCGAGGTCGATGATCGCTAGGCAGGCCCGACGCCTGCTCAGGGGGATGGAGACACCGAGTGCGTCGGTCGCGCACCTCTCGTCGAATGTCGTGGGAGTTCACCGCACTCAGTCCCGGCGGGCCGGGAACTGATCATGAGACCAGCTGGTCTCGTTACAGCCCGGTACTCCCATACCTCGCACCGCGTGACCACCCAGGCCGCTCGTGCGATGATGGCACATGACAACCATGACCACCCTCTTCACACGCGCTCAATACAACCTGCTTCCTGAGGGCTTCCCGGCCCAACTCGTCGAGGGCATGCTCGTCCGTGAGCCGGCGCCGACGTATGGGCACCAGTACATCGCGAGCCGCCTGCACGCCCAACTCGTGAAGCTGGTTGGCCCCGATCGTGCGCTCACGGGGCCCGTTGACGTCGTCATCGACGAGGTCAACGTCTACCAGCCCGACTTGGTCGTGCTCGCTCGGCCGACTGATCCTGCACAAAGCAGTGTCGGCATCCCTTTGATTGCAATCGAGGTATTGTCGCCCTCCAGTCGCAAGCGCGATCGTGAGGTGAAACGCCATCGTCTCCTGGCGGCCGGTGTGCGCGAGGTCTGGCTCGTCGACCCGCAGGTACGTGCGATCGAACGCTGGAACGTCGACGGCATGCGGGAAGCCACAGGTCGCTCTTCGTTGTCCTCCGACGCCGTCGAAGGGTTCTCATTGACACCCGACGAGCTACTCTCGCCGCCGCGATAGAGCAGAGTCGGGAGTCGTAGAATGCTCACCCATGACGTCAGATTCTCATCGCGTCCGGGAGTTGGTCGATCGCGGCAGGGTTTTCGCACGAGACCTCGCCGCGTCCGTGCCCGGATACCCGATGTATCCGGCAATCCTTCGGGATTTGGATAGGATCGCGTCCTACCCGCTACCGGGGGCCGCCGCTGAGGCAAGCAGGATCGCCGACGGTCTCGGGGTCTTGGCCGCTCGGGAACTAGACGCGGCAACGGGACCGGCGGCACAGTTGGCGCAGACGCTCCACGGCTTGTCTGGAGCGCTCCGCCGATTGCGATCAGTGTGACGTAGCGCGCGGGCTGGCGTCAGCCTATCGGGCCGCGCGCTGCAGAGTGAGTACCGAGCCGGAGCAGAGAGTCACCGACCGAGTTCACAGGCGCGAATGGTGAGTAGTTGCTCTTGCTCCGTACTATGCCCTGAAGCTATCGCGAAGCGCAGTTAGGCCAGCGTCGTAGACGCCCTTGATCACGGCGATCGTGTCTTCAGGCGAATCGGCGGTCACCTCGAAGCCCGAGGCCCACTCCACGGAGCAGCCACCCTCCGCGTCCACAACCCTCAGCGTGGCAAGGTACTCGCTCAGAGGCAGCGGGCTCTCGACAATCCGGTAGGTGTAGGACCGATTGGCCTCGTCGATCTCATCGATCTGCTCATCGATAAGGGCCCCGTCAGCCAGTGTGCAAAGACGGCGGGTGCCGTCCAGCGAACTCTTGGACACGACCGGGTGCCACTCACTGATGGCGCCGGGATCGCCGATTGCGGACCAAACTCGTTCGGGTGTTGCAGAGATGTGTGTGGACACGCTGACGGTATGCACCTGGGGCTCCTATTGGATACGAATCTCCGCGAAGTTACCTCGGAGCCCACTCGCGCCTCAAGAGCCAAACGGGTCCCATCGCATCACGCCAAGGATCAGTGCGAACGCGCGGAGCCGGGACTTGCAGCCCACCCCCGAGCCTGCATAGATTGCGCGGCGTCGCACATTCCCCGCGATGCGGCCGCCGCGCCGAGAGGAGCAACATGAGCACGATCAGGACCCAGGCCGAGAAGTTCTTTGAGGCGTGTGAGACGGGCAAGGGCTGGGAGACATGCCACGAGTTCTGCCACCCGAATGCGAGCTTCTCCTGCCAGGCGGGCGCGTTGGCCGACGCGAGCACGCTCGAGAGCTACACGGACTGGATGAAGGGCCTTTTCACCCCAATTCCCGACGGCAGCTACGAAGTCAAGTCGTTCGCCGTGGACGAGCAGCGGGGCAACGTCACGGCGTTCGGTGTATTCCGCGGGACGCAGACCGGAGAAGGCGGGCCGGTTCCACCCACGGGCAACAGCGTCGAATCCGAGTACGTCTACGTCATGGAGTTCGACGGAGACCGCATCCGTCACATGACGAAAGTCTGGAACGACGCCGCGTGTCTTGCACAGCTCGGCTGGACATAGTCGGCTCAGAGCGCGCGTGCGATGCGGGACATCGTCAGAGAGCGCATGGAGATCAAGAGAATCAAACGTGGCGATCAGTCAACGCCATGCGCCTGAGACCCTCGGCCTTCCGTTCGGTCATTCCGACGCACACCTCGATTCGACCGAACCGGTTTTGTGATTTGTGAACTTCACTATGAGTGCGCACCGCATTCACTAGAGTCGAGCGGTGCGTCAGCAGTCTCTCGAATTCGTTCGAGTCCTCCGAGCAGGTTTAGCGACTCTTTGGGGAAGTGGCTGCTGGCGCACTTTTTGCCTCCGCGCAAAGCACGGACCGATGACGAGCCATGCTCCACGACGCGTGACCTCGTTGCTGATTACGAGTTTGGGGATTGACGGCACTCCAACTCAGTACTACGGTCGGATTCGCTAAACCTGCTCGGTGTCGACGAACGCGTTCGGGAGGGTTGGGGGATCTTCTCGGGCCGCTCTGAGCCGGCAGCCAAACCCACGCAAGCGTGGTCGGCCGGCCATGGCGAAACGCCAACGGTCGAACGTGCCGTGCGTGGGCCCAGCCTGAGACGCCCTTGCACCAAACACCGTGCTCGGATGCCTCAGGTGCAAGAGAAGGACCATTGGCGTCGCGTCTGACGCAGAGAGGAATCGCAATGAGACTACGATGGGATTGGGTGTTTTTTGCAGTGAGCGTGTCCTTGACCTGTTGGGCAGGTCTTGCCGAGGCGGCCAACGAGGACTGTCAACTGGCGGTCGAGTGGGTCACGGACTCCGAAGGGAATCCGACGCACGTACGCATGGCGGTGAAGGACTACACGCTCTTTCCGACGAACGTCACCTACGAGGGGTGTCCCGATATCATGTGCGAGGGAGAAGAGCCTGACGAATGCGCGTTGATGGTTCAGACACCGAGCACGTATCACTGCAGTTGCGGTGGTGCGGACAGCCCCGGCTGCGAGACCTACTTCACCGCGAATTCGGCGCCCTACGGCGGGAACTACTACTATGGGACCGTGTACTGCGCGAAGAACAGCGCGTGTTCCGGTACATGCGACAAGCAAGAGTCGCTCAGCCCGTGGTACACGTCGCTCGACGGCGCCATGGCCTGGATGAAGGTCGAGTGCGTCTGCAACTGACCCCATATGACCCGGCGTGGAGGTCATGTCGTGTGGCTCCATAGGATCGCTCCGGTCACACTTGGAGCCGCGTGGCTCTTTTTCGGCTCTGCGAAAATGGCCTCCGGCGGGATCGCGAGGTCGCTGGAGACAGTGCTTCCGGCGACCTCCTTTGCGGTCGTACTTGCGTGGGCGCTGGCCGGGTTGGAGATCTGCCTGGCGCTCACGCTCCTATTCGCCCCCCGTGGCCCCGCACGCTTCGCCGCGCTCGGATCCGGACTGTTGGCGATCGTGTTCGGCGTCTTCGTGGTCTCTTCCGAGCCGCAAAGCTGCTGGTGCGCGGGACGCGTAGTCGCCTTCGACGTCGTCGAGCACTCCTTGGTCGTCGCAGCACTCGCGCTTCTTTCGGGACTGGCGTGGCGAGCTCTCGACCACGGGGAGAGGGCGCTGCGCGCCCGAGCCGTTTCAGGGGTCGCGGTCGCGGGAGCGATCGCACTCTGGCTCGTCTGGGCTCCGGCATCGAACGACGATTCACACGCGACGGCTGCTGCCGACGCCGGCGCCGCGACGGCATCACCCACGTCCGAACGACCGCTGTTGATTTCGCCGGATCCAGCGAAGGCGTCCGACGCATTGACCGAGGGGAACGGCCCGACGGACGAAACGGCTGGGATTCACGGCTTCGTCGTCTCCGCTACCGACGCCTCCCCCGTCGCCGGCGCAATCGTGCTGGAGCAGGTCGACGACGACGCGGTCGCCTCGCGAAGCGGTGAGGACGGATCGTGGTCGATGCAGCGTGCCGCCGGCGATCGCGCCGTGGGCGTTCGACTCGCCGCGTGGGCACAGGGATACCTGCCGTACGTCGCGGCCGACGCCGTCATCCCCACCGACGCACCGATCTTCATCCGTCTCGAACAAGGCAAGACCATCTCCGGGAAGACCATCGATCAGTTCGCCCGGCCTCTTCCTGATGCACGTGTCGTGGCGCAGGGCGCATTGGCAGCCGACTTCCTCGAAACGCCGGTGCGTGTGCTCGGCCATGGGAACGTGCCGCGCTTCGGCTCTGCCACGTCGAATGAAGACGGCGAGTTCCGGATAACCGGTTTGGCGCACGGTACGTACCGCCTCTTCGTGTATCCGGAAGGCGACGTTCGCTCGGCGATGGCCACGGGCGGGGTCGAGGTCCGTGCGGGCGAGGCCGACGTCGTCCTCACGGTCACGGTCGTTGATCGATTGCGCGTGCGGGCGGTCGACGCGAAGACAGGAGAGGTCATTCCCTACGCGGACATTCAGATCAGCATCCGGAAGTGGGATCAGAAGAGTCTGCCGCACCCCGACCCGGCCGTTCGAACAGAGCTTCGCGCGGGAAGCGCCTACCCGTTTTCCGGATCGACGTCGATTGCGATGGCGGCACGGGATGCCGATCGCCCTTGGACGATCGAGGTGACCGCACAGGCGGTTGGGTATGAACGCAAGCGAGTGAGCGCGGCGTTGCGCGCCCGAGATGCGGACGCCCCGTTGGACGTTGCGTTGTCAGCGACGGACGGGCTCGGCGTCGAGATGATCCCGGTGACGGCCGTCTGGTCGAGCGGCCGGGTGTTCGACGGCATCTTGGATCTTCGGGTCGGCTCGCCCGCGAATCGACGTGGCTGGCCGCAGATTCCGATGGCGTTCCGCGACGGACGCGCCGTCGGACGCCTGCCCGTACCGCGTGGCAGTGCGGTCGTCGAAGTCCGGGGGATGCGTGGCTCGCCGTACGGTGGCCCGGGCGTCGAGCAGGAGATTCGCCTCGTGCCGTCCGACGGCATCGCAACGCCGAGGCACCTCGATCTCGTCCTGAAGGGAGCCGAGCTTCGCATTCGTGCGCGGGCGGGCGAGCACGGTGCTCTGCTGCGACGCTTCCTGCTCAACGTCGGCTCGCGCACGAGCGGCGGACCGCAAGGCGAGTTCGGAACCGAGGGTGGTCCCTTCAGCCTCACACGCCTCGTGCGCGAGCGCTTCTCTACGGGCATCTGCCTGCCGCCGGGCAAGCATCACCTTACGCTGCGCGCGTCGGGCTTCGAACACGTGTCACGCGACGTCGAGGTCGACGGCGAAGAGGATCTGATCCTCTGGGACGTGATCCTGCGCGCCGCCGGCGAGGACGGCTGACCCGGATGCAGGGTCGAGGTGTGGCGGCAGCGTGTCCCCCATCGAAGTCGTCTACGCGGCTCCGGTCGATTTAGTTCGTACGGCAGAACTCCGGTCGGCGGACCACGATGTGTTTGCGCTCGGCCCGGAGCGTGCCCAGCCACCTCCCGCTTCGTCCCGGACACGGAAAGCTGGTGATCCGAGCGCTTGGACGCTAGCCTCCGCGCACCAGGAGGAATCCCATGAAGCTCGTTCGCAACATCGCCCTCGTCGCACTCGTCGTCTCGGCGTTCGCCTTCAGTGCCTGCAACAGCGGCGGAGCATGCTGCGACGCCTGCGGACAGGGCAACCCCTGCGAGTGCAGGTAGCCGCACTCACCTCGGACGGATGCTAGACAACGTGCGGTGAGGGCGCGCCGCAGTCAGCGCCCTCCCTTGCGTGCCGCGGGCCTCGCCTCTGCGTTTTCCTGCGCGGCGAACGCGCGTACGAAGAGCGAGCGTTCGTACCGGTCATGAGGATAGGCAGCCAGGTGCACGAGGGTGTCCTGATGCCAGATCCCGCTCCCGAAGACGCCCGGACCTCGGACCGTCTTCGCCTTCACGTCGGTCTCGATCACGCTCTTCCGGCGCATAGTGCCAATAGGTCGCGAGCCGAATGCTCGATGGCATGTTTCGCGTCCTCACCCGTGGCGCTTCAGGATCAGCGGAAGGACCGCCGTCGTCGAGCCTCCCCGCGTCCAGGTGGGACGTTCGCAAAGCGCAGTGCGGAACGCCATCGCTTTCCCCGAAGGTCCGCTCGGCCACCTGCGTGGCATTGGTCAGGTCCGCGGAAATGACAACGCGGCCGTGGAGGACGACGATGGTGCTTCCGTACTACACGCCGCGGCCGGGGCCCATCTTCTGCGGCGACGCCCGCCGACATCGGTGTGAATCCCGCTCCCGAGGCGGCGGAAACACCTGGTGTGTACGCTCTACACACCCTGCAGGCGCCACGCGCGCACCCCCGATTCTTCTGGGCTTGGCACACGTCATGCGTAGCTACGCGGCGAGAACGGACGCTCGTTCGTTGCGCCGCATCACGGCGCTCCGCGACGTCCCGAACAATGGGAGCCTGTCATGAAGGTCAAGAGGCCACGAATCGTGTTCGCCGTCGCCGCCGCGGCGGCCCTGATGGTCATCGCGCCCGCGTGGGCGCAGGAGGACGCCGCGATCCCCGCGCCGTCCGCAATCGATGCGGACTGTCGCATCGAGGTCCTGCCCGCGCACACCCGCCGGATGTCACGCACGATCGAAGTTCCGCCGGTCGTGTGCGAGCGGCAGGTGCCGCGCTACGAGACGGTGCGCGTTCCCGTGTACGAGACGCGGCGCGTGCCCGTGTTCAAGACGGTCGACCGGCCGGTGTTCGAAGAGCGAGAGGTCCCCGTCTACAAGACCGAGCGTGTCCCCGTGTGGGGTGAGAAGGAAGTGACGACGTACCACGAGGTGCGTACGCCGGTCACGATCAAGCTGTGGAGCCCGTTCAAGTGCGAGGACCGCTGCATCGAGCTTTGGGACAAGTGCGAGAAGGTCCCGAGCGGCACCGCCGTCGTTCCTGCGATCGTCGACTACGAGGAGCGTCAGGTCGAATGCGGCCGTCGAATCGAGCGCGTGCAGGTCGGCACCGAGCCGGAGCGCGTTCTTTGCGGGTACGAGACGGTGCGCGAGCAAGTCGGCGAACGCGAGGAGCAGCGCCTGGCCGGTTTCGAGTCGCAGAGCGTGGTCGTCAAGCCCGCTTCCGTACGCACGGTGACGGACTGCGTCGAGGTGCCGCGTGAGCGCGTGACGGTCATCCCCGACGGTACGCACCGCGACACGCCGCTCGAAGGCACGAATCGGGTCCTGACCGAGTCGGAGTACCGCTCGACGCTGGCCGACACGACCCGGTAGCACCAACGGATTCCCCTCGCGCGGCTTCGCCGCGCAGCACCCCCGGCCGCGACCGATCCGTCGGTCGCGGCCGTTTCTTTGCGCACCTGAATCGCACTACTTCGCCGGCGGCTTGGCCCAGCTCTCCGCGGCCCACGTCTGTCCGTCCCACATGCGGATGCCCCGCGTGTTCCAGATGACGATCAAGGGCGACGGGCGACCGTGGAAGTATGCGACGCCTCGCCGCTCCGTGTTGAAGAAGCTCGTCAACACGTTCGGCGTCGCCGCGGCGTGCAGCTCGACCGGCTTCGATCCGTCGAACGCGAACAACCTCGACGGTCCCGGACCGCCGTCGGGCATCACGCTGTGCGCTCGCCCTTTTGCGAAGGCGAAGACCTGGTGCCCGTACGGAAGGTCCGTGACCTTGCCCGTCTCCGTATCGACGACCTTCTTCCTGCCCGCCACGTACCGCCCGTCGAACGCTCGGATCGAGCCCACCGCAGGAAAGGAACGCGACGTCTTCGTCTTCAGGTCGAACACCGACGTCGCGAAGGCGATCTTCGAACCGACACGGAAGAACGGCCAGTGCGTATTGCAGTACACGCCCCTCTCGTCCGTGATCGGGACGCGCTTCTTCATCTGCGGCGTCGTGCCCTCGAGCGGAACCCAGTAGAGCGGGAAGTAGGCCATCGAGCGCCAGGGTTGCACGACGAGGCCTTCCGGGTCCGCGTATCGCGCGAACGCCTCCGTGGTCCCGCTGCCGGGCACAGGCGGCATGTCGAACGTCGCCTCGTGCCGTAGGACGTTGCTCATCACCGGGGCGTCGGGTGCGACCCACCAGACCTGCCGGCCGTAGTGGAACATCAGCGTTCCGTCCTTCAGCACGGTTGCGACCTTCAGCGGGTAGTGGTTGACGAACTCGGCGCGCAGGACCGCCTTGGCGTCGCTCGTTCGCTGCGTCCAATACCAGTAGCGACTGTGGCCTCCGCGAAGCTGCGACGGGATGCGCTCGGACTTCGCCCAGACGACGAATTCGTCGGTCACGTGGACGGGCTCGGCTTTCGGTGGCGCGAAGGCGGGCCGAAACACCTCGGCCTTTTCGTCACCCCAAGCGAGCGGGGCACCGAGGCACAGCAAGACCAGGAGAAGACGCGGGACCATGCAAGGGTTTGAACGAGCCGCGCCGTTCGGCCGCCGTCCAAAACTCGACGGCCCCCGCGCTCCGA
This sequence comes from Planctomycetota bacterium, assembly GCA_965223505.1. Lineage (GTDB taxonomy): Bacteria > Planctomycetota > PLA2 > PLA2 > JAEUHO01 > CBDCWP01. The sequence goes on from CBDCWP010000026.1 coordinate 157,059, forward strand.
CGGCCTTTCGGCCCGCCTCCTACCGCGCGACGCGAATCTCGACGGGCTCGCTCACGATGCGCCCGCCGCCCGTCCGGAGGCTCTTCAGCGCCACGGTCAGGCGCACGACCTCGGCGTCGGCATCCGGCTTCAGATCGTGCCGCGCGGACCAGCCTGCGAACGCCACCGAAGACCCGCCGGGGGCGAGCTCACGCGGGTTGTCGTGGTCGACGGGCATGACGACGTCGTTCTTGCTCAACCAGCCACCCTCGATCTCGACCTGCGGCTTCCACTCCATCGGTTGCCAGTGCAGCGGCTTCTTCGTGTTGTTGACGCCGCGAACGTTGATCACCGATCCGATCGACGCTCCGTTTGCTGGCACGTCGCCAAGCACCTCGATCTTCACGTCGAGCGGTCGCTCGAGCGTGAACGGGACGGCATCGCTGACGATCTGAAACGCCGGGACGTCACGCATGCGTCCGAGGTCGCCGTCGGTGCCGGCAACCGGCTGCCGTCGCCACGCGTAGTGCGCAGTGAGTCGATACGCCCCCGGCTTCTGCAGCGCGTACCGGCTCGGATCGCGGGCCCACGAACGAACGTCGAGCTCGCCACCCGCGGAGATCTCCACCACGTCCTCGCGCCAGTCCGGCTTGTGCGACTTGCAGCGAACGACCTTGCGTTTCGGCGCCTGGGCCCAGGCGCCGTCCGCGGTCTTGCGGTGAACCTCGAACCAGACGTGCGGCTCGCGCCAGCCCTCGTCCGAACCGTCGCCCGGACGAACGACGCGGTGCGGCCCAAGCGGCGACGTGTTCCTCAGCACGAGCCCGGTCTCGAGGATCTGTCCCGGCCGGACGACGTCGGGGAAGCGCTTGACGATCACGAGCTCGAGATCGGCGGTGGGCGAGCCGTCCGACTTGCGGTCATCCGCGAGGGACGTCCCGGCGGCGACCACGGCCAACAGCGCGGCGATCGGCGTGAACATGCGCATGCGGTCGCGTCTCCGAAAGGACCTCGGGCGATTGGACACGCTCGTTCCGCGCTCGTTCTCGCTTCGGGCGCGGGACCGAGACCTTCGTCCGTGGACCGCGTGGGCCTCCGACGTCTGGGCGGAGTTTTCGAGTCCGCTTTCGCGGGGAGGTGGGTTCGGCATCCCTACCGGACGATGGGTGCCCGGGGATTGGAGCGAACGATGTCGAACACCGACCCGAAGCGGCAGGACGCGCAGGGCCGCACGTTTTGCCTGGTGCTGGGGGTGTTGCTCGCTCTCTCGCTGATTCTGCCCTGGATCCAGGGCACGCAGTCCTACCTGGGATTCCAGTGGTTCCTGACCGCTCTCACCGGCGGGGCCGAAGGAGAAGACCGAGGCGCCATGTGGGTCTCGGACGCTCGCGCCACGTTTCCGCCGGTCGTGATGGTGACGCTCGTCGGCGTCGTGCTGTGGATGGTCGCGGTCGTATCCTGCGCACGCGATCGTGACGGCGCACTCGGCCTCCGCAATCGGGTTCTCTGCATCCTGGGCAGCGTTCTCGCCGTTCCGATGATCACGATCATGCTCGACACGCACCGCAAGGGAGAATCGGCGTTCTATGCGGTCGGCTGGTACCTGACGTGCGCGCTCGCGATCGGCTTCCTCGTGCTCGGCATCTTTGCGCCGCGCCGACCGGCGCCGACAGCCAGGTCTGCTCGGTAGCGCCCGAGACCGATCCGCCGGTGTGCCGCGTCGCGCCCCGGAGGGCGCGATCCCGTCGGCGCCTTCGCGCGCTGACAGGGAAGAGTATCTGGCCATGAGACATGCGGGCGAGAGCCCGGCCGTGGCGGCTCCGGGCGGCGGGTGCATAATCCGCCGATGCAGGCAATCGATCTCGTACTGGTCGGGAACCGGCCCGGGGCGCTCCACGCCGCCGCCCGACTCGGACTGAACGTCCTGCTGGTCGACGATCGGACGCCCTCAGCGGTCGCGAGGCGGCGCGTCGCCGAGTGGCTGTCCGCGCCGCTCGAACGCGATTCCGTCCCACTGAGCGAATCCGTTCGAGAACACCTCGGCGATCGCGAGCCGCGCGCCGTCGTCGCCTCGGGGGAACGGGGCGTCCTCGGCGCGGCCGCCCTGCGCACCCTGTACGGACTCGCCGGCGTCACCGATGTCGTCGCGTCCCGCGCGCGCGACAAACCGACGATGAAGGCCGCGGCGCGGGCGGCCGGCGTTCCATGCACCGACTGGCTGGTGCTCGAGGCGGCGTCCGAGGCCGACGAGCTCGTCGAAGCGCTGGGCCTGCCCGTCGTCATCAAGCAACGCGCGGGCGTCGGCAGTCGCGAGCTCGTTCGCGCGAGCTCCCGCGCCGAAGTCCGAGACGCCCTCACGCGTATTCCCGCCGGCGAGCGCAGTGGATGGATGGCCGAGCGGTTCGTCAAAGGGGTGGAGATGAGCGTAGAGAGCTTCCTGCTCGACGGACGAACGCTCCTCGTGAATCCCACCGAGTACTACCGGCCGGCTTTCGCGAACATCGCCCCGGCGAGGCTCGACGACGAAGTGCGGGCTGCTGTCGAGGCGCTCAATGCCGCCGCCCTGGACGCGCTCGACATCCGCGTGGGCATGACGCACCTGGAGCTGTTCCTCACGGAGGACGGTCCGATGTTCGGCGAGGTCGCCGTGCGGCCGCCGGGGGGGCGCATCATGCGGCTCCTGCGCCGCGCGTACGGCTTCGACCCTTGGGAAGCGCTGATCCGGCTCGAGCTCGGCGAGCAGCCCCAGCTGCCTGCGCGCGCCGCGAGAGCCGCCGGCGTCTGGATGCTGCACCCCGGCGCCGGCAACGTTCGCTCGGTTCGCGGGCTCGCCGCTGCGCGACGCATCCGTGGGGTTCGCAAGCTCGTCTGCCGGATTCGAGCGGGCAGCGTCGTCACGCGGCGCGAGAGCACGGGCGCCGACGTCGGCTGGATCGAAGTGACGGCGCCGAACCGCGATCGCGTGGCGGAACGGCTACAGGCTGCGTACGACCTGGTGCGGATCGAGATGGAATAGAACGCCGCGCCTGCGCAACGACGCCGGTCACTCCGGCAGCCCCCACAGCACCCACGCCGCCCAATAGAACGGGTGCCGCCACTCCTCGTGGCTTCGTACGTGCGACTGCGCTTGCTTCAGCGCCTCCGCCGCCGCGATGCCGTCGCCCTCCTTGGGGTTCCACAGCTCGTAGAACTTCGACATCAACGCCTGCGTCGCGCGGTCGTCCACCTTCCAGAGCGAACACAAAACGCGCGGCGCGCCCGCATACATGAACGACCGCGTCAGGCCGAGGATCCCCTCGCCCTTGACGATCTCGCCGGTTGCCGTCTCGCATGCCGAGAGCACCGCGAGATCCGTCGGGACATTCATCCGAAGCACCTCGCGCGCCGTGAGGAAGCCGTCTTCGTCCTTCGACTTCGAGAGCGCCAGGAACGAGTGCGTCGGGTGGTCGTCATTCACAATGCCGTGGCAAGCGAGATGCACCGCCCGCCACCGCTTGCTCTTCAGGAGCGTCTGGTAGAGCAACTCCTCGCTGGCCTCGGCGCCCAGCAAAACGACGTCCCCCACCGCCCGGGCCTCGGGGCCGGTCGCAGGGAGCGGCGTGAGCTCCCTGCCACGAACGTAGATCTCGCGCTCGACCTTCGTGAGCTCGGTGTACGTGGGGTTGCCGAGCGCCAGCACCTTGCTTCCCCTTGCGCTCGTCTCCTTCTTCAGCAGGACATGCGTGGTGCCGGACGGCGTCAGCGCGGCTGGTTGGCGAAACAGCGCTCCGAACGGTACGTAACAGAGCGGCCCCTCCGGCGAGACGAGGACGCGTTTGACGTTCTTCTTCAGGCCGAGCGGCTTCACGAGCAGCTCGCCGAGTCGCGTCAAGGCGGCGGCGGGATCAGACTCTCGTTCCGACGCCCGAAGCGCCGCGCAAGCCGCCGTGACATCCGCGACGTCGCCCAGCATGGCGATTCGCTCGGTGTCGGGCGTCAGCACCATCGCGAGCGCTTCGCTTCGACAGAGCCCGTAGATGATCAGCGCCTCGCCTCGATGGAGCTCGTCGCGAATCTCCTCGACCGTAGCGGCGCGCGGGTAGAAAAGATGCCGGGCGTGCCCCTTCAGCTGCCGCTGGTTGCGCGCGGCGACCTCCGCAACTCGCTTGGACGCCGCCTCGAGCGCCGCCGCGGTCTCTCGAATCGCCGCGAGGTTGCCGCCCTCACTCGCCTTGCGGTGTGCCTGGCGCGCGCGCTCTTCCTCCGCCGCGGCAAGCGACTCGGCCTGGCGCAGGTGCTCCGGCAGATCCTCCCAACGAAGTGACGTGCGCCCGCCCAACGTCTCGAGCAGCGAACCCGCACGGCCGCTTTCCAGAAACGTCGCCGCCAGGCCGGGATCGTTTGCACGCGCGGCGGCGAGAGCGCCGATCTCGAACACGTCCGTGTAGCGGCCCCTCGCCGATGCGCCCTGCTCGTCGTCCAGGCGCCCCAGCAGGTGCTCGATCTCCGACAACGCCTGCTGCGCCTCGCTGAGCGCGAGCTCGACCTCACCCCCATCCAGGTGAATTCCTGCGAGCGTACGAAGGCACCAGACGACGAGCGGCCGAATGCGGCGACTGCGCGCTTCGCGCAGCGCCCGTCGAAGCGACGTCAGCCCCTCCTCCCGCCGCCCCAGCTTCACCTGGATCTCGCCGATCTTGCTCAGCGCGGTGGCGATCTGCGCACGGTCCTTCATCTGCTCGTGCAGCGGCAGTGCGCGCTGAAGGAACTCGAGGGCCTTCTCGTACTCGCCGCGCTCGGCGTGCACGGCGCCGATGTTCTCGTACACCGTCGCCGTGCCGGGCTTGTCCATGATCTCGTGCTGGATGGCCAGCGCGCGGTTCAGATGCGTGAGGGCCTCGTCGTAATCGCCGATCGCCGTGTAGGCGTCCCCGAGATTGGACAGCTGGGTTGCCACGTCGGGCATTCGATTCAGCTTCTGGTAGACGCCGAGCGCGCGCTCGATGAACGTGCGGGCGCGTTCGTGATCCCCCAAGTCGCTGTATACGTTCCCCAGGTTGGCATAGGTCGTGGCCACGCCGACCTCGTCGCCGAGCTCCCGGAACAGGCGCAACGCACTCTCGTGATAGGCCAACGCCTTGGCGTAGTCGCCGAGCGCTTCGTGCGCGCTGCCGACACTGGCCAGCGCGGCGGCGGCGCCCGGCTTGTGGCGAAGCTCTTTGAACGAGTCCAGCGCGCGGCTGAAGGCGTCGAGCGCCTTGACGTAGTTGCCGAACACGAGATGGACATTCCCGATGCTGATGAGCGTGGCGGCGACGCCGAACGTATCGCCGAGCTCCTTGGCGAGGTCGAGGGAGCGCTGTTGGAACGAAAGCGCCGTGACGGGATCGCCGAGCACGCGATGCACCTGGCCGAGCAGGCTCAAGGCGATGGACTGCCCCTCCTTGTTGCCGAGCTGCTCGAACAGGAACAGCGCACGCTGCACGTGCGCTTGGGCCCGCGCGAACTCACCCAGCGCCAACCGGGCCTCCCCCATCTCCTTGAGGACCCAGGCCTGCCTGGCCGTGTTGCCCAGCTCCTTCTCGAGGGCTTCGGCTCGCTCGAGGTGCTTCAGCGCATCGTCGAGCGCGCCGGACGTGCGGTGCAGGTTCGCGAGATCGGCTGCCGCATCGGCGATGTAGCGCTTGTCGCCCGTCTGCTCGGCAACGACGAGGGCGCGCTGAAAGTACGGAAGCGCCTTCGCGGGCGCGCGAAGTTGCACGTGGATCCGCCCGATCCCGGTCAACACCTGTCGTAGATGGACCTTCTCGCCGCCGTCCTCGAGAACCGGCAGCGCCTTCTCCCAAGCCGAGAGGGCGCCGGGAATGTCCCCTCGATACGCGGCGCTGATGCCCGCTTCGCGGTACGCGGTCCCGAGCGCCGCGTTCCACCCCAGCGCTTCGGCTCCCGCCGCGGCGGCGAGGAGCGCCTTGCTGCTCTCATCGAGCTTGCGCAGTCCGCGCAGCGCATGGCCCCGTGCGATTGCGATGCGGATCCAAACGACGGTGTTCTCGGGCGCGTCTGTCTCGTCCGCGTGCGCGAGCGCGTCCGCGAAGCGATTGGCCTCGAGTCCAGCCTCGATCTCGGCGAATGCCTTGCGGGCTGAGACATCGTCGGTCAGGCCCTTGCGCGACTTGACGTACGTGACGAGGCGCGCGGCGTCGTCACCGGCGGCAGCAAAGGCCTCCGCCGCGGCGATCGCGTCCCGTGCACAAAGCACGTCCGCGACGAGCCACGGGTCCGGGCGGGGTCTCGCCGCAAGGGCTGCGAGCGCTTGCGGATCCTTGGCCTCGACCGCAGCGACGACGCGATCGGCCGCCTCTTGCTCGGTGAGCGAGACGTCGTCGGCCGCAACGGACGAGCCCATTTCACGGAATCGACGCGTAGGCCGCAAGGGCCGGAAACGACCGCAGAGAGTTCGGACGGTATTTCAACGACTCGCCGCTCATGCGAGGGCTCTCACCAAGCCCGCGGCTACGACGCGAAGCGGTAGAACCGCATCGACGCAATTCCTATACTCGTTCAACTACTCGATGTGACGGGGAGTGTGTCGTGAAGAAGATCGCAGCTTGGGCCGCCCTCATTTCCATCTTGGCGTTCGCTCGCTCCACGGCGGCGGACGAGGAGGATTGGTTCGTCGTCGCGAGCGAAGGAACGGAGCGGCTCGCACCAGAGATCAACGCGCTCGTGCGTACCGGCGGCACCCTCGACGCACTCCTGCCCAACGATCTGGCGATCATGCGTCTCACCCCGGAGCAGCGGAAGCGCGCACTGCTCAACCGAGTCGAGGTCGCTCCTGCCGGCGACAGAAGAAGCGAGGCGGATCCCATCCGCGAGATCATCGTCCTCTACAAGAGCGCGCCGCCGCACACATGGGCGGACTTTCCTGCCGGAACCGACGCGGTCACGAGAAGCGTGGACGGCAACTTCGTCGTCTTGCGCGCCGCCAATGGCGTGACGTCCGCGTCGGTGCAAGCGCTCCTCGAGAACGAGGAGGTCCGGTATATCGAGCCGAACTACACGATCACACTGCAGCCGCCCGAGCAGGACGAGCAGCCGATCGATGTGACAGAGGCGACGGTGGCGCCGGACGACCCGAAATTCGGCAAGTTGCTCTGGGGCATGCACAACATCCAGGCGCCGCGCGCCTGGGCGACGGCGACGGACTCGACGGTCACGGTCGCCGTCATCGACACCGGGGTCGACTACACCCACGAAGATCTCGCCGCCAACATGTGGACCAATCCGGGCGAGAAGCCCGGCAACGGCTTGGACGACGACAACAACGGCATCGTCGACGATGTGCACGGCGCCGACTTCGTCAACAACGACGGTGATCCAATGGACGATCACAGGCACGGCACGCACTGCGCGGGGACCATCGGCGCGGTCGGGAACAACAGCAAAGGCCTCGTCGGCGTCTGCTGGAAGGTCGAGATCATGGCGTTGAAGTTCTTGAACAGCGCCGGTAGCGGAGACTCGGCGAACGCCGCCAAGTGCATCGACTACGCCCGCAAGCAGGGCGCGCAGATCCTGAACAACAGCTATCAAGACGGCAACGCCTCGACGGCCTTGAAGGAGGCGATCACACGCGCTCGAAAGGCGAACATCCTGTGTGTCGCCGCCGCAGGGAACAAGCTGAACAAGTACGACAACTCCCCGAGCTATCCGGCGTCCTTCACGCACCGAAACATCATCTCGGTCGCCGCAATCACCAACACCAACCGTCTTGCATACTTCAGCAAGCACGGCAAGGAGAGCGTCGACCTCGCCGCGCCGGGCCAGGCGATCAACAGCACGGTGCCTGGGAACCGCTACCGCTTCATGAAGGGCACCTCCATGGCGGCGCCTCACGTGGCAGGCGCCGCGGCGCTCGTCTTGGCCCATCGGGCGTACCGGCACCTGTCGCCGCTGCAGGTCAAGAGCCTGCTGATGCGCTATGCCCGGCGAGAACCCGATTTGACGGGGAAGTGTGTCACGGACGGAACGCTGGACGTCGGGTTCCTGAACCTGCGCAACCCCAAGGAGCTCGCCACGTCGGTGCAGGCTTCGACCGTGTTCGAGAGGCAGTCCATCACGACCAAGGTGACCAAGCTCGCTTCGCTCACGTTCGAGCTGCTCGAACCCAAGTTCGTTCAATTCGACGCGGATTCGACCGTCACGTCTTCGTCTGCCCTCCCCGTGCGTGTCAATAGTGGGTTCTCGTTGAACAACGATCTGCGCACGATCTACCGACCGTCTCGACGGGAGGCGATTGCGACCAAGGATGTCCCCGTTCGGATCGGGACCTCTCTTGCCGTCCAGCTTCCGGCGGGGCGCTACACCGTTCGTTGGGTCGTCTGGAGCCTCGGCAGCAAGATCCAACTGAAAACGGGGGCCGGCGCGCTACGGCTCGGGGGCTTCCCGCACTCGGTCGGCGGACGCGTCGTTCATCCGAGCTCGATACAGAAGTGCACGCTCGGCACCGATGACGCCATCCGGTGCGGCAACTAGCCCACTGATGACCGGGTTCTCGAGTGCCCGGGTCTGACCGCAGGACGCAGCCCGCATGTCCAATGAACCGGCGCTGAAGTCGCGCGGTTCTCGCGCTTCCTCTAGCGGAAGAGCTCGTCGAACGCGGGAAGCTCACGGAGCGACGCGAGATCCGGATCCTTCTCGCGCGCATGCTCGAGATGCCGCTCCAGCCGCTCGCCCGAGTGCTCCGCACGCCGCTGTCGCAAGTCCGCCGCGAGCCACATCATCGCCCGTTCCGGCTGACCGGCCAACGCGGCCGAACACGCCGCGTTGTAGCGGTTGCCCCGCGCCAGGTCGGTCGCGAGCTCCTCGTCGGCGAGCGCCTCCGCGTAGTGATCCGCCGAACGCTCGAAGTCCTTCTGCTCGTACAACAGGTAGGCTGCTTCGAGATGCTCACGCGGCGTCTCGGGACCGACGGCCAGCGCGACCCTCCCCAGCGCCCCCTGCCAATAGTGATGCTCGTGCGCCCACGCTGCCAGACCGCGGTGAATCGTCTCCGCCTCGCGAAGCAGCGGCAACGCATCGTCAGCGCGCCCAACCGTCTCGTACATCGTCCCGACGTTGTAGAGCCCGAGCGAGAGCTCGCGCCTACGCGACGGCGTTGGATCGGCGGCCACGACGTGCCGGTGGATCGGGACGGTCTCCTCGAACAACGCGATCGCTTCGTCGTTCTCGCCCGCGTCTCGGGCCAGCGAAGCGAGGCGTCCGAGCCCGTACAACAGGTCGCTCCGAAACGCGAGGTTCGACGAATCGGCCCCGACGAGCCGGCGCTTGATCGTCAGTGACTCGGCGTGCCTCGCGCGCGCGTCTTCCGGTCGGTCGCGCGCCGCCGCGACATCGCCGAGCTGCCCGAGGGTCAATGCGACATCGCGCTGCCAGCTGGTGTTGCGCGGGTCCTTTGCGGTGAGCTCCTTGGCGACCGCGAGCGCCTCCTCGAACGCCACCTGCGCCTCCGGCAGCATGCTCTTGAGTCGGCACGCCTGGCCGTAGCGATAGAGCGCGGAGTTCAGGTCTTCCTTCCACTCGGTGTTGTCGCCGTCCTCCGCGACGAGCTCTCGCGCGATGCCGAGCGCCTTTTCGTAGCTTCGAAGCGCGGCATCCGGGTCTCCTGCGCCCTTCGCAATGTCGCCGAGATGAATGTACGCCTTGCCCACATCGTGCCGCGCTCGTCGATTCGTTCGGTCACGGGCCGCGATGCCCTGCTTGATGGAGAGCGCCTCCTCGAAGTTCGCCCGCGCACGTTCGTTGTCTCCGGCGCCCTGCGCCATGTTGCCCAACGCCTCGAGGCTGAGCGCGATGTTGCGCTGCACCCACATGTCGGTCGGGGTCAGTCGGCCCTGATCGCGATAGAGCGCGAGCGACTCCTCGTAGTGCACGCGTGACGCCTCGGTGTTGCCTTCCTCGTTCAGGCAGTAGGCGACGCGAAAGAGGCTTGCTGCGAGGTCGGTTCGCGCTTTGGCGTCGTTCGGCACCTCTTCGAACACCTTCCGGCGGATCGCCAGCGATTCGTTGTAGCGTTCCAGTGCGGCCGTGAGCCCCTCGGCGTGAATCACGACGTCGCCGACGGACTCGACGCTCATGGACAACGAACGCCGAAGCTCCACATTCGTCGGATCTTCTGCAACCAGCCGACGGCGGATGTCGAGGGACTCTTCGAAGATCGCGCGCGCGGGCGCACGCTCGCCCATGCGCATCAACACCGTCGCGACGCGGTCGAGACTTCGCGCGAGGTCCTTCGGCGCGAGCTTCCGGCGAAGCTCTACGGAACGCCGGTAGCTCGCAAGCGCCGCAGCCAGGTCGCCGCCCTCCTGTTCCGCGTCGCCGGCCACGTTGACCGCGAGCGCGAGGTCTTCCTGCAGTCCCTTGTTGTCGGGATCGGTCGCCAGCAGCTCCTCGAGCACGCGCTGCGAGCTGCGCGCGGCCTCGAGCGCCCCGGCGAGATCACCCGAGTCGACCAACGCTTCCGACAGGTGCGCCAACGCCATCGCGTGCGAGCGGCGCACCTCGGGTGTCACGCTGCCCTCGGGGAGTCCTTCGTAGTACTCGAGTGACTTGCTGGCGACGGAGCCGAGCAGGTCGAGCCGCCCCATCGGCTTGAGCCCCTCGCGCAGGTCGGTCAGCATGAACCGCGCCATCTCCTGCGCGCGCCCGCGTTCGTCCTCCGCCAAGCGCCGCTGCTCGGCTTCCCGGGCGCGCGCATCCTCCGCCTCGCGGCGCTTGCCGTCGAGCAAGAGCGCAACCAAGATGGTCGCCGCCGTCGCCAGGCCCATCCCGACGATCGCAACACGCTTCATCACGCGACGGCGCGCAGTGCTCTCGCGGTGCTCGATCGCGCCGTCGCGCAGGTTGCGGGCCTCCTCCTGCGTCGCCTCCGCCATGGTTTCGCCGGGGCGAAGCTCGAGCGCGCGCGCGGCGACCGCGATCGCGTGATCGAGCTGCTTGAGCAGCGCGTCACCTTCCATGCCTACCGCGGCTTCGAGGGCGAGCCCGGCTTCCTTGACGAGTGCGTCGACCTCGCGCTCGACGGAGCTCTCGGTCAGCCACCCACGAATCGCCGTCGCGAGCTCGCCGACACTCGCGTAGCGCTCATCGCGCTCCGTCGCAAGCGCCGTCAGGCAGATGCCGGCGAGTCCCTCCGGAACACCCGGCACCTCGGTGATGCCTCTTCGCACGCCGTCCAGGAACTGAGGATACGTCGTGAACTCGAACGGAAAACGGCCGGTGAGGATCTTGTGGAGGATCGCGCCCAGGCTGTAGATGTCGGAGCGGTGATCGACGAGCTCCACTTGTCCTAGTGCCGCTTCGGGCGACATGAAGCCGGGCGTCCCGAGCGCGCTCGTAAGCGTCTTCAGGCTCGTCTCTTCGCGCAGCGTCTTGAGCCGCGACTGCCAACGGGTGCCCTCGGCGTCGGGCTGCGACGTCATCTTGGCCAGGCCCCAATCGAGCACGACGACCTCGCCGTACGGCCCCAGCGCCACGTTCGCGGGCTTCAGGTCCCTGTGGATGACACCGCGCGAGTGCGCGTAGCCGACCGTGTCGCAAACCTTCAAGAACGGCTCGAGCAGGTTGAGCCGATGCTCGACCGTCTTCACGTCTCGGACGGCGTCGTCCAGCGTGCGCTCGCCGCGCACGACGCGCATCGTGTAGTAGGGCACGCCGGCAGGCGTGCTGCCAAGCTCGTACACGGGCACGATGCCCGGGTGTTCGAGGCCGCCGGTGACGACGGCCTCCTGTACGAAGCGCGCCGCCGTGTCCTCGGCGACGGGACCGGACTCGTGTGCGAGGGGGCCGGTCGTACCGGCGTGCACCATCTTGAACGCGACGCGCCGGTTCAACTCGGTATCGAGGGCTAGATAGACGATCCCCATGCCGCCTTCGCCGAGCGGCAGGAAGCCCATGTAGCGCTTCTCGTCCATGCGTCGCAGCGGAGCCCGGAGCCGGGCGCCGCTGTCGCTGAGCGCATGCGCCGTCTCGGCGTCCAGCCTCGACGGAAGGTCGCGGGCGACACCGCGTTGCGCGACCGCCTTGCGGACGTCTCCGGCCGCTTCGACGATCCGTTGCACCTCCGTTTCGACTCGCGCTCGATCCGCCGGGGTGATCGACGCGGCCCCGAGCACGCGATACTCCTTCGAGTCCCAGTACCGGCCGAGCGACGCCGCTGCATCGGGACTTGGCAACACGCCCATCTCCACCGCGACGTCCGCGCGGAGGATCTCGAGGAAGAACGCATCTTCCAGCACGGAGTTTTCGCGCGTCGCCATCGTGCCGTCAGGCCTCCGGCTTGCCGAACGAAGGGTCGATACGTCGCAGCATCAATTACCCGTAGGACGAGGAAGGCGCCCAGCCTAGGTTCGGACCGCCGCGCACGCATCAGCCGAGTTGCATTTGAAGCCGCCGAGTCGACCGATCTGTCGATCCCCGTGTCGACAGTCAGAGTGACTTCGGAGCCCCCTGACAAGAGCCCCCGACAACGGAGCCCTCGTCATGCGAACCATGCGCTACGCCATTGTCGCCGTCATTCTGCTCGGGCCCCTGTTCGGCGGGTGCGGCAGCGGTCTGGACGACCCGTTCGGCATCAACTCCCTACTCGTCAACACGTTTCCGACCCCGGTGCGCACCCTCGAGGGTTCGCTCGCCAACGACGGCACCGTCGATCCCGACGCCCCCTTGCGCGTCGGCGACGACGAAGACGACAAGAGCTGGCGCGCATTCACCAGCTTCTCGCTGTCGGTGCCGGCGGGCAGAACCCTGCACCGCGCCGACCTACGACTGCATCAGGGCAGTCTCGTCGGTGATCCCTACGGGAAGCTCGGTCTACTGTTCGTCGAACGAATCGAGATGGGGCCGACGCGGGACGTCGCCGACTGGAGCGCGCCGGCAGGCGCGCGCTCGATCGGTCACAGCGATCCGGCCACGGGACCGCTCTCCATCGACGTCACGGCGCACGTCGCAGAAGCCCTCGCGGCGGGGCTCACGCGCGTGGACTTCCGCATTCGATTCAGCGTCAGCGTGATTCCCGACGGCGTTGCCGAGCACACACACTTCACGAGCTTCTGGCACGAGGCCGAACCGGCGTCGCTTCCGCCGACGCTGCAGCTCGACTGGAGGGCGACGCCCGGGGACTGACGACGTTCGGCTACGAATCCTCGCCGTACAGCGACTGCACCGCGCCCTTGTCGCCGTCATTGAGCGTACGACGCATGTATTCGCCGGAGTCCGTGCAGGAGTACATGGACTCGGCGTAGCACCTGTCCCTGGCGCTGCAGCGGTTGGTGGGGTGACTGATGCCGAGCGCGTGGCCGATCTCGTGCAGCAACACGGAGAGCAGGTCGTAGGACGACGTGTTGCCGTTGGCCACCTCCACGGCGCACCCGTCTGCGTCTACGCTCGGCGCCGGCCCCGCGGTCCACGTGAACGCGGACTGGTTGCTGTTCATGGTGATCGTCGAGGTCTGGATCACGCCGCCGAAATACGTCGTGAGAGCCTGGCCGAGGATGCCGGTGCTTCCCACGTCGCCCCACCCGATCACGATGTCCGCCGACGCCGCGTTCGCAGCGGTCGTGAACGTGATCGTCTCGCCGAGGCCGGAGTGGCAGTCCCACTCGTCCAGGGCGAAGTCGGTGTAGCTGTCGAGCACGCCGGCGGCGATCGTCCCGGGACGGCCGGTGTCGTCGACGTAGATGCTGATGGTCGACTGGTCCCAGCTCGCGAAGGTCTTCCCGCACGTCAGCTTGTCGCCTCCGCCCTTCTGGCCGCCGCCGCCACCGCCGTTGCCCGGTGTGCCATCGGGTTTGTCGTGCTGAATGCGATGCGCGAGGCTGCCGTGCGCGGCGAGCGTACAGGCGTGGCTCTTCGTGCCTCCGCCCTTCGCTTCGGCGACGCGAACCGAGGTGCTGAGCCCCGGGCCCGCGACGAACGACAACACCAAAACGATGAACAACGTCAGACCGAGCAGATAGCGCATCCATACCTCCGGCCACATTCTATCCGAACCGCGCTCGAACCTCCATCCGGAGGCTGCAACGCCTGATTGAAGCGGCCCCTGCAGCTCACCTCGACGCTGCGGATCACCTGTCCTTGGCGACGTCGGCGTCGTCTGCTAGCTACACTCCCGCCGCGCCAATTCGATGGCGAAGGGGAAATGAGACATGCAACTCGTCTACAACAAGACCGGCCCGCTTCCAGGACATCTAGCGGCCTTCGTCGACGACCGGCAGGTACGCCCGCCACGGGCCGACGTCGTCCGCATGGCGTTTCGCCATCACCCGGCAGATCTGCCGCAGGTGCGAGAGGTCGTGAACGACCCAGGTCGAGAGCAGCTCGGCAAGCGTTACCGTTCCGAGGTCGGGATGCGTGCCCTTGCGGGCCAGATCGGCGTCCGAGAGTCCGAGCTCTTCGAGCCGGGAGAGGCTCTCCTTTCGTGCCCGTTCGAACGCGTCGAGCAGCTCGCCGGCCGTGAGCCGCGCGACCTCGTCCTCGTGGCCGAATCGATCGAAGGGCTCGAAGGGGCGGGCTTCGCCATCCTCGAGGATGCGGCGTGCGCGCGGGATCCAATCCGTCCGCTCGCCTTGTACCAGGTGGCCGACGACGTCGATGGGACGGAACGTCCCCTCGCCTTCGCTGCAGGTGAGCCACGGGTCCGGGAGACCGTCGAGCAGCGTGCGCAAGACGGACGGCGTGCGACGCAGCAGCTCAGTGGCTTCGGAGAGGTCGAAGGTCATCGGGACATTCAAAACGCCGAACCGGGGCGATTGCCGCTCGGCCACTGAAAATTCCGACAAAGAGCGGAACGCGAAGGCCGCCGGCGGGATCCTTTTCCGCGATGGCCGACCACCTGATCGCTCTCGCCCGCAGCGCGCACAACGCCGACCGGGCCGCGTTGGAGGAGCTCCTGCGGGAGACCGCGGGATTCCTCCATGCCCTGGCCAGAGCGCGCATGGGCGACGGCGCCGAGGCCGAGGCCGTCACCGCCGACGCGTTGACGCGCATCGCGGGCGGACTCGCGCGGCTGCGCGATCCGCAGGCCTATCCACACTGGGCCTATCGCATCTTGCAGCGCTGCGTGGCCCGGCGCGGCGGGCGCATTCGCGCAACCATCGACCCCTCGACGCTGGGCCTGGCCGACACGTCGCAAGGCCCGGTCGAGACGGCCGTGAGCGTGGAGCGGCGGCAGATGATCCACAGCGCCGTCGCGGCCTTGCCGTCGAAGCTGCGCGAGCCGGTGCTGCTTCATTTCGTAAGCGGCCTCGCCTACCGCGAGATCGCGGTCGTGCTGGGGACCGGAATCGGAACGGTTGCGCGCCGCATGAAGAAGGCCCTGGCTTCGCTGAAGCCCCACCTGGGGGAGGCACGATGAGCGATCGAAGCTGCCACGACTGCATGCTCGATTCGAAACGCCATGACGAGTTGGCGCAGGTGCTGCGCGCCGGTGAGCTCGACGTGTTCGCGCGCGCCGATTTGGCCGCCGACGCCATCGATCTGGCCGAGGCCGAAGCGAGGGTCGGCGCGCCGCGGTTCGCGTTGACGCGTCCCGTGCTCGCCGCCGCCGCGGTGCTCGTCGGGTTCGGGCTGTGGGTGTTGCTGTCGATCGGCGCGCCCGAGCACCGCGTCGACGACGTGACGGTGAGCGTTGGTAGCGTCGAGGCGGAACGAGCCGCGAACATCGCGTTTCTCGACGACCCAGACACCAAGGCGCGCATCGCCAAGGTGAAG
>CBDCWP010000027.1:0-30288 GCA_965223505.1 Planctomycetota bacterium
GCCGAGAGGCGGCGCGCTGATCGGCGGCGTGGGGTGTGGACGAGGCGGCCGTGTTCGCGTCGTCCGTGCGGGAGGTCGTCACGCTCGGACGGCATCCCTGGCGCGGCGCGTTCGCGCCGTTGACCGACGAGGAACGCGCGCGTGTGGACCGCGCCCTGGAAGCCACCCGATCTCACCGCGTTCGCGGAGCGCAGCCTGCCGTCATTGAGCTCCGGTGAACGGCAGCGTGCAGCGCTGGCTCGCTGCCTTCGTACAGGACGCCCGCGTCCATCTGCCTCGACGAGCGACGAGGTCATCTCGATCTGGGGGCATCGCCTTGCGCATGCTCGAGCTGTTCGCGCCGAGGCGCGCCTGCACGGCAAGGTCGTCGTGATCGTCTTGCACGATCTCAATCTCGCTTCGGTGTCGCGGATCGAATCGTCCTCATGGTGGCCGACGGGCGCGCGGCGGTCGGGTCGCCCGCCGAGGTCCTCACCCGCGAGAACGTGGAGTCCGCCTTCGCAGCGCGCGTCGCCGTGCTGAACCACCCCGAGCGCGACGTGCCCCTGCTCGTTCCCGTGGACGAGCAACGGGAGAGCGCGCCGTGAGCTCGCGCGTTTGGGTGCTCGCGACCGGCGTCGTGTTCGTGATCGTCGCGGGCGCGCTCTGGTGGCTCTCGTCGGACCGCTCCGCGTGTCTCGATCGCGTCGCGCCCCCGCCCGACGGCGCGTTTGCCCGCGCGGTGTCCGCGGACGACGATGCAGTCGAGATCACCTAGTGCCGACGGCACGCGCGTTCGCGTTCCGTCGCGGCCCCAAGCGCGTCGTGAGCCTGCTGCCGGGCATCACCGAGATGTGGGCCGAGCTGGACGGGCTCGGGCACCTCGTCGGCGTCACGGAGCACTGCAACTTCCCCGAAGGCGCTGCCTCGATTCCGAAGGTCGGCGTGTATCCGCTGGACGTCGAGAGCATCCTCGCGCTGCAGCCCGATCTGGTCCTCGTGGACCGCACGTACTTCCGCACCACGCTGGCGTCCATGACCGACCGGCTGCCCGCCATGCTGCCGCTGGAGACGAGCCGCTCGCTCCCGCACCTGCTGACGTCGTTCGACGTGCTCGCCCGGGTCGTGGGGACCGACGCCGCCCGCGGCGCCGCGGAGCGTCTGCGTACCGACGCGTCGTCGCTTCCTGGCCGAGATCGGCGCCCGCGTCGTCACGCCGCCACAGCGCGTGCTCCTCGTGGCGCAATGGGATCCGCTCAACGTGCTCGGCCCCGGCGCGCTGCTGGACGATCTCTTGCGCATCTGCGGCTGCGTGAACGTGGCCTGCGACCTTCCGCACTGCGTCGGGTGCGTTCGACGAAGAGCTCGTCCTGACCCGCATGCCGGACTGGATCCTGAGCGACGCTGCTTCCATGCCCGACCGTTTCGCCAAGCGCTGGCAAGCGGTGCCTGCCGTCGCGCGAGGCCCAGGTCGGCTCGTTTCGCGCGGACGACCTGCTGCGCGGGGGGCCGCGTGTGCCTCGCAGGGCCTGCGCCGTCTCGAACGAGTGCTTCGCAAGGGACGCGTCCGCCCGGCACGCTCGCGAGGGCGCCGTGATGCGCTGGCTCGCGGCCGGGGTCTTCGTCGTTGCGTTGCATGCTGGTCGGACTGTGCTTCGGGCCCGCCGACGTCGGCGCGTCGGATGTGTGGCGGTTCGTGACCGGAGAGACGCTCGCGCCGCACGTCGAGAACATCGTCTCGCATCGCATGCCGCGCGTCGCGCTGGGGTGCCTCGTCGGCGCGGCGCTCAGCGTCGCCGGCGTGCTGTTCCAGGCGTTGCTGCGCAACGATCTCGCGGGAGCCGTACCTGCTGGGCGTCGCACCGGGCGCGCTCGCTGGGGGGTGACGCTCGCGGCGGTGTTCGCGGGCGCCGCCGGAACGGGCACGATGCCGCCGGCGCTCGTTCGGACGGGGTCCGCGTTCGCCGGAGCGCTCGGCGTCGCTGCATTGGTGTTCTCGTTCGCGCGTCGCTCGGGCCGCATGGTGGCGTCGACCGTGCTGTTGGCCGGCGTCGCCGTCGGCGCGTTCGTCGCGAGCGCTCGCAACCGGCGCGCTGCACGCCGCCGTGCACGACTGGCACCTCGTCGTGCGTTGGCTGCTCGGCGATCTCTCCTTCAAGACGTACTTCGACGTCGCTCTGTTGGGCGCGATCGTCGGCGTCGGCGGGCTCGTCGCGTTCGTCCGCGCGCGCGACCTGGACGTTCTGACGCTCGGAGAAGACGCCGCCTGGCTTTCGGGCGTCCGCGTGCGGCAGGCCTTGTGGCTCCTCGGCGGCGTGGGGTGCCTGCTGGCGGCCGCCGCCGTCGCGTTGTGCGGGCTCGTCGGGTTCGTCGGCCTCGGCGTGCCGCACCTGGCCCGGCGTCTCTTCGGGCCCGGCCACCGCGTGCTGATCCCCGCCTCGGCCCTGCTCGGCGCGGGCTTGCTCGTCCTGGCGGACGCGCTTTCGCGGACGGTGCACCCTCCGAGCGGATTCCCGTTGGGTGTGGTGACGGCGACGCTCGGCGCGCCGGTGCTCGCTTTCTTGCTCCTGCGGCGCGTCAGATGAGTTTTTTGGACATGAATCGGACGCGCCAGGAACCCGTGAGAGCCCGTGCCCGTCCCCTTGTACAAGCGGGGGGCTGTTCTGGTCCGGGCAGGCGCTCGCTTCGGAGATTCTCATGTCGACATTGCGCACTTCGGGCGGCCGCGCGCTGCCGATCCTCCTCATTGCCTTGGCGGTCGGCGCGATCGTCTTCCTCTTCGTGGGCGACTTCTTCGGCACCTCCGGCGGGGCCGGCAGTGGCGACGGCGACGGCGGTGAGGCCGCGGACATGATGGACGGCGACGCCGATGAAGGCGCCCGCGACGACTTGGACGGCGGCGGGGTCAAGCTGGCCGGTCTGTACGGCGATGGCGATCTCGGCGCCGTCACGTTGCGCCTGCTTTGGATCGGCACGAAGGACCCCGTGGCCGACCAGGAGGTCAAGCTGATCAACCGCAAGGGCACGGAGACCATTCCGGTCGTCAGCGACGGCGCCGGACGCGTCGTCTTCCCGGAGGTGATCCCCGGCAAGGGCTACAGCCTGAGCGTCTCCGGCGAGGCGTTCGCCGACGTCATGCTGCGCGGCATCACCGTGCGCAAGGGCGCGACGCACGACCTGGGGGACATGATGCTGGGCGATCACGTCGTGCTGCGCGGTCGGGTGATCGACGAGTCCGGCAAGGCGGTCGCCAATTCCGCCGTTTCGGTCTACAGCGGCGGCACCGAGATGAACACCGACGGCGTGATGTTCATCATGGCCAATGCGGCGCTTCTGCCCGAGATGCCGCTCGAGGAAGCCAAGACGGACCCGGACGGCTACTTCACCCTGTCCTCGCTCGAGGACGGCGTGTACCGCGTGGTGGCGCGGCGCGGCGGCTACGCCAGCAAGCATCAGGACGACATCGTCGTCGCGACCGACCGCAGCGCCGCGGTGATGACGCTCGTGCTCGGCGACGGCGCGCGTGTGTACGGCAAGGTCACCGACGAAGACGGCGAGCCGCTGGCGAACGCGCGGGTGATGGCGATCCGCGACGAGGGCCGCCGGTTCTCGATGCGCGCGATGCAGCGCGAGGTCACGACGACCGACGAGGAGGGCAAGTACGTCCTCGACACGCTGGCCCGCGACCAGCGTTACCGCTTCGGCGTGATCGCCGAGGGTTTCGCCCCGCTGTTCGACATGGGCGGCCGGCAGATCGAGGTCGAGGAAGAGCGCAACTTCGTCATGCCCAAGGGCGGCACCATCGAGGGCGTCGTCACGGACAAGGAGACGGGCAAGCCGGTGGCGGACGCCCAGGTCGGCATCTTCGTCGGCAACATGATGCAGCGCGGCGAGAACAACCAGGCGGCGACCACGCTCGCGCGTACCGACAAGAAGGGGAAATTCCGGGTCGAGAACATCATTCCCGGTCCGATCGCGTCGGCGCAGGTGAAGGCGCCCGGCTACGTGACCGCCAACTACTCCATGTGGACCCAGAACCAGTGGCCCGACCTGAAGGCCGGCGAGGTGAACGAGGTCACGGCGGAGCTGGAGCGCGGCGGCATCGTGCAGGGGCGCATCATCGCGGCCGACACGAAGCAGCCGATCGCGGGCGCGACCGTGATGCTCGAGTCCTGGGCCGCGTTCTGGACGGGTACGCCGAGCACGACCACGGACAGCGACGGCCAGTACGAGCTCGTCGGTGTGCGCGCCGGCGAGTACCGCGTGCTCGCGGCGGCCGACGGCTACGCGCCGCCGCCACCGGAGTCCGAGGCGAACAAGGTCACCGTGCCCGAGTCAGGCGGCACCCAGTCGCTGGACGTGGAGCTCAGCGCTTCCGGGACCGTCACCGGCGTCGTGGTGGACGTGGACGGCGAGCCGGTCGCGGGCGTGCGCGTCACGGCGCGCGCCGTGGCCGAGCCGAACCCCGAGGGCGGTCGCGGGCGCGGCCGTGGTCGAGGCCGCGGCGGCTCGATGTCGATGCGCATGTTCATGAACAGCCGCATTCCACGCGACATGACCGACGAAGAGGGCAAGTTCAGGCTGATCGGCGTGCCGGCCGGCCGCTGGGAAGTGCGCGGCGAGAGCGAAGAGTACGTTTCCTCGCAGACGAAGCCGTTCCGGATCGCCGTCGGTGAGACCGAAGAGGTGGAGCTCACGATGCTCTCCGGCGCGGTCATGCACGGCCGGGTCTTCGACGAGGGCGGCCGCGGCCTGCCCGGCGCGCGCGTGCGCCTCGGCAACATCGACGACGCGACGGCGGAGCGCCGCGACCTGAGCGGTTGGCGCGCGGACCGCGAGCTCGATCCGAAGGTCTACGTCACGGACGACGAGGGGCGCTTCACGGCGACGAACCTCCCGCCAGGTCGCACGCTCGTCAAGGTCACCAAGGACGGCTACGTCACGTCGTACAAGCGCAACCTGCGCCTGGCAGCCGGCGAGGTGCGCACGCACACGGTCGCGCTGTCGAAGGGCGAGGTCGTGCAGGGCATCGTGTTCGGCGCGGACGGCAAGCCGCTCGAGGACGCTCGGGTCGGCGTGACCGCGCGCGACCCGCGCGAGGAGCAGCCCGAAGAGGCGGATGACGGCGACGTCGGCGAAGACGTCGAGCCGACGATGTGGTCGAGCACCGGCGAGGACGGCCGCTTCAAGGTCGAGAACGTGCCGCCCGGGACGTACTACGTCGTCGTCTGGTTCGCCAGCGGCCACCAGGGCTGGTGGCGTGACCGGTCCGACAACGCCGTTCGCGGCGCGATCTCGGTTCCCAACGCGGGCGACATCGAGTTCGCGCTGCAGAAGTCGGAGCCGCGCGAGATGGGTGGCGGGCGCGGTCGCGGCGGACGCTAGAGCGGCACGCCACGAGAACGAGCTCCATCCACGTCACAGCCAAGTCGTTCTGACAACACCTTCCCGAAACCGGGGTAGCCTTCCCTGATGGGCAAGGGGCGGCTCACACTCGCGATCGGCGCGGCGCTTGCCGTACTGCTCTTCCTCTCGTTCAGCGGCATCGCTGATCCGCTGGGTATCGCGCCCCACAGCTACGACGACGACAGTCAGAGTGATCCGGGTTGGATGGAATTCGAGGACCGGCGTCTCGAAGAGCTGCGCAAGCGCGCCACCCTGCGCGGCATCCCCGGCATCGACGTCAAGCCGCAGGGCGTCGGCATCCTCTCCGGGTTCGTGAAGCAGCAGCTGCCGGATGGTGATGCCCGCCCGCTCGTCGGCGTGAACCTCAAGCTCCTGGGAATCGACGCCGAGGGCCGCGCCGTCGTGCTCTCGCTCGTCACCGACGAGACGGGCCTGTTCGAGAAGCACGACCTGCAGGCCAACTTCGGCTACGAGCTCGTGATCGATCACAAGCCGTTTCGCCGCAGGCACGTCGAGAGCATCTGCGTACGCGCGAACCGGACCACCGACCTCGGTACGATCTTCCTCGGCTCGCCCACGACCTTGCTCGGCAAGGTGCACGACGACAAGGGCCGCGTGCCCGTCGGCGCGAAGGTGAGCGTGTTCCGCGACCAGAGCCGGCCCGACTCGTTCGACCTGCGCGGCGGCCTGTTCGAGCTGCAAGGCGCCTTCGACAGCATCGCGAGCGCGGAGGTGCAAGGGGACGGCACGTTCGCGGTCAAGGACCTCTCGCCCGGACGCTACCTGCTGCGCGTTGCTGCGCCGGGGTACGCGACGGCGTTTCGCTCCGGCGTGATCGTCACGCTCGACGAGCTCAGCACGACCCCGCACATCATTCTCGATCCCGGCGCGGGCTACTACGGCAAGGTGCACGACGAGGAGGGCCGCGGCATCGGCGGCGCGCGCGTCATCGCCGTCGCCATCCCGGGCGAGCGTGCGCAGCGGATCGACCGCGTGGACGTCACGACCGCGCCCGACGGCCGCTACCGGCTCGACACGCTCATTCCTGGCGTGCGTTACTTCCTCGAGGCGTGGGCCGACGGGTTCGCCCCGAGCGGACAATTCACCGTCGTCGCCGACGGCGTCGACAAGAAGGACATCGAGCTCGCCGTCAGCGGTCGGGTCGAAGGTCGCGTGACCGACGCCGAAACCGGCGCGGGCATCGAGAACGCCGAGGTGACGATCGTCGCCGGGACCTTCTCGTCGCTGTCGCCCGTGTCGACGCACACGGACGCGTCCGGCAACTACGTGTTCCCCAATGTCAACCCCGGCGCGGTGATCCTCATCGCAGCCAAGGCCGAGGGCTATCAGATTCGCGAGGAGACCAACCTCGGAGCGGTCAACGGCATGAAGGTCGTGGCCGGCGAGACGCTCGTCTTCGACTGGCAGCTCTCGCGGGGCGCGGTCATCCGCGGGACGGTCACCGAGCGTGGCGGCGGCCCGCTGGCGTACGTGACGTTGGCCTTCGTCGATCGCCGCAACCGCATGCGCGGCGAGGTGACCGCGCTGTCGGACGAGCGCGGCGCGTACGTCGTGGACGGGTTGTGGCCCGGCGAGTTCGAGCTGCGCGTGACGGCGCCTGGATACGCACCGCCGCTCGACGCGGAGCAAACGCGTGTGACGATCGAGGAGAGCACGCACGAGCACCTGCTGGACGTCACTCTGGAGCGCGGCGCCACCGTGCGCGGCGTCATCATGTCCCCCGACGGGCTGCCGGTCGCGGGTGCGCGAGTCGTGATCGAGGCGGGCAGCGGCCGGCGCGTCGACAACCGGGTGCGTGACCTCAACGCCGTCTCGAACCGCGTCGGGACCTTCACCATCCACGGGGTACCGCCGCGCGTCGAGGTCTTCGTGATCGCCGATCACGACGAGTACGTCCGTACGACGTCGGCGCCGCGGCGGTTCTCGCCGGGACAGGACGTGCAAGTCGAGCTGCAGCTGCTGCCCGGCGTCTCGCTGCGCGGTACGGTCGAGGACGAGCGCCGCGTCGCGATCGCCGGCGCCCGGGTGCGCTGGGGGCACGTCGAGGCGGATCAAGCGCAGCGCATTCGCGATTCGTTTCGCGCCGATCAGTACCTCGGGACGCGCGTGTTGCGCACGGACGACAACGGCGCGTTCGTCATCGACCGGGTCGAGCCGGGACTCACGCTCGTGAAGGTCGAGCACGACGGGTACGTCCACTGGTTCCGCAAGGACCTGACGATCGGCGCCGAGGGCGACCCGCCGCCGCTGAAGGTGACGCTGCAGGGCGCGTTGTCGGTTTCCGGCCGCGTCCTCGACGACGCGACCGGCCGCGGCGTGGCGGGCGTCTTCGTCTACGCGCGCGAGCGCAAGCCGGAGGAGGGCCGGCCCGACGATCCCGGTCGGGTGAAGAGCCTGATCTCCGCGGAGACCACGGCGGACGGGTCGTTCACGCTCACGGGGTTGCCGCCCGGCTCGCACGAGGTCGTGGTGTGGTTCGCGGCCGGATACGTATCAGCGGCGCAGAACTGGAACCACGCGAGCGTTCGCAAGCAGGACATCGCGGCCGGCGCGAAGAACGTCACGTTCCGGCTCGTGCGACCCGCGCCCGAAGAGCCCCAGTAGCTTCCAAACGTCGGCAACCGCCGCTATCCGTCGCGGCTGCTCGCTTCCGACGCCGCGTCGTTCGCGTTGATGCGCTGCATGGCCTGCGCGGCGGCGCGCGTCACGCGCAGCACGACGAGCACGATCTCGTCCTCGGCGTCATCCAGGCCGTCGAGCACGACGAGCGCCCCGCCGCCTTCCGGCTCGAGGGTGAATGTCGCGTTCGTCGTCGCGACGCTCCATTCCGGCTGGTCGAGTACGACCGGCTCGGCGCCTTTGTCGGGGCGAACCGTCGTCGTCGCGATCGGTCGTGCGACGTCGGCGTTCTTCGCGGTCATCTCGATCGTGAGGCCTCTCCGGACCGGCGTAGCGAAGAACGACAGCGTCAAGCCCGTGCGAAGCTCACCCTGTTCGACCATCCACGCGCCGCCTTTGGCCGGCTGCACGTCGCGCCGGTATGCCAGCGTCTTCCCGAGGAAGGACTCCCCGGTCGCGTTCTCGACGACGCGCGCCGTCGGTGCGACGACGGCCTCGGCATCGGGCAGCGTGCGCAGGAAACGCTCCCACACCTCGGCGTCGTTTTGGCTCCCCGTCTTCACGAGGGTTCCGCGCACCTGCTCTTTCGGGGCGAACAGCGGTCCGAACTTCGCGAAGTCCGTCCCGACGCGGCGCATGTCGTAGATGCCCAGCCCCTCTCGGCGCGGAACGCGGACGACGACGGAGGTGAACTGCCAGGCCGGCCCGGCAACAGCGAGCTGACCACCGACCGTCTTCTCGCCTTCCTTCTTGCCGTCCTTGCCGCCGGCGTCCTTCGATTCCTCGGCATCCGCTTCCGGCTCGTTTGCGTCGCGCTCGGGCTTGGCCGGCTCGTCGTTGGCGGGCGCCCGGACCTTGATCCTCTCGATGTGACTCTTGAGGCGCGCGTGGCCTTCGTCGGTCGCGGTGACGACGTACAAGCGGCCGGCACGCGTCACCTCGCTCGCGTTGGCCTGCTTGCGCAGCAGGTTCATGATCTGCACGCGGTTCATCCCGTCGTCGAGCAAGACCTTGACGTCATACGGCGCCGGCCGAAGCGGCGGCGCGGGATCGGGCTCGACCGCCGCGGCGGACTGGGGCGTGCCGGCGAGCCCAGGCGCCGGCGCGGGGGCCGATGCGTTCGCCGCCGTCGAGGACGGCGCACCGTCGTGGCGGCGCGCGTGCCGAAGCTCCATGACGAGACGGCCGACGGCGCGCTCGCCCAGCGCGGTGATCAGCCGAACGGCGCGTTCGCGTTCGTCGGCGGTGCCGTTGACGGCCTGGTCGATCCAGACCTCGACGAGACGCTCTTCGCGGTTGGCCCACTCGTTGAGCGCCGTGCTCATCGCGCGGACGTAGACGCCGACGTCGCCGCCCTTCTCGATGCGCTCGAGCAGGCGCTGTTCGGCCTCGTGGCGGGTCGTCTCGTCCGGCGAGAGCAGCATGCGTCCGACGCGCGCGGCATCGTCGTCCTCGTCAGCCAGGGCCGGCGCGCACAGCGCGATTACGGCGACGGCGATGGACAGGAGATAGCCGGTCGTTCGCATTGCGGTGGCTCCGGGAAGCGCTCCGAAAGAGAGTATCGCCCGGCGCCCGACGCGAAACCGTCAAACGAATGCAAAAGGAGCGACAACGCCGGAAACACGGGCTCTCGGCGGGCCGGCCACGCGGATCGGTCGCTGCGAGAGCCGGTGTCCACGCCGTCCGGGGACGTGGGAGGCGTCACCTCCGACGGCACGGCCGTAGCGAGCTTCGAGCGAACGACCTACCCAGCCGGCTTCTTCAACCAGGCCTGCTCGAACTCTTCCCAGTCCACGCCCTCGAACGCCTTGTCGACGGCCTTCTTGAGCGCTTCGGCGCCGCCGCGGCCACGGAAGAACGTACGCGGAATGCCCGGCGGCTTTTCTTCGCCTTCGTCCTCGTCTCCGTCGTCCTCTCCGTTGCCGTCATCCCCGTCCTTTTCGTCGTCGTCGCCGTCCTTCTCGTCACCGTCCTCCGGCGTCGGCAGGTCCGGCTCCGGGCGGTCGAACGGGTTCATGGGCCCGTCGCCTTCCTTGTTGACCTCCGCCTTCAAGGTGTCGAAGTAGACCTGCAGGATGTGGCCCCACTTCTCGTTCCACTTCTTCTTCTTGGGCACGATCTCCCGCAGGAAGTAGATCAGGCTCCAGCCCTGCGCGTAGCACACGCTCGGATACGAGTAGTACTCTCTCTGCGTGAAGCGAACCAGATCCTCCAGCGGCGTGTAGCCCTCGCCGTGGAACTTCGCGCCGATCACCTTGCCGTTTCCGTCCTCCAGAATCTCCTTCTCGCGCGGGCCCTTCGCTACGGCGGTGCGAATCACACCGCGACGCCATTCGAACGGCTTGATGACGAACTTGCCGCCGTTGTACTTCGCGCCCGCGTAGTAGTCGCCGTGCCCCTCGTTGAACCACGAGTGCGGCGCCACGTCACCCACGCTGTAGTAGATGTACTGGTGGAACGCCTCGTGATAGAGGACCGACACCGTGTCGTCGTCGATCTTCTTCGCGCGGCTCGCGTCGTAGAAGACCAGCTCCTCGGTGCCGCTGCTCCAATACCCGGCCGATCCTCCCGGCCCGCCGTAGGCGTGATACTCCTGTCGATCCGCGCACACGCGTACGATCGAGACCGCGGTGATCGGCTTCGCCGGTGGGAACTGAACCTCGTAGACCTGCTCGCGAATCAGCTCGATGCGCTTCGCGATCTCCTTGGCGAGCGCGTGGTTCTTGTTGTTCTTCGTGTTGTAGATGACGATGTAGTTCTGCTTCGGGCTGACGATGACGGCCCAGCCCTCGACGAGGCCCTTCTCGATGTCCGCTCGCCGGCGCGGCGTGATGTTGACGCCGTCGAGATCGTCGAGGCTCTCGACGTCTTCCGCCTTCGCGTCGAAGTACTTGAACGACTTCGCAATGCGAATGAACGCCTTGCTGTAGTGCTTCTTGAGCGGCTCGCCGCACGTCATGAAGACGCCGTACTCGACGCCTTCCTTTTCGAAGGAGGCGAGCACCATGTGCATCTTGATCGGCTCACCGAACATCGACGGATACGGGACGTCCTCGACCCAGAGCTTGCCTTCGATGGCCGGTTTGTCCTTCGACTTGATCTTCTTGCACTTGTCCTTCTTGAGCTTGACCTTCCCGCTGCTGCTCATGCGCGCCGCCATCCTGGCGGCTTCGCCGATGGTGGCGTCCCATGCGTCCTCGGGCTCCTTGAACCCGAACCGGGACAGGTCGATCGACGGCGGCTCGTTGCCGTCGCCCTCGCCCGTGACGGCGGGCTTGGCCTTCTCCTTGTCCTTGACGATGCGCACGACGACCAGGTCGGGGTCGTACGTGCCGCGGTTCTGGCCCTTGTTCTTCGGGTCGCGGTACTTGACCACCGTCGTCTTCTCGCCCGGCTCGAGCGGCACGGGCTTCCAGCCCTTGAAGAACGGGAACGAGAACTTGTGGACCTTGTCGCGGTGCTTCTCGCTCAGCGCCGGAGCGCCGGCGTCGGCAGCGGGCACCCCCGCGAACGACAGAACGAGGAGCGCGAGCAACGGCAGACCGAGCATGGAGTGACGGCGCATGAACTGATCCCTACGGAAGCACGGTGCGGGCTCCGCCCCCCTCGACAAACGATAACGAGCGTGCGCGGGTCCCATTGGCCGTGATCGGCCAATCGCCCGGTCTCCCATAGGACGCACTCTAGCCCTCGGTGTTCCCGGATCGGCCCGCGCGGGCCAGAAACTCGGCCTCGTCGATGACTTCGATCCCGAGTTCCTCGGCCTTCTTCAGCTTGCCGCCCGCGCCGGGCCCGGCCACGACGAGGTCGGTCTTCTTGGAGACCGACGAGCCGGCGCGGCCCCCCAGGGTCTCGACCAGGGCCTTGGCCTCCCCTCGCGAGAGCTCCTCGAGCTTGCCCGTCAGGACCACCATCAGGCCTTCGAACACGCCGCCCGCCGGCGCGGCGACCGGCGCCGGATCGACACCGGCGTCGCGTAGACGCTCCAGCATCGCGTGATTGTGCTCGTCCGCGAACCAGCTCGTCACCGAGCCGGCCATCGCTTCGCCGACCTCGTCGAGCTCGAGAAGCTCGTCTTCCGTCGCGTCGATGACGTGATCGAGTGTGCCGAAGGCGCGCGCGAGGATGCGTGCCCCGCGCTCGCCGACCTCCGGGATGCCGAGCCCGAGCAGGAACCGGTCCAGCGGCACCGACTTGGCCGCCTCGAGCTGGGCCAGCAGGTTCTCCGCGCTCTTGCGACCCCAGCGCTCGAGCGCGGACAACGCATCGACGGTCAGCGACCAGAGGTCGGCCGCGTCTTCGATGAGGCCGTTGTCGAGCAGCTGTTCGATCTGCTTCTCGCCCAGCCCGCGAATGTCCAGCGCGGCGCGGCTCGCGAAGTGAAACAGCCGGGCCTTGATCTGCGCGCGGCACGCGAAGTTCGGACAGCGAACGGCGACGCGCTCCTCGTCGCGCGCCAGCGCCGTGTCGCAGACCGGGCAGTGGTCGGGTACGACGATCTCGGTCTCGGCGCCCGTGCGCTCGTCCTCCAACGCCCGCAGTACCTTGGGAATCACGTCGCCCGCCCGCTCGATCTCGACGCGATCCCCTTCGCGCAAGCCGAGACGCCCCAGCTCGTCGACGTTGTGAAGCGTCGCGTGGGACACGGTGACACCGGCGACGAACACCGGCTCGAGGATGGCGCGCGGTGTCACGATGCCGGTCCGGCCGACGCTCCAGTCCACGCGCTTCAACGTCGTCGTCGCGCGTTGCGCCGGGAACTTCCAAGCGACCGCCCAGCGCGGGGAGCGACTGCGCATGCCGAGGCGGTCCTGCAGCCGGAAGTCGTCCACCTTGACGACGACCCCGTCCAGCTCGTACGTGATGGACGTGCGCGCCTCGACGAGCTCGGCGTAGCGCGCGGCCACGGCGTCGGCGCCGTCGAGGAAGCGCGTCTCGGGCACGGTCGGAAGCCCCATCTCGCGCAACGCGTCAAGCAGCGCCTCCTGACTGTCGTACGAAACGTCCTTCACGCCGCCGATCGCGTACGCGAAGTAGCGAATGGGCCGGCTCGCGGTGATCGACGGGTCCAGCATCCGCAGCGACCCGGCGCAGAAGTTGCGCGGATTGGCGAACGTCTGCCGTCCCGCCTCCTCCGCCGCGCGATTGAACGCGTGAAACTCGTCCTTGCGGATGTACGCCTCGCCGCGCACCGCGATCCACGTCGGCACGTGGTCGCCGCGCAGCTTCGGCGGGATGGCGCGAATGGTGCGCGCGTTTGCGGTCACGTTCTCGCCCACGCGGCCGTCGCCGCGCGTCGACGCGGCCGTGAGCAGTCCGTTCTCGTAGATCAGCTCGAGGCCGACGCCGTCGATCTTCGGCTCGACGCTGTAGCGCCGGGGCGACTCCGACTTCAGGTAGCGATCCGCGGACACGACCCAGTCGCGAAACTCGTCCTCCGAGACGACGTTGTTGAGCGAGACCATCGGGCTGGGGTGCTCGAAGGGCTCGAAGCCCTCGGCGACCGCGCCCGGGACGTGCTGGGTCGGACTGCCGGGGTCGTGAAGATCGGGGTGCGCCGTCTCCAGCCGGACCAGCTCGCGGTAGAGCTCGTCGTACTGCGTGTCGGTCAGGATCGGGTCGTCCAGGACGTAGTAGCGGTGATCGGCGTCGAGGATGAGGCCGCGCAGCTCCTCGACGCGTTCGCGGATCTCGGTCGGGACGGTGGACACCGCGGGATCCTACCCGACACGGGCCGCCGTCCACCGGTGCGTCGCTTGCCCGGCCTGCGTGACGCTCATACGCTCAGCGGTTCGACGCAGGGATTCGGGCCACTGCCATGCCGTTCGCTCAGGCACTTCTGCTGACGATCTACTACGCCCTCTTGGGGCTGGTGACGGCGGTGATGTTCTATCGCTCGTTCCTCATCCTGCGCTACTACCTGCATCCGAAGGACGACGTGGAGCCGAAGGCGCGCTTCGACGAAGAGCCGGTCGTCACCGTGCAGCTTCCGGTCTTCAACGAGCAGTTCGTCGTCGAGCGCCTGCTCGACAGCGTCTGTGCGTTCGATTGGCCGCGCGACAAGCTCGAGATCCAGCTCCTGGACGACAGCACCGACGGCACCGTGCACATCTCGGCGGCCAAGGTGGCGGCGCTGCGCCAAGAAGGCTACGACGTCGTCCACCTGCACCGGACCGACCGAACGGGCTACAAGGCGGGCGCGTTGCGCGAAGCGACGGCGGTGGCGAAGGGCGACTTCCTCGCGGTCTTCGACGCCGACTTCGTGCCCGAGCCGGACTTCCTGCGCAACACGATCGACCACTTCACCGACCCCGAGGTCGGGTTCGTCCAGACGCGGTGGTCGTATCTCAATCGCGGTTACGGCTTCCTCACGCAGGGCATGGGCATGCTCATGGACGGGCACTTCACGCTCGAGCAGGTCGTCCGTTCGCGCGGCGGCTACATCTTCAACTTCAACGGGACGGGCGGCGTCTGGCGCCGCCAGGCGATCGAAGCGGGCGGCGGCTGGCACGACGACACGATCTGCGAAGACACCGATCTCTCCTACCGCACGCAGCTCGCGGGGTATCGCGGCGTCTTCCTGCGTCACACGTACGCGCCCAGCGAGCTGCCGGTGCAGATCACGGCGCTCAAGAGCCAGCAGCACCGCTGGGCGAAGGGGCTGACCGAGTGCTTCTTCAAGCTGATGCCGACGCTTTGGCGCAGCAAGCAGCCGCTCAAGGTCAAGCTCGAGGGCACGTTTCACCTGGGCGCCAACCTGGCGTTCCCGGCCAGCCTCTTCATGACCGTCGTGACGCTTCCGGTGATGCTCGTGCGCATCGGCCGCGGCTCCGGCGGCGAGCTCGCCCAGTTCGTCGACTCGTTCGTCTTCTTCCTCGTCGTCGTCACCCAGGTGCTCTTCTACGTCGTGGCGACGCGCGAGAGCCACAAGGACTGGCTGGGGCGGCTCAAGTATCTGCCCTTCTTCCCGCTCATCGGTGTCGGGCTGGCCGTGAACAACGCCCGCGGCGTCCTGGAGGCGATGTCGGGGCTGCGCACCGAGTTCGTGCGGACCCCGAAGCTCGGCGTGCTGGGGGAGGACCGACAGCTTGTCAAGAAGCGCGAGCGCACCTACACGGGCGGCCGCGACATGCTGCAAGCGGTCGTGGAGATCCTGCTGGGCGGCTACTACGTCTGGATGGCGGCGGCCCAGTGGGCGGTCATGCCCATGGGATCCGTGGTCACGCTGGTGCTCTCCATCGGGCTGTTCACGATGGGCGGCGCGACCGTGCGTGCGCTTTGGATCCGCCGGGCCGAGGCGCGCGCCCAGATCGCCGCGAAGACCTCTCCGGCGTAGGGGCGACCACGCCCGGAAGCGCGCTGCGCGCGGCAACGGCGCCGGCAGCGGCTTACAAAGCCCACATCTGAAGGTGGCGGCGAGCCGCCCAAAAGGCAGAATCTAGGGCGTCCGAGGTTCAGCCGACCCCTGTTCCCTGCCGACAGGATAGGGCGGCGCTCCCGCACCCCCTTGCCCCTTTCTCCGGAGTCCCATGGGCCGCATTCTGGTCGTCGATGACAACGAGAGCATCCGCGAGGTGCTCTCGGAACAGCTCGCTCTACAGGGCCACTCCTGCGATCTCGCGGCGAACGGTATGGAGGGCTTGCAGCGCGTTCAGGAGCGTGAATACGACGCGATCGTGAGCGACATCGACATGCCGGGCATGAACGGCATCGAGTTCCTCAAACGGATCCACCCCTACGTCGAGTCGATTACGCCCTTCATGATCCTGACGGCCTACGGAGAGTGGGAATACGCCATGGAGGCGATTCGCCTCGGCGCCTGCAACTTCCTTCAGAAGCCGTTCGAGCAAGCGGACGTCATCGAGGCCGTTCGCCGCGCCATGGAGCTCAGAGAGATCTACAAGCTCCGCCAGAACTATCGTGAGCAGCTGGAACGTAAGCTGCGTGAGAAGGAAGAAGAGCTGCGCCGTACCTACGACGGCACGGTGATCGGGTTCGCCGCGATGATGGAGGGCAAGGACGCCTCCACCATGGCGCACCTGTTCCGTGTGCGGGACTACTGCACGCTGCTTGCCCGCGCGATGGACGTGCCGGAAGAGAAGATGCGCGATATTCAGCTCGGTGCGATGTTGCACGACATCGGCAAGTACCGCGTGCCGGACGCCATCCTGACCAAGCCGGGACCGTTGGACGATGATGAATGGACCGTGATGCGCAAGCATCCGGCATTTGGTGCGGAGTTCGTGAAGCGCATCCCGTTCCTGGCGGGCGCGAGCGAGGTCATCCTCAATCACCACGAGAAGTACGACGGCACCGGCTATCCGAACCAGCTGGCGGCGGCTGAGATCCCGATCTCGGCCCGGATCTTCTCCGTCGTCGACGCCTACGACGCCATCGTGTCGGAGCGCTGTTACAAGTCGGCGCGGAGTTCGGCGACCGCGATCGCGGAGCTGCGACGTTGCGCGGGAACGCAGTTCGATCCCGCCGTGGTCGACGCGTTCGAGCGGATCCTCCCGGAGATCGAGCAGAGCGGCGAGACGTTCGAGGCGCGCTACCGCGACGAGGTGACCAGCATCGGCCTCGGCGGTCCCGACCGCAGCAAGGTGGCCGCCGAGGCGACGAACAACGGCAACGAGTAGCGGGCGACCGCTTCCGACGCGTCGCCCATCTGGTGTCGTGCGCCAAGCTCCCGGTCGGACCCGCTCGTGCACGCGTACGTGCTCGGGTGCACACACGGCCCAGGCCAGCCCCGGCCGGCCTAACAACGTCTTGAAATCAGCCCGCCGGATCAGCGGCGCCTCACGCCGGGGCGGCCGTTTGGTCGATGTGGGGGAGCATGGACTTCGAGGTGCCCAGGATGGATCCGCTGCGCGCATTCCTTTCCGGAAAGCGCAAGAGCGAGCGACACGTCGTCTCGCTGCCGGTCACGGTTTCCGGCGTCAAGCGCGAGTGCGAGGCGACGGCCGTCGACCTGTCGAACGGCGGCGTCCTCCTCAGCCTTTCCGAGCAAGAGCTTCGGCAGGCGTCCGCACGCAGGAACAACGGCTACCTGCAGGCGATCCAGGACAACTTCCGCGACGGCTTCGACGTGCATTTCCCTTCCTGTAGGGTCGTCGTCGAGGCGGAGCTGGTGCGCATGAGTGTGCAGCCCGGCGAGGACGGCCTCGTGTTCCTGGGGTGCCGCTTCCGGCACGCGCTGAGCATGGATCAGCGCACGCGGCTCGGGCTCGCCGGCACCGTCATCACCAAGGAAGGCGTCGACGTCCTGCCGACCTGGCTCGAGGTGGCTCCCATGGAGCACATGCCGTACGAGCCGCGTCCCGGCCGTCAAACGTACGCACTCGTCTACGACCGATCCGACGGGCTCAGCGGTCCGCGGTACGCGGCGCGCGTCACGGGCCTCGGCGAAGCCGCCGTCTGCATCCGCATCGATCACGTCGAGCTGTCCAACGTGACGCAGCGTCTGGGCAACGGCTCCCAGTTCAGGGTGTCGATCGTGCAGGGCAACAAGCAGCTCTGGGCGAGCGATGCGACGTTGGTTGCCGCACGTTATCTCGACACGCCGGGCGGCGGCGTCGAGGTCGCACTGCTGGCGGACGAGCCACCGGGACGCAATGTGACCAAGCACTTCCGTAAGCGGAAACGCGGCGCTGCGTAGACCGCGCGCGTCTCCCTCGACCTACTTCTTCTTGCCCTTCTTGTCGTCCTTCTTCTTCTTATCGTCCTTCTTCTTCTTGTCGTCGCCTTCGTCGTCCTTGATGACGTCGACATCCTTCTTCATCAACGGCGAGAAGCGGTAGTACGTTTCGAGCGTCAGGATCGACATGCACGTCGAGAAGAGCCGCCCGCCGTTGAGCACCGTCGAGTCCGGATCCCACGATCCCACCAGCTCCGGCGGCGACTTGCGCTGCTTCTCCGGATACATGCGCTTGATCTTCTGGTTCCAGGCACGCCAGTAGCGGCCGCCCATCTGGTGCATGGCGAGCGTGCCGTAGTACCAGTAGTAGTGGTACCAAGCCACGTTCTGGTCCTGCTCGAGTCCCTCCATGCGGTCCGTCCACTGCGGCAGGAAGTCGAGCAGGAAGTTCGCGCATCCGATCTGATACGGATGGCTGCGTTTCCATCCCATGAAGAACCGGCAGACCATGCCGACCGCCGTCATCGAGACCTTCTGCGCGCCCTTCGAGTCACCGCCGTGCAGCTCGAAGTAGCTCGTGAACGACTTGAAGTAGCGACGCGATCCGACCTCGAAGTCGAAGTCCGTCGCGAGGTCCGCGGGAATCTCCTCTTCACCGGTGATGTCGAACGAGCACAGCTCCAACCAGCGGTCGATGCCGTCGAAGCTGCGTTGCGCCGGACACAGTCCCGCGAGATCCGCCGTCTTCGTCGTCATCAGGACCCAAGACGTGCATGAGGTGTCGGACTCGCTGTAGCGCGGGCCGTAGCGCCAGCCGGCGCCCGCGGTCTGCACGCGCACCAGGTAGTCGAGACCCCACTGCGCCGGGCCCGCAAAGGCCTCGTCGCCGGAGAGCGCGAACGACTCCGTGATGCCCCAGATCGCCATCCCGATCAGGTAGGCGTAGATCCAGCTCGAGTCGCCGCCGCCCGTCACCGGGAAGCCGCCGTCGTAGAACTGCGTCGCGGCGAGGAACTCGGTCGAACGACGAATCGTCTCGCGATACTTGCCGTGCGCGCCGTTGTAGCCCGCGCCCACGAAAGCGAGCACGGCGAGACCGGTGTACGCCGGCTCGCACCCCACGACGCCGCCGAACCCCTTCTCGTTGCCGTCCCAGCTGCCGATCGCGTGCTGCTGCATCTCCATCCAGGCCAGGCCGCCCTCGACGGCGCTCTCGGTCGTCTGCGTCAGCCCGAACAAACCCTTCTCCACGGCCTCCCGCCGGTTCTCCGTCCGGTCGAACTTCTCGATCCGGGGATGGAGCGGGTTCGTCGCCGTCTCCAGCCACGCCGCCCAGCGTTTCGGCTTGCGGCCGAACCGATGTCCCGTGAGGCGCTCGAGCGCGAACTCGACCTCGCGCAACATCGCTTCGTTGTAGCCGCCGTCCTCGCCCGCGGCCGCGCCGGCCTTCAGCATGGTCTGCAGCGCCTCGTACGCCTTCGGATGGCGGATGTACCCGAGCGCGCGCACCGCGTGCAGCTCGTAGTCGCGCGACTTCTTGCCCGGCTTCGCCGTACGCGCCAGCTCCGCGACGGCCCGCTCCGGGTCGACACCCTCGAGCGCGCGCGAGGCGAACATGCGCCGGACCGGGTCCTTGTCGTACTGCGCCGTCTTCAGCACGGCCTTGAACGCGTCCTTGCACTCGAAGAGACCGCAGAGCTCCATCGCCGTCAGCGCGGTGTCTCGGTCGCTGAAGTCGACCAACGCCGGCATGGTCGCGGCGACGCGTTCCTTCGCCGTCTCGCCGGCGCGCAGCAGGCCCTGGCGCGCCGCGTCGCGCACCTCCCAGTCGTCTTCGTCCTCGACCAAGGCGATGAACCGATTGATCACCTTGGCCGGGATCTTCAGGTCCGGCTCGAGCGTTCCGCAGCCTTTGTCATGGCCCTCGGGTTCGGCGGGCTTCGGCGCGTCCTCGTCGCCGGTCACGGCGGGCTTGTTTGCCCGGTCGTGCTCTTCCTTCAGCTTGCGCTTGCGGTCGGAATGCCACGCCAGGCGGCCGAGCGCCAGCACCGCCGCGTCGCGGTAGTCCTTCTTGGAGCTGCGGGAGAGGCCGAGCAGGACGTCGATGTCCTTCATCGACGCCAGCTCCGTGATCGCCTTCAGGCACGCCTGGCGGGTGGTCTTCTTGGGGTTGGACTCGAGGACGTGGATGAACGAGCCGAGCCCGCCTTCCCAGCCCATGCGCGAGAGCGCCCAGATGGCGTACAGCCCCGCGTAGTCGCCGCGGTCCCGGCGCGCCATCGACTCGATGAGCGGCCCGAACTGCTTGAGTCCCAACCGGCCGGCGGCCGAGCACGCCGCGCACTTCACCTCTTCGGTGCGCCCCTTCTTGAGCGCGCCCTCGATCGACTTGAGAACGGTCTTCAGCTCCTTCTTCGGGTCACCCGACGGGCGGATCGAACCGCACATGAAGAGCGCTTCGGCCTGCACCTCCGGCTCCCGGCGTCCGGATGCGAGATATCCGAGGTGCTTGTCGAGCGACGGGTCGCCCCAGCCGCCGAGTACGCGTGCGAGGTTGGCCTGCTTCGCGCCGTCCTTCGCCTTGAGCTGCTTGTCGAGGAACTTCTTGAACTTCTTGTCCTTCAGCGCCGCGCGCCCGCACTCGACCAACGCGTCGCCGCACGCGACCGCGATGTGCGGATTCTTGGTGTCGATCCCGGTCTCGAGCAGCGGTAGCGCGGCTTCCTCGGCGCCCGCCTTGCGCGCGCGCTCGATGGCGGCGTAGAGGTCGACGACGTTGCCCGTGCTGAAGCGCTTGCGCCACTTCTCGGCGGTGGCGTCCACGGGTCCCGCGGGCAGGGAGATGAGCAGGAGCGCGAAGACGCAGCCGAACAGCAGGGGGAGCCGCAAAGGGAAACCTCCGGGGAACCGGGGCATTCTACGGGTGGGAACGTGCGGCGGGAGTGCTGGGGATCGCGGTTCCCCGGACTTTCGCCGGACGATTGGACGGCTTCGAGCCCCGCGCCGACCGGTCCGGCGCCCCACCCCGCGGCGGGGACCAGGCGGATCGGCGCCGCCATCGGCGCGACGAGCAGATTCCGTAGAGGCCGACCGATCCAAGCCGCTGCGTGGAAGGCAGTTGCGTCTTCACCAAAGTCTCATGAGGCCGATATCCGAGGTTCATCCGCCCTTGCTCCACTCTCGAGCGCGAGGCGGGGTTCGGACCGAGATCGCTCCGAGGCGCTGCGCGCATTCCATCCACGGAGGCGGAGTCCATGATGATCAAGAAACGACTGGTGATGACGGCGGTGATCCTGTTCACGGCGGCCGGCATCGTGTCGGCCGACGGCGTGAAGGTCGACGCCGAACTTCCGAGATACACGCCCGGTGAGGGCGTCTCGGGCAGCATCAAGAGCGTCGGCTCGGACACCATGAACAACCTCATGACGTTCTGGGCCGAGCAGTTCAAGCGCTACTACCCGCGCGTCTCGATCGAGATCGAGGGCAAGGGCTCCTCGACCGCGCCGCCCGCCCTCATCGAAGGCACCGCGACGTTCGGTCCGATGAGCCGCAAGATGAAGAGCAAGGAGATGGACAAGTTCGTCGCCAAGTTCGGCTACAAGGCGACGCAGCTCCGTACCAGCATCGACATGCTCGCGGTCTACGTGCACAAGGACAACCCGATCAAGGGCCTGACGATGCAGCAGGTCGACGCGATCTTCTCGAAGACGCGCAAGGGGGGCTACGCCAAGGACATCAAGACCTGGGGCGATCTCGGCCTCACGGGTGCCTGGGCCAACCGTCCGATCACGCTCTACGGCCGCAACTCGGCGTCGGGAACCTACGGCTACTTCAAGAAGCACGGGCTCTTCAAGGGCGACTACAAGGACACGGTCAAGGAACAGCCCGGAAGCTCTGCGGTCGTCACCAGCTGCGCGAACGACCTCGGCGGCATCGGCTACAGCGGCATCGGCTACAAGACGGCCGACGTTCGCGCCGTTCCGCTGGGTTCCCGTCCCGGGCAGTTCGTGGCGGCGATCCCGGACAATGCGTACTCCGGCAAGTACCCGCTGGCGCGTTTTCTCTGGCTCACGGTCAACTACAAGCCCGGCAGCCGCCTCGAGCCGCTGCGCGCGGAGTTCCTGAAGCTCATCTTCAGCTACGAGGGCCAGGAGGTCGTGGCCAAGGACGGGTACTTCCCGGTGCCGGCCGCCATCGCACGCGCCGAGCTCGACAAGGTCGGACTCGGTTCGCCGACCGGCATGTAGAAGCACCGTCGACGCGCCTGGCCCGCCATGAGGGGCGTCGATCGCAGTCCGTGGATCCCGGTCTCGAATTCTGCCTGCAGCCTCTACGGACTGTCTTCCCACGGGTGCCGGGGGCTTCGGCCGCCGGCGCCCACTTCTCGATGAGTGGACTCATGACACGCATCCGTTTCGGTGCCCGGACGGCTTCTCCCCATGGCTGACACGACATTCACCGGGATCGAGCGTCGCCGAACGACGCCCAGACGGGTGCGCGTTGCCGAGATCGTGTCCCGAGCGTTCATCACGATGGGTGGTCTCGGCACGATCGTCGCGGTCGTGTTGATCTTCGCGTTCCTGCTCTGGGTCGTCGTCCCTCTCTTCGAGGACGCCCACGCGAGCAAGCTTCCGTTCGTCGCGGTCGAGAACGAGGTGGCGCCGATCATCGCAACCGGGGTGGACGACGGCCAGCTCATGGCCTGGACCCTGCGCTCGAACGGCGTCTTGGTCGTTCGCCGACTGTCGGACGGGACGGAACTTCAGCGACGCTCTCTCTTCGGGCAGGGGCAGCCGACGAGCTGGTCGTTCTCGACGTACGACAGCGAGGCGACGGGGTGGGATCCGGAGAACCAGGTTCCGACGTGCGCGTTCGGCTTCGCGGACGGGACGCTGCGCAAAGGCATCATTCGGTTCCGTACCGAGTTCTTGAAGCCCGATGCCGTCTCCGACGAGGCCCGGACGCTGCGACCCGGCGGTTCGACGCGGCACGAATCCGGCATGGTGCAGATGACGTCGCAGCTGCAGCTCCGCTACGACTTCCTCGGCGTATGGATCGACGAGCCGGTGAAGATCGCGAACGGTGCGATCGAGATGCTCGACTATTCCGTGACGCCCGGCGGGACGGCGTACGGATTCTACTCGGCCGACGGCAAGCTCTCGATCTCCAGCATCGACAAGCGTCACAACTTCCTGACGGATACGATGGAGTACGAGACGGTCGAGAAGCCGCTCGAGTACGACCCGCCGGAGGGACGGGGCGCCCCGGCATTCCTGAAGCTGTCGGGCATCGGAAACACGCTGTTCCTGATCTGGCGCGACGGGCTCATGTTGCGTTTCGATGCGAGGGACGAGGTGCTTGCCGACGCGCGAGACCTCGAGGTCGTCGAAGACGTGCTTCTGTTCGGTGAGAACGGCGACCGCGTCGTCGATCGTGTGCAGTTCCTGGTCGGAAAGTCGACGCTGATGGTCGCCGACGAGCAGGGCGAGCTGAGCGCGTGGTTCGCGACCCGCCCGTCGGGCGCGTACCCGCGCGACGGGATTGTCATGGCCGCCGGCCATACGCTGCGAGCCCACGACGCGTTTCCGCTCCGAACGACGTTCATGGCGCCGTCGCGTCGTAGCCGGATGCTGGGTGTCGGCTACGAGGACGGGTCGGTTCGGCTCTACCACGTGACGACGAAGCAGGAGCTGCTCGCGGTCGCGACCGACAAGGCGGAGCCTGTCCTCGGCTTGGCAATGGCCCCGAAGGAGGACGGTCTGATCGCGTGGACGCGGAGCGGCATGCAACGCTGGCACGTCGACCCCGGCCACCCGGAGGCGACCTGGGGCTCGCTCTTCACGCCGGTGTGGTACGAGGGCAACGTAGACGCCGAGCACGACTGGGAGGCGGAAGGCGGCTCGGACGACTTCGAGCCCAAGCTCGGCCTGGTCAAGCTCGTCTTCGGCACGCTGAAGGCCACCCTCTACGCGATGCTCATCGCCGCGCCCATCGCGCTGCTGGGCGCGATCTTCACCAGTGAGTTCCTCGAGCCGAGGCTGCGCGCGCCGATCAAGTCCGTGATCGAGATGATGGCCAGCCTGCCGAGCGTCGTTCTCGGTTTCCTGGCTGCGATCGTACTCGCGCCCTTCGTCGAGGACGTCCTCGTGACGGTGCTCTGCTGTTTCCTCACCGTCCCGTTGACGATCGTTCTCGGAGCGCGGCTCTGGCAGTTCCTGCCGACGCGCATCGCGATCCGGCTGAGCGGACTGCCGCGTTTCTTCGCCATCGCCGCGACGCTGCCGCTCGGCCTGTGGTTCGCGTCGCTGGTCGCGCCGGCCGCCGAAGGCGCCTTCTTCGCGGGAGACGTCATGGCATGGTTGAGCGGCGAACGCGGCTCGTCGTCCGGTGGCTGGACGTTCCTCTTCATCCCCTTCGGACTCTGCGCGACGGGATTCGCCGTAGCACGCTTTGCCGGCCCCTGGCTGCGTCGGGTGTCGTTGTCGTGGAGCCGCGCACAGTGTGCCCTGATCGACGTGGCCCGATTCGCGTTCGTCCTGGTGGGCGGCGTCCTCGTTGCCTGGTTGCTGGGGCAAGCGCTGGGCGGCACCGATCCCCGCGGCGGCGTCGTCGGCAAGTACGAGCCCCGCAACGCGATGATCGTCGGATTCGTCATGGGATTCGCGATCGTGCCGATCATCTACACCCTCGCGGAAGACGCGTTGTCGAGCGTACCCAACCAGCTTCGCGAGGGGTCGTTGGGATGCGGCGCCACGCCGTGGCAGACCGCGCTGCGGATCGTCGTACCGACCGCGACCAGCGGCATCTTCTCGGCGCTCATGATCGGTCTCGGCCGGGCCGTGGGCGAGACGATGATCGTGCTCATGGCGGCCGGAAACACGGCCATTCTCGACTTGAACATCTTCAACGGCTTCCGAACCCTCTCGGCGAACATCGCCGTCGAGCTGCCCGAAGCCGTGAAGGACAGCACGCACTATCGCATCCTGTTCCTCTCGGGCCTGGTGCTGTTTGCGATGACGTTCGGGATCAACACGGTGGCGGAAATCGTCCGGCGCCGGTTCCGCAAACGGTTCGCGGACCTGTAGGAGGGGCGATGGCGAAGACCGAACAGCCCCGGCCCCCCAGGCCGATCAAGCGCAAGTCGTCCTTGTTCGCGCGCGGCGAGCCGATGGTGTGGCTCACCGGCGGCGCGCTCGTGCTGGCCATCGCGATGATCGTCGGATTGCTGTGGCTCGTTACGGTTCGCGGCGGCATGGCGTTCTGGCCGCAAGAGCTGAAGCAGGTCGAGCGTGTGGACGGCCGCGTGATTCTCGGAGAGTTGACGAAGACCGAGACGTACCGGCCCGAAGCGCACGTCTTCGACGCGATTCCCGACGAAGCGGATCGCGCGAAGGCACGAGCACTCGTCGACGGCAACGACGGCAGAAGCGAACGCCGCTTCATTCGCACCGGGAACCGAAGCCCGGAAAACCGCGAGGACTTTCTCTGGGTCAGCGACTTCGAGGTTCGAAGCGAGAGCTTCCCCGAGTGGGCGTTGACGATCGAGCGAACGGAATGGGGACGTTTCTACGGGATTCCCAAGGCGTTTCTCGTCGGTTCGGACCGCGCGGCCGAGGGGCCCGAGGCGACCTGGGACCTGTTCGAAAAGCACCACGAGGAAGCCGTGGGGCAATGGGCCGAGGCCCAGGAAATCGAGAAGGAACAGATCGGGGATCTCGACGAAGAGATCGAGCAGGCGCGTTTGGCGGCGATCGGCGCGGCGCTCAAGCACGGCGAAGGCTCGCCCGAGCACGAGCGGGCGAAGGCGGCCGCGGTGGGCGTCGAGGACCGGCTGCGACCGCGTCGCGACGAGCTGCGCGCGACCGTCGAGCGCATGCGCGCCGAGAGTGCCAAGTACCGGCTGCTCGTAGCGGATGGCGGCGGCGTCGAGCACGAGATTCGTCTCGTGGACGTCGTTCGAGCGTATCCGGCGAACCGAGCCGAGTTCTGGGACAACGTCGGCGTCTACCTGGCACG
This sequence comes from Planctomycetota bacterium, assembly GCA_965223505.1. Lineage (GTDB taxonomy): Bacteria > Planctomycetota > PLA2 > PLA2 > JAEUHO01 > CBDCWP01. The sequence goes on from CBDCWP010000027.1 coordinate 25,679, forward strand.
TTGGTGGGAGTTTCTCAGTGAGGATCCGCGCGAGGCCAACAACGAAGGCGGTGTTTGGCCTGCGATCTTCGGAACGATCGTCCTGACGATGATCATGACGCTCATGGTCGTACCGTTCGGCGTGCTGGGCGCGCTGTATCTGCGCGAGTACGCGAAGCAAGGTACGCTCGTGAGCCTCGTTCGCATCGCGGTGAACAATCTCGCGGGCGTCCCGAGCATCGTGTTCGGCGTCTTCGGTTTCGGCTTCTTCTGCTACACGATCGGTGCCGGCATCGACGAGATCTTCTTCGCGGAGCGCCTACCGCAGCCGACCTACGGCACCGGCGGCATCCTCTGGGCGTCCCTGACCTTGGCTCTGCTCACCCTGCCGGTCGTCGTCGTCGCGACCGAGGAGGCGCTCGCCGCCGTGCCGAACTCGATGCGCGAAGGCTCGTACGCATGCGGCGCGAGCAAGTGGCAGACGATTCGGCGCATCGTCCTGCCGCGCGCCATGCCGGGCATCATGACCGGCATGATCCTCGCCATCGCGCGCGGCGCGGGCGAGGTGGCTCCGATCATGCTCGTCGGCGCCGCCAAGATGGCGCCCGACCTGCCCGTGGACGGAGAGTTCCCGTTCGTTCACCCGGAGCGCAGCTTCATGCACCTCGGGTTCCACATCTACGACCTGGGCTTCCAGAGCCCGAACGCGAAGGCGGCCGAGCCGTTGGTCTTCACGACGACGTTCCTGCTGATCGGCATCGTCGTTGTTCTGAACATCGTGGCGATCTGGATTCGGGGCCGGCTGCGGCGGGCGTTTGTCGAGGGCTGATGGACACGGAGGACGACATGCCGATCGAAGAGTCGACGAAGCCTGCCGAGGAGGAGCTGCGGATTCCCGAGCGCGATCTCGAAGCAGCGCGGGAGCAGATCGCCCGCGAAGCGCGCCGCGGCACACCGGTGTCCAGCGCGGCGATCCGACTGGGGGGCGTCTTCGAGGCCGTCTCCGAGGGACGGGCGTTCGATACCGCCGTGCATGACGCGATGAACGAGCAGGAGTCCCTGCTCGACATCGAACGCTTCAACCTCTGGTACGGAACGAACCAAGCGCTGTTCGACAACAGCATGCGCGTGACGCGCGGCGCGGTGACCGCGCTGATCGGCCCGTCGGGTTGCGGCAAGTCGACGTTGTTGCGTTCGGTCAACCGGATGAACGATCTCGTGTCGTCGGTGCGAATCGAGGGCGACATGCGCCTGAGCGGGGGCTCGATCTACAGCAAGGGCGTCGACGTGATCGAGCTGCGCAAGCGCATCGGCATGGTGTTCCAGAAACCCAACCCGTTCCCGATGAGCATCTACGAGAACATCGTCTACTCGCTCCGGATCGACGGCGTTCGTGACAAGTCCGTGCTCGACGAGGTCGCGGAGCGCAGCCTGCGGGGAGCGGGGCTGTGGGACGAGGTCAAGGACCGGCTCGACGACAGCGCGCTGCAGCTGAGCGGCGGTCAACAGCAGCGACTGTGCATCGGGCGCGCCATCGCGGGCGAACCCGATGTGATGCTGCTCGACGAACCGTGCTCCGCCCTCGATCCGATCGCGACGGGTCGCATCGAGGACCTCATCGAGAAGCTCAAGGGCCGTTACACGATCCTCATCGTGACGCACAACATGCAGCAGGCGCAGCGAGCCAGTGACTACACCGCTTTCATGTACTTGGGGCGATTGGTGGAGTACGGCCCGACCCAGGACCTGTTCATTCGTCCCCAGTTGAAGGAGACGGAGGACTACGTCACCGGCCGGTTCGGCTAGTCCTCTCCCCAAAGCAGACACACAACCAGCACCTTCCGTGAAGGGATCTTACCTATGCGCGTTTCTGGACTCATCGTGTTCGTCGCGGTGTTTGTCGCGTTGACGGGCTGTAAGCAGCAAGTCACCTACAACACCGGTCCGGAGAAGGTCGAGGCCAAGGCGAGCGCGAGGCCCGCCGCTTCGGGAACACCCGCGCGTGCCGTCGCAGTCGTCCAGCCGGTCGTCGTCGCCAAGGCCGACGCGCCCCGTGCGAAGGCCCCCGTCGCTCGCGCGAAGCACAAGCGCGCCCAGGCGCGTACGCGCTCCGCGGCTTCGAGGTGTACGACGACAGCGGCCGCCTTTGGGTGTTCCGGAAGGGCTCCTCGGCCCACCAGACCTTCCTGACCAAGGGTGAGCCGGCGAAGCGCGTCACGCTCGTAGGTGCGGAGCGCAAGACACTCGACGACTACGTCTGGGACGCCCGCGAATAGCTGCCCTAGGCGTACTCTTCGGGCTGATGCCGGACCACCTCGCCGTCGACCATGAAGATCACGTCCTCCGCGATGTTCGTGGCAAGGTCGGCGATTCGTTCGAGATGGCGTGACGCCGACAGCATGTGCACCGCGCGCCTGATGGTCGACGGGTCGCTCTGCATCAGCCCGTGCAGCACGTTGAACATCTCGCGGTTGATGTCGTCGACCTTGTCGTCGTCGGCGCGTACGCGTCGCGCCGCGTCGACGTCGCGGCGCACCAGTGCGTCCAGGCAGTCACGCACCATGCGCCGAACGAGATCGCCCATCGTGCCGAAGTCGAGGGAGATCGGCAGCGGATCGTGGGTGGCGAGGTACAGCGCCCGCTCGGCGACGTTGACGGCCAGGTCGCCCATGCGCTCGAGGTCGTTGTTCACCTTCAGCACGGCGACGATGTAGCGCAGGTCCGCTGCCACCGGCTGGTGAAGCGCAAGCATCTTGAGGCAGTCGACTTCGACCTCGACTTCGCGATCGTCGATGTGTTCGTCGCCCTCCAGCACTTGTTCCGCCAGCTCCGGCCGCCGGTGGATCAGCGCTTCGATGGCGTGGTTGGCTGCCTCCTCGACGAGGGCGCCGACGGAGAGCACCTCGCGTGCGAGGCGTTCGAGATCACGGTGAAGGTGAATCGGCATCGTCGATTTGCGTCCGCTCGAAGGGTGGAGATGATACCCGTGTGCCCGTAAGCGGATGATGTGGCGTTCGTGTACTTGACGTGAAGACAGTCTGTTCAGGCGCAAGGGAAGCGCACGCGGAACGTGCTGCCTCGCCCCGGCCGGCTCTCGATCTCGACATTGCCTTTCAGCATCTGAACGAGGTGTTTGACGATCGCGAGGCCGAGGCCGGTGCCGCCGTCGTTCCCGCTCGAGCGCGCTCTGCTCTCGTCCACGCGGTAGAAGCGCTCGAAGACCCGGTCCTGCTTGTCAGGCGGGATGCCGGCTCCGGTGTCCTCGACCTCGAGCAGGATGTGATCGTCGTCTCGTCCGAGTCGAACGTGAACCTCGCCGCCTCGAGGCGTGTACTTGATCGCGTTGTCGAGCAAGTTGCCTGCGATGCGGCGAAACGCCTCGACTTGGCCGTCGATCCGCAGAGGGTCCTCGGCGATCTGCGAACCGATCTTCACACGCTTTTCGCGCGCCCGCATGGCGAAGTCCTCGAGCGCCGTTCGCACCGGCTCGCGAAGATCGACCGATTGCCCCGTCATCCCCTCCGTTTCCGACTCGAGGCGGGACAGGGCCAGCATCTCGTCGATGAGATCCCCGAGCCGGTGGCTCTGGCTCAACATGCGGCTCAGGAACCCGCGCCGGACCTCCTCGTCCATGGCGGGGTCGCCCAGCACGGTTTCGGCCATTCCGCGAATCGAAGCCACCGGGGTCTTGAGCTCATGCGACGCGTTGGCGACGAAGTCGCGGCGGATCTCCTCGAGCCGGCGTCGTTCCGTCACGTCGTCGAGCACGAGCACCGCGCCGCGCGCCTCCCCGGCATGGCTCGACAAGGGGGACACGTGCAGACGCACGGTGCGCTCCCGGCCGTCCGCGCGGAGGGAGATTACCGACGACTGAACCTGGCCTTCGCGCACCGCGCGGCGAAGCGTGTCCGGGACCTGTGGCAAGCGCAGTGCCTTCCATAGCGGTCGGCCGCGTACGTCCTCGGCATCGAGCCCGAGAATCACGCACGCCGCGTCGTTCACGAGCGCGATGCGCTCGTCCGTGTCGACGGCCAGCACGCCCTCCACCATCCCACCCAGGATCGCGCTCATCTCACGCTGCTCGCGCCGCGCCGTGTCAATTTCCCGCTGCAGATTGGTAGCCATCTCGTTGAAGGCGTGCCCGAGATCCCCGACCTCGTCGGCAGTGTGGATCTGGACCCGACGCTCCAGGTCTCCGGCGGCGATCGCCGTGGCCGTCTCTCTCATCGACTGCAGCGGGCCGGACAGCATGCGGGCCGAGATCAGCGCGCCGATGAGCCCAAGCAGCACGGCAAGTGCCGTCGCCCCGAGCACGGTGCGGCGCAGGCTGCTCAACCGATCCTCGAGATGAACGAGCGGAATCGCGCCGCGCACGTAGCCACGGAACCCGTCCTCGCTCGGAGCGGCGCGCGCCATGTAGACCATGTGCATTCCGAGCGTGTCGCTATAGCGCGTCGCCGAACCGAACGTTGCCGTCCGGCTCTCGACGACCTCGGGGCGGTCGGCATGGTTGTCCATCCCGTAGGGATCCTTGGACGAGTCGGCCACGACCTCGCCGTCCGGGGCGATCAACGTGATGCGTGTCCTCGTTCGCTCTCCGACGTCGCGGACGCGACTCTGTAGTTCATCGT
>CBDCWP010000028.1:0-16577 GCA_965223505.1 Planctomycetota bacterium
CGTTGTGCCAGTCGCTCTGATACCCGTGCAGTCCGCGCTTGACGTCGAGCGAGACCCACCACACGTCGTTCGTTCCGAAGCCCGGTGCGTAGTTGACCGTGGGATCGTCGAGCACGGCGAACAACAGATCGGCGGACTCACCGCTCGTGTCGTCCGTCGCGCGCAGCAGGTCGTTCCCCGCGTTGGTGCCCGGCGTCCAGACGGCGGTGCCTTGCGCGGCGTTCACGCTCGTGAACGAACCGCCGCTGCCGTTGAGAACGACGGAGAATGTGACCGGTCCCGACTCGCCGACTGCGTCCAACGACACGTCGCGTTCCGTCCAGGCGTCGCCTGCCGTGAGGCCGGAGACGGCCTCCAGGCTCAAGTCGGCGATCGTGACCGTGTAGTCCTGCGTCGCCGTCATCGTGCCGTCGTTCGCCTCGACGGTGAACGGGTACGCGCCGTTCGCGGTCGGTGTGCCCGACAGCAGCCCGCCGGTACTGAGACTGAGTCCGGGCGGCTCGCTTCCGACGACGACGGTGAACGTGACCGCGCCCTGCTCACCGACGGTCTGAATCTGGGTCGGGGTGTAGGCCGCCGTCGTCGTGCCGTCCGGCATGCTCGTCGTCGTGATGCTGAGCGGAACCGTCTGCTGACCGCTGGGCGCCGAGCCGCCGCCGCCGCAGGCCGTGACCAGGCCGGCGATCAAGAGTGCGACGATGGGCAGTGCGTGGCGGTTCACGAGATGGGTTCCCTTTCCGCCGGCGGCCGCGCCGCCTGCACCGTCCCCACAGGCCCTTTCGGTCGGGGCCGAGGCTCCAGTAGAGCGAAATCCCTCACGATCGCACAGCTTCGCACGGCGCCGCGGGCCTCGTCTGGCCGAGTTCGAGCGGGCCACGAGCGCCCCACCGGTGCGAATGGCCCGTAAAGCCCTGGAAATGGAGGATTGACGGCTCGGCACGTTGCTGGGGTCTCTCCGCGCTGACTGTCTGCCGATGTCCCTTGTAGCCGGCCCACCCCTGTGGACGGACCAAACCGCATGGGCCTTCCCGACGCCTCGGGCACGTCCGGCGTCGAACGGCGGCGCGCGCGGGTCCAGCGATGGCCCTTTCGCGCCCCGCATCCCTCCGGCGCCCGTGCCTGGATTACGGATTACAACGTAGCGGGCCCCCAAAGGCCGCTCGGGAGATCGAGATGGACAGGACGCTGATTGCAATTGTCGTAGGTCTCATTGCCGGCGCCGGGGGCGGCTTCATCGGCGGCATGCTGATGCCCGCATCAAGGGTTGCGTCGGCCACGGATGCCGGAAGCACGCGGGACGTCGAAGCGCGTCTCGACGGCATCGAGGAAGCGCTGCGGGGGCTTCGATCCCGCCGCCCGGCTCTTCAGGGTTCGGGTGATGCCGCGACCGACGCGGCCGGCCCGATGAGGGACGGCGGCGAGGACGCGTTGATCGCGCAGCTCGAAGAAACGCATGCGCTCCGTGATGAAGGACACGTTGAAGGAGACGTGGGCGGAGCTGAAGGAAGAGGACAGTCTGCTCGCCTCCGTCGGAGGCAACGCGACGGAGGAACCCAAGCAGAAGAAGGTCATGCCGTTCGCGGAGGTCGCCGCGGAGCTCGGGTTGTCGGCCGAGGAAGAAGCCGGCGTACGGCGGCTGACGAACGAGCTGGTCGAGGGCGTCTTCGAGATCCTCGCCGGCGATGACGGCGACATCGAGGCCATCAAGCAGGACTTCCTCGATGCGAAGGGCGACAAGGACGCGCAGCGCAAGCTGATGGGCAAGTACATCGCGCCCGCGATGAACCGGCTTGGCGAGCTCCGGACTCGCGCGATCGCTATCATGGCGCGATGCGGTATCTCAGCCTGACGGTCCTTTGTTGTGCGGCTCTCACCATGACGTCCGACGGCGTCGCCCTCGCCGAAGGTCCGCGCATCGACCTGTCGACGGTGTACCTACCGGACGGAGTGGCCAACGCGCGCTTGATCACGGTACGCGGGGAGCTGGGCGGCGCAGGCACGCTCGTGCTCGATCCGAACACGTGCGTCACGAACGCGTTCGGCGACCGGACGGTCTGTACCGAGATCGCGCCGCTCCCCATCGAGATCCGCATGTCCAGGGTGAACGCCGCGGATCCGTCCGGCCGCGGACGTCGGATCTACCGGCTGGATGGAAAGGGCATTCCCGCGGACACGTCGTTCGCGCTGGTCGTCCCGCGCCGGCGCAGCGAGCCGCATCGTCTCGTCGTGGTTCACAAGGACCGGCGCCGCGCGATCACGCTGGAAGCGACCACGCCGACGACCGACGCGAAAGAGGCGTGGACGCTGACGACGGGCACATTCCGCGCGGAGCAACGCGACGGCAAGGTGACGATCCGGGCCAAGGGCGAGAACCCCTCGGCCGGCTTCCGTGTGAGGCTCGAGCGGCTGCCGACGCGCATCTGGCCGCCCCAGTACAAACTCGTCCGGCTGGCCCCCGACGGCGCGACCGCGCAGGTCATCACGCCGTTCGAGGTGAGCGCGTCGTTCGAGTCGAAGGCGCCGATTCCGGCGGTCATCGTCCACGACGAGGAGGGAACGCATCGGATTCGCGTCGGTCAAGCCGATGATGGGTCATGACCCCGCTATCCTGACCCCCTCGGTCGGACCTGGAGCTTTCCCATGCACCGCAGCTTGCTTTGGGCGTGCGCGATCCTCGTCGCACTCTCGGCCTCCCCCATCGAGACGGCAACCGCCGCCCCCGTCGACGCCAAGGTCGGCGAGACGCGCGCGGTCTTCAAGCGCGCCGGCACACCGCTTCGCGACGACAAGTCGGTCCGGGCGGGCGTGGTCGTCGTCCTGCCGAAGGAGACGAGTGTCGTCGTTCGCCGGGTGCAGCTGCCCTGGCTGCAGGTGACGGCGACCGTCCAAGGCAAGGGCAACGTGTCCGGATGGCTGCGCGCATTCGAGACGGTGCTGCCGTCGGCTTTGAAGCGAAGCGGCGCACCGGCCCATCGAACGACGCCCCGCCGCGGCGGAACGAGCTCCCGCGACGTCACCGCGGCCGGCCGCCAGCTGGATGCGAGCACGGAGCGCGGCTACCGCGCGTCGCGCGCCGAGCTGGCGCAGGCCTACGCCGCGGTCGACGCGATGGAAGACGCGACGGCGTCGCTCGACCCGGCCGAGGCCATCGAGTTCATCCTCGAAGGATCGCTGGGGCGGCGCGGTCTCGACTACGCCAGGCCTGCTCGCGTCCCTGCCGGCAAGGGCGGCGCAAGCAGCGGCGGCTCGCGGCGCGGCAGCGGGCTCGCCGGCAAGATCGGCGGCGAAGTCGTCAAGCGCCTCGGCGGAAGCCGGCGCGCGGGGGAGGCCGCGGGCGCGGCGCTCAGTGGCGCGGCGCAAATGGCCCAACAGCTCAACGAGCGCTTCACGCCGGGCCAGGAGTACTACCTGGGTCGCGCCGTCGCGGCGCAGGCCATTGCGAAGTACGGCGTGGACAAGGACGCCGCTCGGCGCCGGTACGTGCGCATGGTCGGCGAGGCGATCGTTCGCACGAATTCGCGCCTGCCTGCTAATCACGGCGGCTATCACTTCGAGGTGCTGGACAGCGACGAGATCAACGGCGTGAGCGGTCCCGGCGGTTTCGTTCTCGTGACGCGGGGCGCGGTGCAGGCATGTCGCTCCGAGGCGGAGCTCGCCTCGGTCTTGTGCCACGAGCTCGCGCACTGCAGTAAGAAGCACGGCGAGGCGACCATCCGAAAGGGCAAGCGATTCGGCGGCATGATCAAGACCCTCGCATCCACCGGCGCGGCGGCGGCAGGCGCCAACGACGTGAAGTTCGCTGCCGGTCTGGTGCAGTTCTTCGGCGAGGCCGCGGGCGAGATGGCGCGCACCTCGATCGAGCAGGGGTACGGCCGCAACCTCGAGTTCGCCGCGGACGCCGAGGGCACGTTCCTCCTGTGGGACGTCTACTACGACCACACGGCGCTTCGCAGCTATCTGACCCAGCTCGGCACGCTGAACCGCGGGCACGGCCACGCGGGCACGCACGCGTCGCCGCAGGTGCGCGCCGGCGCGCTGTCCGCCGCGATCGCGCAGCGACGCCCGTTCACGTTCGACGACGCGACGCGCAGCGCGCGACAAGCCCGTTTCGACGCGGCGATCCGCCGGTAGCGGCTCCGTAGCGGCCTGAAGCCCCCTCAGCGCGATCCCGGGATCAAAAACTAGACTGACATGTCAGTTCTGTGACATCGAAGCCCTACGGTGGTCGTGCCCTGAATGGAGGCTCCCATGTTCCGTGTGCTCGAAGCCCTGGCGCACCCCGCGCTACTCATCGCCCTGTTGTCGTTGTTCAGTGCCTGCTCGAGCGGCGGATCGGCGTCGTACGGCGCGGCACGCGCGCCGGGCGCGTACCCGAACACCACGTACGAGTACGCCGGCACGAATCCGTTCGTGGACGCGCGGCGGGACAACCGATCTACGTTCGCGGTGGACGTCGACGACGCCTCGTACACGATCGCGCGCTACTACCTCGACGAAGGCAACCTTCCCGACGAGGACGCCGTGCGCGTCGAGGAGTTCGTCAACCACTTCGACTACGACTATCCGCGTCCCCGCGACGACACGTTCGCCCTCATCGCGGACGGCGCCCCCTCCCCCTTCACGCGCGACACCCATCTCGTTCGCTTCGCGCTGCAAGGGCGCGAGGTGGACAGGCGCTCCGCACCGCCCGTCAACTTGACGGTCGTCGTCGACTGCTCCGGATCCATGGCCGATCGCGGCAAGCTCGATCTCGTCCGAGAGAGCTTGCGCATCGTGGCGAGCAACCTGCGGCCGCAGGACCGAATGGCCATCGTGTGCTACGCCGACAACGCGTGGACCCAAATGCACGCGACGAGCGGCCGGCACCGGCACGCCATCCACGACTACATCGACCGGCTTCGGACCCGAGGCTCCACGAACGTTCAAGCGGGGCTCGAGGAAGGCTACCGGATCGCCGCGGGCTTCGCGGACGGCGCCGCGACGGACATGATCCTGCTGTGCTCGGACGGCGTCGCCAACGTCGGACACACGGAGGCCGACGACATCCTGCGAATGACGAAGGACTACTACGCGCGCGGCATCGGCGTGTCGGCCGTCGGGTTCGGCATGGGCACGTACAACGACGTGCTGATGGAGAAGATCGCCAATCACGGCGACGGGCAGTACGCATACGTCGACTCGCTGCAGCAGGCCCGCGAGGTCTTCGGCCGCCGGCTAACCGGGATGCTCGTGCCCATCGCGAATAACGTGAAAGTGCAGGTCGAGTTCGACGACGAGCACATCTCGTCGTACCGGCTGCTGGGTTACGAGAACCGGGATGTGGCCGACCGCGACTTCCGCGCCGATTGGATCGACGGCGGGGAGGTCGGCTCCGGACACAGCGTGACGGCGCTGTACGAGGTGACGCTCGCTTCGGGCGAGCGGCGCGAAGGAGCGGCGCTGGCCACATTCACGGTTCGCTACTTCGATCCCGACGGCGTGCCGGAGCGAGGCTCCGAGGCGCGCGAGCAACGGTACGTGCTGCGAAGCGACGCGATCGTAGCGTCGTTCGACGAGGCGGACCCGGGCCTTCGTCTCGCGGCGGCCTCGGCGCAGTTTGCCGAGATCCTGCGGCGAAGCCCGCAAGCGCCGCGTACGAACCTGCGCGAGGTGAGCGCGATCCTGCGCCGGTTGCCTGCGCGTCTCGTCCGTTCCGAACAGGTCACCGACCTCGAGCACCTCGTCGACACGGCCGCGAACCTGCGGCGTTGGTAGCGAAAGGAGCCGCCATGAACCTGCGCTTCGACGTCCTCGCTCTCGCGCTCCTGTTGACGGTCGCACCGCTTTGCGGTTGCAGCTCGTGCCCGCCGGACTGCCGACCGTCGCCCGCGAAATCCGCCGGCGACGCGCTGGAAGGCGTCGTGATGATCGCCGGCATCATCGTGCTCGCGCCGTTCTACCTGATCTACTTGCTGATCGACGGCCTGACGCCTGAGACCTGCGTACCTTGCGATCCGTGCCACCCATGCGATCCGTGCCCACCCTGCCCGCCGCCGTGCTACGAGCTGCCGCCGCCCTGTGACGAACCCTGCCTGCCGCGACGGTACGAGGAGAAGCCCGGCCACGGGCATCGGCGCGGCGGCGGCAACTGCGGCGGCGGCACGTCCTGTGGGTAAGATGCCAACGTGATTCGGTGGTGCTCGCTGCTGCTTCTGATCGCGGCGCTCGGAACGGGGTGCGCCGCACCGGACCGCGACACACCCGTCGGCCGGGATCTCTCCAACGAGGCACAGGAATACAAGGGGGGCGACCCCGTCCCGGGGTTCAACGAGGGCCTCGAACCGGCCATGCCAAAGCGCCCCTAGTCAGTCCGCCAGGTGCCTCTTGATGTTCGCGAGCGCCTTGCTCTGCAGCTCGCGCGTCCCGGCGTCGCCGTCGCCCTCGGAGAGCAACCAGATCAGGGTCGACAGGTGCTCATCGACCGACCCACGCTCCTTCTTGGACGACGCGCGCTTCATGGCCTCGGCGTACTCCTCGACGATCGCGTCCTCGTGCGCCGCGACGTCGCCCTCGATGAGTCGAATGGCGAGCAGGGCGTCGGCCGCCCCCACGGCCTCCCAGAAGCTCGTCGCGCCGCGCCCGCGCTTCTCGACGAGACGCCACGCCGCCTCGAGCCCTGCGGTCAGGTCCTCGGTGGGCGTGCCTTCGCGCACCGCCAAGGCGCCGCAGAACGACAGCCAGTTGTTCAACGGGTAGTTGTCCTCGACGCCGGTGCGCTGCAGCGTGAGCTCGAACGCACGACGATACCCGTCGACCATGCGGCCGAGCGAGTCCGTGATCTCGTCGGCGTCTTGCAGGACCTTGAGGCGCCGCCGGTGCGACGCCGCGACCAGACTCGTTCGTTCGGACGTCTCGCCGCAGATCTCGATCAACGTCTCGAGCTCCTTGATCGACGTCTCGATCATGTCGCGAGGATCGCGTTCGGACTGGTCCTCCCCGATCAGCTGGTCCGCCCAACGAACGCGTAGATTGGCCCGTTGCTCCGCGGCACGCACGTCGCACGACGCATCTTCGAGCAACAGCGCGCGTTCGTAGTGCGCGACGGCCGATGCATAGTCGCGCAGCTCCCCGTAGGCCGCGCCGAGCGCCGCCTCGAGCGCCGCACTGTCGCGCCACTGCCCGTCGATCCGATTCACGAGCCGTCCCAACCGTGAAGCGGGGTCGTCGTCGTCGGACGTCTTCGCATGGGCTTTGAAGTTCTCGAGCGCAGCGAGGGCTTCGGAGACCGAAACGAACGGCGGCTCGGACGCCGGCGCCGGCAACGCGGGCATGTTCGCGGTCAAGACGTACGCCGGGTCGCCGTAGCACTGGTAGGCGGCCCAGGTGTTGCGCTTCGGATGCGCGTGCTGGGTCGTCTCCCTCGCCTTCTTGACGGCCTGGCCGAACGACACGTCCGCGAACAGGGCGTCGTAGAGCGTGTCCGCGAACAACTTGGCCGCGTCGTCGATGACCGCCCACCCCGCCGCCACGACCGCGTGCACGCCCATGCGGATGAGCTGCGTGGAGATGTTGGCGGCCAGCTTCTCCAGCTCCGTACCCTCGATGTAGCCCAGGTGACAACAGTTGATGAACACGAACTCGGGAACGTAGTCGAGCCCTTCGATGAACGCGGCCGTCAGGTACTCGCCGTCGCCGATCACCATTCCCGTGTTCTCGGGGTTCCCGCCGTGCTTGTAGACGCCGTGGCCGGCGAGGTGCAGCATGCGGAAGCGGCGCTGCTCGAGCGCGTCACGGATCGAGGCGGCGTCGGACTCGATGAGCGAGTGGACATCGATCTTCTTCTTGTCGAGCAGGTCGGCAACGTCCGTGGCTTCCTGTTTGGCTGCCGGGAGCGGCGGAAAGTTGCTCTTCGGATCGCCGACGACGAGCGCGGCGTGCTCGATCTGCTCGCTCGACGCGGGCCGCCACTCCTCCACGACCAGCTGGCGAATCACACCGGCACGGACCGCAAGCGGAACCCGGCTCTCCAATGCGTCGTGCAGCATCTCCCACGGATACCGAGCCGCCCGCTCGTCGACGACGAGAACCAGATCTCGCTCGTCGGGCGCGGCCTCCCGAAGCTCTTCCGGGAGCAACCCTTCGAAGAGCTCGCGCGCCAACGCCTCGTTCCACGTCGTGCGCTCGATCGAGCTGCGGACCTTGTCGTCGACCGTGACCTCCACCGTCGAGACCGTTGCGCGCGCACGGTCGGTCAAGACCGTGAACTCCAGCGTGCCCGCGCTGCCCGGCAGCTGCCGGATCTGGAGCCGACGCCACCACCCCTCCCGTTCGCCGTAGCCGACCCGCCGCCGGCCGCCGGAGACGGACGCGACGCTGCCGTCGGCGACGAAGCGCTTCGCGAGACGGCCGCTCTCGCAGATGCGGTTCAGCGCGTGCGCGGCCTCCACGGAGCGATCCTCGAACAGCTCGATGATGTCGAGCGTGTCGACGCGCGACGGGATCCCGCGCGATGCCAGGTCTTCGTTCGCGGCGTCGACCGCGCGCAGCGTCGCCGCGATCGCGTCGTTGACCGACAGGCCGCCGCTGCCGCTGCCGACGATCACGCTGCTCAGCGGCGCCGAGGCGACCGCGCCCTCGTCGACTCCGTCCGCCTTCTGTTCCGCGTACGCGACGACGGCATCCGTGAGCGTGCGGATGAGCGCACCGGACGACAATCGGCCGACGGAACCCAGACCCGCGACGATCACACCCGGATGCTGCTTCTCCCCGAGGATGACCGTCTTCGATCCGATCGCGCCGGGGTACGTACCGGCCGCGCGCTGTTCGGACAGCCGCCGGTCGAACACGCGGTCGAGGTCCGCCTCGGCGCCCACGATGACGTCTCCCTCGTAGTGGCCGACGACGACGGGGTGTTGCGCGAACGAAAGGTGACCGTGCACGACGCGTACGGGGATCGGCGTGGACGGCGCCTCGACCGAAACCTTCGCGACGACGTCGTCCGACGTCGGGAACAGCTGCACATCATCGGTGCTCATTGGCGCGGAGCGTATCAGATGCTCTCGGACGCAGACAGAGGCTAGGAACGGGCACGGCGCGAATCGACGACGGCGTCGAGGGTCGCGCCGGCTAGACCACCCGCTCGGCGCACGTCGGACACATCGTGTGCGTGATGCGCGGTCCCGTGTTGCGCGGAACGAACTGGCCGACCGGAATCCAGGTGTCGGGCTCCGGGCAGACCCGCCCGCACCATGCGCACACGGCAACGAACCCGTCCGGCATTCCTTTGCCAAGACGGTCTCGGTCGAGCGCATGACCGCGCTCCCGCATGAACTTCGCGACGCGCACCATCAACGCGTGCTGCTCCGCGACGAAGCGCTTGCGATGCGAGATCAGTTCGTCCGTGTAGGCGGCGTCGGCGGAACCCAGCGCCGGCAGATTGTGGACGGCCTGGTCGAGCTGTGCAATGCGCGTGAGAACCGCCCCCGCGACCAGGTCGTACGCTTCCTGAGCGGCGTCGCGCATCTCGAGCTCACCGGCCAGGAACCGTGCGATCTGCGCGCCCTGTTCGATACGGTCGGAACATCGAAACGGTTCACGCGCGATCGCTTCCAGCAGCGCCATTCCCTCGCGCGCGCGCTCGGCGGCGCAACGCGTGTCGCCGGTCGCCAATGCCGCTCGGATCCAACGCGGGATGATCTGCAACCGGCGTTCGGGTGGGAGGTCCGTCCGGCCGATCTGCTCGATCGTGCCGATGGCGCGCGGCGCGTCGCCTTCCAAGAGGGCGATCTCGGCTTCGCACGTCATCGCGACGAAGCGGTCCTCCTCCGTCGGCTCGACGTCGGTCGCCATGGCACGCCGAAAGCCGGCGAGGTGGTCGCGGGCGCGATCGACGTCGCGCACGTGAATGGCGTGGGCGGCGCCCGACTCGTGATACGCCTTCTCGAGAACATGCCGTGCGGATCCCGAGACCCGGCGTAGGAGCGCTTTCATCTCGTCGAGCTCGGTCCCCAACAGCTCGACCATGTAGAGCCGATTCAGCGCTCCGCAGATGCCGCCGTAGGCATGCACGAGGTGCTCTTCGGCGCCGGGCACACGGGTGAGATCAGCAAGCTGACGCCCGAGGATCAGCGACTCGAAGTACCGGCCGGTCCGCCCGTAGACGGTGATGAGGCTGCGAAGCGCGAGGACCTCGTCGCCGTCGCGGCGACCGCGGACCGACGCCAGGGCGTTGAGGAACACGCGCTCGGCGCCCTGGAGCTCGCCCTGTTCGGCGAGCTTGCGCCCGAAGACGATGCCCTGCAGGAATGCGCGGGTCGGCGCAAACCGGTCCCCGTTCGTTTCCCTCACCATGGCAGGACCTCCGAGGCCGAAGCTAGCCACGCCCTTCCCGGGACGACGTGATTTCTGCGACTCGCCGGGAACGGGCCGTCGACTCGGTCGTATAGAGGTTGATTCGAGCGGATTCCGGTATGCGAGACGAAGACAGTCCGGTGGTGCGGGCCGTGATCAACGGAGATCACGAGCGCTTCCGCGTCGTCGTCGAACGGTACGAGACGCCCGTCTTCGCCGTCGTACGGTCTTTTCTCGGCGCCGATCCACGCTGCGAGGACGTGGCCCAGGACGTCTTCCTCACCGCGTTCGCCCGCCTTGCGACCTATCGAAGCGACCGTGGCCGGTTTCGCCCGTGGCTGCTCACGATCGCCCGAAACAAGTGTCGCGACGAACTGCGGCGGCGCGGTTCGCAGTCCCTCGGAGAGGTCTCCCTAGTGCCGCTGTCCGGTCATCCCGGGCACTTCCGGGACGACGTGGACGTCGGGGCGATCCATGGATCCGAATACGCGGTCCTTGTCGGAGACCTTCAGGCCCAGGGCGAGCAGGATCTTGCGCTTGGTGTCCAGGCGACACGGCCGCCCGGCCTCCACGCGGTCGATCGTCAGGGTGGAGAGGCCCGCCTTCCGGGCGAGCTCCGCTTTGCTCATCATGAGGTTCTCGCGAAACCTCTGAACCTGATTTCTGGCCACCGATCATCCTCCGCGGCCCGCCCCATTCCGGATGGGTCGGACTCTTCGCGTATCGGACCGGTGTTTCAGGGACTTGAGACGCCCGGACTCCGCTTCCTTGTGCGGCGGATCACATCGGACGCGCGTGCAGGGGCGTCGCAGGCCGGACGTGGTCCCCGGGTGGCAGCGGTAGGGGAAATCCGCTCATCTCTGCCCTCTCCCGGGCCGATGGGAGGAGCGGGGCCGTCCGGACTCGACGATTCACCCGGGTCCTTTTGGCCCCAACCGGAGAGCGCGGTGTTCCAGAGGATCCTGGTCGTCGACGACGAAGAAGCCCTGCGAGAGAGCCTCGAGATCGTGCTCTCCGCCGACGGCTACACGGTACTGACCGCCGCCTCGGGCGCGGAGGCGCTCGAGATCGTCGCCTCCACGCCGGTCGACGCGGTGCTCTGCGATCTCCGGATGCCGGGCATCGACGGATTCGACCTGATTCCCCAGCTGAGCCGCCAGCTTCCCGGAGTGCCGGTGATCCTGATGTCGGCCCACGGCACCGACGACCTGGCGGTCGAGGCCATCCAGCGCGGCGCCTACGACTACCTCGCGAAGCCCTTCCAGCCCGCCGAGATCCGACTCACCCTGCTGAAGGCCCAGGAGCGCGAGAGCCTGCGCCGCCAGAAGGACCTGCTGCAGCGCGACATGTCGCGCAGCGTCGGCGAGCGGGCGATCGTCGCCGCCTCGGAGCCCATGATCCAGCTCCTGGAGCTGCTCGAACGGGCGGCGGGCTACAAGTCGACCGTCCTCGTCACGGGGGAGAGCGGGACCGGCAAGGAGGTGATCGCCCGGGCGATCCACGCCCAGTCCCCCCGTCGCGAGGCGCCCTTCGTAGGGGTCAACTGCGGTGCGATCCCCGAGAACCTGCTCGAGAGCGAGCTCTTCGGTCACGCCAAGGGTGCCTTCACCGGGGCGGACCGAGCGCGCCGCGGTCTCTTCGCCGAGGCCCACCAGGGCACCCTCTTCCTCGACGAGATCGCGGAGATTCCGACCGCGCTCCAGGTGAAGCTGCTGCGTGCGATCCAGGAGGAGGAGATCCGTCCGGTCGGGGAGTCGAAGTCCCAGAAGGTCGACGTCCGCATCATCGCCGCCACCGCCCGGGACCTCGAGCAGGAGATCGCGGCGGGGCGCTTTCGCGAGGACCTCTTCTACCGCCTCAACGTCGTGCGTCTCGAGGTCCCCCCGCTGCGCGATCGGGCCGAGGACATTCCCCTGCTCGTCGACCACTTCCTCGGTCGCTTCCGCGAGGCCCTCGGCAAGAACGTGCGTCGGGTCTCGGACGAGGCCCTCGAACGCCTCGTCTCCTACCCCTGGCCCGGGAACGTGCGGGAGCTCGAGAACCTGATCGAGCGCGCGGTGATCCTGACCGACGGAGACGTGATCGAGCCCTCCCATCTTCCGACGATGTCGGCGCCTGCGCCCGAGGGCGCACGGGAGGACGCGGACTTCTCGTTGAAGCGCGGACGCAAGGTCTTCGAGGCCGGGCTGATCCGACGGGCCCTGGCCGCGACCGACGGCAACCGGACCCACGCCGCGCGGCTGCTCGAGATCAGCCACCGCGCCCTGCTCTACAAGATCAAGGAGTACGGAATCCGGGACGACGCCTGAGGCGTCCACCGGCCCCCGCGCGAAGGCGAGCTCAGGCGGGGTCGCCCGACCGGGTGCGCACGTCCGGCGGCGCAGCGCCCGCCTCGTCGGAGGCGGCGGGCAGCACGAAGCGGAACCGGGCCCCGCCGAGATCCGAGGGCTCGCGATCGAGCTCGATGCGCCCCTGCATCTCCTCCGCGAGCCGCCTCGCGTTGGCCAGCCCGAGGCCCGTTCCCTCTCCGGGGGCCTTCGTCGTGAAGAAGGGGTCGAAGACCCGCTCGCGAAGCCCTTCCGAGACGCCCGGACCGGAGTCCTCCACCCAGCAGGCCACGGCGTCGCGGCTCGAGCGGGCATGGGCGCGCTCGCGCTCGTCCCCCGCCCGCTGGCGATACGCTGCGGACCCGACCTCCAGCCGGATCGCCCGACGCTCCGCCCCCTCGAGCGCCGCCGCGGCGTTCAGGACCAGATTGAGCAGGATCTGGGAGACCAGACCCGCGTCGCCGAGCGCCCGGGGCGCCGCCATCTCCTCGGCCACCACCTCGAAGTCGATGTCCCGATAGGCCGGCTGCGCGACCACGAGCTCCACCGCCTGCCGGGCCACGTCGTCCAGCGCGATCGGCACGTGCTCGACGGAGGGGGGGCGCGAGAAGTCGAGCAGCTGCCGCAGGATGGTGCGAACCCGCTCGCCCTGCTCCCGCGCGCGATCGACGCAATGCCGCCCCTTCTCGCCGAGTCCCGGATCCCGGGCCACGCCGTCGAGGAAGGCCAGCAGCGCGCCCATCGGATTGCCGACCTCATGGGCGACCCCCGCTGCGAGGCTGCCGACCATGGCGAGTCGCTCGGCCCGATCGAGCCCCTCGCGTGCCTGGACGAGGCTCGCGTTGGTGCGACGAAGCTCCTCGACGGCCTTCTCCAGCGCCCGGGTGCGCTGCGCGAGCGACTCCTGCATCTCGTTGAAGGCCTGTCCCAGAGCCGCGATTTCGCCCACGCCCTCGACCGGGGCGCGGGCCTCGAGGTCCCCTTCGCCGATCTCCCGGACCGCCATCGCCAGCCGCCGCAACGGGCCCACGACCCGTCCGCGCAGCAGGCGGTAGCCGAAGAGACCGAAGATCACGACGTCGAAGAGCACGATCCCCGCGAGCACGACTCCCGAGAGCGGGGCGTCGATCCGCCCGGCGATCGCGCCCTGCCCCCTGGCCTGGGGAGCGGCAAATCGAAGCGGGGCCCAGGGCGCGCCGGATCGCACGAGGGGGCCGCGCCGCTCGAGCGCCTCCCGGGCGAGCGCCAGGGTGGCGGCATCGGGTGGCGTCGGCACTCCGGCCAGCCCACGGGCCTCGCCGGATTCGTCGAGCCGCCACCAGAGCCCGCCCTCGATCGGCTGGATCTCGAAGCGGGCGGTCCGCGTCGACTCGAAGAAGCCGCGGGCCAGCAGCTCGTGGAGCCCGTCGATGCGGGCCTGGCTCGTCTTCAGGAAGGTGACCGTCAGCAGCCCGGTGGCGGCCACCATCAGCAGCGCGAGCGAGAGGAGCACTTCGGCATGGACGCCGTGGCGGAAGCCCACGATCAATCCTCCCGCTTCGCGTCCTCGATCCCCAGCTTCTCGAGTCGGTACCGGAAGGAGCGGAAGGAGATGCCCAGGAGCCGCGCCGCCTTCTTCTTCACGCCCCGGACACGCGCAGGGCCTCGGCGAGCAGCGAACGCTCGTAGTCGTCGACGAGCTCCTCGAGCTTCACGCCCTCGGCGGTGATGCGCGGGCGATCTCGCGATGCGGCCCGCACCTCGCGTCACGGTCGGCGGCAGCAGATCGGCAGTCGATCGATCGGTCCCACGCGCGAGCGCCACGGCTCGTTCGATCAGGTTCTCGAGCTCGCGCACGTTGCCCGGAAAGCCATGTAGGCACAGAGGAGGTCCATGGCGGCGCTCGTCCGAGATGCCGTCCACCTGCTTGCCGAGCTCTTGCGCTGAACTTCTGGATGAAGTGCTGGGCGAGCAGCGGGATGTCTTCGGATCCGCTCTCGAAGGGGAGGCAACGTCAGCTGGATCACGTTGAGGCGATAATAGACGATCCTCGCGGAAGCGACCGGCGGCCACCTCCTCCTCCAGTCGTCGATTCGTCGCCGATACGATCCGCACGTCGGTCTTTCGATCGACGTGTTGTCACCGACGCGCCGGATGGTCTTCTCCTGCAATGCGCACGCAAGCAGCTTGACCTGGAGCGCTCGCCGAGAGCTCGCCGATCTCGTCGAGAAAGAGCGACCCGCCCGCCGCCGCCTGCGAAGAGGCCTTCCTTGTTCTGTACGGCGCCCGTGAAGGCGCCTTTCACATGGCCGAAGAGTTCGCTCTCGAGCAGATTCTCCGGGAATCGCCCCACAATTGATCGCGATGAAGGGCTCATCGTGCGCGTTCGCTCTGCTCGTGGATCGCTCGGGCGACGAGCTCCTTGCCCGTACCGCTCTCGCCCGTAGACGAGAACGTTGGTCTTGGTCTCCGCGACCTGTGCGATCAGATCGAAGACTTCCTGCATCGGGGCGGCTGTGGCCGATGATGTTGACGCATGGCGGGAGCGGCTCCGGATCTCCTGGCGGAGTCGGCGATTCTCACTCGAGAGGACCTTCTTCTCGAGCGCTTTCTCCATCACGATGCGGAGCTCGTCGACCTTGAAGGGCTTCGTCAGGTAGTCGTAGGCCCCCTCCTTCATCGCGGCGATGGCGCTATCCGTGGTCCCAAAGGCCGTCACGACGATCACCGATCGTGTCGGGAGAGATCTCGCGTGCGGCCTGGATCAGCTCCAGCCCCGTCTTTTCCGGCATCTGGATGATCCGTGATGACGAGGTCGATTTCGTCGCTCTCGAGATGGACCAGCGCCGTATCGACGTCGCCGGCGGTGATCACGTCGTAGCCTTCGCGACGCAGGAAGATCTCGAGGAATTCCTGCATGCTGCGCTCGTCGTCGACGACGAGGATTCGCGAGGGTCGGACTCGGTCATCGGGTCGCTCTCCGTCGACGTTCCAGCAGCACGCGGAAGACGCGCCCCGCGGCGTCGGATCACGTTCCGCGACCTCGATCGACTCCCCCGTGTTGCTCCACGATCCGCTGCACCGTCGCCAACCCCAATCCCGTGCCTTCCCGCTTCGTCGTGAAGAAGGGCTCGAAGATCATCTCCCGCACGTCCGCGTTCGGGATTCCCGGGTCCCGAGTCCTCGACCTCGAGGAGCACGAGCCAGCTCCCTCGGACGCCGATCCTGCGGAGGTCGGCCCTGCATCTCCCTTACGGTCCCCGTTGCGGCCCGCCTCTTGAGCACGATCCCCCGGCAGGCGGGCCGACGCGCCCCCGAATCGTCCCCTGCTCGCCCACGAGCCTCCACGGCGTTGTTCCAGAGGTTCCAGACCACCGCCTTGAGCAGCGCGGGATCCGCCATGACCCCGATCTCGAAATCGAGCTCGATAGCTCGACCCGCAGATCGGGCATGGTCCGACTGCGAGCTCGCTCATCTTCGCCACCTCCTCGACGACGCTCCGCGAGTCGCATCGGGCTCGAGGCGCAGCTTGGCGCCGGGCGCGAGTAGAGCAGGAAGTCTCCGATCAAGGTCGTTCAGCCGGTCGACCTCACGCACCACGATGCCCATCAGCCGCCCGTGCTCGGGATCCGGTCGTTCCCCTCCCTTCCCGCAGCCCTGCAGCAGCTGGACCGAGCCGGAGATCGAGGCCAGCGGGTTCCGGATCTCGTGGGCGATCCGCGCGGCCATCTCGCCGACCGCGGCGAGCCGCTCCGATTGGCGGAGCTCGATCTCCATCGAGACGACCGACGTCACGTCCTGGAAGATCACGACGTGGCCGAGCGCGTCGCCCTCCTCGTCGAGCAGACTCGAGGCCGCGAGCCCGAGGAAGAGATCCTCGCCGCGCTCGTTGCGATAGGCGATCCGCTGCCGCGCCGCCGTGCGGGCGGGATCCGACGTCCG
>CBDCWP010000029.1:0-6793 GCA_965223505.1 Planctomycetota bacterium
GTTCAAGGCTTTCCCCGTCACTACCTTCGACGACATCGGCGAGAGCTACGACCGCAAGAACAACCACTCGCTCCACAAGGAGCTGCGAGTGGCGGTGCTCGGACTGCTGAAGATCAACAACATACAGGTGATGACGCAGTTCGCGCTGCGGCATCAAACCTCCTCGCTGACATCGAGAAGGCGCTCATGCAGGACCGGTGCCGAGGCGGCAACGCCATCGACACGCTCCTGAAGAGCAACGACATCGAGAGCGGCGAGGCAACAAGCCCGTACGCGTTCGTCGTGTTGGAGCTGGTCGTGATGTATCGGACCAACCTGACGGACCCGACTTCGATTGTGTGAGATAGCCAATGTCTAGCTGTGACGTACTGAACATCCGCAACGTGCAGATCGCATTAGCGGAGGAATCCACCGAGGGGACCGCAGAGACGCTCACGGCCTCCGACGCAACGATGACGGTCTACGACCCGAACTTCTCCATCGACGTCACGCGTTTCACCAGGAACCCCGCTCGCGCCTCCCTCTCCAAGCTCCCGTCCACGGTCGGTCGGCAGATAGGGACGATCAGCTTCGCAGTGGACCTGATGGGCTCGGGCGACGTTGGAACCGAACCTTCGTGGGACACCGCGATTCGGGCGTGCGGCTTCCAGAAGAACACTGTTTCCTCCATCACTATCGGCAGCGTCTCCGGCGGCCCCTTCGAGCCGGGCGAGACCATCGACTTCGGCACGTCTGGCGCAGTTGGTCGCGTCTGCGGTGAGGTCAGCGCTTCGCCTCTCACCTTCTACCTCGTCTCCGGGACTCCGCAGTCCGGTGAGGCAGTGACGGGAGCAACGTCCAGCGCGTCGGCCACGACGAGCGGAACCGAAACGACAGACCAGGGCTTCGAGTGGCTCCCGGACTCGACGTGCCCTCCCTCCGTCACAGTCGCTCACTACGTGGACGGCGTTCGCCAGCTTCTCTACGGCGCTCGCGGAAACGTGAGCTGGTCGGGCAACTCGGCGGACGGCTCGCCGGTCCGCATGGCCTTCAACTTCACTGGCGTCTATGGCGGCACGACAGACACCGCGCTGCTCTGAGCGGCGTGGACCTACGAGGACGCAACGTTCCTGTGAGCGTTCATCGGGTGTCGGCATGAGCATCCACGACTTCGGGATGGCGACGGACGGGCTGCTTCAGCAACTTCAGCCTCGACATGGGGAATACGCTCACTGACTCGCAGCGCGAATCCGCCAACAGCTGCTAAGGGTGGTCCTCTCGACGTTCATCGGCGACCGCGAACCCTCGGGCAACATCGACCCCGAGATGGTCCTGGTCGCTGACCACGACTTCTTCGGTCGCCTCGTCGGCGGACGACACGGGCCGCATGGCGTTCACGCTCGGCTCGTCGTCTGGCAACACGATCACGGTCGGCGCTTCCGACCGTGCAGTACGCGAACGTCCAGGGCTCTGACCGAGGCGGCATCCTCGTCGCGGGTCTCGACTACGAGCTGAAGTCCGCCACGGTCGCCACGACTGACGACGAGCTGCCAGATCTGCATGATCTAGAGGAGATGCTCCGATGCCAATCTGGGTCGATCCAGCAGCGAAGATCCCGTACGTCCTCAAGGAGGACCGGGAGAAGCCGAAGAAGAGCAGACCACCTTCTTCTTCCGCGTCATGACCGCGAGCGACCACGCCAAGTTCTCGGACTCGGTCGTGATCGGAGGGGACGACAGGATCTCGAACTGGACTGCGCTGGCGTCTCGCGCTTCTCCGTTACACCCTCGTCGGCTGGGAAGGCCCGGGCGCTCCTCCCTTCGAGGCCGACGCCGAGGGGTACCCCACCGAGGACTGCCTGTCCCGCCTCCACTACGAGGATCGCTGGGAGCTTGGCCGACCGCCGCCAACGACGCCAACAAGGTCACGGACGAAGACGCGGGAAAATCGGAAGCGCAGTAGCGGGGATCTTTCGGGACTCGGTCCCGCCGCGTTGTGACGCTCGCTGCGCGAAACACCCCGACCACGAGGGGACCGCCCATCGTCTACTACGGCGTGGACTGCTGGGCCTGCCTTAGGCAAGCAGCGCGACTGCTCAGTATGCAAGGGTGGCGCGAAGCTCCCCCAGACCGTCTGTCCGAACTGCCAGATGACACCCGATGTGCAGAGGGCAGTCTGCAAACGTACAGGTGGACGCAACGCGGGTTCCTGCCCGCTCGCGGCTCCTTGTCCTGGAGCAGTCCCACACCTGGGTCATCACCGCAGTCGAGCTGATCGAACGCCTCTGGAATCACCAGCAAGCGAAGAGCCTGGAACGTGCCAAGATAGCCAACACACCCTTAGAGATCGTCACGAAGACCAAGGACTCTGGCATCCAAGCCCCTGGCGAACGTGGGCAAGGCCGGACAGAAGGCCGGTAAGCAGGCGGCTGCTGGTCTCAACAAGGCGAGACAAGGCGGCCAAGCAGTGCTCGACAAGAGCTTCACGGAGGCAGGTGAAGCAGGAAGCGAAGGCAGCAGGACTCGCGGGAGCAGGCTTCGCCGGAATGCCGCGGCGGGCATCTCGCCTCGCGACTGCCTCCGCTGAGAGTCCTTCGAGGGGGCAGCGGTCTGGCGCTGCTGCATCGGTCGCATCGGGCTTCGCTGCAGGAGGTCCGGTCGGCCTCGCCATCGCTGCCGCTGGCGTCGGTGTCGGGCTCCTCATTCGCGAGGTCAAGGAAGCTGGCGCGGAGTACGAGCGGCTCAGCGAACAAGGCCGCAGGAAGCTGGCAAGAGCAAGCGAGGCGGCATCGGCCAGAGGCGAAGGCGGCAACGGAGGCCCTGCGCAAGAGAAGTGCAAGCTCCTCAACATGGAGTACAAGGCCCGCCTCGTCGGGCCAGGACTTCGACAAGGCAGAAGCCGCCCAGCGCAAGCTCACGCTCGTCGAGCTGGAGAACGGGCTCACGCCAAGGCCGTCGAGAAGAGCAACCGACTCGCCGAAGAGGCCATGCGTCTCCATCGTGCAGGCCCAGGGCAAGCCGCAGAGCTACGGCGACCTCGGATTCGGCGGTGGCCTGAACTTCGGCAGCCCTGGAAGAAGGCAAGGCGGCGCACATGCGGCTGCCAAGGAAGACGACGAAGGCAGCGCTGAAGGCCGCACAGAAGGAAGCCGAAGACCTCCAGTCGCCAGATCAACGCCCTCAAGGACAAGGAAGAGTCCCTTGAGCGTGTGGCGGACCTGGAACGAACAGAACGCCATCGTATGCAGGAGGAGCAGAAGCGGCTTGCCGAAGAGCGCAACGAACTAGAGCGCGAGTACGAGGAGATCGCGGCGAACGCGAGGCCCAGCTCATCGAAGACCTCACCTCCGCGATGGAGTTCCCTGACTCCGGAGTACGAGAAGCAGACGGAGGAGCTTGGCGCGCACCTCGACCTCTACAAGCGCCTCATCGCCGAGGGCTACGAGCACGAGGCCGAGGAGCTGAAGAAGTCCGTCGAAGCGATGAAGGAGCGCAAGCGGCTCGCTGCAAGAGCAGAGGACAGCACGAGAAGTGAAGTTCCTCCGCCTGCTGGAAAAGCAGCACCTTGAACAAGAGCGCTTCAACCGCACCAAGGAGCAGACGCGATCCGAGGCCGTCCGCAGAGGAGATCGAGCTACTCGATGCGCGGGAGCGAGCAGGAGCGTCAGTCGATCCTCAACGAGACGGGAGCGGCAGGACTCTGCTGGCGAAGGGCGTGAGCGAACAGGACATCGAAACCCTGTTCAGTCGGCCCGACGTGCGAAGGCCGCCCGAGACGCCGCAGACGCGGCTGGCGACGAGGCCGACAACCTGGAGCGCGCAGCCAGGGCATCCGGCAAGGGTCACGAAGGAGGACCAGTGGTAGGAGCCGTAGGCAGGCGTCCCAAGCTCTTCAATCGTCAGCGTGCCGACCTTCGGCGTCCAGTTCCACGTTCGGCTCGGGTGTCCGCCGCCCCAGAGAAAGCCCGAGCATGGACGACCAGGGAAGGCCCGATGCTGCCAGATGGCTTCGAGTACAAGACCAAGGGACGAGCATCGAAGCGCCGACCGCGCGACCGCATGGCTCGAAGGAGTTCGGCATCGAGCGCGACGAGCACGGTCGCAGGCTCGGAACGGCGACCAGGCAAGCCCATCGAAGTTCGTCAACGAGAAGACCGGAAAGAAGTCCTACGACGTCAACGGCCAGAAGGTAGGCCACCGAGGAGTTCCAGACAGGGCACGCAGCGATGCCGCCGAGAACGCGGGGCGAGGTCGCTGACTCGCAGGACGAAGAACGGCGGAGGCCACCAACTCCCTCGCTAACGAACGTCGAGAAGGTCATCCCGCCGACCGAGCAGATCAGCAACGGGCATCGACGCGTGCGTCCCAGGGCTTCTACGACCCTCTCCACAGTCCATCGACAACGAACTCAAGCAGCGTGGATAAGTTCGCCACGCAGGTCGAGAGCACCTCGACGGCCAGCAGTGCAGCGGCAGTGGAGCGCACGGCCAACAAGCTGGACCGGCATCATCACCCAACTCGTGAATGCCCAAGTCATCACGGGGGGCATCTGATGGCACGCCTCGCGTTCTACGGTGACCTCAAGCTGGAGACGGAGCTTCGGAGCATCGTGCCGTCCGAGTCTCGCGGCAATCGCACAGGTTCACGTCGGCGTGGACCGGCTGCGGGCGCTGCTACGTCACTACCTCTCCGAACTACAGCGACGGCTCTTGAGGTGCGCTGCTTTTGGGCTCCGGAGAGCCGACTTCAGCAAGGCTGGCTTCCGTGCTCGCGAGATGGCAGTGCGGGAGGCTCTGATCGCACAGTAGCGAGGAGCTCTCCATCCGGTGTTCTGGATTCGAGGAACGACTCGCTGAGCAAGACGGTCGGTTCGTACAGCGCTCCAACCGTGACTTCGTCGTCTCACGGATTCTCAGATGGCGACATGTCGTCCTGATCCGGCGGCTCGGCTCGGGCCTCTACACCTACGGCCAGATCAGCAACGCGACGACGAACACCTTCGACCTGGGGCGACAGCCACGGCATCACGGCGGGCGACGACATCCACCTCGTTGAGATCCTATTGGACGGGGATGGTCTACGGCCAGATGGGCGCGATCCAGCTGCAAGTGAGCACGGCGATTACTACGCCGAGGACGTGACCTACAGCTTCTCGGGCTCCGGCGATACGACGTACCAACGCACGAGCATCACGCTCGACTAGATTACTGGCCCTCCCCAAGCACCTTCGGTGAGTGTGCATTCGTCCGTCGCGAAAGATACAGCGTCGAGCCACATTTTTTTTTTCTTTTCGGAGGCTCGTGATCCAAACTGACTTTAGCCGCTAATGTCCGAACAAAGTGGGAGGCTAGTGCCAGAGTTATTGCAGCACAATAGGCAGCCGCCTGCCTCACGGAACGGCGTTCTCAACTGTCGCACAATGTGGCCAAGAGGCTCGCGGAATTGTCATTGAACATGCGCACGCGAGGGCGATGCGTGTCAGCTGAAGTACGGGAAGGTGCAAATGGCTGATACAAAGCCTCACGCTCAGCATCCTAGCCTACAGTGCCTCATCAACAATCGGCCCATTGCAGGGCGCTCTTTGACTACTAATGACTCAGAGGGCTCAGGAGGACGGGACGCCTCCTCCGGCAGGCTGGGAGCCCCAAACATAGGGGGACATGCCATCATGCCAATCAGCTCTTCGCCAATCACATTCGATGGGGACGGCTACCCGACCTTCGATCCCTGGCCGAACTTCACTCGGCCCGACCGGGAACCCATCGCCTGCACCAGCCAGCCCGTCGTTGACGGCAACGGCTGGGGGCATCGCGTCCCGTCACCATGCCGTTCTCTGGCGGCTGAAGGAGACGCGGCAGCCGGGGCGCGGGGACTACAAGGCGGATCTACACGCCAAGTGGAAGAACCCCGGCGGGCAAGGGGGACCGCAGCGTCGGTCTGATCGTCCGCTTCAAGGACTTCAGCAATTTCATCGTGGCCCGCCTGACCAGCAACGATGGGCGGTGCGAGCGAGCTGTCGCTGTGGAAGGTCATCGGCGGCACCGAGACGCAGCTCGGCTCGACCTACTCCGGCTCCGGCGTGTCGGCCTCCAAGCTCTACGCGGGCATGAGCTGGCGTGTTCGTGTCGAGGACCTGCAGGACGGCTCCGGCGACACGAGCATCAAGGTCTTCACCGATCCGCTCGGCGCATCCGGAGACGGTGACCTCCGCATCGACTGGACGGGTGCTCCTCCGCTGCGTGGCAACTACACGGTCGGCGTCGAGCTTGGGTTCCCTCTGTCAAGCTCACCGATGTCAAGGTGGACAACCTGGAGGTCTACGACTTCGCCGACGAGTGGACGAGCGCTGCTCCCTCCGAGCCAGGGGCAGGCTGGCAGGTGGAGCTGGACGGCGTCCTCTACGACTGTCAACGACGACACGGGCCAACTCGAAGGGCTCGCGACCTCCCCGTCACGCTCATGGGCTGCGGCCAAGCGCTCGGACTGTCGGGAGGACAGGAAGCCAAGTTCCGTCATCACGGGCGAGTTCCAGGAGGGGACCTTCCTCCCGCGCCAACCAGGAAGTGCGCGTCTATCACGATGGCGACATTCGCTTCAACGGCTACATGGCGAGGCCTCGCCTACTCGCGCAGCCACAGGGAGACGCAGGAGTGGGTAGCGAAGGACGCCGCTTGGCGAGCCACCTACGTCAACCTCGAAGAGGACGACTGCTCAGGCACGCTGTTCTTCAACGTCTACGACCAGGGCTCGGACGACTACGACGGCGACCGGCAGGACATGACGATTGGCGAAATCATCGCCTTCCTGTTCGACCG